>CAVSLG010000012.1:0-198505 GCA_963728665.1 uncultured Actinomycetes bacterium | reverse complement strand
GAAACCCGCACGGAGGGCGACCGGCAGGCGAGGATGTCCCGGCCGCCGCTCCCGCATCGTCGCCGCGTCCGACCTTCGACGAGGCGACCGCGATACCGTACGCGAGCGCCCGGCTCCACCTCTGGGGGGACGACGAGGCCGGTCGAGTGCCCGACTGGATCTACGTCTCGAGCGACAAGATCCACCACCTCGTCTTCGCGCTGTCGCCGGGCGCTCGATTCACGCACTCCGATCAGTTCCGCACGGTGTTCGCCGCCGACGAGCTGCTCTACGTGCTCTCGGGCACGATGGTGATCGCCGACCCGGAGCACGGCGAGGTGCGACGCGTCGACCGTGACGAGGCGGTCTTCTTCCGGCGCGATACCTGGCATCACGCGATGAGCTTCGGCGACGAGCAGCTGCGGGTGCTGGAGTTCTTCGCACCTCCGCCGGCGACGGGCGCCTCGAGCGCGTATGCGCGCACGAAGGAGCTGCTCGGCGAGGTGCACTATCGCGACGACCGATACGTCGGCCGCTGGCCGATGGCTGCCACGGAGCGTGCGGCCGACGCCCGGCTGCAAGTCCTCGGTGACCGAGACATGCTCGATCGCTTGGAGGGGACCGGCGCGCTGGTGCGGACGTACGTCAGCACCGAGCACCTCACGGCCGAACGGGTCGTGCTGCGGCCCGGCGGGTGCACCGACGCGCGCCGTCACGGTGGCGATGCCGCCATGCACGTGCTCGCTGGCTCGGTGAACGTATTGCTGACCGAGGCACCGAACGCTGCGGGACAGCGGTGGTTCGAGCTGCATGCCGACGACGGCTTCTACGTGCCCGAGGGCACGTCATACGAGCTGCGCAACATCACGGACATGCCGGCCGAGGCCATGGTGGCCGTGGCCCCCGCCTACGAACCGCGGTAAGGGTCGACGGCGATCGGTCCGGCGAAGAGTTTCAGCCTTCGCGCTGGAGCCGTCGGACCAGCGCGAGCACGACCGCCGCGTCCTCGGGGGTCAGTCCTCGCCCGAGGTCACGCAGCCGTCGCCCGAGTCGGCGATCAATCGACCTCCCGACCGCGAGGTGAGCGCGATCCCCGACATCGTGATCGTCTGCGGTATCCCGCACGGGGGTGGGTCGAGCTCGTGTCATGTCCGCGGCCGGGGACGCTGGCCGGGTTCGCGTCGTCGCCGCCCAGCACGGAGTGTCTCCGCGACGACGTCGCGATGACGCGGCGTCCCAACTACTCGATCTGCTGGCACTCCTTCGACGGCCCTGTGAACCTCGTGCCGCACCCGCCGCCGCCGACCCCTTCGAAAACGAACGATGAGCCGGTTCGTGCGCGCCCCCGTCGTGGGGACGCCCGCCGTCGCGGAGAGGCTCGCTTGGCCCTGCCGAGCACGGGTCGCTGCAGCCGCCGTCGTCGCTGCGGGTGACGTCATGGCGGCCATCGTGGGCCATGATGAACCCGTGCTCGACGCGACCTCGCTCCCGACGGGAACCGTGACGTTCCTGTTCAGCGACATCGAGGGGAGCACACGCCTGGTGCAGCGCTTCGGCGACGCCTATCCGGAGCTCCTCGAACGGCACCACGGCATCGTGCGGTCGGCCGTGCAGGCCAACGGGGGACTGGTCGTCGGCACCGAGGGCGACTCCTTCTTCGTCGTCTTCCCCGCGGCGCCGGAGGCGTTGCGCGCGGCGGTCGACGCGCAGGTGGCTCTCGAGCGGCATCCCTGGCCCGAGAGCGGGCGCATCCGGGTGCGGATGGGCCTGCATACGGGAGAAGGCCGGATCGGCGGCGGGTCCTACGTCGGGGTGGACGTGCACCGCGCCGCCAGGGTCGCTGCCGCCGGCCACGGCGGCCAGGTGCTCCTCTCGGCGAGCGCCGCCCAGCTCACCGAGCGTGCCCTGCCGGCGGAGGTGTCGCTGGCCGACCTCGGTGAGCACCGGCTGAAGGACCTGCTGCAGCCGGAACGGATATTCCAGGTCACCCATCCCGAGCTCCAGCGCGAATTCCCGCCGCTGTCGACGCTGACCGGTCGCCCCACGAACCTGCCGACGCAGACGTCGGCGTTCGTGGGGCGTGACGCGGAGCTCCAAGCGATCGGCGACCTGCTCGCCGATCCCGCCGTGCGCCTGGTGACCCTGGTCGGACCGGGTGGCATCGGCAAGACCCGGCTCGCGCTGCAGGCCGCCGCCGAGCAGGCCGACCGGTGGACCGACGGCCTCTACTTCGTCGACCTCGCTCCGGTGCGGGACGCCGACGCGGCGTTCGACGCGATCGTCCGAGCCCTCGGGGCCGTCGGCGATGGCTCGGCCGAGGCCCTCGCGACGCTGCGGGACCACCTCGCGCCTCGACGCATGCTGCTCGTCCTCGACAACCTCGAGCAGGTGACCGACGTGGCAGCGGGTGTGGCCGAGCTGCTGCAGGCATGCCGTGACCTCAAGATCGTCGTGACGACGAGGGAGGCCCTGCGGGTCCGAGGCGAGCGCCTCGTCCAGGTGCCTCCGCTCGGGCTCCCGCGGCCTGGTATCGCCCCCCGTGCGGCCGTGGCCGGTTCGGAGGCCGGGCGGTTGTTCGTCGAGCGAGCGCGCGACGTGCGTCCAGGGTTCGAGCTGACCGAGGACGACGCCTCGGCCGTCGCCGAGATCTGCGGCCGGCTCGACGGCCTGCCGCTCGCGATCGAGCTCGCGACCGCGCGCCTCGCGCTGTTCTCGCCGCACGAGCTCCGGGACCGGCTTCGCGAGCACGTCGGCGTACTGGGTGCGGGCACCCGCGATCTCCCGGCGCGCCAGCAGACGTTGCGAAGCACGATCGAGTGGAGCGAGCGGCTGCTCGACGACGACGAGCGGTCGATCTTCCGGCTCTTCTCGGTCTTCGACTCCGCACGCATCGACGCGGTGGAGGCGGTCGCCGCCCGGCTCGACGGCCTCGACGGCACCGCGATGCTCGATCGCCTCGTCTCCCTCGTCGACAAGAGCCTCGTCCGGAGCCTCGACGAGGACGGTCACCGGCGGCTCGCGATGCTCCGGACGATCCGCGACTACGCGGCCGAGCGGTTGGACGAGGAGCCGGAGCTGCTCGACGTGGTGCGTCGGGCCCACGCCGAGTACTACGCCGACATGGCGCACGAACGTCGCGCACGGCTCTCGGGGCCCGACCGAGCCTCGGCCCTCGCCGAGCTGGAAGCCGACCTCGGCAACCTGCGCGAGGCCTGGCGCACCTGGGTCGAGGCCGGCGACCTCGGACGGCTCGACGCGATGCTCGACGCGCTGTGGGCGCTGCACGACGACCGGGGTTGGTATCACGGGGCGGTCGAGCTCGCGAACGACCTGCTCGACGTGCTGTCGACGTCGCCGCCGACGGTCGACCGTGCCCTGGAGGAGATCACCCTGCGCACGAGCCTCGCGCGAGGGCTCATGGCGATCCGCGGCTACACCCCGGAGGTCGAGGAGACCTACGCGAGCGCGCTCGCCCAGCTGGATGAGACGGGCGCCCCCGTGGAGGCGCTTCCGCTGCTGCGGAGCCTGGCGAGCTTCCACCTGTACCGGGGCGAGTTCGACAAGGGCATCGCGGTGGGGCGCCAGCTCCTCGACCTCGCCGAGCAGCCAGCAGGACGCAACGCTCCAGGCCGAGGGGCACCTGCGGATCGGCACGAACCTCGTGTCGCTCGGACGGGTGGACGAGGGGCTCGCGCACCTCGACCGGGCGATCGGGCTCTTCGATCCCGGTCAGCGCGCCTCGGGCCGGCTGCGGCTGGGAGCGAGCCCCGGCATCGTGCCCTACACGACGTCGGCGTTCGTGCTGTGGTCGATCGGGCGCCCCGATCAGGCGGTCGAGCGTGGTGCCCGCGCGCTGCAGATCGCCGAGGAGCTGGGCCATCCCTACAGCGCCGCGTACGCGCTCTTCCACGTCGCGTTCCTCGACATGTGGCGCCGGGACTGGCAGCGCGTCCACGAGCGGGCCTCGGAGGTGCTGCAGATCGCCGAGGAGCACGACTACCAGGTATGGAAGGCGCTGGCTCAGATCTTCCTCGGGGTGGCGGGGGCCGCGGCCGGACGGCCCGACGAGGGCATGGCGCTCAGCGATCAGGGCTTCGCGCGCTACCAGGATCTCACGACGCCGCCGGTGTTCTGGCCGCTGCTGCTCTCCGTTCGGGCGAGAGGGCTCGGCATGGCGGGCCGGCCGGAGGAGGCGCTTGATCCCATCGAGCAGGCGATCGAGCTCATGCGGGGTCGCGACAACGTGCTGTATCCGCAGCTCCCGCTCGTCAAGGGCGACCTCCTCGTCGACGCTCCGGGGCGCGGCGATGCCGAGGGTTGGTTCCGCCACGCGTTCGACTCAGCGGAAGCGGCGGGTGCCCGCATGTGGCAGCTCCGGGCCGCGACGCGGCTCGCCGAGCTCCGACGCGCGGCCGGCGAGCCGTCGGAGGCGGAGCGCGAGGCGCTGCGCGCGGTGTTCGACGCCTTCACCGAGGCATCCGACACGCCGGACCTGGTCGAAGCCCGCGCGATATTGGACGCCGCAGCCCCCGGGGAAGAACGCCTGTGACGCAGCACCGGTCCCGAGCGCCACCCTGCTGGTCTACCAATCGGGGCTGGCGTCGTTCCCCGCCGCCGACGTGAGCCTGACCACGCCGGTGCCGTCCGCCTGCATCTTCACGACGTCGTAGTTCGGGCTCTGGAATCGGGTGCTCGAGACCAGGATCTGCGAGCCATCGGGTGACCATGCCGGACCGCTCTCCTTGACCGCGTCCCCGAACGTCACGGCCGTGAGGTCGACCAGGTTCTGGCCGTCCGCATCCATGGCCCACACGTGGTAGTTGCTCCCCGGAAGGAACGCCGTCCACGCGATCCGCGAACCGTCGGGAGACCACTGGGGCGTCAGGTCGCTCCCTGCCCGCGTCGTCAGCCGGGTCTGCGAGCTTCCGTCGGCGTTCATGACCCAGATCTCCTGGTTGCCGATCAGGTCCGACGAGAACACGATCTTCGACCCATCGGGGGAGAACGATGGAGCGGTGTCGGCGGCGGCGTTGTCCGTCAGCCTGGTGCCCGAGCCGCACGGCTGGGGAGCCATCGAATAGACCTCGTAGTCGGAGGGCCCGTCGCGCAACGACACGAAGACGATCTGAGTGCCGTCGGGAGACCAATCCGGCTCATGGTCGGCCACCGTGTTGCAGGTGAGCTGCGTGAGCCCGCTGCCGTCGATGTTGACCATCCAGAGCTCGAGCCCCGCGTTCGCGCCCGACGCGAACACCACCTTCGTTCCATCGGGCGAGAGCGCGGGTGACAGGTCTGGGCCCGCGCGGCCGACGATGCGAACGACCCCGGACCCGTCGGAGCTCATCACGTAGATGTCGTGGCCGCTGCTGCCGGGTCGATTCGAGCTGAACACGATCGGTGTCACCGACGACGAGGGCGTGACCGGAGACGTGGTCCCGGGCGGACCGTCGCCGATCGCGTTCCGCGCAACCACGGTGAAGGTGTAGCCCACGCCATTGGTCAGCCCGCTCACGAGCGCGCTGCGAGCAGTCCCCGGCACCGTCGTGGACTGACCACCGGACGAGGTCACGATGTACGCGGTGATCGGGCTGCCACCGGTCGAAGCCGGGGCAGTCCAGCTCACCGTCGCGCTCGCGCTCCCCGGGTTGGCTGCGACGCCCGTCGGAGGGCCGGGAACGCCTCGCGGCGTGACTGCGACCGAATATGCCGAGGCAGGACCGTTGCCGACGACGTTCGTCGCGAAGACGCGGAAGCGGTACGCGACCCCGTTGCTCAGACCGTTCATCACCGCGCTGGTCTCGGACCCGCTCACGGTGGTCGAGAAGCCACCGACGTTCGACGTGACGGTGTAGCCGGTGATCGGACTTCCGCCCGTGGACGCCGGCGGCACCCATGTGATCGATGCGCTCCCGTTCCCAGCGATGGCTGTTACCCCCGTCGGTGCGCCCGGCACGCCGGCGGGGGTGACGTCGACCGGACTCGAGGCAGGCCCGATGCCCACGACGTTCCTCGCGGCGACCGTGACCGAATAGGTGACCCCGTTCGTGAGACCCGTGATGTTCGTGGTGGTCGTGCCGCCGGCGACCGTCTTCGTCAGGTTCCCCGATGGGGAGGAGGCCGTCAGGATGTAGCCGTTGATCGCGCCACCACCGTTCGATGCGGGCGGCGTCCAGGACACGGTCGCCCGGCCCGGACCAGGCGTGGCCGTCACGTTCGTGGGTGCCCCAGGAACGGCCCGCGGCGTCACCGCGTTCGACAGCACGGAGGCCGGCCCGTCCCCCGCCGCATTGGTCGCGACGACCCGGAAGCGATACGCGGTGCCGTTGGTGAGACCGGTGATCATCGCGCTGAGCTCGGTGCCCGGAACGGTCTCGCTGAAGCCGCCCACGTGCGAGGTCACGGTGTAGCTGCCGATCGGGCCGCCGCCGTCCGAGGTGGGTGCGAGCCACGTCACGGTCGCGCTCTGGTCGCCCGCGGTGGCCACGGGAGAGCGCGGCGCGGTGGGAGGATCGATCGCGTGCGGTGTGACCGGGTTCGACGGGGCCGACGCGGCGCTGTCACCGACGGCGTTCGACGCAACGACGGTGAATGTGTACGAGGTGCCGTTCGTCAGGCCGGGCATGATCGCCTGCGTCGCCCCAGGGCCGACACTGACACTGATCCCGTCGGGTTCCGAGGTGATCGTGTAGCCCGAGATGGCGCTCCCGCCGTCGGAACTGGGAGGGGACCAGGCGACAGTGGCCTCGCCGTCACCCGCCGTCGCCTGCACGTTCGTCGGGGCTTCTGGAGTCGAGATATTGAAGTCGACATCCGCCGGCAGGGTGGCCTGCCCGCCGATCGAACCTCTCCCAAGCTGACCATGGTTGTTTGAACCCCAGCATTTGACGATCCCGAGTCCATCAGCGCGCACGCGAACTCGTATCCCGTCGATACACTCTCCACGCCGCTCGAGAGCCCATCGACTGCATTGGGCGCGTGCCTTTCCGTCACGGTCCCGTCGCCGAGTTGACCCGAGCCGTTGGCTCCCCAGCACTTCGCTTCACCGCTGACCGTCACGGCGCAAGTCGACATGTGTCCCGCGGAGATCGCCGCGACACCGCCCGAAAGCCCCGAGACGGGAGTCGGCGTGTGGCGCTCCACGACCGTTCCATCTCCGAGCTGACCGTTGAAGTTGCCACCCCAGCAGCTCATCGCCGTGTCGAGCGTCAGCGCGCAGGTCTGCCACATGCCGAGCGAGATCGCCAGAGCCGGGCCGGGAAGACCGGTCACGTCGACAGCGGTTGGCACGTACGCGTATGTATCCCCGTCGCCGAGTTGGCCTTCCCAGTTGCGACCCCAGCATTTCGCCTGTCCCGCCTCGGTCAACGCGCACGTGTGTGCCCCAGCACCATGAGTGCCACCGATCGCCGCGACACCGCTCGTCAGGCCCGTCACGTCGACCGGCGTGGATCGATTCGAATCTGATCCATCTCCGAGCTGCCCGTTGCCAGTTCGCCCCCCAGCACTTGGCGCCGCCGACCGTTGTCAGAGCGCACGTGTAGTAGCTGCCGGTGGAGACCGACGCGACACCGGCGGTCAGACCTTCGACGTCGGTCGGTGTAAGGCGATCGGTCGTGGTGCCGTCGCCGATCTGACCGGAGTCGTTCAGTCCCCAGCACTTGACGCCGCCTGCTGTCATCAGCGCGCAGGTGTGACCCAGGGATGCAGAGATGGCGGCAACGCCGCTCTCAAGGCCCGTCACTTGAACTGGGCGGGAACGGTCGATCGTGGTGCCGTCTCCCAGCTGACCTGACGCGTTGTACCCCCAGCACTTCGCCGCGCCGGTATCCGTCACGAAGCAGGCGTGGTGGCCTCCTGCGGACAAGCGCGTGCATCTCGGGACGCACCTCAAGCTGTGACGCCGCGAAGACGTCGAGCGTCGGGTCGTTCGGGCCGATGTCGTAGTTGTCGGTCGTGGAGCCCAGCGAGCTCCATGCCCACGCGAGGAATCCCACCACCCCGGCGTCGAACTGCGCATCGATCTTCGCGGCGAAGGCATCGGCTCGATCCTGCAGCGTTCCCCCGACGTCGTCGGGAACGATGCCCGCCTCACCGATGAACAACGGCTTGTCGATCGCAGCGCACTGGTCGAGACGCACCTGCAGTCCGTTGAACTGATCACCAGGGATACCGATGCTCGGCGACCCATAGTCGTGGTACTCACAGAGATCGATCTCGGGGATGTCGTGCACTGACTCGTACTGCGCGCCCTGCGCCCCGCACTGTCCGCTCCCGATCGTGCCCAGACTGACGAGATGGTTCGAGTCGATCGACTTCACGAGGCCGCCCACATCCTGGGCCCAGCTGCGCAGGATGTCAGCCGGTTCGTTCCCCGGTGGACATGCCTGCTGGACGCCGCCGATCACCTCGTCGACCTCGGCTTCGTTGATCAGCTGCCAGAACGCGACATTCGGGTCGTCCTCGTAGCGCGTGACGACCTCGGCGACCCAGTCCCGGTACGGAACGATCGCGTCGGGCAGGATCTCGGTCTCGTATCCGCCCTCGTACCACGCCCGATCCTTGAAGGGGTTCGTACCCGTGGCGCCGCACTCCCCCCACTGATCCGTGAGCGTGACGATCACCCGGATCCCGTGCTGCCCGGCGATCTGCAGGGTCCGATCGAACCGGGTCCAGTCGCGCTGACCACCCGGCGTGGTGGCGAGTGGCTGGAAGAACCAGGCCCGGATGACGTTGGCCCCTGGCCCCATGTCGGTGAGCGCTTGCGCGAACTCGGCGTCGCTGTACTCGAACCAGCACCAGCCGTCGCTGTTGGCGTTGTAGACGTTCAGGCCCGCGAAGCGGAAGGGTTCGCCGTCGAGGGTGAGTTGCGTCCCCTGAGCATCGATGAAGCCAGGAGCAGCCTGGACGGCAGTCGACGGGAGGGCGAGCGACGCCGCAACGAGCGCGATGACCACCGACATGCGCCAGACCCACATCGTCTCCCCCTCCGACCGAATGCGGGCGACACGCGGTTGTTGCACTGAGGCTAACCCGATGTTGTCGAACCGGTCAACCGCGCGTCATGAGCGCGATGCAGGGCAGGCGTGGCTTCGGCTGGCAGGTGTCGTCCGACAGGGGATCTCGGCTGGCTGGACCGGACGTCGGTCCAGCCTCGCGCCGTGACGAAGACGTGGAGGGTCCCTAGCCTCGGAGCGTGAACGTCGTCCACCAGCTTTCACGAACCGACGCGCGTCGGATCGCGGTCCGGGCCCAGCTCCTGGGCGCCGAGCGACCGGCTGGACTCCTCGATCTGGTGCGTCATCTGGGCCTGCTCCAGCTCGACCCGATCGCGGCGATCGCCCCGAGCGCCGATCTGGTCGCATGGAGCCGCCTGGGTTCGTCGTACTCGCCGGCGGAGCTCCGCGACGCCCTCGAGAACCGGACGCTCGTGGAGCTGCAGGCGATGGTCCGGCCAGCGGAAGACATCGCGCTCTACCGGGCCGACATGGCGGATTGGCCCGGACGGGGTGAGCTGCGCGACTGGCAGGAGGACCTGCGCGACTGGGTCGAGGCCAACGACGCGTGCCGGCGGGACATCCTCGCGCGGCTGGAAGGCTCGGGGCCGCTGGCGATGCGCGAGCTGCCGGACACGTGCGTGACACCCTGGGGGTCGACCGGATGGACCAACAACCGCAACGTCGAGAAGCTCCTCACCTTCATGGTGCAGCGAGGCGAGGTCGCGGTCGCCGGTCGGCAGGCGCGGGAGCGGCTGTGGGATCTGGCGTCGCGGGTGTACCCGGACGACCCCGTCATCCCCGCGGATGAGGCTCAGCGCCGCCGGGACGAGCGGGGGTTGCGCGCGCTCGGCATCGCTCGGGCCCGCGGGCCGAGGCGCCCGGTGGAGCCGGTCGACGTGGGCGACGCGGGTGAGCCCGCCGTCGTCGAGGGGGTCAAGGGCCAGTGGCGGGTCGAGCCGTCGTTGCTGAATCGTCCGTTCTCAGGTCGCACGGCGCTGCTGTCGCCGTTCGACCGCCTGATCCACGATCGCAAGCGCGCCCTCGAGCTGTTCGACTTCGACTTCCAGCTCGAGATGTACAAGCCGGCGGCCACACGGCGGTGGGGCTACTACGCCTTGCCGGTGCTGCATCGCGACCGCCTGATCGGCAAGGTCGACGCCTCCGCCGATCGCGAGGGCGGAGTGCTCCGGGTCGACGCGATCCACGAGGACGAGCCGTTCAGCAGGACCGCGACGGCGGCCGTGCATCGTGAGTTGAAGGATCTGGCACGGTGGCTCGAGCTCGACCTGGTGCTGCCGGGCTGAGACGTTCCCTGCCCCCTAGTTCACAGGACGAAGGAACAGCCTGAAGGCACGAACGCCGATCCTGCGGCCGTGCTTGACTCCCTCCTCGCTCGCATTACGGAAATGGAAACCAACCAGGACGCGGGAGAATGCGTTCTCTTCCGCCGCCTCAGAGAAGCTCGAGTATGAACGCGTCACCGACGATGCGTCGTCGCACGTGCTCCCGGCTGGAAGCGTCAAGCTGCAGGTCTCGAAGCTGATCGTGTCGGTACCGAAGAACCGACGCAGAACCTGCGCTGCCGCTCCTCCTTCGACAGCGTGTGCCGAGTCGTGGTCAGGGATAGGAGGTGTCGTCACCAACGGAGTCCAGGTCGGGTCGACGTCCGTGCTCGGGTTGCCGTCGGTATCAGCATTCTGGATGGCCGTGACCGGACGCCAGAAGTTGTAGAGGTACTTGGTCTCGAAGGAGCCGATGTAGCCGTCCGCCATGGCAAGATTGAGCAGGCCGAACAGCCGCGCGTTCCTCCAGAGGCCGAGGCCCCTGTCGACGGAGACGGTTCTGGCGATCCGGTTCCACTGCAATGGGGAGCTCTCGACCCAGAACAGCGCGATCTCGGTTTGGTCGGCCGTGCGCTCGCTTGGTGTGGTGATGTCGTCGCCACCGAGACGCTTCACCTCATCGTAGTCTTCGGTGTACGTCTGGGCCGTCACGCGGTACGGCGGGCGCGCGCGGAACTGCGAACTGTCTCGTAGCACGAACGGGGTCACGTCAGCCCAACCCGGCGCGAAAGCGAACGGGGTACCGGGCGTGAATCGGTACTCGCCGGGATCGGTGCCCTGGGGGTACGCGGAGTCCAGCAACAAGGTGTCAGAACCGTCCGACGATCTGAGAGCGAGGATGGCTGCCGCAGCCTGCGCTCCCTTTCTCATACCTCGTCTCTTGGCAGCGCTATCCGGGATCGCGCCGAGCGCGGCCGCATAGTCCGTTTCCACGCTCGTGACGCCCGCGTCGATGCACGCCTGAGTGAACGGAGCAGGAAGTTGGCTCAACAACGGGACCAGAACATCTCGCGCGGCCGTGGCCACGGCCGCATCAGGAGACGCCGGAAGCTGCGCTCGACCGCGGAACGCATACGGATCGGAGCGTCGGTCGATCGCATTCAGGGCATCATGGATGGCCACATGCATCATGGCGTACATACGCGATTCGTGCAGCGGGTCGCCGGTTGGAGAGATACACGCGGCGATAGCTGCCCGGCCGGCATTCGCGTTCCAGGTGATGACCGCATCTCCCGTCGATACCAGGCGAGACGCGCCAAGGGGCCGCGGCGGAGCCGCTGCCGTTGTAGGTGCTGGGAACGCCGCCACAACCGTCACCGCGACGATCGCGAATATCGCGCGATTCCTCATGGTGCCCCCTCCGATCGCGGACATCTGCGATCCGTGGGGAGCAAGGCCCAGGAGGCGGGCGCCCCGGTCAGTCACTTCACGCGAATCGCGGCAAGTAACGACCCGTCGACGTTAGCGCTGTTCGCTGCAAGGCGCGAGTCAGCCGAACTCCCGACACATCGGCGCCTCCCTCAATCCAGCGTCAAGCGGGTTCCCCTTCGTCGACCGTCGGGTGATCGGCGGGTGTGGTCCCGCCTGTGTGGCCCCGCCCGGCAATCCGAGCGTGATCTCGCTGAACCATGAGGCGTTCACACGCCCCGTTACCGGTTGAGTGGGACGAGTCGAATCAGATGAGAGAACTCGTCTCACGGGGTCAGCGAAGCCTCGGTCAGGTGCCGACGTAGGCCGCGAGGTGCTCGCCGGTGAGGGTGGAGCGGGCGGCGACGAGGTCGGCGGGCGTGCCCTCGAAGACGATCCGGCCGCCGTCGTGGCCGGCGCCGGGGCCGAGGTCGATGATCCAGTCGGCGTGCGCCATGACCGCCTGGTGGTGCTCGATGACGATGACTGACTTGCCGGAGTCGACGAGCCGGTCGAGCAGGCCGAGCAGCTGCTCGACGTCGGCGAGGTGCAGGCCCGTGGTCGGCTCGTCGAGGACGTAGACGTCGCCCTTGTCGGTCATATGGGTGGCCAGCTTGAGCCGTTGCCGCTCGCCGCCGGACAGCGTCGTGAGCGGCTGGCCGAGACTGAGGTAGCCGAGCCCGACGTCGGCGAGCCGGCCGAGGATCGTGTGGGCGGCCGGCGTGCGAGCCTCGCCGGCGCCGAAGAATCCCTCGGCCTCGGCGACCGGCATCGCGAGCACCTCGGCGATATCCTTGCCGCCGAACTCGTACTCCAGGACCTCGGCCTGGAACCGCTTCCCCTCGCACTCCTCGCAGGTGGATTCGACGGTCGCCATGACGCCCAGGTCGGTGTAGATCACACCGGCGCCGTTGCAGGTGGGGCAGGCGCCCTCGGAGTTGGCGCTGAACAGCGCCGGCTTCACGCCGTTGGCCCTCGCGAACGCTTTGCGGATCGGGTCGAGCAGCCCGGTGTAGGTCGCCGGGTTGCTCCGTCGCGAGCCGCGGATCGCGCCCTGGTCGACCGTCACCACCCCGTCCCGGCCCGACACCGAGCCGTCGATCAGTGAGCTCTTGCCCGATCCGGCGACCCCCGTCACGACCATCAGCACGCCGAGCGGGATATCGACGTCGACGTCCTGCAGGTTGTGGGTGCCGGCGCCGCGCACCTCCAGCACGCCCGACGGTGCCCGCACCGACGGCTTCATGGTGGCCCGGTCGTCCAGGTGATGCCCGGTCAGCGTGCCACTGGCCCGCAGTCCCTCGACGGCGCCCTCGAACACCACCTCGCCACCGGCCGTGCCGGCGCCGGGGCCGAGATCGACGACGTGGTCGGCGATCGCGATCGCCTCCGGCTTGTGCTCGACCACGAGCACCGTGTTGCCCTTGTCGCGCAACTGCAGTAACAGGCCGTTCATCCGCTGGATGTCGTGGGGGTGCAGACCGATCGTGGGCTCGTCGAAGACGTAGGTGACGTCGGTGAGCGACGAGCCGAGGTGGCGGATCATCTTGGTGCGTTGTGCTTCTCCACCGGACAGGGTGCCCGACGGCCGGTCGAGCGAGAGGTACCCCAACCCGATCTCCGCGAATGAGTCGAGGAGGCGTTGCAGCCCGGTGAGCAGCGGGGCCACCGACGGCTCGTGAACACCCCGGAGCCAGTCCGCCAGGTCGCTGATCTGCATCGCGCAGACGTCGGCGATGTTCTTCCCTGATCGATCTTCGACGACCTGGCCTCCTGGCTGAGCCGCGTGCCGTCGCACTCGGGGCAGGTCGTGAACGTCACCGCGCGCTCCACGAAGGCGCGGATGTGTGGCTGGAGCGTGTCGACGTCCTTGGACAGCATCGACTTCTGGATCTTCGGGATCAGCCCCTCGTACGTGAGGTTGATGCCGTCGACGTTGATCTTGGTGGGCTCGCGGTAGAGCAGGTCGTGCCGTTCCCGCTTGGTGTACTTGCCGATCGGCTTGTCCATGTCGAAGTAGCCGCAGCCGCTGAAGATGCGGCCGTACCAGCCGTCCATGCTGTAGCCGGGGATCGTGAGGGCGCCCTCGTTGAGCGACGAGCGCTCGTCGTACAGCGCGGACAGATCGAAGTCGTTGACCGAGCCCATGCCCTCGCAGCGTGGACACATGCCGCCGAGTCGGGTGAAGGTCGCCTTCTCGGTCTTCGTCTTGCCCTCGCCGCGCTCGACGGTGATCGCACCGGTGGCCTTCACCGAGGGAACGTTGAACGAGTACGCGTTGGGCGAGCCGATGTGCGGCTTCCCGAGCCTGCTGAAGAGGATGCGCAGCATCGCGTTGGCGTCGGTGGCGGTGCCGACGGTGGAACGGGCATTGGCGCCCATCCGCTCCTGGTCCACGATGATCGCGGTCGTCAGCCCGTCCAGGACGTCGACCTCGGGCCGCGACAGCGTCGGCATGAAGCCCTGCACGAAGGCGCTGTAGGTCTCGTTGATCAGCCGTTGCGACTCCGCGGCGATCGTGCCGAACACCAGCGAGCTCTTGCCCGAGCCTGAGACGCCCGTGAACACGGTCAGCCGGCGCTTGGGGAGCTCGACGCTGACGTCCTTGAGGTTGTTCACACGCGCGCCCTGCACGCGGATCAAGTCGTGGCCGTCGGCCGCATGCGGCGCGGGCGACCGCCGGGTTCCCTTCGTTGCCATGCTCCTCAGCGCACCGCCTTCTTCACGAGGGCGGTGATCTTCTTCTCCTCCGCGGCGGTCAGCTCCCTGAGCGCCCACGAGGTCGGCCACATGACGCCTTGGTCGAGCTTCGCCTCGTCGCTGAAGCCGAACGTCGCGTACCTCGCGTCGAACTTCTCCGCGCTCTGGAAGAAGCAGACGATCTTGCCGTCCTTGGCGTACGCGGGCATCCCGTACCAGGTCTTCGGCGAGAGGGTTGGCGCGGCGGCAGTGACGATCGCGTGGACCCTCGTGGCCAGGTCGCGATCCGTCCCTGTCATCTCGGCGATCTTCGCCAGCAGGGCCTTCTCCCCGTCCGCCTTGGCTGCTTCTGCCTTTAGCTCCTGGGCACGCTCCTTCATCGCAGCCCGTTCCTCGGCGGTGAATCCCTTCGACGATGTCGCCGTGCGCTTGGCGGACTTCCGAGTGATCTTCTTCGTGGTTCCCTTCTCAGCCATCGCGAGTACCTCCTCGTGAACGATGGATCGCGGTGCGCGTGACTTCCGGTGCGATCGCCCGGCGGCTCAGCGCAGCTCCTGGATGCGGATCAGGTTGCCCGCGGGATCGCGGACCGCGCAATCGCGAACGCCGTAGTCCTGCTCGATCGGCTCCTGGACGATCTCGACGTCGCTGGCCTGCAGTCGCTCGAAGGTGCCGTCGAGGTCCTTGGTGGCCAGGAGGATGCTGGCGTAGGTGCCCTTGGCCATCATCTCGGCGATGGTTCGGCGCTCGTCGTCGGTGATGCCGGGGTCGGCGGCCGGCGGGTGCAGGACGATGGACGTGCCGGGCTGGTCGGCGGGGCCGACCGTGAGCCAGCGCATCCCCTCGTAGCCGACGTCCAGGCGGAGCTCGAACCCGAGGGTGTCGCGGTAGAAGGCCAGGGCTGCTTCCGGGTCGTCGTGCGGGAGGAAGCTCGCGTGAATGGTGATGTCCATGGCGGTCAGGTTACGTGCGGCTCGGTGACCGTGCTTCTCGATTCCTGATCGGTCTGGTGACCTTCTTCGCCTCGCACGACGGCATCCCCGCCGTCGCGTGCGCCGCGTCGCGTCGGTAGGCGCTGGGCGGCATACCGACCAGTTCAGTGAAGCGACTGCTGAACGTGCCCAGCGAAGAGCAGCCGACCTCGAAACAGACCTCGGTGATGCTGAGGTCGCCACGACGCAGCAGCGCCATCGCGCGTTCGATGCGCCGCGTCATGAGGTAGGCGTACGGCGACTCGCCGAAGGCGAGCCGGAACTGGCGGCTGAGGTGCCCGGCCGACATGTTCGCGCCCCGGGCGAGCGCCTCGACGTCCAGCGGCTGCGCATACTCCCGGTCGATCCGGTCGCGGACGCGGCGCAACCGCGCGAGGTCGCGCAGGTGCTGCGCCGCCGCGGGTCTGCCGGTCACCTGCGAGATGATGCCACGTCGCGCCGGAGCCGTGGCGCCGATGACGTCGGTCGTCAGCCGCGTGTGACCCGGGGATCGTCCTTGAACGGCACCGAGACGATCTGGTCCCCGCTCTTCAGCTTCGTGAGGTTGAAGCACTCGGTTCGGATCTTGGCGGTGCACTTGCGGAGCTCGATCACGGGGTCGCCGAACGCCTTCTGGTAGAAGATGCGCACCGGCGCCTTCTTCTTGAGCACGGTCTTGTCGAAGTACAGCTCGCCGAGGGTGACGGGAACGGAGCTCGAACCACTCTGCTTGGCAACGAGCGTGGGCGCCACCGTGAACCGGAAGTTGCCCGCGCTGCCGCCGATCCGGGGCGTCGAACACAGCGCGTCGCCCTCCTGCGTCCCATCGCACGGCTCCTCGACGATCGTCCCGTCGATCGTCTGGCTCGTGAGGTTCGTCAACTCGATCGCGAACGGATCGCCGGGCGAGACCGGGTCGCCGGCCGGGCCCTGCACCGTGGTCAGCGAGCCTCCGGGCGGCACCTCGCCCTCGTCGCACTGGGAGCCCTCCGGGCATGTGGACGCGATGCTGAACGTGGCCGTGACCTGCGTGGCGTCATCGATCGTGAGCTCACAGGGGCCCGTGCCCTCACAGGTGGGGCCGGACCATCCATCGAAGACCGACCCCTCATCGGCCGTGGCCGTGAGCGTCACCGAGGTGCCTTCCTCGTAGCCCTCGCTGCAGTCCTCACCGCAGTCGATGCCCGCGGGGTCGCTCGTGACGGTGCCGGACCCCTCTCCGGCCGTCGAGACCGACAGTTCGTGCACGGCGATCAGGCTGCTCTGGCCGAGGAAGACAGCGGAGTCGAGACTGGTGTCGCCCGTATCTGCGATCGCGAGCTTCATGTGATTCGTGTCGTCGGCGGTCACCGACGCCACGCAGGTGAGCACGACGGTGAGCCCGTCCATCTCGGTTTCGAGCTGGCCTCCGGTGTTGTCGATGTACAGGGAGGCGTTCGAGCCCCCGTTGATCGTGTCGATCGAGACGGGGACCGGCGGCTCGCCGACCAGGGCGCAGTTCGTGCCGTTCACGAAGAACCCGAACACGTCGTTGAATCCAAGGTTGACGAACTCGTTGTACTCCTCGGACGAGAAGACGTAGTTGAACTGCACCTGGCTGGTGGTCGGCACGAAGTCGAACTCGAGCACAGCCGCGTCGAACGTCGATGCGCCCACCAGCGTCGTGAGGTCCGCGTCCCCCGCAGTGCCGAACGACGTGGTCGTGCCGGCGCTCTGATTCGACCCCACCACGTCGGCGATGTTGCCGGAACTGAGGATGACGCCCTCGTCGAGGCCGACGATGCCGTCGCCGCCGACGAAGGAGCCCGCGGCCGCCTCATTCCCCGTGTAGGAGACGTTCGAGACCGCGACACCCTCACCGGCCAGGCGGTTCGCGAGGTCATCGGCCGTCGCCTCGCCGGTCAGATCCGTCGTCACGACGGCGGCGGAGGCCGGCGCGGCGAGAGCCACGAGTGTGGCGCAGGCGAGGGCGAACGTGGCGAGGACGGCGAGCGGGCGACGAGGCACGGAGCGACGGGGGGAGGCCATCGTGGCGGGAATCCTTTCGAGAGGGGACCTGGAGGGCGACGCTATCGTTCGCCCGGAGCATCGGTCAAGTGACCTAGGCCGATCAGGAGGGCCAGTCGCGTTTCGTCTTCTTCTGCGTGAGCAGATCGTCGAGCGAGGGCTTGCCGGCCTTCGCGGCTCGGGCCCTCTCGATCTCTTCCGCGAGACGGTCGTCGGGCCCCACGTCGCCCGCCGCCGCGAGCAGTTCGTCGAGCGACTCGCCCGCGCTGCCCTTCAGCCGGATGCGGAGCGCAGCCAGCACCGACGCGTGGTGATCGGACAGGCCCTGGTTCACCTTGATCTCGGTCAGGGCCTCTTCCGCCTTGGCGAGCAGCTCCTCGTCGTCGCTCACGCGGACAGTGTGCCACGGTCGTGGTCCTGCCGAGCATGGTGCGGCGATACCGACGTAGCGCCCGGCGCCCAACCGAACGGCGGCCCTCTGCTCGTGGACGCAAGGGCCCACCGACTTCGGGCCCTTCTCCTTCCTCGCAGCGGCGACCGATGGGCAGGCTGAGAGTAGAGGTGGAGGGTGCTCCGGTTCGATGCGGTCGTGAAGCGGTTCGGGCCCGTGACGGCGCTCGATGGGTGCACGTTCGCTGCCCGGCCGGGTCGACTTACCGGCTTCCTCGGTCCCAACGGTGCCGGCAAGACCACCGCGATGCGTGCCGTGTTCGGACTCGTCGAACTCGACGCTGGCACCGTGTCATGGCGAGGCACGCCCATCGCGCCGGTGGACCGCCCGCGGTTCGGCTACATGCCCGAGGAACGAGGCCTGTATCCCCGCATGCGAGTGCGCGACCAGCTCGCGTATCTCGGCCGGCTCTGCGGACGGACGGACGAGGACGCGACCCGCAGCGTCGACACGTGGCTCGAGCGTCTCGGTCTGGCCGACCGGGCGAGCGACCCCCTGGACACCCTCTCCCACGGCAACCAGCAGCGTGTGCAACTGATCGCTGCCCTCGTCAACGAGCCCGAGTTGCTCGTGCTCGATGAGCCGTTCTCCGGACTCGATCCGATCGCGATGGCCAACATGACCGAGCTGCTGACCGAGATCGCGACCGCTGGTGCCACGGTGCTGTTCTCCAGCCACCAGCTGGACCTGGTCGAGGACCTCTGCGAAGACGTCGTCATCATCGACCACGGCTGCATCGTCCTGTCCGGCGAGCTGACCGAGCTGCGGGAAGCCGTCCCGCAACGCTTCGTGGACATCCGGTTCCACGGCGCGATGCCCGACTGGTCGGAGCTGGCCGCGGTGGAGCTCGTCGAGTCGGGGGAGGGGCTGGCTCGTCTCCGGGTCGAGCGCGACGTCGACCTGGCTGCGGTGGTGGCTCGCGCTCCACGGACGGCCGACATCGTTTCGTTCGCGTACCAGCCCCCGACGCTGTCGGAGCTGTTCCGCCGGGCGGTGGCGGCATGAACGGCGTGCGGCAAGGGTGGCTCGTCGCCGTTCGAGAGATGCGGGAGCGGAGCCGCACTCGGGGCTTCCGCGCATCCGTCGCAGTGACGATCCTCGTCGTGGTCGCGGTGATCGTCGTACCCACCATGCTCGAGAGCGGCGGCACCACGATGGACGTCGGGCTGACGGGCCCCGTTCCCGACGGACTGCCCCTCGCCATCAGAGCCCAGGGCGACGCTGCCGGCATGGAGGCCACGATCCACCGCTACGAGACCGTGCAAGCCGGCGAACAGGCGACGCGCGAAGGAGACGTCGACGTGCTCGTGGTCGACGCACGGCAGCTCGAGTGGCCACGCCAGACCGACGAGCAGCTCCGCGCCGTCGTCGCCGGGGCCATCCAGCTCGTCGCGATCCGCGAGCGAGCGGCCGCCGTGGGCATCACCCCCGACGACCTGCTCGGCGTCGTCGCACCGGTCCGGGTCGAGAACGTGCAGCTCGGCGCGGTCCCGGGGGGAAGCGCCGATGACGAGATGGCGGCCATGCTGATGACCGTCCTGCTGCTGATCGCCATCAGCACGTACGGGAACATGGTGCTGACCGGCGTGGTGGAAGAGAAGGCGAGCCGCGTCGTCGAGGTGTTGCTCGTCCGGATGCCCGCCCGCACGCTGCTCGCGGGCAAGGTCGTCGGGATCGGTCTGCTCGGGCTCGCGCAGTTCGTGGTGACCGCCCTGGTCGCCTTCGCGGCCATGACGGCGGTCGACTCCGTCGACGTCCCGGCGGTCCGCGGCATCGTGCTGGCGTGGGTCGTCGCGTGGTTCCTGCTCGGGTACGCCCTCTACGCCATGGCGTACGGGGCGCTGGGCTCCCTCGCTTCGCGAACCGAGGACGGACAGAGCGTTGCCGGACCGGTGATCGCCGTGCTGATCGCCGCATACTGGGTCTCGTTCGCTGCGCTCGGGCAGGACCCGCAGAGCGGCGCATCCCAGTTGGTCTCGCTCTTCCCGGCGACCGCACCGTTCGCCATGCCTGCCCGCATCGCGATGGGTGCTTCCACCTGGTGGGAACCGATGCTCGCCGTCATCCTGACCGTCGCTGCCATCGCAGGTCTCGTGCGGTTCGGGGGGCGCGTCTACTCCGGCGCGATCCTCCACGCCGGACCGACGCTCAAGGTGCGTGACGCGTGGCGCGGCGCGACGTCGCCGCATGGCGGCGGAACCGGGCCGATGTTCCTCCGACGGGCCTAGACTCGGACCATCTCGAGGACGGCGCGGGAGGCGCCGGCGACGGGTTGCCCGTGGTGGGAGCGCCGAGGGGCCGAGGAGCTGCTGGCGTGAGCAGCGCTGAGGAGCCTGAGCACCGCTGACGAGCCTCAGTAGACGAAGGCGAACCAGGGGGACGGGTCCCACGCGAACATCGCGTCGGCCCGCGCGAGGGCTCCCGGCGTGAGCTCGTCGACCTGGTGAGCCCGGCCCAGCTGCCGGAAGGAGCTGCCGGCGAGGTACGCCGCCCCGAGGGCTGCGATGCCGCACGAGAGGTCGGGGTCGGCATCGGTGCGCTCGCACGTCGCCGCACCTGCCTCGACGAACAGCTCGTACCGGCCCGACGTCGAGGGGCGGAACGCGTCGTCGATCTCGAACACGAGCCGGCCCTCACCCGAGTACCGACGTCCGGCGAGGGCACGCTCCACGTCGAGCACGCGCACGAACAGCCCGTCCTGGATCACGGCGTTCAGCCGCCGCGGCTCGGCGACGAGCCACAGCAGCTCCTCGTCGATGGGACGGTCCTCGGCCTTCACCGTGGCGACGAGATCGACGTCGAACACGAAGCGCCACAGCGCCGCGGTGGCGTCGGGATCGATCGCGACCAGATCGCGCACCGTGAGCTCGTTCGACGGCACGTTGCGGCTCCAATCGTGCTTGACCGTGTAGACGGCGTAGCCGCCCACGGTGCCGTCGTCGCGCTCGTGCACGGCGTAGAAGCGCGGGTGCTCCTGGTCGCGCGGGCGCTCGAGCCACAACGCCTTCCACCAGCGGTCGTCGACGGCGATCATGCCCGGCCGGGTCGACGCAACATGGTCGTAGACCGGTCGCATGAGTGGCAGGGCCTCATCACGAGGCAGCACCCGCACACGTCCGCCGACGTGGACACCGGGAACGAACGCCGAACGGTCGGCCGTCATCTCGAGCAGCGTGCAGAGCGAGGCCATGCCGTAGCCGAAGCGGCCGTAGATCGCGGTCTCCGAGGCCCACAGGTAGGCGAGGGGCTCGCCGCGCTCCGCGGCCTGGTCGAGGATCGCCGCCATCAGCCGCGTGTTGATGCCCCGGCGACGGTGCGACGGCAGCACGCCGACGGCGGTGACGCCGGGCGCGGGCAGGGACCCCCCGGGCACGGTGAGCTCGGTCGTGCATGCACCGGCGGTGCCGACGATCTCGTCGCCGTCGGTCGCCACGAACCAGCGGTCAGGCTCAGCGATGATGCGATCGGCCTCGGCGTCCTCGGGCACCCAGCGACCGTGGAAGGCGCGCTCCACCACCTGCAGGAACGCGTCGAGCTCGTCGGGCTCGATCGAGCGGATCGTGATGTCGTCCATCGGTTCAGCAGCGTACGCGGCGAGCACAGATCCTGCGTCGGGGGGTGTCGTCGCCGTTCGTGAGCGCCTGGTGTAAGAAGGGTTGCGGCGAGGAGGAGGCGCGGATGGCAGACGACCCTGTCGAGGCGGGCGAGCCGAGGACGAAAGACGTCACGCGCGTCTACGACGACGGACGCATCCGGGTGCTGTGGGATGCCACGCTCTGCCTCCACACCGGGATCTGCCTGCAGCTGCTGCCCGAGGTGTTCGATGCCACCGCTCGCCCGTGGGTCGACCTCTCAGCCGCCGCCGCCGAGGAGATCGCGGCGACGATCAGGGCATGTCCCACGGGTGCGCTCCGCTATGAGGGCGACGGCGTGCCGGCCGAGATGCCGGACGATCCCACGACCGTGGAGGTGCGCCCGAACGGCCCTCTGTACCTGCGGGGGCGGCTCCGGCTCCAGACCTCCGGCGGGCGCTCGGCCCGGGACGAGTTTCGGGTGGCGCTGTGTCGGTGCGGCGCCAGCCAGAACAAGCCGTTCTGCGACAACAGCCACCGACTGATCGGTTTCCGCGACGTCGGCCCGCCATGAGCGCAGGCGTCGGGGTCCTGTGGAACAGATGATCACCCGAGAGGATCTGGAAACGCTCACTTCGCACGAGCTGCATGAGCGAGCCGTCGGAACGGGGAAGGCCGAAGGAGACATCGACTGGCTGTGGGGCCTGCTTGGTTCCATCCCCGCCGCGGAGGGTCAGCTCGGTGAGCTCGATGACTCCGGGCTCGACATCGCACACGTCATCAGCGCGCTCAACGGTTACGTTCGAGCCGACCGATCGACCGAGGAAGCGCTGCGTCCCCATTACGTGGACTACCTCCTCGAGCACCTCTAGCCGGGCTCGATGGCCGTTCCGATCGTCGCTACAGCGCCGCTGCGATCCGGCGGGCGGTGCCGGGACATCGCTTCATTCGGCGAGGGACTTGAAGACCTCGTAGACCATGAAGGCCGGCCAGAACAGGCCCTGGAATATCGCGAGCACGTACTCCCAGAAGGCGTCTGCCTGCTGCCAGTAGTACACGAGGGCGCCGAAGATCCCCAGGCCGTAGATCGCGCCTCCGCCCGCCGCTGCACCTGCGTTGTTGTTGCTCATCGCCACCTACCTTCGCTCGACGATTCCAGTCTCCTCATCGAGCGATGATGGCACACCGGGCGAAGGTCCCGGAACGCGAATCCTCGCGTCGATCGTCGGGGTCTTCCTTCCCGACGTGTGAACGACGAGGCGGATCCGACCTAGTCTCGGGTCGGAGGAGCAGACATGACGATGACGCCGCGCGAACGGGTGCTGGCGGCGCTCCGGCACGAGGAGCCCGATCGGGTGCCGATCGTGCTCGGCCCGAGCAACGCGACGGGCATCAAGATGAAGCCGTATCGCGAGCTGAAGCGACTGCTCGGTATCGACGCGCCCGACGAGTACCTCTACCGGTGGCCGGAGCTGGGGACGGCCGCGATCGACGAGGAGACGCTGGTCCGGCTCGGGACCGACGTCCGGGGAGTCCTCGACGTCGAGCCGGCCTGGGTGCTCGAGCGGAACGCCGGCCGCCCGCCGGGCACCGACTACATCAACTCGTGGGGGTCGGGCGCCGTCCAGATCGGCCCGGACGAGTGGTTCCCGGCGGTGTGTCCGCTGGCGACGGCCACCACGGTCGCCGAGGTCGAGGACTACCCCTGGCCGGACATGGACGATCCGACCCGGGTCGCCCACGTGGCCGCCGAGGCCGCCCGGCTCGCCGCCGAGAACCGCTACGCGGTCATGGCCACGCCGTGGCTGCTGTTCCCGCTCGAGCGGGCGTTCGCGATGCAGGGCATGGACGTCTTCCTGGCGAACCTGATCTTCTACCCGGAGTTCGCCGAGGCGCTGCTCTGGAAGATCGAGGAGCGGTGCAAGGTGCTGATGGGGCACTTCCTGGACGCGCTCGGCGACGACGTCGACATCATCAAGATCGGCGACGACCTCGGCACGCAGGACAGCATGATGATGTCGCCGGACATGTACCGCCGGATCCTGAAGCCCGTCCACGCCGACTACATCCGGTTCATCCGGGAGCGGACCTCGGCCAAGGTCTTCTTCCACACGGACGGCGATGTCTTCACCCTGATCGACGATTTCGTCGAGATCGGGGTCGACATCCTGAACCCGATCCAGACGTCGGCGGGGAAGATGTCCGACCTCGAGGAGCTGAAGGCCCGGTGGGGCGACCGGCTGACGTTCTGCGGAGCCATCGACACTCAGCGGATCCTGCCGACCGGGACCCCCGAGGAGGTGGGGGCCGAGGTCCGACGGGTGATCGAGATCCTCGGGCGGGGCGGCGGCTACATGGTCAGCTCCGTGCACACGGTCATGAACGACGTGCCGGCCGAGAACATCCTCGCCATGGTCGATGCGGTCGAGGAACGCTGATCGCGAACGAGGAACCGCCGGAACCCAGGGGTCCCGGCGGTTCCCCGTCACGCACCTGGCTCAGCAGCATCCGGACGGGCAGCAACCCTCATCCATGACGGCACCTCCTTCCGCGGTCGAAGGGCAGATGTATCGATGACGGTCGATACGTTGACACAAGTATCGATGGTCGTCAATATGTCGTGCGTGAAGCTCATCCAGACGATCGATGCGGCGTGCTGCACTCCGGTGCTGTCAGCGCCACTGAGCGAGGGGGAGGCCGACCGTCTCGCCGCTGCCCTGCGCGTGCTCGCCGACCCGGCGCGCCTGCGCTTGTTGAGCATCATCGGGGCCCGGGTCGAGGGGGAGGCGTGCGTGTGCGATCTCACCGCGCCGCTCGGCCTGTCACAGCCGACCGTGAGCCACCACCTGAAGGTGCTGGCCGACGCCGGACTCGTCGAGCGTGAGCAGCGCGGCCGGTGGGCCTACTTCCGCGTGAACCCAGAGCCCCTGGAACTGCTCCGTGGTGCGCTCGCATCGCCGGTCTCGGCGATTTGACCCGTTCCGCGACCGGGGTTAGACACGAAGGGTCCCGAGGCCACTCGGCAGGAGAACGCCACGCATGCCCGACGTGCTGCTCATCGTCACCGACGACCAACGTGTCCGCACGGTCGATTGGATGGACATGGTCCAGCGGCGCATCATCGAGCACGGGAGTCGCTACACCAACGGCATGATCCCGACGTCGGTGTGTTGTCCCTCTCGGGCATCGATGCTGACCGGCTTGTTCGCGCACTCCACCGGCGTCTGGTCGAACGGGCACAGCGACGACATCGCCGATACGGGCGGGTGGTCCGTCTTCAACGCGGCAGGCATGGAGGACCGTACCCTTGCGGTCTGGCTGCAGCAGGCCGGCTACCGAACGGTGCTGGTCGGCAAGTACCTCAACGGCTTCGACGATTCGCCCGCCGGATACGTGCCGCCCGGGTGGTCCCGCTGGCACTCGTTCGCCGCCGTCCGCAACGGGGCCTACTTCGACTACGCGCTGCGCCACACCGACGGCTCGGAGACGACGCACGGTCACGACGCCCGCGACTACTCGACCGACGTGCTGGCGCGGATCGCCACGGGTGCGATCCGAAACGCTCCGGCCGATGAGCCGCTCTTCCTGATGTTCACGCCGTACGCCGTGCACGGGCCGGCCACGCCGGCGCCTCGCCACGTCGGGACCGCCACCGTCGGCCCGTACCTGGCGCCGCACGTCAACGAGCCCGATGTGACGGACAAGCCACCGTGGATCGCCGAGCTCGACCCCGCGTCGATCGATCGCATCACCCAGCAGCGGCGGAACACGCAGGAGACGCTTCGATCGGTCGACGAGGCGGTCGACCGGTTGCTCGACGCGTTCGCGGAGCACCGTGACCTCGCGGACACCCTCGTGATCTTCACGAGCGACAACGGCCACCTGTGGGGCGAGCATCGCCTGCGTGGGAAGAACATGTCGTACAACGCGTCGTCGCGGGTGCCGCTCGCGATGCGCTGGCCCGCCTCGATCGTGCCCGGCAGCGAGGACCGGCGGCTGGCGTTGAACGTCGACGTGACCGCGACGATCCTCGAGGCCGCCGGCGTCACGCCCCCGGACGACATCGAGGGCGTGTCGCTGTTCGGGTACGCCGAGCGGGAAGGCTTCGTGCTCGAGTCGCCCGTCACGAACGGGAGCGACGGCAGCGGCCAGAAGGTCGCGAGGCCCGGCTACTGCGGGTACCGCACCCGCCGGTTCGCCTACGTGCGGTACTCGGGCGGCGTGGAGGAGCTCTACGACTACCGCGAGGATCCGCTGGAGCTCACGAACGTCGCGACTGACGCGAGCTACGCGGGCCAGCTCGCGACGATGCGCGTACTCGCCGACACGGAGTGCCAGCCGCGACCCCCCGGCTACGTCTGGTGACCGTCACGGGACCAGGCCGAACACCGTGCTCGCGGCGCCCGAGCCGTGGCGGTTCGCCGGGCCGCCGATCACGATCCAGCCGCCGGTCGTGGGCATCGCGTTCAGGTTCGTGAGGTTCTCGAGCGTGAATCGGTGCCGGTTCAACGTGAGGAATGACTCGGAGAAGGTCGCGTCGGCCGATGGGTCGGGGCCGAACGTGTCCGTGCCGAGGGCGCCGCGCTTTGCCAGCACGCCGGTGTCGATCAGCCAGCGAACGGCCGCTTTCGAAAAGCCCGGCTGGCTGAACTTCGCGCCGGCCTGCCCGCAGTTGTAGTAGGTGGGCTCGTTCTTCGCGAGGTCGGGGCCCCAGAACTCGTCGCATCCCGTCCACAGGATCACCGCAGCGCCCGATGGCATCTGCCCGTGCTCGGCCTCCCAGTCTTGCAGGGCGGCCTTCGTGACGACGTGATCCGCGTCGGCGGCGACCTCGTTTCGAACGTCGACGACCACTGCCGGCAACACGTAGTCGGCCGCATCGAGATCCTCGGCGCATGCCTTGCCCTCGCGGAAGTGGCACGGCGCGCTGTAGTGCGTGCCCGTGTGCTCACCCTCGCGCACGTACTGCATGTAGAAGCCGTCGTCCTCGACGGTCGCGACCGTGGTCAGCGTGAACGCGGGGTCGCCCGGGAACAGCGGCGTGCGCCCGGGCGCGTTCGTGTGGCTGAGGCTCACGACCTGGGTGAAGCCCGGCAACGTCGTGGAGTCGTCGCCACCCCGGCGAGCTCCCGCCTGGCCCGCGACGTAGCCACCCACGACGAGCGACAGCGCGGCGATGAACGCGATCAACTTGGTGCGCATCAGAACCCCTCCCGGCCGACTGCTCTCCATCGTCTCGGAGTGCGGGTCTGATGCGCAAGCGCGATCCGTGGTTGCGGTTTCGATCGGAAGAAACAGACCATCGGTCCCTAGCGAAAACACGGGTGTTAGGGGTACGTTCCTGGGGACGTTGTCCATGCTTCTCCGCCCCCAGGAGTCGACAGATGGAAACCCCCCCAGCCGATGCAGCGATGTGGTCAGGCATGCCGGATACCCCCCCCGCGCCGCCGTTCAAGACGGCGAGGCGCGGGTTCGAGCAGCAGCAGGTGCTCGAGTACGTCGCTCAGATGACCGACCGATTGCAGACCGTCGAGAACATGGTGCGACAGCTGCGAGCTGAGACCGAGCGGGCGCAGCATCAGCGAGACGCCGCGCTCCTCGACCGGGACGCGGTCGTGCAAGAGCGAGACGCGTTCCGCCGCGAGCGAGATGCCGCGCTGCTCGAGCGGTCCTCGGATGCGGATGGCTACGAGCACGTATCAGGTCGTGTGACGGAGCTCCTCGTGGCTCTGGATCGAGATGTCGAGACGATCCGCGCAGAGGCCGAGGCCGAGGCGGAGCAGATCGTGATCCGCGCCAGGAGCGAGGCCTATCGTCTGCGGGGCGAGGCGGAAGAGGCCCAAGCCGAGGCGATGCTGGCGGCGCGGGCGGCCCGAGAGGAGGCCGAGCGGTCCGAGGCAGATATGGCGTCCCGACGTGACGTCGTGCTCGACGAGCTCCGGCGTACCTGTAACGGCTTCCTCGGTGTGGTCGCGAACCTGGAGGCTTCGATCCGGTCGGAGGAGGACGACGCCGAGCAGGGGAACGACTCAGAAGGGAAGGCGACAGCCAAGCGGGCACGCGATGGCCGCGACAACCTCACCGTCGTACTCCCCGACGTCATGCCCGACCGCCCGGCGTAGTCGCGCAGGAGACACTGATCGGTCAGCACGAAGGTCCCACCGCCGAAAGTCTGCGTTTGACGCGCATGCGTTCCCGGGTACACCCGGACGCAGACCTCGGAAGGAGGACCAGATGAATCGCACGACCGGAACCAGCATCCTGGTGCTCGGCATCGTGCTCGGCGTCGTGGGCGCGATCATGTACTGGGCCGTTACGGCCAAGGCCGACGGGTTCGACATCAATGCGGCCGGCCTCATCCTGTTCTGGGTGGGTGTCGTCACCGCCGTCATCGGACTCGTGCTGACGTTCATGGGGAACCGCTCGACGACCGTCCGTCGAGGAGACGCCCTCGACGGCGGCCGCTACGAGTACGAGGAAGAACACCGCTCGATCTGACCCGACACACGTGAACACGGGAGCCGCCGGAGCCCAGGCTTCGGCGGTTCCTTCGTGCGCACGTTCACGAATTCCTGGTGCGTCTGGATGCGGTCGAGGTTGCTGATTCCCTCGTTGGCCTACGGCGTGGGCGGGGCCCGGCGCTCGCCGCGCACGTGGTCCTGTTCGGACTCGCTCCAGACCTCGTCGACGTTCTCCACGTTGAACCCGTACTCGAACACCAGCGTGCCTCCGTAGGCAGCGCCGAAGAGCACGAGCGCCGCCGCCAGCACGGAGAGCACGAGCCAAACGAGCTGTGTCTGGGCCTCGTCGAAGCTCGGGATGCGCAGCAGCAGGTCGATGAGCGTGATCACCGTGACGGTCACCATCACCGTCGCGTGCCAGTTGATCGTTCGCCACACCTGCGTGTGCTTCGCCTTCCCGATCGGGCCCGACCTCCGATCGCGCGGGATGCCCTTCCACCAGTCGAAGAAGCCGGTGGTCGCCGCGCCGAGTCCCACGATGAAGCCGGCCACCATCACGAACGTGGCCGCGGCGAAGAAGTCCTGCGCTTTCGCGTCGTCGGAGGGCGCGAAGTACGAGATCAGGTCGAACACCGCCGCCAGTGTGTAGCAGACGATGGGGAAGTCGGTGAGCGGCGGATGGAACGGCTTGCCGGTGAGCCCCCGGAGGCCTTGGAACCGGCGTCCCTTGAGGCTCAGGGTCGGGCGGACGGAGTAGATCCTCGGCATGGCTTGCTCCCCTCGTGCGCTCCCGGGCGATGCGTCATCATGCCATCGCGCGAGACGAGCCGTGAGCCACGATCACCGGCCCGTGAGGGAGAAGTGCATGTAGTCCTTGAGGGTCACCCAGTCGCCGCCCCAGGCCCACCCGATGCGGGCGAACGAGCGCACCACGACGTCGCCCGGCCGGACCATGCCCGGCTCGCGCAGCGTCCGGTCGGTGTACGGCTTCGCGGCATGTCGGAGCACGGAGCCGTCCGCAGTGACGTACGGGTTCTCCAGAGGGTTGATGTCGATCGCCCATCCGTAGGAATGGTGCGAGAGCGACCCCGGGTTGCCGGTCGCCGGACGGCAGTTGAATGCGGCCGTTCGATCCCGTGTGCTCTGCCAGTAGTCACCCGGGCGGGGCGTGCGGTAGCTCGGGGGCAACTTGATCCGATGGATCGCGAACCGAGACTCGAAGAGTCGCCGGAACACCCACAGCACGTCGGCGGCCACCATCTCGTTGACGATCAGAGGTCCTGTGCGGACACGACCGGTGAAGTCCCAGTAGCTGACCTTCACGTGCCGAAGGTCGTCGATGCCGACGGGACAGCCGAGGTGCCAGTTCCTCGCGATCAGTCGCTCCTGCAAGAAGGGCCCGATGCGGAACACGCCTCCCTCGAACCTCGGTGTGGCCGATGACATCGACGATGCGACGTCGGTCGGCACGGGCGAGAGCTGCCGGCCCGCCGACGCAGATGTCACGAGGACGACGGCCACGACCACCGCGAAGGCGACGAGCGAGGTACGCGGTGCCCTCCGTCGTGGTCCCATATGCAGGAGACGGCAGCCGGCATGCGCGGGTTCCACCGGCCACCGCCTCGAGATCACGACGACGCGACCGTGACCTGGTCGCCACCTTCGATGCGGAGCGTGCCCTTCCCGAGCGTTCGCTCGCCGATCGTCGCCCCGGCCGCCGACGGCTTCAGGGTCATCGAATGCAGCCCGGTCGTGACCACCACCTGCATCGTGCCCGGCTCGGGGTAGCGTCGCGGCTCGAGGCCGCCGTAGTAGAACGACAGGATCTGCGACGCCGACCACCCGCGCCGGGCCTTCCCGTAGGCGCCCCACTGCACCATGCCGACGCCGTGTCCCCACCCCCTGCCCTCGATCACGAGGCCACGCGGCCCGGCCGACACCCCGAACCACCCCGAGGGAACCGTCACCGGCAGCCCGTCGCTCGGGTAGCGACGCGGCATCAGGCACGATGCCCAGGTGTTCACGGCATCGCGCAGGTCGCTCGCCCCGAGCGTTCGCGACTCGCCGCCGCCTGCGAGGCGCACGGTCGAACCCTCGACCTGGGCGGAGGCGATCCGCGCACCCTGCGGCCAGGATCCATCGGCGCGCAGCACCGTCGTGAGGTCGCCGAAGGGCAGTTCGACCCGCCACCGCGACAGGGGCGACGCGCCGTCGTCACGCTCGACGACCGGTCGCAGATAGGGAAGCGGCGAGCTGCCGAAGACCTCGTCGTTGCCGTACGTACGGCCGTTCGACGTCGAGAAGTACACCGTGTCGGCCGGACGCCCGCCCGAGAGCAGCACCTGTCCCGTCGTATCGCGAACCGCGTCGTACCAGCGGCGCATGCCCGGTGGCCGCGGCTGCGGGATGCCCCCGTACACCTGACAGTCCGCGGTGCCGCAGATCGGGGTGTCGAGATCCTCCCCTTGCTCGCCGGCCCAGCCCGTGCGTGAGAGCACGTAGCTGCGCGCGGCGATCACCTGGGCTTGCAGGGCGGCCTTCGGCCAGGTCGGCGGCACCTCGGCGATGCCCTCGAGGTACTCGTGGAACCGAAGCGTCACGGCGACCGTCAGCGTGCCGTCATCGGCCGTGCGGATCGTCATGGTGCCGGGGTAGCGGGCATCGAGCGTCGATCGCTCCGCATCCACGCAGCGAGACGCGCTCCACGGGTAGGTGCCTCGTAGGCGGAATGACCCGCCGGGCGGTGGCACGATCGAGGCTCGCGCGACGGTGAGCTCCAGCGATCCGGCATCGGGGGAGGGCGTCGGGGCTGCCTCCGACGAGGAGGGTGCCGAGGATGGCACGCCGCTCGAAGTGATCGCCGTCGGCGTACCGGTGTTCGTCCCTGCGGGCGAGGAGGTACATGCACCGAGCAGGGCTGCAACGACCATCACGCGAAGGGGCCGAGTGCCCGGTAGGGGTCGCATCCTCGAATCCCACATTACGCTTCTCGATCGCGGCGACGGCGATCGCCCGGGTACGCACCGTGGTCAGCTTCGATCGCCGACTAGGCTCGTCGCTCGTGCAGGCATCCGATCCCGACGCCGAGGGTCGCGACCGCGTCGTCGCGTGGGCCCTGCTGGTCGTGCAACTCATCCTGCTCGCCGGCGTCTTCCTGCTGCCTTCCGGGAACGACTGGACGACACCCGCCTGGCTCACGACGAGCGCCCGGGCAGTCTCCCTGGCGGGCCTCGTGGTGCTGGTGGTCGGGCTGGTGAACCTGGGGAGACATGCGACCCCGCTCCCGACCCCGGTCGAGGGAGGAGAGCTCCGCTCGCACGGTCTCTACCGGTGGGTCCGGCACCCCATCTACGGCGGCGTGATGGCCCTCGCGATCGGCTCGGCGATCCCTTCCGGGAACGTCGGCGTCGCTGCGGCCGCCGTGGCGCTCGTGGTGTGGCTCCAGATCAAGGCGAGGTGGGAGGAGCGGCGCCTCGACGCCCGCTACCCCGGTTACTCCGCCTACGCCGACCGCACGCCTCGGTTCATCCCGTCATGGCGCGGCCGGCGACAGGCATAGACTGAGGCCGTTCGGGAAGCGGAAGGCGAAGGACGTCGTCTTCCGCCTGGCGAAGACCTTTGGTACGAAGACCTTTGGTAGATGAAGCCGGGTACCTGAAGCTCCCCTGACCGAACGCCACATGCTCAGGGGCATGCGGACCCGGGTACAACCTCAGCCGGGAGGATCCCCGATGTGCGGACCTCGAACGAGGATGGTCGTCGCGGTGTTCCTCATGCTGGCGGCCTGCACGGCGGGCGATGATGGCCAGCCCGACGTCCCAAGCGCTTCGTCACAGGCGCCGGTCTCGCCGTCGGTCGTCGAGTCCGCGACCAGCCTCGCTTCGGGCGAGGCACTGCCGTCCGGCTGCGATCGCGCCACCCCCGACCCACGGCAGGTCGTTTCGTTCGTCGCCGAGGGTCGAGCCTGGGCGCTCGATCTCGCCGGCGAGCGGCTGACGTGCTTGTTCGAGGTCGACGACGCAGGCCCGTTCGCGTGGGGCCCGCAAGGCGATCGCGTGCTGCTCGGCGACCTCGCGGTCCGTGGCGTCGAACCGAAGGCCCCGACGCTGCCCGCCGCCGGCGCGAGCCCGGTCGCGTTCGACTGGGGACACCCGATCGGACTCGCCGTGGTGTACGCGGATCGCGGCGACCGAACGCCGAAGAAGCGGTTCATGGACGACGGACACGTCGAGGCGCTCGGGTCGCTCCCGGGCGGGCAGTATCTCGACGTCGCCTACCATCCCAGCGGCCTCGCGCTCGCGTTCGTGATCGATCGCCACGGTGAGCAGTCGATCTGGCTCTCCACGAACGAGGGAGCCGACCCGGTGCGGCTCGTCTTCTCGAAGGGCGGCACGCGGTTCACGTCGATCGCGTTCACGCCCGACGGCGAGCGGCTCGTCTGGACGGCTCAGCATGCGGGCGGTTACGCACAGATCCACACGATGGCCCTCGATGATCGCGCGGGCTTCACCGATGGCTGGCGCGGACCCGATCAGGAAGCCTCGAACCTGCAGCTCGCACCGGCGGGCCACCTGATGGCCATCGACGTCGGCACGGGGTGCGTCGACCGGACCGCGACGATCGTGCTCAGCCCCCGGGTGGGCCGTCCGGCCGTGTCGGGCACCACTCGACCGAGCACGGCGATCGGATGGCTCGATCGCTCGACGTTGCTGGTCGGCGTCGGCGGATGCGGAGCAACCCTGGATCTCGTGGCCGTCGACGTGGCCGGCGACCAGACGCCGTTGGTGCTCGGGGCCGAGGTCGCCGCGACGCGCACGCAGACGAAGTCGGCGCCCGACTCGGTCCCGGCTCCCCCCGTTGAAGCCGAGGAGGAGCCGCCGCCCGGCGGCGTCGGCTGATAGCGCTCTCCCGGCGGCCGGTCGGTCGCCGCACGGCGCTCAGCATGGGGACCGAGCCTGCCTGAGGCGCATACTTCGGATGGACACGATCGCGGAGGGCACGAGATGAACCCACCAGCCAACGAACGTGAGGCCCGGATCGAACTTGCTGCGGCGTTCCGCATCGCCGTGATGTACGACTTTCACGAGGGCATCTCGAACCATTTCTCGATGCTCGTGCCCGGCCACGACGACCGGTTCCTGATCAACCCGCTCGGTCTGCACTTCTCGGAAGTCACGGCCTCGAGCCTGGCCGTGGTGGAGGTCGACGGCACGCCGGTCAGTGGCACGGCGCCGCCCACCGGCATCGGGATCCATGCCCCCATCCATCGCCTGTGCGCGCAGGCCACGGTGGTCCTGCACACCCACCAGCCCTGGACCACGGCACTGGCGATGAGGGACGACCTGCACCTGGCGCCGATCAGCCAGACGTCGCTGCAGTTCACTGACCGCGTGATCTACGACGAGCGGTACGAGGGGCTTGCCGACCTCGACGAGGGCGAGCGGCTCGCGAAGGTGCTGGGCGAGGCCGAGGTGATGTTCTTGCGACACCACGGCGTCCTGATCGCCGGGCGGGAGCTGGGCGCCGCGATGGACGATCTCTACATGCTCGAGAAGGCGGCGCAGCTGCAGGTGCTGGCCTCGGGACTCGGTCCCCTCACTCCGATCCGGGGCGAGACGATCGAGCGGACGCGTGGGCAGTTCGCCGACGGCATGATCGAGTGGGGACGCATGCATTGGGCCGCGATGCTTCGCATGGTGGAACGCACGCAGCCCGACTTCCGCGACTGAGGGCGTCAGCCCCGCTCTCGGACAACGATCTCCCGCGCCTCGCCGGCTGCGGTGAGTCAGCCTTCGCCCTCGGGTGAACGCGGTTCCGTGACGATGCGGACGACGACCTCGGTGGAACGTGCCTTGGCCTCCTGGCTCACCCGGCGTTGACGGAGTAGCCAGCCGGCGATGCCCACGGCGGTCGAGCTGCCGACCACCGTGCCCACGACCGTCTTCGCGCTCCTGATCCGACTCGGGAGGCGGGCCTCGAGTTCGGCGAGGTCGCCCTCGAGCCGCGCCCTCGTCTGCTCGATCTCGGTCACGACGCGATCCGCTGCTTCGCCCATTCCAGGTCCTCCTTCACCGTCTCCCTGGTGCGTTCCACGCCTCCGGCCGACCGCAGCGACCTGCGGCCGATGAGGAACGCGATGCCACCCAGCGCGAGACACACCACGGCCACGAGCAGCCGCGACGCCCACGCCGGCATCACGAGGTCGAGCGCGGCAACCCCCGCCGCCGCGAGGTAGACGACCACGAGCACGACGAACACGCCACCGAGCACGAAGGCGCCGATGCCGAACGCCCGCTGGGAGATCGCCTCGGTCACCTCGATCTTCGCGAGGGCGACCTCCTGGCGGAACAGCTGGGTGATGCCGTCGACCACGCTGCGAACGATCTCGGGGATCGAACGGCGCTCGTTCGGTGAGTCGGTCGCAGCACCGTCGGCCGGTGCCGCTCCTCGGTCGGATCGATCGTCCACGGTCTCCTCCTCCTTGCGCTCCTGCTGTCGTGTGGATCGCCGCCGGGCGCGCTGGTCGGCTGCGTCATCGTGCCACGCCGCGACCGGACGGGCCCAGCCGGCGAGCGATCGCGCGATCGATCTGATCCTTTCGCGGGCCTTGGGGGCCTCTTTGTCGTCTCTTTACCCACCGTGATGTGAGATCGACGTGCATGGTTCATCCGAGGCGAGGAGAGGGGTTCCGATGCACATCCACAAGATCCTGTTGGTCGCCGATCGCACGGCGGCGGACCCGCACGTCGTCGCTGCGATCCGCGCTCGGGCTGCCGACGGTCCGATCGCCGTGACCCTGCTGGTACCGACCACACCGCCCCGACGCGGTTGGACCTGGGATGAGGCGTCGGTTCGACTCGACGCCCGGCACCGGATGCAGGCAGCCGTGGCGAGTCTTCGACGCGCCGGCGTCGCCGTGACGGCGGTGCTCGGGGACTTCAGCCCGCTCGAGGCGATCCGCGACGAGATGCGACGGGGCACCTACGACGAGATCGTGATCTCGACGCTCCCGACCCGGGTCTCGCGCTGGCTCCGGGCCGACCTTCCTGTTCGGATCGCTCGAGCGTTCTCCGTGGAGGTGACCCACCTGCAGGCGGGCACGGAGCTCGCTCGAACGGAACCCGCGCTCGGCCGCGCCGCCGCTGCGTAGCTGCGAGCCCTGGGGCCGAGATCCCAAGGTGATACCGAGGATCACGAGGGCATCGGCCCGGGTCACGGGCATCGAGCCACCTCTCCCGCGTCCACCGTTCATGCCGTCACATCGTCGCCAGCACGGCGGCGCCCATCGCGCCGGACAGATCGCCGAGGCCCGCGGGCACCATGGCAGGCGGGTCGTGGGCGGCGAAGAGCGAGGCCTGCGTCTCGGCGGCGATGCGATCGACGAATGGCTGGCCGAACCGCTCGGCGAGCCCGCCGCCGACGATCACGGCGTCGACGTCGAGCAGGTCCTGGGCCGACGCGAGCGCGAGACCCAGGGCCCAGACAGCCTGGCCGATCAGACGCTCGGTCATCGCGTCGCCGTGCTTCAGGGCACGATCGATGATGCCCGACGTCATGCGGTCCTTCCCGTGCTCGGCCATCAGTTCGAACAGCACCGTGTGGTCGCCGGCCGCGACCAGCCGTTCGGCCTTCGCCCGCATGCTCGCCCTTCCCGCGTAGGCCTCGAGGTGACCTCGACCGCCGCATCCGCACCGGCGACCTTCGGGCTTCACGGTCATGTGGCCGATCTCGCCCGCGGCGCCTCGGCCGCGCCATACCGTGCGGTCCAACACGAGCCCGCCGCCGACCCCGGTGCCGACGAAGACGCTCAGGAAGCTCGAGTAGAGCCGCCCCGCGCCCCGCTCCAGTTCCCCCATCGTCGCGACGGTCACGTCGTTGTCGACGTTCACCGGCACGCCGCCGAGGTCGCGGGAGACGTTCGGTCCGAGCGGGTAGGGCTCGCGCATGCCGACGAGGTTCGGGCTGTTCGAGACGACGCCGTCGCGCGCTCGTCCGGGCGACCCGATGCCGACGGCCGTGAGTCGGTCGGCGTCGGCCCGCGCCGCGGACAACGCCGACCGAACCGATCCGACGATCGCGGCGGCGACCGCATCGGCGCTCTCGGCCGGGGTGGGGAGCCGCGCGCTGCCGAGTACGTCGCCGTCGCGCGTCACGATCGTCTGGATCTTGGTGCCCCCGAGGTCGACGCCGGCGACGATGGGGCCGGGTGCGTCGTCCACGCCGCTCGAGCTCATCCCCGCAAGCCTAGGGCACGGACGGACCTCGACGTGAGCCGTCTCGAGGGCACCCCGGCGAGTTGGGGGTCAGCCCGGGACCGGCACCGGCTGCCATCCGGGCGAAGTGTCGTAGGCGCGTCCCCGGGTCGCCCGCGTCGGATTGCCGCCGTCGGAATCGACGACCCAGATGTCCCCGGGGCCTCCGCAACTAGTATCCAGGGCGAACGCGATCTGCAGCCCATCGGGTGAGAACACCGGATCGTACGCACCGCACGGCTCGCCGTCGAAGATGATCGTGAGGTTCATGCCGTCAGGCTCGATCGTGGCGATGCTCGCGACGCCGAACTGGTTGTACTCGTTGTAGACGATCGTGGAGCCGTCGGGAGCCCAGTCGGGAGCGAACTGGTCAAGCCGATCGGCCGTGACACGCCGCCGGTCGGAACCGTCCGGCGCCATGAGCGCGATGTCGAACTTCAGTCGTCCCGGTCCCTCCAACGCGAACGCGATCGTCGACCCGTCGGGCGCCCAGGACGGGCAGTACTCATCGGCCCGTGTCCGCGCGATGCGTCCGGGGTCGGGGGCATCGGCATCCACCGTCCAGAGGTCGCCGCCACGGTCGTAGACGATCGTCGACCCGTCGGGCGCCCACCGGGGACACCCCTCCGAGGCACGACCTCGTGTCAGTCGCCGCTGGTCGTTGCCGTCGGCACCCATCACCCAAAGGTTCGTGCCGCGGATGAACGCGACGCGCGAACCGTCAGGTGAGTAGGAAGGGTGCCGATCGAACCCGCGCGACTTCGTCAGCGGCGTCGGATCGTCACCGGGCGCCTTGATCGTCGAGATTCTGCCGCGTGCCAACGAGAGCCTCCCGAATGCGATCACGCCGTTCTCGCCGGGGAACTGCGCATGAGCGGTCGCGGGAAGCAGGCAGATGGCGATCGTGATCAACAGCGTGATCCGAGTGTGTCGCATCCGTCTCCTCGATCCGCTCACGTCGGCTGCCAGTCGGGGAAGAAGTCGATGCGCCCGAACGTCTTCTGCACCCGTACGGTGCCGTCGTCGCGCATCACCCAGACGCCGATGCGGTCGTCGTTGCCCATCCGGTTGAACGCGATCCGTCGGCCGTTCGGTGCGAAGGCCGGGGCGAACTCGTCCTGACGGGTGTCGGTCAGTGCGACCTCGTTCCCTCCGTCGGCGTCCATGATCCAGATGTCGCCGTTCCTGGAGAAGGTGATACGCGCGCCTTCGGGGGCCCAATCGGGACGCTCGTCGATCTACCGCCCCGAGGTGAGGCGCGCCGGGTTGCCGCCGTCGGCGTCCATCACCCAGATGTCGTCGGCCGCGGCTCGGTTGCTCGTGAACGCGATCGAGTTCCCGTCGGGCGACCACTCCGGGAACGCGTCGAACGCCGTGGCGTCGTGAGGCGCGTCTGGTTCGAACCGTCGTCGTCCATCACCCAGACGTCCTGGAACGAGTTCACGGCGTTCGACGTGTAGGCGATCGAAGTACCGTCGGGCGACCACGACGGCCAGGTCTCCTGCACGTCGGGTGTGGAGGTGAGCCGCGCCCGACCGCCGCCGTCGGCGTCCATCGTGAAGATGTCGCAGTTGCCGAGTCTTGGTGCCGACGCAGCGCACGTAAGCGATGCGCGTGCCGGCCGCGTTCCAGTCGGGCATCGACTCCGTGCGGTTCGGGGTGTTCGTGATCCGCATCGTGCCGGTCACGCCCGGCGCGACCACCCAGATGTCGACCTGCTGCCGTTCGACGACCGACCGAACGCGATGTCGCCGTTGCCCCCGGGGAAAGCGGCCTGCGCGGCGGCGACCGGCATCAGTGCGAACGCCAGGCACCCGAGGAGGACGCCGCGCCGAATCCTCATCATTTCCGCACGATACCCCGGGACCGGTTCCCCGGTCAGGCGGTCGATGCGACGCCGAAGAAGAACTCGCGACCGGTGGTGTTGACCTCCGCCTGCCATCCGAGGCCGGCGAGTCGTTCCTCGAGCTCGTCGGGCGCGTAGTACACCTTCACGATCGTGTACTCGCGTCCGTCGGTGAGGTGGCGTCTGAGCACGAAGTCGGGGCCGTCGGGCACGTCCTGCCCGATCGTCGAGGCGCGATGCTCGGCGCCGGCGAGGTCGTCGCAGAAGAAGACGCGGCCGCCGGGCGCGAGCCAGTCGGCGAGCCGTCGCCAGAACTCGTCGAACCGCTCCGGCAGCACGTGGGAGATCAGGAACGCGAAGACGATCGCGTCGAAGCGAACGTCCTCGGGCGGTTCCCACTCGAACAGGTCGACCTGCACGTACTCGATGTGGTCGTCGTCGAGGCGGTCGCGGTTGATCGCGAGGGCCGAGGCCGCCACGTCGATCGCGATCAGCCGCGTCGCGTGGGGAGCGATGTGGCGGGTGAACAGCCCCGTGCCGGCGGCCAGCTCGAGCACGGTGCCCGAGGGCGCGAAGTCGTCGAGCGCGGCTTCCAGACGGGCCGTCTCCTCGAACCAGTGACGGTTCGCGTCCGGACCCATGTCGTAGATGCCACGCCGGTACCAGACGTCGTCGTACTCGGGAGCTCGGTCCTCGTAGTAGCGGCCCTGCTCCTGCAAGATCCCATCGATATCTGTCGGCTCGCGCACCGCCAAAGGGTATCGCGCGGCTCGGAACGCGCACCGCCGCAACGCGTCGCGGTGGCTGGAGTGCCCCGGATCGGGGCTTCAGTCGCGCCACATGGCTTCGTCGTCGGTCTCGATCTCGTCAGGTCCGGCGGTCCGCCCCGACGCGATGAGCCAGGCGCCCATGCCCCCGATCACCGCGCCCAACACGCCGAGCGCGATCGCCAGCAGCGCCGAGGTGAGCCAGCCGTCGGAACCGACGTGGTGCACCATCGTCGAGAAGAGGAAGCCGGCGGCGACGAACAGCAGGAGACCGCCGATCGCCCAGAGCGACAGCGCGAGCGAGATCGCGATGAGACGACGTGCCATCGGTAGGATCGTCCCCCGCCCATGGCCGGAAGGAACTCAGCCGAACGGCGGTTTCTTCCTCGGTCGGAAGTCTCGATCCGGGGACGACCGTGCAGGGTGTCGCTCACGATGCGTGGGGACCTCAGGGGCGCCGGAGCGGCCACGAGGGGAAGGGTAGGGTTCGGTCGTGGACGGGATCGTTCGAGCCCGAGGCGTCGCGATCGCCGGGGCGGTTGCCGTGCTCGCGTTCGCCACAGGAACGCTCGTCGGTGCCGACGCCGATGCGCCGGCGATCGAGACCGCGGTGGCAACCCCGACCCCGACCCCGCCCCCGACCTCGGCCGACCCCGACGTGCGGCTCGCGATCGCTCCCGAGATGGAGCCATACGACTACCGGAAGGCGCCGCCGCGCGAGGCCACGCCGGTCGACGGCTTCTACATGCGCGTCTTCACCCTCGAGGAGATGGGTGGTCCGGTGCTCGGGGTGCCCTTCCACTGCCTGCGCTGCGTTCCTTACAGCGTCGACGCCGGTGTGCAGACCCTGCTGCTGCACGAGGGCCGCTTCTACCTCGAACATCAGCTGAACGAGTTCCGCGCGCTGGGGCACTACGTGGTTCGCGGCAACCGCATCGTCTTCTTCAACGACGTGAACTGCTCCCGTACGCGCGGCTCGTACACGTGGAACCTCGAGCACCGCCGCCTGCGCTTCGAGGTGATCGACGATCCGTGCCCGTTCGTCGACGAGCGTTCCAACGACCTCACGCTCGAGCCATGGTCGCGAATCGACGTCTGCTACACGGGCATCAAGGACTGGTATCCGGTTCGCGTGGGGTGTCACGGCGTCTGAGAGGCGTCCCGTTCCGCCACCGCTCGGCCGTGATCGAGTACACGACGGCCCGGAAGACCTGACCGTCGTCCTCGATCTCGCCCTCGTGATCGAACTCCATGCCGAGCCGGCGCATCACCGCCAGGCTCCGGACGTTCGGGCGGTCGGTGATCGAGATGACCCTCGGGAGCGCGAGCGTGCCGAAGCCGTGGTCGAGCCAGGCGATCGCGGCCTCCGTCGCGTACCCACTGCCCCAATGCTCGTGGGCGAGCCGCCACGCCACCTCGACCTCGTCGGGGTAGGACTCCTGATGATGCAGACCGCACATGCCGAGGAACGCGCCGTCGTCGCGCCGCTCGACCGCGAGCAACCCGATGCCCTCGCGTTCGTACACCTCGTTCGCCCACGACGCGATCTCGTCGGAATGCTCGCGACTCAACGCGCCTCCGAGATACCTGGCGACCTCGGGGTCGGCGTTCAGAGCGGCGTAATGGGGCAGGTCGTCGTGTCGGAACGTCCGCAGCCTCAGCCGGGGTGTGGTCAGGACCACGGTGCCGCTCCACGCGACCATCAGATCCCTATCCCAGCGAGGAGCGCGGGTCGTGCCACCCGCCGTCGCCCTCGATCAGCACGTCGGCGGCCTCCGGCCCCCACGTACCGGGCTCGTAGGCATGCACAGGCGTGGCGTCGTCGAGGATCGGATCGACCACGCGCCACGACGCTTCCACGATGTCCTGACGTGAGAACAGCTCCGTGTCGCCCATCAGCGCGTCGGTGAGCAGGCGCTCGTACGGCTCCATGCGCTCTCCGGGCTGGTGGTGGGCGACGAGCTCCACGTCCTCGCCCTGCATCTCGTCGCCCGGTATCTTGGCGCGGGCGCCCAGGTTGATGCTCACGTCGGGGCCGAGGCGGAACAGCACGTGGTTCGGGTGTCCGGGCGCCGGCTCTCCGAACACGTCTCGCGGCGGCCGCTTCAGCTCCACGATCACCTCGGTCGCCGTGACCGGCAGCGACTTCCCGGCGCGGATGTAGAAGGGCACGCCGGCCCAGCGCCAGCTCTCGATCTGCATGCGCACGGCGACGTAGGTCTCGGTGGTGGAGCCGGGCGCCACGCCGTCTGCCTCGGCGTAGCCGCGGACCTGCCCGCGCACCACGTCGCCGGCGGTGAGCGGCCTGATCGCCTCGAGCAGGCGGAACCGCTCACTCATGAAAACGTCGTGGTCGGGGCCGGCGGGAGGGTCCATCGCCACGAACGCCATGACCTGCAACAGGTGGTTCTGCACCACGTCGCGGATCGCGCCCACCTTGTCGTAGAACGCCTCGCGGCCCCGAAGGCCGAAGTCCTCGGCCATCGTGATCTGCACGCTGTCGACGTAGTTGCGGTTCCAGAACGGCTCGAGGAACGTGTTCGCGAAGCGGAAGTACACGAGGTTCTGCACGGGCTCCTTGCCCAGGAAGTGGTCGATGCGGAAGATGCGCTCCTCGGCGAAGACGGAGCTGATGATCGCGTTCAGCCGTCGTGCCGACGCGAGGTCGCGCCCGAACGGCTTCTCGATCACCACGCTGCCGTGCTCGGCGCAGCCGACGCGCGCGAGGTGCTGGGCAACCGTCTCGAACAGCGACGGCGGGATCGCGAGGTAGTGCAGGGGCCGGCGGCTCTCGCCGAGCGCGTCGCGCAGCCGATCGAAGGTGTCGCCGTCGGTGTAGTCGCCGTCGACGTAGCGCAGCTGGGCAGAGAGCCTGGCGAACGCGTCCTCGTCGAGCCCGGCCTCGTCGGCCGCGAGCGCCTCCCGCACGTGCGCTTGGAACTTCTCGAGGTCCCAGCCCGATCGTGCGACACCCACGACGGGCACGTCGAGCGTGCGGTGGCGCACCATGGCCTGCAGCGCGGGGATGATCTTCTGCCGCGCCAGATCACCGGTGATGCCGAAGATGACGAGAGCGTCGGCGTGCTGGAAGGTCACCTCGCCACTGTACCCGGGCACCGCTGTTGGCTCGGCGGGCAGGCCGATCCGCCTCCTGCCGACATCTTCGGCGACCACGGCCGTACCCTGATGGTGATGGACGACTACCCGGAGTGCCCGTGTCGTGGGTATCGAGAATGCCCGATGTGCCACGACCTGCGGCCGTGCGGGCACTTCGGTTCGAGCCGATGGTGCCCGCCGTGCCAGCGCCTGCGGAAGCAGGGCATGCGTCCGAGCCGAAGGCGCACGGCCCCGATGCCTGCGGGGCGGACCTGTGCGGGCGCGGGGTGCGACACGCGGCTCAGCGTCTACAACCGCGAGCCGCTCTGCTCGGTGTGCGCGCAGGGAGGGGCAACGGTGCAGAGGGCAGCGAACGCGCTCACGACACGACCGTCTCGCAGCCGATCGTGACGTCACGGCCGTCGACCCCGCAGCCATCGTTGCCCGGACCGCCGCGCAGCACATCCCTCGCATCCGTGCCGTCCTCGGCGTCGAGGTAGTCCGGCCCGCGCTGACCTCGGAGGATGTCTCGGCCCGCACCCCCGACGAGCCGGTCTCCCGCGGGTCCACCGCGCACCTTGTCGGCTCCCTCGCCCCCGCGGATCACGTCCTCGCCGATGCCTCCCATGATGCGGTCCCGGCCGGACCCGCCGTCGATCTCGTCTTCGCCGCCGTAGCCCCAGATCGTGTCGTCGCCACCCCCGCCGCAGATGACCTCTCCCCGAGCGGTCCCGACGAGCCTTTCTCCAGCCCGGGTCCCCTCGATATCGCAGCGGCTCGACGAGAGCCCGGTGGTGGGGTTCAGGACGGTCCCCCACATCGCCATGAAGAGGATGATCGCCGACCATCGCGCAGCGGACGTGCGCACTGCATACCCGCACCCTCGTGGTCGCATCGTCCCCTCCTCCGCGGCGACAGCCGTTCTCGCCGATGCAACGCCACGCTAGCGTGCGACGAGTCCGCATGCACCGGTGGCTTCATCGGGGTTGACGACATGTGCTACTTCGGTCAGATTCGCGGGTCGAACAGTGGGTCATCGGCAACATCAACGACCCGGCCACCCGATACCAGCACGCGGTCAGCACCTCGAGGATCATGCCGACGTCGCGGTTGCTCACGCTCGACGGGTCGGGCCACACGTCGCTGTTCCTCTCCTCGTGCGTGGACCGGCACGTGAACAGGTACCTGCTGACCGGCGAGGTGCCGGCGGCGGGCACGATATGCGGGGACGACGTGGTGCCGTTCTCGGGACCGGCCCGTCGATCGGTCGCCGCGTTGGCGACGCCGTTCCTGTTGCCGCCGACGTTGCTGGGTCCTCACTGAGTTGGGTGGCCCGGTTACTTCGGCGCGAGCCGCGTGGTGACCTAGGCGGTCTTCGCCGAGGGCCCGCCGAGGTAGGCCTCGATCACTGCCGGGTCCTCGGCGATCTCGCGCGGCAGCCCCAGCGCGATCGTGCGTCCCTGGTCGAGCACCTGGATGCGGTCGCAGAGCTTCATGATCAGCCGCAGGTCGTGATCGACGACGACGACCGAGCAGTCGAGGCGCGACCGGATGCGGCGGATGTTCTCGAGCAACTCGTCGGACTCCGTCTCGTTCATGCCGGCCGCCGGCTCGTCGAGCAGGATCAGCGACGGGCGGCGCACGACGGCCCTCGCGATCTCGAGCCGACGCTGCATGCCGTAGGGCAGGTTCACGGCCTTCTCGCGCTCGACCCCCGTGAGCCCGAACCAGGCCAGCACGTCGTCGACGGCCGCCCCTTCGGTGCCGGGCGCGGCGGCCGCCTCCACGTTCTCCCGCACCGTGAGCTGCGCGAAGAGCCTGATGTTCTGGAAGGTGCGTGCCAGGCCGAGGGCGGCGACCCGGTGCGGCTTGTCGCCACCGATCTCGCGTCCCTCGAAGGAGATGTGACCCTCCGAGGGCACGTACACACCGGAGATCACGTTGAGCAACGTGGTCTTGCCGGAGCCGTTCGGTCCGATCAGGCCGTGGATCTCGCCCTGTCGCACCTCGATGTCGACCCCGGCGAGCGCCGTGACGCCCGCGAAGTGCTTCGCGACGCCGTCGCCCTGCAACACCGGTGTCGCGGCCTCGACCGCCGACGGCTCCAGGGACGCCGTCGCTCCTCCCGGTTCCGCCGTAGCACGTGCTTCGGCCGGCGCTCGTCGCGCTCGCCTCGCTGCCGGTGCGAACCGCCGCAGGAGGTCGTCGATCTCCCATCGGTCGAAGATGCCCTCGGGCCGCAGGATCAGCGTGATGATGATCAACAGGGCGATCGCGAACTGCACCGTGCCCGTCACGCGCGGCAGCTCCCACGGGCCGATCGCGACGCCCTGCTCCACGCGGGCGAGCGTGTCCGTGAGGAACGTGATGATCGCCGCCCCCGCCACCGCACCGGTGAGCGACGTGCGGCCCCCGATCACGAGCATCGCGAGCAGTGCGAACGTGATCGAGAAGTAGAACTGGTTCGCGTTGAACGCGATCACGCTCTGCGCCCACAGCGATCCGGCCGCCCCCATCATCGCCGCGCTCAGGAGCCATCCCCCGTACCGGGTCCGCACGACGCTCGTGCCCACCGACGCCGATGAGAGCGGGTCTTCCCGCGTCGCCCGCAGGCGGAGCCCGGGCCCCGACTCCTTGTAGAGGCGTCCCACCAACAGGAACACGACGGCGCCGGCGGTGGCCACGCCGAGCGTCGTTCGCACAGGGATCCCCGCCAGGCCGAGCGACCCCCGCGTGAACGTCGTCGCGTTCTGGAAGAACGTGTGCACCATCACCAACAACGCCAGCGTGGCCATCGCCATCGTCGATTCGGTCATGCGGATGATGGCCCCGCCGAAGATCGCCGCCACGACGAACGCGGCCAGCGCCGACAACGCGATGGCGGGCACGAGCCCGAGGTCGGCGGTTCCAAGTGCCGCCGGCAGCTCGGGGAGCTGGGCGTCCTTGATCACGGTGGGGATCGTCACCAGGGCCGTGGTGTAAGCACCGATGCCCATGAACGCCACGTGGCCGAACGAGACGATGCCGCTGTTGCCGATGAACGTCTGGATCGAGACCACGAGCATCACGTTGACGAGGAACATCACGAACGTGCGGCTCGACGAGGACGACCCGAACCCCTGCACCAGCGCCATGCCGCCGATCAGCAGCAGCGAGACCAGCGCCGTGCCCCACAGCGCGGGCCGCAGCCGGCTCTGAGGGATAGGACCGCTCATACGGCTTCCACCCGCTGACCGAAGAGGCCCTGCGGCCGCACGTACAGGATCGCGACCACGATCAGCAGCGCAGCGGCCTGCGCGTACGGCAGGAGCGAACCCGGCAGCAGCGCCTGCAGGAAGACCTCGAGGGTTCCCAGGAAGAAGCCGCCGAGCACGGCGCCACGCAGGTTCCCCAGGCCGCCGATCACCGAGGCGATGAAGGCCTGGATCACCGGCACGAACCCGGTCGCGGGGTTCACCGAGGTGGTTCGGGCGATCCACAGCACGCCGGCGATGCCGGCGAGCAGTCCCGAGATCAGGAACGCGAGCGAGATCACGCGGTTCGCGCGCACGCCCAGCAGACGGGCCGTGGTGAAGTCCTGCGATGCGGCTCGCATCGCGAGGCCCGATCGCGACCGGCGCATGAACGTCGTGAGGGCCACGAGCGAGATCGCGCCGATCGATGCGGTGATGATCGACAGCACGCTGATGCGCACCGGTCCGACCTGCACGGCCTCGTCGAACAGCTCCGGCACCGGGATGCCCCGCGATCGCACCGACACCGCCTGGCGGAACGCGCCCTGGATCAGCTGCGCGACCGCGAACGACGTGAAGAGCAGCGACACGAAGCTCGCGTCGCGCAACGGCCGGAACGCGATCAACTCCATCAGCACCGACGAGATGCCGGCCGCGATCACGCCGACCAGAGCGACCACGATGAACGGCGCGCCGAGGTAGGTGGCGGCGAGCATCGAGTAGCCGGTGATCGTGACGAGCTCGCCGTAGGCGAAGTTCAGCATGCCCAGCACGCCGTAGACCATCGAGAGCCCGAGCGCGAGCAGCGCGTAGATGCTGCCGAGCGACAGCGCGTTCACGAGCTGCTGCACGAACTCCGACGGGCTCACGGCGTCACCTCATCCCGTCTGGCTGATACCGAGGTAGGACCGCTCCAGCTCGCCTTCCACGAGCTGTTCGGTCGGACCGGACGCGACGACCGAGCCCACCGACAGCACGTACGCACGGTCGGCGATCTCGAGCGCCCGGTGCACGTTCTGTTCGACGAGCAGCACCGTGACGCCCTCGGTCCGCAGCTCGTGGATCAGCTCGAAGATGCGGTCCACGAAGATCGGCGCCAGGCCGAGCGACGGCTCGTCGAGCAGCAGCATGCGAGGGCGCGACATCAACGCCCGGGCGATCGCGAGCTGCTGTTGCTCGCCGCCCGAGAGCGTGCCCGCCAGCTGGTTCGCCCGCTCGCCGAGGATGGGGAACCTGCCGAGCCACCGCTCCGTGTCGGCTCGCAGCGCGTCGTGATCGGTGCGGGCGATGCCGCCGATCGTGAGGTTCTCCTCGACCGTGAGGTTGGGGAAGACGTGCCGCCCCTCGGGAACCAACGCGACGCCGCGACGGAGCACCGCCTCGGGCGCGAGCCCGGTCAGCGTGTCGCCGTCGAAGACGACCGATCCGTGCTGGGGTTTGTGGGCACCGGCGAGCGTGCGCAGCAGGGTCGTCTTGCCGGCGCCGTTGGGTCCGAGCGCCGCGACGATCTCGCCGGGCGCCACCTCGAGCGAAACGTCGCGGATCGCGACCACGGCGCCGTAGGCCACGGTCAGTGCGTCGACGACGAGCAGGGGAGGACCGTGCCCGGCGGGATCCGCCGTCCGATCCTCCCTCTGGTCGTCCGCCACGCCTAGACGGCCGGCACGTAGGCCGGGAAGCCCGGTTGCTCGAGGCAGGTGAACTCGGTGCCGTCCATCTGGATCAGCGCAGCAGGCTTGTCGGCTCGTCTCGTCGCCGGGTCCATCACGACCTGTCCCGAGATACCGGTGAAGTCGGTCTGCGCGAGCTGTTCGATGATCGCGTCGGGCTCTGCGCTGCCGGCGGTCTCGATCGCGTCGGCCACGAGGTTCACCTCGTCGTAGCCGATCACCGCGACGTAGGAGCTCGGGTCGTTGCCGTACTCCGCGTTGTAGTCGTCGTAGAAGGCCTGCACGTCGGGGTCGCCCTCGGCCGTACACACCGAGTTCGAGAACGTCAGGCCGTCGATCGCCTTTGCTCCCGCGTCGAGGAGCGTGGCATCGGCGTTGCCGTCGGTGGACAGCACCGGCATCGTGAGGCCCGCTTGGCGGAGCTGCCGAAGGAACACGGCGCTGTCGGGCAGGAACATCGGTGTGAACACCGCGTCGGGCGTGGGGTCGACGTTGGCGAGCTTCGTGACCACGGCCGAGTAGTCGCCGGCGCCGATCTTGTACTGGTCGGTCCCGACCACGGTGCCCCCGCCGTTCTCGAACGCGTCGGAGAAGAAGACCGGCAGGTCCTTGGTGTAGGGGATCTCGTTCGAGCCGAGCACGTAGGCGGTCTCGTAGCCCTCGGCGAGCGCATACTCCGCCAGCACGGCGGCCTGGATGTTGTCGCTCATCACGAGCTGATAGGCGCATTCGCCCATGTCGCCGACGAGCGAGGGCGCGGTGCCGAGCCCGGTGGAGATCGGGGTACCGGCGGCGCACGCGACCTGACCCTCGGCGAGGATGCCGTCGCCCACCGTGCCGATCAGGTAGGCGGCGCCGTCGTCGATCAGCTGCTGGGTGACCTTGGCGGCTTCCGCGACGTCGTTGCGCATGTCGACCGTCTGCAACTCGAGCGGGCGCCCGAGCACGCCGCCTTCGGCGTTGATCTGGTCGACGGCGAACTGCGCGCCCTCCTGCATCGGGGAGTCGTAGTAGGCCCAGTCGGTCGTGAGGTCGGCGGGGAAGCCGATCACGATCGGGTCGCCTGATGCCTCACCGCTGGCATCGGTTCCCCCTCCTTCACCCCCGCTGTCGTCCGAGGTACTGCACGCGGCACCCACCAAACACAGCACGAACACGAGTGCGACCGATCTCCGAAGCATCCCCCTACCTCCCGGTGCCGGCTAAGGGGCATTCGTACGCTGGGCGCAGGAAGCTGTCAAGCTCGTTACCAGCTTCCCCTCAACGGACGGATGCGTAAGAATCCTGACTTCCGAGGGGAGGGGTCACGCACACGAGCGAGACGATCGGCGAGGAGGTTCGCGAGCGCCTCGGCGAGATGACGCCGTCCGAGCGCCGTGTCGCGCGGACGTTGCTGGCGACCTACCCGACGGCCGGCCTGGAGAGCCTGCCTCAGCTCGCGGAGGGAGCGGGCGTCACCGGACCGACCGTGCTGCGGTTCGTCCGCAAGATCGGGTTCGAGGGGTACCCCGACTTCCAGCGGTCGCTGCGTGAGGAGGTGCAGGCTCGCACCGAGGGGCTGCCCTCGCTCTACAAGACCCGGGGCGCGACCCAGGACGACGAGGTGCTGCGCCGGAGCCAGCAGGCCTTCACGCGCGCGCTCGACGCCACGCTCACCTCGAGCTCGCTCGAGGACGACCTCGCCCACGTCGTCGCGCTGCTGAGCGATCGGAAGCGTCGCGTCTGGTTCGTCGGGGGTCGGTTCAGCCAGCTCGTGGCGAACTACCTGTGTCTGCAACTGCGCATGCTCCGGCCCGGCTGCGCGATGGTGGGCGAGGAGCCCGAGCGCCGCCTCTTGGACAGCAGGGAGCTCTCGCGCCGAGACGTGCTCTGCCTGTTCGACTACCGCCGCTACCAGCAGGACACGATCGCGGCGGGCACGATCGCGGCCGAGCAGGGAGCCGTCGTCGTGGTCTTCACCGACCCGTGGCTCTCTCCGGCGGTCGAGTCGGCGAGGCACGTGCTGATCTCGCACGCGGACTCCGCGTCGCCGTTCGATTCGTTGCTCGGGGCGTTCGCGCTCACCGAGCTGATCGCGGCCAAGCTCGTGGTCGCGCTCGGTGATGAGGGGCGAGCGCGGGTCGCGGACCTCGAGACCCTCCACGGGCGCATGCACGATCGGGTGGACGCCGTTGCGTCCGCCGACGAAGGGGGTGCCAAGGCAGGGTGAGCCGGCCGGCCGACCTCGACCGACCTTCGGACGCCGCACGCGTGCAGGCGTGGCTCGACGAAGCCGGGGTAGCCGCGGTCGCCCTCGGGTTCGTCGATCCCTCGGCGATCGTCCGGGTGAAGACGGTCCCGATCGCGCGGTTCGCCCAGGTCGCCTCCTCGGGCGTCGGATTGTCGACCCTGTTCAACGTGGCGATGTCGAACGACCAGTTCGCGCTGCTGCCCGGGTACATCGACGGCCCCAGCGGAGACCTGCGGCTGCGCCCTGACCCTGCCGCGACGGTGCCGCTCGCGGCGATGCCCGGGTGGGCGTGGGCCCCCGTCGACCAGTACACACAGGAAGGCGAGCCGTACCCCGGGTGCCCGCGCGCCTTCGCGCGGCGCATGGTCGAGGCGTTCACGGCGCGCGGCCTGTCTGTGCAGGCGGTGTTCGAGTTCGAGTTCTCCGTCGGCGGGCAGGGAGACGACGGCAGGTTCGTGCCCGCCCATGAAGGTCCCGGCTACAGCGACATCGCCCTCGTACGCAACCACGACTTCGCGCTCGACCTGCTCACCGCGATGGAGACCCAAGGTCTCGACCTGCAACAGATCCATCCCGAATACGCCGACGGTCAGTTCGAGATGTCGATCGCGCCCCGCGACCCCGTCGCGGCCGCCGACGCCGCGATGGTCGTGCGCCAGACCGTGCGGGCCGTCGCCCGGCGCCACGGCCTCGCCGCGTCGTTCTCCCCCCAGGTCGGTCCCGACACCGGCAACGGCGCCCACGTGCACCTGAGCCTCTGGGACGGGGACCGCAACCTGCTGTCGGGAGGGGAGGGCCCGGCGGGCATGCACGAGCGAGGCGAGGCTTTCGTGGCGGGCTTGTTGCGGGAGCTGCCGGCTCTCGTGGGCGTGACCGTGCCCACCTGCCTGGGTTATCAGCGGCTGCAGCCCCACCACTGGTCGGGAGCGATGCAGTGCTGGGGCACGGAGAACCGTGAGGCCGCCCTGCGGTTCATCGCCGGCACGACCGAGGCGACCGCAGGGTCGGCGAACGTGGAGGTCAAGCCGGTCGACGGCACCGCCAACCCCTACCTCGCGGTCGGCGCGTTGCTCGCGGCCGCCCTGCGCGGGCTCGAGGCCGGCGATCGCTTGCCGCCCTCGACCGAGGAAGACCCCGACGGGCTTCCCGACGAGGTCAAGGCGGAACGGGGCGTTCGACGACTGCCCGCGTCGCTGGCCGAGGCCGTCGAGGCACTCGCCGCGTCGAGGGTGCTGCGTGAGTCGATGGGCGACTTCTTGTTCGAGACGTTCCTCGCCACGCGGCGTGGTGAGGTCGAGCAGTACGCGGGCCTCGACGACGACGAGCTGATCCGCCGCCTGCGTTGGCGGTTCTGAGCGGGACCCCCGGTCCCAGGAAGCGAGCGCGACCATGGCACGAGTGGACCTCACCGGCGCCGACGTGATCGACGCGCACTGCCACCCGTTCCGGAGCCAGGATCTGTTGGATCGTGAGCCGAGGACGTTCGAGACGCGGTGCATGTTCCTCGGCACGGCGTTGATCTCGTCGAACCACGCGAACCTCGAGGCCGCCGCCTTCGTCGAGGAGCTGACAGAGACCACGATGTTCGGTCTCGCGTTGCGCCGATGGATCGCCAGGCACCTCGGCTGCGAGCCCACGAAGGAAGCGGTCGTCGCCGCGCGCGACGCTGCCCTTCGTGCCGATCCGCCGGGCTACGTGCGCGGATTGCTCGGATCCGAGCACGTCGTCGCGGTCGTCGCCGACGAGGGGTACCCGCAGCCCACGATCACCCGCGAGGAGTTCGAAGTCGCACTCGGCGGCGTGCCCGTGCATCGCGTGGGCCGCATCGAGCCCTGGATCGTCCAAGCCAGGGAGGAAGGCTCGTTCGACGCGACGGTGCAGCGGTTCGAGGAGATCGCGAACGGCGCCGCGGACGACCCACGGTTGATCGGGTTCAAGACGATCATCGCCTACCGCACGGGGTTGGACATCACGGATCCGTCGACGTCGGATGCGACCGCGGCGTTCGATCGGTGGCGGAGCGACGAATGGCGCGAGTCCCGGGAGCACGCGAAGCCCGTGCGCGATTTCCTGCTGCGTCGCGCGTTCTCGATCGCGAAGGAGCGGGACCGTGTGTTCCACGTGCACGTGGGGGCGGGTGATCCCGACGTGAACCTCACGCACGCGACGCCACAGGATGCGTTCTCGTTCTTCGTCGAGCACCAGGAGCAGCCGATCCTGATGATCCACTCCGGATGGCCGTGGGTGGCCGAGGCCACCTACATCCCCACCGTGCTGCCGAACGTCTACATGGACCTCTCCGAGCTGGTGCCGTGGGGATGGGGGCAGATCGACTGGTCGCTCGAGATGATCCTCGGATCGGTGCCCGCCGCGAAGGTCCTGCATGGGTGCGACGAGTCGTCCGAACCCGAGATGTTCCCGGTGTCGGCGCGCCTGGTGCGGGAGGCGCTCGAGCGCGTATTGGGCTCGTTCGTCGATCGGGACTTCCTGTCGGTCGCCGATGCCGAGTCGATCGGCCGCGGCGTGCTCGCCGACAACGTGAGGAAGCTGCACGGCATCTGATGGCCGGTTCCTACAACGCGATCGTCGTCGGCGGCGGGCACAACGGTCTCGTGGCAGGCGCCTACTTCGCGAAGGCGGGCGCGCGCACCGCGGTGCTGGAGTCGCGCTCGAAGGTCGGCGGCGCCGTCGACACGAGCGCACCGTTCCCCGACCACCCGGAGATCAACGTCTCGACCTACTCCTACGTGATGTCGTTGATGCCGGCGTTCATCATCGAGGAGCTGGAGCTCGCGCGACACGGGTACCACGTGACGCCGTTCGGCCCGTACTACCAGGCATTCCCCGACGGGCGTTCGATCACGATCTACGGCGACGATGCCGAGAAGACGCACGAGTCGATCTCGCGGTTCTCCGTCAAGGACGCCGAGACGCTCCCCGCGTACGAGGCGTGGATCCACGGCATCACCGAGGTGGTCGGGCCGCTGCTGCATCAGGTGCCGCCCAACGTCGGATCGACGACGTTCGGTGACCTGTTGTCGCAGTCGCAGGCCGCGTGGACGATGCGTCAGCTCGGCACCCGGGGTGTCGCCGACGCGACGCGCCTGTTCACGATGAGCCTCTCCGAGCTGCTCGATCGGTGGTTCGAGTCCGAGCAGATGAAGACGATCATGATGGTCGATGGCCTGATCGGGCAGTGGTCGGGTCCCGACGAACCGGGCACCGCCTACGTGCTGCTGCACCACGCGATCGGCAGCGTCGGTGGCGGGCAGAGCCACACGGTGAACTGGGGATTCCCTCGGGGCGGCATGGGCTCGGTGGCCGCCTCGATGCGGGACGCCGCGGTGTCGTACGGCTGCGAGATCCGCACCGAGGCACGCGTGCGGCGCATCCTCGTCGAGAGCGGCCGGGCGGTCGGCGTGGAGCTGGATTCCGGCGAGGAGCTCCGCGCACCGATCGTCGTGAGCTGCATCCACCCGAAGATCGCGTTCCTCGAGCTGGTCGATCGCGCGGAGCTTCCCGAGGACTTCGTGTTCGACATCGAGTCGTGGAAGTCGCGGTCGGGAGTCGTGAAGATCAACGTCGCGATGAGCGAGCTGCCGGACTTCATCGCCGACCCCGGCACCGCCCTGCAGGACCACCACACCGGCTCGGTCGAGCTCTGCCTGTCGCGTGAGTACGCCGAGCGCGCGTTCCAGGACGCCCACCTGGAGCACCGGGCGGCGACAGCACCCTTCGTCGATGGCGCGATCCCGACGACGATCGACACCGACCTGGCGCCCAAGGGCGTGCACATCTTCTCGATGTTCAGCCAGTGGGTCCCCCATGAGTGGAACGAGGAGCCCCACCGCGACGAGCTCGAGGCCTATGCCGACCGGGCGATCGATGGCTACACGGAGCTCGCGCCGAACTTCCGCGACGCGGTGATCGATCGCCAGGTGATCGGGCCCTACGACATGGAGCAGGAGCTCGGGCTGATAGGCGGGAACATCTTCCACGGGGAGCTGACGGTCGATCAGCTCTTCCACATGCGGCCCTCGCCCGGGTACGCGGACTACCGCACCCCCATCGCCGGCCTGTATCACGGCTCGTCGGCGACCCACGCCGGCGGCGGCGTCAACGGCATCCCCGGGTGGCAGGCGTATCGGGCCGCCCGAGCGGACCACCGGCGACGCAGGGCGCGGATCCGTCGAGGCCGCTGACGTCCGATCCTGCGCAGGAGGTGGCGGGGCGGGGGCGCGAACGGCACGACCCGGCCGGTGCGGCGCCGGTCACACGGAACACCGCGCGGCGCGGAGCCTGCCGAGCTGGAAGATGGCCCCCGCCCCGCCACGACGGTGCCCGAGCTCGCGGGAGCCGTCAAACGCCCTGTTCGCACACGCCGCATGGAACGTCGTGCCCACTGACGGCGCGTTCCGTACGCTGCGGGGAACGACCGACCGAGGGGGAAGCGGATGCGCGCGATCAGGGTCCACGAACAGGGTGAACCCGGCGTCATGGCGGTGGAGGACGTCGAACGACCGGAACCGGCCGAGGGCGAGGCGCTGGTCGGCATCGACGCGGCCGGGGTGAACATGATCGACGTCCAGCAGCGCTCCGGCGCCTACCCGGTACCCCTGCCCTACACCCCGGGCACCGAGGGGGCCGGCGAGGTGCTCGAGGTCGGCCCGGGCGTCGAGCACGTGAGTATCGGCGATCGGGTCGCGTTCGCGATGGTGCTCGGCGCGTACGCCGACGCAGCCATCGTGCCGGCCGCTCGCCTCGTGCCGGTTCCCGAGGGTCTCTCGACCGAGAGCGCGGCGGCGGTGCTGCTGCAGGGCATGACGGCGCACTTCCTGACAGAGTCGATCGTGCCGCTCGAAGCCGGTGACGTCGTCGTGGTCCACGCGGCCGCGGGTGGCGTGGGACTACTGCTCACCCAGATGGCGGCTGCGAAAGGCCTGCGGGCGATCGGCACGACGTCGACGGAGGCCAAGGCGGAGCTCGCGAGGGCCGCCGGCGCCGCCGATGTCGTGGTCCGAGGGTCCCGAGACCTGGGCGAGGTGGTTCGGTCACACGGCGATGGGAGCGGCGCCCGGGTCGTCTTCGACTCGATCGCCAAGGACACGTTCGAGGACAGTCTCGGGTCGCTCGCCCGGCGTGGCACCCTCGTGGTCTACGGGCAGTCGAGCGGGCCAGTGCCGCCGTTCGACATCCGCCGGCTGCAGCCTCCCGGCTCCGTCTTCCTCACCCGTCCGGGCCTCGCGGACTACACCGCGACGCGTGACGAGCTCCTCGAGCGCGCGGGCGCCGTGTTCGCGATGGTCGCGAGCGGGGAGCTCGATCTGCGCGTGCACGAGCGCTTCCCGCTGGAACGTGCGAGCGGCGCGCACCGTGCCCTGGCGAGCGGCACCACCACGGGCAAGCTCCTGCTCGTCACGGGCCGCTGACGATCGGCTCCTCCCCTCGGCTCACGCACGCGGGTTTGACAAAGCTAATGTCCTTAGCCATACTGCGCTCATGAAGCTAAGGGCATTAGCCAAGACGAGAGCACGCCATCTCGAACACGAGGAGGACATGATGAGCGCGACGACCACCGGCGGCACGCCGACCACCGCGTACCTGGAGCGACCCGAAGGACGGATCGCCTACGACGTCACGGGTGAGGGCCCGCTCGTCGTGGCCGCACCAGGTCTCGGCGACGTGCGATCCGTGTATCGCTTCCTGACCCCGGGGCTCGTCGAGGCCGGCTATCGCGTAGCGACGATGGACCTGCGCGGGCACGGGGACAGCGACGCCACGTTCTCGAGCTATGACGACGTCGCGGCCGGCACCGACTTGGTGGCACTCGCCGAGCACCTCGGCGGCCCGGCGATCCTCGTCGGCAACTCGATGGCCGCGGGGGCGGCGGTGTGGGCAACCGCCGAGCGCCCGGACCTCGTTCGAGGACTCGTGCTCATCGGGCCGTTCGTGCGCGACATCCCGCTGGGGCTCGCAACGAAGCTCACGCTCCGCCTGGGGCTGCGCAAGCCATGGGGCCCGGCGGTGTGGAACGCGTACTACGCGAAGGTCTACCCGGGGCGGCCACCGGCGGACCTCCCGGAACACCGGGCTCGCATCCGCGAGAGCCTCCGTCGCCCGGGGCACTGGCGCGCGTTCGTCGCCACGACCCACACGTCGCACGCGCCCGCGGAGGCGAGGCTCGCCGACGTTCACGCGCCGACGCTCGTGGTGATGGGGGAGCGAGACGCCGACTTCCCCGACCCCAGCGCGGAGGCACGGCTGATCGGCGATCGCACAGGTGCACGGGTCGTGATCGTGCCTGACGCCGGCCACTACCCGCAGGCCGAGTATCCCGAGGTCGTCACGCCCGCGGTCGTCGGGTTCCTGGCCGAGGCGACGGGACGTGCCTAGAGCGGGGCTCTCGCGGGAGGTCGTCGTCGCCGAGGCGGCGCAGGTCGCCGACGAGGTCGGATACGACCGGCTCACCCTCGCCACGGTCGCGGAGCGACTGGGTGTCGCGGTGCCCAGCCTCTACAAGCACGTGAACGGCCTCGGCGAGCTTCGACGTGACCTCACCGTGCTGGCGCTGCGCGAGCTCGGCGTCGCGCTCGGGTCGGCCGTCGAGCGGCGTGGCGACGACGGCCTGCGGGCGATCGCCGACGCATATCGCGGGTACGCGCGTTCGCATCCCGGCCGGTACCCCGCCACGCTCCGAGCGGTCGACCCGCACGATCACGACGCCGATGAGGCGAGTCGGGCGACTGCTGCGGACCGTTTTCTCGGTGCTCGCTCGCTACGGGCTCAGCGGGGACGATGCGATCGACGCGACCCGCGCCCTGCGCGCCGCCCTGCACGGCTTCGTGACGCTCGAGGCCGTGGGCGGCTTCGGGCTGCCGCGCGACGTCGATCGATCGTTCGCGCGGTTGGTGCAGATCCTCGACACCGCGTTCCGTGACTGGTGTCCCGAACGCCGGTCCCCGTGAGGCCGGGTCGTTCACCGCTTGCGTTCGCTCGAGCCCGCGCTACCGTGGCAGGGGAGCGAGCTGGGCCGATGGACACCGTTGAGCAGGCGATCCGCATCGCGGTCCTCGACCGGGTCGCGGGCACGGGCGAGATCGAAGGCGATCTGCGGCTGCCGCGCGATGCTCGCGGCCTCGTGCTCTTCGCCCACGGCAGCGGCAGCAGCCGCCACAGCCCGAGGAATCGCATGGTCGCCGACGTGCTCAACGTCGACGGGCTCGCGACGCTGCTGTTCGATCTGTTGACCCCCGCCGAGGAAGCCGTCGACCTGCGAACCCGGCACCTGCGGTTCGACATCGCGTTGCTCGCCGAGCGCCTGCTCGTCGCCGGCGACTCGATCGCCGATCGCTCCGGTACCGCCGACCTGGCGGTGGGCACGTTCGGCGCGAGCACGGGTGCAGCCGCCGCGCTGGTCGCGGCTGCAGAGCGGCCAGCGTCTGTGCGCGCGGTCGTCTCGCGCGGGGGACGTCCCGACCTCGCCGGAGACGCCCTTGGACTCGTGCGTGCGCCGACCTTGCTGATCGTGGGGAGCCTCGATCGCGAGGTGCTCGGCATGAACCGGGATGCTGCGGCGCGCATGACCGGTGAGGTCGAGATCACGGTGGTGCCCGGCGCCACCCACCTGTTCGAAGAACCCGGGACGCTCGACGAGGTCGCCCGCCTGGCCTCCGAGTGGTTCACCCGTCGGCTCACCGTGTAGCGCGCCGCGCGGCATCGAGACTTCACACGACCGTTACCTCATATCTCTGTCGCGGCACGGGCCCTCCCGTAGCCTCGATGCATGACTTCCTCGATGGGCATCTACCAGGGCGACGAACGGTCCGAGCGCGCGGTGTTGGCGTTGGTCGCGCACGACGAGAAGAAGGACGACCTGCTCCAGCTCGCCGCCCGCCACCGTTCGACGCTGGCGAAGCTCCGACTCATCGCGACCGGGCACACGGGCGGGCAGATCGCCGAGACCCTCGACCTCGAGGTGGACCGCGTGCACAGCGGTCCCGAGGGCGGCGACCTCGAGATCGGCGCTCGCATCGTGGCGGGCGACGTCGACGCCGTGGTGTTCCTGCGTGATCCGCTGACGTCGCACCCGCACGAGCCCGACATCCAGGCGCTGCTGAAGGTGTGCGACATCCACGGGGTGCCGCTGGCGACGAACCTTGCGTCGGCCGAGATCCTGCTGCGCTCGCTCTCCCAAGCGATGTGGTGGGGCCGCAGCGCGGCGGAGTCCGTGCTCGCCGGCTCCTGAGGCGACGCCCGCGAGGACGCCGTCCTCAGTATCCGGGCCCGGTCTTGGCGTCGTCGACGACGGCGGCGCCCGACGCATCGACCACGAACCACACGTCGCCGACGCCCTGGCCCTCGGTGTCGCCGGGCGCCTGGTCCGAGGCGAAGTGGTAGAGCGGATGGCCGTCGTACGTGACCTGCACGTCGCCGCCGTCACGTTCGGTGGTGCCCAGCAGGGACCCATCGACCCCGTCACCGGCGGATGGCGCGCCGTCGATCAACGCCGGCCAGGTCGCGGCGCAGTCGTCGTAGCACGTGCTGGAGCCGTCGGTGTCGGTCTCGAACAGGTAGAGGGTCATGCCGTCGGCGTCGACCAGGATCGAGCCGAGGTCGGACTCGGCGAGCCGAACCGTCCCGGTCGCGGCGGAAGGGCTGTCCTCGGGGGGCGCGCTCGCATCGGTCGTCGGCCCGCCACCCGTGCCGGTGTCGCCGTCGCCGCCGCACGCGGCGAGCAGCATCACCCCCGCCAGCCCGATCGCGAGCGCACGCATCGCACCGATCCGCATCGTGGCGTCTCCCTTCCGTCCGTGGGCCCGTCGTGGCATCGGTGGGGATACGGACGATGGGGCGGTCGGGTTCAACCGAACGATGAACCGAGGTCGTCCGGGACCCGTACCCTCGTCACAGAGATGGGTACGGCGCGGTTCGACCTCGACGAGGGCGGCATCAGGGCCGCCTACGCTGCCCATGCAGGGGAGATGTTCGGCTTCGCGATGCGTTCGCTGAACGACCGTGGTCTCGCCGAGGAAGCCGTGCAGGAGACGTTCGTCCGGGCCTGGCGGTTCGGCGATCGGTTCGACCCCGAGATCGGCACCGTGCGTGCGTGGCTCTTCGCGATCCTGCGTCACGTCGTGATCGATATCGCCCGCGCCCGTGCGATCTGGCCGGAACCGACGACCGACGATGCGATCGAGCGTGCGGCCGACGGCGCCGTCTCGCCGGAGGATCGGCTCGAACAGGCGCTGCTCGCCTGGCAGATCGAGGAAGCGCTCCGGCGCATCGGCGACGACCACCGACGCGTCGTGCTCGAGACGTACTTCCGTCGCCGCCCCTACGCCGAGGTGGCCGCGGAGCTCGGCATCCCCGAAGGCACCGTGAAGAGCCGGGTGTACTACGCCCTGCGTGCGCTTCGGTTGACGTTGGAGGAGATGGGGTGGGATGACGCCGCGACCCGATGACCACGTGCGGCCCCTCCTGGGCGCCTTCGTGCTCGGGCATCTCGAGCCCGGTGAGGATGCCGCCGTACGTGCGCACCTCGATGAGTGCCGTGCGTGCCGGCACGACGCGGACCAGCTCGCGCCCGTCGCCGACCTGCTGCCCCTCGCCGACCCCGAGCGCACGGGGGCGTCGCCCTCTGCGGAGCCGCCCCGCGAGATGCTGGAGCACGTGCTCGGGCGCATCGAGCGAGAGCGTCATGAGCGCAGCCGGAACCGACGCCGCTCGGTCCTTGCGCGCGTCGCCGCGGTCGCGGCGGCCCTCGCGATCGTGACCCTGATCGCCACGATGGCGTCGGACCCGACAGAACCGCGAGCTGGCGAGGTCGTCGCCATGATCGCCGCACAGCCCGGCGTGCTGGGCGAGGCCGTGATCCACGACGATCCGAAGAGCACCTGGGTGGAGCTGACGACCTCGGGGCTCGCGACCGGCGAGACCTACGCGGTCTGGCTCGAGGAGTCCGGCACGGGGGCACGGTCGCCGCTCGGCACGTTCGTCGGCGTCGAGGGCGACCTCTACATCAGCCTGTACTCGACCCTGCCTCGGGACCGAGCCGCCTCGGTCGGCGTCAGCACGCCCGACGGCGACACCGTGATGGAAGGAACGATCCCGGTTCCCACGTCGTCCTGATCGCCCAAGGCCTCGGGTCCCCGACGTGGCTCCAGTGACTGGAAAGAGTGACAGGAACCGGGTTCCGGGTTGACCGTCGGCTCGGATGCCGCGTATGTTCCGTCGTGAGAAACCGTTGGGGCCCTCGGGTTCCGGCGGTTTCTCACTTTCTCTGGCACCGCGGGTCGGGAGGTCGTGTGCGAGCGGCGATCGCCATGCTGCTGATCGTCACCTTCGTGGCCGGCTTGGCGTCGATCCCGGCGTCTGCGCAAACCCTCCCGGAGGCGCTCGAAGGCTGCTTCTCGCCCGATCCGCCCACGCGGTTACGACGACAGGTGGCCAAGGCGATCCGGATCTCCCGTGATCTGCCTTCGAGCTGGGCGCGCTCGCCTTTCATCGCGAAGATCGCATGCTGGCAGGGAGCGGACTTCGCGACCGACTTCCGAGAGCGCGGGCGTTCCTACTACGCCTGGCACGGCATGTTCGCGATGACGGTCGAGGAGGTCGAGACGATCTTCGGCACGTGGATGACGGCAGACCGCGACGCGTTCAGGCTCACCCCGCGGTGCTTCAAGCTCGGATGGGCCGGGTGCCCGAACACGACCGCGAACGCCGCCTGGACCCAGCAGATCATCGCGGCGCTCCGCTGGATCCGGCTGAACTACGGCAACCCGACGGCGGCCTGGACGCACATCAAGCGCACCGGCCGCTTCAACTCCTACCCGCGCCCGGGCACCCGCGACGAGCCGACGCGGGACCCGTTCCGTTCTTGCCCGGTGAGCGGAAGGGTCTACTTCCAGGACGACTTCGGTGAGCGTCGAACCGTCGGTGGCTACCACCCTCATTGGGGGAACGATGTGAGCGCCCCGGCGGGTACGCCGATCCGAGCGCCGTTCGACGGGTTCGCCGTCGGACATCGCGACAGCTGGTTCGCGGGCATCTATGTCACCGTGGTCGGCCGAGAGGGGTACGTCCGCAACGTGCACCTCAGCCGGTTCGGCAGGCTGGGGTACGTGAGAGCCGGCGACGTGGTCGGGCACGTGGGCGCCACGGGCGACGCGCGTGGTCCGCACGACCACTTCGAATGGCATCCCTGGTCGGCGCCCTACCCCCGGCATCGCTCGCCGTTCGGCTTCAGCCTCGTGATGGACGCGATCGATCCGTTCCCGTTCCTCAACGAGGCGTGCGGCGCCCGCCGTGCGTCGCCGCCGCCCGGGTACCTCGACGGTCCCCTCGAGCGGTAGGAGCGTGGTCAGCGCGCGATCGAGTCGCGCTCGATCGGACAACTCATGCACCGCGGGCCGCCACGCCCTCGACCGAGCTCCTCGCCGTCGATCGTGATCACCTCGATGCCCCCGTCGCGCAGCCGGTGGTTCGTGTCGACGTTCCGTTCGTAGGCGACCACCACGCCCGGCGCGATCGCGAGCACGTTGTTGCCATCGTCCCATTGTTCGCGCTCTGCCTGGAAACGGTCACCGCCCGTCTCGAACTGTCGGATCCTCGGCACCTCGAGCGCCCGGGCGAGCGCGACGAAGAGGTCATCGGCCTCCTCGACGGAGAGCCCCTTCGCGCCGGGGGTGACGACGTAGGTCGTCATCGCGTCGCGCGCATCGGGGAACACGGTGAACGCGTCGACGTCGAGCATCGTCAGCACGGTGTCGAGGTGCATGCTCGACCGCTGTGACGGGATCTCGACCGCGATCACCTGCGTCGCGGCCTCTGCGCGGAAGAGCCGCTGCGCCAACAGCTCGACGGCGGCAGGATGCGTGCGCTCACCCATGCCGACCAGCACCGCGCCGTTGCCGATCACGAGCGCGTCGCCGCCTTCCAGGAACATCGGCCCGGCGCCGTCGCTCCACACCTCGAAGTCGGCGGCGGTGAACATCGGGTGACGGTCGTAGACGGCCTGCAGGTGGAGCGACTCCCGGATGCGCGCCGGCATCGCCATCGTGTTGATCGAGACCCCGCCGTAGATCCAGGCCGACGTGTCTCGCATGAACAACGTGTTGGGAAGCGGCGCCGCGACGTACCCGCGACCCATGCGCATCACGATGCTGTCACTCGTGAACGGCAGCTCGTCGAATGTCACACCGGCGACCAGGTGCTGGGCGAGATCGGGCGCGGGCAGCGCGAGCAGCCATTCCCGCACTTCGGGGCCGAGCGTGGGGCCGAGCAGGTCGGGGTCGAGGTGCTGCACGAGGTCGACACGCACCTCGGGCTGCTCGAGCACGTCGGCGAGCAGGTCGTCGAGGTAGACGATCTCGACTCCTCGCGACGAGAGCGCGGCGGCGAACGCGTCGTGCTCCTCTCTCGCCCGACCGACCCACAGCACGCCGTCGAACAGCAGCTCTCGGGCGGTGCTCGGTGTGAGGCGCTGCAGCTCGAGCCCCGGCCGATGCAACATCACCCGACGCAGCCGACCGACCTCGGACCCGACGAAGCACCGGGGACTCACGGAGTCTGATGCAGCGGGCTCGGTCACCGCCAGAGGCTACACCCGGCCGCAACCGGGTTGCCTTCCGCTCGTCGGCCGGTAGCCTTCGATCGATGGAGTCCCGGCTTCCCCGTTCGTGGGTGATGCCCGCCGCGGGTCTCGCGTTCGTGTGCGTGATCGCGGTGGGCGCCGTCCGAGCACCCGCCGAGGCGATCCGCCAGGGGGCGTTCTCGGTCGGATGTCGGTTCTCGCACGCCTCTCGCGATGATCCGATCGTGTACCCCGGGGAACCGGGTGCCTCCCATCGCCACGGCTTCTACGGCAACCGGAGCACCGACGCCGACTCGACCCGGGGGTCGCTGCTCGGCTCGAGCTCGACATGCGCCCACGAAGCGGACCTCGCGGCGACCTGGTTCCCCGCGGGGATCTTCCGGGGGCGAGCGATCGTCGCGCCGAACGAGCGGACGTACTACTTCCGCCCGGACCGTCCCATGGGCACGCTGCCGGCCGACATCAAGTTGATCGGGGGCGATCCGCACGCCACGTCGCCGGGCGACAACCCCTTCGTGTCGTGGTCGTGCGGAAGGGGCACCCCGGAGACGGATCACCCGTACAACTGCCGGCCGTACCAGGGCGATCATGGTGCGAGCCGCGACGGTCTCGTCGGCAGGATCGACTTCCCGTGGTGCTGGGACGGACGGCTCGACTCGGGCGATCACATGTCGCACGTTGTCTACCCACGTGATCCGAAGCGGTGCCCCGACTCGCATCCGAGTGTGATCCCGCAGCTCTCGATCAGGGTGCACTGGAGCATCTGGGACGTGTGCGCCGGTGTGCGACCGTGCGGACCGAGGAGCGACGGCGCGAACGTCGCGCTGGAGCTCTCCAGCGGTCCCTATTGGACGATGCACGCCGACTTCTGGAACACGTGGAGGCAGAACGCGCTCGATCGTCTGATCGATCGTTGCCTCCGCCGGGGGGTGAACTGCGGCGTGCTGGGCGCCGGCTACGCCGTCGTCTGAGGCATCGGGGGCAACGAGGGGGCGTCGGGGGCGCCCGGCGCGGTAGCGCTGCCGCGCGCCGCAACCCAGAGCGCTCCGAGCCCGACGATGGCCGCCACCATCCACGTGAGACCGCCGAGGAAGGGGATCAACGCGATCGCCCGCAGGATGGCCCACCCGGCGAGGAAGGCGACGAAGCGCGACTTCGGAGGCGCCATCAGCCGTCGGCCGAGCACATGGGCACCGGCGACGTAACCCACCGTGTACAGCAGCGCGAACGCGAGCATCAGGAACACCCCGAGCGGGATCGCGACGACGATCACCAGCAGCAACACCGCGGCGATCGGCAGCAGGAAGAACGCGCCGACGCCGAAACCGATCGTCGCGCCCGTGCGCTCGCGAGCGGCGGCTGCGACCGCGAGGTCGAGGCCGGGAGCGAGCGCGAGCAGCGCCAGCCCGAGCAGGAGCGTCGAGACCGAGTAACCGATCCACCAGGCGATGCGGCTCGCGAAGCCGAACGCCGTGGCGTCGAACTCGGTGCTCACGCGACGTTGCTCGCCGCGGACGGTCGCCCCCGGCTCGACCTCCGGATCGTCGACGGTGACGAGGTTGCCGCCGACCGTGGCGCCCGAGCGTACCGTGACCGCTCCGTTGAACACGACGACGTCGCCGGAGACCGTGCCCGAGATCTCCGTGCGGCCGTTGAACACGACGACGGACTCGTTCACCGTGCCCTCGATCAGTGCCGGACCGTTGAAGATCACCGCGCTGTCGACGGTCTCGCCCTCAGCCACGAGGAGCCGTCCGCTCAGCACGATCTGCTCCTGCCTGGTATCCGTGCCGTCACTCTGAGCCGATGCCGGTGCGGCGAACACCAGCATCGCGGCCGCCATCACGCCGAGCACGACCGCGATCCGTGGAGACGAGGATCGGTCACCGCGACGTGGCCAGATACGAGTGCGCATCGAACGTCCCTCTCGAGATCCCATGGCCCGAGCGTACGGCCGTCACGCCGATCTCCGCAAGGACGCGTGGCGGTCCCGGGCGACGGGGGCCGCTCGGCGCCCCTGCGACCACCTGATCGCGTATCCGGCGAACGTCACGATGGACACGGGATCCGGCGAGGCGATGATCGTGCTCCGGTCCGACGACGCTGGGAAGTTTCGTCGACGTACGCGATGTGGCACACCCCGTGACGGAGCACGTTCCCGCCGACCTCGCGCCGCTCGGTGTGAGAGCCTGCCCGGCGTGTCCGATCCGCAGATCGAGGGTTCCGTGGCGCCGGGGTTCGAGCCCGTCTCCGCCGCGTTCGTCCACGCCTTCGACGAGCTTCGGGAGACCGGCGCCGCGGTCGCGGGATACCACTCGGGGCAGCCCGTGGTCGACCTGTGGGCGGGCGAGGCCGCACCAGGTGTTCAGTGGCAGCGCGACACGATCGTGCAGGTCTATTCGGTGACGAAGCCGTTCGCCGCCGCCTGCCTGCTTCGGCTCGTCGATGCGGGCCTGGTCGACCTCGATGCGCCCGTCGCCCGCTACTGGCCGGGGTTCGCGCAAGGGGGCAAGGCCGATGTGCGGGTGCGTTGGCTCCTCACCCACCAGGCGGGGGTGCTCGGCATCCGCGAGCCGCTGCCCACCGAGGCGTTCTTCGACTGGGATCGCATCGTGCGGGCCCTCGAGCGCGAGGAACCCTGGTGGCCGCCCGGCACGCGCCACGGCGAGCACGCGTCGTTCTTCGGCCACCTCGTCGGGGAGGTCGTGCGGCGCGTCGACGGGCGCGGTCTCGGCACGTTCCTGCGCGAGGAGATCACCGAGCCGCTCGGCATCGACGTCCATGTGGGGCTGCGTCCGACCGAGGAAGCTCGATGCGCGACCGTCCACGCGATCGACGACGATTGGGCGGCCCGTACGCTGGGGGAACCCGGCTCGATCTACGCTCGGGCGCTCGGCAACCCGCCGGGGGTGCTGGATCTCGATGTGGTCAACGGCTCCGCGTGGCGACGGGCCGAGATCCCGGCGCTGAACGGGCACGCCACCGCGAGAGGCGTGGCCCGCTTCTACGCCGCCCTGTCGGAAGGCGGCACGCTCGACGGGGTCTCCCTGCTCAGTGACGAGTCCGTGCGTGCGATGGCCACCGTGCAGTGCTCCGGCCTCGATGTGCTGCTCGGCGAGGAGGCGTCGTGGGGCCTCGGCGTCGGGGTCGACGGGAGCGGCTTCGGCATGGGGGGGCTCGGCGGCGCCTACGGCGGCGGCGACCTGCGGCGACGGTTCGGGTTCGGCTACGTCACGGCCGCGATGGCCGACCACGACCGGCTCGACATCGTGGCCGACACGTTCGAAACATGTGTCGACCGGCTCCGCGTCGAGTGACGTCCCTACCGGCTGACGCGTGTGGACCCCGCGACGCTCGAGCCCCAGGTCGTCGCCCGTTCGATCTCGTCGTCGACAAGCTCGTTGTGCCTCGTCACGAGGAAGCTCTCCGGCTCGACCACGAGTCGGTAGCCACACTTCTCGAGCCGTTCGTCCACGTGTTTGGCGGCCGAGCCGGTGAGCCATCTGGGAGCGCCCCCGATGCGGGTGTCGAACGCAGCCGCGGCTCGGCCCTCGCCGTCGGGAAGAGTGTCCATCCACTCTCGCAGCCCAGGTCCCACCGGCCCTTCGTAGGTCTCGTGCTCGTCCTGCCGCGCGCTCTCTCGCGTCGAGGCGTTGCTGAGGCCGTGCGCGTGCGTCGGGCCACCGACGATGAGGAGGTCGGCGCCCGCGACCTCGTCGGCATCGACGGCGTCGACCCTCGCGATCGTCACGACGACCCCCCGTTCCACCAGCCCACTGCCGATCGCGCGCGCGATGTGAGCGGTGTTGCCGAACATCGATTCGTACACCACCAGTGCCTTCATGATCCCGCTCCTCGTTGATGCATGTCTCTCCGGTGTCAGCATGCGCAGTGGCATCCTCGACGAGCCAGGGTCGAAGGCCCCCTCGCGCGCAGGCGTGTCCGCGAGCCTCAGCAGCCGTAGCACGGCTCGGGGCCGACCTCGAAGCCGGTCACCGAGTCACCGATATCGGCGTCGAACGTGTCCTCGATGCCGGGGCCACCGTCGATCACGTCGCCGGGCTCGTCGTCGAACACCGTGATGCACAAGTCGTTCCCACGGCCCGCGTACACGGTGTCCTCGCCGCGGTCCGAATACCACTGATCGTTCCCGGCACCCAACACGGCAACGTCGGATCCGTAGGAGTCGTACGCGTAGTCACTGCCATGGCCTCCCACGAGGACGTCGTCGCCGTAGGCCCCGCTCAATGAGTCGGCCCAGCCTTGGCCGAGGAGACGGTCGTTCCCCATCTGGCCGTAGAGCTGGTCACCGTCGAGGCCACCGTGGATACGGTCGTTGCCCGCCTCGCCGTGGAGCTCGTCGGCCCCGGGTCCGCCGCGGATGCGGTCCTTGCCTGCCCCGCCGTAGACGGTGTCGCGGCCCGCGAGCGACTTGATCACATCGTCGCCCTGGTAGCCGCAGATCACGTCCTTGCCGCCGGTGCCCTTGAGGACGTCGTCGGCTTCGGTGCCGACGATCGTGCAGTCCTTGTGGATCACCGAGACGTCGGAGGCCAGTGCGATCTCAGGCCACTCACAGGCGGGGGTGGGAGCGCCTGTCGCCGCGAGCGTCACGAGCGCAGCGGCGCTCAGCGGGCAGCCGACCACCGGTCGCACCGCCGCCTGTGCCGTGGTCGGCGGAGTCAGCACGATCGTCACCGCCTGAACCAACACGATCGCGAACGCCGCGAAGATGGGAAGAGCGATCGATCGACGCAGCTTCATGATGCACCTCCTCGTCGTCAGAGCCGTGCCCGGCGGAACGGCGCGACCCCCGCCCGGGCCGCATCGACCGTCGTCACGGTCCGCCGCCATGAGTGGCGGAGTCCTTGGATCACCGGGGCGGGCAGGCGCCGCGCGTCGATCGCGGGGCCCACCAAGCGCACCACGAAACCGCCCGGATGGACCCAGGTCGGTGCGAACCGCACCCGGTGCACGTGCCATCGCCGGGGGCCGCGCTCGAAGGTGACGAGCAGCACCATCCCGTCCTGTACCGCGGGGGTGAACAGCGCGGCCGTCATGCCCGAGAACGAGTTTCCGAGTCCGTACGCGACGTATCGCCAGTGCACGCGTCGGATCGGCTGCACGACGTGCGCGTGGTGACCCACGATCAGATCGATCGCCTTCGAGGCGGTCAGTCGCCGGGCAAGCGCTCCCTGCTCCGTCGTGGGTTGATGCCGGTGCTCGGTGCCCCAGTGCAGGCTCAGCACGACGATATCGGCCCCTCGGCGACGGGCCAGGCGGGCGCTGGAGATGATGCGGTCGGTGTCGATGCGGTTCGCCTCCCACGCGTGGCGCGGCACGAGCCCGTTGAACGAGGCCGTGTACGAGAGGTGCGCGATCACCGCGTCGCCGACGCGATAGCGAACGATGCGGGCCGCCTCTCGTCGCGACCGCGCCGTACCCGTGTGTCCGATGCCGAGCGAGTCGAGCTTCCCGAGCGTGGAACGGATGCCCGCCGACCCGTGGTCGAGCGAGTGGTTCGAGGCGGTCGAGCAGCCGTCGTAGCCGGCCCGATGGATCGCGTTGGCGAGTTGACGCGGCACCGCGTACCGGGGGTAGTCGCTGAGATGCACGCCACGACCGGTGAGCGGGGTCTCGAGGTGGCAGAGCGCGAGGTCGGCCGAGCGTGTGAGCGTGCCGAGCGGTCGCAACATCGGTTGGAAGTCGTAGCCATGGCCGCCCGCGTTGCGGCGAGCGGCCTCCCACGTCGCATGGGTCGCGAGGAAGTCCCCCGTGAACGCCACGGTGATCCGAGGCCCTCGGTGCTCTGCCGATGCACAGCCGATCGGTGCGGTACCGATCACGGGAACGGCGAGCGCAACCAACGCCACGGACGCCACGATCGCCGTTCCGATGGTGACTCGCCTCGCGAGCATCGCACCGTCCTTCCGATCCGACCCGCTACCGCCATCGTGCGACCTGTCGAAGACTGCCCTGGAAGGACCACGGCACCCTTTCAGGGGGACCGATGGCTATGTCGGATGCGGGTTGACCGAAGGTGCACCGAGGGATTAGAAGGGAAGCGTCCCAGTCCATTCAGGCAGAGGGGGAGGGCCCATGTCTCGTTCCGCACGTGCCGTCGCGATCCGCGTGGTCGCGGTGATCGCCGCATTCGTGCTCGTCGTACCGCAGTCCGCCGGTGCCGACGAGGTCGCCGAGCGAGGCGCCCTCGAGTTCGCGACCCCGCTGTTCGGGCTCGCGATCAAGCGAGGTGACATCTTCGTCGCGGACGCCGGCCAGGGGGTCGTGCATTTCGATCAGCGATCGGGCACCCCGAGCTCGCTCGTCGCACCGCTGCCGGGCGTCTCCGACATCGCGCCGTACACGGTGGGCGCCATGCATGCGGTCACCGGCGCCCCCGATTCCATGCTGTACCGCATCGTCGACGGACGCGTGAAGCCCGTCGCCGACCTCGGTGCGTTCGAAGCTTCGGTCAATCCCGACGGCGGAGAGATCGACTCGAACCCGTTCAACGTTGCCGCGTTGCCGGGCCGTCGTGCTCTCGTGGCCGACGCCGCGGCGAACGCCCTGCTGATCGTGAGCCGTCGGGGCCGGATCGACTGGGTCGCGACGCTTCCCGATGAGATGGTGCCGACGCGCAACGCGAAGCGGATCGCCGGCTGCCCCGATGCCGAACCTGACTTCGAGTTCGTCTGCGATCTGCCCGACGAGATCCCCGCCCAGCCGGTCGCGACCAGCATCGCCGTCGGCCCCGACGGGGCGTACTACGTCGGGGAGCTGAAGGGTTTCCCGGCCCCGAAGAACCGTTCGCGCATCTGGCGCATCGAACCGGGCACCCGGCACGCACGCTGTGGCTCGAGCCCCGCGTGCACCGTCGTCGGGCGTGGGTTCACGTCGATCGTCGATCTCAGCTTCGCCCGCGACGGGGCGCTTCACGTCGTCGAGTTCGACGAGGCGAGCTGGTTCGCGGCCGAGCTCGGGCAGGGAGAGGGTGGCACGGTGAACGCGTGCGACCTGGCGGCCTCGACCTGTGACGTCGTCGCACATCTGCCGCTGCCGACCGGTGTGGCCTCGACCCGACGGCACGTCTTCGCGACGACGCTCGCCCTCGTGCCGGGCGAGGCCGACGTGGTGAAGATCGCCTAACGACCTCGAGCGCGTCGCGCGGGGCATACTGGCCGCATGGCCGGACCGCTCCGCGTGACGCGCTCGGTGGTCGTCCCCGAGCGGGAGCTGCGCTGGCGTTTCAGCCGGTCCTCGGGCCCGGGCGGTCAGTCGGTGAACACCGCCGACTCTCGGGTGGAGCTGAGCCTCGACCTGTCGACGACGACCGCACTGGGCCCGACGCTGCGATCCCGCGCGCTCGAGCGTCTCTCCGGGCGCCTCGTCGACGGGGTGCTCACGATCGCCGCGTCGGAGCACCGCTCGCAGCTCCAGAACCGGGAAGCTGCGCTCGAGCGTCTCGCCGAGACGCTCCGAGCCGCGATCGCGCCTCCGCCCCCGAAGCGCCGACCCACGCGGGCCACCAGGGCGTCGGTCGAGCGCCGCCTGGCCGAGAAGAAGCGCCGCAGCCGGACGAAGAAGCTGCGACGGCCCGACGACGATTGACCTCCTGCTTCCGAGGGCGGTTCCGGCGCACCCGTATGCTCATCGGCATGACGAGACGCATCGCTCCGCTCCTGGCGTTGCTGGTGGGTGCGACGGTCCTCACCGGTGTGAACCCGGCCGTCGCCGCCGACTTCCAGGCCGACGCATGGATCAAGCTGTGCGGCCTCAGCACGGGCTGCACGATCGACCCGCTGCCGCATCCGTGGAAGGGCCGCGATGTCTACAACACGACGGGCGCCCGGCAGGGCGTCGCGGTCCGCATGGAAGACGGCGAGGGGGTACGGTTCTGGATCACGATCGAGAACGACGGCGACCAGCCCGACACGCTCACGGTCGACGGTTGCCGGGGCACGCGCAGGTTCACGGTCAACGCGGTGCTCATGGGCAAGCACAAGCGCCCCGACTGGCGAGCCCGCAACGTCACGCAGGAGTTCCGACAGGGCACCCTGGCCTTCTCGTTCCCCTCGGCGTCGGACCATGTGCGGAAGGTGTTCACCCTCAACATCATCGCCCCGACCCACGCCGAGGGCGTGTCATACCGGTGCGAGATCGTGATCAGCTCCCAGGGCCGGTGGGCAGCTCGAGACACGGTCGTCGCGACGATGACCACCTACTGAGAGGAGGCCTCATGGCCACCACACGTTTCGCAGCTGCTGATTGGCACGGCACCCTCACCGAGGGGAGCGGCACGGTCAACTTGGAGTCGAGCGGGCTCGGTTCGTTCGACGTGACATGGGCCTCGCGAGCCGAGGAGCCGGAGGGGCGCACCAGCCCCGAGGAGCTCATCGCGGCCGCCCACGCGTCCTGCTTCTCGATGTCGCTGTCGAGCGGTCTGACGAAGAGCGGCACCGCGCCGACCACGCTGAACACCACGGCGGAGGTCGACTTCCAACCGGGAGAGGGCATCACCGGGATCCGGCTGCACGTCTCGGGCGACGTGCCGGGGCTCGACGACGAGGGGTTCCGGGCGGCGGCCGAGGTCGCCATGGTGAACTGCCCGGTCTCGAAGGCGCTGGCCGCGGTGCCGATCAGCCTGAACGTCGCCTAGCGTCGAGAGGACGGCCTTCCACGCCGCTCAGTGAGGGCGGCGCGACTCCTCCAACGCGGCACGGCGCCGGTGCTCCTCGGCGACCTCGTGGTCGCCTCGGCGCTCCGAGACGTGCGCGAGCGCGCGCCAGGTCCAGCCGGCGAGCTGGCGCTCGCCGAGCTCCTCGCTGATCGCGATCGCGCGACGAAGGTCTCGCTCGGCGTCGTCGAGGCGCCCGAGCTCGCGCTCGGCGATGCCTCGCTCCGCGAGGGCATCACCGAGCTCCCACCTGGCGCCCAGGTCGGTGAAGATCTCGATGCCGCGATCGAAGTAGGGGAGTGACTTCTCGAAGTCCAATCGTTCCTCGTGCAGGCGTCCTTCCTGCACGGTGGCGACCGCGAGGCTGAACTGGTCGCCCATGTCGATCGCGACCTCGCGGGCACGCTCGATCATCTCGGTCGCCTCGTCGAGCCGGTCCTGGTCGGCGATCACGATCGAGAGCGAGCAGAGGGAACGGACGCGGGCCCACCGATCGTCGTTGGCCTCGGCGATCTCGAGGGCCCGCCGCCAGATCGCCTCGGCCTCCTCGAGGCGGTTGCGGGTCCAGGGCACCCACCCGGCGAACAGCAGCGTGCGCGCGATCGCGGCCGGCTCGCCCAGGCGTTCGGCGGCGTCGAGGGAACGTTCCAGCAGTGTTTCTGCCCGGTCGACGTCGGCGGCGACGTTGATCGAGATGTCGCCGAGGAACCGGAGCGCGAGCGCGAGGGTCCAGTCGTCGTCGAAGCGCGTGCCGAACTCGACCGCCTGGTCGAGCACCTCGGTCGCCCCCGGGTACTCACCGAGCCAGTAGAAGGCCTCCCCCATGCCCGCCAGCACCCTGGCTTCGCGCACTCCCCACCGATCCCCGTCGCCGGCCAACGCGAGCGCGCGCCGGTACCGAGCCAGTGCCGAGCGGTTCTCCATGCGCCGGCGCGCGCGGTCCCCGGCCTCCGCCAAGGCGTCGGCGGCGCGGTCGGGGAGCTCCCGAGATGCCGGTTCCAGGTCGAGCGCCGCGAGCGCCGCCTGCTCGAGGTGGTCGGCGGCCCACGACCGGTGCCCGTCGGCGAGCAGGCGATCGGCGACGGCCAGGTGCAGCTCGCGCCGTTGGCGCTTCGGCAGGCTCGCGTAGGCGACGTCGCGGAGCGTCTGATGACGGAACCGCCACCGCGGCCCCCCGTCGTCGACGCGGACCAGCAGCTCGGCGTCCTCGAGTTCCTCGAGCCGGGCGTCGATCGCGCCCTCGGCCGGCGCCAGCGTCGCGGCCTCGTCGCGGTCGAACGACGACAGGAAGACCGAGGAGCGGCGGGCCACCTCGCGGGCCGACGCAGGGAGCGCGTCGATGCGCGCCGCCACCACCGCCTGCACGGTCGGCGGCACCGCGCCCGCGTGCCGGTGACCCTCGAGCAGCATGCCGGTGGTCTCCACGATGAAGAAAGGGTTCCCTCCGGCGCGCTGCGCGATCGTCTCCGCATCCCGATCCTCGATGCGATCGCCGCCCGCCTGGCGCACGAGCTCGATCGCCTCCTCGTCGGAGAGCGGCTCCAGCGCGAGCCGGGTGTGATCGGCGGCGTCGACGCCCCACCGCGGGCGGGTCTCGAGCAGTTCCGGCCGGGCGAGCGTCAGCACCAAGGCCGGCCCCCGGCGGCGGGCCGACACGAGGCGCTCGATCAGGTCCAGCATCGGCGCGGCGAGCTCGTGGGCGTCCTCGAACGCCAGCACGACCGGCAGGCCCGCGCTGAGCCCGTCGACCAGTCGCAGGAACCCTCCCTGCACATCCTGCACGAAGGCGGACTCGTCGAGGCTCGGCTCGGTCAGACCGAGGCTGAGGCCGAGCCCCCCGGCCACCCGATCGGTCTCGGTCGCGTCGCAGCACCCGTCGACGAGCTCCCGCAATCGCTCCGTGACCAGGTCCGGTGGGTCGTCGTCTTCGATGCCGGCGAGTTGCCGCACGATCGCGGCGACCGGCGCGAAGCTCGCGCTGCCGGCCGGCACCTGCGCGTGCCCGTGCAGCACCGCGACGCCCGGCTCGAGGCCCGCGAACAACTCGTCGGCCAATCGCGACTTCCCCGACCCGGCCTCGCCGACGATCGTCACGAGCGACGGCGTGCCGGCCGCGACCACCTCGTGGAACGTCTCGCGCAGCCTGATCAGCTCCCGATCACGGCCGACGAACGGGATCGTGCGCCGCACCGATCGCGTCGACAGGCCCTGCACCGGGTATGCGCGCAGCGGTTCCTCGAACCCCTTCGCCGCGACGTCGCGCGCGTCGCCGAACGACACGGCCGACCGGGTGAGGGCGTGCGCCGTCGCGCCGACCAGGACCTCGCCCGGCGACGCGGCGGTCTGGATGCGCGCGGCGGCGTTCACCACCGAGCCGGTCACGAGCAGCTGTTCCGACGGCCCGCTGCCGGTGGCCGCCTCGCCCGACTCGATGCCGACCCGCACTTCGAGCTCGTCGGCGAGCCGGAGCTCCTCGCGCAGGCGGTGCGCCCGGGCCCTGATCGCGAGGCCGGCGCGCACGGCGCGCAGAGCGTCGTCCTCGTGCACTTGGTGCAGGCCGAAGACCGCCATCACCGCATCACCGATGAACTTCTCCGGCCGGCCTCGCAGATTCAGCAGCTCGTGCGTCGCGGCGTCGTAGAACCGACCGAGCACCTCGCGGGCGCGCTCCGCATCGAGTCGCTGCGCGAGCCCGGTGGAGTCGACCAGGTCGGCGAAGAGCACCGTGACGACCTTGCGTTCTTCGGTGTCGAGGGAGCTGGTGACCGCGGCGCCGCAGCCCGAACAGAACCGGGCGTCATCGAGCAGGGGGCGTCCACAGACGGCACATGTCATGGGTCCCAGCATAGGATCCGAGGCCGACGCCCCGGCGGCTTTTCCAGCCCGGCCGAGACCGGCGATCCGGTCGCTACGCAGACAGCCTGCGCTCCAGCGGGGTCCGGAAACGGGGCCGGATGCGCACGTCGCCGAGCCAGCCGCCGAGGCGCCCCCGTTCCGCGTCGATCGCGGCGGTCGCGTCCTCGCTTACCGGCTCGAGCAGGTGCGTCGCGATCTCGCCGTCGCCGGTCTGGCTCCAGCCGCCGACCACGCGGCCGTCGACCCAGATCGTCGGTCCGGCATTGCCGTTGCGGTCGAAGAGCTCGCCCGCGTGGGGGCCGAGGTACCAGTCGCGCTGCTTCCAGCCCATCACGGTCGCGTCGAGCGAGGGCAGCAACCCGACCCACGGCGCCGGTGTCGCCACGCGCTCGAGGTCGTCGGGCAGCACCCATCCCGTGCCGTCGTCGAGACCGACCTCGACCGCCTCGATCGCGGCGAGCGTCGATGTCGCGAGCCGGGCCGTCCAGCCGGTCCACCAGCGGACGTCGGTCGTGGTAGCCGGTCCGAACGCGTGAAGCCAGCGCCGGAGCAGCTCGGCGCAGGCCTCGTCGTGTGCCACCTGCGGGAGCCCGCCGTCGATCCACCGATCGGTGGGAGCCCATCGGTATTGTCCCGACGTCCACGTCCCGAGCGGGCGCGCGCGCACGACTCGCCCCTCCGTCGCGAGCAAGAACAGCACCCGTGTCGAGACGCCCATCGTGCCGCCCCACGTCTTCCCCTCACCGAACATGAGCTTCGTCGCCAGCTCGGGCACATCGGCGGTGAGCTCCCGGGCGCTCGCCTGGCCGCGGGCCTCGAGCGCCGCGAGGGTGCGCCGCGAGACGTCGTCGAGCCAGGCCTCGGCGTCGCCTGCGGCGACCTGCTCCGCGAGCATCGCGATCAGGCGCTTGCGCTGCGCGGGCACGAGCGTCTTCGTGCACGCCTCGTCCATCACCCCGGCGAGGTCGGTCGGCACGACGAACAGGGTTCGGCGCATGCCCAACATGCGCACCAGCGATCGCCGCTCGTAGAGGGCGCGTTCGAGCTGCTCGGGCTCGAAGCCCTCGACCCGGGCCCACGACGACAGGAAGACGGTCACCGGATCGCTCGAGTGCAGCCCGACGAGGTCGGCCACCGCGCGCTCCGGCGTTCGGGCTCGACGCGCGAGGTCGTGGCGCACCCCGAGTCGAGCTCGCCGTTCCTCCTTCCCGATCACCCTCACGGTCGCATCATCGCGGACGCCGGGGACCCCTGCCCTGTGGCCACGTATCGTCTTCGCCATGACCGACGACCACGTGCTCGCGAATCGGGAGAGCTGGGACGCCGACGCCCACGAGTGGGTCGATCGTGGCCGCCGCGATTGGGAGCGCGAAGAGATCGGCTGGGGCGTGTGGCACGTTCCTGAATCCGAGCTGGGACTGCTACCCGAGCTCGACGGACTCGACGTCGTGGAGCTCGGGTGCGGCACCGGCTACGTGTCGGCGTGGCTCGCCCGGCGCGGCGCCCGTGCGGTTGGGCTCGACAACTCCGGGCGCCAGCTGGCCACCGCGCAGGCGTTCCAGCGCGAGTTCGACCTGCGGTTCCCGCTGATCCACGCCGACGCCGAACGCGCACCGCTGCGCGATGCATCGTTCGATCTCGCGATCTCGGAGTACGGGGCGGCGATCTGGTGCGACCCCTACCGTTGGATCCCCGAAGCCGCTCGGCTGCTCCGGCCCGGCGGGCAGCTGGTCTTCCTCGGCCACTCCTACCTCGCGCTGCTCACGTTCCCCGACGAGGACCTGCCCGCGGGCGAGGTCCTGTTGCGGCCGCACTTCGGCATGCACCGTTTCGTCTGGCCGGAGAGCGGCGGGGCGGTGGAGTTCGCGATACCCCATGGCGAGATGATCCGGCTGCTCCGCTCGAGCGGGTTCGAGGTCGAGGCCCTCCTCGAGCTCCAGGCGCCCGACGACGCGCAGACGCCGAGCGATCCGCTCGCGACCGCCGAGTGGTCCCGGCGATGGCCGATCGAAGAGGTGTGGAAGGCCCGCAAGCGCTAGGCTCGGCCCTCGTTCCACACCTCGGCGACCTGCGCGAAGCGCACCGGCTGGAAGGCGAACAGAGCATCCGCTTCGACCTTCACCGACTCGGTCTGGGTGCCCGCGGCGAAGATCACGGGTCCGTGGTCGCGCACGGTCGGGTCGACGATCGTGTCGATGCCCAGCAACGGTGCGATCGGCGGCAGCGCCCCGAGCTCGAACCCGCCGAAGTCGTGCGTGATCTCGCCTTCGGTGGCGAGCTGTGCGCCGGGGTCGTCCACGACCTCGCGCACGAGGTTCATGTCGAGCCGCTCACCGCTCGGTAGCACCACCGCGACGTGCCCGTCCCTCGTGTCGAGGATCACCGTCTTCAGCACCTCGTCGGCCTTGATCCCGAGCGCGTGGGCCTCGTCGATGCCCGTGAACGCCCGCTCGTGCATCAGCACCTCGTACTCGATTCCCTTGCCCTCCAGGTAGTCGGTCAGCGTCGTCATGGGCGCACCTCCTCGCTCAGCTCCAGTCGATCAGCCTGGCCGCCACGCGACACCGGCACTCGGACCCTCACTCGAGGGACCTTCGAGTCCAGTTCGGCGGGAATGTCCGGGGGCGCTCGCACGTTCAGATACCCCAGGGGGTATCTTCACCCGCGACCAGACGAGGAGGAAGCCGACGTGGCAACCGTGGACCTGACCGCAGCGACCTTCGAGCAGACCGTGAGTGGTGATGGCATCGTGCTCGTCGACTTCTGGGCCGACTGGTGTGGCCCATGTCAGATGTTCGCTCCGATCTACGAGCAGGCGTCCGAGACCCACGACGACGTGGTGTTCGGCAAGGTCGACACCGAGGCCGAGCAGGCGCTCGCGGCCGGCTTCGGCATCCGCTCGATCCCGACGTTGATGGCGTTCCGCGAGGGCGTGCTCGTCTTCGCCCAGCCGGGCGCGCTTGCTGAACCGGCACTCGCAGAGCTGATCGGCGCGGTGCGAGACCTCGACATGGGCGACGTGCGCCGCCAGGTCGCAGAGGCCGAGGAGCGCGAGACGGCGGGGGACCGGTCGTGACCGCCGGTCCGCGCGCCTGAGGTCGCACGAGCCGGCGTCGACCCAGGGTACGCTTCCCGGCCGATGACCCGTGATCACGACTTCGAGCCCATCGACACCGAGCGACTGGTGCTCCGTCGATCGCATGCCGACGACGCCGAGACGATCTCCACCTATCGGAGCGACCCCGAGGTGCATCGCTACCAGGGCTGGGAGCGCACCGATCACGAGGGCGTGCGCGCGGAGATCGAGTCGATGGCGAGCCGAGCGCCGGGCGAGCCCGGCGGCTGGGTCCAGTTCTCCGTCGAGGAACGCGACACGGGCCGGCTCGTGGGCGACGTCGGCATGAGCCCCGCCGACGACGAACCCGGCGTGATCAAGGTCGGCTACACGATGGATCCGGCGTTCCAAGGACGCGGCTACGCGACGGAGGCCGTCGCCGCCCTCATCGCGTATGCCTTCGACGTGCTGGGGGCCAACGTCGTGCGTGCCTACGCGAGCGCGGCGAACCTGCCGTCGATCCGGGTCGCGGAGAAGGCCGGCATGCAGCTCGTCGAGCGCTTCGAGCGCACGTACGAGGGCGAGACCTGGCAGGGCGTCCGCTACGAGATCGGCCGCTCCTGACGCGCGTTCCTCGGCACGAGCAGGAAGAGCGCCGCAACCCAGAACGCGAGCGCGAGCCCCACGTTCTCGGGAGCGAAGGCGCTCGCGCCGACGACCTCGGCCCGGTCCTGGAACACCCCCGCCGCCATCATGTTGAGTTGGTAGACCGCGCCCATCACCGCCATCGCCGTGCCGAACAGGTAGCCGAGCGGGAGCAGCCGGAACAAGAGCACCCCCGACAGCACGAGGCTCGGCACGAGGAACGCCAGGTCGAGCGCGAGCACCAAGTGCTGCCCGTCGGCCGGCACCTCGGCGATCAGATCGCCCGTCGCGACGTTGCGCGCGAGCACGAACAACCAGAGCAGGCCCTGCGCGATGCCGACGACGGCCAGGAACATCCCGACCCACCGGGCGCCTCGCACGCTGCGGAACGTACCGGCGATCGCGACCGGGTCGGTGCTCACGATCGCGCATGCGAGCGCGAAGATCGACGTCGACAGCAGCGCGATGTGCAGCACGAAGGCGTCATTGAACGACGTTCCGAACGCGTAGAAGGCGCCGTTGTAGACCGAGTACACGAGCATGCCGATCCACACCGCGCGCGCACGCTGCGATCCGCGCCTGGCCAGCACGAGGGAGCCGAGCAGCAACGGCGCCGCGAGCACCAGGGTCACGAGGTCGCCGCCCCGCAGGGCCTCGCGCGCCCAGCCGCCTTCGTCGTACAGGTCAGGCACGAACAGGCCGACGGTCGACGCTGCCACCATCAGCGCGACGATCACGCCGGAGAGCGCCACAGCCGCGCGCTCGGCGGTCCGGGCGTGAGCGGCGTGGGCGAGCACCTCCGGTGATTCCGGGATGCGCAGGTGTGAGCCGGAGGGATCGAGGGCGTTCATGTCCATAGGTCCTCACCTCCGTTTCCGACCCTAGGGCGGTGAGCGCGTCGCGGCATGGTCCAGATGTCCCACCCGGGTGGGGCCACCCGTTCCTCGTCCCATGTCTCTGCGGACGGCGCTCTGCGCACCCTCGCGGCCGAGGCGAGGGACTCAGTCCGTGTCGAAGTCCTCGAGACGAGCCGTTGCCCGCCGCAGGCTCCGTTCGATACGGGCGAGCTCCAGCTCGCCCTCGGACGCCGCCGAGGCGGCGTCGGCGTGCTTGCGCTCGACGACCTCGAGTCGCCGGCGCATGCCGTCGAGCTCGTGTGCGAACCCGTCCGCGGCAGCGCGAGCCTTCCGCGCACGACGTGCCGCCGCGTCGCGGTCTCGCCGGAGGCCGGCCACCTCGGTCCGTAGTTCCGTTCGTTCGGCCGTCGTCTTCCCTCCGCCGGCGGCCCTGCGTCCGGATCTCGGTCGCGAGGCGCCCGACCGCGGCAGACCCTCCTCCTCGGCGGGCTGCCCGCCTCCCTCGAGCGGCGTGAGCCCGAAGACGTCGCCGAACCCTGCGCTGGCCGCCGGCGGCCGCTCGAGCGTGCCCGCGGCCAAGGCCGCCCCTGCCGCGGGGTCCACCGAGCACGTCTCCAACGCGCGGACGATGGCGTCGGCATGGGCGTCAGATGCTCGCCCCGCCCCGGCCAGCGCGCCCGTCGCGATCACCGCCAGGTCGCTCACCGCCTCCTTCCGGGCGATCCCGGCCGCCCGCAGCCGTTCGGTCGCCCCGCGCTTCGAAGACAGCGCGGCCTGTTGTGCGGCCCGGACCTCCGCGCCGGCGTCCAACAGGCCCCGAACACCATCGGGGTCACGGTCGATGAGCTGGTTCAAGGCCCATGCGACGACGGTCGGCTTGCGGAGCGCCTTCACGACCGCTGCGTCATCGTCGCGCCCGGCATCTCGCAGGCGCGCGACCAGGGAGTCGCGGGCCGCGACGAACCCCTCCGGCGGCTCGCGGAAGAGCGCGGCGGCGTCGTCGGGAGGCGGACCGTTCGGTGTCATGGCGCATCCATAGCACAGCTCGAGCGGCGAACGGCACGACGAGCGATACGGACCCGCCCTACGGGCCGAGCACGTCGAAGCGGTCGACCGCGACCCACGCGCCCTTCGATTCAGACGACCGGCGCCCGAGCACCTCGACCCGCAGCGTGTGGACGCCGTCCGCGAGACCGTCGACGCGTTGTACCACGTCGAAGGTGCGCGCTGCCGCGAACAGGTCGACGACCCCGACGGCCTCGCCGTCGACCCAGAGGCGGGCGCGACCGCGGTTCGGGCCGGTGACCGTGACCCAGTCGATGCCCACGCCGTCGAAGCTGATCCGGGCGGAGGATCCGGCGCGCTCGCTCATCGCGAAGGCGCCGCCCGAAGCCGAGCCGCTGCGGGTGACGCGCCACGCCCGCGCGGGCGAGAGCGTCACCGGCGGGTGTCCCTGCTCGACCGACCGTGGGGCTTCGAAGGCGTGGACGAGCTCGTTCGCTGCGTTCCCGACACGGTCGACGACCGGGTCGGCACCGGGCGGGTCGACGAGCACCTCGTAACCACCCCCCGGCACGAGTGGCGTGGCCGGCGTGAGCACCACGGAGCGCAGGAGCCCGTCGCAGTCCACCGCGGCGCCGTCGGCCGATCGGCATCGGCGCGTGACCGTCACCCGATCGCCGTCGGCGCGCCGGAGCAGCACGTTCGCCGAGTCGACGCCGCGCACCGGCTCGTCGAACGTCACGACCACCGGTCCCCGGAACCCGCCGACCACGCGGGCGGCCGCGGTGGGCGCCGTGATGTCGGTCACGAACGTCGCGCGGACCGATCGGTTGCCGTGCATCGTGATCGTGCAGCTCGTGTCGGTCCCCGAGCACGCGCCACCCCAGCCGGTGAAGTAGGCGTCGTCGTCGGGCTGGGCGGTGAGCGTCACGGTCGTGTTCGGATCGACGCTCTTGTCGCACGTCGCGCTGCATCCGAGGCCCGCAGGGGTGCTGAGGACCGTGCCAGCGTCACCTTCGACGTCGAGCGAGAGCCGGCGGATCGTGATCGGCGCGAGCGACTTCCCCCGCACGACGTCGAGGTCGACCCTGCCCGCGATGCCGGCCACGTGCCCGTCGCTCGTGTGCTGCCAGACGTGCCAGCCGTTCCCGTCCCAGTCCCCGGCGGGCAGCAGGGGAGACTCGACGCCCCAGTGCGCCACCCACAGCGGGGACCCGTCGCGGGCCAAGGCGCGAGAATCGCCGGTGCGGTTCTTCCAGCCATAGGGGCTCGTGTAGACGAGGGGTGTGATCCCCGTGAGCCGGCGCACCTCGGCGGTCCAGCGACGAGCCCAGAGCGTGACGCCCTGCTGGTCGAGACGTCGGCTCGTCTCCAGGTCGAGCACGGGCAGCAGGTTGCCGGGCTTCGGGTTCGACTGGCTCACGAACCACCGGGCCTCCTCGACCGCGTCGCCCTTCGACGCGTCGGGGCGGGCGAAGTGATAGGCCCCCACGAGCAGTCCGTTGGCGCGGGCTCCCGCGCGGTTCGAGAAGAAGGTCGGGTCGAGGAAGTCGTGCCCGTCGGTTGCCTTGAGGAAGGCGAACCGCTTGCCCTTCTCGGCCACGCGCTCCCAGTCGATCGTGCCCTGCCAGTGGCTCACGTCGATCCCGGGGAGCGTCGGTCCCACGTCGAGGCGCACCTGGCCGGTTCCCTGCGCACCGGCTTCCCCGGAGGATCCCGCGTAACCCGCGCCCCGGCTCTCGCGCGCGCCGCCGGAACCCGCGGCATCAGCCATCGGGGTGGTCACCAGCGCGGCGAGCGCGGCGAGCACGGCCAGCACGAAGAGCGAGCGGCGGGTCGAGGTGGATGTGATCGGCATGAGCACTGGGCGGATCCCGGTCGAGGGTACCTGTGTTCCCTCTCGGTCGCGGGGAGGCCAGGCTGTAACCGCGCTTCGATGCATGAGGGACGCTCGTGGGTTGTATTTTATGTACGATTCCCCCGACCCGTGCACCCAGCTTGAAAGGGGCCTCGATGGCGGACACCACGTTCCACACCGCACACCGGTGGGAGCTCGAATGGCAGGACGACGTCGACGTGCTGACCCTCGGCAACGGCGTGCAGGTGAAGATCCTGTTCCGGGACCCTGAGAGCGAACTGCTCGATCTGCTGATCAAGTTCCCGCCCGGCTACGTGGAACCCGAGCACGCCCACCACAGCACGCACTCGATCTTCGTGCACGAGGGCCTGCAGATCGTCCGGGGTGAGCATCAGCGCCCCGGCGACTACCTCTGGGCGGCGGCCGACGAGCGGCACGGGCCATTCGAGTACCCCGAAGGGTGCGTGGTGTTCGGTAGCTTCCGCGGCGCCTCGGCGCAGCACCGCTATCCGGGATCGCCCGGCGGCGAGATCTGATCGAAGCCGGCGCGATCGCGATGGCGAGCGAGGAGCACGGCACCTTCGACACAGCGGCCTTCGCCGACGAGCTCGCGGCCGCCCCCGGCAATCATCAGCTCGGCACGTCGCTGTGGTTCGAGAACGATCACGTGCGGGTCTTCGAGGTGCGGCTCGAGCCCGGCGAGCGCGGGCCGTTCCACGTGCACGACCGCACCTACTTCTGGACCGTCGTCGAGCCCGGACGGGGGCTGCAGCGGTTCGCCGACGGCAGGTCGGTCGCCCGCGACTACGCGCTCGGCGAGACGAAGTACCTGATGCACTCCAGCGACGACGCGCTCGTGCACGATCTCGAGAACGTCGGCGGCACGACGCTGCGGTTCGTCACCGTCGAGCTGCGCCGCTGAGGACACCGACGCCGTGGCCCCCTCGATCGAGGATCTCCGGGTCGCCGTCGTCGGTGGGTCGCTCGGGGGCATGCTCGCCGCGCTGGAGCTGCGCGCGATCGGGTGCGATGCCCACGTGTACGAGCGTTCGCCCGTCCCGCTCGAGGGGCGGGGCGCCGGCATCGTGCTCCACCCCGGCCACCACTGGCTTCCTGGAACGGCAGGGATCGTTCGACCTCGACCGGGTGAGCTCGTCGGCCACGACGCTGCGCTACCTCGGGGTGTCGGGCGAGGTCGTGCTCGAGGAACCGATCGCGTACCGGTTCACCTCGTACGCGACCCTCTACGCGGCGCTCATCGGCGCGCTCCCGTTGGACCGGTACGATCTCGACCACGCGCTCGTGGGCGCGGCGCCGATCGGCGGCGACCGCGTGGCCGCCAGGTTCGCCGACGGCTCGACGGTCGAGGTCGACCTCCTCGTCGGCGCCGACGGCATCCGGTCGACGGTACGGAGCCTGCTGTTCCCGAACGTGCATCCGGTGTACGGCGGGTACGTCGCCTGGAGGGGCACGGTCGTGGACCGCGATCTGCCTGCATCGGCGGGCCCGCTCCGGGGTCGGCTCACGTATCACGTCGGACGGGCGACACACATGCTCACCTACGAGATTCCCTCACCGGAGCTCGTCACCGAGCGATCGATGAACTGGGTCTGGTACCGGAACGTGGACGAGGCCGCCCTCGACGACCTGCTCACCGATCGGGCGGGGACCCGGCACGATCTCTCTCTGCCCCAGGGCAGGTCGGTCCTGGCCACCTGGCGGCCCTCATGACGGCCGCGGTCGACCTGCCGCCGGTGTTCGCGGACCTCGTGCTCGCGACCCCTGAGCCGTTCCTGCAGGTGATCGTCGACCTCGAGGTGCCGCGGATGGTGCGCGGTCGTATCTGCCTGCTCGGCGACGCCGCCTTCGCCCTGCGCCCACACGTCGCGGTGGGCACGGCCAAGGCGGCAGACGACGCCCGCGCTCTCGCCCACTCGATCGTCGAGGCCGCCGGGGACCTGCCCGAGGCCCTGCGGATCTGGGAGCCCCAACGGCTCGAGGTCGCTCGAGTCGCAGCCGCGAGGAGCCGGCAGGTGGGGGAGCGGACCCAGTTCCGAGGCACCTTCACCCCGGGCGACCCGCAGGTCGCGTTCGGCCTCCGCGTTCCCAAAGACGGGAGCTATCCGGATCTGCGGTGAGCGCGACCACGAGGCCTTCCCAGCCCGGGGGAAGTTATACATAATGTGTTATACACAGAGCGCAGGATGCGATCACCCGCGATCGGAGGAACGAGGGCATGACGGCCGAGCCGTGGCATACCGACCGATGGTTCACGAGCCCGTGGAACTTCAGGGAAGAGATCCGTGACGAGCTGAACCTCCCCGGCACCGTCCAGGTGCACGACGTCACGCTGCGCGACGGTGAGCAGCAGGCGGGGGTGGTCTTCACCGCCGACGACAAGCTGCGGATCGCCGAAGCCCTCGCCGAGGCCGGGGTGCATCGCATCGAGGCCGGGTTGCCGGCCGTCTCGCCCGCCGATGAGGAAGCCGTGCGACTGATGGTCAAGGCCGGGTTCGACTCGGAGATCTACGCCTTCAGCCGCTGCATGGTCGACGACGTGAAGCGCGCCGCAGACTGCGGGGTGACCGGGGTCGTGATGGAGATCCCCTCGAGCCACCACCTGATCGAGAAGGCATATCGCTGGCCGGTCGAGCGCGCCATCGATGCGTCGATCGAGGCCACCACGCTCGCACACGAGCTCGGGATGAAGGTCTCGTTCTTCCCGATCGATGCGACGCGCGCCGGCCTGACGGAGTACCTGGACCTGCTGGAGCGGGTCGCGACCCACGGCCACGTCGACGCCGTCGGACTCGTCGACACGTTCGGTGTGCTCTCACCCCACGGCGTCCGGCTGTTCGTCCGCTCGACCCGTGAGCGGCTGGGCGTGCCGCTGGAGACCCACTTCCACATGGACTTCGGTCTCGGGGTGGCCAACACCTTGATCGCGGTCGCCGAGGGCGTCGAGGTGATCCAGACGACGGTGACCGGCATCGGGGAGCGTGCCGGCAATACCCCGATGGAGGAGACGGTGCTCGCGCTGCTCACGATGTACGGACTCGACGCCGGCATCCGCACCGAGCGCTTCTTCGACGTGTCGAAGCTCGTGATGGAGCTCGCGGAGGTGTCGCAACCGTCGAACCGCCCGGTCGTCGGCGAGCGCCTCTACAACGTGGAGTCCGGCATCATCACGACCTGGGTGCGTAACGTCGGCGACGAGCTGCAGGAGTCGTTCCCCTACCGGCCAGAGTTGGTCGGTCAGCCCGACCCCGTGCTCGTGCTCGGAAAAGGCTCGGGCATCGACTCGGTCGCTGCGGCGCTCGAGCGGCTGGGGCTGACCGCCACCGACGAGCAGGCTCTCGCGATCCTCGATGAGGTGAAGGCCCGATCGCTCGAGACGAAGGGCCTCGTCGACGACGAGGCCTTCTCCGCGCTCGTCGAGCGGGTCACCTCCTGATCCCCCGAGACAAGACCGGAGACAACAAGGAAGGAACGTCGGCATGAAGGAAGCGTTCGGCTACGCCAACATCGAATGGAAGCGCGGCATCAACTGGGACGCGGTGCGCGCGTTCCGGCTCGACCGGGCCCGCGACGCGATGGCCCGCCACGGCCTCGGCGCGATGCTGCTGATGTACGACGAGAACATCCGCTACGTGACCTCCACCCTCACTCCGGGGTGGAACAAGCTGAAGCCGGGCCTCCGCTACGCCGTGCTCGTCGAGGGCAGAGGAGCCGATCCTGTACGAGCAGGGCGACATCGGCATCCACATCAAGGCGCACTCCCCGTGGATCCCACCCGACAACGTGCGGCACTCCTTCGCGTGGATCAAGGGAGCGGCGGGGCCCGCGGCGCAGATGCAGGTCGACAAGTTCACCGACGCGCTCGTCGGCGACCTCGAGGACGCCGGCGTGAAGGACAAGCCCCTCGGCGTGGACTTCATCGACATCACGATGATGAAGACGTTCGAGCGCGCCGGCATCACCTGGACCGATGGCATGACCCCGATGATGGAGGCTCGCGCGATCAAGAGCCCCGATGAACAGAACTGCTCGCGCATCGTCGGATCGATGTGCGACGCACTGCACTACGAGATGACGCAGTTCATCCGACCCGGCCTCACCGAGAACCAGGTCGCGGCCCATGGGTTCGAGTACCTCTACTCGTTCCCCGGCGTGGAAGACGTCGAGGACGTGATCGTCTCGTCGGGGCCGAACGCGTGGCCGAACTGGCGGAACTTCTCCGACCGCATCATCCGGCCGGGCGAGCTCGTGATCATCGACGTCGCGGCGCTGACCTGGAACGGCTTCAAGTCATGCGTGTACCGCACGTACTGCGTCGGTGGGAAGCCGACCGACGAGATGAAGCGCTACTACGACACGGCGCTGACGTGGCTGCGCGACTCGATCGACGCCGTGCGCCGGGTGTCACCACGCGCGACATCGCCTCGAAGTGGCCCAGCGCGATGGACACGTGGGGTTACGCCGACGAGGACGAGGCCGCCGCGAACCTGTGGGGCCATGGGCTCGGGCTCGCCCAGTACGACCAGCCGGTCATCTCTCGCATCTGGTCGCTCGACCACCCGATCGAGATCAAGCCGGGCATGGTCTTCGCGCTCGAGACCCAGCACGGGAAGGTGCACGAGTTCGGGGTGCGGCTCGAGGAGATGCTCGTCGTGACCGACACCGGTCACGAGCTGATCACCTCGTTCCCGATCGACGAGATCACGGTCGTGGACTGATCGTGCACGAGCTCCTCGCGCTCGACGATCCCCGCGTGCTGCGCGGCAGACCGGGAGCAAGGCCGCCAGCCTCGCTCGCGCCATGCGCGCCGGGTCGCCGGTCCTGCCGGGATGGGTCGTGCCGGCCGCTGCGCTGGAGCCGCTGTGGATCGCGGGCGCCGAGGCCCTCGAGACCGGCAGTCCCGCCGCCGCGCAGCTCGCGGTGAGCGGGTGCCGGCCTGCCCCCGACGTCATCGCCGCGGTCCGTGCGGTCTGCGCCGGGTTCACTCACGGAGCCGTGATCCGATCGTCGACCCCGCTCGACGGCGATCCGGCGTTCTCGGGCGCGTTCGCGACGTACCACGAGGTCGGTCTCGATGACGTCGAGACCGCCGTGGTCGGATGTGTCGCTTCGTCGTTCACGAGGGAGGCCTTGGAGCGATGCGCGGCGGCGGGCATCACGCTCGCGGACGTCGACCTCGAGGTCCTGGTGCAGCCCTGGATGCCCTTCGACGCGGGAGGCATCGCTACGGTCGAAGCGGACGGCGGCGTCCGCATCGTCTCCGTGGACGGGTCGCCGGCGGCTCTGGTGGGTGGCCGGCGCACCGGCGTCGTGTCGACGGTCGGTCCAGGAGGCGAGCTCCGCCACGAAGCGCCCACCGACCCGGCGGGCGCCGAGTGCCTGCGCACGGTCGCTCGCACGGCCCGCGAGGTGCTGGCAGCGCTCGGCGACGGTTCGATCGAGTGGGGCGTGCACGCGTCGATCGTCTCCCTGTTGCAGGTCAGGCGGGCACCGGCTCGACCCCGGAGGATCCCGGAGGCTGTGCCGGTGCAACGTGTATCCGCGCTCGAGGAACGGATGGCCCGGCTGGCGGTCAGGTTCCCCGGCCCGCTCGGTGAGGCGGAGGTGATGCCGTGGGCCGTCGCGCTCGACCGGATCCCCGACGCGCCGGCCCTCGACGTCGGCGATCCCTCGTCGGCGGCCCGCGAAGCCGAGGAGATCGCTGCGGAGCTTCGGGCGCACGTCTGGGGTTTCGACCCCGACGACGGGTCCTCGAGGTGGGCCGAGGTGTCGCGCTCGGTGCTCGCCGGCAAGGCCGATGCGGTGACCCCCGTGATCGACGCGCTCCGACCGCCCGACCCTGCGGCAGCCGCCAGGCTGCTCGGGCTGTGGCGCGGCGTGGGCGTGTCGCTCGCGGCGGCGGGCGTGCTCGCGCATCCCGCCCAGGTCTGGCGGATGACGCCGGATCGGCTCCGCACGGCGCTCGATGGTCCCGGCGGCGCCCGGCACCAGATCGCGCAGGGTGCCGACCGATGGGAGATCGTTCGTGTCCGCCGTTGTCGCCTCGGCGGGCGTCGTGTCGATCGGTGAGACGGTCGCGCCGGGCCTCGGGGCGGGTCGCCTCCATCGCTTGGTGGCCGGCGCTACGCGTCCCGGGCCACGAGCCGTGCTGGTCGCGCAACGACCGGTTCCGCAGATCGCACCCCTGCTCTGGGGGTGTGCCGGGCTCGTCACCGTCGACGGGAGCGAGGGCGCGCACCTGTTCGAGGTCGCTCGGTCTCTCGGCGTGCCCGCGGTGACGAGCCCGGACTTCGGTGAACGAGGCGTCCCGCCCTCAGGCGCGCTGGTCGCGGTCGATGGATACACGGGGTCGATCGCCGTGCTCGAGCGAGGCCGCGGGGTTCGACGATCGACTCGAGGTCGGTGCATAGGGTGACGGACGGAGGAAGCGGATGACCGACGAGGTGGCGCGTCCCGACGGCGCCGTGACGATCGACATCCACTGCCACGTGGTGGTCGACCGATGCCGAGGATCTGGCGCAGCATTCCTACCGTCCTGAGAAGGACCCGTTCTCCATTCTCTCGGGGCCCGCGAGCGACGGCCTACAACAAGGCGCACTTCGCCGAGATCGTGCCCAAGCTCACCGTGCCCGAGGAGCGCCTGCGCGACATGGATCGCGATGGGCATCGACATCCAGGCGATCTCGGTGGCCCCGCCCCAGTACTACTACTGGGCCGAGCCCGACCTCGGGCGGAAGCTCGCCCGCATGCAGAACGACAACCTCGCGGGATCGTGGCCGAGCACCCCGACCGCTTCGTGGGCCTCGGCACCGTGCCGCTGCAGGACGTCGCCGCCACGCTCGACGAGCTCGACCGGATCGCGCACGACCTGCGGTTCCCGGGCATCGAGATCTGCACGAACGTGAACGGCGACTGGACTTCGACGATCCGCGGTTCCTGCCGTTCTTCGAGCGGTGCCGCGATCTCGACCTGCTGGTCGTGGTGCACCCGCAACGGGTTCACGCACGGCGAGCGGTTGGCCGCGTACTACCTGATCAACACGATCGGCATGCCGCTGGACTCGACGGTGTTCCTGGCGCGGCTGATCTTCGGAGGGGTGCTCGAGCGCGTGCCCGACCTGAAGATCTGCGTGGTGCACGGTGGCGGATACCTGCCGTCGTACCCGGCGCGGTACGACCACGCCTGGCGGGAACGCGCGGACGTGCGCGAGTTCATCCCGGACCATCCGCCGAGCGAGTACCTGAAGCGGCTCTTCTTCGACACGATGCTGTACGACAGCTACGAGCTGGCGACGCTGATCGTCGCGTTACGGCGCCGACCACGTGCTCCTGGGCACCGACTACCCGTACGACATGGGCGAGGACGATCCCGTGCGAGCTGATCTGCTCGGTCGAGGGGCTGAGCGACAACGAGCGGGCGCAGATCCTCGGCGGCAACGCCGCCCGCCTGCTCAACCTCGAGGGCTGAGGCGAGTATGGCGGTCGTCGCGGTCACCGACCACGTCTTCCCGGACCTCGATCAGGAGCGGTCGATGCTCGCCGAGGCCGGTCACGAGCTGCGGTTCGAAGGCAACGCCTCGAGCCCGACGAGGTGCGCCGGGCGCTCCGCGGCGCCGACGCGGTGCTCAACTGCTACACGCCGATCCCCCGCGACTCACCGGCGCGCTCGAGGGGTGCCGTATCATCGCGCGCTACGGCATCGGGCTCGACACGATCGACGTCGCCGACGGCGACCGAGGCCGGCATCGTCGTCACGAATGTGCCCGACTACTGCATCGACGAGGTCTCGGACCACGCGCTCGCGCTCATCCTGGCGCTCGGCCGCGGTGTGGTGCGACTCGACCGGCAGGTGCACGACGGGCGCATGGAGCCCGATGGATGCCGCCCCGCTCCACCGCTCCGCGGTCGGACGCTCGGGCTCGTCGGGTTCGGCCGGATCGCGCGAACGCTCGCGGCGAAGGCCGCGGCCATCGGCTATCCGCTCTGGCCGTTCGATCCGTTCCTGTCGCGACGAGGACATCGCCGCCGCCGGCGCCGAGCCGATGGACCTCGAGACCGCTGCTCGCCGCTGCCGACGTGATCTCGCTGCATGCGCCGCTCACCGAGGAGACCCGGCACCTGATCGGGGCGGCGGAGCTCGCGGCGATGTCCGCATGACGCGTTGCTCGTGAACACCTCGCGCGGGCCGCTCGTCGACCTCGACGCTGCTGCGCGATGCGCTCGCTGCGGGCTCGCTGGGAGGCGCCGCGCTCGACGTGCTCGAGAGCGAACCCCCCGCCTCCGACGACCCCCTGCTCTCGCGTCCCGATGTGATCGTCACGCCGCACGCCGCCTTCTACAGCGAGGAGTCGGTGGCCGAGCTGCAGCGCAAGGCCGCGCGAGCAGGTGATCGAAGCGCTGGCCGGGCGTGTGCCTCCGTACGCGGTGAACGCCCGCGAGCTCGGGGCTCACCCAGGGCTGAGCCCGTTCGGCCGGGTCTCCCGGGCTGAGCCCGCTCGGCCGGGCGAACGCGACCCAGCGACCGTGGCGCCGCTCCACTTCGATGCCGATGTCGAAGCAGGCTCGTAGGTGCTCGGGCGTGAGCACCGCCTCGATCGGTCCGCCGGCCACGAGGAGACCCTCGCGGAGCAAAGCCGCATGGGTCGCCGATGGCGGCACCTCCTCGAGGTGGTGGGTGGCGAGCACGACGACCAGCTGCGGGTCGTCGGCCGACGCCCGCTCGATCGCTCTGATCAACGACTCACGCGCGGGGAGGTCGAGCCCGGCCGAGGGCTCGTCGAGCACGAGCATGCGCGGCTCGCCGAACATCGCTCGGGCGAGCAGCACCCGCTGTCGCTCACCCTGGCTACACGTGGCGAACACCCGGTCGGCGAGGGCGCCGCACCCGACGGCCTCCAGACGCCGGCGCGCTCGAGCGCGGTCGTCCTCCCCGTAGGACTGAAGCCACGGCGACAGGGCGGCTCGCTTTCCCGTCAGCACCAGGTCGATGACGCGAAGCTGCGGCGGGAAGATCTCCGTGAGCGAGTGACTCGAGTGGCCCACGTCCGCATGCACCGCGCGCACGTCGCCACGTCCGAAGGTGAGGCCGAGCACGCGGGCCGAGCCCGACGACGGCTGTCGGCGCGCACCCGATCGACCGAGAACAACGTCGTCTTCCCACCGCCGTTGGGGCCGATGCAGCGACCCAGCGCTCGCCCGCGTCGATGCGCAGGGATATGGGGCCGAGCACCACGCGCCCGTCGATGCGCACGACGACGTCGTGCAGCTCGACCACAGAGCCTTCGGTATGCGTCATCGTTCGCGCCGGGCGGATAGCTCCAGGCACGCCGCCTCGCGGTCGCTCGGCCGACGCGTCCGATGCATCGGAGCCACCCAGCTGCTCGGCGAGCTCTCCGTCGAGGCGTGGCGCAGGTGATCGCTGGATCGCGCGCTGGGCGGCCTTCGCGTCGCCGCGGACGCATGCGTCGAGGATCTCCTGGTGCTCGTCATTCGCTTGATCCGATGGCTTGCGCTTGGCCACGAACATGTAGATGTACGGCGTCGATGCGTCGCGCAGGTTATCGATCAGCGACGTGAGGTGCGGTCGTCCGCGCGCACTCGTACAACTTCAGGTGGAATTCGTCGTTCAGCCGGAGCCACCGCCGCGCGTCGCTCGTTCGCCGCATGCGGCCGATCAGGTCGGTCAGCTCGCGCGAGACCTGCGCGGTGTGAGCATCGCGATCGCGTGCGTCACGGCGAGCGACTCGAGCACCTCGCGGATCTCGTAGTACTCGAGGAGATCCTCGGCGGTGGGGTGGAAGACGACGGCGCCGCGATGCGGGTCGATCCGGACCAGGCCCTCGGCCTGGAGCTGGGCGAACGCTTCCCTGACCGGTGTCGTGCTGACCCCGAACCGCTCGGCCACCTCGTTCTGGCGGAGCCGGGTGCCGGGCGCGAGCGCGCCTTCCTGGATCTCGTCGCGGAGCCGGCCCGCCACCACCTTCGCGGTCGTGTCTCGCCCGAGTACGGTCTTCGTCTGGCTCCCATGGTCATCCTCCGTTTGTACGATATCGGATACATCGTCAGCCTCCGGGACGCGGCGTCACGCCCGATGCGTGTGCTGCACGCTCCGAGACGTCGAGCACCGCCCGGCCGACCACCAGGCCCGCCTCGAGCGCCTCGAAGACCTCGTTGATCTCGTCGAGCGGGCGAACGAGGCCCACGACTCGGTCGCACCCTTCACCGCCGCCACAAGCCGCACGGCCCGGTCCAGCTCGTCGCGGTGCGCGAACCGCGATCCGACGAACTCGAGCTCACCCAGCACGAACCGCAGCGTCGCGACGCGGAGGTGCGGTCGACGGGGAGTAGCCGACGCCGACGACGCGACCGCCCTGCGCGTCGATGCCGGCGGCGAGGTCGAGAGTGTATCTCGTGACCGACGGTGTCGATCACGACGTCGAGCGCCATCGCCATCGGTCGCGTCGAGCATGGCGCCTGCGTCGCGGCTTCGTCGTCGCTCCGATCGCACGTCGATACCCAGATCAGCCGCGAGGGCGGCGGATCGCGGCATGCCGATCGACCCCACGTTACCTGCGCCCCCGCGCGGCCGCGATCTGCGCCGCGTGGATGCCGACGCCCCCGAGTCCCGATGCACCACGATCCGGGTTCCCGGCTCGCACCCGGCCTCGTGTGACGACGGCCCGGTACGCCGTGCCGAGGGCGCACGTCATCGGCGCGGCATGCGCCGCGCCGATGCCCTCGGGTATCGGCACCAGCCGATCGACGGGAACCGCCAACCGTTCCTGGAACCCGCCCGGGTGGGTGAACCCCACCCAGGCCTCCAGCGCCGCGCAGAGGGTCTCGTCGCCTCGACGGCACGCGGCACATCGTCCGCACGGCCAGTAATGGAACACCGCGACGAGCACACCTTCGGGCATGAGCCCGGGGGGTTCGTCTCCAACACCCTTCCCGCGATCTCGTGGCCCGGCACGTGTGGCAGGATGAGGTCGTCGCTGAACGGCATGAGCCCACGAGCGGTCTTCAGGTCGGAGAAGCACACCCCGCATGCCTCGACGCCAGCAGCGCCTGCCCGTCGCGGACATCCGGTTCGGCCACGTCGATCGGTGCGAGCGGTTTCGCCGTAGGCCGTCACCGCCATCGCACGCATCGTGGCGCCTCAGACCTCGACCACGGTCTTGAGCAGGTCTGCGCCGCCGACCGCCGGCGAGCACCTCGCCGATGCCCTCGAGCGGCACTCGATCGGTCACCAGGGGCTCGAGGTCCAACGACGCCGGCGGCGACGACAGCGACGCCGCGACCATGTCGGACGCCGTCGCCGCGCGGGGGCTGATCACGCCGAGCTCCTTGTAGTACAGCTCGTAGTACGGGAACGGACCCTCGGACCTCCGTGATCGTGCCGTAGGCGAGCACCCGCCCGCCCGGCCGCGCCACCGCACCGCCAGGCCGAGCGTTGCCACGGCACCCGCGCTCTCGATCACGAGGTCGGCGCCGCCGCCGGTCGCCTCACGGACACGATGTCTCCAGCGTCGGGGCTCGTCCGCCGCCGCCGCGAGGGTCAGCGCCCATTGCCGTTCCCATCGCCAGCTTCTCGGGCGACCGGGTGACGCCCACGATCGGCGCCGCGCCGTACATCGCCGCGAGCTGCACGTGCATCGAGTCCGGTCACGCCGAGCCCCACGACGGCGACGGACTCGCCGGGGGCGGATCGCCGCGAGCCGCTGCCCGTGCACGCACGTCGGAGCATCTGGATCGCGGCGCGACGTGGTCGGGAACCGCCCGTGGGAACGGCGTACAGGTTCGACGCCGGGTACGACGAGGCGTTCCTGCAGACCGCCGTCACGGTCGCGCCCGAGCAACCGGGCCGTCCCGCAGATGTTCTCTCGGCCCTCGGCGCATCGGTCGCATACGCCACACGCGATGTTCGGGTCGAGGATCACCCTCGCGCCGTGCGGGAACGGCGTCTCGCCGTTGAGCACCTGACCCACGATCTCGTGGCCCAGCACACGCGGGTAGTCGACCGGGATCGACCCATCGAAGATGCTGACGTCCGTGCCGCACACGCCTACCGAGCGCACGCCCACTAGCACGTCGTGAGGGTGCTCGAGTCGAGGGGGGGCGATCCGGCGAGGTTCGACGTGTCCCGGCCGCTCCAGCAGGATGGCTCGCAGGGCGGTCCCCCTCTCGTAGTTCGAACATAATACACAATCTGATGTGGGGTGAGGCGACCACGGAGCCAGGCCGGTGTTCGGGGGTCGGCTCACACGGCATTTCGCGGATGAGGCCCCTCTTCGGTCGCATCCGGCGCGCCGATCGACGCGACCGCGCAGGCGAGCGCCGCGAACGCGAAGGCCACCCAAGGCGCGCCGTGGTCTAGAGCCGCGCCCCCGATCAGTCCCCCGATGGCGAACGAGCTGAGGCGGAGCATGTTGAACATCGAGAGCCCGACCGTGTTGGCGCCGGCGTCGGTGTGACTGAAGGCCGTCAACGATGGTGAGAGCAGGCATCCGGCACCGACGCCGACGACCACGAGGGCGGCCGGCGTCAGCCACCACGGGCCCGGGCCAGCAGCGACGGCGAGCAGGCCGACTCCGGCGGCGCACGCCAGCAGGCCGGCCCGGAACCAGCGATCGTAGGGCACGGCGGCGGCCCGCCCGGTCACGGGTCCCATCACCGCCATCGTGAGTGTCATCGCCATCAGCACGATCGCGGCGGGGCCGGCGCTCAACAGACCCGAGACCACGAGCCATGCCGGCACCGTGACCTGCACCATGCCGTTGACGAGCATCTGGAGCCCGGCTCCCGATGCCGTCCGCCTCACCGCCCGTTCCCGGGCCCACTCCACGAGCGTCGCGAGCGCGCCGAAACGCTGGTAACGGCGTCGGGCCTCCCCGAACGCCGCGGCGCTCACGAGCAGGCACCCGGCCGCGACGGGCCACGCGCCGACCGATGCCGCCGCGAACGATGACATCAGCATGCCGGTCACGAGCCCGAGGGACGCCATCTCCCGCGTGGTGATCCCGGGGTCCTGGCGCAGTGAGCCCGGGATCCCGAGCCGGGCCGTGATCACGAGTCCGAGCGCGACGAGCACCGAGGGCACGGCGACCCAGCGCCACCCCGCCAGGTCGATCAGCAGCCCACCGATCACCGGGGCGAATGCCAGCCCGAGACCGTTGGAGGCCGCCCACCACCCCAGTGCCCGCGCTCGCCGGTCGGCGTCGAGCATCTGCGTGGTCACCTGGACCGAGGTAGGGACGATGGCGGCCAGGCCCGCACCCTGAGCGAACCGCGCGATGGCGAGCACGACGATCCCCGGCGCGAGCGCGACCAGGACCGACGCCACGACCACGACCGACCCGGTCGCCACGAGTACCCGGCGCGAGCCGAAGGCTCGCACGGCGACCCCCGCGAGCGGCATCAGGAATGCCATCGCCACGTTCAGGAGCAGCACCGTCACGGCGACGGTCGATATCGATGCGTCGAAGTCGTCGGCGATCGCCGCGATGGCGACGGTGACGGAGGTGTTGACGACGGTGCCGGCGAGGCCGGCGAAGACGAGCTCCGCGGCCAGGAAGGGGTACGGGTCCCGCGGCGTCGCCGCGGGACCCGGGGGGGCGAACTCGTCGGGAGGGGTCAGATCTTGTGCCCGACGCCTTCGATCACGTGCTTGCAGCTAAGGACCTGGGTGTCCTCGACCGCCTGCACCTTGTGCGGTTGGTTCGGCAGGGCGTGGAACGCCATGCCTGGTCCGAGCTCCGCGTGCTCTCCGGCGAGATCGACGGACAGATGCCCGGAGATCACGTACATCACCTGCTCGTGCGGATGCTGATGCTCGACCGCACCGGTGCCCTTCTCGAACGAGAGCCGGCCCACCTCGATGTGCTCACCGGTGACGAGCTCTCCGAAGGCGGTGGAGTACTTCGGGGTGACGAACTCTTTGTCGACCTCGTCGAAGACGACGAACGGCATGGTCGCTGCTCCTTCCTCTCAGCGGGCGTTCGCGCGGACCGAGGTCAGCGCAGCTCGCCGGTCTGCTCGTAGTTGGGATCCACGAGGTTCTTGAAGCTGACCGCGACGACGTCCTCGAGCGCCTCGACGGTGTGCTCGGCGTTCGAGGGGTGGAAGCAGCCCTCACCCACGCCGCACTCGTACGTCTCGCCGTTACACGTCACCCGGAGACGTCCCTGCATGATGATGAAGACCTGCTCCTCGGGATGAGCGTGGGTCTTCGCGCCCTTTCCCTTGCCGAAGAAGGCCTGGGTCACCTCGATCTTGTCGCTGCGCAGCACGGGGCCGCGGGCATCGGAGTACGACGATGCGACCTCGTTGTCGGTGTCGCGGTCGAACGTGATCTTGCTCATCGCGTGCGCTCTCCTTCCTTCGTGTGGCGATGGGTGATCGCTCAGGTGGCGATCAGGTCCAGCTCCTCGAACTGTCGCAGCACATCGGCCTTCATCAGCGCGACCTTGTCGTCGGCCGGGTCGCGCGGGTACGGCAGGTCGACCTCGACGTCCTCGCGGAGCTTCCCGCCCTTGGCGAGGATCACGATGCGGTTCGAGAGCTCGACCGCCTCGCCCACGTCGTGGGTGACGAACAGCACCGTCTTCTTCGTCTCCCGCCACATCGAGTAGAGCTCGCGGCGCAGCCCGCGGGCCGTGATCGCATCGAGGTGGCTGAACGGTTCGTCCATCAGCAGGGCGTCGGGTTCGATGGAGAACGCGCGCGCGATGCCGACCCGCTGCTGCATACCGCCCGAGAGCTGGGCGGGCCATCTTCTGGTGGTCGGCGAGGCCGACCATCTCGAGGTAGCGGGCGGCTCGGTTCGCCGTCTCTTCGGAGCGATCGGATTGCACGAACAGCATGTTGTCGATCACCGAGCGCCACGGGAGCAGACGTGGTGCCTGGAAGACGTAGCCCACGCGGGCCCGGGAACCGTTCTCGGTGATCTCGACCTGCCCGATGACGGCGTCTCGACCCCGGCCAGGATGTTCAACAGGGTCGACTTGCCGCAGCCCGACGGTCCGACGATCGAAACGAACGTATGCCCGGAGGCCTCGAACGAGACGTCGTCGAGTGCCACGACCGGCCGATCTTGGCCGTCGAAGACCTTCCGCAGGTTCGTCACCTTCACCGTGGCCACGCTCGTTACCTCCTTGGGTCGGGTCGATCCGGGCTGAAAGCATCAGGGTGTCGCTATCTTCCGGAGGCTCGGTGACCTCGGCGGCGATCGTCGGACGCCAGCGGAACACCCGCGTGGAGAGCCGGCCGAACACGAGGCGCTCGACGATGATCGAGAAGACCGCGAAGTAGAGCGCCATCGAGATGATGCCAGCGAAGTTGCCGTAGTCGCGGAACTCGTTGATCACATAACCCGCGCCCGACACCGCTGCGAACACCTCGGCGAGCACGAGCCCCTTCCAACCGTTGGCGAGGCCGTACCGCAGCGAGGCGAAGAAGAACGGGCTGAGCGAGGGCAACACGAGGTTGCGAATCACGCGCTGCTGCGGCACCTCGTACGCGGAGGCCATGTCTCGCAGATCCTTCGAGACGTCTCGGACACCCTCGGAGATGTTGAGCATCACGTACGGCAGCGCGGCGATGATCACCACGATGATCGGTCCGTACGGCTCGAAGCCGAACCACATCGCCACCAGCAATCCCCAGATCAGGTACGGGAACGTGAGCCCCACGACGACGAAGTCGTGCAGCATCGCGTTGATGCGCGGGGAGACCCCCATCGCGAGGCCGAGCACCCCACCGATCACGAGGGCGAGGGTGAAGCCGAGCAGCAGGCGGAAGAGGCTGATCGAGAACGCCTCCACGACGGTGCCGTCGATCAGCATCTGTCCACATCTCCTCGGCGACCTCCAGAGGCGTCGGGAGGATGCGTGAGGGGAGCAATGGGACGATCAAGGCCCACAGGAGGACGAACACGAAGGGGAAGGTGATGCGCGCGGCTCGCGGCGTCGTGAGTGCTCGCGCGAGACGGGTACGCAGCGGGGGGCGGGCGGACGAGGGCGTGGTGGCGGGTGTCGTGGTCCGTGTGGTCGTCTGCATCGTCATCCCCTCACACGAACGCCTTCGGGCGCCACCGGAAGAAGTGATCCTCGATGCGCTGCAGCACCAACCGCTCGGTGATGAGCGAGAAGCCCACGAGGAAGAAGGCCCACGCGAGGACACCTGCGATGTTGAAGAACTGGAACTGCACGCGGATCTGGATGCCGATGCCGTCGGCACCCCCGAACAGCTCCGTGAGAGCCGTGATCTTCCAGGCGATCGCGAACCCGTAGCGAGCGGCCGTGAACAGGAAGGGCGCCACCGCCGGCAACACGATGGAGCGGATCTGTGTGCTGCGCGTCACGCCGAACGCGGTGGCCATGTCGCTCAGGTCGCGAGGGATCGCACGCACACCCTCGACAACGTTGATCGTCACGTGGGGGAGCGTGGTGAGCACGATCGCGACGATCGGACCCCACGCGGAGAGACCGAAGATCATCACGGCGATCAGCGCGAACACGAGTCCGGGCGTCGTGAGGGTGAGCATCACGTAGTCGCGGAAGAACCCGTCCCAATAGGCGCTGCGCCCCATCATGATCCCGACCGTGGTGCCGAGCACGAACGCGATCGAGAAGCCGATCGCGAGGTGCTTGATCGTCGCCCAGACGGTCACCCAGAAATCGCCCGGACCGGACGATGTCCCACATCTCCCGGATCACTTCCGTGGGAGACGGCAGCACGAACGGCTCGAAGAAGTACGCGGAGAGCACGGCCCAGATCCCGATGAACAGCGCGTACCCGGCGAGCCGCCAGAGGCGGTACTTCGGTGCGAGATGATCCCCGCCGAGCCATCCCCTCGGGAGCAGCTTGCGTGGTGCGGTTCGAACGGTCTCTGTCGACACCTCTGGCTCGCTCCTGTCCTCCGTAGGAGCACGGGGCCGTGAGCGGCCCCGTGCTCGTGGGCATACGGGATGGGGTTCGAGTCGCTATCCGGTCATGCTGGGGGTTCGCTCGGCTCGGTGGCCACGAACTCGGGGATCTCGGAGTCCGAGTTCATCCAGCCGGTCTGCTTCATCAGGTCGTAGACAGCGGTCTCGTTGTCGATCCACTCCTGATTGAGGTAGACGGTGTCGGTGAAGAAGTCGTGTTCCACCATGTAGTCGACCGCGAAGTCGACGTCGGCCTCTTCCTCGACAGCGAAGTGCTGCGGGTACGTCCGGATGATCTCTTCCTTGTTCTCCTGCCACTCCTGGATGCCGCGCTCCCAGAGGTCGAGGAAGAAGGCGACCTCGTTCGGGTGGGAGTCATACCAGTCCTTGCGAGCGACGAAATTGTTCCCGTTCAGGCCCTTGTGCCCTTCGGCGTACTGCTCGGCGTAGATCTCCCACGGTGGGTTCGTCGGCTCGTACAGCGCCCGGATCTCGCCTGTGCGCCAGTACGGGAAGCCCGCCTCGGGGATGCAGACGCACGCTTCGATGTCGCCGCGAAGCAGCAGGTCCATGTTCGCGAAGTGATCGCCCTCACGCAGGTCGTAGTCGGCGCAGTCGCTGCCGTCAGGCCGCTCGATGCAGAAGTCACTCCCGTACCAGTCCTTGACGAACATGCCCCACACGATCGTGGACGAGACCGGACCGGGCACTGCGACGACCTCGCCCTTCAGGTCGTCGAGCGTCTCGTAGTCGCTGTCGGCTCGCACGAACACGGGCACGCGCAGGTTGTTGTACGCACCGAAGGTCACGGTGTCGACGCCCGTCTCCTCTTCGAGGAGCGGCGTCTCGTACGTCGCCATCGAGACGATGTCGCCGTGCCCCCCTGCGAAGAACGCGAACTCGTCCCATGTCGAGGTCGTGACGAGTCGAACGTTCCACTTCTCCTCGTACTCGGGGATGATCCCCTGATCGTTCATCCAGTCGATCACCGGGTCTGGTGAGAACGCGAACCGGACGATCGAGCGCTCGTCGCCGCCCGATTCCCCTCCCGAATCATCGCCACACGCGACCGCGATGAGAGCGAGCGCGCTGAGCAACGCGATCGATCTCAGCCAACCACTCTTCTGCATCCTGTCCCCCTCATCGGGTGGTCGTCCGCCCGCCACCGTGTGTCGCCGTGACGTGGGCGGGATCAGCCTCGAGAACCCCTCTCGGCGCACCTGCCTCTCGATCCATCCACCCCCTCGCTCGATCGCGTCAGCCGTGAAGGCAGGTGCAGATAGCATTTAGTACACAATATCGAATCAGCGTCAAGGCAGGGACGGGCCCGTGATGCTGCTATGCCAGGAAGGAGTCGAGCCGTTCCGCCTCGTCTCGCACCGCCCGTGCCTCCCGGGCGGGAAGCGGGTCGAAGGGGTCGATCGTGACCCGTCCGTGCCGCGAGCCACCAGGCCCGACCCGGTTTGCGCACGGCGAGCGCGATCGGGCAGAAGTCCCGACGCGACGCCATGTGGATCGTGACCCGCTCAGGGTCGCCTGGATCAGCCTTTGTCGTTCGAGGACCTCGGTCATGGACCGTCGCTCGAACCGTTCAGCCTCGACCATGCACCGATATACGCGCTCGGCGAGTACTGGGTTTGGAGACCTCCGACACGCTCCACAGCGCGCGACAGCGGCAGGTCGGTCCGGTCGAGCAGGAGTTGTCGTGCGAGCAGCGCCCGGTTCAGCTGCCGTTCGGAGAGGGTGCGCACCGCGCTCGGTCAGCGGTGGGCGCTGCTCAGCCCCCAGCGTTCGCGCTCCATGCGCGCCAGGTGCTGCACGGCCTCACGGACGGCGTCGTCATCGGGGTGTTCAGCCAACCATGAGCGGGCTTCGGACATGGCGCTCGACGTCTCGTGCGGGGTCGCCGCCGACGTCAGCGAGTGGAGAAGGTCGTTGCGTTCCATGCAGGGAGTTGTACCCCCGTCGGACCTCGTTGCCACGTATCCGAGCCCGTTTTCCCGCCAGCGTCACACGGTCGTCACGACTCGGGTCTTCGGGGCGGTGATGACCGCTCAGCAGCGACCCGCACGACGAGGCCCCAGAGCACCCACATCACGATGCCGAGCCCGTACGCGATGCGGATCGGCGTGCGGACGTGCCCGAGAAGTCGTCGAGGAACGGCCGCTCGAGCGTCGGATCCCGAAACCGCAGCGTGATCCGGTCGATCGTGGGGCCTTCAGTGGTCGAGCGCATGACGGACCGGATGCTCCCACCGGTAGACTTCCCGCGTCATGCCTGCTTCCATCGTGCTCGGCACCCAGTGGGGAGACGAAGGCAAGGGCAAGGCGGTCGACTACCTCGCCGATCGCATGGACTACGTGGTCCGCTACCAGGGCGGGAACAACGCGGGCCACACCGTGATCGCCGAGGGTCGGTTGTTGAAGCTGCAGCTGATCCCCTCGGGCATCCTCTATCCGCACATCACGTCGGTGATCGCCGACGGGGTCGTCGTGGACCCGCGCCACCTGATGAAGGAGATGGATCAGGTCCGCGAGACCGGAGTCGATGTCTCCCGACTCGTCGTGAGCGGCAACGCGCACTTGATCATGCCGTACCACCTCGAGATCGAGAAGGTGACGGAGCGGTTCCTGGGCAAGAACGCTCTCGGCACCACGAAGCGCGGCATCGGACCCGCCTACGGCGACAAGGCCGCGCGCATCGGCCTGCGCATCCAGGACCTGTTCGACGAGAAGATCTTCCGCGAGAAGCTCGAGGTCGTGCTGCGTGAGAAGAACCTGATCCTCACGAAGATCTACAACCGACTGCCGCTCGATGCAGAGCGCATCGTCGATGAGTACATGGGGCTCGCCGAGCGCATCCAGCCACACGTGGTCGATACGGGAGCGCTGTTGTACGGGGCCCTGCACGGCGGCAAGCACGTGATGTTCGAGGGGGCACAGGGCGTGCTGCTCGACCTCGACCACGGCACGTATCCGTTCGTGACGTCGTCGAACCCGGTCGCCGGCAGCGCCCTCGCGAGCGCCGGCATCGGCCCGCACTGGGTCGACCGCGTGGTGGGCATCACGAAGGCGTACATCACGAGGGTCGGGGCGGGGCCGTTCCCGACGGAGCTCATGGACGAGGTAGGCGAACGGCTGGGCACCCGCGGCAAGGAATTCGGCACCGTGACGGGGCGCCAGCGACGCTGCGGGTGGTTCGACGCGTGCCTCGGGCGCTACGCCGCCCGGTTGAACGGACTCACCGAGATCGTGATCACGAAGCTCGACGTGCTGAGCGGCCTCGAGACCGTGAAGATCTGCACCGGTTACCGCGCGTACGGGCAGACGTTCGACGACATGCCGCCACACCAGTCGGTCTTCCACGACGCCAGTCCGATCTACGAAGAGCTTGAGGGTTGGCACGAGGAGATCGACGAGTGCCAGGCGTTCGAGGAGCTCCCGAAGCAGGCGCAGGCGTACGTGCGCCGCATGGAAGAGCTCGTCGGGGTGCGGGCCAGCCTCGTCAGCGTGGGACCGGCACGCGAGCAGAGCCTGCCGGTGGCGTGATCGCTCCAGCCGGCCCGATCCTGGCCGCTCGGCTGTGTCGCATCGCGCTCACGCTCACGTTGCTCGGGCTGTTCGCCGCCGCGCCGATCGCGATCACGTGGCTCACCGGGCAGGACTTCCCGTCCGAACCTCCGACGGGGCTCGCCGTGCTTTCGGCGGCTGCGTTCACGGCGGCGTGCATCCTGTTCCTCGCGGCCGGGCGAACCGCCGGGGCGGTGGTCGCGCTCCCGGCGATCTCGATCGGCGCGCTGTTGGACGACCCCGAGACGATGGCGCTGGCACTGCTCTTCACGGCGCCGATTGCCGAGGTCGCCGGCGTGATCTCGGCCCGGGGGTTCCCTGCGCCTGTGGCGGCCGCATGGAGTCGATCGTTCGCGGAGGTTCGCTCCGCGACGGCGCGAGCGCTCGGATCCGGGCCGCTCCGCCCGCCAGCCCGCGGCCCGTGGCTGCTCGACCGCGTGGCGGTGGCAAGCGCGATCGGCGCCGCGGTCGCGATCGCGGCGTGGGGTGTGCTGGTGATCGCGTTCGGCGCCGGCGACGATCCGACCACTCGCACGGTGCTCCCGGCGGCCACCGAGTTTCCGTGGGTGCTCGGGATCGGGCTGGCGCTCGCCGTCGTGGCTGCGATCGTGAGCTTCCTCACGGGCCGCGTGCCGGGCGTGCTGATGGCATCGCCCGTGGTGCCGGCGGTCTGGCTCGATGCCCCTCAGCGGTCCGAGGTGGTGGTCGTGGTATTGGCCACCGCATGCGGGCTCGTCTCGGTGCTGGCCTCGCCGGTCCCGGAGAACGACGACCGCACGAGGCTCGAGCAGGCCCCTCGGTAGACTCCTGCCATGGCGACTCGACGAGCACCCGAGAGGGCTGCCCGATGAAGGTGCTCGTCGTCGGTGGAGGAGGCCGGGAGCACGCGATGTGCTGGGGTCTGGCCCGCAGCCCGCGGGTCACCGAGATCGTCGCCGCGCCCGGGAACCCCGGCATCGCGGCCCTCGCCCGTACCGTCGAGGCCGCCGCCGCCGACGACGTCGAGGCGCTCGTCGGGCTCGCCTCGACCGAGCGCCCCGATCTCGTCGTGGTCGGCCCCGAGGCACCGCTCGTCGCAGGGCTCGCCGACGCCCTTCGGGCGAACGGGTTCGCGGTGTTCGGACCGGAACGCGACGCAGCTCGGCTCGAGGGTTCCAAGTCCTACGCCAAGGAGCTGATGCTCGAGGCGGGAGTGCCCACGGCACGGGCCGCCACGTTCACCGATGTCGAACCCGCGGTCGCATTCGTCGACGAGCTCGGCGGGCGCGCCGTGGTGAAGGCCGACGGGCTCGCGGCCGGCAAGGGCGTCACCGTCGCGGGCGATCGCGAGGCGGCGGCCGTCGCGCTCGTCGACTGTCTCGACGCACGTGCCTTCGGCGAGGCCGGCGCGTCCGTGGTCGTCGAGGAGCTGCTCGAGGGGCCCGAGGTCTCGGCGTTCGCGCTCGTCGACGCCCACACCGTCGCGCCGCTCGCGCTCAGCCAGGACTTCAAGCGCATCGGAGACGGCGACGCCGGTCCGAACACCGGAGGCATGGGCGCGTACTCCCCGCTCCCGTGGGTCGACAACGCGACCGAGGCGAGCATCTGGGCGATCGTGGGGAACACGGTCGACGCGCTCCGTGCCCGTGGCATCGCCTACCGAGGACTGCTCTACACGGGGCTGATGCTCACCGACGACGGCCCGAAGGTGCTCGAGTACAACTGCCGGTTCGGTGACCCGGAGACCGAGGTGGTGATCCCGAGGCTCGCGAGCGACCTCGCCGATCTGCTGGAAGCCACGGCCACCGATCGCCTCGCCGACGAGAAGCTCGCGCTGATCGGCGACGCGGCCGTGACGGTCGTGCTCGCGAGCGGCGGGTATCCGGCCTCCTCGACCTCGGGCGTGGCGATCGACGGGCTGGCCGAGGCCGCCTCGGTGCCGGGGGCGACCGTCTTCCATGCGGGCACGGCACGACGCGGCGATACAGTGGTGACCGCAGGAGGACGGGTGCTGGCGGTCACGGGCACCGGCGCCACGGTCGACGAGGCCCGTGCGATCGCCTACCTGGCCGCCGACCGCATCACGTTCGACGGGAAGACGCACAGGCGGGATATCGCGGCCGACGTGGTCCGGCTCGAGGGGGAAGGACGGCAGTCGTGAACGACGAGACGACGCGGGCAGGGGTCCTCGCGGCCTCGCCCAGCGAGCTGGGCACGATGCGCCAGGCCGGGCTGATACTCGAGAAGTTCGGCATCGGCCACGAGATCCGCATCATGTCGTCGTCGCGGAACCCCGATCTCGTCGACGAGTACGCGCGCACGGCGTTCGAGCGCGGGCTGAAGGTGATCATCTGCTCGACCGGCATGTCGGGACACCTCGCGGCGGCCGTCGCGGCTCGCACGATCCTGCCGGTGATCGGCGTGCCGATCGCGACCTCGCCGCAGATGCTCGGGTACGAGGCGCTCGCGATCACCGCCCAGATGCCGACCGGTGTGCCCGTGGCGACGGTGGGTGTCGACGCCGCCGTCAACGCGGCCGTGCTGGCCGCCCAGATCGTCGGCATCGGCGACGCGGAGGTGCAGGCCGCCCTCTGGCGGTTCAAGGACGACCTGGCGGAGGGCCTGAAGCTTTGATCCCACGCTACGACGTGCCCCAGGTCTCGGCGGTCTGGTCCGACGAGGCCCGGCTCGGGCACTGGCTCGAGATCGAGCTGCTCGCGGTGGAGGCGTGGTCCGAGCTCGGGGTCGTGCCCCCCGCCGACGCGCGCGCATGTCGCGAGCGAGCGGTGTTCACGGTCGAGGCCGTGCTCGAGCGTGAGCGTGTCACGCGCCACGACATCGCGGCGTTCGTCGACGTCGTCGCCGGCTCGATCGGCGAGGAAGGCCGATGGATCCACTACGGCCTGACGTCGAGCGACGTGCTCGACACCGCGTTCGGCGTGCAGCTGCGCATGGCGGCCGACGTGCTGCTCGCTCACCTCGAACGGCTGCTGGCCGTCGTGAAGCGCCAGGCGCTGGTGCACCGCGCCACGCCGATCATCGGGCGCAGTCACGGCGTGCACGCCGAGCCCACCTCGTTCGGACACAAGCTCGCGGTTTGGGCGTTCGAGCTCGATCGCGACCGGGAGCGGCTGCGCCGAGCCCGCGAAGCGGTGAGCGTGGGCGCGATCAGCGGCGTCGTGGGCTCCTACAGCAGCGTGGACCCGCGCGTCGAACAACTCGTCTGCGCACGGCTCGGCCTCACGCCCGCCGAGGTGAGCACCCAGGTGATCCAGCGCGATCGCCACGCCGAGTACATGGCGACCCTCGCGATCACCGCATCCACGCTCGACGCGATCGCGACCGAGATCCGTCATCTCGCTCGCACCGAGGTCCGGGAGGTGCAGGAGCCGTTCGCCGAGGGACAGAAGGGCTCGAGCGCGATGCCGCACAAGCGGAACCCGGTCGTCTCCGAGCGCGTGAGCGGCCTCGCCCGCGTGATCCGGGGCCACGCCGTGGCCGCGCTCGAGAACGTCACCCTGTGGCACGAACGCGACATCTCGCACTCGAGCGCCGAGCGCCTGATCTTCCCCGACGCGACGGGGTTGTTGGCGTTCATGCTCGGCGACCTCGCGCAGGTGGTCGACGGGCTCGTCGTCTTCCCCGATCGCATGCGGGAGAACCTCGACGCGAACGGCGGCATCGCGTACAGCCAATCGGTGCTGCTTGCCCTCGTGGACGCCGGCCTCTCACGCGACGACGCCTACCGCATCGTGCAGCGCGCGGCCGCCGCGGCGTGGGACGACGGCGCGGGCTTCCGCGACGCCGTGACCGCCGATCCCCAGGTGCGTGCGGCGCTCGACGACGCCGCGCTCACCGAGCTGTTCGATCCCACCCGGTTCCTGCGCAACCTGGGGCCGATGTTCGAGCGGCTCGAGAAGCTTCCCGTCGAGGGATCCTCGTGACCGACGCAGGGCAGCTGCTCGCCCGCGGCAAGGTCCGCGATGTCTACGATGCGGGCGACGGGACCCTGCTGCTCGTCGCCACCGATCGCATCAGCGCGTACGACGTCGTGCTGCCGGAGCCGATCCCGAACAAGGGCCGGGTGCTGACCGGGCTCTCGCTCTACTGGTTCGACCGCACCGGCGACGTGGTCGGCGATCACGTGCTGAGCGCCGATCGGGGGGCGTTCCCGGGTCCGTTCGCAGACGAGCCGAGCCTGGCGGGTCGGGCGATCCTCGTGCGCCGCGCCGACGTCGTGCCGCTCGAGTGCGTCGCGCGCGGCTACCTGAGCGGCAGCGGATGGTCCCAGTATCGCGAGACCCGGACGGTCTGCGGTGTCGGCCTTCCTGGGGGGTTGGTCGAGTCCGACCGGTTGCCCGAGCCGATCTTCACACCGACCACGAAGGCTGCTGAGGGCCACGACCTCCCGGTGACCCCCGCCGAGGCGATCGAGATCGTCGGACGGGGTCTGTACGAGCGTCTCAAGGAGTTGACGCTCGAGATCTACGAGCGGATCGCGACGACGGCGGCCGAGCGAGGCGTGATCGTCGCCGACACGAAGTTCGAGTTCGGGTTCGCCGGCGGGGAGCTGCTACTCGTCGACGAAGTCGGAACGCCCGACTCCAGCCGTTTCTGGCCCGCCGACACCTATCGACCTGGGCAGGCGCAGCCCAGCTTCGACAAGCAGTACGTGCGCGATTGGCTCGATGCCAGCGGATGGGATCACGAGCCGCCGCCGCCCTCCCTTCCCGCCGACGTCGTCGACGGCACCGCGGCACGCTACCGCGAGGCGTACGAGCACGTGACCGACCGGTCCTTCGACGAGTACCTGTCGTCGATGGGTGTCGTCGGCGCTCCGACGCTTGACTCGGCGGTGCTCGATCGCCTTCGAGAGGAGCACGCATGAAGCTCACGTTCGAGGTGCTGGTCACGCTGAAGCCGGGCCTGGCCGATCCACAGGGCAGGGCCGTGGAAGCCTCGCTCCCGGCCCTCGGGTTCTCCGGCGTCTCCGACGTGCACGTGGGGCGCCACGTGCGACTCGACGTCGAGGCGCCGACCGAACCCGAGGCGCGGGCCCAGGTCGTGGAGATCGCGCGGCGGCTGCTCTCGAACCCGGTGATCGAGGACTTCCGGGTGCTGGAGTCCGCCGTACCCGACGGAGAGGGCCTGAGGCGATGAAGGTCGCGACCCCCCGAGTCGGCGTGATCACGTTCCCCGGGTCGCTCGACGACGGTGACGCGCTTCGCGCCGTCGAGACGATGGGTGGACGGGGCGTCTCGCTCTGGCATGCCGACCACGACCTGCGTGGCGTCGACGCCGTTGTGCTGCCCGGCGGGTTCAGCTACGGCGACTATCTGCGATGCGGTGCGATCGCCGGCCACGCCCCGATCCTCGACGAGGTGCGGGCGTTCGCCGGCCGTGGAGGCCCCGTGCTCGGCATCTGCAATGGGTTCCAGATCCTGTGCGAGGCGGGGTTGCTGCCAGGGGCGCTGATCCGCAACGCCTCGCTGCGGTTCATCTGCCGCGACGTGTTCCTGCGGGTGGAGACGTCACAGACCCCGGTCACGAGCGAGCTCGTGCCCGGCGAGGTGATCGAGATCCCGATCAAGCACGGTGAGGGGCAGTACGTGGCCACGCCGGAGCAGCTCCGTCGCATCGAGGAGGAAGGCCTCGTTGTGTTCCGCTACGCCGATCGTGGCGGCGAGGTGGGCGAGCACACGAACCCCAACGGATCGCTCGACGCGATCGCGGGCGTGCGCAGTGAGGCGGGCAATGTGGTGGGTCTGATGCCGCATCCCGAGCATGCTGTGGACCCCGACGTCGGACCGACCGGGGGGCAGCCGTTGTTCGCCTCGTTGCTCGCGAGCGCGCTGGCGGGGGCGCGGGCGTGAGCGACACCGAGGCCCTGCATCGACGGCTCGGCCTCGCCGACGACGAGTTCGCGCGCATCCGCGAGACGCTCGGGCGCGATCCGCGCCCGGCCGAGCTCGCGATGTACGGGGCGATGTGGTCGGAGCACTGCAGCTACAAGTCGTCGAAGATCCATCTGAGGACGCTGCCGACCGAGGGGAGCGCGGTGCTGGTCGGCCCGGGCCAGGACGCCGGTGCGGTCGACGTCGGCGACGGGATGGCTGCGGTCTTCAAGATGGAGTCGCACTCGCACCCGAGCGCGATCGAGCCCTACCAGGGAGCTGCGACCGGGGTCGGGGGCATCGTGCGCGACATCGTCTCGATGGGAGCGCGCCCGGTCGCGCTGCTCGACCCGCTGATGTTCGGCCCGCTCACCGAGCCGCGCAATCGCTGGCTCCTCGAGGGCGTGGTCGCCGGCATCGGCGGGTACGGCAACTGCATCGGGGTCCCCACCGTGGGCGGCGAGATCCGGTTCGCCGACCCGCACTCCGCCAACCCGACCGTCGACGTGATGTGCGTGGGCCTCGCACCAGCCGAGGCGCTCGTGACCGGCACCTCGCTCACACCACACGTCGGCTCGTTCATGGTCCTCTACGGGGCGACCACCGGACGCGACGGCATCGGCGGGGTGAGCGTGCTCGCCAGCGCGACGCTCGACGAGACGAGCGAGGAGTCCCGCCCGAGCGTGCAGATCGGCGATCCGTTCGCCGAGAAGCTTCTGATCGAGGCCTCGCTCGAGCTGATCTCGCTCGGCCTGCTCGAGGGGCTGCAGGATCTCGGCGGCGCCGGCATCACGTGCGCGGTCAGCGAATCGGCGGCGCGCGCGGGCATGGGCGCCGCACTCGATCTCGATGCGGTGCCGCTGCGCGAACAGGGCATGGAGGCGTTCGAGATCCTCACGAGCGAGTCGCAGGAACGGATGCTCGCGATCGTGCATCCGTCGAGCCTCGAGGAGGTGCGATCGGTCTGTGAGCGGTGGGGCTTGCGGATCGCGGTGATCGCGGAGCTCGTCGAGGGTGGCGGCCTGACCGTGACGCACGGGGGTCGGGTCGTCGCCGAGGTCCCGGCGACCTCGCTCGTCGACGAGGGGCCCGAGTACGATCGCCCGCGCGAAGCGCACGTCGAGGTGTCCGGCGTCGACCACGACCCGACCTTCCTGCCCTTCGACGGCGATCTGCGCGACTCGTTGCGGGCCGTGCTCGCATCGCCGAACGTAGCGTCGAAGCGGTGGGTGTGGCAGCAGTACGACTCGCTCGTGCAGGGGCAGACGGTCGCCGGAGCCGGCAGCGATGCGGCGATCGTTCGCTTGCCCGGCACGATGAAGGCGTTGGCGCTCTCGACCGATGGCAAGGGCCGCTTCGGAGCGCTCGATCCGCACCTCGGGGCGATGCACGCGGTGGCTGAGGCCGCGCGCAACGTGGCGGTCACGGGCGCCCGGCCGCTGGCGATCACGAACTGCCTCAACTTCGGCAACCCCGAGCGTCCCGTCGTGATGTGGCAGTTCGCCGAGTCGATCAGGGGCATGCGCGACGCCTGCCTCGCGCTCGAGACGCCCGTGACCGGCGGCAACGTGAGCTTCTACAACGAGTCCGGCGACTCCTCGATCTGGCCGACCCCGGTGATCGGCATGCTCGGGTTGCTCGACGATCACCGTCTCCGGGTGCCGACCGGCTTCCCGAAGACGGGGCTCTCCGTGTTCCTGCTGGGGGAGACGTTCCCGGAGCTCGGCGGGTCGGAGTTCGCCGAGGTGGTGCTGGGCGTCGTGGCGGGCCGACCTCCGGCGCTCGATCTCGACAAGGAGCGCGCGCTGCTCGCGTTGCTGATCGAGGCCGCCTCGACCGATCTGTTGGCGAGCGCGCACGACTGCTCCGACGGGGGCCTCGCGATCGCGCTCGTGGAATCGGCGATCGAGGGCGGCAACGGGTTCGCCGTCACGATCGCGACCGACCTGCCCCCGCACGTCGCCCTGTTCAGCGAGAGCGCGTCGCGCGCCGTCGTGGGCGTGGCGCCCGAGCACGAGCAGGCGCTCGCGGGCCTCGCCGAGGCGCACGGGGTGCCGGTGGCCCGGCTCGGTGAGACCGGCGGCCCTCGCGTGGTGTTCGACGGCATGTTCGAGACCACGGTCGCCGAGCTTCGCGAGGTCCACGAGACGGCGATCCCCCGGCTGTTGGGAGAGGCGGTCTGACGGTGGCCGGCGCGACGCGGCCCGTCGTCCGGGCCGTGACCTTCGACTTCTGGGACACGATCGTGGCCGCGACCGTCGGCAGCGGGGAGGGCATGCGCCGACTCCAGATCGATCGCTTCGCGGAGACGGTCGCCGAGGCCGGCTGGCCGGTGCCCAGTGCGGAGCTCGACGACGCCTTCGACGCGAACTGGGCGCGGTTCGAGGAGCGATGGTTCGCGAACACGGGCCAGTACACGCCGGCCGACTCGGTCGACTTCATCGCGGATCGTCTCGGTCTCGAGGTGGTCGACGGTCTGCGGGAACGGTTGATCGACGGCTTCCGCCAGGTCGGTGAGCGGGTGCCGCTGGAGACCGGGAGGGGTCTCGAGGAGGCGCTCGGCGCGCTTCGCGCCGCGGGCGTGCGGCTCGGCATCGTCTGCGACGTCGGCCTGACGTCGGCGCCCACGCTCCGAGCTCGCCTCGAGGGGCTGGGCCTGCTGCGTTCGTTCGACGCCTGGGCCTTCAGCGACGAGACGGGCTGGTTCAAGCCCGCCGCCCAGGCGTTCGCGCCGGCGCTCGGGGGGCTCGGCGTCGAGGATCCCTCCCTCGCCGCGCACGTCGGTGACAACCGCCGGACCGACGTCGCCGGCGCCCTCGAGCTCGGGATGATCGCGGTGCGCTTCACCGGGTTCCACGATCGAACGCCCGAGACGGGGCCCGAGGCGCACCATGTGATCGACGACCACCGCACGCTGCCGGGGCTGCTCGGCGTGGCATGAACGCCGCGCGTTCCCTTTCACACCCCCCGTATCCGAACCGTCGTTCGTTCGACGGTTCCAAGGTAGGGAGGGACATGATGCGCCCGATCGCAGACGACGCGTGGGTCCGACGGATGGTCGAGCAGGGTCATCGCCACGAGCTCGAGCGCGCGCGGCGGGCGCGCGAGGCGTTGGCTGCCAGACCCGGGCGACGGCGCGACCGCGCCGGCAGACGACCGAGGAAGCGCGGATGAGTCGTACGCGGGCGGCGATGCCGCCGTTCCAGGAGTTCCTCGAAGCCAACCGGACCACGGTGTACCGGTTCCTCAGCGTCGCGGTCGGCCCGCAGGACGCCGACGATGCGTTCCAGGAGACGTTCCTCGCGGCCTTGCGCGCCTACCCGCGGGTCCGCGAGCCGGACAAGCTCGATCGCTGGATCCTCGCGATCGCGAGTCGCAAGGCGATCGACCACCATCGAGGCGCCGGGCGCCGGCCGCTGCCCACCGACGACCCGCCGGAACAGCCGGTGCAGGACCCGACGCCAGAGGATCTCGACGATCCGCTGTGGGCGGCCGTGCGAGCGCTGCCGCCCCGCCAACGCGTGGCGGTCGTGCACCGCCATGTGCTGGACCGGCCCTACGACGAGATCGCCGAGTTGATGGGGTCGAGCGAGCCGACCGCCCGCGCCAACGTCTACCAGGGCACGAAGCGACTCAGGGAGTTGATGACATGAACACGAACGAGCTGAAGCGTCTCGCGCCGGCCGCAGCGTCGTCGGCACGAGCCCGCCGAGCGGCCGACGAGCTCACCGCCCGCGCGATCGAGGAGGGGCTCGTCGACGTTGCGGTGGCGACGATGGACTCGCCGATCGGTGAGCTGTTCGTGGCCGTCACACCCAAGGGGCTCGCGTCGGTCGCGTTCGAGGATGAGCCTCGCGACGAGGTGCTCGAGCGCATCGTGCGGCGGATCTCTCCGAGGGTGCTCGAGGCGGCAGCGCCCACCGACGAGGCTCGGCGCGAGCTCGAGCAGTACTTCCGTTCGGAGCGCCGCTCGTTCGACCTGGGCATCGACCGGCGGCTGATCGGCGAGTTCGCCTGGAGCGTGCTCCGCGCGACGAGCCGGGTCGGGTTCGGCGAGCTCGCCACCTACGGCCAGATCGCCGAGCGCATCCATCGCCCGAAGGCGGCCCGCGCCGTGGGTCGGGCCCTCGGGTCGAACCCGATCCCGATCGTGATCCCGTGCCACCGCATCGTCGGTGCGAGCGGCTCGCTCACGGGCTACGCGGGCGGGCTGCCTCGGAAGCAGACCCTCCTTCGGCTCGAGGGGTCCATCCTCTAGCCGCCAGCCAGGCTCAGACGTGCAGTCGCTCGTGGCTGGGCACCGCCGGGCCTCACGGCTCCGTCGGGCCGAGCGTGGGCTGGCTCGGACGGCGGCGCCGACGCAGGAACAGCCGGGCGCCGCTCGGCGTCACGACTGCGGGTGAGAGCGCGATGTCCGGTCGGCTCCGAGCGGCCATGACCTGCACCGCCGATGCCGTCACGAGTGCCGCGGCGGCCGCTGCGGCCAACACGATCCGGAAGATGCGCCTCTCATCGAGGCCAGCCCCTTCATACGGTGGGGTCCGTGCCCCCTCGGGGGCCATCGTGAGGCCCGGGGGCCGGCGAACGCAGGGCGAAGGGGCCCGCTCCCACCGGGATCGAGCGCCGACCCACGCTCACCGGGTGCTCCATCGCGTTCGCTACACTGGAGCCCTCGTGGGGGCCGAATCACCGAAAGAGGAATGCGGACTCTTCGGCGTCTGGGCGCCCGGTGACGACGTCGCCCGGCTGACCTACTTCGGGCTCTTCGCCCAGCAGCATCGAGGTCAGGAATCCGCGGGCATCGCGGTCAGCGACGGCCACAACATCCTGGTCTACAAGGAACTCGGGCTCGTGAGCCAGGTGTTCAACGAGGCCACGCTCACCACCCTGCACGGCGACCTCGCGATCGGACACACGCGCTACTCCACCACCGGCTCCACCACCTGGGAGAACGCCCAGCCGGTCTTCAAGACCGACGGCGCGCACTCGCTCGCCCTCGGTCACAACGGCAACCTCGTGAACACCCACGAACTCGCCGCGCTGGTCGCCCAGGGGGGCGCGGCGGCGACGACCGACTCCGACATCGTCACGACGATGATGGCGAACGAGATGGCGGTGCACGGTGGGCTCGAGGACGCCGCGCTGCGCGTACTGCCGAGCCTGCGGGGCGCGTACTGCTTCGTGATGATGGACGAGCGCAGCGTCTATGCGGCGCGCGATCCGTACGGCGTGCGGCCGTTGTCGATAGGTCGGCTGCCCAACGGGTTCGTGGTGGCGAGCGAGACGTGCGCGCTCGACATCGTCGGGGCCGTGTTCGTGCGCGACGTCGAGCCCGGTGAGCTGGTGCGCATCGACGACCGGGGATTGCACTCAGTGCGCTTCGCAGAGTCGAAGCGCCGCGCGCTCTGCATCTTCGAGTCGGTGTACCTCGCGCGGCCCGATTCGCGCCTGGGGGGCGCCACCGTGCACGAGTCTCGCCGCGAGATGGGGCGCATCCTCGCGAAGGAGCATCCGGTCGACGCCGACATGGTGATCGCGGTGCCGACCACGGGCCACTCGGCCGCACAGGGCTACAGCGAGGTGAGCGGCATCCCGTACGGCGACGGGCTCTACAAGAACCAGTACGTGGGCCGAACGTTCATCCAGCCCTCGCAGGGCCTGCGCGACCGTGGCGTGAAGCTGAAGCTGAACCCGCTTCCCGACTCGATCCGCGGGAAGCGGCTGATCGTCGTCGACGACTCGATCGTGCGCGGCACCACGACCAAGCAGATCGTTCTGGCGCTCCGCGAAGCCGGGGCCACCGAGGTGCACATCCGCATCACGTGCCCGCCGGTGCAATGGCCGTGCTTCTACGGCATCGACATGCCGACCCGTCAGGAGCTGATCGGCGCCGATCTCACGGTCGAGGAGATCCGGGCCTACGTGGCGGCCGACTCGCTCGGCTACCTCTCGCTCGAGGGCATGGTCGCTGCGGCGGGCGCCCCCAAGGAGTCGTTCTGCCGCGCGTGCTTCGACGGCGAATACCCGATCGACGTGCCCGAGCAGGCGGGCAAGTTCGTGCTGGAAGACCAGCTCCGACTGCCGTCCGCGTGAGGCAGCGCGGGGAGGCGCCGTGACCGACGCCTACCGGCGCGCCGGCGTCGATATCGAGGCCGCGGCGAAGGCCGTGACCCTGATCGGCGACCTCGCGTCGCGCGCGAGTCGACCCGAAGTCGCCGACGAGGTCGGAGGGTTCGCGGGTCTGTTCCGCATCGGCGACGGGAAGCTGCTCGCGGCCGCGACCGACGGGGTCGGCACGAAGCTCGAGATCGCTCGGATCACCGACCGCCTCGACACCGTCGGCATCGACCTCGTGGCGATGTGCGCCGACGACGTGGTGTGCACAGGCGCCGAGCCGCTCCTCTTCCTCGACTACCTGGCCGTCGGGATGGTGGTGCCGGAACGGGTGGCGGCGCTCGTGGAAGGGGTGGCCGAGGGGTGTCGCAGGGCCGGGTGCGCGCTGCTCGGCGGTGAGACCGCCGAACACCCGGGCACGATGCCCGACGATCAGTTCGACCTCGCGGGGTTCTGCGTCGGTTCGGTCGACGAGTCATCGCTGCTCGGACCCTCACGCGTGCGCGAGGGTGACGTGCTGATCGGCCTCGCCTCGAGCGGGCTCCACGCCAACGGCTACTCCCTCGTCCGCCACGCTGTGCTCGCGCGTCACGCGCTCGACGACACACCGCCGGAGCTCGGCGGGCGGACGCTCGCCGACGAGCTGCTCGAGCCCTGCACGATCTACGCGCCGCAGGTGCTCTCGCTGGCTCGCGACGGGCTCGTGCGCGCCGCCGCGCACATCACCGGGGGCGGCTTCCACGAGAACGTGCCGCGGGCGCTGCCCAGCGGGCTGGGCGCCGAGGTCGAGCGAGGTGCGTGGCCCGAGCAGCCGGTGTTCTCGCTCGTGCAGGCCGCCGCCGGGGTGACCGACGACGACATGTTCACCACGTTCAACATGGGCATCGGCATGGTGCTCGTGGTCGACCCCGACGACGCTGCTCGGGTGCTGGACCGCGCCGGGGAGACCGCCTTCGCCATAGGGCGGGTCGTTGGCGGCCCAGGCGTTCGTATCGCCTGACCTGCGGATCCCGGCGACGTACGTCGAATCCAGTGGCCACCGCTGACTAGGCGGATATCACCCGCCGGAACCACCGTGCGACAGAAGACCCCGCCGTCCGGCGGGGCCGAAACCGCCCGCGCGGCCGATAAAGGCATGGGGCCGGACGACCGTAACCTTGAACACGATGCACAGCGACACAGCACCCGCGCCCGTGTCTCCCATGCCGAGCGTGCTCGTCGTCGACGACGAGCCGCAGGTGGTCTGGGTCCTGCAGTTCAGCCTCGAGGCCGAGGGGTATACGACCTACGCGGCGAACAACGGTGCGGAAGCCCTCGCCGAGATCTCCGAGCACCACCCCGGTCTCATGGTGCTCGACATCATGATGCCGACGATGGACGGATGGGCGGTGCTGGAGGAGATGCTGAAGCTTCCGGACGATCAGCGCCCCCGGGTGGTGATCGTCAGCGCCCTGTCGTCGCTGCGCGACCGCGCCAAGGCCGCCGAGCTCGGGGCCGACGCCTACGTGCCGAAGCCGTTCAACGTCGAGGAGCTGCTCCAGGTGCTCCAGGGCCTCGAGGAAGCCTCATAGCCGCAGGCTCGACATGTCGACCGTCGGGAGCGAACGACTCCGGCACAACTAGTGCGGGAAGCGCTGGTGTTCCTTCGGCACGACCGTGGTGCCCACAGCTCTCAGCGTGAGCACCGGCTCGTCGAGGAACTCGGCCGCGCTCTCGTTGATGTCGGTGCGCGCGGCGCCGACCTTGTGGATCTCGAACTCGCAGCGCCGGCTCGAGTTCCCGACGCTCACGATCTTCCCGAGGGCCTCGATCCAATCGCCCGCGTACAGCGGTGCGAGGAACTCCACCGACTCGTAGGCGCGGAACAGGCCCTCGTCGCCGTCGTAGCGCATCGCGAGCTCGGTGATCAGGTCGCCGACGATCTTCAGCTGGGTGGCGCCGGCGACGAGGTTGCCGCCGTAGTGCGCGTCCTCCTGGCCGAGGCGCACGCGGATCAGCGAGGTGGGCAGTTCGTCGGACATCGGTCGTCGCCTCCTGGGTCGGTCGGTCGGTCGGTCGATCGGTCGGGCGATGGCTGCGCTGGGTCAGCCCGGCGTGGGCGCGGCCGGGCGGTCAGGGATGACCTTGCCGTGGCGCACGCCTCGTGCCGGCACCCGCACCTCGGTGCCGTCCTTCTTCCGTACGAAGTAGGTCTCGGCCGCGGGGTCCCAGCGCTCGAAGACCCCGACGGCCTCGGTCGTGTAGCCGTTGGGCAACTCGAACTGGAACGTCACGCGCGAGCCCAGGTCATCGGGGCTCACGAGGTTGCTGCCCGCCTTCGGCGCCGGCCGTGGGAACGGCTTCACGAGCTCATGCTCCGGCGTCGCCGCGGACGCGGTCGCGAGCCGCTCACCCTCATCGCCCGCCCCCCTGGTCCACGCCCGATTCAGCCCCGCCTGCAGGTACGAGCCGCCGAGGAACCCGGCGACCATGTAGAGCACCAACGCGAGCCCGGCAGACGACGGGTCGACCCCCGCCTGTTCCTGGGCGGTGATCACGCGCCGGCCCGTGTGGAAGAACCCCACCAGGGCCATGACCACGAGCAGCGCGGCCACGGCGAGCACCCACCACTGATCGGTGAGGATCGCGACGACCACCAGGGGCACCGCGAGGAACAGTCCCGCGATCGCGAGCGTCGAGACGAAGGGCCGGATCGAGTAGTTCCGCAGGTACATGCGGATGTCGTCGTTCACCCGGTAGTACCAGTACAGCCAGTACATGCCGAGGGTCACGACGCTCAGCGCGAAGACGCCAAGGGGCTTGCGAACGCGGTAGTCGCGCCCGCCGATCGAGACGTCGTGGGCCATGCCGCGCAGGATATCGGACGAGGCCGAGCTCAGCCGTCGGCGGCGACCGACGGCAGGGCGTCGGGCTGGAGCGACAGCACGGCCTCGGCGGCGATGCGGAACAGCGTCTCGCGCCCGGTCGTGTGCTCGTCCCAGCCGCGCTGGTCCCACGCATCCCCGGAGAGGTCGTCGCCTGCGTAGAGCACCTGCCCGAACGTGACCCCGCGGAACGAGGCGACCGCGAAGAACGCGGCGGCCTCCATCTCGACGGTAAGACACCCCTCGGCCACGCGCGTGGCGATCTTCCCTCGCGTCTCCCGGTAGAGGGCGTCGGTCGTCCAGGTCGCTCCGGTGACGTGCGGCACGCCGTGGCGCTCCGCGGTCTCGATGATCGCGTCGACGGCCGGCGACGACGGCTCGACCGTGCGCGACGCGGGCAGGTAGTGGTACGAGGTGCCCTCGTCACGAACCGCCGAGGTCGGCACGATCACGTGGCCGAGCGCCACGTCGGGCACGAGCACGCCGGCGCCCCCGCACGCGACGAACGTGCGGCAGCCGCGCGCGATCAGCTCCTCGAGGAAGCCGGCCGCGAGCGGCGCTCCGACGCCGGGGTGCATCACCACGAGCCGCCGGCCGCCGTAGTCGATCTCGTAGATCGGGTTGCGGCCGATCTCGCTCACGACGTGGTCGACGACCCAGCCGCCGTGGCGTTCGACGACGTCGGCGATCACGTCCTGGAAGAAGCAGAACACCGCATGGGGAGCGATCGACATCGGCTCGACCACCTCGGCGGGTTCGATCACCGCGGTCGGGGCCGGGTCGAACTCGAGGATCGGTGCGGTCTCGGCGGCGGGGTAAGTGTCGTTCACGCGACGCGCTCCTTCCGCGATGCGAGCAGGGCGCCGGCGATCACGAGGCCGATGCCCACGATCGAGAGCGCGCGTACGGTCTCGTCGAGGAACACCGCACCGAGCATCAGCGCGACGACCGGGATCAGGTAGGTCGCGAACGACGCCCGTGACGACCCGACCCGCGAGACCAGCCTCCCCATCAGCACGAACGCGAGTCCCGTGCCGAGGGCACCAAGCGCGACGATCGCCGCGAGCGGTCCCCACGCGAACGACGAACCCGTCAGCCCGACGATCCCCAACGGCGTCGTCCAGATCGCGGCGAGTCCGAGCATGCGCGCCATGACCGGCAGTGACCCGTAGCGTTGGGTGAGGGGGGCGGCGATGTTGATCGCGACCCCGTAGCAGGCCACCGCGGCGAGCACGAGCACGACGCCGACCGCCTCGTTCGAGCCCTCCGCGAGCGAGGGAGCCGCGATCGCGGCCACGCCGGCGAACCCTACGACGAGCCCGATCGTCTGCGCGCGCCCGGGCATCCGGTGCAGCATCAGCGCCGCGATCGTCGTCGCGAAGATCGGCAGCGAGCCGTTCAGCAGCCCCGTGAGCCCGGAGGCGATCCACTGCTGCGCCAGCGGGAAGAGGGTGAAGGGCACCGCCACCCAGAGGAACGAGAGCGCGACGAGACGGGCGCGATCCTCACGTGCGATCGGCGTTCGAGATGCGGGCACGAGCCAGAGCGCGGCGGCCCCGAACAGCACGCGGAGCCACGTGATGAGCCCGGGTTCGAACGCGTCGAGGCCGAGCGCGATGAACAGGAACGACGAACCCCAGATGGCACCGATCGACGCGAAGAGTCCCCAGTCGGCGGCGGTGAACGCGCCACGGTGGGTGCCGACGCTGGTGGACAGCACCCCTCGGCTCACCTGCCCCCCTTCCTCGTCATGTGCGAACGACGTCGTGTGCGCCGCGGGTGTGAAACCGCGCGAGACGCGTCCGTTCCCGACACAACCAAGTGCCGGTCAGCGCCTGTTCCCACTAGAGGCGCGTGATCGAGCCGGGGGGCGGCTCAGGGTAGGCCTCGGGGTGCACCGCCCACGCGAGGATCTCGAGCCCGTCGACTATGCGCGGGCCGGGGCGGGAGAAGAACGACGTCGCGTCGACCGCGAACGCGTTGCGGTTGCGCACGGCCGGCGTGTCGGCGATCTCGGGGTGCGAGACCACTCGCTCGCCCTCGGCCTCCGCCTCCTCGAGGTAGTAGCCGCAGGGCATGTAGACGAGCACCTCCGGGTATGCGTCGCGGATCTCACGATGGGTCACGGTGCGCGAGGGCTCGCCCTTCTCCCCGAGCAGGTTCGTGGCCCCCACAGCCTCCACCATCTCCGGCACCCAGTGACCCGCCGCGAACGGCGGTTCCGCCCACTCCATGCAGAAGACGTTCACGGTTGGAAGCCTGATCGCGGTCTGCTTGGCTCGCGCGATGCGCCCTCGAAGGTCCGCGGCAAGCTCGGTGCCCCGCTCCTCGGCCCCGAGCAGCGTGCCCACCTCCTCGATCTGCCCGATCACCTCGTCGAGGGTGTTCGGATCGAGCGAGACCACCGTCGTCGCATCGGTGAGCCCGAGGTGCGTGAGCGCCTCCTCGACGTGGCCGGCCGGGACCGCGCAGACCCGGCAGAGGTCTTGCGTGAGGATCACGTCGGGCTGCTCGCGCCGGATCAGGTCGGTGTCGAGCACGTACAGGGGCCGCCGGTCATCCATGCGCTCGCGGACCGCCGCGTCGATCTCCCGCGACGTGAGCGGGCGCCCCTGGGGGAGCGCGCTGCGGGAGACCACGGGCTTGGTCACCGCGTCGGCAGGGAAGTCGCACTCGTCGGTCACCCCGATCAGGTCGTCGCCGAGGCCGAGCGCGTACACGATCTCGGTGGCCGACGGCAGCAGTGACACGATCTTCATCGCGGCAAGTCTCCCAAGCGCTCGGTGGACGTGAGGAGGTCGATCAGGTGAGTGAGCGCGCGCCCGACCGTCGCGCCGTCGAGCACCCGATGATCGAACGTACAGCTCAGCGTGGTGGCCGGCCGGGCCACGACGTCACCATCGACGACCAGCGCCCGCGGCCCGATCACCCCGAGCGCGAGCGTCACGCCCGTTCCCGGTGACAGGATCGGCGTGCCGGACTCGCTTCCGTAGCTCCCGGTGTTGCTCACGGCGATCGTTGCGCCGGTGATCTCCGCCGGTGTAAGGGAACCCTCGCGGGCCGCCTGCGCGAGTCGTCTGATCTCGACCGCGAGCGCCGTCACCCCGAGCGCGTGCGCATCCCGCAGCACGGGCACGACCAATCCGCGCTCGGTGTCGGCGGCCAATCCCACGTCGATGCCCTCGCGCTCGACGACGCGCCCGTCACCCCAGGCCGAGTTCAGCCCTGGGTGAGCAGAGATCGTGCGACACAACGCCGCGACGACGACGGGAAGCGGGGACATCCCCATGTCCGCGCGGAAGGCTTCCATGGCGGTGCAGTCGAGCGTCCGGAACGTCGTCACCTGGGGGATCGCCGCCTGCCGCTCGAGGTTCGTCGCGATCACCTTCCGAGCGATCGGTGCGGCACCTGCCGTGGAGGCGCCGGCAGCCCGCACGTCCTCCGACGTGATCCTGCCGTCGGGCCCGGAGCCGACGACCGAAACCAGGTCGACCCCCAGCTCTCTGGCCAGCTTCCTCACCGGTGGTGTGGCTCGCGCGGTCGCGCCTGTCTGATCCGCCGTGTCGGCACGAACGGCTTCCCCGACCGCACCCTCCGACGTCGAGAACGTCACCAACGGGGACCCCACCGGAACGATCGACCCGACCGCGCCGTGGAGCGACATCACGACCCCCGAGAACGGCGACGGGATCTCGACGGTGGCCTTCGCCGTCTCGACCTCCACCAACGGCTGGTTCAGCGCCACCGTGTCGCCTTCGCCCACGAGCCACTCGACGATCTCGCCTTCCTCGAGTCCCTCCCCGAGATCCGGCATCGCGAACACTCGCTCGATCGAGGCCATCAGTAGGCCACCACAGCTCGCACCGCGTCGGCGATGCGCTCGACGCTCGGCAGGTAGTGGTGCTCGAGCACCGCAGGCGGATAGGGCACGTCATAGCCGGTCACACGCCGCACGGGCGCCTCGAGGAAGTCGAACGCCTCCTCGACGATGCGCGCCGTCACCTCGGCGCCCAGGCCGAGCGTCTTGGGCGCCTCGTGCACGACGACCGCACGACCGGTCTCGCGCACGCACCGGGCGATCAGCGGGGTGTCGAGCGGGGAGAGCGACCGCAGGTCGACGATCCGAGCGGCCACGCCCTCGTCCGCCAGCACGTTCGCTGCTTCGAGGCACCGAGCCACCATCGCGCCGTACGTGAAGACCGTCGCAGCGTCGCCGTCGCGCACGATCGCGCCCTCGCCGATCCTGAAGCCGTCGGACGTGAGATCGGCGTCGTGCTTGACCCAGTAGCGTGCCTTCGGCTCGAGCACGACCACGGGGTCGGGGTCCGCGATCGCGAGCCTCAACAGGCGGTACGCGTCGCCGGGGTTCGATGGCGTCACCACCTTGAGTCCCGCCGTGTGCACGTAGAACGTCTCGGGGCTCTCGCCGTGATGCTCCTTGCCCTTGATGCCGCCGAACGCCGGCATGCGGATCGTGATCGGCATGTCGACCCGACCCCGGGTGCGTTCCCGCATCTTCGCGACGTGATCCACGATCTGCTCGAGCGCCGGGTACGAGAACGCGTCGAACTGCATCTCGACCACGCTTCGCCACCCTCCGAAGGCGAGCCCGACCGCGGCCCCCGCGATGCCCGCCTCGCTGATCGGGGTGTCGAACACTCGCCGGTCGCCGAACTCGGCCTGGAGCCCTTCGGTCACGCGGAAGACCCCGCCCGAACGCCCCACGTCCTCGCCGAAGACCAGCACGCGGTCGTCGTCGCGGAGCGCGTCCCGCAGGGCGGCGTTCAGAGCGCCCACCATCGTGACCTCAGCCACCGAGCACCTCGCGTCGCTGATCCTCGAGCGCCGCGGGTGGATCGGCGTACGTCCAGTCGAACATCCAGTCCACCGGAGGCGCCGGCTGGGAGATCACCCCGCCCCTGATCGCGAGCACGTCGGTCTCGATCTCGCTGTCCCACGCGACGAGCAGTCCGGGGTCGACGTGTCCCTCGGTCTCGAGCCACGAGCGGAACCGCACGATCGGGTCGAACGCTCGCGCCGCCGAGACCTCGTCGTCGTCGCGGTAGCGACCCGGGTCGTCGGCGGTCGAGTGCGCGCCGATGCGGTACGTGAGGGCCTCGATCAAGGTCGGTCCCTCGCCGGCGTATGCCCGCGCCGCGGCCTCACGCGTGGCCCGGTACACGGCGAGCACGTCGTTGCCGTCGACCCGAACACCCGGGAAGCCGTAGCCCTCGGCACGCTTGAAGATCTCGCCGGCGGTCTGATGCTCGGTGGGCACGCTGATCGCCCACCCGTTGTTCTGGCAGAACAGGATCGCCGGGGCGGTGAACACACCCGCGAGGTTCGCCGCCTCGTGGAAGTCGCCCTCGCTCGCGCTGCCGTCGCCGAAGTAGGCGAGCGAGCACGCCCGCGTGCCGTCGAGCGCGAGGCCCATCGCGTAGCCGACGGCGTGCACGATCTGGGTGGCGACGGGGATACAGATCGGACCGAACCGGGTGGCGCGAGAGTCGTAGGGCCCCCCGTGCCACGTGCCGCGGTGGTAGGCGAGGTACTGCACCGGATCGACGCCTCGCACGAGCGCTGCGGCGAGCTCGCGGAACGTCGGGAAGACGAAATCGTCGGGCCCGAGGGCCATCGCGCTGCCGATCTGGGCGGCTTCCTGGCCCTCGAACCCGGGGTAGACCGTCAGCTCGCCCTGGCGTTGCAGGGCGATGCACTCGCGGTCGAGTCGGCGGGCGAGCAGCATCCAGCGGAGCATCGCTCGGAGCTCGTCGGGATCGAGCCCCACGTCGGTGTCGCCCACTGCAGTGCCGTCGGGGGCGAGTACGCGGAGCGGTTCCGTGCCGCGCCAATGATCTGGTTCGGACGCCACGCGGATCCCCCTTGAGTCCTGCTCATCGAACGCCGAGAGCATAGGGGAAGCCGACAGCTCGTAGACTCGGATGCCCATGGTGCCCAGCGCGTTCCTCCGTGTGTACCAGCCGCTCGACGCGTTCGAGCGGAGCGAGCAGCTGCATTGGGAACGCTTCCTGCTGCACGGCCCCGAGACGATGTCCCTGCGCCCTCGGTACGCCGACCACCGCGCGGTCGGCAAGCTCGGGGTGTTGGCCCCGGCCGACGCCGACACCGCCGAGGTCCTGCACGTCGATGGACGCACGTTGATCAGCCCTCGACGCATGCGGATGCGGGTGCTCGCGGCGATGGTCTCGTTCCGTGAGTCGGAGGCGATCGAGCTGTGGGAACAGTTCGTGCCGAAGAAGGACGGCAAGCGCGCCGCGAAAGATCTCGCGCGCCTGCGCCGTCGCGATCCGACGGCGGTGGCGTTCTGCCACCAGAGCCCGTGGCACGTGCCGATCCGCTGGTTCGTGCTCTTCCGCGACGAGGAACGTGAGATCGTCGAGGACGTCCACGGGCGCTGGCGACTTCGTTACCGTACGACCACCCGTCGCGCGATCCGCCGGGCGGAGCAGGCGATCGGGCCGCTCCGCCGTAGCGACCTCGGTCCGATCGGCGATCTGATCCTCGACCTGCACCAGTGGATGGTGCAGTTCGATCCCACCTCGGTGATCGAGCTCGATTATTCGTCGTTGTGCGACTTCCAGCGATGGGACGAGCTGGACGACGACCACTCGGCCCGCGAGGTCCACGAGGCCCTGCAGGCCTTGGAAGCGGGGGAGTACCCGAAGGCGGCCGACGTGTACCAGAGCGTGCTCACCCGGTGGGCCGAGGTGCGCAGCCGCGAGATCCTGAACTGATCAGGCTCGCATCGAAAGTGGCCAGGGGCAGAATCGAACTGCCGACACCGCGGTTTTCAGCCGCGTGCTCTGCCAACTGAGCTACCTGGCCCGGGCCGGTTGAGAACCTGGCAGAAATCGCTACCGAGGTCATCACCAGCGCGTTGAAGTGTAGCGAGTGGAGGTGGGTCCGGGGTCGGTCACGCCATCTCGGCTCGAGGGAAGGCCCCGAGACAGCCTTGATCCCTGTTGAGGTAGTGCCGGAAAAAGAATCAGTCAGCCGGCCGCTTCGAGGTCCTCAGTGGCTCTGTGGCGGGCCATCGTGAGGGCGTTGACCATCACAGCCCAGCCGAGCATCTCGACCGACGCGGGAAGTCCGTCAGAGGGAGGGATGGGCCGCGTTCTCGGTCCGGTTGAACCCGCGTTTGCGATCGGCGTCCCTCCGGTGGAGACGGTTGGAGGGACGAGGCTACCCGGCGGGCCTTCCCAGGGGCCTCGAGATCGACGGCCGCCGTCGCCGATTCGTTCCCCGCTGAGCGCAGCTCATCCCCTGGAGACGAGGATGTAGGTGTTCATGTCGCCTTTGCCCTTCACCGAGATAACGCCGCGCGGCTCGCAAACGAACTCGTCTCGGATCAGCTCGTAGGTCGCCGGGGTCACCTGGATCGATCCCGCGACCCCTTCAGACTCCATGCGACTTGCCGTGTTCACGACATCTCCCCACAAGTCGTAGGCGAACTTGTGCGTACCCACGATCCCGGCGACGACCGGCCCCGAATTGATCCCGATCCGCAGGCTGATGTCATGGCCGTCGAAGCGGTGTCGCTCGGTGTGGTCGCGGATCCGAAGGGCCAGCTCGGCGATGGCGTGCGCGTGATCGGACCGTCCGTGAGGCACGCCGGCGGCAACCATGTACTCGTCTCCCACGGTCTTGATCTTCTCCAGACCCAACTCCTCCACGAACCCGTCGAAGGTCGTGAACACGGCGTTCAGCAACCCCACGAGTTCGGGCGGGGACATCGTTGCCGACATCGGCGTGAAGCCGACCACATCGGCGAACAGGACCGAGGCCGACTCGTGATCGTCGGCGATCATCGTCCTGTCCGACTTGAGCCTCTTGGCGATCTCGTCCGGCAAGATGGCCTGCAACAGGTCGTCAGATTCCTTCTGGAACCGGTCACGTTGGCGCACGAAGTAGGCCATGGAGGCGAACAGGAAGACCGTGACCCCGACGATCGTTGACGCGATGTCGGCGGGCGATCCCTCGACCACGTGCACCGGCTCGATCTGCTCGGGTAGCACCACGGCTAGGACGAGCGTGACCCCGTAGGCAAGGGACCACAGGAACGCCCCCTTGATGGAGAGAACGATCAGCGCGCCGATGACGACCAACAAGCCCCACAGGATCACCAGGTCCGATGGCACCAGCCCACCCAGGATGATCGTCCCCGCCAGGATCTCGACGAGGATGAGGAACAACGCTGCATCAACGATCCATGTGAAACGATCAGGCTTCAGCGTGAGCACGCTCAGCAGGAGGACACTCGAGAGCGCGGCAGTGAGGTCGACCACACCCACCCACGGCAGCCCATCGCCGAACTCCGAGGCTGAGATGGGTAGGCGAACCAGCGCACCGAAGACGAAGTAGCCGACGACGATCCTTCTCGTCCCGCGATGGATGTCGGTTTCTCCCGGGTATGCGCCGAGGGACATGAGGGAATCCCACCAGCGTTTGAACCGGGGCCCTGCCATCGGGCGATACTAGTTTGGACGCGAGGCGACCTGGATCGGGACGGTCGTCCTCAAGACCGAGATGGCGGCCGAGGAGCGACATACGGTGTCCCACTCCCGTGAGTTGTTGGTGTGTGACACGCGGTTCACTACGGGGCCATGCTTCGATGGTTGGGGGTCCGTTACCAAATGGGCGGAATCCGTTACCGATAGTGGCTAGCCGTTGCAGATGACCTGGGTGGTGTGCGATTTGCACCGCCCCGACCTGGCCCGGCCTCGAACCTCGGGCCGGCCCGCGAGGGGCCGGCCCGGTGCTCGATGGCGCGCCCGACGGGCTTCGATCCCGCGATTTCCGCCTTGACAGGGCGGTGAGGACGGCCTGACTCCTCTACGGGCGCACGTGGTGTTCCTGTTGTCATGGTGCCGCGCGAAGACCACGAGGATCCGCGCCCGGAACCGTGCCCCCAACGGGATTCGAACCCGTGCTTCCGCCTTGAAAGGGCGGCGTCCTAGGCCGCTAGACGATGGGGGCGCAGGTGCTCCTCCAGCAGGGTAGCGGCCCCGAGGGCAGCCGACAGAGTATAGCGAGGGGGCCTACGGACGGCGACGGGCGTCACATCACCAGCCTGCCGCGGCATGAGGGTGCGTTCGGCTTCGCCGCCCTGGCGGGGCCTGCATAGGAGGTCGATGGGCATGCGACGGATGCTCGTGTTCACGCTCCTCTCCCTCTCGCTCGCAGCGTGCGCCGACCCGACGACAGGTGGTCATCCGACGGCAGAGGGTGCCGGAACCGCCCCCGAGGTCGACGAGCGGCGGTTGGGTGTGTACACCTCGCTGATCTTCGAGCTGGTGGGAGCTGAGCCGATCGAGTGGCAACGCGTCTACGTCGTGACGGCACTCTGCGACGACGCCGCCGACCCGATGGGCCCCGAGGCCTGCGACGACTCGTTGACACGGGCGGAACGGAACGCGCTGCGCGAGCGACTCGACCTCGAGCACCTCCGATTCATCGACGATCCCGCCCGCCTGTACGACGAGGAATGGATGCAGGGTGTACCGAACGAGATCGTGCTCAGGTTCGGGCCCATCGTCGAACGTGCGGGGAAGGTCCGCGTGGGCGCGAGCTTCGGCTGCGGCGGGTTGTGCGGGGGCGGCAGCACCTACGTGCTGCAGGAACGAGACGGCCGATGGTCGGTCGTGGGGCAGCGCGGGCCCATGTGGATCGCTTGATCGCCGCCGATGCTCCGGACGGCGCTCAACCGGGAGGCCGCGAACGCCGAACACCCCGCGTGATGAGGCTCGTGCTGGAGTGGCTCGGCCTGATGCGCCCCGATCCGGCTCGCAAGGAACCGGTGGTGGTGCCGGCGTGGGGCCCGCACGCCGTCGCCGCGTCAGTCGCGCTCCTTGCGACGGCCACGGCGGCGCTCCTGCATCTCGTCATCGGCCGGCTGGTGTGAGCGTCTTCCGCGTCGCCACCACGAACCGGTCGCCCGGCCGCACGTCGGCCCCGGCACGCAGCTCGAGCACGTGACGGACCCCGAACCTGGGTAGCACCACGCGGTGCGGCGGCACGACGACGACACGACGAACGAACCACCCTCGGTCGAGGGCGGCCACGGTGAGAGGGACGTGCATGCCGACCGTGTGCACCGATCGACATCGTTCGAACAGCATCGCTCGACCGGGTCCGAGCGGCGGGCGACCCCGCAATCCCCGCGCGCGCTCACGACGAGTGGTCGGCACCTCGGCGGTCAAGCGCATCGTGCGGGGACCGGAGAGCACGATCGTTCGCATGGTGGGACCGTAGGCTCCGGCACCGACATCGGTGGGCCCGGCAGGATTCGAACCTGCGGCACGAGGGTTAAAAGCCCCCTGCTCTGACCGGACTGAGCTACGGGCCCGCGACTCGGATTGTATGGAGCGCGACGGCGGCCGCGGCACCCGCGCTCAGCCCGCGTACCCGTTCGTGATCGGCATGCGTCGATCGCGCCCGAACGCTTTCGGGGTGATCTTCACGCCCGGCGCGGCCTGGCGGCGCTTGTACTCGTTGCGGTCGACCATGTCCACGACGCGCTCGGCCAACGCGCGATCGAACCCGGCGCTCACCATGTCGTCGACCCCGAGATCGTCCTCGACGTACGCCTCGATCACCGGGTCGAGGTCCTCGTACGGCGGAAGCGAGTCGGTGTCCTTCTGCCCGGGTCGGAGCTCCGCGCTCGGGGGCTTCGTGATCGTCCGCTCCGGGATCGGTGGATCCTCGCCGCGGGCCGTGGCGGCCGTGTTCCGCCAGTTCGCGAGCTCGTACACGAGCGTCTTCGGCACGTCCTTGAGGGGCGCGAAGCCTCCCGCCATGTCGCCGTACAGCGTGGAATAGCCAACGGCGTACTCGCTCTTGTTGCCGGTCGCGAGCACGATCGGACCGAACTTGTTCGACAGCGCCATCAGCAGGTTGCCGCGGATCCGGGCCTGCAGGTTCTCTTCGGTGACGTCCTCGGCCGTGCCGGCGAACAGCTCGGCGAGCGCGTATCGGTAGGCGTCGAGCACGCTCGTGATCTGCACCGTGTCGATGCGCATGCCGAGGCGTTGGGCGCAGTCGACGGCGTCCTCGCTGCTCTCGGGTGAGCTGAAGGGCGACGGCATCGTGAGGCCGTGTACGGCGTCGGCGCCCAGCGCGTCGGCGGCGAGCGCGGCGGTGATCGCGGAGTCGATGCCGCCCGATAAGCCGAGCACCGCCTCGCGGAAGCCATTCTTCCGAGCGTAGTCGCCGAGGCCGAGCACGAGCGCCTGCCAGACCTCCTCGGCATCGTCGGCGGGCCATGCCGGACGCGGATCGGCGAACGAGGTGTCGCCGTGCAGGTCGACGATCAGCAGGTCCTCGCTGAACATCGTGGCACGATGGCGAACCGTGCCGTCGGGTGCGACCACCATCGACCCGCCGTCGAACACGAGCTCGTCCTGGCCGCCGACCGCATTGACGTAGACGATCCACGCGCCGGTCTGACGTGCCCTCGCGGCCAGGATCTCGGCGCGCTCGGCCGTCTTGCCTCGGTGGTAGGGCGAACCGTTGATGTTCAGGATCAACGGGAGGCCCGCGTAGCTCGCGAAGGGCTGGGCGTCGTGCCATGCGTCCTCGCACACCGACAGCCCGATCGTGAGACCGCCGACCTCGATGCGGGTCCCCGCCGTGCCGGGCACGAAGTAGCGCTGCTCGTCGAAGACCCCGAAGTTCGGCAGCTGCATCTTGTGATACCGCGACTCGACCGTGCCGTTGCGCAGCAGCGCCGCCGCGTTGTGCGGCCCCGCGTCGGTCCGGTCGATGAACCCCGTGACGACAGGGCACGAGGTCGCGGTCTTGCGCGCGAGGGCGTCGAGCGCCTCGAGGTTCTCGCGGACGAACTCCCCGCGGTGCACGAGATCCTCGGGGGGGTAGCCGGTGACCGCGAGCTCGGGGAACGCGACCAGGTCGGCGCCGTCCTGGGTCGCCCGGCCGGCCGCGTCGGCCATGCGAGCCACGTTGCCGTCGAGGTCGCCGACGGTGAGGTTCACCTGTCCCAGGGCGATCCGCGGCATGGCTCAGAGCCTACGCGAGGAACGTTGGGCAGTGCCGCCCGGTTGTCGCCGAGTCGCTACTCGGTGCCGCCGATGTCGACGTTGTACGCCTCCCAGACGAGGTCGGCGCCCTTCTGCCGATGGCGGATCACCGTGCCGATGAACCGCTGCAGGTCGTCGCGGGCATCGTCGAGGGGCCACTCGGGTCCGCCGATCGTGGCCAGCTCGAGCCGGTCCACCATCTCGCCGATCTTCTCGGCGATGTCGGGATGCTCGTCCCTCAGGCGACGGACGGTGCCGTCGAGACGGGGCGCCCGCATGATGATCTCCTCGTAGAGGCCGCCCGGCTTCTCGGTGACCATCACGTGCTGATCGAACGCGTCACGGACACCGATCATCTCCTTCGTCACGAGCGCGGTCCACTCCGGGATGCGGCCCGCGGCCGGCGAGGAGATCGCGATCTCCAGGTGCACGAGTGCGTCGTGCAGGGTCGCGCGTCGACGCTTCGCCTCGGAGAGGGCAGGGGTGATGTGGTCGTGATCAGGTGCCATGCCGCCACGGTAGCCGAGCGATGCGCGCAGGGGCAAATCGCCCGAGCGGCAGGCTCCGTGGCTACACTTCGGCCGTCCCGGCACGCCATCGACCCCGTCCGCTGGAGTATCGAGGAGGCCCGCTGTGAGGAGACGCCACCTGCGTGTCGCCGCGGTCGTCCTCGCGACCGCGTGCACGCTCTTCGCCGGTCTCGCGCAGGCCTCGGCGGTCACCGTCGTGAAGGGGTACGCCGAGGATTGGCGCCCCCGGCGGGTCGATATCGCGCGCGGTGGCACCGTGAAGTGGCGGTCGATCGTGCAGGACCACAACGTCAGCTCCTACAAAGGTCGGTGGGACTTCCATCGGCAGGTGCGTGAAGGCGACTCGATCCGCTACACCTTCCCCAGGAGCGGTCGGTACAAGTACGTGTGCACGCTGCACGGTTCCGTCGACGGCGGGGTGTGCACCGGCATGTGCGGCGTCGTCACCGTCGGCTGAGTCGGCTGAACCCGCGCTCGGCGCCATCCGTATCCAGGCGGAGGTGTGGCGAGCGAGGGGAGTGGCGCAATGCGACGGATCGGCGTGATCGTGACTTCGACGGTGTTGCTGGCGGTCGCCGCGGCCGGCCCGGTCTCGGCGGTGACGATCCGCGGCAGCGGAACGACGTGGCGCCCGTCGAGCGTGAACATCGATCGAGGCGACCAAGTGCGGTGGCGCGCGGTGAGCAACAGTCACACCGTTCGAGCCTACGGCGGCAACTGGAGGTACTCGAAGCGCATCAGCCAGGGAGAGTCGGTCTCACGGACCTTCCGGCAGCGCGGGACCTTCCGCTTCTACTGCTCGATCCATGGCAACGTGGCCGGGGGCGAGTGCACCGGCATGTGCGGCAGGGTCCTCGTGTGATTCGACGTCGGCCTTACATACCGAGATCGGCGTCGACCGGAACGGCCTAGAGGATAGGGAGGTAGCGCTCGAGCTCGAAGGGGCTCACGTAGGACTTGAAGGCGTCCCATTCCGCGCGCTTGTTCCTGATCAGGAATTCGTGCACGTGGCCGCCGAGTGCTTCGCGCAGCACGTCGCTGTGCTCGGCCAGGTGGATCGCCTCGACGAGGTCCTCGGGAAGCGATCGGATGCCTGCCGTCTCGCGCTCGTCGTCGGTCATCTCGTAGATGTTGTTGCTCGCCTCGGGAGGCAGCTCGTACTCGTGCTCGATGCCTTCAAGGCCCGCTGCGAGCATCGCCGCGAACGCGAGGTAGGGGTTGCACGCCGGGTCGGGGGAGCGGTACTCGATTCGAGTGGCCTCCTCCTTGCCGGGCTTGTACTGGGGCACGCGCACGAGGGCGCTCCGGTTGCGTCGCGCCCAGCAGACGTAGACGGGCGCTTCGTACCCCGGCACGAGGCGCTTGTACGAGTTCACCCATTGGTTCGTGAGCAAGGTGATCTCCGGACCGTGGTGCAGCAGCCCAGCGATGTAGTGCTTGGCCGTCTTCGAGAGGTGGTACTCGTCGGTCGCGTCGAAGAACGCGTTGCGGTCACCCTCGAAGAGCGACTGGTGGGTGTGCATGCCCGAGCCGTTCACACCCGCGACCGGCTTCGGCATGAACGTCGCGTAGATGCCGAATTCCTGCGCGACCTCCTTCACGGTGAGGCGATAAGCCATGACGTTGTCGGCCATCGTGAGCGCGTCGGCGTAGCGCAGGTCGATCTCGTGCTGTGACGGCGCCACCTCGTGGTGCACGTACTCGACGGGGATGCCCATCGACTCCAGGTACTGCACGGTTCGTTTGCGGTAATCGGTGGCGGCGTCGAGCGGGGTCTCGTCGAAGTAGCCGCCCTGGTCGAGGAACGACGGATCGTCGACCGAGCGGAAGTAGAAGTACTCGAGTTCGGGTCCCACGTAGAACGTGAACCCCATGTCGGCGGCGCGTTGCACCTGGCGCTTCAACACCCCACGCGGGTCGCCGTCGAAGGGCACGCCGTCGGGGGTCCAGACGTCGCAGAACATCCGAGCGACGGGGGCCTCCATCTTCCAGGGGATGACCTGGAAGGTGGCCGGGTCGGGGATCGCGATCATGTCGGATTCCTGGATGCGGCTGAATCCCTCGATCGAGGAGCCGTCGAAGCCCATGCCCTCGGCGAACGCACCCTCGAGCTCCTGCGACGTGATCGTGAACGACTTCAGGAACCCGAGCACGTCGGTGAACCAGAGCCGGATGAACCGGATGCCTCGTTCCTCGATCGTGCGCAGGACGTAGTCGGCTTCCGCGGTGAGCGTCATGCCTCAAGGGTAGGGGCGGCGGAGCGCCACCCGGTTACGCGCGTGTGAACTCAGGACGGCGCTCACCGGTACCGCGCGGTGGCCATCGCGGTCCGGGCTACCATCGGCGTCCGGCACGAAAGGCGACGAGGTGACGAGGTTCGAGGGTCGCAGGCGCATCCCGTCGGGATCGCCGTACGAGACCGAGATCGGGTTCTCGAGGGCGCTGGTCGTAGGGCGGCACGTGCACGTGTCGGGGACCGCACCGATACCGGCCGACGGCGGGGCCACGGCCCAGGGTGCGTACGAGCAGGCTCGCCGATGCCTCGAGATCGTTCTGGCCGCGCTCGAGCACGCCGGCGCCGGCCCGGAGCAGGTGGTGCGCACGCGGACGTACCTGCTCGACGCCGACGACTGGCGCGAGGTCGGGCGCGCGCACGGCGAGGTGTTCGGTGAGGTGCGTCCTGCGAGCACGATGGTCGTCGTCGCCGGCTTGCTCGACCCGGCGTGGCTGGTCGAGATCGAAGCCGACGCCATGCTCGACGACTGATCGTTCGGGCTCGGCTCAGGCCATCTGCGCTCGGAGCTCGGCGGCGGCCGCGGCGACGCGGTCGGCGTCGACGCCGTGCTCGATGCCGAGCCGATCGAGGAGCGCACACAGCGTCTCGGTCGCGAGGTTGCCGGGGGCGCCGGGCGCGAAGGGGCATCCTCCGGTGCCCCCCGCCGACGAATCGAAGACGCCGACGCCGTGCTCGAGGCCGGCCTCCACGTTGTCGAGCGCCCGGCCCCTCGTGTCGTGCAGGTGCAGCGCGAGCCGCTCGACGGGCATGCGTTCCAGCAACGTGTCGCAGACCACGTGCACGTCGGTGGGCTCGGCGACGCCGATGGTGTCGCCGACCGAGATCTCGTCGCACCCGAGTTCGAGCAGGGCGACGCAGACATCCAGGACCGCCGAGGGGTCGACGGCTCCCGAGTAAGGACACCCGAACGCCGTCGAGACGTAGCCCCGACGCCACCATCCGAGCTCGCCGGCTCGAGCGAGCACGGGCTCGAACGCCTCGAGCGACTCCGCGATCGTCATGCCGATGTTCCGCTCGACGAAGGCCTGCGAGGCGGCGGTGAACACCGCGACCGCGTCTGCGCCGGCGCGTTCGGCCCGCTCCATGCCCCGCATGTTCGGCACGAGCACCGGGTAGCGCACGCCGTCACGCCGCCGCACGCGCGGCAACACCTCGTCGGCGTCGGCGAGCTGCGGCACGGCCCGTGGGCTCACGAACGACGTGACCTCGACGACCGGGAGGCCCGAGCCGGCGAGCGCCTCGACGAACGCGACCTTCGCGTCGGCGGACACGAGGGCTTCCTCGTTCTGCAGCCCGTCGCGCGGGCCGACCTCGACGATGCGGACGGCGTTCGGCCGCTGCCCGTTCGCGTTCACCCCGCCATCATCCTTCCTCGAGCTCGATCAGCGTGTCGCCGCGTGCGACGACGTCGCCGGCCCGCACGTGCACGGCTCGCACGGTGCCGGCGCCAGGCGCCGCGACCTGCACCTGGATCTTCATCGCCTCGAGCATCGCGAGGATCTGCCCGGCCGTCACCGCGTCGCCGGGCTCGACCTCGACGCGCAGCACGCTGGCGGGCATCGGCGCGATGAGCGAGCCGCCGGGTGGCGTCAGCTCGGAGGCCTCGAGTTCGTCGTCGCCGAGCCGATACGACCAGCCTCGGAACTGCGCGTGGGAGCCGGCGACGGTCACATCGGTCACCGTGCCGGCGGTGCCGAACACGACCCAGGGGTCCGGGCCCGAAGGTTCGGCTCGGACCCCTGGGGGCAAGACGGGCACCTCGGGCCTCCATACCTGTTCGACCCAGTCGGTGTCGGCGGTGCCCTCGACGACCTCGGGCCTGGCGAGGGCATCGAGCAGGAACCCCAGATTGGTCGCGACCCCGACGATCCGGACCTCGGCGAGCGCCGCTCGCAGCCGGGCGATCGTGGCCGGTCGGTCCTCACCGTGGGCGATCACCTTCGCGAGCAGGGGATCGAACCCGATGCCGATCACCTCGCCGCCGACGAGCGCGGTGTCGATGCGCACCCCCGGCCACCTGGGCAGCTCGAGTCGCACGACGCGACCCGTCGCCGGCAGGAACGCGTTCGCGGGGTCCTCGGCGTAGATGCGCGCCTCGATCGCGTGGCCCCGAAGCGACACACCCGCTAGATCGACCGGCACCCTGCCACCTGCGGCGATCTCCAGCTGCGCGCGTACCAGGTCGACGCCGGTGACCGCCTCGGTGACCCCGTGCTCGACCTGGAGGCGGACGTTCATCTCGAGGAACCACCACTCCCCGTCGGGGGCGAGCAGGAACTCGGCCGTGCCGGCGCCCCGGTACCCGCCGGCTCGGGCGAGCGCGATCGCGGCCGTCCCGAGCGCCTCTCGCAGCTCGTCGTCGACACCCGGGGCGGGCGAAGCTTCCACGATCTTCTGATGACGTCGTTGCAGCGAGCAGTCGCGCTCGCCGAGATGCACCGCGTTCCCATGGTCGTCGAGCAGCACCTGCACCTCGACGTGGCGGACACCTTCGAGCCGTCGTTCCAGGAACACCCGCTCCTCGCCGAACCCGGCTGCCGATTCCTGCCGGGCCTCGGCCAGCACCGTGCGGAGGGTCGCGAGGTCGTCGACGCGCCGCATGCCGCGACCGCCGCCGCCGCCGGCCGCCTTGACCAGCAGGGGCGACCCGAGCATCGCGGCTTCCCGCTCGATGGCCTCGTCGGACATGCCGTCGGCGTCGACGCCAGGCACGACCGGCACGTCCGCCGCCCGCGCGACCGCCCGCGCGGCGGTCTTGTCGCCGAGGCGGCGCATCGCGTCGGGGGGCGGGCCGACCCAGCCGAGCCCCGCCTCCAACACGAGCTCCGCGAACGCCGGGTCCTCGGCGAGGAACCCGTATCCGGGGTGCACCGCGTCGGCATCGGCGTGCGTCGCCGCACCGACGAGCGCCTCGGCGTCGAGGTAGGACGGCACCTCCACGACGGCATCGGCGAGCGTGGCCGGCAGGGCGTCACGCTCCCCGGCGGTCACAGCGACCACGGGGGAGATGCCGGTCTCGCGACACGCCTGCACGATGCGCACCGCGATCTCGCCGCGGTTCGCGATCAGGAGCCGTCGGATCGCGACCATCTCGGCGGGCGCTTCTCGAGGAACGCGGTGGCGCCTTCCTGCCCTTCGTCGCTCGCACGCGCTGCGGCGATGCGGTCGGGAAGGTCGGGCAGCGCGAGCGCCGAGGTCATGTCGCGCACGAGCCGCTTGTTCGCGGCCACGGCCTCGGGTCCACAGGACAGGTACGCGCGAGCCACCTCCTCGACGGTCGCGTCGAGCCGGTCGGCCGGCACGACGTGATGCACGAGCCCGAACGTCGCGGCCTCGGCGGCGTCGAACACACGGCCGGTGGTGAAGAGCTCTCGGGCGCGGCCGGGGCCGATAGCGCGGACCACGTACGGGGCGATCGACGCCGGCAGCAGCCCGAGCCGCACCTCGGCGAACGCGAAGCGGGCTCCCTCGACCGCGACGGCCACGTCGGCGCACGCGACGAGCCCGGCGCCGCCGCCGATCGCCGGGCCGTTCACACGTGCCACCACCGCCTTGGGGCAACGGTCGAGCGTGTCGAACGCCGCCGCCATCGCCGCCGTGTCGTCCCGGTTCCGCTCCCCGGAGAGGTCGCGGCTCGCGCGCATCCACGCGAGGTCGGCGCCGGCCGAGAACGCGCTGCCCGCGCCAGTCAGCACCATGACCCGGAGGTCGTCGTCGCCGGAGACGTCGTCGACCGCCTCGGCGAGCGCGGCGAGCAGGCTCGGGTCGAGCGCGTTGCGCCGGTCCGGGCGGTCGAGCGTCAGGGTCGCGACAGGCCCCTCGCGGGTCAGCTGCACGTCGCTCACATCCGGAAGACCCCGAACGTCGTCGGCTCGAGCGGCGCGCGCGAGGCGGCGTCGAGCCCGAGGGCGAGCACCTTCCTCGTGTCGAGCGGGTCGATCACGCCGTCGTCCCACAGGCGCGCCGTCGAGTGGTACGGGCTGCCCTTCGGCCTCGTACCGGTCGATCGTCTCCTGCTCGCGCTCGGCTTCGCCGCCCACCATGGTGAGCACCTTCGCCGCCTGCACGCCGCCCATCACGGAGATGCGGGCGTTCGGCCACATCCACAGCTGCCGCGGACCGTACGCGCGCCCGCACATCGCGTAGTTCCCGGCGCCGAACGAGCCGCCGATCACGACCGTGAACTTCGGCACGTTCGCGCAGGCCACGGCGGTCACGAGCTTCGCGCCGTCCTTCGCGATGCCGCCCGCCTCGTACTCCCGCCCGACCATGAACCCGGTGATGTTCTGCAGGAAGACGAGCGGCGTGCCCCGCTCGCACGCGAGCTCGACGAAGTGCGCGCCCTTGAGCGCGGACTCGGAGAACAGGATGCCGTTGTTCGCGAGGATCGCGACCGGATGTCCGTGGATGCGCGCGAACCCGCACACGAGGGTGTCGCCGTACAGCCGCTTGAACTCGTGGAACGCGGACCCGTCGACCACGCGCGCGATCACCTCGCGCACGTCGTACGTCTGCGCGAGATCCTGCGGGATCGCGCCGTAGAGCGTCGCGGCCTCGACCGACGGGTCCTCGGGATCGGCGATCTCCCATGCGCGATGGGAGGGAAGGTTCAGGTTCGCGACGATCTCTCGCACGATGCGCAGGGCGTGCTCGTCGTCGGCCGCCTCGTGGTCGGCGACGCCGCTCTGTCGTGCGTGCACGTCGGCTCCCCCGAGGTCCTCGGGGTCGACGTCCTCGCCGGTCGCCGCCTTCACGAGCGGCGGCCCGCCGAGGAAGATCGTGCCGGTGCCGCGCACGATCACGGTCTCGTCCGACATCGCGGGCACGTAGGCGCCGCCGGCGGTGCACGAGCCCATCACGGCCGCGATCTGCGGGATCCCGACGGCGGACATGCGGGCCTGGTTGAAGAAGATGCGCCCGAAGTGGTCGCGGTCGGGGAAGACCTCTGCCTGCAGCGGCAGGTACGCGCCGCCCGAGTCGACGAGGTAGATGCACGGCAAGCGGTTCTCGAGCGCGATCTCCTGGGCGCGCAAGTGCTTCTTCACCGTGACCGGGAAGTAGGTGCCGCCCTTCACCGTCGCGTCGTTGGCGACGATCACGCAGGGGGCCCCGTGCACGGGGCCGATGCCGGTGACGATACCGGCTGCGGGGGCGTCGCCGTCGTACAGGTCGCAGGCCGCGAGCGCCGAGAGCTCGAGGAAGGCCGAGCCCGCGTCGACGAGCCGCTCGATCCGTTCCCGCGCGGGAAGCTTGCCCCGGCCGCGGTGGCGCTCGGTCGCCTGCTCACCCCCGCCAGCCCGAACGCTCGCGAGTCGCGCCTGGAGGTCCGCCACGAGCTCGCGCATCGCCGCCTCGTTCTCGGCGAAGGCCGGTGACGCGGCATCGATGTGCGTGGTCAGCCTCGCCACGGACGACCCGCTCCCAGCGTCGCGACCCCAGGCGCCATCGGTGCCACCCTACTTCCCCTCGGAGCGAGGCGGCGTAGCGTGTAGGCCCATGGGCGACCGCATCTCGATCGAGGAGCTCCGCGAGACCGTCCGCACGTTCGCCGAGCGGGAGGTCGCGCCCGCTCGCCGACTCGATCGATCGCGACGACACGTTCCCTCGACGGCTCTGGCCGCTCCTCGGCGACCTCGGCGTGCTCGGTCCGACGGTGGCCGAGGCCGACGGCGGGGCGGGGCTCGGCTTCCTCGAGCACCTCGTCGTGGTGGAGGAGCTCTCGCGCGTCTCGGGGTCGGTGGGCATGTCGTACGCCGCGCACTCGAACCTGTGCGTGCACAACCTCTGGGCCAACGGCACCGATCAGCAGCGCACGCGCTGGCTGCCGGCCCTGCTCTCGGGAGAGCACGTCGGCGCGCTTGGCGATGAGCGAAGCCGACGCCGGCTCCGACGTGGTCGGGTCGATGGCCTGTCGCGCCGAGCGCGCCGACGGCGGGTGGGTCGCGACCGGCTCGAAGATGTGGATCACGAACGGGCCGGAGGCCGACGTGTTCGTGGTGTACATGCGCACGGCGTCCGACGCCGAGGCGTCGTCGTCGGTCACGGCGTTCGTGATCGAGCGCGACATGGCCGGGTTCAGCGTGTCGCCGAAGATGGACAAGCTCGGCATGCGGGGCTCGCCGACGTCGGAGATCGTCTTCGACGGGTGCCGCATCCCCGACGACCACGTGCTCGGCGAGGTGCACGCGGGGGTACGCGTGCTGATGTCGGGCCTCGACTCGGAGCGGCTCGTGCTCTCGGGGGGTCCGATCGGCATCATGCAGGCGGCGATGGACCTCGTGCTGCCCTACGTGCGGGAACGGCGGCAGTTCGGCCGTCCGATCGGCTCGTTCGAGCTGATGCAGGGCAAGCTCGCCGACATGTACGTCGCGCTCGAGTCCGCTCGCGCGTTCGCGTACGACGTCGCCGGCCGTTTCGACCGCGAGCCGGGGGCACGTCACGGAGCGCCCGCCGCGGCATGCCTGCTGCTCGCGTCCGAGCGAGCGGTGCAGGTCGCGCTGGAGGCGATCCAGAGCCTCGGCGGCGCCGGCTACCTCAACGAGATGCCCGCCGGCCGGCTGCTGCGCGACGCGAAGCTCTACACGATCGGCGCCGGCACCGCCGAGATCAGACGCATGTTGATCGGCCGCGAGCTCACGGGCAGGCTCTCGGACGCGTGAACGCATCCTCGGGCTTCGTCTGGACGCCAGGAGCCGAGGACATCGAGCGAGCCAACGTCACGCGGCTGATGCGGGCACACGGCATCGACACCCTGCAGGAGCTGACGGCCCGCTCGGTCGACGACGTCGCCTGGTTCTGGGACGCCGTCGTGAGCGACCTCGACATCGAGTTCTCGACGCCGTACGAGCGCGTCGTGGATCTGTCTCGAGGCCCGGAGTGGGCGACGTGGTTCGTGGGCGGCCGGACGAACCTGGCCCGCCAATGCGTCGACCGGTGGGCCGAACGCGATCCCGACGCTGTCGCGGTCGTGTGGGAGGGCGAGGACGGCGACGTGCGGCAGGCGACGTTCGCCGAGCTGAGGCGGCTGACCGACGGCGTCGCGAGCGTTCTGCTCGGTCTCGGTGTCGAGCCGGGCGATCGGGTCGCGCTGTTCCTGCCGATGGCGATCGAGACCGTCGCCGCGCTGATGGCCTGCTCGAAGATCGGAGCGGTCTGGGTGCCGATCTTCAGCGGGTTCGGGCCCGATGCCGTGGCGGCGCGCATCGCCGACGCGGGGTGCGAGGTCGTCGTGACCGCGAACGCCACCCTGCGCAAGGGGGCGGCCGTGCCGATGAAGCGCGTGGCCGACCTGGCTGCGTCGCTCGCGGGGTGCGTGCGGCAGCAGGTCGTGTGGATGCGGCTCCCCGACGAGCCGACGGAGATGACCGACGGGCGCGACGTGGCATGGCCGACCCCCTCGGGCGACGATGCACCGATCGACGCGACACCGCTCGACAACGAGCATCCGCTGTTCATCGGATACACGAGCGGCACGACCGGTCGGCCGAAGGGCGCCGTGCACGTGCACGGAGGCTTCCTCGTGAAGATCGCGGAGGAGGTCGCCTATCAGGTGGACCTGCACCGTGGGGAACGGCTGCACTGGGCGACCGACCTCGGTTGGATCATGGGGCCGTGGGAGATCGTCGGGGGCCTCGCGCTCGGCGCGACGGTCGTGCTGACTGAGGGCTCGCCGCTCCATCCGGCGCCCGACCGGCTGATGCAGCAGGTCGAGAGCCATCGCGTCAACGTGCTCGGCGTCTCGCCGACGCTCGTGCGGGCGATGCGCACCTCAGCGGATGCGCGCCTGGGCGACCATGACCGCTCGTCGCTGCGCGTGCTGGCGTCGACGGGGGAGCCGTGGGATCCCGATTCCTATCGGTGGCTGCATCGCGAGGTCGGCCAGGGGCGCCGTCCGATCGTGAACCTGTCGGGGGGCACCGAGGTCGGGGCGTGCTTCCTGTCGCCGCATCCGGTCGTGCCCACGAAGATCGCATCGCTCGGTGGTCCCGCGCTGGGCATGGACGTCGACATCGTCGACGCCAACGGCGAGCCGGTGCCGGCCGGCGCGGTGGGCGAGTTGATCTGCCGTCAGCCGTGGCCGTCGATGACGCGCGGCATCTGGGGCGACCCCGAGCGGTACCTCGACGCCTACTGGCGGCGGTTCCCCGGTGTGTGGACGCACGGCGACTGGGCCAGCCGCGACGACGACGGATACTGGTTCCTGCACGGACGGAGCGACGACACGCTGAACGTCGCGGGCAAGCGCATCGGTCCTGCCGAGATCGAATCGGTGCTTGCGATGCATCCCGCGGTGGCCGAGTGTGCTGCCGTCGGGGTGCCCGATCCGATCAAAGGGGAATCGATCTCGTGCGTGGTCGTAGTGCGATCGGGTGCCGAAGCCGGGACCGCGCTCGCGCAGGAGCTGCGGGCGACGGTGCGCGAGCATCTGGGCGGCGCCTTCACGCCGGGCGCGGTGGTGTTCGCCGATGCGCTGCCGAAGACCCGGAGCGCGAAGATCGTTCGGCGGGCCGTGCGGGCGGCGCTCACGGGTGACGATGCCGGCGACCTCTCCTCGCTGGAAGATCCCGAGGTCGTCGAGGCGATCAGGCGTGGCGCATCATAGAGCGAGGGTGATCGCCTGCGCCGTCACGGTCGCCGCCGCGACCTGGGGGTGTGGCTCTCCGTCCGATCCGCCGGCAGGACCGCGGTATCGGCCCCTCCGAGGAGACCACCCGGTAGTGGCGGCCGCAGGCGATATCGCGTGCCCGGGCCCCCCGTGCGACCCGGAGCGATCCACGGCCGCGATCGTGTCTCGCATCGACCCGGACCTCGTGCTCGCGCTCGGCGACACCCAGTACCGGGAAGGTTCACTCGCGGAGTTCGGTGCCTCCTACGACCGGAGCTGGGGAGCCTTCAAGGCCCTCACGCGGCCGGTCCCCGGCAACCACGAGTACCGCACGACCGGCGCCGCCGGGTACTTCGCTTACTTCGGATCGGCTGCCGCGGTCGAGAACGGCGGCGACTACAGCTTCGACCTGGGGCGGTGGCACGTGTCGCCATCAACTCTGCGTTCCCCGGCGCCATCACTGACCGTCAGCTCGACTGGGTTCGAGAGGATCTCGAAGCGTCGGCTCACCGATGCGAGATCGCGTACTGGCACCATCCTCGCTTCTCGTCCGGGGCGGTCGAGGGGAACGACCCGACGCCCGAGCTCGGATCCCTCTGGACGGCGCTGCATGGGGAAGGCGTCGAGGTCGTGTTGAACGGGCACGCGCATCAGTACGAGCGGTTCGCGCCGCTCGACGGGAACGGCGCGATCGATGAAGCCAAGGGCATCCGCGAGTTCGTCGTCGGCACGGGCGGCGGTACGCCGCACCCGTTCGAGGACGAGCCGCTCCCAGGATCCAAGGTGCGGATCACCGATGTCCACGGAGTGCTCGAGCTGGAGCTGCAGCCCGGGGCCTACGAATGGAGGTTCGTCGGTTCCGACGGGTCAGTGCTCGATCACGGTGCCGGCTCGTGCCACCGCTGACCGGTGAAAGCCTCGATCGGCCGGCCGGGCTCGTCGGCGGTGCGATGATGCCGGCGTGCTGACGCCCGAGATGCTCGGCAGGACCTTCGCCGACGCGCCCGATCCCGAACTCGCCCGCGTGGCGTTCTCGCGCGTCGGCGACGACCCGGTCGCGCGCGAGGCGCTCGCACGCCCGGAAGTCACCGAGGTGGCGGCTCGGCTCCTGGGCTTCTCGCGGGCCGCGGCCGATGTCTTCGTCGCCCATCCCGACGAGGTCGCGTCGCTCGCCGACGTCTCGCCGCGCGAGGGCGGAGCGCTGCGTGCGGAGCTCGCCGGCGACATCGACCGGCTCGGATCCGCCGCCGGCCTGCGGCGGTTCCGGCGGCGCGTCGATGCTGCGGGTGGCCGCCGCGCGACCTCGCGGGGGCGCACGCTCGACGACGTCGTCGCCGAGATCAGCGCGATCGCCGACGCGAGCATCGCGGAGGCCCTCGCCCTGGTCGACGCCCCCGGACTCGCCGTGATCGGCCTCGGCAAGCTCGGCGGGTACGAGCTGAACTACGCGAGCGACGTCGACCTGTTGTTCCTGCATCGCGACCCCGGCCCCGGAGCGCAGGACACGGCCGAACGCGCCGTCGCCCTCGTGACCGCGATGCTCGCCGAGCCGACCGCCGATGGCCTCGCTCTGCGCGTCGACGTCGCCCTGCGACCGGGAGGGCGAGCCGGCGCCCTCAGCCGATCGCTCGAGGCGACCCTCGCCTACTACGAGCGCGAGTCCGCGACCTGGGAGCGGCAGGCGATGATCAAGGCGCGGCCGGTCGCGGGCGATCACGAGCTGGGCGGGGGTTCGTCGACGGCATCACGCCGTTCGTGTATCCGCCCGAGCTCGCACCGGCCGCGATCGAGGACGTGCGCCGCACGAAGGTGCGCCTCGAGGAGTACATCCGCCAGCGGGGCAAGGAGTTCGTCGAGGTCAAGCGCGGGCGGGGCGGCATCCGCGACGTCGAGTTCGCGGTGCAGCTGCTGCAGATCGTGCACGGGCGCCGCGACCCGCGACTGCGCACGCCGAACACGCTCGCCGCCCTCACGGCCCTGGCGATCGAGGGGTACGTTGCCGACGCCGACGCCGCGGCCCTCGCCGACGCCTACCGGTTCCTGCGCCGTGTGGAGCATCGCCTGCAGATCGTGCGCGACCTGCAGACCCACGACCTGCCGCCCGACCGGCACGCGCGCACCACGCTCGCCCGTTCGCTCGACCTCCCCGACGCCGACGCACTCGCCGCGGAGTACGAACGCACGACCGGGCTCGTCCGTTCGATCCACGAGCGGCTGTTCTACCGGCCGCTGCTGGAATCGTTCGCCGGGCCGACGCAGCTGCATCCGGGTCACGGCACCGACCGGCCGTCGACCGAAGAGCTGTTGGGAGGGCTCGGGTTCGCCGAGCCCGCCCGCTCCTACGACGTGCTCGGGCGCCTCGTCGACCCGACGACGGCGCATCGGGAAGGTGCTCGCGCACCTGTTCCCGGTCATGGCGCCGGCTCTCGCGCTCTCGCCGACACCCGACGCGGCCCTCGTGCGGTTGGAACGCATCGCCGAGGCCGTGGGCGAGGGACGTGACGTGGCCGACCTCCTCGCGACCGACCCCGTCGCCGCCCGCCGCCTCGCCCACGTCGCCGGCGCCAGCTCGTTCGCGACGGACCTGCTCGTCGCCGATCCGTCGCGCATCCGGGGTCTCTCCGACACGCTGTTGGGGGGCGAGACCGATGCGGCTCGGCGACCTCGTCGACGCCGTCGCGCGCACGGCCGCGCGCGAGCTCACGCCGCGCGAGACGGGCGAGGCGCTGAGCGCGGTCGCCGTGCGGGTGATCCGCGATGCGCTCGAGGCGGCCGAGCCACCGGCCGATCTGCCGTTCGCGGTGATCGGCATGGGCAAGCTCGGCGCCCGCGAGCTGAACGTCGCCAGCGACCTCGACCTGATGTTCGTGTACGACGGCGAGGGCTCCGATGCCCAGCGGTCCGCCGGTCAGCTCGCCGAGCGCGTCCTGCGTCTCGTTCGCGAGGCCGGATGGGAGCCCGACGCCGACCTGCGTCCCGAGGGGCGCAATGGCCCGCTCGCGCGATCGATCGCCGGATACCTCGAGTACTGGCAGCGCTACGCCGAGACATGGGAGTTCCAGACGCTGCTGCGGGCCCGAGCGATCGCCGGTGATCCCGACCTCGGACGCCGCTTCGAGCTGAACGCCGCCGATGCCGCCTTCCCACCCGACGGCATCACGATCGACCGTGTCGCCGACATCCGCCGCATGCGCGAACGGATCGAGCGGGAGCGCGTGAAGCCCCCCGAGGCGGCGAAGTTCCACTTCAAGCTCGGCGTCGGCTCGCTCGCCGACGTGCAGTTCGCGGTGGAGCTCTCGCTGATGCGACACGGAGGCTCGCACCCCGAGATCCGTTCGCGGCGCACGCTGGAGGCGATCGATCGGCTCGCCGCGGCGAAGCTGATGAGCGGCTCGGTGGCCCGCGATCTGGGGGAGGCGTTCGTCTTCTGCACCGACGTGAAGAACGCGCTCGAGATGGATCGGCGTCTGCATGCCGAGGCGGTGCCTCCGAACCCCGCCGAGCAGACGGCGCTCGCGCGTCGCCTCGGCTACGAGGAGTACCCTCGCCAGAGCTTCATCGACGACTACCTGCGCGTGACCCGCCGCGCGCGCCGCGCGATGGAACGCGTCTTCTCCGAGGAGATCTCATGAGCGACACCCCCGCCTCACGACGCACGGCCCTGGTCACCGGCGCCTCCGGTGGCTTCGGCGTCGAGTTCACCCGCCTGTTCGGCGCCGACGGCTGGAACGTCGTCATGGTGGCGCGCAGTGGCGCCGCGATGGAGACCGTCGCGCAGGAGGTCGAGGAGCGTGACCGCGTCGAGGTCACCGTGATCCCCAAGGACCTGTCGGCGCCGGGCGCGAGCGCCGAGCTGGTCGCCTCGCTCGACCAGCGCGGGGTCGTGGTCGACGCACTGGTGAACAACGCGGGTTTCTCGACGTACGGGGAGTTCTGGCGCGACGACCCGGCGACGCAGTCGGAGCTGCTGCGGGTCAACGTCGTCGCGCTCACCGAGCTGAGCCGTCTGATCGTTCCCGGCATGGTCGACCGGGGTCGTGGACGGATCCTGAACCTCGGCTCCGTCGGTTCGTTCGCACCGGCGCCGATGACCGCGGCGTACGCCGCCACGAAGGCCTACGTGCTCTCGCTCTCGCTCGCGATGGCCGAGGAGCTGCAGGGGACAGGCGTCACGGTCACGTGCCTGTGTCCCGGCCCGACCGCCACCGGCTTCCAGGCCCGTGCCGACATGGGGGAGTCGGCCCTGATCCGCGACCGGAAGCTCCCGAGCGCCCTCGAGGTCGCGGAGGCCGGGTACGAGGCGATGAAGGCGGGGAGGCCCTACCTCGTCACCGGGGGGCCGAGCCGGGCGTTCGCGTTCGGCTCGCGCTTCCTGCCCCGCACGACCGCCGCACGGATCGCCGGTCGCTCGCAGCGCCGCGTCGAGGGCTGATCTGAGATCCACGTCTCCGACCACTGGAGGATCACGATGCTGAAGGAGTTCAAGGAGTTCGCGCTCAAGGGGAACCTGCTCGAGGTCGCCGTGGGGCTGGTGCTCGCGCTCGCGTTCACCGCCATGGTCACCGCCTTGATCGACGGGATCCTGATGCCGCTCATCGCGGCGGTCTTCGGCAAGCCGAGCTTCGACGCCATCGTGTGGACGATCGGAGACGGTCGCGACGCGACCAGGATCCTGGTCGGATCCTTCCTCACGGCCGTCGTGAACTTCCTGATCATCGCGTGGGTGCTGTTCTTGGTCGTGAAGGCCGCGAACCGGTTGATGCCCACGCACGAGGAGCCCGGCGGCCCGACCGAGGTCGAGCTGCTCACCGAGATCCGGGACTCGCTGCGCAGCCGCAGCGCCTGAGCGGAACCGATCGAGCTACGCGGTCGGGGGCTCGGGGACGGCCGCGGTCGCCGCTGAGTCGCCGCGCCAGGTGGCGGCGAGCTTCCAGTGCATCTGGAACAGCCACCACGAAGCACCTGCGAGCGCGAGTCCCGAGACGATGTCGGCGATGCCCCGTTCGCGCTCGGCGCTCTCGCTCAGGGCGAAGATGGCGCTGGTATCGGGCGCCACGACCCGGAAGACCCCGTAGCCGGCCTTCACCGCGCTTACGGCGAACAGCACGACGAAGATCAGGACGACCGTGTAGGCGAAGGCCTGGAGCACGCGGGCTGCCGGCGACGACACGAAGCCGACGTCGTCGATCACCGATCGGCGCCAATCCTGATGCAGCCGGTACAGGGCGAACGCGACGACGGCGGTGATGCCCGCGGCCACGAGCGTGCGGATCGCCGCGTCGGTCGCGCTGAGCCCGAAGTCTCCCATGCCGGTGAGGAGGTCGCCGATCCCGCCCATGTCGGTCCCCGGCATGCCGCCGCCGGCGAGGCCGCCGAGCCCGCCGAGCAACTGGTCCTTGCCCGACTCGGGTCCGAGGATCAGCTGCACGACCGCCTCGAGGAACGCGGTCGCCGCGAGCACCCCGATCACGAGCACCGGGAGCATCGCGACCGAGAGGTAGATCGCTCGGGGGCGAGTCGAGGTCTCGTCGGGGAGCCGTCGTCCGGTGATGACGGCGACGATCGCCATCAACAGACCCAGCGTGACGAAGCCGGAGATCAGCGAACCGGCACCACCGTCGAACATCGTCGCCTCCTGCGGTCGGGCCCGCGGATGCGGGACGCATGCGCCCAGCATCACAGCCGGGCGGGGGCGTGTCGAACATGCCGGCCGGGAGTTGGAGACCCGAGCCCCGTCGGGCCCGGGTCATCCGGCCGAGGCGCTCAGGCGGTCGAGAGCTTGAGCTGGATCGTGATCGACGTGGCCAGCGGCGTCGTGCCGGGGGAACCCTCGGCGGTCAGCTGCACCGAGCCGCCGATCGTGCCGTTGGCCTTCGCGACCATCTTGTCCCAGGCCACGTCGTTGATCGTGATGGCGAAGGTCTGCTCGCCGACGGGGGTGAGCGAGAACGACTGCGGTGAGAGCTGCGTGCTGCCGCCCGCGACGAGCTTGGCCGTGCCGTTGCACGGATCGAGCTGATCGGGGCACCTGATCGTGAAGCTCGTGGACCGGTCGGGCTGCACGATCAGCGGCGAGGCCGTCGTGAGCTCGGTGAGCACGGGCTGCACCGGGTCCGGCGGCGGCGTGGGGTCACCGGTCCAGGGGAACCGGGCGATCGCGCGGCGGACCTGGGTGTTCACGTACCGGAACTCACCGAGTGCCCACAGGTGGGTGGGGGTGATCTGGATCTCCCACATGCCGCCGTAGCGGTTCACGCCCGGCATGTTCGGCGTCAGCGTCGGCCAGGGCTGGTTCTGGCCGTCGATGTTCGGCAGCCAGCTGCAGTCGACCCACGGGTCCGTGGCCGAGGTTCCTCCGTCCGTGCGCGGCGACACGAAGCTCGTCGTGTTCGCCACGTTGCGGATGATCGCGATCGCGCGGATCCACGTGGCCGGGCCCGTGCTCGGCCCGCACCGCATGCGGCCGTTGTAGCTGCTGCTGCTGTTGATGCCGAAGTGTCCACCGATCACGAGATCGTCGGTGCCGGGGATCAGGGCGAGCGTCTGGACGTTGCCTCCGGTGCTGTACTGCCAGGTCCGGGTGCCCTCGTCGCCGTTGTCGACCCGGAACGCCCCGGTGAAGTTCGGGGTCTTGCCACAGGCCGCGTAGAGGCGCGTCGACGTGGCGACGAGCTCGTAGCAGATCTGCCCCGAGCTCGTGGCGCCTGGGATCTGCGACAGCGGCACCGTCCACGGAAGGGTCGCCCCGGTGGTCGGGTCGATGCGACCCATCGCCACGCGGGAGTTCCCGGCCCCGATCTGGGTGAAGTGACCGGCGAGGAAGATCGACTGCTGATCGGCCGACCACACCATGTCGTTCACCGAACCGTTCACGCCGGCGGTCTTGTACGCGTTGACGACGTTCCCGTCCCAGTCGAGCTTGGCCGTCTTCGGCTTCCCCTTGCCGTCGACCTGGCTGAACCCGCCGCCGATGTAGATGCCGTCAGGGCCGGGTAGGATCGTCTTCACGTCGAAGTTGTGCTCGTTCGCGTTGCCGGGGATGCCGACGACAGGGTCGAAGCCGCTGACGACCGTGCCGCGGATCGTGGTCGGGTTGATGTCGATCGCCGCGAGGTTGTAGTGGTTCTCGCCGTCGACGGTCGAGAACTGCCCACCCACGTAGAGGCGGTTGCCGACGACCACGAGCGAGAGGACGACGAGTTCCTGGTTGGCGTTCGCGGTCAGCTGAGGCTTGAAGTTCCCGATGGCCTGCCCCGTCGTCATGTCGATCGCCGCCAAGCCCGTGTAGCCATCGACGGCGGGCGGGAGGCTGGGCCCCGGCGAGACCGAGGCACCGATCTTCTGGAAGCTGCCGCCGATGAACAGCACGTTGCCGTACTGGGCGCTCGCCTTGATGAAGCCGTTGGCCATCCACGGGGTCGCGTCGGGTGTGGTGGTCAATGCCGTTGCGGGCAGCGCGCTCACGACCAGCGCGACGATCGTCAGGACGAGGACGGACGAGAACCTTCTACGCATGAGTGTCGAACCCTTTCGTGCCGACGCGGCGAGGAGGACTGGGGGGCTCTCTCTGTCCCGCGGTTGACCCAGACTAGCATCACCCGAGCGGGTGGCTCGTCGGTCGAAGGGCGTCTTCGCGAGGCGATCGGCCTAGGCGGATCCCCGGCGCAGGAATCCGGGCTCAGCCTCTTGCTGAACCGTGGCCGAGGCGTTATGACGTACCCGTGGCTGAACATCGCCCACTCACCACGGTGCGACGGTCGATCGTCGTCGCGCTCTGTCTCGTCGCCGTCGTCGGGCTCTCGGGGGTCGCGCGTGCCGCCGTGCCTTCGGAGGTGCCGGCCGACACCCATCAGGTGAACGGGCGTGTTCGTTCCGTGGTCGTCGTCGGCGATCGAGTATGGATGGGCGGCGTGTTCACACAGGTCCAGAACGGCAGCGGCGCGAAGGCTCAGGACGTGACCAACCTCGCCGTGCTCGGCCGTTCCACCGGCGCCCCCGTCGGTGTGACCCCGCTCAAGCTCGGCGGCTCGGGTTCCCAGGTCTGGAAGCTCACCGTCAGCGGCAACACGGTGTACGCCGCCGGCAAGTTCACCCTCTCGTCGGGAGGCGCGACCTACAAGAACCTGCTGGCGTTCAACGGCACGACCGGGGCGTTGATCTCGTCGTTCCGACCCAAGGGCATCCCCAACGCGACCGCGGTTGCGGTCTCCGGCTCCACCGTGTTTGTCGGGCGGAGCAAGCTGCAGGCCGTCGATGCCGGCACCGGCGCCAAGAAGGGCAGTTTCGCGACCTCGACCGTGGCGACGGACCCGTCGCTGCGCGGCCACAACACGCCGCCGCAGCATCGTGAGTTCCTGTTGCTCGGTGGCTGGCTCTACTCGGCGTGCCAGTGCGACTCCCTCACCCAGGGCGGAACGACCCGCGGGGTCAAGGCGCTCGTCCGCTTCAACCCCACGACCGGGGCGCACGACCCGGGCTTCACGCCCGCCGGCGCCGGCGTGACCGCGACCGGCATCTCGGTCGCCACCGACGGCACCAACCTCTATCTCGGCGCAGGAGGCTCCGACTACGTCGCTCGGTACTCGCCCAGCGGCGCTCAGGCGTGGAAGAGGGACACGTCGGGGTCGGCGCAAGCGGTCAGAGTGAGCGGAGGGGACGTGCTCGTGGGTGGCCACTTCGTGGAGATCGCCGACGCCGCCGGCGACGGATGCGGATTCAAGTCCGGGAACCCCGGCACGCTGGATCCGAACGACGAGTGTCAGACGCGGAACCGGCTCGCGGCGTACTCGCTGGGCGGTGGGCTGCTGGGATGGAACCCGTCGGTGACCGGCAACTACAACGGCGTGTGGGGGATCGCGCTCGACGGGTCGTCGATCCACATCGGTGGTGAGTTCCGCAACGTCCACGGCATCCGCCAGACCTACTACGCACGACTCAACTGAGAGCCGCCGCACCGATCGCAGATCCGATCGGCCCAGAGGTGCGAACCTTCCCGTATGAGGAACCGTGCGGGCGCGTGGCTGGGCCTGGCCTCTGCCGCGACCGCGCTCGGGGCGGCGCACCTGGTGGCCGGGCTCGTCGGTCGCGCCGAGGCGTCGCCGATCGTGGCCGTCGGCTCGGCCTCGATCGACTTCGTGCCGCGCTGGCTGAAAGACGTCGCGATCGACACGTTCGGCACCGCCGACAAGCTCGTGCTCGTCCTCGTGGTGACGGTGGTCGTGGGCGGGCTGGCGATCGCCGTGGGCACGGCGTCGCTGCGACGACCTCGGGTCGGCTACGCGAGCCTCGTGCTCCTCGCCGCGATCGGAGCGGTGGCAGCCCTCACGCGCCCGAACGCGGAGCCGATCGATGCGCTCCCCGCGGTGACGGGAGCGGTGGCCGGCGCGGTCACGCTGAAGCTGCTCCGGCGCCGGCTCCTCGGGGCGGCGGAGCCGGGCGAGGGGGCGATGGACCCGGTCTCGGATCCCGTCTCGAGGCGCCGCTTCCTGGTCGGGGGCGCCGTCGCGTTCGGCGCCGCGGCGGTGGCGGGGGTCACCGGGCAGTTCCTCTCGCGGCGCTCCGAGGCGGTGGCGTCTCGAGCCCGGGTGTCCGTGCCAACCGGGGTCGCGGCGGCTCCGCCCGTGCCGAGCGGGGCCGAACTCGGCGTCGAAGGGATGACCCCTTTCATCACACCGAACGCCGACTTCTACCGCATCGACACCGCCCTGATCGTGCCCACGGTGATCGCCGAGGAGTGGAGCCTGCGCGTGCACGGCATGGTCGAGCGAGAGCTCACGCTGGACTTCGAAGCGCTGATGGCGCGCCCGTTGATCGAGCGCGACGTCACCCTCGCGTGCGTCTCGAACGAGATCGGGGGCGGCCTGATCGGGAACGCCCGCTGGATCGGGCCCCCCTCGCGGATCTGCTCGCCGAGGCCGGCATCGACCCCGCAGCCACCCAGCTCGTGTCGACGTCTGACGACGGGTTCACCGCCGGCACCCCCGTCTCAGCCGTCACCGACGGGCGCGACGCCATGCTCGCCGTCGCGATGAACGGCGAGCCGTTGCCGATCGAGCACGGGTTCCCGGTGCGCATGGTCGTGCCCGGGCTCTACGGGTACGTCTCGGCCACGAAGTGGGTCGTCGATCTCGAGCTCACGACGTTCGATGCGTTCGACCCCTACTGGATCCGGCGCGGATGGGCCGAGCAGGCGCCGATCAAGACGCAGTCGCGCATCGACACCCCGGCGAACGGCGCCGATGCACCCACGGGGCAGGTCGTGATCGCAGGCGTCGCGTGGGCTCAGCACGTCGGCATCTCCCGGGTCGAGGTTCGGGTCGACGAAGGCCCGTGGGCCGAGGCCGATCTCGCCACCGAGGACACGATCGACACCTGGCGCCAATGGAAGCTCGTCACCGACCTACAGCCGGGCCCGAGACGCTGCAGGTCCGAGCCACCGACGCCGAGGGCGTCACCCAGCCCGAGGCGCGAACGGAGCCGTTCCCCGACGGTGCGACCGGCTAGCACACGATCCTCGTGGACTCGTGTGACGGTTCCTCCGTCCCTGCACGAGACGCTCAAGCCGCTGCCGAAGAATGGGTTATGCGGATCGTCGCGACGCCCGAGGTGCGTTCCCACGTGCAGGAACGGGGAGGTCTGCTCTTCGTGCGTATCCGGAGGGGCATGGGCGTGCACGGGGGCGGCATCGCGACGCTCGAGACCATGACCGAGCCACCGCCCGACGCGCTCGAGTGGCGCCGGTTCGAAGCCCGCGGGCTCTTGGTCTTCGTCCCCGCACGATGCGCCTGCCGAAGACCTTGTCCCTCGACGTCACGGGACGGTTCCGCCGGCGCGTGGCAGCGTTCTGGAACGGCTGCGCCTACGTGATCTGATGGCCTCGACGCCCACCACGCGTCGAGCTGGTCGTACTTCAGGGTCACGCCCTGAGCCCTGGTGTTCGTGGGTCGGCGTCGGGCTCGGACAACTCAGCTCGCACGCCGAGCAGGCGAACCGGGCGGTCGAGCTCGAACCTCGCGAGGGCATCGAGGGCGGCTTCCACGACGGTCACGTCGGGGTCGGTGGTCCGCTCGGGTAGCTTGCGACCGTGGGTCGAGGTGAAGAACGACGAGGTTCGGAGCTTCACCGTCACTCGCATCACGAGCCGGTCATCGGGAAGGTCGGCGACCAGCTCCCGAGCGATGCGCTCGGTCTCGCCCCGGATCTCGTGCAGATCGGTCAGGTCCTGCTGGAACGTCCGCTCGTGGCTCTGCCCGCGACGCACGTACGGCTCGGCGCTGACCTCGCCGTCATCGTCACCGGTGCCGAGGCCACGGATCCACGGTCCGGTGTTCGGCCCGAACCGGGCCGCGAGCACCTCGTCGTCGGCGTTCGCGAGTTCGTCGACCGTGTGGATGCCGAGCTCGTTCAGCTTGTCGGCGGTCTTCCTGCCGATACCCCAGAGCGCGTCGACCGGCTTCGGACCCATCAGCGCCGGCCACTCCTCGCGGGTGAGTCGAAACACTCCCCGCGGCTTCGCGAACGCGCTCGCGAGCTTCGCGCGATGCTTCGAGTCACCGACGCCGATCGAGCACCAGAGGTCGGTTCGGGCGAGCACCTCGCGCTGCACGTCGCGCGCGAGCGCCTCGGGGTCGCGGGTCTCGACCGCCATGAACGCCTCGTCCCACCCGAGCACCTGCACGACGGCCGGGAACGTGCGCAGCGTGTCCATCACGCGCCCGCTCGCCTCGAGGTAGTGGTCGGCGTCGACCGAGAGGAAGACGGCTTCGGGACATCGCTTCGCGGCCGTGCGCAGCGGCATGCCCGATCGCACGCCGAACTCCCGTGCCTCGTACGACGCCGTGGAGACGACCCCACGCTTCGTCGGGTCGCCGTCACCGCCCACGACCACCGGGGTGCCGCGCAGCTCGGGGTGCCGCAGCACCTCGACCGCGGCGATGAACTCGTCCATGTCGACGTGGAAGATCCACCTGGTCACGAGCCCAGCATGACTCGGCCGGCCGACGTCGACCGTCGTGAGCCGTTCAGCCCCGCGGCTCGAGCGCCGGGGCCGCTTCCTGCATGCCCGCTCGCAGCCGCATCGCGACCACGAGCAGGCCGAGCAGGATGCCCGCTCCCATGATCGGCGTGGCGATCCGCTTGATCTCCGCGGTATCGGCGAGCAGGCCGATCACGAAGCCGGCCACCCCGAGGTTGATCGCCCAGAACACGACCTGATCGGCCCACGCCCACACCTCGCGGCGCGACGCCGCCGCCACGAACAACATCCCGAAGATCGCGTTCGTGAGGATGCCGATGAAGGTCGCGTGGTCCAGCGCGAGCAGCAGGCGCACCGGGGTCTGATCGATGTCCTCGCTGTAGCGCACGATCACGTAGCCCAGGATCCCCAGCGCCGGCACCAGGAACAGGATCGACGCGGCGCCGAACCTCGCCGGTGACGGCTCGCCCCATCCCACCGATGCGAGCCGTGAACGGTGTCGTGTCAGCACGATGCCCACGCCGATCACCTCGAAGAGCAGATTCAGGCCGAGCAGCGGCATGATCTCGAACAGGATGCCGATCGCGAGGAAGATGCCGGCGGAGAAGAAGAGCCACGCCTGCCACCGTCCGCCGCGCGTCAGCCCCTCGGTGCCGGGACCCCCCACCAGCTGCTCGTCGATCGCGACCCCGGCGAGGATCAGGTAGCCGACCACCATCATCGCCGGGTGCGCCCCCTGCATCCCCTCTGAGAGGTCGATCACGCCGGAGAGCATCAGCCCGAGGATCACCCCGAGCACGCCGCCGATCACGAGGTTGACCTGGGCGAGCAGCATCGAGAGCTTCGGGACCGTGAGGGTCTGGCCCGCGCGCACCCCGAACGTCCAGGCCGCGAACCACACCATCGCGGCGAGCATCAGGGTGCCGGCGACCGGCCGCAGGTCGACGAGGTCGGCCCAGAATGCGACCACGTACGCGACCACGGCGACGATCGAGCCGTCGCGGAGCAGCCGAGGGAGCCGGTCGGCACCGAAGATCCACGCCGTCGCCGCGAAGATCGACAGCGTGATCCACCCGAGCGTGCCCGAATGCACGTGGGCCAGGATCGTGCCGTGACCGAACTCGACGACATCGGTCCCGTTCAGGATGCCGATCGTGACCGTGAACACGAAGATCGCCATCGCGGCGGCAAGCAACGGCACCACGGCGCGCGCAGGCGTGCGGTCCAAGGGGAGCCTCCTTCCCTTCTGGCCCCGGAAGCCTATGCGGAGGGTATGGCCATTTCCAGGTTCGTGGGGCGGGACGCCTGAGCTCAGGAAGGCTCGCCGTCGTGCCCAACGCGATCGGTGAGACACTGGAGCGAGGCACCGATCACCCTTCCGTCCCGCCGTGAGCCTGGTCGTCGAAGGCCTTGTGGGAGGAGGGACGGACATGCTTGCTACCTACGCAGGGATCGGACTGGTCTTCATCGCCGTCGTCGCAGGATGTATCGCGATGATGTTCTTCGTGATGTTGAAGCAGACCTAAGCCCCGTTTCGCGCTGTCGGCGCGGTTCGCGCTGTCGGCGCGCAGCAACCAGCTCCACAACCAAGGGACACCTGCGAAGAGGCCGTAGGCAGCCCCCTCAACGAAGGGACGGCGCCAATGGCGCTCATCGAGCAAGACGCGGCATCGCCGCGAGACGCATCTTCAACCCCGACCATGCCTGGACGTGACGATGGGGCCGAGGCGGATCGAGCACGTCCATCTGGCTCGCAACGCACGTTGTGGGACACGATCGTGAGCGGCGCCGCGGCCGTCATGGCCGCCGCACTGATCCTGATCGGCTCGGCCGCCGTCTACGGCGGCAACTTCGGCAGGCAGAACGTGCAGGATCGGCTCGCCCCGGAGAAGGTCGTGTTCCCGCCCCTCGACGCGATGACACCCGAAGAGCAGGCGCAGCTCGGGGGGTTCGCCGGGCAGACCGTGGACACCGGCCCGGAAGCCGAAGGCTTCGCCCGCTACATCGGCGGACACCTCGCTGAGGTGAACGAAGGAGCGACGTACTCGGAGACGAGCGCGGCCGCACGCGAGGAAGGGTTGGACGCCAAGACCGCGGCCGACCTGCAGGTGAAGGCCGACACCCTGTTCAAGGGCGAGACCTTGCGATCGATCCTGCTGAACGCCTACGGATGGTGGACGGTCTCGACGATCGCCCTCTTCGCGGGCTTCGCGCTGATCGCAGCGGGCCTCGTGCTCGGCGTGCTGTCGCTGTTGGGGTTCCGTCACGCACGTCGTGGAGGAGCTTCGTCGGCAGCGCACGTCGCCTGATCGCAGGTCCTGGCGGACGGCTGGATCCGTCCGCCAGGACGAGCAGGGTTCAACGCTCCAACTGCTCCTTCAGCGAAGCGGTCCGTTCGCGCCAGTAGATCTTCATGCGATCGCGCTCGGCCGCATCGGCGAGCCGCTCGTGCGAGATCGTCACGGTGCTCTTCGCTTCGCCCTTGGCGTCGAACGTGACGTGCAGCCGCGATCCGTCGCCGTCCCAGTCGAAGCGGGCGCGCAGCGGCCTCGTGGCCGTTCGCTGCCGCATCGTCGCGTCGGGCAGCCAACGCTTGCGCCGCCGCGGTTGCACGAACGCGTCGTAGAGCGACTCGATGGGCACGGCCACGGTCTTCGACGCGCTCGCTCGGAACCCGTCGGGGTGCTCGCCGATCGCCCGGCCGAGCCTGGCGCGCTCGTAGGCGCCCGTGATCGCCTGGGCGTTCCAGACCAGGGGCTCGACACCGAGCTGCTCGGCGACCCACCGGGCGATCTCGCGGTGGCTCTTGTCGCCCGCGCCCCACTCGTCGAGCACGTCGAACCATTCCTCCCAACCCCGGCCCGTGCGATCGCGGATCGACGCATCGCTCGTCGGGAGCGGGGGCTTGGCATCTCCCGGGATCCTTGAGTTTGCTCCGCCCTGCAGCAGCACGAGGCGGGCGGCGGTGTAACTCTCGCCGGTCTTGTCCATGCGTGTGCGCACGAGGCGCTTGAAGGATCGCTGTGCGGTCATCTCGTGTTCCCTTCGCGGCGGCGACCTCGCGACCCACGCTCACGACGCCTCCGCCGGCTCCAGGGCAACACGGACCGGCGTCCCGAGGACTCGAGGTCCCCTTTGCCCCCGCTTCGGCCGGTGGCGTGAGCACCGGAACCGGGGGTTGGGCGCAGGACGGCGCCGAAGCTCCAGGCGACGCCGGATCCCCATCGCGACGAACGCGGTTCCTGACGACGCTTGCCACGCGTGAGCGCGAAGCTCAGGTCACGCCAGAGTTTTCCGATGTTTGGCCGAGCGGCCAGAGGAGCATGATGCTGGTGAAAGCCGAAGGAGGCAGCCATGTGCTTGACGTGCGGATGCATGCAGGCCCACCTGCAGATGGGTGAGCACAACATCAGGTTCGAGGACGTGAAGGCCGCAGCCGAGGAGAACGGACGCTCAGTGGCCGAGACGATCGAGATCATCGATCAGACGTGGGCCAAGGACCGCTCGGACCACGCCGAGGAGTACGCGAGCGCTTAGTAGTCCATGCTGGACTACTTCGGGTCGAGGATCTCGAGCACACCGGCGCGCGCCTCGACGGTCCGCCGTGCAGCCTCGTCGATGTGGACCTTCGGTGGCGAGGGCGGTTGCCCCTCGTGGTACGTGCCCGGTCCGTAGAACTGCCCGTACCGCAGCACGACGCCTCCGACGTGCAGGACCGCTCGCTCGAGTTCCGCGACCGCCCGGCCGCCGTCGCCGGGGAGCTGCCAGGCCACGCTCTCCGCGAGGAAGCGGGTGGCGTCGGCCGCCCGTGCAGCGCGGAGCAGGTTCCGAGTGCCTTCCCGTCGGATGAGGGCGTTCGCGTCGGCGAAGCCGTCGACCGCCGACACGTCGTCGGGAAGGTCGGTCAGCAGATGCATGAGCATCTCGGGATTCGCGTCGAGGACCGCGTCTCGTAGGGCCGAAAGGTCATAGACGTCGCACACGCTCGGCTCCGCTCCGAGCGCTCGCAGGCCGTCGGCCTTGCTCGGCGTCCGCGTCATGCCCCAGACCTCATGCCCCTCGGCGACGAGCAGGGGCACCACCCGGATCCCGAGCACCCCGGTCGACCCCGCGATGAAGATGCGCATCGACCGAGCCTACGGAAGTTTCAGGCCGTCCCGGCTTCAGCCTGGCGAGCGAGATGCCGTTGTTTGGGAGTGGAACAGAACTCACGTGCTCGCGTCCGGAGGACCGCGAGCTCCCGGAGAAGGGTGGATGTCATGCTCGAGGCGCCGCAGCGGCCGGACGCAGATCGTGGTCTCGCCAACGGAAGTCCGAACGGTCGAGGGCGACGGCTCGCCATCGTGATGGCCATCGTGGCCGTCGTGATCGCCGGGCTCATCGTCGCGCTCGTCTCTTCGGGAGGCGATCCGGCCGCCACCTCCCGCACCACGACCGACGCCGCGCCGATGGAGGCGCTGCCGCCTCCGACGCCACGCCGACTGCGGGTCGACGCCGCGGCATATGAGGTTCAGCTGGATTGGCAGCGCGGTTCCGGCGACGGTGTGATCGACCGGTACGAGCTCTCGCGCAACGGCGAGCTGGTCACGACCTTGAACGGACTCGACGTCCAGTACGTCGACGACGACGTGATGCCCGCCATGAGCTACCTCTATGAGCTCGAGGCGATCGGCGACTCGCTTGAGAGTGGATCGGCGTCGGCCAAGATCCGCGTGCGCACGCCCCCCGCACCGCTCGGCACTGCCAGGCTCGGTGGGGTCTTCGACGTGCGGCTGAAGCTCGATTCCTCCTACGGCATCACCGGTCTGAAGGGCGGGACGGCTGGGTGGAAGTTCACGCCCTCGTGTGCCGACGGACCCTGCGGGACGCGGATCAAGGATCTGAACGGCATGTTCCCCGCGACCGACCTCAAGCAGGACGGGGGCGTCTACGAAGCCTCCGGTTCGGGGCACATGGGATTGGAGTGCGGAGGCGTGGCGTTGACGTCGAGCTACGACATCCATCTTCGCGTCGTCGCGGCAGAGACGGTCGGCGGCGAGTGGCGAGCCACGAAGCTCGAGGGCACGTACTCCCACAGCAGCGGGGCTCAGCTCGGGTGTCGATCGGGCGGGGCCACGTATTCGATCAGCGCCCGCATCGTCGACCAGTCCTAGACGTCGCATCCGAGCCGTCGCAGCGTCAATGTCGGCGCGCCCCGCCGGCCGCGATTTGGCCGACCATCACGGCGAGTCCTTCGATCGCGTAGGCGATCAGCTCGATCGCGCCACGGAGCCCGTCGACCTCGGCGCGATCCTCGACGGTCGAGGCGAGCCGCCCTCTCCCTCCCCTCGCGCCCGGGCTCGCCGCATCGCGGCTCACGAGCGACTCGCCGCGAACTCCGTCGGGAGGAAGGCATCTCTGCGGCGGGAGCTCCGCGACTCTAGGATCGGTACGGGTGAGTCAGTCTCCCGGCCTCTCGACCAACGCTCAGTCGCTGACCGCGGGCGCCGGGGTTGCCTCGGCAGGGGGACTGGCCGACGATGGGTCACCATGCCGAGCTCGGCGATGCGGGAGGAACGCAAGGTCGTCACCGCCTTGTTCGCCGACACCGTCGGGTCGACCGAGATCGCCGAACGCCTCGACCCGGAGGACGCGCACGAGCTGATCCGCGGCGCGATCGCGCTGGCGATCGAGGCTGCCGAAACCTACGGCGGCACGGTGAAGGACCTCGCAGGCGATGGCGCGCTGATCTTGTTCGGCGCACCGGTCTCCCACGAGGACGACGCGGAGCGAGCTGTGAGGGCTGGCCTCGAGATCGTCCGCTCGATCGCCGGATACGCCGTAGAGCTTCGCGCCCGAGGCCTAGGGGGGTTCTCGATGCGGGTCGGCATCGAGACCGGGCTCGTCGTCCTCGGACCTGTAGGCGGTGGGGGCAGGGTGGAGTACGGCGCTACAGGCGACGCCGTGAACACCGCCGCCCGGGTGCAAGGCCAGGCCGATCCCGGCACAGTGCTCGTCGGGCCGGGTACGTACGACCGCGTCGCGTCGTTGTTCGAGTGGGGAGCTGAGCTCGACGTCGATCTGAAGGGCAAGTCGGGCACGGTCGTCGTACGCGAGGCACGCGCCGCGCGCCGGCAAGGTGGCTCTGCGCGTCGGCTCGAGGGGATGACGGCTTCCCTCGTCGGTCGGCATGACGAGATGGCCCGGTTCCTGGCGGCCCTGCCCGGGGCCGGTCCGGAGAGCGCAGAGGTCTTGCTCATCACTGGGCAGGCGGGGGTGGGCAAGAGCCGCCTCGTGCGTGAGGCGCGGGCCGCGGCGCCCGGCGGCATCGTGTGGCTCGAGGCGAGAGCCGCCTCCTTCGCCGATCGCACCCCATACTCGGTGTTCCGCGACTTGCTGATCGATGCCTTGGACCCATCCTCGGGCGAGGAACCGCTCGAACGCATCCGTCAGCTGGGTGGCGAGACATCGCTCCCGTTCGCGGCGACGCTCATGGGCGTGTCCGATGCGGACCCCGATGGCCGTGTCGGCGCCTTGTCCCCCGCCAGTCTCCAGCGAGGGCTGATCGCCGTGATCGGACGCGAGCTGGAAGCACGCCGCGAGGAGCACCCCTTGGTCGTCGTGATCGAGGACCTGCATTGGGCCGACCCCTCGTCGTTGGAGCTACTCACTCCGGTGATCGAGGCAGTGGCTCACGATGACGTGCTGTTCGTGCTCACCGCTCGCCGGGAGACCGAGCACGCCTCGAACGGATTCATCGAGCAAGCGCTCACGCGAGGCGCCCACCTCATGCATCTCGAGGCGCTGCCGTCGGGAACCGACCGGGCGCTCCTCATCGAGTTGGTGGGTTCGGGCGTGCTTCCACCCGCGGTTGAGGCGCGGCTACTCGAGGCCGCCGAGGGAAACCCCTTCTTCCTCGAGGAGCTTGTCCGGTCGCTGCGCGATGCCGGGGCGCTTCGGCTGGCAGAGGGCACGTGGCAGCTCGATGCCTCGGTGGCGCTGCATGTGCCGCCGACGGTGGAGCAGGTCGTCCTCGCTCGGCTCGACCGGTTGTCCGAGGGCAACCGTGACATCGTCGATGCCGCCTGCGTGTTGGGACGTGGCTTCGATCTCGAGCTGCTCGCCGAAGTCGCCGACGGGTCGCCGGAGGGAGTCGAGAGCTCCATCTCGGCCCTGCGCCAGCTCGACATCGTCCGACGATCGAGCATAGGGGGCGGAGGTGACGATCCGGATCGCGAGGACCGGGCAGCGGAGTACCAATTCGCCCACGTCCTGATCCAGGAGACCGCGTATCGGGCGCTGGTTCGACGCCGTCGAACGCCGTTGCATCTGCGAGCTGCCCGGGCCCTCGAGCCTCGCGTGGGAATCACCCCGGGCACCGCGGGTCTGGTGGGCCGCCACTATCGAATCGCGGGCGACCCTGGAGCGGCGCTCGACTGGCTGGTCGCGGCCGCCCGTGAGGCCGGCCGCGCGCAAGCCCGTGAGGAAGCTCTGCGGGCCTACGACGACGCGCTCGACGCGGCCCGAGAGGCAGGCCTCGACCCGGGGAACGCGTTCCTCGCCTCGCTCCGCATCGAACGAGGCGGGCTGCTCGCCCGACGCGGTGACCTGCAGGCCGCGCGGACCGAGCTGGAAGCGGCGCTGCAGGACGTGCGGACGAACGAGGAGCGCGATCTCGAGTGCCGGGCCGAGGCTGAGCTCGGCTTCCTGCTGGCGGGCGCCGCCGACTACCGGACGGCGCTCACGCACCTGGAGTCCGCGTTGCACATCGCCGAGGAACGCGGGGACGCGGCGGCTCGGGTGACAGCCCTGGCACGGCTGTCGATCGTGCACACCAACCTGGCTCGCCTCGATCTCGGCCGAGTGTTCGGCGAGCGAGCCTTGTCGGCGGCCCGAGCCAGCGGTGATGAGCGTCTCCTCGCGGTGGCGCTCGACGCCCAGAAGCAGGTGGTGCTGCAGCTCGGCGACGGCGCCAGGCTCGCGGAGATCGCTGATGAGCTCGAGGCGATCCATCGCTGGAACGACGACCTGTGGCTTCTGCAGTTCGTGCTCTTCGAGCGGGCGTACGTGGCCGTCGGCACGGCGCGATGGGACGAGGCGGATGCGCGGCTGCGGGAGGCACTCGAGATCAGTCGGCGGATCGGCGATCGTGGCAACGAGCTGCTGCACCTGTCGATGATGGGCTGGCGAGACCGGTGCCGGGGTGATCTCGCCGGAGCGCTCGACTCGCTCGAGGATGTGGGCCGTCGGGCTCACGAGTTGGGGCACGCTGAGTGGAGTGCCTGGACGTCGCTCATGCTCGGCGCCACGTTCCTCGATCTCGGAGAACCCCAGCTCGCCGCGCCTCATCTGACCGACGCCGTGCGGTCGGCTGAGGAGGGCGAGGCCCGGCTGCACCTCGTTCGGGCCATCGCGCAGCTGGCGTGGTGCTCCTCACTCATGGGTGATCACGACGCCGCGGCCGATCACGTCGCCAGGTCCGCGGCGATGCTCGGCGACATCGTCTGCCCGGACGGGACCGCCTACATGCCGGGGGCCGACGCGTACCTCGCGACCGGGCGCGTAATGCTCGCGATGGGCGAGGCGGAGCGGGCCACCACCCTCGTGCAGCCGATCGTCGACGCGGCGCGGCGGGTCGGGTGGGTCGAGGCGCAGGCCGGCGGGGCCGTCGTGCTCGGGCGGTGCGCCGAGGCCGTGGGACGGGCGGACGACGCCCTCGAGCTGTTCCGAGATGCCATCGAGATCGCGGTCGACAAAGGGATGCCCATCATGGAGCGCGACGGTCGTGTCGCCTTCTCGACCGCCCTGACGGCCACGGATACGGCCGAGGCCGATCGCCAGTCGTCGCTGGCAGCCGCGATCACCGTCAGGTTGCGCGCCGGGACACAGGGTGCGAGGCTCGAGGAAGGCGACCCTGCCCGCCCCGAGCGGGTCGACCGGTGAGTGAGGAGGCTGCACCGTGGATGTGCAAGGACTCCACCACGTGTCGCTCAGGGTCACCGACATGGATCGCTCGGCGGACTTCTATCGAGATGTCCTCGGCTTCGATGTGCAGACACCCGCCGAGGGACTGGCTTACTTCGCGGCGGGGGACTGTCTTGTCGTGCTGAAACCGCCGCTCGAGGGCACGCCCGAGGGTGATCGGTTCAGTGAGTACCGCATCGGGGTCGACCATCTGGCGTTCAGCTTGACCGATCGGGCCGATCTCGAGGGTGTCGTCGACGCGGTGCGCGGCGCCGGCGTCGAGACGGCCGGGGTGGAGCTCGACCCGCTCCTCAACAAGGAGTATGTCTGCTTCCGCGACCCTGACAACGTGCAATGGGAGTTCTACGGCGTCGAACCCGAGACCGCCTGACCGCCCTTCGGCCCGGCATCACCCGGTAGAGACGCCAGCGGTCGGGCACTCCTTTCAGTTCGTGCTCTCCCGCGTTGGCGAAGGTGAGTCCTGAGCCTGCGACGAGGTCCTTCACGGTCTGGGAGACGAGCACCTCCGAGGGTCCGGCCTGGCTCATGATCCTCGAGCCGATCGTGACGGCGATGCCTCCGGCCTTCTCGTCGATCATCTGCATCTCACCCGTGTGTACGCCCGCCCGGATCTCGAGGGAGAGGTCGCGAACCGCATCCGCGATGGCCAGGGCGCAGTGGACCGCACGAGCCGGGCCATCGAAGATCGCGAAGAACCCGTCGCCCGCAGTGTCCATCTCCGTGCCTCGGTATCGGGCGAGTGCGCCTCGCACGATGTGATTGGCGCTCGACGAGGTCTCGCCACGCGGCATCACCGCCGGCGGTGACGATCTCCGTGGACCCCACGATGTCGGTGAACAGCACTGTGGCCAGGTAACGATCGAATTCCACCTGCTCGGCGTGCAGTGTCGTCAGGAATCGCTCGATCTCCACCGGCAGATCGTCGCTGTGGCTCCACATGTGGGTGGACCCGGGCATCTCCCGCAGCTCTGCCCCCGGGATGTGCTGCGCCAGGTAGCGACCGTGCTCGATCGAAGCTTCCAGGTCGCCGAGCCCGTGCAGCACCAGCGTCGGGACGCGGATCGACGACAGGACATCGCGCAGGTCGACGTCGCGGTCCATCGTGGACCAGCGGACGGCGTCGCCGGGCCCGCCGATCGACTGCATCCAACCCACGAAGTCCTCGACTTCGTGCGGGTCCTCGGCCGTCTCGGGGTCCAGGGATGACATCCACTTCTGTGCGAGTGCGAAGGTTCCCCATTCCTGTTCGATCTCTTCGAGCTCGGCGTCGTAGTCCTCGGCGGTCCGGCCGAAGGGGTAGTCGGGGCCCACACTTCGCGAGCCTTCGCGCCGAACGAGACGAGCCCGGCCGTGCGTTCCGGGAAGGTCGCGGCAACATCGCGGCCACGGCGAAGCCGGTCTCGAACCCGACCAGCACGGCACGCTCGGTGCCGGCGGCATCCATGACGGCTCGCACGTCGTCCATCTCTGATTCCACGGTGAGCTGTTGTTCCCGCTCGACGATGTGGTCGGACAACCCCGTGCCGCGCCGATCCAAGAGGATCAAGCGGCTGAACGCGGTGTATCGACCGGGGAACGTCGCCCGGCTGGAGTCCCAGATCCTTCCCAATCCCAATCCGGATGCCACCACCACGAGATCCGTGGGGCCGCTGCCTGCCACTTGATACGCGATGTGCACGCCGTCGACGGTGCGGGCATATCGGGACCTCAGGTGCCTGCTCCCTCACGCCATCACCCGATAGGGCTGAAAGCGGTTGTTCGCGCAGGGCATCTCGGGCCGAAAGTCGGAAGGCACCACCGGAGTCTTGGCTCCCGCACCGGTGTACGCAACTCCTACGGCACCAACGCGAAGGCCAGGTTGGCACGAAGGATGAGGGCGCGCAGTGAGGGACGTCACGACCCTCGATTGTTGCTGACTACGGCTTCCCTCGCGCTTCGGCCTCGATCGCGTCTGCTCGCGGAAGCCAGCCGAGCGCCCCGTTCGACGTCAGCACGTCGAGCGCCTGCGCGATCGTCGGCAGGGCGTCCTCGCCCGCTCGCATCTGCGCCTGCGCGAGGTCCAGCAGCACGAGACCTCGGTCCGTGGCCACACCCAGCGCCTCGAGCCGGTCGCTCGCCTCACGGAGCAGCGCCACCCCTTCGGCCGCGTCGGTGGCGACCATGCCGTCGACGGCGAGCCCGACCGCGACGGCATACGGAGACTGGCCGTCACGCGTCAAGTCCCGGTAGGACTCCGCCTTCTCGCGTCGATCGAGCTCCACGAGCGTCCGCACCAGGTGCGCGAAGCCCTCGACGAACACATCCACGTGATAGGCGCGCGCCTGCTCGACACCCGCCACCAGCACTCGCACGGCCTCCGCGAGATCGCCGTCGAGGATGGCGAGGATCCCCCGATCGAGGTGCAGCCCGATCTCGTTCTGCGCCTCGGGGTTCGCCTCCCCGATCCGGATGGCTGCCGCGAGCGTCTCGCGCGCCTCCTCGAGGCGACCTTGCTGCATCAGTGCGTGAGCGAGTCCGTTCAGTCGCATCCCGAGCAGTGGTTCGCTCGCCACCGCGCGCGCCTCCTCGATCGCTTCACGCTGGTATCGCTCGTCCTCGCGGAGGTCCCCGGCGATCGCCGCATTGTCCCCGAGGCTCCCGAGGAGCCATCCGATATTGACGCGCACCCCCGCCTTCCGCGCGAGCTCTTCGCCTTCCAGCAGGAACTCGCGGCTGCGGGCGAAGTCCGACGTCCATGTCTCGATGGTGGAGGGGTAGTTGTTGTTGAGGCGCATCAGCACGTTGAGCTCGCCACACTCCCTCGCCAGCCGACGGGCCTCCTCGATCGTCGCGATCGCCTCGTCTCCGCGGCCGAGCATCGAGACGGTGATCGCGAGGTCCATGGTCGCCTCGGCGAGGGTGCCTGGGCATCCACGCGCGACGCGATCTCGATGGCGCGCCGCAGCGTCGGTTCCGCCTCCGCCGCGAGCCCCCGCCGCCACCGGGCCCAACCGGTGATCCGCAGCGCGTCGGCGAGTTCGGGGCTGTCGCCGAGCGGCTCGAGGGCGGCGATCGCTGTATCGACGCTCGTCCACATCGCGTCGTCGTCGCCGTGCTCGAAGGCGATGATCGCGAGGCGGGTCAGCGCGAACCCCTCGCTCAGGCGGTCCCCGGACGACGTGGCGAGCGCGAGTAGCTCGCCGACGGGGGCTTCGGCCCTGCCTGCGGTGAGGTAGCCGATCAGCACGTTGCCCGTTCGGTTGCGCAGGATCGTGATCCTCTCTGCCGTCGAGGCGCTGGCGGCATCGGCGAGGTCGGACGCCCGCACGTACCATCGATCCGCCTCGAGCGGGAGCCAGACGGCCGAGGCGCGGTCGCCCGCCGCTCGCGCCCACTCGAACGCGTGCCGGGCCGCGGCCTCATGCTCAGGTCCGGTCTCGCCGAGCTCCTCGCGGTACCGGAAGGCCTCGAGCCGGTGGGTCGCGATCAGCTCGGCGATCTCGTCGACCCGGTCGCCGGCGCGCTCGGCCGCCCACGCGGCGACCGCCTCGTGCTTCGCGGCTCGCAGCGACTTCGGCAGCGAGTCGTAGGCGCCGTCGCGCAACAGCGAGTGATGGAACGAGAACTCGGGCTCGTCGCGGAAGCTCGAGGGCTCGTGGGGCACGATCAGCTCCTTCACGCGCAGGCGACCGAGCGCTTCGCGGATCACACCGGCGTCGACGTGCGCCAGCGCCGCGAGCGACCCGAGCCAGAACGTCCTGCCGACGACGGCGGCGTCCTGCAACAGCGCCTTCTCCTCGTCGGGCAAGCCGTCGAGCCGCGCGGCGATCAAGCCCTGGATCGAGCGGGGCACGTCGACGTCGGCGACGGTCGCCGCGACCTCCCAGCGGCTCGCGTCGGTCGCGCGGATCACCCCGCGGTCGATCAGCATCCGCACGATCTCCTCGGTGTACAGGGGATTGCCCTCGGCCCGGTCCACGATCAGCTTGCGGAGCTCGTCGGAGATCTCGCCCGGCAGCAGGTCGTCGACCATGGCGGCGTCCTCGTCGGGCGTGAGCGGCTCGAGGTAGATCGACGCCGCGTTGCGTTTGCCCCCGCCCCAGGTCGGGCGTCGCTCGAGCAGCTCGGGGCGCGCGAGCGTGAGCAGCATCACCGGCCCCTGCGCCCAGTCGGCCGCGTGCTCGATGAAGTCCAGCAGCCCGTCGTCGGCCCAGTGGATGTCCTCGAGCACGAGCACCAGCGGGTAGCGCGCGGCCATGCGTTCGAGGAAGCGCCGCCACGCCTCGAACAGGCTCTCCCGCGAGTGCACGCGGTCCGCGGCGGTGACGAGCGCCGCGAGCAGCGGGGCGAGATCGTCGTCGCCGAACAGCTCCACGACCGCACGGGTCGTCTTCTCGAGGGCGACGTCGGCCGGGTCGTCCTCGAGCACCTCGCAGTGGGCCTTCACGGCGTCGGCGAGCGCGGAGTACGAGGTGTTGCCGTACGCGATGCATCGGCCCGCGCGCCAGTAGAAGGTCTGCGGCAGGCCCTCGACGTGCATCGAGAGCTCGCGGACGAGCCGCGACTTCCCGACGCCGGCCGGGCCGATCAGGGTGACGAGCGCCGGGCGTCCCTCGGACTCGACCCGGTGCAACGTCTGCTTGAGGACCGTCAGCTCTTCGTCGCGGCCGATCAGCGTCGACTGCAGGCCCAGGGCGGGGCGCTCCCCTCGGCGTTTCGCGGGCACGGACAAGGCGTTCCAGGCGGGAACCGGCTCGGCCTTGCCCTTCAGGGTGAGCGGCGTCAGTTCGGTGAGCTCGATCACGTCCTTCACGGCGGCGTACACGCTCGGCCCGACCACGATGTGCCCGGGCTCGGCGGCGGACTGCAGGCGGGCGGCGATGTTCACCGCGTCGCCGGTGAGCATGCGGTCGCGTGAACCGGTGGCGCGCTCGAGGTCGACGAGCACCTCGCCCGCCTCGATGCCGATGCGCATCGCGAGCTGTGGTTTGCCCTCGTCGGCGAACCCCCGGTTCAGCTCGGACAGCACCGCGAGCATCTCGAGCGCCGCGCGCACCGCCCGCTCGGGGTCGTCCTCGTGGGACTTCGGGATGCCGAACACCGCGAGCACCGCGTCGCCCATGAACTTCTCGAGGTGGCCCCCGTAGCGCTCGATCTCGGCCGAGAGCCGGTCGAACGTGCGACCCACCACCGACTGCACGATCTCGGGGTCCTGCTGCTCGGCGAGGGTCGTCGAGCCGACCAGGTCCGCGAAGAGCGCGGTCGCGTACTTGCGTTCCATGCGCGCGGGGGCTGCGGTCTCCTCGAGCGCCGCCCCGCAGTGCAGGCAGAACTTCGCGTTCTCAGGGTTCTCGCCGCCGCAGGAGGCGCAGGTTCGCATCCGCGAAGCCTACGCCCAGCGGATGCAGGCGGTACCTGCCGGGTCATCTCCATCTCGCGGTTCGAACGTTCCCCGCGCTCCCTCCGTATCCCCCTCACGGAGCGGACTGCACTGCGGGAGAAGGGTCGTTCGCTCGGCAGTGTCCGCACGAGGGGAAGGAGCTCGGCATGAGGGTACGGACGATGGGCATCGCGGCCGTCGCGGCCTCCGTGGCGCTGGTGATCGGTGCCGCGGTGGCGATGGCGGTGAAGACGAACGCCGATGCCCAGCTCAGCGGGTACAAGGAGGTGCCGGCGATCTCGACCACGGGAGGCGGACGCTTCTCCGCCGAGATCGGCAGCGGCAAGGTCGACTACACGCTCCAATACGGCGATCTCGAGGGTGGCGATGTGCTCTTCGCCCACATCCACTTCGGGCGGCCCGCCACGAACGGAGGCGTGATCGCGTTCCTGTGTGGGGGCGGCGACAAGCCGGCCTGCCCGGCGTCGGGCACCGTGCACGGCACGATCGACGCCGCGGACGTGATCGGGCCCGCAGAGCAGGGCATCGCGCCAGGGGAGTTCCAGGAGCTCGTCAGGGCGATCAGACGCAACGCGGCCTACGTGAACGTGCACACGGATGACTTCCCGACCGGTGAGGTGCGAGGGAACATCATCCCCTCCTGACGCATCCGAGGCGGGCCGTCGACCCACCCGCCGCGGAGCCGCAGACGTGGAGAGGCCCCTGATTCCGGGGGCCTCTCTCGCGCGGCACCCCCTCGAGCGCCGATTGCCCGATCTTCGGAAAGCCCATAGGGTTGCCCGGCAAGGATCCCTTCCCGAACGGACATCGGCGTGGCCGGAGATCGGACGATGAACGGCGACTCGACCCGCGTCGAGATGCCCGGCCGAGGAGAACGCGCCGAAGCCCTCACCGCCGTGGTCGAGGATCTCGCCGGCGAGTTGTCGCTCCGGCCGCTGCTCGAGCGGATCCTGAAGCGTTCGACTGAGCTGCTGGGCTGCGACGCCGGCTCGATCTGCCTCGTCGACGAGGCGGCGGGCGTCTACCGCAAGGAAGCGGACATCGGCATCGCCTGCCAGTCGGGCAAGATCTTCCCGCTGACGGAGGGCACGACCGGCGCGGTCGTCGCGCGTCGGGGCCCCGTGATCTTCGAGGACTACGGCGATGTCCCCGGGGGTCACGTTCGCCCGGAGGACCGGGGAGAGCTCAAGGGCGTGATCGGGGTCCCGATCTGGTGGCGGGGGTCGATCGTCGGTTCCTGCGTGGTGTTCACCCGCGACCCCGACCGCGTGTTCGCCCACGAGGATGCCGAGCTGCTCGAGCTGTTCGCCAAGCACGCCGCGATCGCGATCACGAACGCCCGCCTGCACGAGGCGGCCGAATCGGAGGCTCGGGCCGAGGCCGCGGCGGCCGAGCGCAACCGCATGGCGCGCGAGGTGCACGACACCGTCGCACAAGGCCTCGTGTCGGTCCTGCTGCAGATCCGAGAGGCCCAGGGCTCGATCGCCGAGGGACTTCCCGACGAGGCGACGGCCGCGCTGGCTGAGGCGCGAGCCGCCGCGGAGGTGGTCTTCGAGGAGACGAGGCGCAGCGTGCTCGGGCTCGCGCCGTCTCCTTTGGAAGGCCGCTCGCTCGAAGAGGCCCTCGAGCTCGAGATCGCGTGGGCGAACCGCACGGGCGCGCTCGAGGCTCGGCTCGTGACGGCGGGCACTCCGAGGGTGCCCGACCCCGACGTCGCCCACACGTTGTTCCGGATCGCCCAGGAAGCGCTGACCAACGCGATCCGCCACGCGCGGGCGACCTCGGTCAGGGTCGGGCTCGTGTACTCGCCCACGGGCGTCAGCCTGCTCGTGCAGGACGACGGCGCCGGATTCGATCGGGCACAGGTCGTCGAGGACGGCGAGGCGCACGCGCTCGGTCTGGGCGGGATGGCCGAGCGGGCTCGGTTGCTGGGCGGCACGCTCGAGCTCGAGTCGACACCAGGATGGGGCACCAGGATCCGCGCATGGATCCCGTCGGCGTCGGAGACGACGGAGGATGTGGACCGGCCCACTCAGCCTGTGCGGGTCCTGGTGGTCGACGACCACGCGATGACGAGGGCCGGCATCGCCCGCCTCCTGTCGCGATCCGATCCCGCGTTGCGCGTCGTCGGTGAGGCGGGGTCGGGGGAGCAGGCAGTCCTCGAGTGGCGGAAGCTGCGCCCCGACGTGGTGCTCATGGACCTGCAGATGCTCGACGGTGACGGGATCGACGCGATCGCGCGCATCAGGGCTGAGGACGCGACGGCGAGCATCGTGGCGCTGACCGCGTTCGCCAGCGACGACCTGGTCGCCGGTGCGTTCCGTGCGGGAGCCCGCGGCTACATCGGCAAGGAAGCGTCAGAGGTCGAGTTGGTCAGGGCGGTTCGTGCCGCGTCTCGCGGCGAGATGGTGGTGTCCGGGGTTGCGGTCGAGCGCCTCCATTCCCATCTCAACGGCGTCGACGGTGCCCACGGCCTCACCGATCGCGAGCGCCAGGTGCTCTCGCTCCTGGAGCGGGGCTCGACGGACCGCGAGATCGCGGCGGCGCTCACGATCTCGGTGAAGACCGTCGAGAAGCACGTCGGCTCGATCCTGCGCAAGCTCGGTGCGCAGAACCGCACCCAGGCCGTGGCCCGGGCGCGCGAGCGCCTCGCGGGGTAGGGAAACCCCCCATCGCTCCAACGGGTGGTCTCCCCGATGCCTCGGCGAGCGGCCCTCCCTAGCCTGGGGATCGACCTCCCGGAGGGAGCCCCGTGCCTGTCGTCTCGCTCAAGGACATGCTCGACCGCGCCTTCGAGGAACGCTACGGCGTGGCGGCGTTCAACATCGTCAACGATCTCACGCTCGAGGCCGTCCTCGCCGCCGCCGTCGAGCTTCGGGCGCCGGTGATCGTCCAGACGTCGGTCAAGACTGTGAAGTCGATCGGACGCGACGTGCTCTTCGGCATGTGGCGCTCGATGACGACTGGCATCCAGGTGCCGGTCACCCTGCACCTCGACCACTGCCCCGAGCGCGAGGTCATCACGTCGTGCCTGGAGGCGGGCTGGAACTCCGTGCTGTTCGATGCCTCGGCGCTGCCTGTGGAGGAGAACCAGCGCCAGACGAAAGAGGTGGTGGCGGAGGCGCACCGACAGGGCGCGCACGTGGAAGGTGAGATCGAGGGCATCAAGGGAGTCGAGGACGACGTCGGCTCCGACGAGGAGTCGGCCCGCCAGTCGCTCGAGGTGGCGCTGGACTTCATCCGCTCGACCGGTGTCGACTGCTTCGCACCGGCGATCGGGAACGCGCACGGCATGTACGCGGCCGAGCCGACGCTCGACGCGCAGCGGGTCTCCGACATCGTGGAGGCCGAGCCGATCCCGATCGCGCTTCACGGCGGCAGCGGCATGACCGACGCGCAGTTCTCCGACCTGATCGCGCGCGGTTGCGCCAAGGTGAACATCTCGACGGCGCTGAAGCGCGTGTACATGCGCTCCAACCTGGAGTTCCTGCGCGAGGCCGAGGCCGCCGACAGGTGGGATCCTCCCTCGCTGTTCACGCACGTGCGGGCCGACGTCGTCGAGATGGCCCAGGATCACATCCGTCGGTTCGGGAGCGAGGGCAAGGCCTGGTGACCGCCCTGATCTTCGACTGCGACGGCGTGCTCGCCGACACGGAGCGCTACGGCCATCTGCCGGCGTTCAACCAGATGTTCGAGGAGTTCGGCCTGCCGGTGCGTTGGTCCGAGGAGGAGTACGGCGAGAAGCTCGCGATCGCCGGCGGCAAGGAACGCATGATGAGTCTCCTCACCGACGACTTCGTCCGCGACGCCGGCCTGCCCACCGATCCCGACGGCCAGAAGGCGGCGGTGGCCGACTGGCACCGTCGCAAGACGGAGATCTACACGGAGATGGTCGCGGCCGGCCGCCTCCCCGGACGGCCGGGCGTGGCCCGGATCGTCGCGGCGGCGCTCGACGCGGCGTGGGACCTGGGGGTTGCGTCGACCTCGTCGGAGGCGTCGGTCCGGGCCGTGCTCGAGCACGTCGTGGGTGCGGAGCACGCGGCGCGGTTCGCATTGGTGCTGGCCGGCGACGTGGTCGCCCGGAAGAAGCCGGCCCCCGACATCTACGAGCTTGCGGTGGAGAGGCTCGGGGTGGCAGGCGAAGAGGCGCTCGTGATCGAGGACTCCCGCAACGGACTCCTCGCGGCAGCCGGCGCCGGCTTGATCTGCGTCGTCACGGCGAGCAGCTACACGGAACGCGAGGACTTCTCCGAAGCGGTCCTCGTCGTGTCCTCCCTCGGTGAGCCGGACGGGGAGCGCACGAAGGTGTTGTCCAACCGGGGGGCATCCCCGAGCCGGAGGGCTACGTCGCCCTCGGAGACCTGCAGGCGTGTCTGGCGGCCGGGAGCATGTCCGGCGAATGAGCGATCGAGGAGGTGTGGATGGCGGACTCGAGCTTTGAGGGTGTCGAGCTGGTCGTGCGGACGATCGCGCAGACCGCGGTCGACAACGAGAAGTACTTCGGGGATCTGGACGCGGTCGTGGGTGACGGCGACTTCGGGTACTCGATGGCGCGCGGCTTCGAGCTGGTGCTGGCAGACTTCGATGCCTTCGATCGCGACGACATCGGGACGTTCCTGAAGAAGATCGCGGTCGTGATCACCAGCCGCGTCGGCGGGACCTCCGGGCCGCTGTGGGGCACGGGGTTCCTGCGTGCCGGGGCCGTGGCCGCCGACAAGACCGAGCTCACTGCCGACGACGTGATCGCGATGCTCCGCGCGGCGATCGAGGGCATCAAGAAGCGGGGGAACTCGGACCTGGGTGACAAGACCCTGCTCGATGCGCTCCAGCCGGCCGTCGACGAGCTGGAGAAGGGGCTCGCCGACGGGGACACCGCGGGGTACGCGATCCGGAAGGCGGCCACCACGGCTCGTGAACGGGCGGACGCCACCACCGAGATGATCGCCAAGCGCGGCCGGGCCGCGTACACCGGCGAACGCAGCATCGGAACGCTGGACGCGGGGGCGGTCGCCGTCGCGCTCATGTTCGAGCAGGTCGCCGACGCCTGGGCGGCCGACGAGTCGAAGGAGGGAACGTCGTGAAGAAGTTCGTCAACGATCCGAAGGAGTTCGTCCCCGAGATGCTGAAGGGGATCGCGCTCGCCAACCCGGACACGCTGAAGTACGTGCCCGAGTACAACCTGATCATGCGGACCGACGCGCCGAGCGACGCGAAGGTCTCGATCGTCCAGGGCTCGGGATCGGGGCACGAGCCCGCCCACGTGATGATCGTGGGAAAGGGCATGCTCGACGCCGCGTGTCCGGGCGACGTCTTCGCGGCCCCGCCGATGGATTACGTGCTCGAGACCACCAAGCTGCTCAACTCCGCGAAGGGCGTGCTCCACCTGATCAACAACTACACCGGTGACCGCATGGCGTTCGAGATGGGCGCCGAGATGGCCGACGCCGAGGGCATCCGGATCGGGACGGTGATCGTCGACGACGACGTCGCCGTGAAGGATTCCACCTGGACGGTCGGGCGGCGTGGGGTCGCCGGGAATTTCTTCGTCATCAAGGCCGTGGGGGCGGCGTCCGAGCAGGGGGCGGAGCTCGACGACCTGGTCGCGCTGGGTGATCGGGTGAACTCGGTCACTCGCACGATGGGCATGGCGCTCACGTCGTGCACGCCGCCCGCCAAGGGGTCGCCGCTCTTCGACCTCGGCGAGGACGAGATGGAGATGGGCGTCGGCATCCACGGGGAGCCGGGCCGCCGCCGCGAGAAGCTCGCCGACGCCAACGCGATCGTCGACGAGCTCGTCGAGGCGACCGCGTCGGACCTTCCGTTCAACAAGGGCGACGACGTCGCGCTGATGATCAACGGGCTCGGTGGCACGCCGATCAGCGAACTGTACCTGCTCTACGGCCGTGCCCACGACCAACTCGCCTCGCGAGGGATCAACGTGGGACGCAGCTACGTCGGCGAGTACTGCACGTCGCTCGACATGGCGGGCTGCTCGGTGACGCTCGTGAAGCTGGACGACGAGCTCGTGTCGCTGTTCGCTGCTCCGGCCGAGGTCGCTTCACGGGTCTTCTAGCCACCGCCGGGCTCTGAGACGAACGAGGGCGGGCCTCCACAGGCCCGCCCTCGGTCCTCACATTCCGTCCCGACTGCTGTCCGGGCGATCGACCGGCTCAGACGTCGTAGTAGAGCCCGAACTCGTAGGGGTGCGGTCGCAGCGCGACCGCGTCGTGCTCTTCGAGCCGCTTGTACTCGATCCAGGTGTCGATCACGTCCTGGGTGAAGACGCCGCCCTCCAGCAGCCACTGGTGGTCGGCCTCCAGCTCGCCCAGCACCTCGAGCAGCGACCCCGGTACCTGCTTCACGGCCGCGTGCTCCTCGGGCGGCAGGTCGTACAGGTCCTTGTCGATCGGGTCGGGCGGCTCGATCTTGTTCTTGATGCCGTCGATGCCGGCCATCAGCATCGCGCTGAACGCCAGGTAGGGGTTGCAGGAGGGGTCCGGCGTGCGGAACTCCAGGCGCTTGGCCCCTGGTCCCTTGCCCCCGAGTGGGATGCGCACGCAGGCGCTCCGGTTGCGCTGGCTGTACACGAGCTTGATCGGGGCCTCGTAGCCCGGCACGAGCCGGCGGTAGGAGTTCGTCGTCGGGTTCGTGAACGCGAGCAGAGCCGGCGCGTGCGCGATCAGGCCGCCGATGTAGTAGCGGGCCGCGTCGCTGATGCCGCCGTAGCCGACCTCGTCCCAGAACAGGTTGTCGTCGCCCATCCACAGCGACTGGTGCGTGTGCATGCCCGAGCCGTTGTCCATGAACAGCGGCTTCGGCATGAACGTCACCGTCTTGCCGGCCTGGTAGGCGGTGTTCTTGACGACGTACTTGTACTTCATGACGTTGTCGGCCGTGGTGAGCAGCGTGTCGTAGCGCATGTCGATCTCGGCCTGACCGGCGGTGCCGACCTCGTGGTGGTGCACCTCGATCGTCAGTCCGACCTTCTCGAGGTTCAGCACCATGTCGGTGCGCAGGTCCTGGTACTTGTCCATCGGGGGAAGGGCGAAGTACCCGCCCTTGTAGCGCGGCTTGTAGCCGAGGTTGCCGCCTTCCTCGACGCGGCCGGTCTGCCAGGCGCCGGCCACCGAGTCGACGTGGTAGTAGCCCTCGAACTCGTTCTGGTCGTAGCGGATCGAGTCGAAGATGTAGAACTCGGCCTCGGGGCCCCAGTACGAGCGGTCGGCGATGCCGGTCTGCTTCAGGTACAGCTCGGCCTTCTTCGCGATGTTGCGCGGGTCGCGCGAGTAGTCCTCGCCGGTGACCGGGTCCTTCACGAAGCACGTGATGTTCAGCGTCGGGTGCTTCGTGAACGGGTCCATGTAGGCGGAATCGGGGTCGGGCATCAGCAGCATGTCCGACTCTTGGATCTCCTGGAACCCGCGGATCGACGAGCCGTCGAACGGCTGCCCGTCGCTGAGCTTGGCCTCGGTCAGCTCGTGGGCAGGCACCGAGAGGTGCTGCACCTGACCCGGCAGGTCGGTGAACCGGAAGTCGACGATCTCGGCTCCCTGCTCCTTGGCCATCGCGATGACGTCTTTCGGCGTTGCCACGCGCGCTCTCCCCCTTGTCCGCTCGGCACTCGGTCCCACCGAGCCTAGAGGCGACCGCGGGCCGCGCTGTTACCTGGCCGTTAACTCTGGGTTACGCGAGCCCTTCCGTCGGTCGGTGGGTCCCTCGCGAAGGTGGCTCTATTGCTCGGCCGCGCAACGCTAGCCTGGAGGACCCACCCGCAGGCCGGTAGTATCGCGGGGTGCATGGACGGGGACTCGCGGATCTCGCGAACGCGCTCTTCATCGCCGCCGGCTTGGGGTTGGCGTTCGCCTGCGCGTACCTCGTGCGCAGGCCGGGGCCTCGAACGCCGCGGGTCTGGGTGGGCGCGATGCTCGTCGCGGTGCCAGGGCTGCTGATCGGACTGGTGGCGTCGGACTCCGATCTCGGCGTGCGCGCCGCCTACCGCAACCTGACCGAGGTCCTGCAGGACCCGCTCGTGATCGAGGCGGAGATCGTCGTCGTCCCACGGCCCAAGGTCGCCGACCCCGATCCGCCGGTCGCCGGCGGGAGCGAGGAAACGCCGACCCCGGCGCCCAGCGTCGGGTCGTCCGACGCGGAGTCGGCTGAGACGGCGGAGGACGAGGTGCAGCCGGAGCCGGTCCCATCACCAGCGCCGACGACCGATGCGGAGACGCCGCCTCCCAGCCCATCGGAGACCCCGCCCCCGAGCCCGTCGGAGACCCCACCCCCCAGCCCGACGGACACGCCTCCTCCCACGCCGTCGGAAACCCCGCCACCCCCGCCGCCGCCTCCGCCGACCCCGAGCCCGGATCCCGGCCTCTAGGGTCCGGCCGGTCCGCAACGGCTCAGACGCCGGTCTCCGCGGGCAGGACCCCGTCATCGACGGCGGCGACGAGCGCCGCGTGGTCGCGTTCGACCTGGTCGGCATACGCCCTCGCGAACGTGACCATGGCCCGATCGATCCCGTCGTTCGTGCCGCAGTAGCTCGCGATCACGGTCGGGTAGCCGGTGCGCGCGTGCGCCTTGGCGAGGATCGAGCCGCACAGCTCCGCGTAGTCGACGAGCGTGCGGCCCTGCAGCTGCTCGGGGTGCACGCCTCCCTTCATGTCGCGGAGCTGACGGACGTAGTAGGGCCTCACGCCCACGTTCGTCCACCCCAGGAACGGATCGCTCACCGACTGGATGCGCCGCTGACCATCGACGACGTGCCGACCGTGATGGTCGTGCGACGAGAGCGCCGGGTCGCGGACGACCGAGGGCAGCGCCTCCTTGACCTGCAGGAAGAGGTGGTCGCCCTCGTGGTTCCCCTGCAGCAGCACGATGTAGTCGCGGGTGCCGACGCTCCCGACGCCCACCACCTTGTGGGCGACGTCGAGCACGCCGTAGTCCTTCAGCAGCTCCTGGATGTCGGGGGTGACCGTCGTGAGGTACGTCTCCAGCGCGTTCAGTACCGCGGCGCGGACCCGGCTGTTCGCGGCGGTCAGGACCGGTGGATCGAGATGGAAACGTCCCCCGCCTTCCTCGGTCAGGCGCAGGCCGAGCTGCTCGTGTGTCCTTCGGTGCGCGCGCTTGCGCTCGCGTTCCATGAGCTTCAGGGTCGCGGGGCTCCAGTGATCGGGCGTGCCGTCTCCCTCGCCGAACGCGAGGTAGTGCACGTCGAGCCGGGGGAGCGGTCCGGTCCTGGCGAGCAGCGTGCGGTAGGCGCGGGTCGCGCTCGCGACCGCCTCCGTCCGCAGGTCCTCGTCGAGCCCGTTGTCCCGTCCGCAGAGCTCGACACTGGCGACCAGTCGCTTCAGATCCCACTCCCAGCGCCCGCGTGCGGTCTCGTCGAAGTCGTTGATGTCCATCATGAGTCGGCGCTCGGGGGAGGCGTAGAGGCCGAAGTTGGACAGGTGGGCGTCGCCGCAGAGCTGCACGACGAGTCCGGTCGTCGGCGATGGCCGGAGATCGATCGCCATGAGGTCCGCCGAGCCCCGGTAGAACGCGAACGGCGATGCGATCATGCGCCCGATGCGGATCGGCACGAGTCGTTGCTGACGTCCGCGGTTGCGGGCCCGGATCACGTCCACCGGATCCGGCCGGTCCCGCGCCGCACGCCAACGCCCATGAACCGAGCGCGGCACGCGCTGGCGCATCTCCTTGCCCAACGCCTCACGCTCGGCGCGCGGCGGGATCGTCCGGCGGATGTCGCCGGCACCGTCGATGGGGATGAGGGAGGGCTCGTTCATCGTCAGGTCACGTGAGGAAGGCAACCGCCTCGTCGGCGGTCGGGCTTTCTAACACGGAACCGCCCGCACCGGCCAATCCGGGCATGGAGCGAGGTCCCGTCCGCGACGGGAGCGGAGAGGACCTGGGTGGACGGGGGGAAGCCGGCTCGCGTCGGCGCGGGCGCCCGAAGGTGCCGCGGCGGTCGCCGACGCGAGCCGGGGAACGGCGGCGGAGGCCGCGTGACCGAGGGGAGTTCGCCCGGGGGGACGAGTGGCGCGGCTCCCGTGTCGCCGTTCACACCGAGGTCATCGGCGCTACAGCAGCGCTCGGCGCAGAGCCCATGTGAGTCATTTCCCGATGGCCCGAGTTGGGTAGTCCTCAGCCCTCGGGCGCGGCCGAACGGTAGCCGACACCCCGCACGGTCTCGATCAGGTGCTCGTGCTCGGGCCCGAGCTTCGCGCGCAGACGTCGCACGTGCACGTCGACGGTGCGTGTGCCGCCGTAGAAGTCGTATCCCCAGACCTCGCGCAGCAGGGCCGGGCGGGTGTAGACGCGCCCCGGGTTCGACGCGAGGAACCGCAGCAGCTCGAACTCCTTGTACGTGAGGTCGAGAGGGCGTCCGCTCGCCGTGACCCGGTACGTGTCGATGTCGAGCGCGAGCGGACCCAGCCTCGTGATGGAGCCGTCACCACTTCCCACCCTTCGTCTGAGCATCGCGAGGCGCACCCGAACCTCGGCCGCTGGGGCCCCCGGATAGAGGAACTCGTCGGCGACCTCGTGCCAGGGGTACCGCTCGATCGTGTCGCGTTCCACGACGAGCAACACCGGCACCCGGGGATCCCGTTCGCGCAGCGCCTGCAGCACGGTCCACGCCTGGGCCGGATGCTCCGCCGCATCGACCATCACCGCCTCCGGCTCCAGGGCGAGCACGTGGCCGATCGAGACCACCGACAGCGGTTCCACCTTCAGGTCGGGGAGCACCTCGGCGAGCGCCGGCAGGGCCACCTGCGGCGAGCGATCCGAGAGCAGGACGAGGCGTCTCATGGCTGTGCTCACGATATCGGCTGCGATCCGGCGACGGAATACGGCGACGCCCCGGGCGGCGGCCGTTCGGCGGCGGGGCCGAAGGTCCCACCGCCTTGGGGAGATGTCCCGAGCAGATGGTGCCGTCCGCCTCCGGTCGCGGCATCCCCGGAGGAGCACGCTGGGTCGAGATGTGGGCACCAGAAAGGGGTACGACATGAACAGGAAGACATGGGACCAGCTGATCAGCACCGCCGGCGTGGTTCTCGCCGTCGCGTTGATCGTGCTCGGAGCGCTCGCCGTGTACGGCGGGAACTTCGCGCAGTCCAACGTGACCGATCGGCTCGAGCCGCAGAACATCGTGTTCCCGCCCTACGACGCGATGACGCCCGAAGAGCAGGCAGACATCGGCGACTACGCCGAGCAGCAGGTCGTGAACGGGGACCAGGCCGAGGCGTACTCGCGCTACATCCAGGGCCACCTCGCGGAGGTCAACGAGGGGGCCACGTACTCGGAGACGAGCGCCGCTGCCCGTGAGGAAGGCCTCGACCCCGACACGGCAGCCGAGCTTCAGGGCAAGGCCGACACCCTGTTCAAGGGTGAGACGCTCAGGGCGATCCTGCTGAACGCGTACGGGTGGTGGACCGCAGCCACCATCGCGGTCTATGCGGGGTACCTGATGATCGTGACAGGCATCCTCTTCGCGGTGCTCGCGTTCCTCGGGTTCCGCCACGCGAAGCGCGCCGCAGAGGTCCACGCGGCACCGATGGTCAAGGAAACCGCCACGGTCTAGGGCCGCTTCTCCACGAGCCGCCGGGGCCCCTGGCCCTGGCGGCTTCGTGCATCATGGGTACGCTGGCTCACGATGACGAGGCATCGGGGATCGCTCGAACGGCGATGACGACCTTCCAGGGCATCACGTCGCACCACTGGCGCGTGCCGGCCGAGCCGTTCGTCGTGACGACCGAGGACGGTGTGCACATCCACGGCTCGCGCCTCGGCGAGGCCCAACCCGGTCGCCCCGCCCTGCTGCTCGCCCACGGCATGATCGGTTGGCACCGCAAGCCGCGGTTCGCCGTCTTCGGCGAGCAGTTGACCCCCTGGTTCACGGTCTACGCGTTGGACATGCGCGGGCACGGTCATAGCGACGGCGTCTGCGACTTCGGTGGCGACGAGATCTACGACCTGGAGGCGGTCCATCGGCTCGCGCGCGACGAGGGACACGCGACGGTCATCTCCTGCGGCACGTCGATGGGTGCGATCGCCTCGATCCGCCACGGGGCGCTGCTCGGCGGCACCGACGCGGTGGTCGGCATCTCCTCCCTCGCGTACTGGGATTGGCACGACGACGCGCACCCACGAGCCCGACGCAACGTGCACGCGAGCATCGGCACGCCGGCCGGGCGTGCCGCGCTGAGGGCGTTCGGCGTGCGCATGCCCGATCGCTGGGACCCGCCCGAGTCGCCGGAGGACGTGATCGGCAAGATCGCGCCGACCCCGGTGGTGATCGTGCATGGCGCCGACGACCGGCTGTTCCCGCCGTCGCACGCCCACCGGCTCTACGAGGCCGCGGGCGAACCGAAGCGGCTGCTGATCGGGGAGGGGTTCGGTCACGCGGAGGACGGGCTGACGCCGGCGTTCGCACACAAGCTCGTCGACGTGCTGGGCGAGATGGTGGACCTCACGTGAACGTGCGTCTGTTCGCGGCGCTCCGCGAGATCGCCGGTGACCCGCACGTCGAGGCGACGGGCCACACGGTGGGCGACGTGGTCGAGGACCTCTCTGCGCGCTACGGGGAGCGGTTCGCGCAGATCGCGGAGGTGGGGTCGTTCGTCGTGAACGGGGAGCGTGCCTCCCGTGACACCCCGATCGCCGAGGGTGACGAGGTGGCGTTGCTGCCGCCGGTCAGCGGCGGCTCCTCGGCGGGATCGTGCAGCGCCGGTCGTTAGCTCCAGAGCGCCGGCTTCCACACCATCAGCACGACGATCACGAGGGTGAGCCCGGTGACGACCACGCCCCATGTGGTCGCCTTCGACGCGGCGGCGGCGTACTCGGACTCGTCGGCGTTGCCCTCGGCGATGGCCTCCGCGATCTCGCGCTGCGTCCGGAACGACGGTGCGTAGACCGTCACAGCGAGCACCGTGAGCAGCACGTAGATGCCGAGCGACAGCTCCAGCCACGCCTGCCGCAGCAGGTCCCAGTCGATCGTCGCGACCAGCAAGAGTCCCGTGATCAGCTGCGCGATGAAGGCCGGTGTCGTGATGCGCCGGTCGATCCACGAGACGGTGCGCAACGCGAAAGCCCGACCCTGGGGGCCGTCGGCCTCACCGCGACGTACCCACAACCCGTAGCTGAGCGAGAAGCCGAGGGCGACCACCGCGCCGAGCACGTGTAGCACGAGGAGGAAAGTTCCCACGACCGAAGGCTATCGGCCGACGCGCTCGCGTGCACTCCCTGCGATACTGACCTCGCGCATGCGATTCCAACGAGTCCTCCTCATCGTCAACCCCGTGGCCCGCACGGTGTCCCAGCCCACGCTCGCCGTGATCGAGAAGGCGATGTCGGCCGACTTCCGTCTCGAGGTCACCGAGACGAAGGAACGTGGCCACGCGAGCGAGATCGCGACCCAGGCCGTCGACGAGGGCGTCGACCTCGTCGTGGTCTTCTCGGGCGACGGCACGATCAACGAGGTCGTGAACTCGCTGGCCGGCACCGAGACGGCGTTGGGGGTGCTGCCCGGCGGAGCGACCAACATCCTGGTGCGAGCGCTGGGGCTGCCGACCGAGCCGGTCGATGCCACCGGCGTGCTGATCGGCAAGGCGCTCGACGACGAATCGTTCAAGCTGCACCTCGGCCGGGCCGACGGCCGGTACTTCGCGGTGAACTGCGGGGCGGGCGTCGACGCCGCGGCGATGGCCCGCATGGACGCGAAGTTCCCGAAGACGAAGGCGAAGTTCGATCGCGTGGCGTTCCGCAGCGTCGCGTGGGAGCTGATGGTGGGCTACGCGGGCAAACTCCCCGATCTCGGAGTCTCGATCGACGGCGGTGCGGTGGAACCCTCGCTCTCGGTGATGGTGGGACGCACCGATCCGTACACGTACTACAAGGACCGGGGGCTGCGCATGACGCCGCAGGCATCGCTCGAGACCGGGCTCGACGTGTTGAGCATGCGCAAGCTCGCCCGGCGCAACGTGCCGCGCATCGCCGCGCAGGTGTTCGGCTCGGCGCGCCACGTGCAGAGCCGTGACATCGACTACCGCCACGATGCCTCGCATGTGGTGGTGACGTCCGACCGGCCGTTCCCGGTGCAGGTCGACGGCGATTCGCTCGGCGAGCATCAACGGCTCGAGATCGAGCTCGCCCGCGAGGCACTCTGGGTCGTGGCCTAGGGCCCCTGCGGCCAGTCGCCCATCGTCAGGAGCTGGTCAGGCCCCACCGGACTCAGGGGCTGTCCCTGTCCGCCGCCGTTCATGACCACGAACTCGATCGCGCCGTCCCGGTCGAAGTCGAGGGTCGCTGCCACGTCGCCACATCCCGGCACGTCACCGGGCGTGGAGTGCTGCTGCCAGATCCGGGCGGTCCCGTCGTTCAGAAGAACGAGATCATCGACGTTGACGCCGTCGACGCACCCCTGCACGACCAGGAGGTCCGCGCCCGCGCGACCGTCGATGTCGGCGATCTCGACGGCGTGGCCCATCTCGAGCGGGAGTCGGAGGGACGGGCGGTCGAACCGGCCGGCCCGGACGCGCAGTCGAACAGTGAGTCGCCGCTCGGTGATCGTCACGAGATCGAGCGCACCGTCACGATCGAGGTCGTGCGATCGCGCCCATGCGACGGCTCGCTCCGGTATCCCGAATGCCCCAGTCGCATCGACGAACCCGCCCTGGCGTCGGAGGTAGAGTCTCAGCCCCCGTTTCTCGCAGATCAAGAGATCGTCGCTCCCGTCATCGTCGAAGTCCCCGACGTCGACGCAGGAGGCACCGGCCTCACGGGTCAGCCCCATGTCAGCACGCCGGAAGCGCTCGCCCTGCACGTTCAGGAACGTCCTGTTGGGCGTCGGGCGGCCGTCTCGCCGGGGGAACGCGTTCCCCACGAAGAGGTCGGGGAAGGCGTCGCCGTTCAGATCGAGGAATTCTGTACGACGTCCTCGCCCCCATCGATCCACGACCCGGAACGCGCCCGCGCGATCGACGAAGGTACCGTCGGGTTGCTGCATCCAGAGTTCGTTGTGCTTCTCGGCGGTTCCGACCCTCGCTCCCTTCACGCAGTACAGATCGAGTCGGCCGTCGAGATCCACGTCTCCCCACGCGCAGTCGTGGCGGTCGTTCTCACCGTGGGTCTCGTCGACGAAGGTCGCCTGGAGCTCGAAGCCCGACGACGTGCTCCTGAAGAGCTCTGTGGGCCCGGTGTGGTGTACGAACAAGAGATCCCTGCGGCCGTCGCCGTCGACGTCGCGGGCACGCACGGCGTAGCTTCGCTGTTCGACGCGCAGCCCTGACTGCACGCCGATGTCGCGGATCGGCTCGCGAGCAGGCGTCGCGGTCGTGCCGTGAGCCCCAGCTGCCAGGGCTCCCAGCAGGCTCGCCATCGCGACTGCACGCTCGACCCGTCGCCAGATGCTCGACCTCGAGTCCAGACGCCGTAGCATCGATCGGATGCTACGCACGGCAACGTTCGACGCAAGCACGTGGCCCCGTCGCTCGACACTCCTCCCCGTCGTAGCTGCCCTGCTGGCGCAGATCGTGATGGTCGTCGTGGTGATCGGTTCGCCTCGAGCCGTCGCGGCCCAACGAGGAGATCCGCTCGACATCGTCCTGGTGATCACCGACGACCAGCGAGCGGGCACCCTGACGCATATGCCGCGACTCAGGAGACGGATCGCCGCGCGGGGCGTCCGGTTCCGATCCGCGTTCATCCCCAATCCCTCGTGCTGTCCGAGTCGTGCGAGCTTCCTCACCGGCACGTACTCCCACACGAACGGGGTGTGGAAGAACGGCGGTGCGTTCGGGGGTTTCGCCGCGTTCGATCCTTCCTCGACGATCGCGACATGGCTCGACGACGCGGGGTATCGCACCGGCCTGTTCGGCAAGTACCTCAACGGCTACACCGACGCGTCGATCGTGCCGCTGGGGTGGGACGAATGGTTCGGGTTCTTGTCCGGCGACGGGCGTTCGTACTACGGGTTCAACGCCAGCATGAACGGCGAGCTGGTCGACTTCGCCGATGACGAGTACTCCACGACCGTGTCGTACGAGGAGGTGTCGCGGTTCATCCGATCGACCCCGGCCGACCGGCCGTTGTTCGCGCTCTGGACGCCGGTCGCGCCGCACAGCCCGGCGGTGCCCGAAGCGGCGTACGTCGACGCGTCACTCGGTCTGGAGCCATGGCGACCACCGAACTTCAACGAGCGGGACGTCTCCGACAAGTCGTCGTGGCTCCGACGCACCGGTCGTCTCGATGCCGCCCAGCGTCGGGCGATCGACGCGCGGCGAATCGATCAGTACCGCACCCTTCTGTCGGTCGACGACGGCATCGCCGACATCGTGAAGTCGCTGCGTCAGTCGGGGCGTCTGTCGAACACGTTGATCGTGTTCGCCTCCGACAACGGCGTGATGTGGGGGGAGCACAGGCTCATCCGCAAGGCCGCCCCGTTCGACGGCGCCTCGCACGTGCCGATGCTGGTGCGCTACGACCCGCTCACGGCGCAGGGGCGAGGGGGGGCGTCACGATCGCTCGTGCTGAACCTCGACGTCGCTCCCACGATCGCCGAGCTCGTCGGGCTCGTGCCCCCGACGGCGGTCGACGGGCGGAGCCTCGTGCCGCTGCTGGACGGTTCGGCCGTGCACGTGCGGAAGCGTTTCGTCGTGGAGCACGCCGACGGCGGTGTGCCCGCCTACTGCGGGGCGCGCACCCGCGACGAGCTGTTCGTGCATTACGTCGGCGGGGACGAGGAGTACTACCGGCTCGATGACGATCCCTACAGCCTCGAGAACCTCATCGACGATCGCGAGTGGCGCCGGGAGATCGCGGCGCTCCGTCGCTACGCGCGGCGACAGTGCGATCCCGTTCCACCAGGCTTCTCCTGGTGATGGACGGCTGCGTGCAACGTGCAGGACGCCTCAGGCCTCGGCCGCGGCTTCCCGCTCGTGGATGCCGCACTCCCACTTCGAGAGCCCGGCCCAGCGTCCCGCGCGCTCGGGCTCACCCGCGAACCGCAGGCGCGTGCAGGGCGCGCACCCGATGGACGCGTAGCCGAGGTCGTACAGCGGGTTGTGCGGCAGGTCGTGCTCCTTCAGGTACGCCCACGTGTCGCGCCGCGTCCACGCCGCCACGGGGTTCACCTTCACGATCGTGTGTCCCGGTTCCAGCTCGTACTGCTCCACGAACGGCGCGGCAGCCCGCGTCGGTGACGAGTCGCGCCGGAACGCGGTGACCCACCCGTCGAGCCCGCGCAGCGCCTCGAACATCGGCCGCACCTTGTTGAGGTCGCAGCATCGCTCGGGGTCTCGCTCGTAGAGCCGCTCGCCGTACTCCGCAGCCTGTTGCTCGACCGTCGAGCTCTCCGTACAGATCGATCACGTTCAGCCCGAGCCGGTCGGCGAGCTGTTCCTTGAATGCGAGCGTCTCCGCGAACTGGAACCCGGTCTCGAGGAAGAGCACCGGCACGTCGGCGCGGATCTCCGACGCCATGTGCATGATTGCCGTGCCCTCGGCCTGGAACGCCGACGCGATCGCGATCTTGCGTAGCCCCGACGCCTCGAGCGCCCACGCGAGGATCTCGCGCGGGTGCGCGTCCTCGAAGGTGATGTTCAGGTCGACGAGCTCGTCGTCGGGAAGCAGGGTTCGCATGCGGTCGGACCCCTCTCGGGTCCGCGGAGCATACCGCGTATGCTGTGCCCGGTCGTTCGCCCCCGGCGACCGAGCCGCCACCCATCGAAGGAGCCGCACAATGTCCGACACGTATCCCATCGCGCCCCACGGCGGCGCCCTCGTCGACCTGCTCGTCGGCGCCGACGCCGTCGCTGCGCTCGCCACCGAGGCCGCCAACCTGCCCAAGCTCGTGCCGAACGAGCGCGAGCTCTCCGACCTCGAGATGCTCGCGGTCGGCGCGCTCAGCCCGCTCACCGGGTTCCAGAGCGAGGCCGACTATCACTCGGTGCTCGACTCGATGCACCTCACGAACGGCCCCGCCTGGGCGATCCCGGTCGTGCTCGGGGTGACCGAGGAGCAGGCGCATCGGTTCGGTGGCGGCGGCGCCGTGGCGCTCGCGCCCGCCGAGGGCGCCGAGCCCATCGCGGTGCTCCGCGTGAGCGGGTCGTTCAAGCGTGACAAGCAGAAGGAGGCCGTCGCGGTCTACCGCACCGACGAGGCCGAGCACCCGGGCGTCGCTGCCGTGTACGACTCGGGCGAGTACTGCCTGGCCGGCGACCTCGAGGTGCTGTCGCTGCCGGTGCACGACGACTTCCGGTCCTACCGGCTCACGCCGGCCGAGACCCGCGCCGAGTTCGCGAAACGCGGGTGGAAGACGGTCGTCGGGTTCCAGACGCGCAACCCGATCCACCGCGCACACGAGTACATCCAGAAGTGCGCGCTCGAGATCGTCGACGGCCTGCTCGTGCACCCCTTGATGGGAGCCACGAAGAGCGACGACGTGCCGCCTGACGTGCGCATGGAGTGCTACGAGGCGCTGTTCGAGGGGTACTACCCGAAGGACCGCGCGATGGTGTCGATCTTCCCCGCCGCGATGCGGTACGCGGGACCCCGCGAGGCGATCTGGCACGCGATCTGCCGCAAGAACTACGGCTGCACGCACTTCATCGTGGGTCGCGACCACGCCGGGGTCGGCACGTACTACGGCACCTACGACGCTCAGCAGATCTTCAACGAGTTCGAGCCCGGCGAGCTCGGCATCACGACGCTGAACTTCGAGCACTCGTTCTGGTGCGAGGCGTGCGAGGGCATGGCTTCACCGAAGACGTGTCCCCACGGCGAGGAGACCCGCATCTCGCTGTCGGGCACGAAGGTCCGCGAGATGCTGCGCAACGGGGAACGACCCCCGCAGGAGTTCTCCCGACCCGAGGTCGCCGACATCCTGATCGCGGCGATGCAGGCGCAGGAGGGCTGAGAGAGAAGTCGATACAGATACGTATCGCAAATGATACGTATCTGATATCATCGCAGCGTGGACGCTGCGGCGATGCTTCGCATGGCTCGACGGCGGGCTCAATTCTCCCAGCGCGAGCTGGCCCGCCGCGCGGGTGTTCCTCAGGCCACGATCTCTCGTATCGAGAACCGTGTGGTCTCACCGACGCTCGACACCCTGGACCCGCTGATCCGTGCCTGCGGCATGCGCCTCAGCGTCGTCGATCAGCGCGGTGTCGACGTCGATCGATCCCAGATCAGGGAGCGCCTGGCGATGACGCCTTCGGAGCGGTTGCGCCTCGCGGCCGACGCATCCAACGGGGTCCGCGAGTTCCGACGAGCCTTCGCTGCCGGCAGCCGAGCATGAGCCAGCGTTTCGATCCGCTCGGCATGCTGCGGATCCTCGTCGAGCGAGGGGTTCGCTTCGTGCTGATCGGCGGGCTCGCCGCGAACCTGAGAGGAACCGCCGACGTCACGCAGGACCTCGATATCTGCTATGCAAGGGATCTCGCTAACCTTCAAGCGCTGGCCGCCGCCCTTACCGAGCTTCAGGCTCGCCTCCGGGTCGCGCGGGAGCCCGACGCCGACCTCCCGTTCAGGCTCGACGCCGTCACGCTCCGCAACGGCGACTCATTCACGTTCGTCACGTCGATGGGCGACCTCGACATCCTCGGCACGCCCGCGGGCACGGCTGGATACCCCGATCTCGAGGCTGGGGCGCAAACACTCGTAGCCGCGGACGGGCTCACCATCCTGGTCGCCGGCGTCGATGATCTGATCCGCATGAAGTCGGCGAGTGGGCGGGTCAAGGACATCGTGCATCTCGAACACCTCGAGGCGCTGCGCGAGGAGATCGATCGTGCCCGGGCGGAGGGCATCGATCCTCAACAGGGGGAGTGATCTCGAGTTGAGGCGCCGGAGAGCCACTGGTAGCCTCGGTCGAACGTCCTCCCTGGTCATAGGCCCGTGAGTGCCCGTCGTAAGGAGTCGACGATCCGTTCCCGAGCTTCCCTCAGCCTGATCCTCGCGTGCGCCCTCGTCGGCGCCATGGTGACGCTGCCGGCGAGCGCCGATACGGAGGCCGAGCTCGAGGCGGCGGAGCAGGACCTGCAGTCCGCCCGCGCCGAGCTCGACCGCATCAACCAGCTCTGGCAGGACGCCGAGGCCGACCTCGCCCGGTCCCAGGATGCCGCCGACGCCGCGCAGCAGCGCATCGACACGCTGCGCTCCGAGCTCGCGACGATCCAGCAGGAGCTGAACCGTCGCGCCGCGGCGCTGTTCATCGCCGGCGGCAGCCCGCAGGCCCTCGCCCTGCTGACGTCGAACTCCGTCGGCGACGCCGTCGACCGCCTCGAGTTCGCGTCGGCGGTGGCGGAAGGGGACAGCGATCTCGCGAACCAGGTCAGCGTGGAGACGCAGGAGCTCGCGTGGCAGCAGGAACAGCTCGCCGACGCGATCGCCGAGCAGGCGTCGGCGGCCGCCGATCTCGAGACCCAGCAGTCGGCGATCCAGGCCGAGTTGGATCGGTTCGCATCTCAGGTCGGCGAGCTCGAGGACCGACTCGCCGAGGAAGAGGCCGCGGCCGCCGCGGCGGCCGATGCCGGGGGGAGCGGAGGCGGCTCGACCGATGGCGGCGGAGGCGGCGGTGGTTCCCCTCCGCCGGTCACCGGTACCGGCTGGATCCAGACGTGCCCCGTGAACGGTCCGAACTCGTTCGTCGACTCGTTCGGCGACCCGAGGCCGGGGGGTCGCTCGCACGCCGGCATCGACATGATCGCCGCGGCTGGAACCCCTGTTGCGGCGGTCCATGCGGGCACGGTGCACCACACGAGCAGCTCGGTCGGCGGGTACGGGGTCGTGCTGTTCCACGATGGAAGCTCCGATTGGACCTTCTACACCCACTTCCAGTCGCCCAGCCCACTCGGCGAGGGCGCGCACGTCTCCGCCGGCAGCACGATCGGCTCCGTCGGGAACACCGGCACGACCGTCTACCACCTGCACTTCGAGTACCACCCGGGCGGGGGCGGAGCGATCAACCCCTACGCCGCACTGCTCGGCGTCTGTTGAGCGCACGGGGCGAGCGTCGCCCGGCCGCCGTAGGATGTGCCGCGTGAGTGACGAGCAGGACCATCCCGCCAACCGTCGGATCGACCGGATCCGCGAGCCCGACTTCGTCGAGGGGATCGACGCGCTGAGCCTGCAGGATCTGCGCGCGCGCCGCGACGAGTGCCTCGCCGAGCGCGAGTACCTCTCGCTGTTGCGCCGCCTCGTGCAGGGTCGTGCCGAGATCCTGCAGGCCGAGCTCGAGAGCCGCGGGAGCGACGGCGATCGCGCCTCGCTGGTCGAGCGGCTGTCCACGATCCTCGCCGGTGACGAGCCGCAGACCGCCTCGAGGGGCGAGGCCGTGCGGGTCGGTCTGCCCGAGGACGAGATGCTGATCGCGCGCCGTCGCATCGAGCGGCTCGTGTCTGACGCCGGCATCTCCGACCCCACCGAGCTCGACGACGAACGGCTGGCCGCCGCCGTCGAGTTGCTCACCGCCGAAGAGCACGAGGTGTCCACGGCGCGCGGCGACGTGATCGGCGTGCTCGACACGCTGCAGACCGAGCTGATGCGCCGGTACAAGGACGATCCGACGCTCGTGCTGCAGTAGCGGCGCAGGCGTTCTCGTCCCCCGTGTCCCCCGGGTGGGGGAGCGCACCGCCTTCCGAGACCACGCCGAGTGGCCGATGCGGGGGTCCACCGGGTTCGCCACGAGAACCCCGCGCGCGTCCGATGGTGACGCGGGGCCGGGACATGCAGAGTGTGCAGGTCACGACGGGCCGGGGGGCTTCGCACATGTCAGTCACGCACATCGCTCGGGCGCCGGGAGCTTCGGCGCCGGGCGACGCCGAGGTTCCGGCCTTGCACGCGCAGCTCGTGGTCTTCGCACGGGAGATCGGATCGCTCTACCAGGCCGAGCGCGCCCGCAGCGTCGAGCTCGAGGAGGCGCTCGAAGGCATCCGCGACATGTACGTCTCGACGATGACGTCGCTCGCCAAGGTCGTCGAGGCCAAGGACGTCACCACGCGAGGTCACCTCGATCGCACCCACCGATACGGGCTCGCCCTCGCCGAGCGCGTCGACCCCGAGCTCGCGGCGCGTCCCGAGGTCGGGTACGGGTTCTTCCTGCACGACATCGGCAAGGTGGGGGTCCCCGAGGCGGTGCTGTGCAAGCCCGGTCCCCTCGACGAGGCCGAGTGGATCGTGATGCGCGAGCACCCCGCGATCGGGGCGCAGATCGTCTCGCCGATCCGATTCCTCGCCGGCGCCGTCGAGATCGTGCAGACGCACCACGAGCGATGGGACGGCCTGGGGTATCCGCAAGGGCTCCGCGGCGAGGAGATCCCGCTCGCGGCGCGCATCTTCGCGATCGCCGATTCCTTCGACGCGATGACGAGCGACCGTCCCTACCGAGCGGCGATGCCGCTCGAGCGCGCCCTCGAGGAGATCCGCGCCGGCGCGGGAACCCAGTTCGACCCCGACGTCGCGACGGCGTTCCTCGAGCTCGTCGACGAGGGCGATCTGATCGCCGGCTCTCCCGCCCCATCGCTCGCGGCCGCGGTCTAGCGTCGCCCGAAACCCCCGTCGCCGGGCGGGGTAGGCTCGAACGATGGTCGCCGCGGTGCCGATCGCTCGCGTGGTGCGCTCCGGGCTCGAGGAATCGGTGCACCTGGGTCACGTCGCGGTCTGCGACGTCGACGGCCGCCTCGCGGCGCGGGCCGGTGACGCGGATCGGCCGGTGTTCATCAGGTCGTGCACCAAGCCGCTGCAGGCGGCCGTCTCGCTGGCGGCGATCGGCGACGAGCCGCTGCCGGACCGGGAGGTCGCGGTGATGTGCGCATCGCACAACGGCGAGCCCGTGCACCTCGGCGCGGTCCGGGCCCTGCTCGAGCGAGCCGGGCTCGGCCCCCAGGCGCTGCGGACGCCGCCGTCCTACCCGCATCGACGACGACGAGATGGCGCGCGCCCAGCATCGTCACCCGCTGTTCAGCGACTGCTCGGGCAAGCACGCCGGCATGCTGCTCGCCTGCACCCGGGCCGGCTGGGACACCGCCACGTATCCGCGGCGCTCCCACCCTCTCCAGCAGCGGGTGCTGCGGGCAGTGCGACGGGCGACCGGGGTCGACGACGTCCGGGTGGGGGTCGACGGGTGCGGCGTGCCCGTGCACGGCGTTCCCCTGCGCGCGATCGCGACCCTCTACGCCCGCCTCGGCGTTCCCGAACGACTCGGCGAGCTCGAGCCCGAGGTGGAACGCGCGATCGAGGCGATGCTCGCCGAGCCCTACCTCGTCGGGGGTCGCGATCGCTTCGATACCGCGCTGATGCAGGCCGTTCCCGGGTTGGTGGCGAAGGAGGGCGCGGAGGCGCTGGTCTGCGTGTCCGTCCCCGACATGGGCATCGGGGTGGCGCTGAAGGTCGCCGACGCGGGGTTCCGCGCCGCGGGGCCGGCGATGGTCGACGTGCTGGGGCAGGTCGACGTGATCGATGCGGCGCAGCGACGGACGCTCGCGCCGCACGCGTCGCCCCCGGTCCGAGGCGGCGGCGAGGTGGTGGGAGCGATCGAGTCCGTCGTGACCCTGCGACGTCGCTGATCCCGACTCGTTCGCCTCGACCTCGCCTACCATCGGTGGATGAACGACAGCGCCCGCGTCGCCGTCCTCTCGCGTGCACACGTCGCCCATGGATCAGCCGGGAACCGGCGACTCCGGAGGCATGAACGTGTACGTGCGCGCGGTGGCCGAGCGGCTCGCGAGCCGAGGCGTGGCCGTCGACCTGTTCACGCGATGCCGCGGGGGCGACGACCACGAGGTGAAGACGCTCGCCCCCGGCATCCGCGTCGTGAGCGTGAAGGCGGGGCCGTGCGAGGTGCTGCCGAAGGCGGAGCTGCCGCGGTACCTGCCGGAGTTCCTCGGCGGGGTGCTCCGCGTGGCGCACGAGGACGGCCGGGGCTACGACATCGTGCACAGCCACTACTGGCTCTCCGGCTGGGTCGGCCGGGCGGTGAAGTCGTCGCTGGGGGCGCCGCTCGTGGCGTCGTTCCACACGCTCGGCAAGGTCAAGAACTACTCGCTCGCTCGAGGCGAGCCGCCTGAGCCCGACGCGCGGCTCGCCGCCGAGCAGGCGGTGATCGCCGAGGCCGATCGCGTGCTCGCGCCCACGCCCACCGAGGCCGCGCAGCTCGTCGGCCTGTACCGGGCCGATCCGAGCAGCGTGCGGTTCGTGCCGCCGGGCGTCGACCACCTGCTGTTCGTGCCGGGCGACCGGGCCCGCGCCCGGGAGCACCTGCACCTGTCCGGGCTCCGCCTCGCCCTCTACGTCGGACGGCTGCAGCCGCACAAGGGCCCCGACGTCGCCGTGCGCACGCTCGCCGAGGCCGTCGCCCGAGATCCCGAGGTCGCCGGCGACCTCGTGCTCGCGATCGTCGGTGGACCGAGCGGCCCGGACAAGGGAGCCGAGGTCGCGAGGCTCCTCGAGCTCGCTGCGGCGCTCGGCGTGAGCGAGCGCGTGATGCTGTTCCCGCCGCAGCCGCAGGCCAAGCTCGTCGACTTCTACACCGCGGCCGACGTCGTGCTCGTGCCCTCGCGATCGGAGTCGTTCGGCCTGGTGGCCCTCGAGGCGCAGGCCTGCGGCACCCCGGTGATCGCCGCGGACGTCGGCGGCCTGCCGTACGTGGTCGAGGACGGCCGGAGCGGCTTCCTCGTCGAGGGGCACGACCCGGGCGACCATGCCGACCGGCTGCTGCAGATCCTGCGAGACCCTCAGCTCCAGTCGTCGTTCGGCGACGAAGCGGCCCGCCAGGCGCTGCGGTTCACGTGGGACGCGACGACCGACCAGATGGTGTCGGTCTACGACGAGGTGCTCGCGCACCCCCGCTGACCTGGGCGTTCATCGTCCGCTGCGACATCCGTCACCTTCCGTTCGGATTTGTCACTCTTCTTCGCACGTCCACTACCAGCGCATTCGTACTCTGACCTGCGGAAACGTCGAGTTGACCATGCCCCGTTCCCGCCCGTACAGTTCGCCTCGCTCCAAGCAGTCGAAGCACCGACGCGAGGAGACCGGACGAGGTTCCGGAGCCGCCGAAAGGCGGAGACGGAACCGGGAGAACCGACGAAGGCCGCAAGGCCAGACGCGGAACTCCGGGGCGCCGACGAAGGCCGCAAGGCCGGAAGCGGAACCTTCCGGGCCAGGCAGACGCCGCAAGGACGAAGCCGGGTCCGGCCCCCGGCGGAACGCCCTCGGGTGGGCCGCAGGGGAGCCCCGCCGCAGCGGGAGCGCCGCAAGGCGAGCCTGTCGGCGGCAGGCGATCGGAGCGCCTTCGGGCGAGCCGAACCCGCCGGGCACGGTCGGTCACCGCCGCGACGAGCGCGGAGGTTGCTTGGAGCACCTGAGCCCGAGAGGCTGACGGTGGCTGGGAGCTTCGGCTCTCGGCGAGCCGGAAGGTCTCTCGGGCTCTTTCTTTCCTCGGGCGCCCTCGGCCGCTACCGTGCGGGCATGACGTCGGGCGTGAGCGAGGGCAGGGCCAAGCGGGTCGACGCCGCCGAGCGTCGCGATCGCATCGTCGATGCCGCGATGCGCCACTTCGCCGAGCACGGCTACCGGGGCGGGCGTGTCGAGGACATCGCGGCCGACGTGGGGGTGGCCAAGGGCACCGTCTTCCTCGACTTCGGGTCGAAGGAGGGGCTGTTCCTCGCGGCCTACCAACGCGCGGTCTCGATGCTGCCCGCGTGGCTCGATGCTCCCGAGGAGGTCACCGCCGAGGGGTTCTGGGCGACGCTCGACTGGTGGCTCGAGCACACCGAGGACTTCGTGGACCGTGACCCGGTGCCCAACCGCATCGCGGTGATCGGCCGCTACGACGCGGGCATGGGCGTGCGACGCCCGATCGACCGCTTCATGCGCAGCGAGGATCCGTACGGCACGCTCGAGTTCGTGGAGTTCGGCGTGCGCAGCGGCGAGGTCCGCGACGACGTCGACCCCGAGATGCTCGCGTCGACGCTCGACTGGGTCGCCGAGCGCTTCCAGGACGCGCTCGTCTCGGCCGATCTCGACCCCGGGCTGATCCACCGGCGGCCGGAACGGCGCGAGATGCGCATCAAGGAGTTCGTCGAGATCCTGCGCCACGGCATCCAGTCCGCGCCCGACGACGCGTGAGGCGCCGGTCCGTGCGCGTGCGGTAGGTTGTCCGCCATGAGCAGCGACGAGGCACGCAGGGTCGCCTTCCTCGGCGGCGGCAAGATGGCCGAGGCGCTGATCTCGGGCCTGATCCGGTCGGGCGGGCGCACGGTCGACGAGATCATGGTCACGAACCGCCGTGAGGAGCGCGCCCAGGAGCTCGCGGGCAAGTACGGCATCACGGCGACCCTCGACAACCCCGAGGCGGTGCGCTGGGCCGACGTGCTCGTGCTGATGACGAAGCCGCAGGACATCGAGGCGCTGCTGCAGCAGATCCGCGAGCACGTGCAGCCTCGCGACACGGTGATCAGCTTCGCCGCCGGGGTGCGCACGTCCTTCGTGCAGAAGCAGCTGCCCGACGGGGTGCCGGTCGTGCGCGTGATGTCGAACGTGCCCGTGATGGTCGACGAGGCGATGTCGGTGATCGCGGCCGGGCGCTCGGCGGGGGAGGAGCATCTCTCGATCGCCGAGGAGCTGCTCGGCACCGTCGGCAAGGTGCTCCGGCTGCCCGAGCAGCACCTCGATGCGGTCACGGCGACGAGCGGCAGCGGGCCGGCGTACTTCTTCCTGTTGGCCGAGGCGATGATCGAGGCGTGTATCCTGCTCGGGCTGTCGCGCGACGTCGCGACCGAGCTGATCATCCAGACGATGCTGGGCTCGGCCAAGATGCTGCGTGACACGGGCACGCACCCCGTGGAGCTCCGCGAGATGGTGACGTCGCCCGGCGGCACGACGATCGCGGCGATCCGCCACCTCGAGGAAGCCGGCGTGCGGGCGGCGTTCCTGAACGCGATCGACGCCGCGCGCCAACGCTCGCTCGAGCTGGCGCAGGGCGGCGACGACGACGACGACTGAGGAGACGACGACGATGGGCAGGGGAGATCTCGCGAAGGTGCGGTCGGCGAAGGACCGCCAGCGCAAGAAGAAGGCGCGCGACGCGCGCAAGGCCGTCGAGGCCGGCACGGCGCGGAAGGCCGCGAAGAAGAAGTAGGCGGCCTCGACGCCGACGACTGCCTCAGCGGGCGCCGAGGCGATTGCGCAGGGTGCCGATGCCCTCGGCCGCCAGCTCGATCAGGGCGCCCGGCCACAGCCGCCGCGCGGGGTCGGCGTCGTCGGCGACCGGTGGGAAGGGTCCGAGCGCGAACGCGTCGCCGCGCTCGAGCACCGCGTGCCGTGAGACCGACGGTACCGGGGGTTCATGGCGGACAGCGACCGCTGGCGGCGCTTCGCCTTCCGCGACGGCGACGTCGTCATCACCACGCCGTCCAAATGCGGGACGACGTGGATGCAGTCGATCGTCGGCATGCTCGTGCTCGGACCGCCCCGACCTCGGCGAGCCCATCAGCCGGCTCTCGCCGTGGCTCGACATGCTGATCCGCACCGATGACGAGGTCTTCGGCCGGCTCGAGGCGCCAGACGCCACCGGCGGTTCATCAAGACCCACACACCGCTCGACGGCATCCCTCGCCACGACGTCGGCGACCTACATCTGCCGTGATCCGTCATCCGCTCGACGTGGCCCTGTCGGATCGCGATCACGGCGACAACATGCGCGTCGACCACGCGAGGGCACCTTCGGGTGAGCGGCGTCCGGCGAGCCCGATCCCGACCTCGTCCTCCCGGAGGAAGGGCCAGGGCACCCGGCGACTACCTCCGATGGTTCATCGACAACGACAACCAGCCGACCGGCAGCGGTCCGTACGGGCTGGCCGACTACTGCCAGCAGGTCTCGACCTATTGGAACGCTCGCGGCGCCGCCAACGTCCACCTGTTCCACTACGCCGACATGTGGCGCGATCTCGACGCCGAGATGCGCCGTGTGGCCGACGTCCTCGGCATCACGATCGACGAGGATGCGTGGCCTGCCTTCCTCGAGGCGGCGACGATCGATTCGATGCGATCGCGCGCCGCGATCGCGGCGCCCGAACGCCGACGCGGCGATGTGGCGGTCGCCTCGAGCGGTTCTTCAAGGTGGGTGGCACCCGCCGATGGGCATCGCACCTCACGCCCGGACGACCTCGACCACTTCCACGATCGGCTCCGCGCTCCTGAGCGGCGATGCCGCCGAGTGGGTGCTGCGAGGTCGTGTCGCGCTGGGGTAGCTCGGTGACCGGGGGGTCGGTCAAGCGCACGCTGGGGGTCCGATGCCGATTCACCGGGGATGCGCTCCCCTCGACGCTGCTTGGCCGTCGCTCGGCATCGCGCTGATCGTCATCGGCCTGACCCCGACTCGCGTCGCCCGGCGTGCGAGCCACGCGGCTCCCGGCGCGGCATCGACTCGTGGATCGTCTCGGGGCGCAAGGGCCCGATCGGGGCCGGTGTGCACAGCCCCGACGGCGACGGGCAGACGCTCACCAAGCGGTCGCTCGCGGCCGCACGGTCACGTTCACGATCTCCGCGAAGCGCACCGGGTCGGGCCGCAGCTCGGTGACGTTCCTCGGGTGCGCCGGGGCGCCTGGGTTCGCGGTGACCTACCGGCTTCCCGACGGCACCGTCGTGACGCTCGACGTGACGGGCAACGGCTACGACTACCGCCAGGTCGACGTCGGCGAGGTGGTGCGCATGCGAGCTGACGGTCGACACGGCGCCGGTTCCCGCGCGGGCGACCGAGGCGTTCTGCGGGTCGGCGCCTACACGCCCGATCGCGGCGACGTGGTCGGTGCCCGCGTCGTGCATCGAGTAGCTGCGCGGGAGTCAGCTCCGAAGAGGTCAGCGTTCGGCGAGGCGGTTGCGCAGCGTGCCGATGCCCTCGGCGGCGAGCTCCACCAGGGCTCCGGGCCACAGCCGGCGCGACGGGTCGGCGTCGTCGTCGACGGGCGGGAACGGCCCGAGCGCGAACGCGTCGCCGCGCTCGAGCACCGCGTGCTGCGACACCGACGCGATCAGCTCGAACAGCGACGTCGCCGCGCCGTTGAGGTTGCCCTTCATCACGTCGCGCTCGTCGACCTTCACCTGCACGAACATCGCCTGCGGGTCGAGCTCGTCGGCCGTGACGACGCAGGGCCGATCGAGATCGGCACGCCGTCGGCCGAGGCGACCGGAGCGCCGTCGGCCGAGCGCGCCCGCCAGTCGTTCACGAGCGTGTAGCCGAAGACGTCGGCGCGCACCTCGTCGGCGCGCACCTTCGACGCCTCGTTGCCGATCACCGCGGCCACCATCGGCTCGTAGTCGAGCCAGGCCGCGCCGTCGGGCCACGGCACCGGCTGCTCCGGCCCGACGATGCGCCGTTCGACGTCCATCGCGCGCGGCGAGAGCAGGGAATGCGGGAACAGCGGGGTCAGGATGCGCGGCTTCGGCACGCGCCAGTTCCACGCGTCGTCGCGCTGCAGGGCGGCACGGGCGGCATCCATGACGCTGCCTCGGCTGCTCGAGACCAGATCCTCGAGGGTGGCGGGGAAGGCCGGATGCCCGACGGCGTCGGGAAGGTCGACCACCTCGCCCTCGAGGATCGCTCCCAGTCGCCGGTGCCCCCCCCGGTCGTAGGTCACGAGCCTCATCAGGGAGCCGAAGCATACGCCGTGCCCGGACGATTTCCGGGTTTCGCTCGCCGGATGCGAGACCGGTCAGAGGGCGAGCTCGTACTCGAGCTCGTCCGTGATCGGCGTGCCGCGCTCGTCCTCGAGCGGGATCGAGGCTTCAGCCTCCGGCTCTCGTCGACCTCGCCGGACCTGATCTCGATCAGTCGGAAGCCCAGCGCCGCGTAGAAGCTCTGCGCCGCGCGGTTGTCGTTCGTCGTGATGGCTCGCAGCACGCGACAGCCGCGCGACCGCGCGTCTTCGGCGAGGCCGACCGACCAATGCCGAGCCCGACTCCCCGCCGGCGCTCGGAGCGTTCCGATCACGCCTATCCACGCCACGTCGCCGATCACGCGCAAGGCGGCGTAGCCGACCGCGCTCCCGTCGATCTCTGCGATGACGCACGGCAGGTCCGTCGGGCGGTAGGTCTCGCCGTGAGCCACCTGGATCGGTCCACCCCACTCCTCGTCCATGATCCGATCGAGCCACCTCGATCGGAGGCGTCCGCATCCCTGATCTCGATCGTTCGATCCACCGGGCTCACCGTTCGACCGCGAAGAGAGCCCACGTGCCGGGCACGCCCTTGAGGGTGTGCTCGCCCCGAGGCGCGAAGGTGTTGCCGGATCCGGCCACCAGGTCGGTCACCGTCCGGGATACGATCACCTCACCGGGCTCGGCGTGGCTCATCACCCTCGCGCCGATCACGACCGCGATCCCGGCGGGCTTCGGGCCCAGCAGCTCGCACTCTCCCGTGTGGAGACCGGCGCGGACCTGCAGCCCTCGAGCTCGCGCCCTCCGCGACGATCGCCTTCGCGCACTCGATCGCTCGTGCAGGTCCGTCGAAACGGCAGAAGAAGCCGTCGCCGGCGCTGTCGACCTCGGTGCCGCGGTACCGGCGCAGAGCTCACGCCTGACGTCGTCATGGTGCTGCGCGAGCAGCGTCCTTCCACGCGCGATCGCCCATCGCTCGGCCGCCATCGACGTCGAATCGGTGAGATCGGTGAACAGCAGCGTCGCGAGGACCGAATCCGAGAGCGTGCGGCAGTCGGTGCTTCCCATGCACCACCCGGATCGATCAGATCGGTGAGCTGGTCGCCGTCGGTGTACGGGTCGACGCCCTCGCTCGGCAGCGACACGGCCGTGGCGTTCGGGATCGCGGGCGGCCACGTCGCGAGCCGCGTCGGCCGCGACCCGACGGGGAGACGACCACGGTGGGCACCCTGATCGTCGGGAGCACGTCGCCGATGTCGGTGTCGATCTGCATCCGCGTGAACTCCGCAGCGGCGCCCGGGCTCACGGCTGCGCGCTGCATCCAGACGAACCAATCCATCAGCTCGGGGATCGCGGCGGTAGATGGGGCTGATCTCGCGCGCGAACTCCTCCATCCAGGTTCGTTCCCCCCAGTGCTCGCGGGCCTCACGCACCCAGGCGCTCTTCGTCTCCTCGTCTCTCGTCGAGCGTCGCGTACGGCCAATGCAGGATGAGGTTGCGGCACCGTTCCGGGATACGTCGAAGCGAAGAGCGCGCAGACGTTGGCGCTCTCGGCGACCCCGAACAGCGACGCCCGGCTCCAGCTCCATCGCCTCCAGGACCGCGTTGATGTCGTCCATCCGCGATTCGAGCGTCACGGTCGCGCGGGCGGTCCGACAGCCCCGTCCCGCGAGGGTTGTAGACGATCAGCTGGAGCTGCTCCGCGAGGCGGTCGAGGAACCGCCGGGAGTGCGGTGCCCTCCAGAGCGCCTCGATCGTGCACAGGTGCGGCGCGTAGATGAGGGGAGGCCCGTCGCCGACCGACTGGTACGCGATCGCGACGCCGCCCGCGCGAGCGTAGCGAACGTCCGGGATATCCACGCGGAGCATCCTGCCACCAGCCGCGCCACGCGTGACCCGCGGATGGGCGGGCCTCGGGGCGCTCGGCTAGCATGGCGGCCTCGCGCCGATGCGCCGTTCCGCGTGCCGCGCACGAGACGAAGGAGGGTTCCGATGACCGAGAAGTTCCGCATCACGTACGCGACGCTGTCGGCCGACAACGAGGAGCTGCAGGCCGCATACGACGAGGCCGCCGAGCGGGCCAACGCCGAGCTCGGCAAGGAGCTACCCGGTCATCGTGAACGGCGAGGAGCGTTGGCGCGAGGACCACTACGAGGAGCCGTCGCCGATCGACAAGGACATCGTCATCGGGCGGTTCTCGCAGGCCACCACGCAGACGTCGAGGACGCCGTGGCGGCGGCCAAGGCGTTCCAGCTCGAGTGGGACCGCATGGGCTGGCAGGAGCGCGTGCGCATCCTGCGCACCGTCGCCGACATCATGGAAGAGCGGGTCTTCGACCTCGCGGCACTGATGGCGTACGAGGTGGGCAAGAGCAGGCTCGAGGCGCTCGGCGACGTGCAGGAGACGGCGGAGCTGATCCGCTGGAACTGCGACGAGGTCGAGAAGCACGACGGCTTCCGCGTGCCGATGAGCGGGCTCGGCGCCGCAGGCGACTACTACGACGTGCTGCGGCCCCACGGCGTCTGGGCCGTCATCAGCCCGTTCAACTTCCCGATGGCGCTGTCGGGCGGCCCGTCGAGCGGTGCGCTCGTCGCGGGCAACGCGGTCGTGCTGAAGCCGTCGAACCAGGGCGCCCTGCTCGGCTACAAGCTCTACGAGTGCTACCGCGACGGCGGGGTGCCGGCGGGCGCGTTCCACCTGGTCACCGGGCGGGGGGCCGTGGCCGGCGAGCCCCTGTGGCACCACCCCGACGTGAACGGCATCACGTTCACCGGCTCCTACCCGGTCGGCATGGACATCTACAAGCACTTCGCGACGAACGTGCCGAAGCCGGTCATCTGCGAGATGGGCGGCAAGAACCCGACGATCGTCACGAAGAGCGCCGACCTCGACAAGGCGACCACCGGTGTGATGCGCAGCGCGTTCGGCTTCGGCGGGCAGAAGTGCTCGGCGTGCAGCCGCGTCTACGTCGAGCGCGAGGTCTACGACGAGTTCGTTCCCAGCTCAAGACGAAGACCGAGCAGATCAAGGTCGGCAACCCGATCGAGCGCGACGTCTTCCTGGGCCCGATCATCAACGAGGCCGCGCTCGAGACCTACGAGGAGGCGGCGGAGGAGGCCCAGAAGAACGGCACGATCGTCACCGGCGGACAGCGCATCACCGAGGGC
>CAVSLG010000011.1:0-11576 GCA_963728665.1 uncultured Actinomycetes bacterium | reverse complement strand
GCCGACCGGTCGCCGAGGCGCGCCGTGGCCGGAGACGGCGTGTTCGCGGCGATCTTGCGAGCGATGCGGCAGGGAAGGCTGGACGGCGCCTTCCGAGGCGAGGCCTTCGACGGTGCGGTCGACGCTCGAACGACCGACGAGGTCGCGATCGACGTCGACCAGTCCAACGACTCGGTGGTCGTGGGCGGGTCTGCGGTGGTGAAGCTGTTCCCGCTCACGTCGCCGGGGCCGCAACCCGGCCTCGACCTGCCCGTGCACCTCGCCGCCGTCGGATTCCCATTCCTCCCCGCGCCGCTCGGGGCGCTGCGGTGGACGTCTCCGGCGGGAGACGACGTCGTGCTCGCGACGGCGGCGTCGTTCCTGCCCGGTGCGAAGGACGGATGGGACTGGTACCTGGCGCGACTGCTCGGCTGGCTCGACCACGAGGTCGACGACGAGACCGCGTTCGAGCCGGCACCCCTGCTCGGGCGCATCGCCGCCGGGATGCACGCCGCGTTCGCGACGGCGTCCGAGGTGGTCCCGCACGCCGTCTCGATCGCCGACGCGTCGACCGCCGAGGCCTGGCGGCGTGTGGCCCTGGCGGTCGCCGACGAGGCCATCGCGCTCACCGATGGCGATGAGGGGTCCCGGCTCGCAGCGCGCGCCGACCCCATCCGAGCCGAGCTCGAGCGGCTCGGCGATGCCGCCGGAGCCGTCACGACCAGGGTGCACGGCGACTTCCATGTGGGGCAGGTGCTCGAGTGGGACGGCGGGTACGCCGTCACCGACTTCGACGGGAACCCGATGGCGCCGCCGGGCGAGCGAGGGGCACCCGACACGCCTGTGCGTGATGTCGCGGCGTTCGTGCGCTCGATCGATCACCTCGGGCGCGTCGCGTCGAGGCGACGGCCGGCTCACGCCGATCGCATCGAGTCGTGGATCGCGTCGAGCCGTCGAGGCTTCCTCGACGCCTATCGGGACGAGCTCCACGTGCGCGGCATGTCCGAGCTGTTCGACGAGCGCCTGCTGCGACCGCTCGAGGTCGCGCAGGAATGCCACGAGTTCGTGTACGCCGCCGGATTCCTGCCTCGCTGGCGGTACGTTCCCGACCTCGCGATGCAGGCCCTCGTTCCGATGGAAGACCGATGAACCCGCGGGCGTTCCTGCGCGACCTCGAACGCAAGCCCGAGGTGCTGCGTGAGCTGGCCGACGCTCTCGAGTCCCGCGGACCGTGGCCGACGCTCCGCCCACGCCGGCTCGTGATGATCGGCATGGGCTCGTCGAGGTACGCGGCGGGCGTGGCCGCGACGAGGATGCGGGCGGCGGGCCTCGATGCCGTCGCCGAGTACGCCTCCCTCGTGACGGGGTCGCCGCCCGGCGACGGCGTGGTGGCAGTCGGCATCTCCGCGAGCGGGGGCACAGAGGAGACGATCGAGGCGCTGGCGCGGCATCGTGGTTCGAGCGACACGATCGCGCTCACGAACCGATCGGGTTCCGCGATCGAGCGAGCGGCCGACTCGGTGGTGCCGATGCTCGCGGGCGACGAGGAGGGCGGAGTGGCGTGCCGTTCCTACCAACACACGCTCGCGCTGCTGCTGGCCCTGGAAGCGTCGGCGATCGGCGGCGGCGGCGACGTCGCGGCCTCGGTGCGACTGGCCGCCGAGGCGAGCGAGGACCTGCTCGAGCGCCGGGATGCCTGGCTGCCCGCCGTCGCCGACCTGCTGGCCGAGGGTCCGGCCACGTTCACGATCGCCCCGGCCGAGCGGCTCTCGTCGGCGAAGCAGGGTGCGCTGATGCTTCGGGAGGGACCTCGCCGCACGGCCGTCGCCTGCGAGGCGGGGGACTGGCTCCACGTCGACGTGTATCTGACGAAGCCGCTCGACTACCGGGCGGTGCTGTTCGCGGGCTCACGCTTCGACCCGGCGATCATCGCCTGGATGCTCGAACGGGGTTCCCGAGTCGTCGCGGTGGGCGGGGAGGTCGAGGACGTGGACCGCACCGTGCGCTACCGCCACGACGACGACCCAGACGTGGCGCTGCTCGCCGAGGTCCTCGTCGCCGAGCTCGTCGCCGCGCGGTGGTGGCTCGCCCAGGACGGGCAGGCGTAGGCTCGCGGCGATGGGGCGAGACGAGACCGATCGGGTGCCGTCGAGGCGCCGGGCGATCCGCATCATCGACGAAGGCATGCGAGAGGCGTTCGCCTTGTACGACCGGCTGCCGCCGCGGGCGCGGACGACCCCGGGTCTCGGCGGCGGCGAGTGGTCTCCCAAGGATCTGCTCGGTCACCTCGAGAGCTGGCAGGAGTACGCGCTCGAAGCCCTCGACGCGTGGGACGAGGACCACGGTCCCGCGATCGATGCGGTGATCTGGTCGACGAGCACCTCGACGCTCAACCGCGACGCCGTCGCGAGGAAGGCCGCACGCCGAGCGGCGGACCAGCGCAGGCGTGCCGAGGCCACCCACGAACGGCTGCTCGCCCGGCTCGAGGCCTTCGGCGACGCGCGCTGGCGGAAGCCGGGCACCTCGCGGGGCCGCACGCCCGCGGGGGCAAGGCTGGGGGATCTGCTCGGCGGCCCGCCGGGCCCGTTCCGCCACGCCGAGGCACACCTGCGACAGCTGCGCCCGTTCGTCGAGGAGCGGACGAACGAGTAGTCTTCGCGAGAGTAGTTGAACGATGGCTCGCGCGTCTCAGCGGACGACGAGCACGGGGGTGCCCAGCTGCAGCAACGGCTTCAGCCGGTCGAGCGAGCGTTCGCTCACGCGCAGGCACCCGGCGCTCGCCGACCGTCCGATCGACGACGGATCGTTCGTGCCATGGATCGCGAGCTGATTCCCGCCGCTCCATCCGGGGGGCAGCTTCGGCTGGATGCCCGAGATGCCGAACGCGAACGTGCCGAAGGAGCCGCCGGAGAACGGGATGCGGTCGGTCACGAAGTACTCGCCGAGTGGCGTCGGCGACACGGGAGCGCCCGTGGCGGCCGGCATGGCGAAGAGCATCCGATCGAACTTCGTGACCGTGATGCGGTGCTCCGAGAGGTCGACGTGGACCTCGACACCGGTCGTGCGTCGGGCGAGCCTGCGCAGCGCGATCCATCCCTCACGCCGTGGCCAGACGTAGGGGATCTCGACGCGGCCCCACCGCCCGTCGGGGGAGACCTCCTCGACCCAGGCGGTGATCGCCACGTCGTAGTACTTCGATCCGCTCGGCATCGTGCCGACGACCCGCGCCTTCCCGTTGGGATGGGCTCGCACCGCGAGGTTGCGCGGCACGCGCACGAGCAGGTGCTTCGTCGGCTCGGCGGGCCGCGGTGCGTCGGTGCGTCGGTGCGTTGCCACGGGCCCGAGCTGGGGCGGGCTCTTCGGTTCCCCCCGTTGCCTCCACGGTGCCGGCGTCACCGAACGGATCCGGGTCGTCGGCGGCCACGACCGCTCGCGGGGCCGGGTCGACCTGCTGCGCGCCGGCGACGTTCGTGAGCCCCGACGCGAGGGGCGAGCCGATCGCGAGGGCGACGGCGATCGCGGTCGCCGCCCACGACGCACGCAGGGTGTGGTTCCGCATGCCCCCCTATCGGCCGGGCCCCGATGCATCTGAAGGTGTCACCCCGCCTGCCGGGCGAGGCCGCGCATCACGGCGATAGGCTGGGTTCGGGAGCTGTTCCATCGACCGGAACGGAGTGAACGATGACCTCGATGCACGAGATCGCACGGGCGCTGGTGGCGCCGTCCAGGGGCATCCTCGCAGCCGACGAGTCCACGGGCACGATCGCGAGGCGATTCGCCTCGATCGATGTCGAGTCGACAGAGGAAGCCCGCCGGTGCTACCGGCAGTTGCTCTTCACGACCCCGGGGCTCGGCGAGCACATCAGCGGGGCGATCCTGTACGACGAAACGATCCGGCAATCGACCGAAGATGGGCGTCGATTCGTCGACGTGCTCGTGGACGCAGGCGTGATCCCCGGCATCAAGGTCGACATGGGCGCGAAGCCGCTGGCGCTGTTCCCCGGCGAGGCCGTGACCGAGGGACTCGACGGACTGCGTGAACGGCTCGCCGAGTACGTGGAGCTCGGCGCCCGGTTCGCGAAGTGGCGCGCCACGATCACGATCGGCGAGGGCTTGCCCACCGACGGCGCGATCGAGGCGAACGCCCACGCGATGGCTCGCTACGCCGCCCTCTGCCAGGAAGCCGGTGTCGTGCCGATCGTCGAGCCCGAGGTGCTGATGGACGGCGACCACGACCTCGCCGCGTGCGAGGCGGCCACCGGACGCACGCTCGACGCGCTCTACGCGGCGCTCGCGACCGCGCGCGTCGATCTGCCCGGCTCGCTCCTCAAGGTGAACATGGTCGTGCCGGGGAAGGCGTGTGCCAGGCAGGACGACGACGTCTCGATCGCCGAGGCGACGATCAGGTGCCTCACCGCGCACGTCCCCACCGAGGTGCCCGGCGTGGTGTTCCTGTCGGGCGGCATGAGCGACGAACACGCGACCAGCCGGTTGAACGAGATGAACCGCGTCGGCGCCGGGGGCCTGCCCTGGGAGCTGAGCTTCTCGTACGGACGGGCGCTGCAGGCGCCGTCGCTGGCTGCCTGGCGCGGCGACGACGCGAACGTCGCTGCGGCGCAGGCGGCGCTCGCGCACCGGGCTCGCATGAACGGCCTGGCGCGCACGGGTGCGTACCGCAGCGACATGGAAACCCCTGCCGCGTAGAGGCATCCCGACTGGTCCGGGTGACGGCTCCTTGGGGGTTCTATCATCACGAAATGACCGAGCGCCGCCACGTGGGGATCCGAGACGTCGCGCGCGCGGCCGGCGTGTCGATCACGACCGTCTCCCACGCTCTCAACGAGAAGGGCGGCGTCTCCGAGGGCACGCGACAGCGCGTCCGTGAGATCGCCGAGAGCCTCGGGTACCGGCCCGATCCGCGCGGCCGTCAGTTGGCCTCGGGGCGCACGGGGCTGGTGGCCCTGACCGTCTCGCTGCCCGACGGGGTGCATGAACCGGTCGAGGAGTTCGCCCACAACGCGCGCCTCATCGATGCGGCGACCGCCACGGCGATCGCGCGTGGGCTGGCGCTCGTGATCGTGCCGTCGGGGGAAGCGACGATCTGGGATCGGCTGCCGCTCGACGGGTTGATCGTCGTCGACCCCGTGCCCGACGATCCCGCGGTACGCGAGTTGCGGAACCGGGCGGTGCCGATCGTGACCGTGGGCAAGCTCCCCGAGGACGACGTGGACACGAGGGTCGTCGACAACGACTACGCGGTCGGCACGGCCGCGATGCTGGACCACCTCGTGGGGTCCGGCGCCCGCCGGGTGGGCATCATGACCCTGTCGATCGGGGAGTCCTTCGAAACGGACAGCCTCGCCGGGTACCGGTCGTGGAGCGACCGGCGCGGCTCCGAGCCGTGGGTGTACGCCACCGAGCACATCGACTGGGCGTCGCCCCGCACCTGGGTCGGGTTCGAGGAGATCGCGCGGACGGCCGCGTCGGACTGCCTCGACGCGCCCGGCGCGCCCGACGCGCTGTACTGCCTCTCCGAGTCCTACGCGATGGCGGTGCTCGCCGAATGCGCCCGGCGAGGGATCGCAGTGCCGGGAGACCTGATGGTGGCAACGATCTCCGACCGGGGGCTCGCCGACGGCACCACCCCGCCGCTCACGTCGCTCGAGCTTCACCCCAGCGATCTCGGCACGGCGGCCGCCGAGATGCTGGCCGACCTCGTCGAAGGCACCGTGACCGAACCGGCCCCCGTGACGATCTCGACGAGGGTGGTGCCTCGCGCGTCGACCGCGCGGGCCTGAGGAACGCGCGTCGACCGCGCGGGCCTGAGGAACGCGCGTCGACCGCGTCGGGTTCGTGGTAGTACCCGTGGGACGTTGCCGTGACCGGAGGAGGCGTATGAAGCTCTTGATGATCGGCGGCGCACGGTTCTCGGGCCGGGCGCTGACCGAACTCGCGCTCGAACGCGGGCACGAGGTCACGCTGTTCCATCGCACCCCGACCGAGCTCTTCCCCGAGGCGGAGCACGTGATCGGTGACCGCGACCGAGGGATCGATGCGCTCGCCGGCCGCACGTTCGACGCCGTCGTCGATACCTGTGGCTACGTGCCCAGAGCCGTGCGGTCATCGACGGAGCTGCTCGGCGACAGCGGCTGGTATGCGTTCATCTCGTCGCTCTCGGCGCACCCCGAGGGCATGCCACCGGGTGGCAACGAGGACTCGCCGATCTTCGAGCCGCCGTTCCCCGACACGGAAGAGGTGACCGACGAGACGTACGGCCCGCTGAAGGTGGCCTGCGAACGCGAGGTCACCGAGGTGTTCGGCGACCGCGCGTGCGTGATCCGCCCCGGATTCATCGTCGGCCCCAACGATCCGACCGACCGGTTCACGTCCTGGGTGCGGCGAGGTGCGGCCGGCGGCGAGATGCTCGCCCCCGCGCCGGCGGACTACGGTCTGCAGTGGGTGGACGCGCGCGACCTGGCGGCGTTCGTGCTCCACCTCGCCGAAGGTGCCACGCCCGGCGTGTACGGCGTCGTCGACCGGGCTCCGACGATGACGCTGGAGGCTCTGATCGGCACCGCCGCCGAAGCGGCTGATGCCGAGACGAGGGTGGCATGGATCGACGACGCGTTCATCGCCGACTCGTTCGGCGGCGACCCCGATGACGATTCGCACGAGGCATTCCCGCTCTGGTGGCCCGAAGCGGTGGGATTCCACGCCTACGACCCGAGCCGGGCGTTCGAGGCCGGCCTGCTGTGCCGCCCACCGTCGGAGACGGTGCGGGACACGCTCGCGTGGGACCGCGCCCGAGAGTCGGGTCCGCTGCAGGCGGGGCTCGATCCCGAACGCGAACGCTCGCTGCTCGCGGCCTGGCACGCGGCCGGACGCTGATGGGTTCAGCCCGACGTCCGATCGCGGGCCCTCCCGTCGACGCGATCGTCGGCACCGTGGTGTGGGTCGTGGTCTTCGCGTTGTCGACCGGACCGTTGTCCGATCGGATCGGACTGCTCGAGGGGCTCTGGCTGCTCGGGCCACTCGTCGTGGCGCCGTTGGGGTTCGCCCTGCTGCGGCCCCCTCCCGAGCCTGCACAGGGGCTGGCCCTCGCTCGACTCCTGACGCTGCCTGCCGGGGTGCTCGTGGTCCTGAGCGTCCTGGCCGAACCAGGGGGAGTCTCGGCCTGGCTCACCGTGCCGTGGGTCGTCGTGACCTCGATCGCGCTGTGGGCCGGCTTGCGGTGGCTGGCGCTCGAGCCGTCGCTGCGAGCCAAGGTGATCGTGCCGGTCGCCGGGCTCGCCTTCCTTCTCGTCGGGGCGGCGGGCCTGGTGGCGTGGCGAGCACAGCTCCGACCGATGGGGCTCTCCGACACCCGCGTCGCGCTCGCGGCCGTGCACATGACGTTCGCGGGGTTCGGCGCTGCGGTCGTCGCCGATCGAACCCGAGCAGCGGCGACGAGGAGGCGCAGTCGATCGGTGGCCGGTGTCGCGGGCGTCGTGACCGTCGCGGCGATCCCGGTGCTCGCCGCGGGGCTCGTGAGCGACGGCGCGTTCCTCGATCTCGTGGGCTCGCTGCTCGTGTCGGCGGCGCTGCTCGTGGTCGCGGTGGTGATGCTGATCGGAGCGATGCACCGCAGCCGTACCGCCGGGTCGACGGCATTGCTCGTGGTGTCGGGAGCCTCGGTGCTGTTCGCGCTGGCCCTCGCGGTGCAGTTCGCGCTCGGGCAGTGGAGCGACGACTACACGCTGTCCATCACACGCATGCTCGAACTGCACGGCACCGTGAGTGGTCTCGGCTTCGTGGTCGGAGGCCTCTTCGGGTGGACCCTTGCCGACGTGCCCGATGATGCAGACGGCTGATCGTCGGCCGGCTCACGAAGCGATCAGGTCGTCGAGCACCCGTTCGAGCTCGGCCTCTGGGAGCTCGTACGGCACGAGAGTGGTCTCGCCAGAATCGTCCACGAACACCCACGCGGGCTGATAGGCGACGTCGAACCGCGCCCAGAGGGAACCGTCCTCGGTCACGGCCTGCGGGAACCCGAGCCCGAACTCGTCGACGAAGGCCTGCATGTTCTCGGAGGAGTCGTTGCCGGGCACGCCGATGAACGACACGTCGTCCCCGTAGGCTCGCGCGACCCGCGCGACTTCAGGGGCGGCCCCCTGGCACGTCGTTCACCACGGTGCCCAGAACCAGAGAGCGACGTCGCCGCCGGAGAACTCCTCGCCGTCGACCGTGCCTCCGCCGAGGCGAGGCGCCGAGAAGCGGAGGACCTCGGGAACCGACCCGTCGCCGTTGCGATCGCCGACACCACCACCGTTGCCGGCGGGTTCGGGCGAGGGCTGAACGGTCGAGCTCTCGGCGGGAGCCGAAGGGGGCGGCCCGGGGTAGGTTCCCTCGGAACTCGAACACGCCGTGACCGCCACGGCGAGCAGCAGTGCTGCGAGCGTGCGGACGGTCGGAGCTGGCATCACGCTCGATGGTACGGGTAAAGCCTTACTGATGGATGACGCCGGAACCGGTGCCTCGTTCCGTCAGTTCGGAGGCTGCAGCCGCGCCTTCAGGGCATCGACGTCGAGGTCGGGGCGGGGAAGCTGCGGATCCATGCCCTCGAGCGTCTCGACGAGCAGCTTCGAGATCGCCCAGTTCCGGTACCACTTGCGGTCGGCCGGGATCACGTACCACGGCGCGGTGTCGGTCGAGCTCTCGCGGATCGCCGCCTCGTAGGCGGCCTGGTACTCCTGCCACCGCATGCGTTCCTCGATGTCGGCCTCATGGAACTTCCAGTGCTTCGACGGGTCGTCGAGGCGGGCGAGCAACCGCTCCCGTTGCTCGTCGTAGGAGATGTGCAGCATGCACTTCACGATCGTCGTGCCGGCGGCGGCGACGCGGTTCTCGAACGCGACGATCTCCTCGTATCGGGCTCGCCAGACGTCCTCGGGCACGAGCGAGCGCACCCGAACCACGAGCACGTCCTCGTAGTGCGAGCGATCGAAGACCATCACCTCGCCGGGGACCGGCAGCTTCTTCTCGATGCGCCAGAGGAAGTGGTGCGCGAGCTCCTCCTCGGTGGGCTTCTTGAACGAGGCGACCTCGACGCCGGCCGGATTCATCGACGAGAAGACGTGGCGGACGGTGCCCCCTTTGCCGCTCGTGTCCATGCCCTGCAGCACCACGAGCAGGGATCGAGAGCCCTCGACCCAGAGGCGCTCCTGCAGGTCGTCCAGGCGGTCGGCGAGCGCCGGGAGCTCGGCTTCGGCCTCCGCACGGTCTTCGACGCCCGGCGTCGAGCGCGGATCGATGCCGGGCAGGATCGCCCCGTCGCCGTCGGGTCGCAGCAGGTCGGTGATCGCGGTCTCGGTCATCGTCGGTCCTCCTCGGAACGCGATCCTAGAGCCGGATCGTCGCCATGTCGGATCCCTCCGCCTGCAGGCCCTGCCGCTTCGCGAGCGCGCGCATGCCACCGAGCCCGACGCCGATCGCGGCGAGCGAGATCACGAGCATCAGCGTCGCTGTCGCGTTGAGCGCCGGGTTCGGCGCCGTGCGTCCGGAGCTGTAGATCAGCATCGGCACGGTCTGGGTGTTGAGGTCGGTGGCGAGGAACTGGCTCGTCACGAAGTCGTCGATCGACAGCGCGAACACGATCGTGAACGCGGCGAAGATCGCGGGCGCGAGCACGGGCAGCATCACCCGCCGGAGCGCGCTGAGTGGCGGCGCACCGAGGTCCATCGCGGCCTCCTCGAGCTCGGGCCCGACCCCGAAGATCCGTCCGCGCAGCACGACGACGACGTAGGGGATCGACCATGTCACGTGCCCCACGATCTGGCCCGTGGTGCCCGGGTTCGGGAAGGGGTAGAGGAAGACGAGCGTGAAGAAGATGCCGGTGGCGAGCACGATCTCGGGCGTGACCAGAGGCAGCAGCATCAGGAAGTTCGACGCGCCCGAGCCGCGGCCTCGCCATCGCGCGAGGCCGAGGGCCAACGCGACACCGATCGGCGTGGCGATCGCCATCGTCACGGCGGCCAGGATCAGGCTCTGGCGGATCGCCGAGGTCAGCACGGGGTCGTTGCAACACCGCGAGGTCGGGGTTCCCGGTCCACCATTCCAGGGAGAACCCCTGCCAGACGCTGCGCGAGCGTCCGGCGTTGAACGAGAAGCCGATCGCGATCACGACCGGCACGATCGCCCACACGATGTAGAGCCAGGTGTAGGCCGCGAGGAACCGGTGCTTGCGCCACGGGTTCGCGAAGAAGGTGCCGACGGCGCTCATGCGCGGGCGGCCTCGCGTGTGCTTCGGGCGGTCGACACGATGTAGTAGAGCGTCAGGATCGAGACGAAGACGGCGAGCACCGTGACGAGCGCGGCGCCGCGGGCTTGCGCGTAGCCGAACGTCGTCTCCTGCAGCAGCGACTGGATCGAGTTGCCGATCATCGCGGTGCTCGACCGCCCGTTCGACAGCAGGTACGCGGTGTAGAAGTCGCCGAACATCGGCAGCATGATGATCGCGATGCCCGCCAGGATGCCGTTCTTCGACAGCGGCAGCGTCACCCGCCGGAACGTGCTGAACGAGCTCGCACCCAGGTCCCAGGCCGCTTCCAGGTAGCTGTTCTGCAGCCGGTCGAGAGCCGCGAACAGGGGCAGGATGAAGAAGGGCACGTAGCCGTACACGAGCCCGAAGATCACCGTGATGCTCTTGCCCTCGAGCCACGGGTAGGGGTCCTGCAGGATGCCGAGCCCGGTCGAGCACGCGGTTGACGAGGCCCTCCTCGTTCAGCAGTCCGACCCAGGCGAGCATGCGCATCAGGTAGCTGATCCAGAACGGCAGCACGAGGAGTGCGAGCACGAGGCCGCGCATTCGCCCGCGCAGCCGTGACACGTAGTAGGCCACCGGATAGCCGACGACAACGCACAGCACGACCGCGGCGAAGACGTAGCGCAGCGTGCGCAGGAACACGACCCGGTACACGCCCTCGGGCGAGATCAGCTGCTCGAACACGTAGTGGAACGACGCTCGGTCCCAGTACGCCGGGTTCCACTGCGGCACGGCGCTCCCGGTGGCGGGGTCGAGCGACCCGCCCGCCATCGATACCAACGCGTAGAAGGGAACGACGAACAGCAGGATCAGCCAGAGCACTCCGGGTGACGAGGACCATTTCCAGAACCCACGCGGGTACAGCGTGGTGAGCGAGTTCTCCCCCGACGATGCGCGCCCGCGAGCCATGTCGCGCGGACGCTAGCACTTGCGGTGCGCTGCGTGCAGGTGTTCCCCGGGAGGCCCCGGACCGACCCGAGGTCACCTCGAACCACCCCGCATTGCCTTGACAGCGCCCCCGCTCGCCGGTACACCCCGGGGGTCTGTCCGTGAGAACTGCGAGGGGGTCCCTGCATGGCGCATCCGAAGGAGCGGCCGAGCCACAGCCGCCGCGAGTTCCTGAAGCGGGCGGCGGCAGCCGGCATCGCGCTTCCGTCGATGAGTGCCGTGCTCGCGGCGTGCAAGGACAGCTCGACCGACAGCGGTGGCGGTGCGACCGCCTCGACGGGCGCCGGCGGCATCGCGCTCGCCTCACCCGACAACCCGGTGACCTTGCCGCTGTACGACGAGATCCAGG
>CAVSLG010000010.1:0-27815 GCA_963728665.1 uncultured Actinomycetes bacterium | reverse complement strand
AGGTCGGCGCGTCCACCGAACGCCGCGCACGGGAATCCCCACCCATCACCTTGCCGAGCGCCGTCAGGTCCGGCGTGACGCCGTAGCGCGACTGCGCGCCGCCGTAGGCGATGCGGAACCCGGTGATCACCTCGTCGAACAGCAGCAGGGCCCCGTACTCGTCGCAGACCTCGCGGAGCCCCTCGAGGAACCCGGGCTCGGGCGGCACGACGCCCATGTTCGCGGCCACGGGCTCGACCGCAGGACCGCGACGTCGTTTCCGCGCTCGGCGAAGAGCGTGCGCACCGCGTCGAGGTCGTTGAACGGCGCGGTGAGGGTGTCGCGGGCCGCACCCTCGGTCACCCCGGGCGACGACGGGATACCGAGCGTCGCGAGCCCGCTGCCGCCGCCCTTGGCGAGCAGCGAGTCGGAGTGACCGTGGTAGCACCCCTCGAACTTCACGAGCAGGTCGCGCCCGGTCGCGCCGCGCGCGAGCCGGATCGCGCTCATCGCGGCTTCCGTGCCGCTGTTCACGAGCCGGACCCGATCGACGCCGGGCACCGCCTCGACGATGCGCTCTGCCAGCTCGACCTCACCTTGCGTCGGCGCACCGAACGACGTTCCCCGGGCTGCGGCTGCCGTCGCCGCTCCGACGATCTCGGCCCGAGCATGACCGAACAGCAGCGCGCCCCACGACTGCACGAGGTCGACGTAGCGGTTCCCGTCGACGTCGACGATCTCCGCACCCTCGCCGCGATCGATGAACACGGGAGTGCCGCCGACCGACCCGAACGCGCGAACGGGGGAGTCGACCCCGCCTGGGATCACCGCGCGGGCGCGGTCGAACAGCTGCTCGGACGCCGTCATGCCTCGTCGCGAAGCCAGGTCGCAGCGTCCTTCGCGTGGTAGGTGAGGATCAGGTCGGCGCCCGCGCGGCGGATCGACGTGAGGATCTCGAGCACGGTGCGCCGCTCGTCGAGCCAGCCGTTGTCGGCGGCCGCCTTCACCATCGCGTACTCGCCGCTCACGTGGTAGGCGGCGATCGGGAAGCCGGTCTCGGCGCTTCGCCCGGTGCACGATGTCGAGGTAGGGCAGCGCCGGCTTCACCATCACGATGTCGGCGCCCTCGTCGATGTCGGTTCGGATCTCGCGCATCGCCTCGTCGGCGTTCGCCGGATCCTGCTGATAGCCGGTGCGATCGCCGAACCGCGGCGCGCCCTCGGCGGCTTCGCGGAACGGCCCGTAGAGGGCGCTCGCGAACTTCGCCGCGTAGGCCATGATCGCGACGTCGTCGCGCCCGGCGTCGTCGAGCGCCTCGCGGATCGCGGCGACCTGCCCGTCCATCATGCCGCTCGGCCCCACCATGTGCGCCCCGGCCTCGGCCTGCGCACGGGCGATGCGCCGGTAGCGCTCGAGGGTCGCGTCGTTGTCGACCTCGTTCCGGTCGTTCAACACGCCGCAGTGCCCGTGATCGGTGTACTCGTCGAGGCAGAGGTCGCTCATCACGACCGCGTCGTCGCCGAACTCCTCGCGCAGCGCCGCGATCGCCCGCTGCCCGATGCCGTCGGGGTGCCAGGCCTGCGATCCTTCGGCGTCCTTCCGGCCGGCACGCCGAAGAGCATGAACGCCCGCACGCCCGTCTCCGCGATCGACGACCGCTTCCTTGCGCAGCGACTCCAGGGTGTGCTGGAACTGCCCGGGCATCGACGAGATCGCGACCGGATCGTCGATGCCCTCCTTGCAGAACAGCGGCATGATCAGATCGTCGGCGTGCAGCCGCGTCTCGCGGACCAGGGCTCGCAGCGCGGGCGTGCGGCGCAGCCGCCGCGGCCGGTGCTCGGGGAAGCTCATGGCGCCAGGGTAACGGCGGTGCGCTCGCTCGCGCCACCGCGGATCATCGGGCCAGCGCCCGCACGACCGCCGCGGCCACGCCTTCGCATCGTGTGGGGCCTCGCGACGGCGTGCACCACGAGGCCGTGAGCGCGCGCCTCCCTCGCCGTGACCGGACCGATGCACACGACCTTTGGGCTGCCCTTGACCGCCCCGAGCGCGCCGACGAACCCGCGCACGGTCGAGGCGCTCGTGAACGTCACCGCGTCGACCTCGCCGTGGCGCAGCGCGGCGCGGGCCTCTTCGGGCAGCGAGCGCGGCATGCGGGTGCGGTAGGCGTCGACACGGGTCGGCGACCATCCCTTCGCGGCGAGCGCGTCCTCGAGACCGGGAGGCGCGATGTCGGCGCGGGCGCACAGCACCCGCCGCGAACCGCGCGGGAACGCGCGCGCGAGCCCGGCCGTGGTGAACGTCGCGGGCACGAGGTCGGGGTCGCGTCGAGCCCACCGGCGGAAGGCCGCCGCAGTGCCTTCGCCGATCGCCGCCACCTTCGTGGCCCCGAGAGCGCGAGGCCCCGGCAACCTCGAGGCGAGCATGTCGACGGTCGCCCGGCTGGTCAGGGTGAGCCACGCGAACTCCCCGCCTTGCAGGTCGTGCAGCGCTCGGGTGAGCGCGGCCGATCGCGCCGGCACGATCTCGATCGCCGGGCGCCACGATCGCGCGAGCGCCGAGACGCCGGAGGGCGGTGACGAGCGTCGCCGACTGATCGGCCGGCCTCGTGACCAGCACCGTGCGTCCCGCGAGGGGCGGGCGGACGTCGCCGCCTCGCCCGTCGCCGAGCGGCTCACCCCTCGTCGACCTCGGCGAGGATGCGCTCGGCCCCCTGCGCGATCAGCTCCTTCGCCGCGTCGGCCGCGGCATCCTCGGGCGTCGCACCCTCGGTCTCGACGCGGAGCACCGTGGTGCCGTCGGGCGTCGCGATCACCGCGGTCAGCGAGACCGCTTCCATGCCGACGGTCGCATGGGCTCCGAGCGGCAACGCGCAGCCGCCCCCGAGCCGCCACATCAGCGACCGCTCGGCGTCGAGCGCCCGATGGCTCGCGGCGTGATCGATCGGGGCCAACGCGGCGATCGTGTCGTCGTCGTCATCTCGCGCCTGCACGGCGAGGCAGCCCTGGCCCGGCGCCGGCACCATCATCGCGAGAGGCAGCGCACGGGCATGCTCGGGGGCGAGCCCGAGTCGCGAGAGCCCCGCCGCCGCCAGCACCGCGGCGTCGACCTCGCCCTCCTCGAGCTTGCGCAGCCGCGTCTCGACGTTGCCGCGTAGGTCGACGACCTCGAGCCCCGGGAAGGCGGCCAGCAGCTGGGCGCGCCGTCGCACGCTCGACGTGCCGATGAGGGCCCCGCCGCGGAGCTCGCCCGGTTCCTTGCAGATCAACACGTCGGACGGGTCCTCGCGCTCCGGCACGGCGGCGATCGTGAAGCCCTCGTCCTCCTCGGCCGGCAGGTCCTTCGCCGAGTGCACCGCCAGGTCGATCTCGCCGGACTCCAGGGCGTCGAGGATCGTGTCGATCCAGAGCCCCTTCAAGCCCTTGCGGCGACGAGTCGGCCCGTGCGCCCTCGTCCCCGGAGGTGCTCATCGGCACGATGTCGGCGATCACCCCGGTCGCCTCGAGCCGGATCCTGATCTCCTCCGCCTGCGCGAGCGCCAGCGGCGAGCGACGGGTGCCGATGCGCAGGGCGCTCACGAGGTGGCGTCGGGGTCCACGCCCAGGAGCTCGGCGAGCACCCGAGCGTGGATCCCGTCGGTGCCCGGTTCGGAGCGCTCCTTCAGGGCCACGATCGGGTCGTGCAGCAGCTTGGCGGCGATGCCTCGTGCGAGCGCCTCGACGGCCTCCCGCTCGTCGGGGGTGAGCTCGGCGAGCCTCGCTCCGAACCGATCCATCTCGCCGCGGACGACGTCGTCGCCCCGGCGCCGCATCGCGCGGATCAGGGGTGCGAGCTCGTCGCCTCGCCGGCGCACCACGTAGCGGTGCACCTCGTCGGCCACGATGCCGTGCGCTCGCTCGATGTCGCCCGCCGTCTCGGCGTCGTGCTCGGCGAGGCGCTCACGCAGCGAGACGATGTCGATCACGCGGGTCCCCTTGACGTACGCGGTCTCGGGTTCCACGTCGCGGGGCACCGCGAGATCGAGCAGCACGAGGGGACGACCACCACGATCCGCCATCGCGTCGGCGACGACCGAGCGCCGGATCACCGTGCCCGCGGCGCCGGTGGCACTCACGACGAGGTCGGCCTGACGCATCGCGTCGGGAAGCACGTCGAGCTCGCCGTGCTCGGCGTTCGTCCGCTCGGCGAGCGCCCTCGCGTGCTCGAGGGAACGGTTCAGGATGCGCACCGGCCCGACACCGCGCTGGCGGAGGTGCTTCACGGCCAGGGCGGCCATCGTGCCCGCTCCGACGACGACCACGTCGCGCCCGCGCAACCCGCTCACCGCGTCCTCGGCGAGATCGGCGCCGAGCGCCACGAACGCATCGGGCGCCGCGCCGAGCGACGTCTCCTGGCGGACCCGGCGGCCGGCGCGCGCCGCCGAATGGAACAGTCCGGTCAGAGGTGACGCAGCTGCGCCCTCGGCCTCGGCGCGCCGCAGCGCCTCGCGCACCTGCGCGTAGATCTGCGTCTCGCCGAGGACCATCGAGTCGAGCCCGCTCGCCACGGCGAACAGATGGTCAGCGGCGTCTCGTTCCCACTGGGCGTACATCGGGTCGGCGAGCTCCTCGGCGGCGACTCCCCGCGTCTCGGTGAGCAGGCGCTTCAAGGCCATGAACCCGACGTGGTAGCTCGCGACCTCCCCGTAGACCTCCACCCGGTTGCAGGTCGAGAGGATCACCGCCCCCTCGACACCATCGAGATCCATGGCGACGCGGTACGCCTTGGCGAGGTCGTCGTCGGTGAACGCGAGCCGCTCCAGCAGCTCGATCGGCGCGCGACGGAAGGAGACCCCGAGGGTGAGGATGGCCATGGCAGGTAGACCAGGCATCGTATCGCCGCGGTTCACAGCGTGTCTCCCCGGTCGAGAGGGCGGCGGCGCGACCGATAGGATGCGGCCCACGATGACGCCTCGCGCACGGGAACTCGGCATGTCGATCGGCACCGGCACGCCCGGACCGCTGAACGCGATCACCGACGTATCGGGCGTGCGCGTCGGCCATCGCACGATCGTGCGGGGCGCCGACGGCGATCCTCATGCGGTGCGCACCGGGGTGACGGCGGTGTTCCCCCACGAGGGACACCCGTGGCGCGAGTGGGTGTACGCGGGGGTGGACATCCTCAACGGGTACGGCGAGCTGATCGGGGTGAACCAGCTCCGCGAGTGGGGCGTGCTGATGAGTCCGATCGTGCTGACCTCGTCGCTGCAGATAGGGAAGGCGTACGACGCGACCGTGCGGTGGATCGCGGGCCGCGATCCGATCGGCGCAGAGGAGGTCATGCCGGTGGTCTCCGAGTGCGACGACTCGTGGCTCTCCGACGTGCTCTCGTTCCCGTTGGCCGACGATGACGTCGCAGCCGCGCTCGATGCGGCGGCTGCCGGCCCCCTCGAGGAGGGCAACGTCGGCGCCGGCACCGGCATGCAGTGCTTCGACTTCAAGGGAGGCATCGGCACGGCGTCGCGCGTGCTCGACGACGAGGAAGGAGGGTTCACGGTGGGCGCCCTCGTGCTCACGAACTACGGCAGTCGCGAACATCTGCGGATCGACGGCGTGCCGGTCGGTCGGGAACTGACCGACCTGATGCCGCGCGAGCACCACGAGGGATCGTGCGTGGTCGTGGTCGCCACCGATGCGCCCCTGCTGCCGCACCAGCTCACCCGTATCGCCCGCCGAGCCGGCCTCGGGCTCGCCGCCACCGGCTCGCACGCCTCCAACGGCAGCGGCGAGCAGATGATGGCGTTCTCGACGTCGAACCGCCTCGATGCGAGCACGCCGATCCGCGACGTGCGCGCCGTGGTCGATGGGCCGGTCCGGCACACGTACGCGCTATCAGCGTTGTTCCGCGCCACGGTCGAGGCGACGGAGGAAGCGGTCGTGAACGCGCTTGTCGCGGCGGACGACTCGGTCGGGCGCGACGGTCACACGTACTTCGCCATGCCGGTCGACCGCGTGCTCGAGTCCCTCGATCGCGCCGGCCGCCTCTCCCACTGAACGACGTTCAGCGTTCGTCCTGGAACCGCAGCGGGTCGTACGGCGTGGCGTCGAAGGGTGGCGGTTCGCCGGCGAGCTGTGCAGCCACGAGCTGCGCGGTGCCGGCGCCAAGGATCACGCCCTCGGAACCGTGGCCCGTCGCGACGTGCAGTCCCTCTCGAACGGAGCCCACGAGCGGCCGCTCGTCGGGCGTCAGCGGCCTGAGTCCCCACCACGAGGACTGCACTCGCGCCTCGGCGACTTCGGGCACGAGCTCGATCGCGGCCTCGAGCACACGGGCGACGATCCGCTCCTCGGGAGGCTCTGGGGTCAGCCAGATCTGCCGGGTCGACCCGATCACGATCGTGCGGCCGTTCCTATGGGGATGCAGCAGAGCCCCGATCTCGCTGCGGGGTTCGCCGTCGGAGACGACGTCGGCGGCCGTCGGCCAGAGAGGAAGGGCGTCGTCGTGCAGGGCCGTGTGCGGCCCCACGGCCTCGACGAGGTGCGTGAGCAGGTGAGGCCTGCGAGGCGCCACGCGCACGAGCCATCCACGCGCGCCCACGATCGGCAGATGCACGCCCGCCTGCTCGAGGAGCGGTGAGCTCCATGGGCCGGCAGCCACGATCGTCGCGCCGGCCTCGAGCACGCCGTCGTCCGTGACGACCCCGACGACCGTCTCGTCGCGGATCGCGAGCCCGCGAGCGTTCGCGTGGTGGCGGATCTCAGCACCCCGCTCGGCGGCCGAGCGCGCGAGGGCCACCGTGAGGGCCCCTGGATCGAGCCGGTGCCCGGCGTGCACGAGCCACGCGCCGGCCACGTTGCGGGTCACTCCGGACTCGTGGTCGCGGATGTCGCCCGGCCCCGAGATGTCATCGACGGCGAAGCCATGACGTTCGGCCCGGGCGACGGCCTCGTGGGCCGCGCGCACATCGCGGGCGTTCATCGCGACGAGCACGGTGCCCACCGGCTCGTCGTCGAGGCGCACGTCGATCGGCGCCTCCGCGGCCACGTCTCGGTACGTCTCGAGGCTCGCTAGGGCCATCGGCACGTTCACGTCGTCCTCGGGCAGGACCCACAGGCCCTGGTTGCGGCCCGATGCGTGCGCCGCGAGGTGGTCGCGTTCCAGCAGGGTCACCGATGCGCCGCGCGAGGCGAGCTCGAACGCGCATGCGGCGCCGATCACCCCGCCTCCCACGATGACCACGTCGGGCATGTCGCGCAGCCTACCCGTGGCCCTTGGGACTGCGCCGGTAGAATCGACGACGGAGACGTGCCTGAGTGGCCGAAAGGAGCCGCCTGCTAAGCGGTTAGGGGGTGTTGAGCTCCCTCCCGGGTTCGAATCCCGGCGTCTCCGCTGGTCAAGTTGGGTTGAGCGGTTCGCTCCTCTTGCCTCTACGACCGAAAGCGAGAGAGATTCCTGGCGGAGGCGAGGATGCGTGAGGCCAAGGCATTCCTCGACGGCATGGGCGAGACGGGCTTCAACTCGACGATGACGCCACTGCTCGCGACCTTCCTCGCCGAGACAGGGCGGTTCGACGAGGCCGACGCACTGATCGAGGAGGCGCGGCCGATGGCCTCCGCGGACGACTTCGGGGCATGGACGCCTGGCGCGAGCGCGCCTAGCGGCGAAGCCCTCGAGCTACGCCGACTTCCGAGGTCGCGCTGCCCTGCTCGAGCAGAGCCCGGATCTCGGCTTGCTCAGGCATCGAGCCGTTCTGGCACGCGCCCGACGGATCATCAGTCATCGTCGTCTCCTTGCAGATCGATCTTCCAGATCTCCCCTCCGAGGGTGACGACGTATGCGGTCCTCCCGATGAGTTCGAGGGAGGTCGGCTGGTTCAGACGCGTCTCGATCACGGTGAACCCACCCTGTCCATCGACCTTGAGCAGCTTGCCGGTGTTCGGGTCCGCCGGCGATCCCTCGTCATGGCCGGGCGTGAAGTGGCCCTGTGCGAGGGCGAAGAGTTGCTGTCTCGCGCCGAACTCCACGTCCACGAGCAGCCGACCGCCAGCGGCCACCTCGGTGGCCGCTTCTGAACTCGTCCGGAACGACACGATCTTGCCGTCCCGGGGCACGTGCGGCACCGGTCCGGCCTGCGCCATGTACACCGTCGTGCCGCGAACCTCGAGGCCGGTCGGCACGATGTCGTCGAAGGCGATCACCTCGGTGACCACCCCGTCGAGGGTCACGCGCAACACCCGGTTGTGGTGGCCGTCGGTCACGAGGAACCCGTTGCGGTACTTCTGCATGGCGTACTGCACCCCGGTCGGGATGAAGAAGTCGGGCTCAGGCGGATGGTCCAGCGCCCATGCGCCGATGTCTGCGATCACGGTGAAGTCGTCTGGCCCGTCCACCCGGTAGATGCCGACGACATCGCTGCCCCCGGAATCCGGGCCGACGAGAGTCACGAGTACGTAGGCCGTCCCGCCCTTGAACACGACGTCCATCGCACCACCGATGCCGACGATCGAAGGCGGCAGGCCACTCGCATAGGTCGTCACGTCACCGGTCTGCGGATCGACCCGCAAGACACGGCCCGCTGCTCCTTCGGTGACGTACAGTGCTCCATCCGGTCCGACCGTGCTGCCCGAGCCGCTTGCGAGTCCGGCGACCAGCAGCGTTGCGGTCGGCGCCGCCGTCGCTGTGGGAGGCATCGTGGCCGCGGTCGCCACGATCGCGAGCGCCAGGATCGGGAGCGTCCAAGAAGCGCGGGATCCTCGCGTTGAGGTGAGACGAGTCATGACATCCTTCCCTTCCCGTCCGAGGCATGGCCCCGACGATCCATCCGTTCCGATACGCGGTCACGGGACCTCAACCCGTGGCGCAGCGCCACGCGATCGCGAGTCGTTCGACACCGTTTGAGATCCTGGAACGCTTCGCCGCGCCGATCAGGAACCCCTCCGCCGGAACGAACCGCTCGACGAATCGGCGCTGGTCGTCCTTGAACGCTTCGATGGCCTCTGGTGTCCGCACGTCGATCTCGCGGTGCAGCCACTCGACCGGCGAGCACCGCATCACGTGCTGGATGTCCTGACGTTCGAACTCCCGACGCTCGGCGTCGCCCCATGCCCACAGCAGGGCCTCGGTCATCTTGTCGAGGGCGAGCTCCGTCGGAGGGGCGCGCCCGGTCGAGGCGTGCCGAACGACTTCGGTTTCCGTCGATGCCGAGCGGACCGCGAACGCCCCGACGAGCACCACGGCGATCGCCGGAACCGCGACGACGGCGATCGTTCGCCGGCGTCGGGTCCCCCCGAGCGTGGGCATCGGGGGAGTCGGAGGCGGCCGCCACTTCGGTGGCCGGGGCAGGCTCGTCGAGCCTGCGATCGATCGATCGATCGATCGATCCGGCGATCTCGTTCCTCGATCGTGGTCGTCCTTCATCGGTCGGCGTCCCTTCACTCGGCTACCTGGCCAGCTCCGACGAGACCGAGGCCAGCGCGGTCATGGGCTCGCGGCGGTCGCCCGTGCATCCATCGCCTCAGCGATGCGTCGAACGTCCGAAGGCGGGAAGTTGCCCTGGGTCGTCACGCGCAGCAGCAGGTTCTCGTGCCGCCACAGGTAGACGACGTCCCGCGGGATCGCTCGGTCGATGTAGAGGCTGCCCTCGTCGGCGCCGTCGAGTGCGACCGGTCTCGGCTCGATCAACCCCCCCCAATCCATGTAGTTCACGAGGACCGTTCCCTCGAGGAACACCCTCAGCGCGGCCCGGGCGGTGTCGGGGGAGTCGTACTCGGCGGCCCAGGTCTCGAGGGCGGCATCGTGGAGCGGCGGCTCACCGACCCTTTCGAACGTCGTCCTCTCGGCCTGCACGAACCCTGTCGCCATCCGGGCGTTCGCGTCATCGGCCGGCAGTCCGTCGGCCGGCAGTCCCGCTTCGAGGGCCTCCTGGCCCCTGTCGCGCGCCTGGAAGCGGGCCTGCAGGGGCGTCGCGGACTCGCCCAGCACGACCTGCCGCAGATCGACCGATGGCCAGTTCCCCTTCGCCGGCTGGTTCACCGGCACGCGTGGCTCAGGCGGGACCGCCCGGAGCACCCCGACGATGCCCCCGGCCACCAACGCGACGGCGACCACGAGGGATACCAGCGCCTCACGCCGGCGACGGTGATGCCGCAGCAGCTCGAGGTCGTTCAGGTCGAACCGAGCGGGGCCGACCCTGGAGAGATCGCGCTCCAGCATGGCGCGGACATCAGTCGTCATCGGCAGCTCGCTCCCTCAATGTGTTTCGACCTTGGTGCTTCAGGGCGCCGATCGTCGACGGGCGCACGCCCAGTGCCCGCCCCGCCTCCGCGGCGCTGAATCCATAAAGCTCCGTCAGCACCAGCGCGGCTCGCTGGCGGGGCGTCAGCGCCGCGAGCGCCTCGTGCAGGACCGCCGGGGTTTCGGCAGACCCCTCGTGCTCGCGTTCGGCGAAGCGGGGAAGGACACGTCGCAGCACCATCTGCCTGCGGTAGCGCTTGCGGAACGCGTTCGTCGCCACCCGATGCAGGTACCCGGCCGGATTGTCCATGCCCTGGACCCGGTCCCAGCGTTCCCAGACGGTGGTGAACGCTTCCTGGGCCAGCTCTTCGGCCTCGTCGCGATCGCCTGTGATGAGACAGAGCGTGCCGAACAGATGGTCGCGCTCGAGACGGAAGAATTCCTCGAACGTGAGCGGCACGGACAGGTCGGTGTCCGCGGCTCGTATCGCTTCGAGATGGAGAGCCTGTTTCGTCATCTCGAGTCTCTAATCCACGAGGGATCGTCGAGATGTAGGCGACGGACCGAGGCAGCCGCCCCGATCGGACCCATGCTACGCCGATGGAGTCCTCCGCTGCTGCGACGCGGTAGCGTGCGTGATGACCGGAGACGACCCCGTGTCAGGTCCTCATCGCCCGATCCGATGGAGGATCCGGCAGGCGCGATCGGCACTGCGGATCGCTTCGGGGGCCTCGAGCACGACGGCCCGTGAGGATCGAGGCGTGGAGAACGCAACGCGGACGCTGCATCGGCTCACGTCCTACGAGCCTGGCCGCGAATGGGACGAGCCCGTCGACGACCCTCGCGTCGTGCAGGACCTCGAGGTGAACGACCTGGATCGGCTCCCGTGGTTCTACAAACGGTATGTGCGGTCGCTGCCCCGAGTGCCGCTCCCTCGCGACCTGCCGCCCACCTCGGCTCCGGCCGTCGCCGTGCTCGCGGGTACCGCGCGCGTCGCCCACACCGAACTCGATCTGCCGCATCTCTCCCGATTGCTCCACCTGTCCGCAGGGGTGGTGCGGACGATGGTGCGGCCTTACGGAACATGGCTGTTTCGCGCCGCGGGGTCCGCGGGCGGCCGCTTCCCCCTCGAGGTGTACGCGGCCGTGCCCGAGGGCATGCCTGTGCCTGCGGGCGTGCACTGGTACGACCCGCACGACCACGCCCTCGTGCAGGTCGGGCCGCCGCCGCGCGCAGGGGCGGCCGCTCTCGTCGTCACCGGCGTGCCATGGCGCACCGGCTGGCGCTACCGCGAACGCGGGTTCCGCCACGTCTATTGGGACGCCGGCACCATGCTCGCTCAGCTGCTCGCGGTGGCTGACTCCGCGGGACTCACCGCGCGGATGCACACCCGCTTCCCGGACGCCGGGGTCGCCGCGCTCGTCGGCGCGGACGAGGTGCATGAGTGGCCCGTGGCCGTCGTCGCCCTCGGCGGCGGCGCGCCCCCACTCGACGCTGCCGGTCCAGCCGCTGCGGGCGAGGTCGACGCGGCATCGGTCGAGTTCCCGCTGGTCACGGCCGCGCAGCGAGCGGGGGAACGCGACACGCTCGGGCCGCCGTGGGACCGTGGCGCCCCGGTTGATGTGCCGTCGCAGGGAGATGATCCGGTCGAGGCCGTCGTGCTCACGCGCGGGTCACAGCGACGCATGGACCCCACCCGGGGCCTGCCGGGGAACGTGCTGCGCACGTCGATGCTGGCGGCGATGCGCGGCGTCTCGGTCCCCCACCGCGTCGTGGTGCACGACATCGAGGGTCTCGCGTCGGGTGTCTACCGCTGGCCGGACATGTCGGCCCCGGCGCGCCCCGGCGCGATGCGGGACGAGCTCTACCGGGTCTGCCTCGAGCAGGCACTCGCTCGCGATGCGGCGTTCGTCGTGATCGGCGCGACCGACGTCGGCGCACTCGACGACCGGGAGTACCGCGAGGCGCAGCTCGCCGCCGGCCTGGTCGAGGGCAGGCTGCACCTGCTCGCCTACGGCCTCGGCGCGAGCGCCTCCGGGATGACATTCATCGACAGTGAGGTGCCCGGAATGCTGGGCGAGCCGCTCGACGCTTTGCTGTTCACCTGCGTCGGGGTACCCGGATACGCGTCGGCAACCGGTGGCTCGCCCGGTGCACCGACGGCCGTACGCAAGGTGGCGGAGCGGTGACGCCGCCTCCCTCTCGTCCCATCGACCGTCGGGTCCCGTCCTCAAGGGGCCGTCCAGCCCTGGTGCCGGTCTTCCGAGGGCGCACGGTAGGTCCAGAAGGAGGCGAGCCTGATGGCGAGATGGGAAGGGTTCGTCCAGTGTCCGGGCTGCGGATACGACCTGGCCACGGGTGAGGGGGAGCGGTCATGCTCCTGGGGAGACTGCCCCTACCTGCCTGAGGATCTCGATGTGTTCTGCCCCAACTGTCGATTCAACTTCATGACCGGGCAGGGCAACCCGCAGTGCGATCATCCGGGTCGGTGCGAGTACGGTGCCGAGGCACGGTCGCACGTGGTGAACCTGAAGGCCTGGGTCGCGGCTCACCCCCAGTAGCGGGGGGGTCGGCAGCACCACGGGCTTGACCCTCAGCCCGTCGAGGGCGACGCGCGAGCCACGGCGCGCGCCTGCGCCGCCTGCACGACGGGGTCCACGACCTTCGCGGCCAGCGGGCCCACGACCGCCATGAGCAGCACGTACACGCCGGCGAGGGCGGCGAGCTCGGGTTCCACCCCGCCGGCCGTGCCGATGCCGGCGATCGCGATCGAGAACTCGCCGCGAGCGACCAGCGCGACGCCTGCACGGAAGCGGCCCCGCGTCCTGATGCCCTCGCGTCGCGCGCTCCACCAACCGGTCAGCACCTTCGTCGCGGCGGTGACGACACCGAGCAGCACCGCGACCCCGATGATCGGCGGGATCGTGGCGGGGTCGATCGACAGGCCGAAGAACACGAAGAAGATGGCCGCGAAGAGGTCTCGCATCGGGCCGAGCAGGTCGTGGGCCCGCTCCGCCGCGGGGCCCGAGAGCATCAGTCCCACCATGAAGGCTCCGACGGCCGCCGAGATGCCGACCTGCTCCGAGATGCCCGCCACCAGGAACGTGATGCCGAGCACCGTGAGCACGAGCGTCTGGTCGGACCGGTGGAACACGGCGTCGCTGACGACGTGTCCCCATCGCTGGGCGACGATGAGCAACGCGGTCACCGCGCCCAGGGCGAGCACCAGCGTGAGCACGCCCTCGGCAGGCCCGACGCCGCTCACGAGCACGGCGATCAGCGAAAGGTAACCCGCCATCACGAGATCCTCGATCACGAGGATCGAGATCACGATCGGCGTCTCCCTGTTGCCGAGCCATCGCAGGTCGTCGAGGAGTCGGGCGACGATGCCCGACGAGGAGATGTAGGTGATCCCACCGAGGAAGACCGCGGCGACGGGGCCCCATCCGAGCAGCAACGCGGCGACGAACCCCGGCGGGAAGTTCAGCAACAGGTCCACGAGTCCAGCCGGCGTATGCCGTCGAAGCCCGGCGGTGAGCTCGGCCGCCGAGTATTCCAGCCCGAGCATGAACAGCAGCAGGATGACCCCGATCTCGGCTCCGAGCTCGATGAACTCCCCCGCGGTGATCACGGGCACGATGCCGCCTCGGCCGAACGCCAACCCCGCCAGAAGGAACAGCGGTGCCGCCGGGAGCTGCCACCGTGCAGCGATACGCGCGAGCACCGCGAGCCCCACGACGATCCCGCCGAGCTCCAGCAGGAACGCCGGTTCGATCACCCGGTCATCCTGTCCGCAGGATCACGACGAGGTCTTCGATACCCCTGGGTGTGCCGACGACGACGAGCGTGTCGCCGGCTTCGAGTCCCTGCTCAGGGCCCGGTGCGGGGATCGGATCTTCACCGCGCACCACAGCCACGATCGACACACCCGTGCGGGTGCGGGCTGCGGTGTCGCCGATCGTGCGGCCGGCGAAGGGCGATCCGTCGTCGATCGGCAACCAGTCGATGGCGAGCCCCTCGATGCGCTGGCGCAGACGACCGAGGTCCTCGACCACCCGGGAGGAGCCGAGCAGCTCGGCGAGTGTGCGCGCTTCCTCGTCGTCGAGCGAGACCGACTCGCTGACGGTGTCGGGGTCGGCGGGGTCGTAGACCAGCAGGTCGATGCGACCCGCCTGACGCTGCAGCACGCCCAGTCGCGTGCCGCCCTTCGTGACGAACTCGAACCGCACCCCAAGTCCGGGAAGCGGGGTCTCGCTCACCGTGGACATGCGGCCTATCTTCGCAGCTGCGAGCCCGAGAGCATCGCAGCCGCTCCCATCCGACCGTTCAAGCAGCTCACCTCGCCCGAGGGTCGAGCCCACGTTGCGGGGTTACCCGGCGAGGGCCTTCCGAGCGACGGGAACCGTCTTCGCGGGCGAGACCTTGTACCAGGCCTGCTCGATACATCCCTGCTCATCGACCAGGAACGAGGACCTGATCACGCCCATGTACGTGTTGCCGTACAGCGTCTTCTCGCCCCAGGCGCCCCAGGCGTCCGAGACCTCGTGGTCGATGTCGGCGAGCAAGGGGAAGCCGAGCGAGAACTTCCGGTCGAACGCGAGCTGGTCGGCCGGCTCGTCGGGCGAGATCCCGATCACGTCGACCCCGAGCTCGGCGAACTCCTGCCGGTGATCCCGCACCTCACACGACTGGGTCGTGCATCCGGGCGTGTCGGCCTTGGGGTAGAAGTACACGAGGAGCTTGCGACCCCGGAAATCCTCGAGCCGCACGTCGTCGCCGTGTTGATCGGAGAGTGTGAACGATGGCGCGAGGTCTCCCGGTGTCAGGGTCATGCCACCACGATACGTGCGGCGGCCATCATGAGAGCCGACCGTAGTACAGCTGGGGCACGCCTTCGATCTCGGTGAACTCGCCGCCGACGTGCAATCGCCCCGCGCTGACGAGTACCGACCACACCCCGAAGTAGTCTCGCTTGACGGCCGGATCCCAGCCGGGGTCGAGATCGCCGGTATCGGCATCGAGCGCCGCCAGCCGCAGGCGTTGCTCGCAGTTCCCCGTGGGGTGCTTGTTGCTGCCGCACTGGATCCCACGTTCGGCCGCGACCCACTTGAAGTGACCGCCGACCACGATCTGATCGGCATCGAAGCGGGCGATCGCCTGGGATGCCCCGGAGGTATCGATCTTCCAGACGAGCCCTCCGTCAGAGAGCCGGTAACGCGCCGTGAAGTCCGATCCGCCGACCGCCGCGAACAAGGCGTCGTTCCCGGCATCGACGAACATGTCGATGCCGCGCGGGTTGGTGCCGAGCGGACCGCCGAGCGCCCACGATCCGGGCTCGCCGCTCGCCGGGTCGAGCTTGGCGATGATCCGGTGTTGCTCGCCGTTCAGGAAGTCGAACGCCCCCGACACGAAGACGGCTCCGTCCGGTGCGAACGCGAGGTCGAGGATCACCGGGCCGTTCGCGGATGACCCGCTCACCGTGGGCACCTGGATCTCGAACGCCGTGTCCCGTGCTCCCGATGCGTGGTACCGGCGCACGTTCGGCTTGCCCGCGTACACGCCACCGTCTGGGTCGGCCAGCACGGCGTACGTGGTCGGGGCGCTCGAGGAGAACGGAAGGACGTGGCCATCGGTCGGATCGATGGCGATCAGGTTGCGGCGGAGATCTCCGTCGACCGAGGTGAACTTGCCGCCCGCATACAGCACGCCTCCGCCGAAGTCCAGGTCGTGCACGATGGGGGACGTTCCGCCGACCATCGGCAGGTGCAGGCCGGCAACGGGGGCACCTGTCGCGGAGTCCACGGCGGCGAGGCCGCTCACGCGGATCATCGTGCCGCCCGTCGCGCTGGATCGGAGCCGTGTGAAGCTCCCTCCGATCCAGATCGTCGATCCCACCCGCTCGATCGTGCGAACCGGACCGTTCACCATCCACGTGTCGTCGGGCTGCTGCGAGGGAAGAGCGAGCGCCCGCGGCGCCGACAGCACCATCAGCGCGACGATCGAGCCGAACAGCGTGATCCGTCTCATGGGCCTCCTGATGAACGGAACATCGCAGGTCCCGCGCCCCTCGCTGAGTCCGGAGAGAGCAACTGACTACGGATGTGAACTAGTTCCTCAGTATGAGGCAACGGGCAGATCGGCACATCGGCTGTCTGGCTCGTTATGCGCTCTCGACCAACTTCCAGTACGAGTCCTTTCGAACGATGAGCCCGTCTCTGAACTCCCAAAGGTCACACCCACGCACCTCAAGACGCACGTCGTCCTTACTCGTGCCGGTCAGCGTCCATTCCGATGCGCCTCGGTCGCCGCACACGAAATGCCTGTCGCCTCCATAGTGCACGTCAGGGATCCCTTCGAACCTTGCTGCAAGTCCCTCGCGAACCGATTCCTTGCCCTCGAAGCGCGCACCCCACGGGTGCGGGCCGCGCGGAGACTCGAAGACGGCGTCGTGAGCGAAGAACGCCAAGATGCCGTCGAGGTCATGCTGGTTGAACCTGTCGAGAACATCTCTCAGATGGTCGTCGTTGAGTTGCCCGGTTGGCATGGCGATCCTCCGTTCACCTCGACTGCGATGGTCGCGAGACCCCAGGCCAGTCTAGGTAGAGCGTTGGTGATGGGAATAGGGTGATGGGAACCGCAAGGAGGCGAACCATGCCAGCGAAGAAGACCGTTACGAGGAAGCCGAGTGCCAAGAAGGCCACGGCGAAGAAGGCCACGGCGAAGAAGGCCACGGCGAAGAAGGCCACGGCGACGAAGGCCACGGCGACGAAGGCGACAGCCAAGAAGGCGGGCGCCAGGAAGCCGAGCTCGCAGCAGGGAACGACGCGAGCCCGCCGGGGCGACCTGATCGTCATCGACTCCCCCCAGGTTGGCTCACCGCCACGGGAGGGAGAGGTCCTGAGAGTCATCCACGGCGACGTGAGCGTGAGCTACCGAGTCAAGTGGACGGACGGACATGAGACGCTCATCTCACCCTCCGCTGGCACAGTCACCATCGTCCGAACCTAGAGGCCACAGCTGGGCCCCTTGGTAGACTCCCTGCTCACGCGCCCCTAGCTCAGTCCGGATAGAGCGTCTGACTACGGATCAGAAGGTCGGGGGTTCGAATCCCTCGGGGCGCGCTCTCACGACCTCCGGCTCCTGGCGCCGGCTCCGTACGACCCCAGATCTGCGAGCAGGCCCAAGACGACGAACACCCAACCCAGGAACGAGACGCCTTCGACCGGGTTGTAGACGAGCACGTAGAGGAACGTCGTCCACGGCAGGAAGATCAGCCCCAGGAGCGGCACGATCCACTCGTCGAACGCACGGTCGACCAGGTTCGTGAACAGCCACGTGAACCCGAGCGCGACGCGAGGCCCGATCAGGGCCATCAGCACGATCAGACATCCCATCGTCGAACTCCCCCCAGCTCGTGAACTGCGCCCACGAAGGCTACCCCACGTTCACTAAGCTCGGGAACCGTGACCAGGCTCGCCCGCCTCGGCATCGTCAAGCCGCTCGCGATCCGCGACTTCCGATTGCTGTGGCTCGGCACGGTCGTATCGTTCCTCGGTGACGGCGTCTACGTCGTCGCGATCGCCTGGCAGGTGTACGACCAGTGGAACCGGCCCGGTGCCCTCGCAGGCGTCGGCATCGCGTGGAGCCTTCCACAGGTCGCGCTCGTGTTGCTCTCGGGCGTGCTTTCCGATCGGTTCGACCGCAGGAAGCTGTTGATCGCGGCCGACGTGATCAGGGGCATCTCGATCGCTGCGCTCGCGACGCTCGTCACCCTCGACGTGCTCGAGCTGTGGCAGGTCTATGCCCTGGTGGTGCTGTTCGGCGTGGGGCAGTCCCTGTATGGGCCCGCGCACAACTCGATCCTTCCCGACCTCGTACCGGCAGACATGCTCGTGCAGGCGAACTCCCTGGCGCAGTTCTCGCGACCTTTCGCGATGACCCTGCTCGGACCGGCGCTGGGCGGGATGCTCGTGGGCACCGTGGGGGCAGGCACGGCCTTCTACGTCGACGCCGGCACGTTCGCCTTCTCGGCGGTGATGCTCCTGTTGATGCGAACGGTGGCGCGCCCGGCTCCCGAGGAGGGACACTCGACCGTCTGGCACGACGCCCGGGAGGGCCTCCGGTTCGTGTTCCAGCGGCCGTGGCTCTGGGCGGGCATGGCGGCGGCCACGATCAGCCTGCTCTGCACGTGGGGTCCATGGGAAGTGCTCGTGCCCTACCTCGTGAAGAACGAGTTGGACGGCAGTGCCGCCTCGCTCGGACTCGTGTTCGCTGCAGGGGGCGCCGGCGCCGTGCTGGCGGCGGTGACGATGGGGCAGCGCGATCTGCCGCGACGCCCCATCACGCTCCTCTATTGGGCGTGGGCGCTCTCCGCGTTCGCGATGATCGGGTTCGGAGTGTCGGGCACGATCTGGCACGCGATGCTCGCGAGCTTCGTCATGGAATCGGGCATCACGGTGCTCCTCGTGCTCTGGTACACGGTGATCCAGCGGCTCGTGCCGTCGTCGATCCTCGGTCGCGTGTCGAGCCTCGACTGGCTCATCTCCGTCGCGGGCCTGCCGGCCTCGTTCGCGCTGGTCGGCCCCCTCGCCGAGTCGGTGGGAACCAGGGGCACGTTGGTCCTGGCGGGAGCGGTCGGCGGCGGCGTGATCCTGCTGTTCCTCTACCTCGTGCCGGGCTCCCGCTCACCCGAACGAGACGGGTCGATCGCCGCCGCCGCGCCGTCGAAGACCGAGGCGCTCACCGAACGTTCAACGAGCCCGGCGTAGACTCGTCGTCATGGAGTACACCCACGTCGGACGGCTCGGTCTGGTCGTCTCCAGGCTCTGCCTCGGCACGATGAACTTCGGCCCTCACACGTCCGAGTCCGACTCTCACACGATCATGGATGCCGCGATCGCCAACGGCATCAACTTCTTCGACACCGCCAACGTCTACGGCCGACACCTTGGCGTCGGCGCGACCGAGGAGATCATCGGCCGCTGGATCGCGAAGGGCAGCGGCCGGCGCGACAAGGTCGTGCTCGCGACGAAGGTGTACGGCACGATGGGCGACTGGCCGAACGAGTCGCGCCTGTCGAAGCTCTCGATCGTGCGCCAATGCGAGGAGTCCATGCGGCGTCTCGGCACCGATCGCATCGACCTCTACCAGATGCATCACATCGACCGGAACGCGTGGTGGGACGAGATCTGGGAGGCGATGGACCAGCTCAAGCGCACCGGGAAGATCCTCTACGTGGGCTCGTCGAACTTCGCCGGATGGCACATCGCACGGGCGAACGAGATCGCCGGTTACCGTCATTCGCTGGGGCTCGCCACGGAACAGTCGCTCTACAACCTCACCGCGCGGACCCTCGAGCTCGAGGTGATCCCGGCACTCGTCGAGTACGGCATGGGCTTGATCCCATGGAGCCCGCTCTCGGGCGGCCTGCTCGCCGGGGCGCTGTCCAAGGTCGAGGAAGGCAGACGTGGTGAGGAGTACATGCGAGGCGAGATCGAGGCGCTCCGCTCCAAGCTCGAGCCCTGGGAGACCCTGTGCGCCGAGCTCGGCGAGGACCCCGCCCACGTCGCGCTCGCGTGGCTGCTGCACCAGCCGGCGGTGACGGCCCCGATCATCGGTCCGCGCACGGAGGAGCAGTTGCTGCACGCGATGCACGCGCTCGAGATCAAACTCGGCGCCGACGTGCTCGCCAAGCTCGACGAGATCTTCCCGGGGCCCGGCGGACCGGCGCCCGAAGCCTACGCCTGGTAGGCGGTCGGCCGCGGCTCGGCTCGGGTCAACAGCACGTCCTCGGTCTCGGCGTCGAGCGGCACGTCGTGCTTCAGACGCAAGTACAGGTCGCGCAGGAACCACACGAGCACGATCACCAGGATCGGGTGTCCGATCGCGAGGTCGACGTGCATCCATTCCGGCAGGCGGAAGTTCTCCGTGGTGAGCTGCGCCGTGACGAGGGCGATGAACGAGAACTCGAGCGTGCGTCGAGGCACACGCGGCAGCGCCCACGCCACGGGCAGCATCCACGCGAAGTACCAGGGGAACAACGTCGGCGAGAACAGCATCATGAGCAGGAACGACCATCCCCACGCAGCGGCGAGGAACGAGACCGACCCCTCGCCCGCATGACGGATCACCTGGCGCATGATCGTGAACAGGCCCGCGGCCAGCGCGGCAAACATGCCGAGCCGGGCGAGGACCACCCCCGCCGTGCCCCCGATATCGCCGGCGATCACCGTGCCCACCGCCTCGAAGATCCGTTCCACCAGGGCGGGCGGGGCGATCCAGGAACCGTGCTGCACGAGCTCGACCATGCCGAGGGTGGGGTTCGATCGCTGCATGAACGGCACGACGGCGATGAACACGATGCCCATCGCGGTGCCGATGTGGGCGGCGGCGACCTTCCATCGTCGTGAGGGTTCCGCGCGCGTCACGACGTAGACGATCAACAGGGCGAGCGGCACCGCGGCGGAGATCTTCACCAAGGCTCCCGCCGTGAGGGCCACGGTGGCGGTCAGCTCTCGTTGGGTGGCCACGAAATAGACGGCAGCGGCGACGGCGAGCATGACGAGCACGTCGACGTGCCCACCACCGACCGTGTGGAACAGCACCACGGGGTTGAGCCCGATCATCGCGGCCGCGTAGGCCTGGCGTTGGGGACGCACCCTGCCGACCAGCCGGACCACGAACCACAGCGAGCCGAGGCTCGCCGCGACCGCGACCGCGCGGAACGCCTCGATCACATCGACCAGCCCGCGGAAGACCGCGGTGATCGCGGCCGCGAGCCACACGAACACCGGTCCGTAGACCGAGGGGGTGTCGCGCCACCCATCCCAGACGAACCGGGAGATGTCGTTGGCCGGGAAGTCCGCCGGGGTGCTGACGTACGGATTCTGGCCGTAGCGACTGAGGATGCGACCGTAGAAGGCGTAGCTGAACACGTCGCGCGACAGCAGCAGCGGGAGCAGCAGCACGACCACGTGGTACGCGATCGCCAGCACGACGACGGTGCGCGTCGACACGTCACCGCGTTCAGCCGACCACAGGACGAGCAGGAAGGCCAGCCCCGCCGCGATCATCGCGACGAACCCGATCACGATCAAGATCCCGTGCGGCAGTCGGTCGAGGAACAACAGGTTGGCGAGGACGCCGATGGGGCCGTTCCCCTGGCTCTCCGGCAACACCGGATGGTACGGAGAGCCCGGCGTCGCGGCGATGAGCGCGACGGCGCTGAAGGTGGCGATCGAAGCGGTGACCGCGCGGCGGCCCGTGAGCCAGCCGTCCACCGAGCGTTGCAGGGCCTGGACGCGAGACATGTGGGCCCGAGCTTACGGGAACCTGTCAGGTCCGTGCTACGCCGAGCGAGGCCTCGATCTCCCGTGCGGCGCCGGTGACGGCGGGGGAGTAATGCCGGCCGCGGAGCGTGGCGATCCGGTTGGCGGGACCGGAGACCGAGACGGCGGCGACCAACGAGCCGGCGGCGTCGAAGACCGGGGCGCTCACGGAGGCGACTCCGGGCTCGCGCTCGCCGATGCTGTCGGCCCAACCGCGTCGGAACGTGGTCGCGACCATGCGCGCGAGCCGCACCGATTCCTCGGCAGGCAGGGTCGCGAGGAGACGCCGTCGATCGTGCTCGGGGGCCCACGCGAGGAACACCTTGCCCGCCGAGCCCTTCGTCAGCGCAAGCGCGGCGCCCACCACCACGATCGTGCGGAGCTCGCTACCGGACTCCACGGCGTCGACGCAGATCCGAACGTCATCGTCGCGTACATAGAGCTGCGCGCTCTCACCCGTCACCTTCACCAGTCGCTCGAGCGAGGGGTGCGCCACGTCTCGGAGGGGGAGCTCTCGCATCGCCGACGATGCGAGGCTCAAGAGCCGAGGCCCGAGCGCATACCCCGCGCCCCCGGCCTGCACGAGGAACCCGTGTTGCTCGAGCGCCCGGATGAGCCGGTGCGCGGTCGCCCGGGAGAGCCCCGTCGCGCGCGTGATGTCCGTGTAGCTGCGGGCACCCCCCTCGACGGCGTTCAGGACGCCGACGATGCGATCGAGCGTGCCGACGGCTGTCGTCGGCGCGCTCCGCGCGAGTTCCGGGGCCTCGCTCCCGCGGAACCACTGCAGCTGCTCACGATCGCGAGCCCTCGGGGCGAAGCCGGCGTCGTCCTCTCGTCGTCGGGCCGTCCGGTCTCCCACCTGCTAAGGTTCTCCTCGTCTGTTCCAAATATCGGAACCGAGTTCCAGATAATGGAACAGCTTAGCAGGATACGCACACGGCACCGACAGCGACGATCCGAGGGAGGCCACCAGCGTGCCGCAGACGCTCGCCGAGAAGGTGTGGGAACGCCATGTGGTGCATCGCGCCGACGGTGAGCCCGACCTGCTCTATGTCGACCTGCACCTCGTGCACGAGGTGACGAGCCCGCAGGCGTTCGAGAGCCTCCGCATGCACGAACGCGCCGTTCGCCGCCCCGAGCTCACCGTCGCCACGATGGATCACAACGTGCCGACGACCGACGGTCCAGTTACCGACGAGATCAGCGCACGTCAGATGCAGGCGCTGCAGACCAATGCCGACGAGTTCGGCATCACGCTCTACCCGTGGGGCGCCGCCGGACAGGGCATCGTGCACGTGATCGGTCCTGAGATGGGCTACACGCAGCCCGGCATGACGATCGTCTGCGGCGACTCGCACACGTCGACGCACGGTGCGTTCGGCGCGCTGGCCTTCGGCATCGGCACGAGCGAGGTCGAGCACGTGCTCGCCACGCAGACCCTGCCGCAGCATCCGGCGAAGACGATGTCGGTCACGGTGGAGGGCGACCTGCCCGAGGGGGTGAGCGCCAAGGACATCATCCTCGGCATCATCAACCTCATCGGCACCGGCGGCGGCGTCGGACACGTGCTCGAGTACCGGGGCTCCGCGATCCGTGCGCTGTCGATGGAAGGGCGCATGACGATCTGCAACATGTCGATCGAGGGCGGGGCACGCGCCGGCATGGTCGCGCCCGACGACACGACCTTCGCCTACGTCGAGGGCCGGCCGCATGCCCCGAAAGGCCCCGACTGGGAAGCCGCGCTCGACGCGTGGCGAGGACTGCCCAGCGACCCCGGCGCGAGGTTCGACGCCGAGCTCGAGATCGACGCGACCACGCTCAAGCCGTACGTGAGCTGGGGTACGAACCCGGCCCAGTCGGTCACGATCGACGGGGCCGTGCCCGACCCCGACCGTTTCGAGGAGCCGTCGAAGCGCGACGCGGCAGCCCGCGCGCTCACGTACATGGATCTGCGGCCCGGCACGCCGATCCGCGAGATCCGGCCAGACACGATCTTCCTCGGCTCCTGCACGAACTCGCGCATCGAGGACCTGCGGCTCGCGGCAGAGATCGTCGGCGGCCGCACGGTCGCCCCGAACCTGCGCGCGCTCGTGGTGCCCGGCAGCGTAGCGGTGAAGCTGCAGGCCGAGCAGGAGGGGCTCGACCGGGTCTTCACCGAGGCCGGGTTCGCCTGGCGTGGCGCCGGTTGCTCGATGTGCCTGGGCATGAACCCCGACATCCTGGCCCCCGGAGAGCGCAGTGCGAGCACGAGCAACCGCAACTTCGAGGGCCGCCAAGGAAAGGGCGGGCGCACGCACCTCGTGAGCCCCGCGGTCGCCGCCGCGACCGCCGTGCTGGGCCGATTCGGCACGCCCGACGAGCTTCCGGTCAAGGAGGTGGTCTGACGTGGATCCGATCGCGGTGATCGAGGGCACCGCGGTGCCGCTCGATCGTTCCGACGTCGACACCGACCAGATCATCCCCGCGCAGTACCTGAAGCGCATCGAGCGCACGGGGTTCGGGCCGTTCCTGTTCGACGAGTGGCGCAAGGACCCCGATTTCGTGCTGAACGACCAGCGGTACGAGGGTGCGAACATCCTGATCGCGGGTGCGAACTTCGGCAGCGGCTCGAGCCGCGAGCACGCGCCGTGGGCACTCGAGGACTACGGGTTCCGGGCCGTGATCGCGCCGAGCTTCGCCGACATCTTCCGCAACAACTGCTTCAAGATCGGGCTGTTGCCGGTGGAGCTGCGCGCCGAGTCGGTGCGTGCGCTGATGGACGCCGTGCTCGATGACCCCGCGACGCGCATCGTCGTCGACCTTCCCAACCGGGCCGTCCGTGCACCGGGGCTCGACGAGACGTTCGACATCGACGAGTTCACGCACTGGCGACTCATCGAGGGCCTCGACGACATCGGCCTTTCGCTGCGGAACGCGGAGAAGATCAGCGCGTTCGAAGCGATGCGCCCGAGCTGGCTTCCCACGGCCTGAGCACGCCCGCGTTGCCGCCCTTCGGGGCCTCGGCCGGAGGCCCGGGAAGCACGTCGGCGCGGCGAATGCGCATGACGTCGGACGAGTTCGTGCGGCACCCCCGTCGGTCGAAGAAGACACGATCACGCTCGCCCGTGAAGTCCCCGCTCAGGTTCGCAGGCTCTCGGCCGTCGCGGAACGAGAGCAGCAAGGTCGGGTTGCCGTCGAGGTCCACCCGGTAGAGGGCTGCGCTCGACCCGCACCGATCTCCTCCCTGCGCGACGTACGCGGTGCCGTTGGGGGCCACGGTGACCGCATATTCATCGCGGTCGGTCGGCAGCAGGGGAACCTGCTCGCCGGTCCTGATGTCGTAGCGCCACGCCGACGCGTCCTCCCCAACGGCCCACGTCACCCACGGGTAGGCGATGGTGCCGGGGAACAGGCATCCGCAGCGGTTCGTGGTCTCCGCGAGCAGCGTGCGCTCACCGGTCGAGGTGTTGTAGAGGAAGAACCGCCACTTCGCGCCCGGGCTGCCGAACCGATTCACGCCGAAGGCGACCCACGTCGTGCCTCGGTGGGTGTCGATCGCCGGGTTCCATTGCCAGTGACCGTCGTTGAGCTCGGTGAGCGCCGTGCGCTCGTTCGCGCCCACGTCGAAGGTGAACAGGTCGCTCTCGCCCCCGCGGACCTGCTGGTAGATCAGGCGGTCGGTGCCGGAGTCGAAACCGCCCATGTAGCCCGTCGTGCCGTCGGCGCTGATGCGCCGCATGCCCCCGGCGACGTCGACGAACGCAGCGAGGTCGCTGCGTCTGCTCGCCACCTCTGCCGACCACCCGAAGAGTCGGCGCGATCCGATGTGCGTGCTGGTGCCGTAGCCTTCGAAGATGGGGCCGCCCTTGACGACGTCCGGGTTCTCCAACGCCGTCGCGACCAGGGCGGGGGCCGCCGACAGCAGTGCGGCGATGATCGTGAGACGGATAGCGGTCCTCATGTGCGCCCTCCCCCGGGGGGATCGGTTCGGGTGTCTCGCGAACCCTACGGGTAGCGAGCCTCGTTGCACAACCGGCGTTCGGTCTAGTCCTGGTTCAAGAAGGCCCGCACCGCTGCGGCATAGGTCTCGGGATCGAGGTTCCAGCAACCGATGTGCTCGGCTCCGTCGCATTCGAGCAGATCGACCTGCTCGGGGAGCAGATCCGCGAACTCGCGACCGTGCCGATCGGCACGGTCGTGTCGTCGGTGCCGTGGAACACCAAGAACCGCACGTCGTAGCGGCTCGCGTCCGCGAGGTAGTCGAGCTGCGGCCAATGCACCTCGAAGCGCAGGTCGGCCATCCACTTCGCGACCGAGGTGAGTGACTGCGGCAATGGCAGGCCCAGCACGGGCAGCGTCTCGCGGGAAGCGTTGTCGTCGACCGTCGTCGAGAAGTCCAGCATCGGCGCGTCGAGGATCACCGAGCGCACCTCGCCGACGAGCTCCGAGCGCTGCAGGAACGCCATCACGATGCCGCCGCCCATCGAGTAGCCGTCGAGCACGACGCCGTCGGATCCCTGCTCGAGCGCATATCTGACCATCGCCTCCAGGTCCTGCCACTCGGTGAGCCCGTACCTGAGCTTGCCGCTCGGATCCTGCGGCGCGCCCGGGTCGTTGCGGTAGGTCGTCACCAACGTGGGGAACCCGGCCTCGGTGAGGATCGGCACCATGCGCAGCCCGTCGGCCGGCGAGAGCGAGTTGCCGTGCACGACGATCGCCCAGGTCTGGCCGTCGGCGGGACCCAGCCAGGCGGGGTAGTCCCCGAGCGGACCGGGAACCGTGACGGCCTGAAGCCCCAGGCCCGAGTCGGCAGGTGCCATCGGGTACGCGCGCACGTCGAGCTCGGCGGGGGTGCCGGGCAGCGGGAGATCCCCGTTGACCAGCGCGAATCCACGTTCGAGCGTCTCGCCGTCGACCGCGCCGACGGGCTGCAGGCGACCGTACCCCTCGGCCCACCGCAGACCCTGGACCCCCTCCGTCGCGACCCCGAGATCGTCCTCCAGGGGCCGCAGGGTGATGGTTGCCTCGAGCCCGGCGGCATCGGAGAGCTCGATCACCTCCACGTTCGGCTCGAGGGTCTCGGTCGCCTCCCGCATCGACGCCCCGTCGAGCGCGCGCTCGTCGAGCACGTTGGAGAAGTAGAAGCCGCCGCCCAGGTAGAAGAGGGCCACGAGCGCGACGAGCGAGCCGCCCACGATCCATGGCCAACGACGCTGGCGGCCACCGGCGACTTCAGATGCCTCTGGCGGCTCGTGGCTCATCGCGCGACCCCCGACCGTCGCTCTGCATCGTCGCGGGTGCTGTCGGTGAGTGTTCGGAGCGCCTCGCTGTGCGTCACCGCCACGTGTTCGGGGTGTGTGAGCCGTCGGGCCTTCTGCGGCACGTTGTCCAGGTCCCTCTCGAAGCGGCTGCGTGCCTCGGCGATCGACGGCGAGGCTGCGAGCCGGCGCCCTTCCCGCATCACGGGTTCGAGCAGTGGCACGGCGCCGGCCGGGCCGTCCTCCTCACGCAGGGTGAGCACATCGTGGTGCTCTCCGTCGTCGAGGCGCCAGACCTGCTTGCGGCCGGGTGGGCTCACCTTCGCCGAAGAGAGTTTCATCACCGGTCGTCCGTCGTATTCGACGAGCTTGTAGACCGAGTCGATGTACGGAGCATCCGCGGACACACCCATCTGGGTGCCGACCCCGAACGCGTCGACGGGCGCGCCGGCGCGCACGAGCTCGTGCACCTCGAGCTCGTCGAGGCCTCCGCTGGCGAAGATGCGCGCGTCGCGCAGCCCCGCCTCGTCGAGCAGAGCCCGGGCGCCTCGCGCGAGTGCGTCGAGGTCGCCGCTGTCGAGCCGCACCCCGAGCGCGCCGTCGAGCGCCAGATCTTCGATCGTGTCGATCGCGGCCCGCACGCCACCCAGGGTGTCGTACGTGTCGACCAGGAACGTCGTGCGGCTCGGGTGGTCCTCGGCGAACGCTCGGAACGCCTCGCCCTCGGTGGGGAACGCTTCGATGAAGGAATGCGCCATCGTGCCGGCGACGACGAGCTCGTAGCGACGAGCCGCCTCGACGTTCGAGGTCGCTGCGAACCCCACGAGGGCGCTCACCCTGGCGACCGCCATCGCCGCTTCGATCCCATGGGTGCGCCGGAACGCGAAGTCGACGAGCTGCCGGCCCTCGGCGGTGAGCACGTAACGGGCAGCCTTCGAGGCGAGGGTCGTGTGCAGCGTGATCTGGTTCAGCAGCACGGTCTCGACCACCTGGGCGATCGCGACCGGCGCGGTCACCTCGAGCATCGGTTCCTCGGAGTAGACGACACGCCCTTCCGGCA
>CAVSLG010000009.1:0-42302 GCA_963728665.1 uncultured Actinomycetes bacterium | reverse complement strand
GATGATCGCGTGACGTTCTCTTCGGGATGGCTGGGCCGGGTCCCTCCCCACAGCGGATAACAGGGGCCGTTCCGCTCCCTCCTGACCTGCATCTCTGCAGGTCGGCGCACCGTTCAGGCGTGGATTCCTACGGATCAGAAGGTCGGGGGTTCGAATCCCTCGGGGCGCGCTCTCACGACCTCCGGCTCCTGGCGCCGGCTCCGTACGACCCCAGATCTGCGAGCAGGCCCAAGACGACGAACACCCAACCCAGGAACGAGACGCCTTCGACCGGGTTGTAGACGAGCACGTAGAGGAACGTCGTCCACGGCAGGAAGATCAGCCCCAGGAGCGGCACGATCCACTCGTCGAACGCACGGTCGACCAGGTTCGTGAACAGCCACGTGAACCCGAGCGCGACGCGAGGCCCGATCAGGGCCATCAGCACGATCAGACATCCCATCGTCGAACTCCCCCCAGCTCGTGAACTGCGCCCACGAAGGCTACCCCACGTTCACTAAGCTTGGGACCGTGACCAGGCTCGCCCGCCTCGGCATCGTCAAGCCGCTCGCGATCCGCGACTTCCGATTGCTGTGGCTCGGCACGGTCGTATCGTTCCTCGGTGACGGCGTCTACGTCGTCGCGATCGCCTGGCAGGTGTACGACCAGTGGAACCGGCCCGGTGCCCTCGCAGGCGTCGGCATCGCGTGGAGCCTTCCACAGGTCGCGCTCGTGTTGCTCTCGGGCGTGCTTTCCGATCGGTTCGACCGCAGGAAGCTGTTGATCGCGGCCGACGTGATCAGGGGCATCTCGATCGCTGCGCTCGCGACGCTCGTCACCCTCGACGTGCTCGAGCTGTGGCAGGTCTATGCCCTGGTGGTGCTGTTCGGCGTGGGGCAGTCCCTGTATGGGCCCGCGCACAACTCGATCCTTCCCGACCTCGTACCGGCAGACATGCTCGTGCAGGCGAACTCCCTGGCGCAGTTCTCGCGACCTTTCGCGATGACCCTGCTCGGACCGGCGCTGGGCGGGATGCTCGTGGGCACCGTGGGGGCAGGCACGGCCTTCTACGTCGACGCCGGCACGTTCGCCTTCTCGGCGGTGATGCTCCTGTCGATGCGAACGGTGGCGCGCCCGGCTCCCGAGGAGGGACACTCGACCGTCTGGCACGACGCCCGGGAGGGCCTCCGGTTCGTGTTCCAGCGGCCGTGGCTCTGGGCGGGCATGGCGGCGGCCACGATCAGCCTGCTCTGCACGTGGGGTCCATGGGAAGTGCTCGTGCCCTACCTCGTGAAGAACGAGTTGGACGGCAGTGCCGCCTCGCTCGGACTCGTGTTCGCTGCAGGGGGCGCCGGCGCCGTGCTGGCGGCGGTGACGATGGGGCAGCGCGATCTGCCGCGACGCCCCATCACGCTCCTCTATTGGGCGTGGGCGCTCTCCGCGTTCGCGATGATCGGGTTCGGAGTGTCGGGCACGATCTGGCACGCGATGTTCGGAGCTTCGTCATGGAATCGGGCATCACGGTGCTCCTCGTGCTCTGGTACACGGTGATCCAGCGGCTCGTGCCGTCGTCGATCCTCGGTCGCGTGTCGAGCCTCGACTGGCTCATCTCCGTCGCGGGCCTGCCGGCCTCGTTCGCGCTGGTCGGCCCCCTCGCCGAGTCGGTGGGAACCAGGGGCACGTTGGCCCTGGCGGGAGCGGTCGGCGGTGGCGTGATCCTGCTGTTCCTCTACCTCGTGCCGGGCTCCCGCTCACCCGAACGAGACGGGTCGATCGCCGCCGCCGCGCCGCCGAAGACCGAGGCGCTCACCGAACGTTCAACGAGCCCGGCGTAGACTCGTCGTCATGGAGTACACCCACGTCGGACGGCTCGGTCTGGTCGTCTCCCGGCTCTGCCTCGGCACGATGAACTTCGGCCCTCACACGTCCGAGTCCGATTCTCACACGATCATGGATGCCGCGATCGCCAACGGCATCAACTTCTTCGACACCGCCAACGTCTACGGCCGACACCTTGGCGTCGGCGCGACCGAGGAGATCATCGGCCGCTGGATCGCGAAGGGCAGCGGCCGGCGCGACAAGGTCGTGCTCGCGACGAAGGTGTACGGCACGATGGGCGACTGGCCGAACGAGTCGCGCCTGTCGAAGCTCTCGATCGTGCGCCAATGCGAGGAGTCCATGCGGCGTCTCGGCACCGATCGCATCGACCTCTACCAGATGCATCACATCGACCGGAACGCGTGGTGGGACGAGATCTGGGAGGCGATGGACCAGCTCAAGCGCACCGGGAAGATCCTTTACGTGGGCTCGTCGAACTTCGCCGGATGGCACATCGCACGGGCGAACGAGATCGCCGGTTACCGTCATTCGCTGGGGCTCGCCACGGAACAGTCGCTCTACAACCTCACCGCGCGGACCCTCGAGCTCGAGGTGATCCCGGCACTCGTCGAGTACGGCATGGGCTTGATCCCATGGAGCCCGCTCTCGGGCGGCCTGCTCGCCGGGGCGCTGTCCAAGGTCGAGGAAGGCAGACGTGGTGAGGAGTACATGCGAGGCGAGATCGAGGCGCTCCGCTCCAAGCTCGAGCCCTGGGAGACCCTGTGCGCCGAGCTCGGCGAGGACCCCGCCCACGTCGCGCTCGCATGGCTGCTGCACCAGCCGGCGGTGACGGCCCCGATCATCGGTCCGCGCACGGAGGAGCAGTTGCTGCACGCGATGCACGCGCTCGAGATCAAACTCGGCGCCGACGTGCTCGCCAAGCTCGACGAGATCTTCCCGGGGCCCGGGGGACCGGCGCCCGAAGCCTACGCCTGGTAGGCGGTCGGCCGCGGCTCGGCTCGGGTCAACAGCACGTCCTCGGTCTCGGCGTCGAGCGGCACGTCGTGCTTCAGACGCAAGTACAGGTCGCGCAGGAACCACACGAGCACGATCACCAGGATCGGGTGTCCGATCGCGAGGTCGACGTGCATCCATTCCGGCAGGCGAAAGTTCTCCGTGGTGAGCTGCGCCGTGACGAGCGCGATGAACGAGAACTCGAGCGTGCGTCGAGGCACGCGCGGCAGCGCCCACGCCACGGGCAGCATCCAGGCGAAGTACCAGGGGAACAACGTCGGCGAGAACAGCATCATGAGCAGGAACGACCATCCCCACGCAGCGGCGAGGAACGAGACCGACCCCTCGCCCGCATGACGGATCACCTGGCGCATGATCGTGAACAGGCCCGCGGCCAGCGCGGCAAACATGCCGAGCCGGGCGAGGACCACGCCCGCCGTGCCCCCGATATCGCCGGCGATCACCGTGCCCACCGCCTCGAAGATCCGTTCCACCAGGGCGGGCGGAGCGATCCAGGAACCGTGCTGCACGAGCTCGACCATGCCGAGGGTGGGGTTCGATCGCTGCATGAACGGCACGACGGCGATGAACACGATGCCCATCGCGGTGCCGATGTGGGCGGCCGCGACCTTCCATCGTCGTGAGGGTTCCGCGCGCGTCACGACGTAGACGATCAACAGGGCGAGCGGCACTGCGGCGGAGATCTTCACCAAGGCTCCCGCCGTGAGGGCCACGGTGGCGGTCAGCTCTCGTTGGGTGGCCACGAAATAGACGGCAGCGGCGACGGCGAGCATGACGAGCACGTCGACGTGCCCACCACCGACCGTGTGGAACAGCACCACGGGGTTGAGCCCGATCATCGCGGCCGCGTAGGCCTGGCGTTGGGGACGCACCCTGCCGACCAGCCGGACCACGAACCACAGCGAGCCGAGGCTCGCCGCGACCGCGACCGCGCGGAACGCCTCGATCACATCGACCAGCCCGCGGAAGACCGCGGTGATCGCGGCCGCGAGCCACACGAACACCGGTCCGTAGACCGAGGGGGTGTCGCGCCACCCATCCCAGACGAACCGGGAGATGTCGTTGGCCGGGAAGTCCGCCGGGGTGCTGACGTACGGATTCTGGCCGTAGCGACTGAGGATGCGACCGTAGAAGGCGTAGCTGAACACGTCGCGCGACAGCAGCAGCGGGAGCAGCAGCACGACCACGTGGTACGCGATCGCCAGCACGACGACGGTGCGCGTCGACACGTCACCGCGTTCAGCCGACCACAGGACGAGCAGGAAGGCCAGCCCCGCCGCGATCATCGCGACGAACCCGATCACGATCAAGATCCCGTGCGGCAGCCGGTCGAGGAACAACAGGTTGGCGAGGACGCCGATGGGGCCGTTCCCCTGGCTCTCCGGCAACACCGGATGGTACGGAGAGCCCGGCGTCGCGGCGATGAGCGCGACGGCGCTGAAGGTGGCGATCGAAGCGGTGACCGCACGGCGGCCCGTGAGCCAGCCGTCCACCGAGCGTTGCAGGGCCTGGACGCGAGACATGTGGGCCCGAGCTTACGGGAACCTGTCAGGTCCGTGCTACGCCGAGCGAGGCCTCGATCTCCCGTGCGGCGCCGGTGACGGCGGGGGCGTAATGCCGGCCGCGGAGCGTGGCGATCCGGTTGGCGGGACCGGAGACCGAGACGGCGGCGACCAACGAGCCGGCGGCGTCGAAGACCGGGGCGCTCACCGAGGCGACTCCGGGCTCGCGCTCGCCGATGCTGTCGGCCCAACCGCGTCGGAACGTGGTCGCGACCATGCGCGCGAGCCGCACCGATTCCTCGGCAGGCAGGGTCGCGAGGAGACGCCGTCGATCGTGCTCGGGGGCCCACGCCAGGAACACCTTGCCCGCCGAGCCCTTCGTCAGCGCAAGCGCGGCGCCCACCACCACGATCGTGCGGAGCTCGCTACCGGACTCCACGGCGTCGACGCAGATCCGAACGTCATCGTCGCGTACATAGAGCTGCGCGCTCTCACCCGTCACCTTCACCAGTCGCTCGAGCGAGGGGTGCGCCACGTCTCGGAGGGGGAGCTCTCGCATCGCCGACGATGCGAGGCTCAAGAGCCGAGGCCCGAGCGCATACCCCGCGCCCCCGGCCTGCACGAGGAACCCGTGTTGCTCGAGCGCCCGGATGAGCCGGTGCGCGGTCGCCCGGGAGAGCCCCGTCGCGCGCGTGATGTCCGTGTAGCTGCGGGCACCCCCCTCGACGGCGTTCAGGACGCCGACGATGCGATCGAGCGTGCCGACGGCTGTCGTCGGCGCGCTCCGCGCGAGTTCCGGGGCCTCGCTCCTGCGGAACCACTGCAGCTGCTCACGATCGCGAGCCCTCGGGGCGAAGCCGGCGTCGTCCTCTCGTCGTCGGACCGTCCGGTCTCCCACCTGCTAAGGTTCTCCTCGTCTGTTCCAAATATCGGAACCGAGTTCCAGATAATGGAACAGCTTAGCAGGATACGCACACGGCACCGACAGCGACGATCCGAGGGAGGCCACCAGCGTGCCGCAGACGCTCGCCGAGAAGGTGTGGGAACGCCATGTGGTGCATCGCGCCGACGGTGAGCCCGACCTGCTCTATGTCGACCTGCACCTCGTGCACGAGGTGACGAGCCCGCAGGCGTTCGAGAGCCTCCGCATGCACGAACGCGCCGTTCGCCGCCCCGAGCTCACCGTCGCCACGATGGATCACAACGTGCCGACGACCGACGGTCCGGTTACCGACGAGATCAGCGCACGTCAGATGCAGGCGCTGCAGACCAATGCCGACGAGTTCGGCATCACGCTCTACCCGTGGGGCGCCGCCGGACAGGGCATCGTGCACGTGATCGGTCCTGAGATGGGCTACACGCAGCCCGGCATGACGATCGTCTGCGGCGACTCGCACACGTCGACGCACGGTGCGTTCGGCGCGCTGGCCTTCGGCATCGGCACGAGCGAGGTCGAGCACGTGCTCGCCACGCAGACCCTGCCACAGCATCCGGCGAAGACGATGTCGGTCACGGTGGAGGGCGACCTGCCCGAGGGGGTGAGCGCCAAGGACATCATCCTCGGCATCATCAACCTCATCGGCACCGGCGGCGGCGTCGGACACGTGCTCGAGTACCGGGGCTCCGCGATCCGTGCGCTGTCGATGGAAGGGCGCATGACGATCTGCAACATGTCGATCGAGGGCGGGGCACGCGCCGGCATGGTCGCGCCCGACGACACGACCTTCGCCTACGTCGAGGGCCGGCCGCATGCCCCGAAAGGTCCCGACTGGGAAGCCGCGCTCGACGCGTGGCGAGGACTGCCCAGCGACCCCGGCGCGAGGTTCGACGCCGAGCTCGAGATCGACGCGACCACGCTCAAGCCGTACGTGAGCTGGGGTACGAACCCGGCCCAGTCGGTCACGATCGACGGGGCCGTGCCCGACCCCGACCGTTTCGAGGAGCCGTCGAAGCGCAACGCGGCAGCCCGCGCGCTCACGTACATGGATCTGCGGCCCGGCACGCCGATCCGCGAGATCCGGCCAGACACGATCTTCCTCGGCTCCTGCACGAACTCGCGCATCGAGGACCTGCGGCTCGCGGCAGAGATCGTCGGCGGCCGCACGGTCGCCCCGAACCTGCGAGCGCTCGTGGTGCCCGGCAGCGTAGCGGTGAAGCTGCAGGCCGAGCAGGAGGGGCTCGACCGGGTCTTCACCGAGGCCGGGTTCGCCTGGCGTGGCGCCGGTTGCTCGATGTGCCTGGGCATGAACCCCGACATCCTGGCCCCCGGAGAGCGCAGTGCGAGCACGAGCAACCGCAACTTCGAGGGCCGCCAAGGAAAGGGTGGGCGCACGCACCTCGTGAGCCCCGCGGTCGCCGCCGCGACCGCCGTGCTGGGCCGATTCGGCACGCCTGACGAGCTTCCGGTCAAGGAGGTGGTCTGACGTGGATCCGATCGCGGTGATCGAGGGCACCGCGGTGCCGCTCGATCGTTCCGACGTCGACACCGACCAGATCATCCCCGCGCAGTACCTGAAGCGCATCGAGCGCACAGGGTTCGGGCCGTTCCTGTTCGACGAGTGGCGCAAGGACCCCGATTTCGTGCTGAACGACCAGCGGTACGAGGGTGCGAACATCCTGATCGCGGGTGCGAACTTCGGCAGCGGCTCGAGCCGCGAGCACGCGCCGTGGGCACTCGAGGACTACGGGTTCCGGGCCGTGATCGCGCCGAGCTTCGCCGACATCTTCCGCAACAACTGCTTCAAGATCGGGCTGTTGCCGGTGGAACTGCGCGCCGAGTCGGTGCGTGCGCTGATGGACGCCGTGCTCGATGACCCCGCGACGCGCATCGTCGTCGACCTTCCCAACCGGGCCGTCCGTGCACCGGGGCTCGACGAGACGTTCGACATCGACGAGTTCACGCACTGGCGACTCATCGAGGGCCTCGACGACATCGGCCTTTCGCTGCGGAACGCGGAGAAGATCAGCGCGTTCGAAGCGATGCGCCCGAGCTGGCTTCCCACGGCCTGAGCACGCCCGCGTTGCCGCCCTTCGGGGCCTCGGCCGGAGGCCCGGGAAGCACGTCGGCGCGGCGAATGCGCATGACGTCGGACGAGTTCGTGCGGCACCCCCGTCGGTCGAAGAAGACACGATCGCGCTCGCCCGTGAAGTCCCCGCTCAGGTTCGCAGGCTCTCGGCCGTCGCGGAACGAGAGCAGCAAGGTCGGGTTGCCGTCGAGGTCCACCCGGTAGAGGGCTGCGCTCGACCCGCACCGATCTCCTCCCTGCGCGACGTACGCGGTGCCGTTGGGGGCAACGGTGACCGCATATTCATCGCGGTCGGTCGGCAGCAGGGGAACCTGCTCGCCGGTCCTGATGTCGTAGCGCCACGCCGACGCGTCCTCCCCAACGGCCCACGTCACCCACGGGTAGGCGATGGTGCCGGGGAACAGGCATCCGCAGCGGTTCGTGGTCTCCGCGAGCAGCGTGCGCTCACCGGTCGAGGTGTTGTAGAGGAAGAACCGCCACTTCGCGCCCGGGCTGCCGAACCGATTCACGCCGAAGGCGACCCACGTCGTGCCTCGGTGGGTGTCGATCGCCGGGTTCCATTGCCAGTGACCGTCGTTGAGCTCGGTGAGCGCCGTGCGCTCGTTCGCGCCCACGTCGAAGGTGAACAGGTCGCTCTCGCCCCCGCGGACCTGCTGGTAGATCAGGCGGTCGGTGCCGGAGTCGAAACCGCCCATGTAGCCCGTCGTGCCGTCGGCGCTGATGCGCCGCATGCCCCCGGCGACGTCGACGAACGCAGCGAGGTCGCTGCGTCTGCTCGCCACCTCTGCCGACCACCCGAAGAGTCGGCGCGATCCGATGTGCGTGCTGGTGCCGTAGCCTTCGAAGATGGGGCCGCCCTTGACGACGTCCGGGTTCTCCAACGCCGTCGCGACCAGGGCGGGGGCCGCCGACAGCAGTGCGGCGATGATCGTGAGACGGATAGCGGTCCTCATGTGCGCCCTCCCCCGGGGGGATCGGTTCGGGTGTCTCGCGAACCCTACGGGTAGCGAGCCTCGTTGCACAACCGGCGTTCGGTCTAGTCCTGGTTCAAGAAGGCCCGCACCGCTGCGGCATAGGTCTCGGGATCGAGGTTCCAGCAACCGATGTGCTCGGCTCCGTCGCATTCGAGCAGATCGACCTGCTCGGGGAGCAGATCCGCGAACTCGCGACTCGTGCCGATCGGCACGGTCGTGTCGTCGGTGCCGTGGAACACCAAGAACCGCACGTCGTAGCGGCTCGCGTCCGCGAGGTAGTCGAGCTGCGGCCAATGCACCTCGAAGCGCAGGTCGGCCATCCACTTCGCGACCGAGGTGAGTGACTGCGGCAATGGCAGGCCCAACACGGGCAGCGTCTCGCGGGAAGCGTTGTCGTCGACCGTCGTCGAGAAGTCCAGCATCGGCGCGTCGAGGATCACCGAGCGCACCTCGCCGACGAGCTCCGAGCGCTGCAGGAACGCCATCACGATGCCGCCGCCCATCGAGTAGCCGTCGAGCACGACGCCGTCGGATCCCTGCTCGAGCGCATATCTGACCATCGCCTCCAGGTCCTGCCACTCGGTGAGCCCGTACCTGAGCTTGCCGCTCGGATCCTGCGGCGCGCCCGGGTCGTTGCGGTAGGTCGTCACCAACGTGGGGAACCCGGCCTCGGTGAGGATCGGCACCATGCGCAGCCCGTCGGCCGGCGAGAGCGAGTTGCCGTGCACGACGATCGCCCAGGTCTGGCCGTCGGCGGGACCCAGCCAGGCGGGGTAGTCCCCGAGCGGACCGGGAACCGTGACGGCCTGAAGCCCCAGGCCCGAGTCGGCAGGTGCCATCGGGTACGCGCGCACGTCGAGCTCGGCGGGGGTGCCGGGCAGCGGGAGATCCCCGTTGACCAGCGCGAATCCACGTTCGAGCGTCTCGCCGTCGACCGCGCCGACGGGCTGCAGGCGACCGTACCCCTCGGCCCACCGCAGACCCTGGACCCCCTCCGTCGCGACCCCGAGATCGTCCTCCAGGGGCCGCAGGGTGATGGTTGCCTCGAGCCCGGCGGCATCGGAGAGCTCGATCACCTCCACGTTCGGCTCGAGGGTCTCGGTCGCCTCCCGCATCGCCGCCCCGTCGAGCGCGCGCTCGTCGAGCACGTTGGAGAAGTAGAAGCCGCCGCCCAGGTAGAAGAGGGCCACGAGCGCGACGAGCGAGCCGCCCACGATCCATGGCCAACGACGCCGACGGCCACCGGCGACTTCAGATACCTCTGGCGGCTCGTGGCTCATCGCGCGACCCCCGACCGTCGCTCTGCATCGTCGCGGGTGCTGTCGGTGAGCGTTCGGAGCGCCTCGCTGTGCGTCACCGCCACGTGTTCGGGGTGTGTGAGCCGTCGGGCCTTCTGCGGCACGTTGTCCAGGTCCCTCTCGAAGCGGCTGCGCGCCTCGGCGATCGACGGCGAGGCTGCGAGCCGGCGCCCTTCCCGCATCACGGGTTCGAGCAGTGGCACGGCGCCGGCCGGGCCGTCCTCCTCACGCAGGGTGAGCACATCGTGGTGCTCCCCGTCGTCGAGGCGCCAGACCTGCTTGCGGCCGGGTGGGCTCACCTTCGCCGAAGAGAGTTTCATCACCGGTCGTCCGTCGTATTCGACGAGCTTGTAGACCGAGTCGATGTACGGAGCATCGGCGGACACACCCATCTGGGTGCCGACCCCGAACGCGTCGACGGGCGCGCCGGCGCGCACGAGCTCGTGCACCTCGAGCTCGTCGAGGCCTCCGCTGGCGAAGATGCGCGCGTCGCGCAGGCCCGCCTCGTCGAGCAGAGCCCGGGCGCCTCGCGCGAGTGCGTCGAGGTCGCCGCTGTCGAGCCGCACCCCGAGCGCGCCGTCGAGCGCCAGATCTTCGATCGTGTCGATCGCGGCCCGCACGCCACCCAGGGTGTCGTACGTGTCGACCAGGAACGTCGTGCGGCTCGGGTGGTCCTCGGCGAACGCTCGGAACGCCTCGCCCTCGGTGGGGAACGCTTCGATGAAGGAATGCGCCATCGTGCCGGCGACGACGAGCTCGTAGCGACGAGCCGCCTCGACGTTCGAGGTCGCTGCGAACCCCACGAGGGCGCTCACCCTGGCGACCGCCATCGCCGCTTCGATCCCATGGGTGCGCCGGAACGCGAAGTCGACGAGCTGCCGGCCCTCGGCGGCGAGCACGTAACGGGCAGCCTTCGAGGCGAGAGTCGTGTGCAGCGTGATCTGGTTCAGCAGCACGGTCTCGACCACCTGGGCGATCGCGACCGGCGCGGTCACCTCGAGCATCGGTTCCTCGGAGTAGACGACACGCCCTTCCGGCACCGCCCAGACATCGCCCTCGAACCGAAGGCTCGAGAAGTCCTCGAGCGCTCGGTCGTCGAAGCCCATCGCGCCGAGCGCCGCGAGGTCGTCCTCGGTGAACGAGAACGACTCCAGGAAGTCGAGGCACGGCTCGAGCCCGGCAGCCACCAGGAACCCTCGCGCCTTCGGGAGTCCCCGCACGTAGAGACTGAACGTCGCGAGGCCGTCCATGTCGCGACGGAGGTAGCTGGCCGCCATGTTCAGCTCGTACAGGTCGGTGAGGAGCCCTCCGGGCATGCGCGTAGGCTACCGGGATGTCGTCTGGCCGAACCTCGCCCGGCCCTGTGCCGACACCAGATCAGGACCGGTTCATGGCCCTCGTTGCCGAGGCGCTCGACGCGTTGCCCGAGTGGGTGCACCGCACGCTCGACAACGTCGAGGTGCTCGTCGACGACCGTCCGCCTGACGACGTCGATCCCGACACGCTCGGGTTGTACGAGGGCATCCCGCTCACCGAGCGCGGGGGCGACTACTCGGGGGTGCTACCCGATCGCATCACGTTGTTCGCGGCGCCGATCGCCTCGGAGGCCGGGAACGACGACGACGCGCTGAAGCGCGTGATCGGCCAGACGGTCGTGCACGAGATCGCGCACCATTTCGGCATCGACGACGAACGGCTGCACGAGATCGACCGCTACTAGCATGGGTCAGAGCAGCCATCTCGATGACGAGGCCGCGATGCGTCTGGCGCTCGATGAGGCCAGGTCGTGTGTGGAGGCGGGCGACGTCCCCGTGGGCGCCGTGATCGTGCGCAGCGGCGCCGTGATCGCGTCCGCCGGGAACGCGAGGGAACGGCTGGGCGACCCCACCGCGCACGCGGAGATGCTGGTGCTCCGCGAGGCCGCTCGCCGCACCGGATCGTGGCGGCTCGACGGCTGCACCATCGTCGTCACGCTGGAGCCGTGTGCGATGTGCGCTGGCGCCATCGTGCTGGCGCGGGTCGATCGGGTGGTCTTCGGCGCCGATGATCCGAAGGCAGGGTTCGCGGGCTCGCTGGGCGATCTGGTGCGCGACCCGCGCTTGAACCACCGAGTGGAGTTGACCTCTGGCGTGCTCGCCGATGCGTGCGGCGAGGTGTTGCGGACGTTCTTCCGGGTGCGCCGCGGTGGCGCGGCCGATCAGTCGTCGGGGTGACGAGGCGACCTCGCGTGCACGGCCTCGTGGATCTGCTCGGCCACGTGAGGCAGCTCCCGCTGCATCGAATCGAAGTCCCGCTGGTGCATCACGATCGCCGTGATCGGCGTCGAGGCCACGACGCTCGCCGTGCGTCGATCGCCTTCGATGAGCGCGACTTCGCCGAAGAAGTCACCGGGACCGAGGTCCGTGAGGTGGCGCCCGTCCTGGGTGACCTCGACGTCGCCGTCGAGCAGCACGAAGAACTCGTGCGCGAACGCGCCCTGATCGCACAGGTGGTAACCGATGGGCAGGTCCACGACGTCGGCGTACCCCGCGACGTGCTGACGTTCCTTCTTGGACAGCCCCGCGAACAGGGGCACGGTCTCGAGGTCCTTCGCGTCCACGCAGCGCCTCCGGCTTCCTCGGCCGAGCTCCGACGCCCGGCTCCCGTCGTCGCGATGATGCCACGGAACCGTGTGCCGCGCGTTGCTAGACTCGTCGACGGAGGCGTGCCGGAGCGGACGAACGGGACCGCCTCGAAAGCGGTTAGGGGTCTAAACCGCCCCTCGCGTGTTCAAATCACGCCGCCTCCGCGAGGATGTCGCTGACGTGCGACGATGCGCACGGGTGCGCACCGATTGGTGCGCACCCGTCGCGTCTCAGGCCACGATGCCGAGGCTCCGTTCCTCGACCGGCTCGATCGCGCGGTCAGCCGGACGTGACCAGCGCCCTGCGACGAGCGGCGAGCGAGCCACCGGGTTCTGGAAGCCTCACTCGACGGCTGCTCGGAGATCCGGCTCCGTTCGCTCGTCCGTGCGGGACTCCATCGCCTGGCACTGGGGGTGACCGCACTCGCACGTGTGGGCTCCGTGAGCGGTGTCACCCGCGTGCTCGCGGCAGTGATCGCAGCAGAATCCTCCGCTCTGCTCGACGTGACAGGTGCATCCATCGTGTCCGCACTGCATGTCGCGCTCCTTCCCCATCGATCTCGATCGGTCGTCCTCCTGCTTGAAACGCACGCTCACGACCTCCTCATCCTTGCGTTCTTCCTGCCCGGCCGACCGCCGTAAGGCGAGGCGGTCCGCTCGGGTCAGCTCGCCCTGGAGGGACCGGGGCCACAGCCGAAGCTTCAGCACGACGTTCAGCTCCGCGCCGACGAGCATGAGCTGGGCGCCGAGGTAGATCCACGCCAGCAGCCCGATCACGAGCGCGAAGGACCCGTAGACGTCGGACGACGACGCGATGCGGTTCCCCACGATCGTGCTCCCGGCGGTGAGGAGGACCGTCCATCCGATCCCGGCGAGCACGGCGCCGGATGCCACGTCGGGCCAGCCCACGTCCGCCGTGGTCAGCACGCGGTAGGCGATCGCGAAGACGACGACGTTGAGCGCCGCCGAGGCGGCCAGGCCCGCGATCGATCCGAGCATGCCCCCCGCCGCGGCGGCCAGTGCCGCGAACACGGCGCCACCGAGGACGAACGCGCCGAGCACCGCGACCATCGCGAGCGCCATCGCGATGGAGGCCGGCGTTCCGCGTCGGGCCTTCCGAGGCACGTCCCAGATGGTGTCCATCGCGACCTGTGCCGAGCGCACGCCGCCGAGCCCGGCCCAGAGCGTGAGCGCGACGCCGACCGCGAGCGCGACGCCGGAGCCGTCGATCGAGCCGACGTTCCGGCGGATCTCGGTGCCGACGACCGGGAATTGTGCGAGCGCGGAATCGAGCAGGTTCGCCTGCAGGTCCGGCCGGTCACTCAGCACGAGGCCGGCCACCGAGACGAGCACGATCAAGAGGGGGAACACCGAGAAGAATCCGTAGTAGGCGATCGTTGCGGCGAGGCTCCCCGCGCCGCTCTCTCCGAAGCGCTTCGCGACTGCGAGCGGGAACCCGAGCCAGCCGTGGGTTCGTTGGAAGCCGTCGATGCCTCGCAACGGTCGTCCGATGTCCATGCCCAACCTGTGCACCTCGGTCGCGTGGGGTGACGGGGTTCTCGAGCCCGAAAGGTTCCCCGCGCGATGTCCGCGCAAACGGAACGGCGGCCGTGTCGTTCACCCGTCCAACCACACGCGTCGGTGTCGAGCACGCCTTCGTGAACGGCTCGCGGCTCGGCGACCGCTCCGTCGTCTACTCGGTGACCTTGCGTGACGCCACACCCGCGGCGTACTGCACTGAGCCCTTGGCCCGCTGCGCGAGACCCTTCGCCTGGAGGGCGCGGTCGCCCTTCAGGCGACCGGCCAGCTGGCGGACCGCCCCGGCCTGCCTGTTGAGCTTCCCCTTCGCCTGCACCTTCTTGCCTGTCACGACCGACCTCCTCTCTCGTCGATGGCGGCCGCCGCGGATGTCCCCGTCCGCGTCGCGAACGCCGAGCTCGGCGGCACGCACACGGTGACGGCGGCCGCCTCGACGTCGACCTTGAGCGATCGGGCCGCCGGCCGGTCGCCACCGTCCAGCTCGTAGGGCATCTCACGATCGAGCTTGATCCGGACGCGCCGCCCCGACACCGTCTGCACGAACGGCGAGCGTGCGGTCGTGCCGACCGCCGCCCTGCCCAGCGTGCGCACCCACTCGAGGGCCCCGTCGGCGGTGACGACGCCGATCTCCAGCACGCCGTCGTCGGGCCGCGCGTGGTCGAATGCCTCGATGCCTCCCATGATCGTGCCCACGTTGCCCACCAGCACCGAGCTCACGTCGCCGTCGAACCACGAAGTTCGGTCGACCTTGACGTGGGCGCGAAACGGAGGGACGCGGATGTCGGAAGCTCCGGTGACCACGTAGGCGAGCTTGCCGATGCGGTCCTTCAGGCCGGCGTCGGCGTCCCTGATCATCAGGGCATCGACGCCGACGCCCGCCATGACCGCGAACCGCTCGCCGTTGATGCGGCCCACGTCCAGTCGCGTGCGTGAGCCGCGCATCGCGACCCGCACGGCTCCCGCGATGTGCTGCGGGATGCCCAGGTTGGCCGCGAACAGGTTGGCGGTGCCCGCGGGCACCACCGCCATCGCGGTGTCGGATCCCGCCAGGGCGTCGACGCACCGCTGGACCATGCCATCGCCGCCCCACACGAGCACGAGGTCGGCACCGGCATCCATCGCCTTCCGCACCTCCTTGGGCGCGCGCTTGCTCTTGGGTACCTCGAACCACAGAGGCTCGGTGACGCCCTCCTCCGCCAGGCGGCGCCGCAGTTCGATCAGGCCCCCGCCCGTCGTCTTCCCCGTGTGCGCGACCACGGCGACGGTCGTCATCGGGCGTGCCCCTTGGGCGGTCTCACGGCGATCGTCGCCGTCGCGAGCGCTCCCGCGCCGAGCACGAGGCTCCCCGCCACATCGGTCACGTGGTGCATGCCGGCGTAGATCCGCGACACGGCCACGAACAGCGGGATCGCGACCGCCACGAGCCACACGATTACGCGTAACCACCAGCTCCTGACATGCGGCGTCAGGGCCAACGCGAGGCCGACGTAGAGCGTGATCGCGGCCGCGGCGTGCCCGGACGGGAAGCTGGACGTCGGAGGGGACGCTTCAAGTTGTGGAACGGTGGGTCGCTCACGCGCCACGATCACCGTGGTCAGCAGGAAAACGGACACCTCCACCGCGAGCGCCACGATCAGGAGTCCCGCTCCCCGTCTCCAGCCGAACGATAGGAACGCGATCACGACGAAAGCCGCGACACCGATGATCCACCCCGTGCCCCCGATGGTGGAGCCGACGTGTGCCACGCCGTTCACCGACGGGGTGCGATGGTTGAGGAACCAGTCGTTGACCGACTCGTCCCAGTGCCCGAGCGGGCCGCTGAGCAGCCCCTCGGTCAGCGAGAGGCCGAGACCCGCGAGGATCGCACACATGACGACGGCGCCGGCTGCCCCGACCCCGGCGGCGACGGCCACGGGACGTCGGGCCCGGAGGGATCGGTCGTCTGGCCGATCGTTCGGTCGATCGACAGCACGATCGCCTGGGCGGTCCACGGACGAGACCGAGCTGCTTTCCATGGCACGAGTTTCACCGCTCTCGGTCTCTGGCAAACGTCGCTGATCGAAGGACTTTCCGACCTCCGCGTCCCCTGGCTCGGATGGGGCGGGCAGTCCTCTGTGCGATCGTGACCCTGGACGACCGGCTCGCTCGGGAGGCCGCGGGTCAGTAGCGCCCGTCGCGCCGCATCGCGCGCGGCCGCCCGTCGGGGTCGACGATCGTGCGGCAGAGGGGTCGCGCCCACCATCGTTCCCACCAACGCACGTCGGAGAGCCGGTGGGCGCGCAACCGTCCGGGTGGGCGAGGGCCGCGGCGTCCTCGTTCGTGCCAGTCGTCGAGCGCCTCCGCCGCCCGGTGGGCGCGGTCGAAGGCCTCGTTCGGGTCCACCAGTCCACGGTCGTCGTCAAGGCCGAGGTGCTCACGCATCAGGGCGAGTCGCAGCTCGCGGGCGAACGCTCGAGCCCCGTCGCCGTGACCCCCGGGGTCGAGCGGCTCACGTCGGTCACGGGTCCCGTCGACGACCGCGCACGAGAGCTCGGAGTCGTGCGTCCACGACCGGCGGTTCAAGTTGTCCGAGCCCACCGCCACCCACGTGTCGTCGACCACGACCGTCTTGGCGTGCACGTAGATGGGCGTTCCCGCCCCGTTCTCGAGGTCGTAGATCGCGAACCGCTCGCGCCCTACGGCCTCGAGGCGATCGACGAGCTCGAGCTGCGCGAGCCGGTGTGGCGGGCCCGAGAACGGCCCGTTTCGTTCGGGGATGCGCGGCACCATCACGATCACCTTGAGCGTGGGCGTGCGCTCCATCGCCTCGGCGAACAGCGCGCTGACGTCGCTGGACCACAGGTACTGGTCCTCCACGTAGATCAGCGAGCGGGCGCGCTCGAACGCCTTCCGGTAGGCGCGGACGATGCTCCGCTCGCCCTCGGGGGCGAACGGGTAGGGCGGTCGCTTGGTCGGGTACGTGCGGAGCACTTGCACCGCCATGTCGCCCGCCCGCGGTGGGTCGGGGGCAGCCTCGGGCAGCGGATCGGGGTGTGGGGGGTGGTCTGCCGCCCTCGAGAGCATCGCGCGCAGCGGCGTGCGGCGGTCCTCCAACGGCGTGGGGTCGTTCCAGCGTTCGCGGAACGCGTGATCGAGATCGCCGACTGCCGGGCCGCGCACGCGGATCTGGATGTCGTGCCACGGCGGGCGCTCGCCGTATCGCTCGTCGAGCTCCTCGGGCTGCGGGTCCCCGAGATGCTCATGATCGTCGCGCCGTCCGTGGCACAGGTCGATGCCGCCAACGAACGCCACGTCGCGGGAGAGATCGCCCGCGTGCCGGATCAGGACCAGCTTCTGATGGTGGGAACCGGCCCACCGGACCCGCTGATCGAGAAGGATCTGGCCGCCGGCGGCGTTGACCTCCCTGGCCAGCGCGACGTGATGCTCCAGGTGGAAGCCCGTGGCCTTCGGGTGCGAGCGCCAGACCAGCCCGCGCACGGCGACGCCTCGCTTCGCCAGGTCCGACAGGACGCCGGCCAGGTCTCGGTCGTCGACCAGCCGCTCGTCGGGGTCGCCCCGCCAATCGGCGAGCGACACCGAGTCGCCGGGTCCGGTGAGGCACAGGGTCTCGTGCAAGGCCTCGAAGTACGGGCGGCCATGCACGAGCGTCTCGACGTGATTGCCAGCGCTCCAGGCGATCCCGTCGCCGCGCCGGCGGTCGAGCGAGGTCGCGGGGTTGCCGCGCTCGTCCGGGCCGAGGAACCATCGCTCGGTCGCTGGATCCCCCGACATGGCCCCGAAGCCTACCCCGACCCGCGCGAGCGTGCCGCCGAGGTGCGCAGGTCCGTTTGAAGAGCCGTCCGGTTGGGGAAGTCCGCGGCTATGACCTCCATCGCGCAGGATCACACGCTCCACGTCGCGGACGCATCGCCCCGGCGTGCCGGTGCGTTCGTGGCCGACGTCGTGCGGCGTTTCCGCGGGGCCGACGGGACGAGCCACACGCGGGCGCTCGCGTACCAGGTGTTGCTCGTCGTCCTCTCGGGGTTCATCGGCCTCGTTGGCCTCGCGAGCATGCTCGCCCTCCCGGAGGTCCGCCGTCTCGTTCAGCACCTGGCCGAGTCCGTCTCGCCCGGTCCGTCGGGAAGCCTGCTCAAGGAGGCCGCCCAGCAGGGGGCGAGCGGCGGAACCGTCGCGGCCTTCGTGGGGCTCGCCACCGCCTGGATCGCCGGCACCTTCGCGATGGCGCAGGTGGAGCGGAGCGCCAATCGCATCGCTGGTCGGGACCGGGATCGCCCGACCGCCAGGCGATACGTGGTCGCGGCGCTCGTCGCGATACCGGTAGGGGCGCTGCTCACCCTCGGAGGTCTCGCGATCGGGGCCGGAGGGGCGGTCGTGAGCGGATTGGGGCTCGAGGAAACTGCCCAGGTGGTGTGGGAGGTCGTGCGATGGCCGGTCGGCCTGGCGCTCGCCGGAGCCGGGCTCCTGCTCCTGCTGCGTGTCTCGCCCGCGATGCCGCTCGGCTCGACGCGTCACGTGCTCGCCGGCGCCGGCGTGTCGCTCGTGATATGGGCCGCCTTCACGGCCCTGTTGAGCCTCTACTTCGCCCTCTCGAGCTCCTCGAGCCGCACCTACGGGCCCTTGCTCGCGGTGGTCGCGCTGATCCTTTGGGCCGGGCTCACGTCGCTGGCGCTGCACCTCGGCATCTCGACCACCGTCGAGCTCGAGCGCTCCTGAACGAACCCAGGGTTCGCGGAACCGCCGTGCCCGGTCGGCGCCACGGTTGCCGAACGCCCCCGTCCGAGGGTGTCGTCGCCGGCGCCTGCGATGATGACCTCGTCGGCCGCGGTTCCGGTGATGTCGCCGACCGTGCCGCGCAACGTGCTCGGGATCTCGCCGCACGCGAGCGCCGCGACCTCGTTCGCGGTGAGTGCCCGTCGTACAAACGGATCCGCGACACCGCCCTGACCGAGTACTCGTTCCCTCCGTTGGCCCTGTCGTCCTGGAAGGAACCGGAGGGTGTCCTCTGCATCGATCACGGCGAGGTCCTGCGTGTCCCGGAAGCGGAACTGCCGCATGCCGTCGACGTGCCCGCGACGACCCCCGAGGCGTCACGGGTCAGCACGACGTGTGCGAACGCGTTCACGACCACCGCCGCCGCCCGGGGCGATCGCCTCCGGGTAGAAGGTGAGGTGCCCGCTGAAGGTGTAGAGGTCAGGGTCGTCCGAGCCCTGCGTTGTCGAGAAGCGACGCTGTCGCGTCGACGAACGGCGCAAGTCGTGGCGGGCCCATCCCTTCGGGTCGCCCGCGCGTCGTTGCTCGTGCCATCGTGGCCTCAAGGCGAGTTCCCGCCCGGCCGTTGATGGGAACCATGGATCGAACTGACCGCTCCCCCCACCGCGTCGTCGCGACGACGCTGATGATCGTGGCGCTCGCCGCCACCCTCACCTCGCCGGTGCTCGCGGCTTCGCCCCCGAAGGGGCGGTTCGGCGTGGGCGATTCGATCATGCTCTCGGCGAAGCCCGAGCTGCGACCGCTCGGTTACGGGGTCAACGCGAGTGTGGGCCGTCAGTTCGGCGCCGGAGTGTGGGTCGTTCGCCACAAGGCGCAGGACGGCTCGCTTCCCAAGCGCGTGATCGTGCACCTCGGCACCAACGGCGCGATCGACCCGGGCGACTGCGACCGGCTCGTCGGATACGTAGGGCCGAAGCGGCGCGTGTTCCTCGTGACGATCAAGGTGCCGCGCAGCTGGGAGGGGCCGAACAACGACACGCTGCACGCGTGCGCGAACGGCCACGACAAGGTGCACGTGATCCGCTGGTGGTCGAAGAGCCACGACCACCCGGAGTGGTTCGCCGACGACGGCTACCACCTCAACGCAGGGGGCCGCGCGGTCTACGTGCGCTTCGTCGACGAGAAGGTCGATGCGGTGCTGGCGGGGCTTCGAGCAGGGGCCGCTCGCTAGACTCGTCGCGGTGGCCTGCCCGAGCGGCCGAAGGGACACGCCTGGAAAGCGTGTAGGGGGGCAACTCCCTCGAGGGTTCGAATCCCTCGGCCACCGCCGATCGGGTGCGTCGGCGCTCAGCTGTCGGTGAGTTGTTTCGTGTACCGCGTGAAGCTGGAACGCACGCGCATGCCGACGTGCTCGTAGAGGCCGAGCGCGCCCGTGCGCGAGTCGGTGGAGAGGCCTGCGTGTCGGTAGCCCACGCCGTGGAACCGCCGGAAGCTCTCCTGAAGGAGCGAACGACCGAGTCCACGACCTCGATACGCGCGGTCGACGGCGAGCTGTTGGGTCCAGCCTTCCACGTCGTCGTCGACGCCGTAGTGGTAGTTGAGCGCCACGCCCACGATGCGATCGCCGTCGACCACGACCGGTACGAGCTCGGGCACGACCTCGTCGCGGTGCAAGAACGCCGGCGCCCAGTTGTCGAAGCCATGCGACTCCCGGTCGGTCCACTCGTCGAACGCCACGTCGATCACCTCGAAGACCGCCCGATCGTCGTCACCGGGGTGGAAGTCACGGAACGCGAGCCCGTCCGGCAGGGTCGGAGCCGGCGGCGGCTCGTCGGCGAGATCGATGCGCAGCGCCCACGCAGTGTGGCCGACCTCGTACCCGTGCGCGGCGAACAGGGTCGCGGCGTCCGTGCGCTTGTCCGACACCGTTTGCCCGACGGAGCTCCTCCCGTCGGCACGTGCGACCGACCACGTCCACGGCAGAAGGGCCGACCCGAGCCCGCGGCCGCGATGGGCGGGAGCGACGTCGACCTCGGCTCGGCCCATGAACACGTCGCCGCTCGCAGCGAGCTCGTCGCCGTGCCAGACGGCGATCGACATCGTCTCGAGGTCGAAGTCGGGTCGCTCCCATTCGGCGGCGATGTCGCTCAAGGCGATCTCGGCCGCACCGTCGTCGTGTGATTCGGCTGCGGCGACGAGCCGGAACGTGGCCTCGAGGTCGTCGGGCGCCGAAGGCCGGGCGGCGTACCCATCGGGAAGGTCGATCGGGTGCATGCCGTTCAGGGTACGGTCCAGCCGGGGCACGGCTCGGGGGCTATGGGTCCGGGAAGCGGCGTGCACGCCATCGAGCCAACGACGCACGTCGTCGAAGTCCGTCCACGGCACGAACTGAACGCCGTCTCGCTCGCAGTGGGCGACCAACCCCAGCTTCGCGAACGTCACGTCGGCGTAGAGCGCCCCGTACCGGTCGCTCGAGCCTTCCCCCACGAACGCCACGGCGGCGTCGGCCCGCCGACGGGAGAGAACGGCCTGCATCTTGCAGGTGCCGCACCCGAAGCACTCCGGGTGTCGGTTGACGAAGCGAAGGCCCCCGGGTCGCTCGTCGTCGTTCCAGACCTGCTCGTTCGTGATCACGGGGATCGGCGGCACACCAGCCGCGGCGAGGAGCGGCTCGATGTAGAAGCCGAAGCCGTCGGACGCGACGGCGACGTCGATGCCGTGGTCGTGCGCCCAGCCGACGAACGGCGCGAACGTGGGATCCATCTCGCAGTGCGACCGCACGAACCCGAGCAGCGTGTCACGATCGGCGTCGAGCATGGCACTCTGTGCGGCGACGACCTCCTGGGATCCCATCGCACCTCGCTCCCAGGCCTCGTCGAGTGACTCCCAGTCCCCGGAGCGAACGTCTGCAGCAGGTGCTCGGCCACGTCGTGCAGGCACGCGGTGCCGTCGAAGTCCACGATCACCGCTCCGACCTTCACGCCACGAGCCTACCGAGACCCGCGATCGCATCCGCGCGTCGTCCGCGACCCTGGCAGACTCTGGCCGTGGAGCCGGCCGAACGACTCGCGCTCGGACTCGTCGCGGCCGAGCGTGCCCGGCGGGCGAACGTCGTCGGCGCAGAGGTGCTCGAGATCGACGGCCTCGTGCTCGCGCTGGCGAACCTCGCCGACCCCGCGCTCAGCTCCGTCGTGGTCAAGGCCGAACCGCGTGACGCCACGGCCGCGCTCGTTGCCGCCGAGGCCGAGTTCGTGAGCCGAGACCTGCAGTTCGGCATCGACCTGCAGGTCCTGCGTCATCCGAAGGTCGATGCGGCGGTCCGCTTGATGGGTCTCAACCGCATCATCGAGCGCCCGGGCATGGTGATCGATCCCCGGGCGATCCCCGATGCGCCGGCGCCCGACGGCGTCGAGATCCGTGCGGTCGACGGCCCGGACGATGCGGAGGCCCTCGTGCAGGTCGGTGTCCTCGCGTTCGGGGACGATCCCGCGGTCGGTCGCGCCTTCTACGGCGCCGCCGCCCTCGGAGCCCCTCACGCCCGGATGTTCGTCGGGTGGCGAGGGGTCGACCCGGTCGGGATCGCCTCCGCCTACCGCGACGGTTTCACGGTCGGCGTGATGGGGGTCGGCGTGGTGCCGGCGGCGCGGGGGCGGGGCCTCGGGTCGGCCATGACCTTCCAGGCGGCTCGAGCGTTCCCGGGCACCGACCTCGCATGGCTGCACCCGAGCGACGAGGCGCGGTCGATGTACGAGCGGCTCGGCTTCGTGTCGGTGTCCGATTGGGAGGTGTGGGTCCGGGGGGCGGCGGCCGCCGACCTCGAGGCCGAGGCTTCTCGACTCCCCTAGGGCCGCGATTCACACGGCGGCGCCGTCGACGATCTCGCGGTCGCCCAGCGGCTCGTCGAGGTGCACGACCACCCGCTTGAACACGCCGATCTCGATGCACGCAACGTCTCCCGCGTCGGCGTCGTGGCCCTCGTACAACGTGATCGTCACGGCATCGGTCCCGTACCGAACGTCGACGTGGTCGAGCACGGCGCACGGCTCGACCCCGCTCACGAAGTCGATCGTGACGCTCGTGCCGTCGTCGTTCACGCTGGCGGTGTCGAAAGGTCGCGCTGTACACGTCGGTCATGCCGGGCCTCGGTTCCACGAGCACGGGCTCCCCGTCGCTCGGTGGCACGTCATCGGATAGGACCGGAGCTGACGGGTGCGTCAGGGTCGCCGGTCGACGCGGCGAACGCGGCGCCGACGGCGACGACCAGGAGCACGGCGATCGAGGTGAGCAGGATCCAGCGGGACCGGGCGGTGATGCGCATCGTGACCTCCAGGCATGTGGGCCACTCGCAGGCCCGATGAGCTGACCCGATTCCGACGATGCGAGGTCGACCGCAGGTTCCCGTGTGACCGCGCTACGCGGCGCGCATCGACTCGGGCAGGCAGGGAAGCTGCTCGATCGTCGAGGTCGGGAAGACCGCCTGGAACGCCTGATCGTCGGCCTCACCCGGCTGGGTGCCGGCCGTCGTCGCCAGGTCGGCTTGCGTGAGCCCCTGGATGAACTCGGCGACCTGCTCCACGGTGTAGCCCTCGCGCTCGAGCAGCTTCTCGTCGAGCCACATCTGGGTGGGCCGCGCCTTCAGGATCACGGGCCGGGCCTGCGTGCCGCCGAACGCGGACTCGACCGCGGCGCTCAGCCGTTCGATGTCGATCAGGAACGCGCCGATCGCCGTCGGGTCGCGCTGCATGCCGTGGTCGGCCGTCAGGATCATCGCCCACTCGCCGCGACCGACCTCCTGGTTCAAGGAACCGCACGAATCGGCGGAGCTCGCCGTCCTGGACCTCGAGCCCGTCGGTCATCTCGACGCCGTCGGCCGAGAACTGGTGGCCCATCGTGTCGATGATCTTGTAGTTGAGGTAGAGCAGGTCGGGCACGCGGTCGTCGCCGAACCCTTCCCGCTTCACGAGTTCCTCGAACAGGGTGGTCTGGTAGGGCGAACGAGCCGGCGTATTGAAGCCGTCGGCCATCTGCTCGATCGAGAAGCCGCGCCAGAGGCCGTCGAGGCTGCCGTCTCGCTGGTCGAGCGCGGTCTTCGCCTGTTCGAACGAGGCGTCGATCGACTCGTCGTTCACCCACTCGGGCATGCGGTAGTACGGTCGCATGCCGTCGGTGAGACCCCATTCGTTCGCGGTGTCGTCGCCGCCGGTCGCGGCGCCCTGCACCTCGCGCGCGATCGCGATGTCGTCGTCGCCTCCCTGCCAGGCGAGGCCGTGGCCCATCATCATCAGGTGCGCCGAGAGGCTCGCGGCGCCGCCGACGATCGGCTCGTTGTTCATCGCCAGGTCGTAGGTGTCGGCCAGCGTCGGGAGTTGAGGAACGTCGGGCCCTCCGCGTTCGGCTTCTGCAGCGATCCGTTGATCCAGATGTACTCGTCGGCGAACCCGTGGTGTCGTGGGTAGGCGCCGGTGCCGATCGTCGCGTGGCTCGGGGGGGTGTTGGCGGGCGCCGAATTCAGCTGGGCGTCGGTGAACCACGCGCCGGCGCGCGAGAGTTGGCGCAGGTAGGGCCACGACTGCGGCCACCGCTCCAGCAGATCGACGCCGGCGGAGTCCCACACCATCGTGATGAGCAGCTTCGGCGGCGTCCGCTCGTCGGCCGGCAGCAGCGCCTCGTCGAGTGCCCGGCCGTCGGGGGCGGTGAACCCGTCGAACTCCAGCATCGACGCAGCGGTCTGCGACACGTCGGTGAGGACGGCCGGTTGCTCGTATACGCCGGGCTTCACGACCCCGGGTCCGTACAGCAGCAACGGCACCTCCTGCGTGTGATCGAAGGGGGTCGCATGCGTGAGTCCGGACGACACGAAGTCGGGGAACGGGGTGATCATCTGCAGATCACCGCTGCGCACAGGATGCGTGCCGTTGACGGTGCGCACCGAGATCTCGCGTGGCACGACCTTGCAGACCCGGCGGGCGAGGCGATCTGGCGCGATCGTCTCGACGTCCGACGGTGCGGGAGTCACGGTCGACGTGCCCGCGGCGGTCGGAGGCGCTGCCGGGCTCGATGCCCCTGAGCCCGGCCAAACGAGCGCAGTTCCGCCGATCGCCACGAGGACGACCACGGTGATCAGCATCGAACGTCTGCGGAGGGTTCCCGAGGGGGGCATAGGGGCTCCAAGGGTACCGCGGCGTTGCCGGACCCCCTATCAGTCCAGGGCCGTGAGCGCGAACGCGAGGGCGAACCCGAGCACGACGAACAAGCCGGTCCGGAGTCCCGAGTCCCGGTAGGCGTCGGGGAGCAGGGAATCGGCGATCAGCGCGAGCAGCGAACCGGCCGCGAACGACTGCACGATCGCCACGACCCCCTGGTCGAGACGATCGAGCGTCGCGCCGAGCGCAGCGAACGTCGCGCTCACGACGGCGACCACGAGCCACAATGCGAGCACGCGACCTCGCGAGTGGCCGGCCGCGATCATCCCTCGGGTCGAGGCAAGCGACTCAGGCACGTTGGAGACGAACACGGCGATCAGGAACGTCACGCTCACCGCGCCGCCGGTCGCGAGCGAGATCCCCAACACGAGGGACTCCGGGATACCGTCGAGCACGGCGCCGAGCGCGATCGGCAGTCCGCCGTCATCGTCGGCGATGCCCGCGTCTGGACGGCGATGGCGTCGGCCGCCGTACCTGACGAGCGCGGCGTCGCCGGCGGTGAACGCGATGGCGCCCATCCCGAGGCCGAGCACGACCGGCCACAGGTCGGCCCGCTTGAACGCCTGGTCGACCAGCTCGAAGGTGACCGCGGTGATCAGCGTTCCGGCACCGAACGCCATGATCGCGCCGACCGTGCGCGTCGGCAGCGTGTACCGCATCGCGAAGAGCGCCCCGAGCGGCAACGCCGATGCCGCGAGGAATCCCCACAGGGCAGCTCGCACCACGTCATCCACGTCGGACCTCCGCTCGTCGGACCCCCCACGTATACTGCCCGTGGCCGTGCTAGGCGGGGAGCTAGCGGTGCCCTGTACCCGCGATCCGCTTCAGCGGGGCTGAATCCCCGCCCGAGGCCCGGAAGGTCCGGGGCAGCCCTCGGAACGGAGCGTTGAAGGTCGGGTCCTGCGCGACATCGGCCCGCGAACCCGGTCAGGTCCGGAAGGAAGCAGCCGTAAGCGGAGGCCGGTGGGTGCCGCAGGGATGCCTGGCTGGAGCTGCCGTTCCAGGTAGCGACCGAGTCATCCGTGGTCGACGGCGGGTGCACGGCCACCTTCTCCTCCTGATGGAGGTTGGTGAGCGGCGGGTCGAGCCGGCGAGGTCGCCGGTCGTGGAACGGTGGGAGGCACGTGGCGGACGAGAAGCAGCACCAGGCCCTGTACCGCCGGTACCGGCCGCAGACGCCCGCCGAGGTGCTCGGGCAGGACCACGTCGTGCGCGCGCTCACGGGCGCGATCCGTGAGGGTCGTCTGCACCACGCGTTCCTGTTCTGCGGCCCGCGGGGCACGGGCAAGACGTCGACCGCTCGCATCCTGGCCAAGATGGTCAACTGCGAGCAGGGGCCGACCGCCGAGCCGTGCGGCACATGCTCGCAATGCGTGGCCGTGCGTGACGGCACCCACCTCGACGTTGTCGAGATCGACGCGGCGAGCCACGGAGGGGTCGAGGACGCCCGCGAGCTCCGCGAGAAGGCGCCCACCGCGCCGGTGCAGGGTCGCGAGAAGGTCTACATCATCGACGAGGCCCAGCGCCTGTCACGCGAGGCGTTCGACGCCCTGCTCAAGGTCTTCGAGGAACCGCCGACGGGCGTTCGCTTCGTGCTCGCCACCACCGAGCCGCACAAGATGCCGGCCACGATCGTCGGGCGTTGCCAGCGGTTCGACTTCCGGCGTCTGACGATGGATGATCTCTCGGCGCACCTCGTCGAGGTCGCCCAGGCCGAGGGGCAGACGCTCGAGCCGTCCGCGGCCCACGCTCTCGCGCGCCAGGCCGAGGGCTCGGCCCGCGACGCGCTCTCGCTGCTCGATCAGGCAGGCGTGATGGGCGGCGCCACGATCGACGACGACGTGGTGCGTACGCTGCTCGGTGCCCCGCGGGGCGAGGTGCAGCACGAGCTCGCCGATGCGGTGGCGATCGGCGACGCGAAGGGTGTCTTCGAGATCGTCGGCCGACTGGTGCAGGACGGCCAGGATCTCCGCAACGTGACCGCGGAGTCGCTCGCGCACTTCCGCAACCTGATGCTCGTGAAGACGGCGCCAGGCCAGCCCGACCTGGTCGACGTGCCCGATGATGCCTACGACACGCTGCGCATCCAGGCAGAGAAGTTCTCGCCCGGCGAGCTCGCGCGTGTGCTGGCCCTGTTGCTGTCGGCCCAGAACGACATGCGCTGGACGACCTCGCCGCGCCTCTCGCTCGAGCTTGCGCTCGTGCGCTCCACGATGCCGGAGACCGACGCCGACCCGAGTGCGTTGCTCACCCGGCTCGAGCGTCTCGAGCGCCTGGCCAACCTGGACCCCGGCGCGGTGGTGCCCACCGCCGCCGACGTGCTGCACGCAGCCGGTCCGAGGAGCCCTGCCGACGACGTCGAGCCGGTGAACCCGGTCGACCCTCCGCCGTCGGCGGTCGTGGTGCCGGACGCCGAGCCACCCGATGTCACCGAGTCCGCCGACATCGCCGAGGCCAGGACCGACGAAGTCTCGCCACCCGACGTCGAGGTTTCGGCCGTGCCGCCCGCCGAGGTGCCGGGACAGATGCCCGTGCCGCACGCCGCCGACGCCGGCAGCGTCGACGTCGCCTTGCTGCGCCGTTCCTGGCAGTCCCTGCTCGAGCATCTCTCCGGGAACCGGCAGATGATCCTCGCGGCGATCCTCGAGTCGGCGACGGTCGCGAGCTATGACGGCTCGACGCTCGAGCTCGCGTTCCCACCCGATCGCAAGGTGGGTCCCCAGAAGGTCGAGGGGAAGAAGCCGGAGCTGCAGGCAGCGCTCGGCGACCTGTTCGGCGTCAAGCCCGACATCGTGTGCGTCGTGCGAGAGGTTCGCGACGTCGGTGGCCCGGCCTCGGTCGAGATCGTCGAGGAGGACGAGGTCGTCGACGAGGCCGAGGCGCTCAGACGGGTGCAGGAGATGTTCGGCGCGCAGGTGGCGGCCGAGGCGGAGTCGGCGGAGTAGCCGTGTACGAAGGTCCGATCCAAGAGCTGATCGACGAGCTGGCCAGGCTCCCCGGCGTGGGTCCCAAATCGGCGCAGCGCCTCGCGTTCTGGCTCGTGAAGGCCGATCCGGCCGACGCGAAGCGTCTCGCCGCCGCGATCGTGCAGGCGAAGGATCGCATCGCGTTCTGCCGCGAGTGCGGCAACGTCGCCGAGGGCGATCTCTGCCGCATCTGCCGCGACGAGTCGCGTGACCGCACGCTGCTCTGCGTGGTCGAGGAGCCCAAGGACGCCGCCACGATCGAGAAGGCCGCGCTGATCAAGGGTCGCTTCCACATCCTGGGCGGCGCGATCAGCCCGCTCGACGGCGTCGGCCCCGACGACCTGCGCGTGCAGGAGCTGCTCGACCGCGTCGAGCGCGACCACGTGACCGAGGTGATCCTCGCGACGAACCCCAACCTCGAGGGCAACGCGACGGCGATGTACGTCGCGGCGCTGTTGAAGCCGATCGGAGTTCGGGTCACGCGGCTCGCGAGTGGCCTGCCGGTCGGCGGCGACCTCGAGTACGCCGACGAGGTGACGCTCTCCCAGGCCCTCGACGGCCGCCGGGAGATGTGAGGCGCCACCCTCCATGAGCAGGCCCTCCGCCGGCGACGTCAGCGACCGGGCCCTCGTGCTCTACGCGTTGGTGCGCCGCGGCACGATCGAGTACGTCGTGGCCGAGACCGAGGGCGAGCCCGGTCGCATCCGCCAGGCAGAGGCGGCCCGCCGCGAGACCGACGATTGGCTCGAGCGAGAGGCCGTGTGGCCGGCCGTCACCGAGGCCGAGCGCCGGCTGTTCGAGGCTCCGTCGGGTTCCTGGCCGCGTGAGGCGGTCGCCGACGCGATGTGGCGCAAGGAGGCGCTCGGCACCCTGCTGTGGGCCCTCGAGCACCTCGAGGTGATGCCGCAGTACGGGCTGGAGTTCGAACAGCAGCGCCTCGACGAGGCGGTGACGCGCTATGGATCGGTCGACGCGTTCCGCACCCATGGACGCGTGCGCCCCGACGATCAGATCGAGGCGGCGTGGCTCGAGGCCGACGCCTGGTTCGGCGCCACCGAGGGCCGTGCGGGGGAAGACGCGCACGTGGCGTCGGCGGCGGCCGAACGATTCCGAGCGCTCAGTTGGCTCCGCGATCGCGACGCCGCACCAGCCTGACCACGCCCCAGCCGATCAGCGCGATCACGCCGAGCGGGATCAGGTAGCCGAGCCCGACGACGACCGCGCCGATGATGCGCAGGAACCCCTGCACCGCGAGCTCGAACGAGTCGGCCAGACTGGGGTTCTCGGGGTCGGAGCCCGGGTCCTCGCGCTGCACGTCGCGCTCGCGCACCTCGACCTTGATCGTCGCCTCGGCGACCTGGTCCTTCAGGAAGTTCAAGCGACCCTGGATGTTCTCGATCTCCAGTGTCACGTCGTCGATCAACGCGGCGAGTCGCAGGATCTCCGACGTCGTCGTCGCGTCGGCCTGGATGTCGAGCAGCAGCTCGCGGCGGTCCTTCAGGATGTCGAGACGGGCCTGCAGGTCGATGAACTCGGCGGTCACGTCCTGGCCCGTGATGTCCTGGAACTCGACCTCGCCGTCGAGCTGGCCGGAGAGCGCGCGCAGCGCCAACATCGTGTCGTCGAAGTTCTTGGCCGGCACGCGAAGCGTCAGCGCCCCGCTCCGCTCGTCGCGCGAGCTCGACTCGAGCACGAACCCGCCGTTGCGGCGGGCGATCTGGGTCACGCCCGCGACGCCCTTCGAGAAGGACCCGTCGGCGATCACGATGCCGATGCGCCCGTCCCTGATGATCTTCGTCAGATCGCCCAGCTGCTCGGGCACGGCGCCGACGCCCTGGGAAGCACCGGGGGCGGCGGCGTCTCGCGCCGCCTCCTCCGAGTAACCGAGTGCGGCCCGTTCCGATTCGCTCAGGTTCCCGAATGCCTCGTCGCTGAGGTAACTCGCGTCGCCGGCGGGCGCTTCACCGGGGGCAGGTGCCATGGTGGCCTGCGGGCCAGACTCACTTCCTCCAGAGCCTCCAGCGCCTCCACCGTCGGCGCCCGTGACGGCGTCGCCAGCCTCGGCGAACCCAGAATCGGCGCCCGAGTCGTCGCTCGAGCCTCCCTGCGCCAGGAAGCCGATGCCGCCTGCGAGCACCAGCACGGCGACCAAGGCCGCCGCGATGCCGCCCCACGCGTGACCGCCGCCGCGTCCGCGCCGAGGAAGGCGGCGTGGCCCGCCGGAGCCACCGTCGAGCGTCCGGTCGATCGAGGCGAGCTGATCGTGTTCACGCGCGGCAGCCTCCTCGAGATCCTGTTCCAGCAGCTGGAGCGAGCGGATGTCCGTGTTCATGCCTCCACCTCCGTGGTGAGCTGCATCCCTCGCTCCTGTAGCAACAGCGCGATCTTCCTCAGCCCCCGGCTCACCCGCTGCCGGGCGTTCTGTTCGGTGCACTTCAGGCGCTCGGCGACCTCGGCGTACCCGAGGCCGTCGATCACGCGCAGGCGCATCGCCTCGCGCTGATCCGGGCTGAGTGTCTCGAGCGCCTCGGCCAATGCCTCGCGGATCGGCCCGAAGTCGATCAGGTCTTCGATGCGTTCGTAATCCTCGGACGGCAGGTCGCGCTCCGGCATGCCGAGCTTGCGCCGGGCCGCCGCGTCGACCTTGCCGTCGCGGAAGAACCGCCCCAGCCGGTGCCGCGCGATGCCGTAGATCCATGCCACGCCATTCACTCCCTGGTCTCGATAGGTCGCCCGTGAGGCGAACGCCTCGGCGAACGTCTCGGCGGTGAGCTCGGCAGCGGTCTCCGGGTCGAGTGTGCGCCGCGCGAAGTAGCGCAGCAGGTCCTCGGCGTGTCGCCTGTAGAGCTCGGTGAAGGCCTCGGGCTCGGTGCGCGAGGCGATCAGTAGTTCCGTGTCGGTGCGCTCTTCGGGCACGGCCTCACCTCTCGTGTCCGTCCCGCGGGCGGGTCGTGCGTACGACCGATCATGCCGCAGGGGGATGGGCGTGTGACAGGGGTGTGACGCCTGGAAGACTGGCCCCGGTTCCCGCGGAGCAGGTGTAGCGTCGGATGATGGCTCGTCGCATCCTCGGGTGGCTGAGCATCTGCAGCGGGTCGGTCGTGTTCGCGCTCGGCGCCTTCCTCGCATGGGCGATGTGGGACGCGACGTCCTGGGGATTCGGGTCGGTCTCGCCGACCGCCGCCGCGGCTGCCGCGCTCGGTGGCGTCACGCTCGTCGCCGGTCTCGTGCTCCTCCAGGGCCGCCCGGCATACACGGTCGCCTCGACGACGGTGCTGGGCTTCGCAGCCGTCGTGCTCGCGATCGATCTCTTCGCCAGGGACGCGGGCGGATCGCTCTTCGGTGAACTCGACGGGTGGCAGGGAAGCGACGCCGAGGGCATCTCCTCGCTCGCGCCCGTCTGGGCTCTGCTCGTCGTGGGCCTGCTGATCATCGCCGCCTCCCTCTGGTGCCGGCGATCCTTCAGGCGCGTGCCCAGGAGCCTCGAGACCGCATCCTCCCCGATCCGCTGACGCGGGACCGGCCTTCAGCGGGTGAGCACGATCTTGCCGAGCTGACGTCCCGCGTCGAGGCGTTCGAGCGCGGCAGGGAACTCCTCGAAGCCGTACGTCGCGTCGATCGGGATCTCGATCGCGCCGCTGCCCGCGAGCTGGATCGCGTCGGCGAACTCCTGGTGATCGTTCATCGACGCGCCGATCACCTCGAGCTGGCGCCAGAACAGCGTCGGAAGGTGGAGCTCGGCCGTTCGTCCCGTCGTCGACCCGTTCGTCACGAGCCGTCCACCCCTCGCGAGCGATCGCAGCGAGCGGTCGAACGTGATCGTGCCGACGTTGTCGATGACGATGTCGACACCGCGGCCGTCGGTGTCGGCTCGGATCAGCTCATCGAATCGGTCCGAGGTGCGGCAGCCACCCGTCGCGCCATGAGCTGCCGCCCATCGGAGCTTGGCGACGTCTCGAGTCGTCACCCACAGGCGTCGCGCCCCGAGCGCTCGGGCCAGGAGCAAGCACGCCATCGATGTGCCGCCGCCGACGCCGACGACCAAGACGTCGTCGTCGGGTTCGAACCGGGCGCGACGCAGCATCCGCAGCGCCGACGATGTGACGAGACCGGCCGCGGCTGCCTGCTCCCATGAGAGTGAGGCCGGCTTCGAGAGCAGGTTCTGCGCCGGTACGACCACGGCGTCGGCGTGGGTGCCCCACCGGTGTTCCCCCACGATGCGGAAGTCGCCACAGAAGGGCACGTCGCCGCGGCTGCAGGCGGGACATGCACCGCATGAGGTGGACGGATCGATCGCCACCTCGTCGCCGATCCTCACGTGTTCGACCCCGTCGCCGATCGCGTCGACGACACCCGCGCCGTCCGCCCCGCTCACGTGAGGGAACGAGGGCGGGGCGGGCCTGCCTCTGGCCACCCAGAGGTCGAGGTGGTTGAGAGCGGAGGCTCGCAGCGCCACGCGCGCCTCACCGCGGCCGGGCTGAGGGTCGGGCGCATCGCCGAGTACGTACGAGCCCGGGCCGTTCGTGTCGTGCAGGAGCCAGGCGCGCATGCCGCGATGGTACGTTCGAGCGAGCTCGCGGGACCGCAAGAAGGAGCCATCGGCATGTCCGCTCTCAGGATCGACGAACTGCAGGAAGGCCTCGCGCACATCCTGGGGTCGCCGCGTGACGCGGGCAGGCTCGAGATGGTCGTGCGGCGACCCGTGGAGGACGAGCGCGATGTCGTGTCCGAAGCGCGGGTCGAACAGGGCAGGGGCGTGGTGGGCGACCGGTGGGTCTCGGAGCCGAAGCCTTCACCCGAGGCGGAGGTGACGCTGATGAACGCCCGGTGCATCGCGCTGCTCGCGGGCGATGTCGAGCGATGGCCGCTCGCCGGCGATCAGCTCTACGTCGACATGGACCTCGGCGTGGAGAACCTGCCTCCCGGAAGTCGGTTGCACGTCGGAGACGTGGTGCTCGGGGTCAGCGCCAGGCCACACACGGGGTGCGCGAAGTTCTCCGCCCGGTTCGGTGCCGAGGCGCTCCGGTTCGTGAACTCGACCGAGGGCCGTGCGGCTCGCCTTCGAGGTATGAACGCGAGGGTGGTGGAAGGCGGCACCGTTCGCGTCGGTGACATCGTGAGGAAGAGCTCGGGGCCGACGCCCTCATGACCGATTCCTATCCGCGCCAGGCCGCGCGCACCCGCAACTTCAACCTCGGCCTCCCGCGAGCGTTCGTGATCGCCGACGACGGGTCGCGGGTGGCGTTCCTGCGCTCGAGGGCGGGTGACGATCCGGTGGCGGGGCTGTGGGTGTTCGACGTCGAGGAGGGTGTCGAGCGGGAGGTCTTCCACCCGGCGAGCGCCGAGGAGCATCTCGCGCAGGAAGAGATCGACCGGCGTGAGCGCGCCGGTGAGAAGCAGAGCGGCGTGACGGCGTTCACCGCCGATAGCGATCTGCGGTCGGCCGTGTTCGTCTCGGGCGACGGGCTCACCTTGGTGGACCTCGCGACCGGCGCGGCGCGACCGCTGGACACATCGGGGCGACCGTTCGACCCGAGGCTCGATGCGCGCGGCCGGCGGGTCGCGTACGAGACCGGTGGCTCCCTGCGGGTGCTCGACCTCGTCTCGCGAGGACGATGTGCTGCTCGCCAACGAGGAGGACCCCGATGTGCGATGGGGTGTCGCGGAGTTCATCGCGGCCGAGGAGATGGAACGGCTGCGCGGGCACTGGTGGTCGCCCGACGGCGAGCGCCTCATCGCCTGCAGGGTCGACGACCGCCCGGTGCAGGTCTGGCACATCGCCTCGCCGATCGATCCTGCGGCCGCGCCTCGCCCCGTGCGGTACCCGCAGGCCGGCACGCCGAACGCGATCGTGACGCTGCACGTGCTGGGGATCGAAGGCTCCCGGGTCGACGTGACGTGGGATCGCGAGGCGTTCGAGTACGTCGTCGCGGTCTCGTGGACCGAGGAAGGGCCGCCGTTGGCGCTCGTGCAGTCGCGTAACCAACGCGACGTGCAGGTGCTCGCGATCGACCCCGACACCGGCGTCACCGAAGTCGTCCGGCGCGAGCGCGACGACCTGTGGACGCACATCACCACCGGAGTGCCCGCGTGGCTGGCGGGCGGCCGGCTCCTCACGGTCGGCCACCGTGATGACACGCGCTCGTTGCTCATCGACGGCGAGCCCGCATCAACCACCGGCGTGCAGGTCGCATCGGTGCTCGACGCCGGTAGCGCCGTGTGGTTCTGCGCCACCCGCGAGCCGACCGAGTTGCACGTGTGGCGACTGGACGAGCACGAAGGACCGGTGCAGATGAGCGAGGGCGAAGGCCAGCACACCGCCGTGATCGGCGGCGACCTCGCCGTGATGGTCAGCGAGACCGTCGACGAACCGCTGCCGACGGCGCGGCTGATCCGCGATGGCGAGGAGCTCCATGTGTTCGATCGCGCTGCCGAGGTCCCCGTCATCGTGGCTCACCCGACGTACGTCTCGGTCGGCGCCCGCGAGCTGCGCACCGCGATGTTTACCCCTTCGGGCCGGGAGCCGGGCGAACAGCTTCCCGTGCTGCTCGACCCGTACGGCGGCCCGCACTGGGGACGGGTCGTGCGCGCGCAGCGACCCTTGCTCGAGTCGCAGTGGTTCGCCGATCAGGGGTTCGTCGTGCTGGTGATCGACGGACGAGGCACGCCGTACCGCGGCGTGTCCTGGGAACAATCGGTGCATCGCAGCTACCTCGATCACGCGCTCGAGGATCAGGTCGAGGGGCTGCAGGCGGCGGCGGGGCGCTACCCGTTCCTCGACCTGTCGCGGGTGGCGATCAGAGGATGGTCCTACGGGGGGTATCTGACGCTGGGCGCGCTGCTGCGCCGGCCCGACGTGTTCCATGCCGGCATCTCGGGCGCCCCGGTCACCGACATGCGCCTGTACGACACGCACTACACGGAGCGGTACCTCGGCACGCCCGACGTCGACGCCGACGCGTACGCGAACGCCGACCTCGTGCCCGACGCGCCGAACCTGCGCGGCGAGCTGTTGCTGATCCACGGCCTGGCCGACGACAACGTGTACGCGGCGCATTCGCTGCGCATGTCGAAGGCGCTCATGGAAGCCGGCAGGCCCCACGCGTTCATCCCGCTGAGCGGCATCACGCATCGACCCACCGATCCCGCAGCCGCCGAGGCGATGCTGCAGATCGAGGTCGACTTCCTGCGCCGCGGCCTCGGCGTTCCCGGCCGCGGAGAGCGCCCCCGGATAGACTCGGGCTCCGACACGGCGGCGACAGGAGCCACCCGGCATGCCCATCATCGTGCAGAAGTACGGCGGCACGTCCGTCGGATCGGTCGAACGGATCCAGGCGGTGGCCGACCGGGTCGTGCGAGCGCGGGAGGACGGCAACGACGTCGTGGTGGTCGTCTCGGCCATGGGCCACACCACCGACGAGCTGCTCGCGATGGCGAACGAGATCGCGACCGTGCCCGACCCTCGCGAGCTCGACATGTTGCTCACCGCCGGAGAGCGCATCGCGATGTCGTTGCTGGGCATCGCGATCAACGCGCGGGGGTGCAGGGCCGCCAGCTACACCGGCTCGCAGGCCGGCATCATGACCGACACCCAGCACGGCTCCGCGAGGATCGTCGAGATCCGACCGAAGCGCATCCTCGAGGCGCTCGAGTCCGGCAACGTGGTGGTGCTCGCTGGCTTCCAGGGGCTGAGCATGAGCCAGTACGAGATCACGACGCTCGGCCGCGGCGGATCGGATCTCACGGCGGTGGCGATGGCGGCCGCGATCGGTGCCGGCGTCTGCGAGATCTACACCGACGTCGCGGGCGTCTTCACGACCGATCCGCGCATCGAGCCGCGGGCCCGCAAGCTCGACGCAGTGAGCTACGACGAGATGCTGGAGCTCGCTGCTGTCGGCGCCAACGTGCTGCAATCGCGATCGGTCGAATACGCGCGTCGAACGGGCGTGCGGCTGCATGTGCGGTCGTCCTTCGAGGACGAACCGGGCACCTGGGTCCAGGAAGTGGAGGAACCGATGGAAGGTGTGCTGATCTCCGGCGTCGCGCTCGACACCGATGAGGCGAAGGTCACCCTCGAGCGGGTGCCCGACCGTCCCGGCGTCGCGGCCACGGTCTTCAAGGCGATCGCCGACGATGCGATCTCGATCGACATGATCGTGCAGAACGTGTCGCACGCGGGCGCCACCGACCTCTCGTTCACGGCGCCTCGCTCCGATCTTCCCCGCGTGCACGGCGTGATGGAGCGGCTCGTGAAGGAGATCGGCGCCGCCGCCTACACGATCGACGACGACATCGCGAAGCTCTCGCTCGTCGGCGCCGGCATGAAGACCCACCCGGGGGTGGCGGCCGACATGTTCGACTCGCTCGCTGGCGAAGGCATCAACATCGAGATGATCTCGACGTCGCCGATCCGCATCTCGTGTGTGATCCGAGCGGGCGACGGCGAACGGGCCGTGCGCGTCGTGCACGAGCGGTTCGAGCTCGACCGATCGGGCTCGAGTCCCGACATCCCCACGGCTTAGTCCATGTCGGTCGACGATCTCGGTGAGGCCATCGCAGCGGGCGCCTTCGAGTCGCTCGCGTCGTCGATCCCGATCCCCCCGTCGCCGTCGGGTAACCCACCGATGCCGCCTCCGCCCGGGTCCGGCGGTGGCGATGAGGGGCCGCCGCCGCCCGACCAGCCCGAGCAGTCCGGGCGTCGTGCCACCGTGCCGGTGGTGGTCGCGCTCCTGGTGACGGTGCTGGTGGGGGCCGGTGCGTTCGCCGTCGTGTCGTGGGCCGGGAGTGGCTCGGGCTGCGAGGCGGGGGATTTCGAGTCGACCCGGTTCGGCTACTGCGCCCGCACGCCGCCGGGATGGATCGCCGCCGCGGCCGAAGGGGAGGACACGCCGCTCGATCGGTTCATGGTGCAGGACGGCGCGGCCACGATCACCGTGACTGCCGTGCCGCTCACGCAAGGACAGGACCTGGCCCGGTTCGAGCAGTTCGTGCGCGGATACGACGAAGATGCTGGAGCTCGCACCGGCGCTGCCGCGGCGCTCGAGGTCGATGGTGTCGAGGCGGTCGCGTTCGACGTGACCCTCGAGGCAGCCGACGGCGTCGTGAGATCGCGCGAGGTGCTGTTCACCAGGGAAGGTGTCGCCTGGCGGGTGACCCTCGCCGACGAGCAGGTCGGCTTCGAGGCCAGCGCTCGACGCCTGGATGAGCTGCTCGACTCCTGGCGCTTCACGTAGCGGCTGCGAGGTAAGGGGAACCTCGCTGGTACGGTGATTCGACCATGAAGGTCGCCGTCATCGGAGCCACCGGAGCCGTCGGCCGGGAGATGACCCGCATCCTCGAGGAGCGCCGATTCCCCGTCGATGAGTTCGTGCCGCTCGCCAGCGCTCGTAGCGCGGGACGGCTCGTCACGTTCGGTGGTGCCGAGCACGAGGTGCGTGAGCTGACGGTCGACGCGGCCCGCGGCGTCGACGTGGCCTTCGTGTCGGCGGGAGGCTCGACCTCGAGGGCGTTCCTGCCCGGCATCGCCGCAGCGGGATCGGTCTGCATCGACAACTCGAGCGCGTTCCGCATGGAACCCGACGTGCCGCTCTCCGTACCCGAGGTGAACCCCGAGGCGCTCGAGGGATGGCCGCACCCCGGCATCATCGCGGTGCCGAACTGCACGACGATCACCGCCGTGCTGCCCCTCGGGCCTCTCCATCGGGCGGCGGGCTGCACGTCGCTCGTGCTCTCGAGCTACCAGGCCGTGAGCGGCGCGGGGTGGAAGGGGACCAGAGAGCTCGTGGAGCAGGTCGAGAAGCTCGGGAGCGACGTCGAGGCGCTGGCCCGTCCAGACCGCGACGCCCTGCCCCAGGGTGAGGTCTTCGCCAAGCCGATCGCGTTCAACGTGGTCGCGAAGATCGGCGAGTTCGAGGCCGACGGCTTCACGGGCGAGGAGTCGAAGATGATGGCCGAGCCGCGCAAGATCCTGAGCGCGCCCGAGATGCGCGTCGTGGCGACCTCGGTGAGGGTGCCGGTCGTCGCGGGCCACGCGGTCTCGATGCTCGCCGAGTTCGCGCGCCCGATCTCGGTCGGGGAGGCGCGCGAGCTGCTCGTCCGATGCGCCCGGTGTGCTGCTCATGGACGACCCCGCGGCCGGAACCTTCCCGTCGCCGCTCGATGCGGCCGGCGGTGACGACGCCCTCGTCGGACGAATCCGCCAGGTGCCGGGCCGCGATGACGCGCTGGCGTTGTTCAGCTGCGCCGACAACCTGCGGAAGGGCGCCGCACTGGACGCGATCCAGATCGCCGAGCACCTCTTCACACGCTGAGCGGCTGGGTCCGCGGTAGGGTCCACCCCATGGACCTGAGCTTCGAGGGAGTCATGTCCGACGTCGTCAGGGCGTTCGAGCTCGTCGGGGTTGCCATCCTGATCGTCGGCAGCGCGATCGCGTTCGTCGGCTACGTGCTCACGCTCGCCCGCGGCACGGCTCGGCTCGTGGCGTTCAGGGAGCTCCGGGCCGGGCTCGGCCGATCGATCCTCCTCGGCCTCGAGGCGTTGGTGGTGGCCGACATCGTGCGGACGATCGTGGTGGAGCCGACCCTGGAGAGCGCCGCGACCCTGGGCGTGATCGTGGTGGTGCGGATCCTGCTGAGCTTCGCGATCGATGTCGAGGTCGAGGGGGTCGCGCCGTGGCGCAGGGCTGAGCGCGACGCCGGAACCGGGGCGTGACATGGACATCGACAGGCTGCGAGGCATCCCCTTGTTCGCCGAGATCGACGACGACGGACTCGGGGTGATCGCGCAACTCGCGACGGAGTTCGCCGCTCCGGCCGGGCGGGTGCTGGCCGAGGTCGGGCAGCCCGGCGCCGGCCTCTTCATCATCGAAGAGGGAACGGTCGCGGTCGACCTGCCCGACGGCAACGCCGTCGAGCTCGGGCCAGGCGAGTTCTTCGGCGAAGTTGCCCTGCTCACCGACTCCCCACGGAACGCGCGGGTCCGCGCCCGGAGCGACGTGCGCTGCCTGGCGATCGAACGCCAGGCATTCGCCCTGCTGCTCGACGCGCAGCCCACGATCGCCGCCGCGATGCTTCCGATCGTCGCCCGCAGGCTCAGCGGGCATTGAGGAACGTCGAGGGCGAGCCCCGTCAGTTGTCGTCGACCGGTTGTCCGCCGGGGGAGACGTCGTCGGCGAGCGGCTTCACGAACCACTCCCCGTAGTCGTGCCACCCCTCACGCCGGTAGAACGCGATCGAGGTGTCGCGCCAGGTGGCGGTGACCAGCGCCATGCGGAAGCAGCCACGCTTGCGGGCCAGTTCTTCCGCCCGACGCAGCAACGCCGCGCCGACCCCACCGCCACGCACGCGCTGGGTCACGACCACGTCGTTCACGCGAGCTTGGGGCCGATGGTCGCCGAGGCGTTGGTGGTACTCCATGTCGATCACACCGACGACCTCACCGTCGAGCTCCGCGACGAGCGTGACGTTGCCCAGCTGCCGCAGGTGCCCCGCGAACGCCTGGCGGTGCGTCGGATCGTCGGCGGTGCCGGCCGCGACGCCACGGCCGAGCTCCACGAGCAGGCCGGCAACGGCCGCCCAGTCGCCGGGCGACGCCATCCGCACGGTGACCTCGATCATGGGGTCACGCTCAGAAGAAGAAGGGGCACCAAGGATCGGCGCCGGCGAACAGTCGCTCGAACGTGCTCACGGCAGGGTCGCTCGCGTCGATGAGCCCGAGGCGTACCGCGTCGGGCGGTCGCAGGTACCCGCTGAACAACGACGAGAGCGTACCGATCGGGATCGGACGAACGTCGTCGTCGGTCCGCGACATCGTCGCGGCGCCCCTCTGCACCCGCAGCCGCCACGGCCCGGCGTTGTCGACGAACATCGGGTCGTCGACGGCGAACACCGCTTCGGCATCGATCGCTGGCCAGCCCCGCTGCTCGAAGGCGGTCCGCACGTCGAGCAGGCGCAGCATCCACCGGTAGTGCATGTCGATCGCGAGGGACTGGTCGTCGACGAGCAGGCCGATCGGGTCGTTGGGCGGGCCGCTCCACTGGAACCACTTGCCGATGCCGGCGAAGCGTCGAACGTACGACAGCAACGCCCGCAACGCCGTGTCGGTGTTCGCGACGAACGCCTCGGTCCACAGCCCGAACGCGACATCGAGCGGGCCGGGGTCGTGTTGGCGTCCTGTCACCAGGAATCCGCTCACCTCGTCGCCTTCGCGCACGACGACCGCACGGCGGCTCTCGTCGTCCGTGCGGATCATGATGCGCTCCGCCCAATGCCCGTCGCCGGTGGGTTCCACCGGGCCCGTGTGTCTCGACGCGAACGCGTGGTAGCAGGCCCGCACCCCGGGCAGATCGCGCTCGAGGTCGAAGAGCTGAGGAGCCGGCAGGTCGCGAGGCTGCGGCGGGATCGCGTCGATCGCGATGCGGTGCTTGGTGAACGTGCCGGCCAATTCGTATCCGATCGAGCGGTAGGGCTTCAACACCGCCGGGAACAGCGCGCTCACCGGGGCGCCGCGATCCTTCGCGGCGCGGAGCACCGCCTCCGTCGCCGCCGAGGCCAGGCCAGCTCCACGATGTTCGGGAAGGGTGGCGACCCCCCACACGGCCGAGCAGCCGAGCGGGTTACCTCCGAACCACTGGTCGAATCGGAACTCCCCGGCCGTGGCCACGATGTCGCCCTCGACGACGGCGACGCGCATGTCATCGAGGGGGTACAGGTGGGAGCGGGCGATCGCGGCGTCACGGGGGAAGTTCAGTGACGTCGCGAGCACCGTCGCCACGCGCTCGCGTTCGTCGTCGCGCGGGCTTCTCGTCGCTGCACTCATGGGAACGGGCAGCCGCACGGCGCCTCGCGGCACCGCGGGCACGTCCGGGCGTACCTGGCCACCGCTGCCTCGAGATCGACGCTCTCGAGGTTCGCGAGCGAGGCCAGCCACGCCAGCACGTCACCGAACTCATGCTCGAGGTTTGCGCGGTCACCGGTGCGCATCGCCTTGGCGAGTTCGCCGACCTCCTCGGTGAGCCATCGGAACGTGATGTCGCGACCCCGCGCCTCGTCTCGCTCGAGGTAGAGGTGCGCCATCGATGCCTGCAGATCGCGGATCTCCATGGGTGGTGGGGAGTCTAGTGCCGACGATATCCACATCACTGCGTCAAGTTCCGGGTGCACGCGAGCCGATGCTTGGAAGGGAACGCCTGCATCCGGGAGGGGATCATGGCCGACGACACGATGCATCACCCCGGCGACCTGACGCTCCACGATGCCCTGGAGCGGCTGGAGCGTGCGGAAGCCGAGCTGGAACAGACCGAGGAACATCGTCGCCGTCTGGCAGACGAGGCGACGAGAGCCGCGTCCGAGCTCGAGTCGGTCCTCGGCGATTCGATCGGGAAGGCCATCTCGAAACGAGACCGTCTCGAGGAGGAGCTCGCTGCCGTGCTCGATCACATCGCCAGACTCGAGGCCATCCGCGCCCGTTCCACCGGGGAAGCCGCCAGCGTCGCCGTCCGGTCCGGCTCGACCGCGCCCATCGTTCACACAGACGACGAGGCCCCGGAAGACGACGGGCAGCGCGGCTCCGCGCACGAGGATCAGTGGCACGAGCTGATGAAGTCGCGCGACGACGGGGCGTTCACCATCTGAGCTGAACCGGATTTGTCTACCGACCGGTAGAGAGGCATAATCTGCCGCATGGTAGAGAGCGAGGCCCGCTCGCCCGCGCCCTCCTCGATCGTCGGAGCCCTCTCGGGCAAGACGATGCTGCTGACCGGGGTGACCGGCTTCCTCGCCCAGGTCGTGTTCGAGCGGCTGCTGGCCGATTTCCCCGACACACGCGTGGTGTTGCTGGTGCGCAGCCAGACCGGCGCCACGAGTCGCGAGCGCGTCGAGTACCTGTTCCGCAAGCCGGCGTTCGACGCCTTGCGCGAGCGCGTGGGCGAGAGTGGACTCAGGGCGATGCTCGACGAGCGCGTCGAGGTGATCGACGGCGACTTCGGCCGCGGTCAGCCCGAGATCCCTGTCGGCATCGACGTCGCGATGCACTCAGCCGCGTCCGTCAGCTTCGACCCGCCGATCGACGAGGGGTTCATGACGAACCTGCAGGGCGCGATGAACCTCTACGGGGGCGTCGTCGCCGGGGGTTCCACGCCGGCGCTGGTGCACGTCTCCACCGCCTACGTCGCCGGCGTGCAGAAGGGTGTGATCCCCGAGGGGCCGCTCGATCACCGGGTCGACTACATGCTCGAGCTCGAGCTCGCCATGGTCTCCCGCAAGGACGTGGAGGCCGCGAGTCGCAAGCCGGAGATGCTGAACGCGTTCATGGATCTCGCGCGCGACGAGCACTCCCGCGCCGGTCCCACGACCGTCGCCGACGACGCGGAGGAGCGCCGCCAGAAGTGGGTGACGAAGCGGCTCGTCGAGTACGGACGCACCCGCGCCCGCTCGCTCGGGTGGCCCGACGTCTACACGTTCACGAAGGCGATGGGCGAGCGCGCGGTCGAGGAGCTCGCCGCCGAGGCGAACCTTCCGCTGTCGATCGTGCGCCCGTCGATCATCGAGTCGGCGTACACCCACCCGTCCCCGGGGTGGATCGACGGGTTCAAGATGGCGGACCCGATCATCCGCGCATACGGCCTCGGAC
>CAVSLG010000008.1:0-28481 GCA_963728665.1 uncultured Actinomycetes bacterium | reverse complement strand
CGGCATGCTCCGCGTGCTCGTTGAGCAGGCGAGCGGCCCCCTCCTCGTCGCCCGCCTCGATGGCGTCGACGAACGGGCGATGCTGCAGCGAGATCTCGTCGAGCGAGCGGAGCACGTGCTCGTCGAGTCGCAGCAGGCCTCTGAGGGTCGGGACGTACCGCATGAAGACCTCGTGGATGCGCGAGTTGCCGCAGAGCTCGCAGAGTCCCTCGTGGAAGGCGAGATCGGCCCGGCTGACCGCGACCGCGTCACCCGAGGCCACCGCTCGGTCGATCTCGTCGGCCAGCTCACGGAGCTTGGCGAGCGTGTCGGGGTTCTGCGACCGCGCGACCATGCGCCCCGCGCGGGCCTCGAGGGCGGCGCGAAGCCCGTAGATCTCGCGCACGTCCTGCGCGGTCAGGCTCACGACGAACGTGCCGCGTCGGGGTTCCTCCTTCAGCAGCCCTTCGGCGCGCAACAGCTTGAAGGCTTCGCGGACCGGCCCGCGGCTGATGTTGAGCTGCTCGGCGATCTTCGCCTCGACCAGGTGTTCCCCTTGCTTGAACCCGCCACCGAGAACTTGCTCCCGGATACGGTCGGCCGCGTCCTCCGCCAGGGAGCGCGGAGCGTCCAGCGGCCTGAGGGTGGTGGACGATGGCTCGCTCATGCCGCGGAGCCTAGCACGGGTCTGTCGACTGTTGACCAGCGACAAGGCGGCCAGGAAGTCGCGCTTCCATGAGCCGCGTCGCGCACGTCGAGGCGCGGGCGCTCGGCCCCGACGTCGACCGGTTCCGATACACGGCGCGGTCGGATGAGGTCTTCACGACCACCACCCTGCTTCAGATCACCGACGAGGAAGGTGCGACCGGCATCGGCGCGTACGACTCCGACACGTTCGGCGACCACGACCGGGCCCCGCTCGAGACCCTGCGGACGATCGTGCCGCGGCTGATCGGGCTCGAGGCCGATGATCGCGACCACGTCGCGGCGCTGCTGACCGAGGACGGAACGTCGCCGTTCCCGCCGACGGTGCGCTCCACGATCGACATCGCGCTGTGGGACCTCGCGGCCCGGCGCGCCGGCCGCACGCTCTGCGAGGCCCTCGGTGGTCGGGCCGGCGCGCCGTCACTGCCCGCCTACGCGTCGGTGCCGCTGCTCGACGACGAGGGGTCCTACGTGTCGTCGATCCGCGACCTCCTCTCCCAGGGGTTCGGCGCGGTGAAGCTGCACGCCTGGGGGGACCCCGCTCGCGACGCCGGCCTCGTTGGAGCCGTCCGAGATGCGTTCCCCGATCTCACGTTGATGCACGACGCGGAAGGCCGCTACGACCGCGAGGGCGCCGAGCTCGTCGCGCGAGCCTGCGCCGAGGCCGGCGTCCGGTGGTTCGAGGCACCGCTCCCCGACTTCGATCTCGAGGGGTTCCGCGGGCTCCGACGCGCCGTGCCGGACGTGCCCGTGCTCGCGGCGGGCGACACGATCTGGGACGCGCGACTCGTGGCCGACGCCCTGCGCGAACCACCGTGGGACGCCGTCCGCTTCGACGTGTCGTTCGTCGGCGGCCCGACGGCGGCGCGCGGTCTGTTCACCGTGGCGGCTGACGCCGGGCTCGACGTCGAGCTGATCAGCTACGGCCACACGGTGATCCAGGCGGCGAACCTGCACGTCGCGCTGGCTCTCGGGCGCACGACCTATTTCGAGCAGGCCGTGCCGCCGGAACCGTTCGAGCACGGCGTGCGCACACCGATCCGCACGGGGCAGGATGGGCTCGTGCACGCCCCCACCGGACCCGGCCTCGGCGTCGAGCTCGATGACCGGGCGATCGAGGACGCCACGATCGCGCTCGTCACCGCGAGCGCCTGACCGCGGTCGTCACCGCGCGAGAGAGAAAGGAGCACGACGAGATGCGGTTCGATGGACGACGGGTGATCGTGACCGGGGCTTCGCGAGGCATCGGTCGTGGCATCGTCGACGCCTTCCTGGAGGAAGGCGCCACGGTGCTCGCCACCGACGTGCTCGCCGACGGCCTCGAGGCGCTCGCCACGACCCATCCCAAGGCCGACCGGCTCGCGACCCACGTGGCCGAGCTGGGAAGCGTCGACGCGGCCCGCGGCGTGGTCCCCGCCGCGATCGAGGCGCTCGGTGGCCTCGACGTGCTCGTGAACAACGCCGGCCTGCAGCCCGACGGCGCCGCGCTCGACGTGGGTGTGGGCGAGTTCGACGCGACCTTCGCCGTGAACGTGCGCGCCCCGATGCTCACGATGCAGGAAGCGTGCCGTCACTGGATCGACCGGGGCTCACCCGGCGCGATCGTGAACATCGCGAGCGCCAACGCGTTCCAGAACGAGTCGCCCGAGTCGATCTACAACGCGTCGAAGGCCGCGCTCGTCGCGTTGACCAAGGCCTTCGCGCACGAGATGGGTCACCACGGCATCCGCGCGAACTGCGTCGCGCCCGGCGAGACGATCACCCCCGAAGCGGCGGCCGAGATGGCCGATGATCCGGCCGAGCGCGCGCTCGTGCACCGATACCTCGCGAAGATCCCGCTGCGGTACGCGGGCACGCCCCGCGATCAGGCGATGGCCGTGCTGTTCCTCGCGAGCGACGATGCCCGCTTCATCTCGGCCCAGACGCTGATCGTCGACGGCGGGGAACTGGGCGGTGGCGGCTGGTACGACGAGGCCGATGCCCCACCGTTGCCGCCGCCGGATCGTCCCGTCACCGGCTGAGCGCGCGCTCGGCCGTCACGCGACCGGGACCTCGATCTCCGTCTCCGCCCGGTCCATGCCGACCACGTGCGGATCGTTCAGGTAGTGCTCGCGGGGCGGTCCCAAGATCTGCCGGCCGTGCTCGTCGATCCACTCGGTCAGCGCCTCGTACGCCGCTTTCGAGGCGTCGTAGGGGCCTGTGTGCACGACCGCGGCCATGGTCCCCCCGTGCAGCGTCGTGACCTCGACCCCCTCCGGGGGATCGAATCGGCCGGCGACCGGCATGAAGACCTCGATGTCGGCGACCTCGGGCTCCCGGATCTCGTGCATCACGATGCCGGGCATGCCGTCGCCGTAGCCGACCGGTCCCACGCACGCCATCAGCCGTTCGAACGCGTCGGGGATCACCTCGCCGATGCGCTCGGGTCTGATCCGGGTGCGGATCGACGCCACCAGCTCGTCGGGCTCCTGCTTGATCGTCACGTCGTAGGGCATACGGGCCTCCTTCGTTCGCCTGCAGCCACCGTGGCAGCCAAGGGCGCGCCGGAACCCGTCGGATGGCCCCTCGTGACCGGGACCGCAGGCCCGAGCCCGCTCCGACCGTGCCCCGGTCGCTCCCGATCCAAGGACCGGACCGACGATACGATCGGCCGGTCGACCCGGAGGGAGCTCAGATGCGCACACCACGGTTCACGCTCATGATCGCCGTCGTCGTCTGCCTCATCGGCGGTATCGCCGGCGCGGCGTCCGCGACCACTCCGGAGCGCCGGGTCCTCGATCGAGCCCTCGACCGTGGCTCCGCGGAGCGGGCCATCGCCGGTGCGACGTCGACCTCCCTCACGACCCGGCCGTTCACGGTCGCCGGCTCGCCCTACGAGTGGCGGATCGAGGTGTCGCAGTCCGACCCCGGCCCGGGCTCGCCGCCGAGCGACCCGGACATGCGCATCATCGCCTCGCGCCGAGCGGTGACGGGAAGCCGTCCGACGCAGGCGCACATCTGGGAGTTCGGTCTCGCCGCGGGGGCCCTCGACTTCAACGGCGAGCTCCGGCAGGTCGGTTTGGACACCGGGCTCATCCCTGCGTACGGCGCGATCTTCATGGACCTGGAAGACCTGAGCGCGATGCGCAGGTCGAAGCTCCGTTGTCCGAAGACCGACGAGGTGCTGGCGACACGATCGGTCCGCACGGGCGTGTTACGGGGATCGATGACGTTCAACCCCGGCTACGACGATCCCCAGTTCCCCGACGATGTGAACATCACGCACGTTCGCGCCACGATCGACCGGACCCGCGACACGGGCAACGACTGCGTCTACGGCAACCCGTGCGATCCCGGGAAGGTGCTCACCGGCACCCAGGCCAGCGGTGGTGGCGCAGGGTATCTGATCGTGGCCGGACGCGAGGGCCGCGAGCACGTCCTCCTGTTCCAGGCGTTCGAGACGGTGGGCGTCGCCAACGTCGTGCACTTCGTCGTGGCGATCGCCGACGAGCCGTCGCTGCTCCTCGGACCGACCTCCGCCGAGGTCACGGGTGACATCGCGGCGCCGTTCTTCGATCCCGGCGGATCGATGTCGTGGACGAAGGGAACGAGGGAGGTCGACGTCGGGCCGAGATGCCGCCGGACGTCCTGGCAGCTCCTGACGCCGACCGGCTCCCTCGCGGCTCGCCTCGACTCGGGAGACCAGACGCTCGCCGCGCCGCCCGCCGGACTCGAGATCGAAGCTCGGCGCTAGCGCACCGGTCGGCGCAACGGGGAGCCGCGCACGCCGAGGTCGGCGATCGCCAGGAACTCCTCGCCCACGCACGCGGCCACGACCAGCTCCAGATCGGGGCCGCAGAACGCGATGTTCGTCGGGGCGTTGAGGTACACGGCCTCCCAGTCCTCGACCACCGTCTCGACCGCGCCGTCCGGGCGGATGCGGTCGATGCGGTCGGGCGTGTAGTACGCGACGTAGCAGTTGCCGTCGTCGTCGTAGGCGACCCCGTCGGGCACGGTGTGGAACAACTCGGCCATGACCAGGGGCACGCCCGCGGAGCCGTCGCGCTCGATCGGCACGCGCCAGACCCGCCCGCCCTCGAAGTCCTCGGGGTGCGATTGCACGACGATGAGGGCATCGCCGGCAGGAGTGAGCGTGACGCCGTTCGGATAGCCGCCGATCGCCGTCGTCCACACGGTCGTCTCCCCGCCCGGCGCGACACGGAAGATCGCCGGGTTCTCCGAGCCGGTCACGTACATCGTGCCGTCGTCGGCGAACACCGGCGAGTTCGGATCGTCGATCGGCAGGTCCGGCGCGCCATTCGTGCACGTCTCGACCGACCCGGTGGCCGGGTCGACGCGCACGACCTCCTGCCGGTGCCAATCACAGGCGTACACCCGACCGTGTCCGTCGACGGCCATGCCGAGCACGCTGCCGCCGGTGTTCGCGACCTCGTCGATCTCGCCGTCGAGGGTCACGGCGTAGATCTGCCCGCCCTCGCCGCCGCAGTAGACGCGCTCCGTGAGCGGATCCCAGCACAACGCCTCGGGATGCTGGAGCGGACGCGCGAGCTCGCCGAACACGGTCCTCGGGAACAGCGGCTCGGTCGGATATCTGCTCACGGAAGCAGGTCCACGTCGGCACCGACGGCCGCGTAGACGGCGAGCGCCCGCTCGTCGCACGAGACGAGCGTGGCGTTCGCGCGGGCGGCGGCCACGCCGATCAACGCGTCGTAGGTCGCGCCGCCCGTGATGCCGAGGGAAGGGAACGATGCCAGCATGTCGCGCTGATCCTCCACGGATAGTCCGATCCATCGGCGGGCGAAGCGACGCTGCAGATACTCGGCGACGACGTCTCCGCTCGCCCGGTGGGGCGGCGGCAACCGAGTGAGCACGGAGTAACTCTCGATCGCGGCGTGCGCCACGATACCCGCCGTCGGACCGAGCGCTCGGCTCGCCGCGGCGTGGACCTCGTGCCACGAAGCGAACGCGGCGACCGCCGTGCTGGCGTCGGCGACGATCAGCGCCGGAGGCCTTCCAGCGTGTCGCGCACGAGTTCGGCCGTCAGGGGCGGCACCGCTTCGTCGGCCACCGCGACGGTGTTCGCGCCACGGCCCTCGAGGTGCATCGGTGTGGGCAGCGGCGAGAGCTCGAGCGCTCCGTCGGCAGCCACGATCTCGAGCTCGGTGCCGGGCGTGAGACCGAGCGCATCGCGCAAGGCCTTCGGCACCACCACACGGCCGGCGGCGTCGATGGTGGTGTGCATGGCAGCGAGGATACCATTTCTCTACCATCGCACGAACCATCACCGTGCCAGGACTATGCCTCACCCCGTGCGCGCTTCATCGCCGCCTTCACCTCGTCGACGTCGAGCGTCATCTCGAAGAAGCCGATCTGCGCCTCATAGACGCCGTCGTCGGCCTGGTCCTTCACCTCGTCCTCGAACACGTGCAGTACGGGGAGTCCCAACTGGACCCCCGCCAATGGACCCACCCAGGCCGGATCGCCGTCGCGGACGGTCTCGGCGGCCACCTCGACGGCTTCCGCGTCGGCCGCGCCGAGCATCACCACGAGGTCGTCGCCGCCGATCTCATCGACGATCCGCTTGATCAATGCCTGGTTGTCGGGGTCCATGGCGCCCGACGCCGTTCAGACGAAGCACTCCGTCCTGATCTCGATCACCTCGGCGCCGGCGCTGCGGGCCACCTCGGCGATCGCCTCGCCTGGCACGCTGTCGCGCTCGCCGAGCGCGACCACCTTCTTGCCTCGCAGGTCCATGTTCGTCATCACCCCCTCAGGTGCTCCGGAACGGGCGGCCCGACCGCGGGCACGCCGTTCATCAGCCGCACGATCGCTTCCTCGATCTGTTCCGGCGTCGTGCCGTTGCTCGTGAGCCGCTCGACCTCCACGCCGTCGCGCATCGTCACGTAGGCGGGCAGCCCTGCCACGCGCAGGTCACGGCAGATCTTGCGGTTCTCCGGCGCGTTGACCTTCAGGAACCGCACCCGGTCGCCGTAGGTCTCGGCGAGCGCCTCGACGGCGGGCATCAGCGCGAGGCACGGCTGGCACTGCGGGCCCCAGATGTCGACGAGCACCTCGCCTTCGCGGCTCAGCTCGTCGAACGTTTCGACGGTGGCTTCGATCATGTCGTGCTCGTCCTCCTCGTTGTCGTCAGGCTTCGAGGGTCAGGGATGCGCCGTCCCACAGGCGCGTGAGGCGGCCGAGGAACAACGACCCCTTCGCGATCAGCATGGTTCGGTGCAGGTCGCCGGCACGCATGCCGGCGAGCGCGTGCGGGATCCAGGGCACCGCGCTCGCGATGTGCCCCTGGGTCGGCGAGAACCCCGGCAGGCCGTGGGCGCGGGCGAACCCCGCGATGTCGGACCGTTCGAGCTCCCCGCGCACGACGCCGAGCCCTGCGAGCATCTTGTAGTTGCGGTCGGCCACGTCGCCGCCCCCCTGGGGCTCGGTGATCTCGGGGTTGTGGATCTCGGTCGCGTACACGTCGACGTCGCCGATCTTCAGACCCATCGAGTCGAGAGGGTCGCCCACCAGCGCCTCGAGCTGGGCCTGTGGCGCGGAGCCGGCGTCAACGGGCATGCGGCCGACCGCGTCGGTACGAACGACCGGGCCGCTCGACCCGTCGGCGGGCTCGAGCAGCACCGCCATGCCGGCCAGCACGTCCTCGATCACCGGGAAGCCCTTGGCGAGAGCACCCTCGAACTTCATCCCGAGCTTGCCCATCGACCCCCCCGCGACGACGACGACGCGCTCCTCGATGCCGGCCTCGATCAGGGCGGCGGCGATCACCAGCGCGTGGACCGGGGCGGCGCAGAACGACTTCACGTCGACGCCGCTCGCGCGCGTCAGGCCGCAGTGCTCGGCGATCGCTTTCGCCACGTTGCCGCCGCCGCGCTGATACCGATCGCCCACCGCTTCCTCGCCGCACCCGATCGCGTGCGTGATCGACGCGGGGTCGATGCCGGTGGCCGTGAGCAGATGGCGCAGCGCGTGCACCCCGCTGGCCTTGATCGACAGGTTCTCGAGCAGCACGTGAGGGGTGAGCGACTCGTCCTGTTCGTGGTCGCCCGCGAACGCACCGACGACCTCGTCGCCCCGCCGCATCGCGAGCTGACCCGGCTCGGGCTCGGCACCCATGCGCATCAGGTCGAACTGGTCGACCTCGGCGAGCAGCTCGTAGAAGTCATGCTGGTCCATCACGTCGCCGGACGGGCCCGCGGATGTCGCGGCCTCGAGCGGGTGGCGCCACCAGTCCCGAGGTCGCTCCCAGAGGTCGGCAGGCGCGAGGTTGCCGATGAACACCTGGTTCGGCGGGTAGGCCACCGCGTCATCGAACGTGCGGAGCCCCGCGGTGATCGCCCCGATCTGCTGCGGTTCGCGTGCCGGCTTGGACCCGTACCGGACGAGGTCCGGCACGTGCTCGAGCACGAACGAGGCCGACGTGACCGCGGCGCGACGCGTCACGGCGTCGCCTCCCACACCGTGCGAGGCTCGACGTCGGTCGCGAGCATGTCCAGCGCTCGGCGGACGAGCGCGATGCGCATCGCCCGCTCGTCGCCCGGCTCCAGCGAGGGGTCGCCGGTGGGGTTGGTGATCGCCACGCCCCGCACGATGCGGTTCGCCCCCACCATCTGTGCGATCGTCGGTAACGCGGTCACGAACACGGTCGGGATGCCCTCTCGCTCGAACTCCTTCGCCAGCACTGCCCCGCAGCGCGTGCCGGTCCCTCAGGTGCCGGTCAGGATCACCGCCCCGACCTGCGCCTCCCGCAGCTCGGCCGCGATCTCCTGGCCGTGGCGCGCCGCCACCGCGACCGGGGTATCCACACCGCTCGTCGTGTAGAACGCGTCGTGCAGGGCGCCGATGACCCCCTCGCGCTCGAGCGCACGAGCGGCGTCGAGCGGCACGAGCCGGTTGGGGTCCGCGTTCGCCGCCGTGGTGTCGAACCCCGCGTGCACCGACTCGTAGTCGCCCTCGGCGAGCGTGCTCGCACCGGCCAGGTCATACCGCAGCCACACGTTCGCATGGCGCGTGGGGAGACGGTCCGGATTGCCCTGGGGCACACACCCCGCTTCGGTGACGAGCGCGAGCCGAACCGAGGCGAGCTCTTCGACGGGAGGGACAGGCGCGACGCGGTCGCCGCTCGGCGCCACCTCGGTCTGCACGTCGCCGGCGAGCTTCGCGAGCAGCAAGGCGATCGCGCGTTCGGCGCCGGTGCGCTCGACGAGGGCGTTCAGGCGCAGCCCGCGGGGCAGGTATCCCTCCTCGACGGGATCCCCGACCGCGTCGCCGGACGCGAGCCGAGCCGCGAGTGAGGCGACGACCGGCAGGGCCTCTCGCATGCCCGCGACGTTCGACCCCGTCGGCACGACGAAGGCGGCACCCTCGGCGGCGAGAACGCCCGGCGAGTCGGGGGTCATCGCCGCGACGACGGGCACGCCGCGCCGGCCCGCTTCCCGCGCGAGCACGCCACACGCGTACCCGTAGCGGCCGGACCCGAACGACGGCCCGCAGACGAGCACATCCGGCTCGAGCTCTTCGAGCCATCCGAGCAGCGCCGCGAGCGCCTCCGACTCGTGTTCGCCGAAGTAGTCGTCGCCGCAGGCGAGCGTCACGTCGACCGCCAGCCCGGCGGCGGCGAGACCCCGGCCCGGGCCCTGAGGGCCGTCGAGCTTCACGGGCTCGTGACCGGCCGCTTCCTCCCCGCCGAGGCCGGCGAAGAACTGGTTCACGTAGTGCACGACGACACTCACGCGGGCACCGCCGTCCATCGCGCGTCGCCGGTCTGCACGAGCCCGCCGACGTAGTGCACCGCGGGAACACGCTCGCCTACGCGCGCGTGCTCGTCGCCGCCGATCACCCGGTGCGGGACCCACGCGTCGACGAGCTCGTCCTCGTTGCCCGTGCTCACGAGGCAGTCGGCCTCCGGCACGTGGTCGGTCAGGCCGCCGTTCGTCTCGCACACGAGCGCGACGGCGCCGATGCCACGACGTTCGCAGGCCTGCACGGTGAGCATCGTGTCGGTGTGGGAGTTGCCGCTCGAGAACGTGGTGCAGACCACGCCGTCGGCACCGAGCCCGGCGACGAGCTCGGCCGATGCCTCGGCCGCCCTGCGCTTCTGCTCCGCGCCGTCGAGGTAGCCCGGCGCCAGCACGATGCCGGCGAAGCGGAGATCGCGCGCGTGTCGGGCCCGCAGCTCCCGGGGCACCGCCGGGTCCTGATACACCGCGGTCACGTTGCGCACCCCCGGCCAGTCGTAGGCCCCGTTCGTCAGCCGGCCCTCGTGCAGCCCGCGCTCCTCGAGTACCCTCGGCTCGAAGACGCCGAGCGGCTCGCCGTCGAGGAAGGTGTCGAGCAACGGACCTTCCGATGCGACCTGCAGCACCACCGCGACCGCCGGAAGCGTCGCGTCGGCAGGAGGAAGCGGCCCGATCGTGCGCACGTCGCCGGCGAGGGCTTCGGCCGTGCACGCGGCGAGCGCGGCCGCGAGATCACCACCGAGCTGCCGCGCCGCGCGGTCGGCGTCGGCCACCTCGACCTCCGTCGTGGGGACCGTGGGGACGCATCGCAGGACCACGTCGATGCTCGCGCCCCAGGGACTACGATCGGCGCCGGGCCCGGCCATGTCGATGATCGCGTCGGGAAGCTCGTCGGCGGTCGCGTACCCGGCAGCTCTCCAGTCGCACACGGTCACCACCGCGACGCCGTCGAGTCGATGCAGGCGAGCGTCGGCGACGCGGGCCGTGGGCAGCACGACGTCGAGGACGTTCGAGATGCGGACGTGATCGCCGGGACGGACGACCTCGACCGTGGCCTCCGCCAGCGCCGGATGTGAGCCGGCTCCGACCGCGAGCTGCGGTAGCGCGAGCGTGAGAACGCCCTCGCTCCACCCTGTCTGGGTCCCCTCGACGACCTCGTCGACCGCGAACGTCGCGATCTCGAGATCAGCGAGCGTGGATACCAAGTTGTCGACAGTCTACACCCAGATCCGTCGCGGGGCGCGCGAGGGGGAAGGAAGGGGGTGGAGTTGCATCTTGGCGCATTACCGGCTCCTGACTCGGTGCTGGGAGCTGCGCGAGAACCTGACGCCATACGACGCGGCATATGTCGCGCTCGCGGAGGCGCTGGGAGCACCCCTGCTCACGGCCGATGCCCGTATGGCGTCGGCGCCGGGCATCAGATGCGAGGTCGAGATCCTCGCCTCCAGTCGCGATCGGTCATCAGCGAGCCACCGTCGGCCGCGCTCGCCATGTGGCACCATCGCGCGATGGCGAGGTACGTGGCGCTGCTGCGCGGGATCAACGTGGGAGGCAACAACCTGATCCGCATGCCCGCGCTCGCCGCGTGCTTCACCGATCACGGGTTCGACGACGTCGTGACGTACATCCAGAGCGGCAACGTCGTGTTCGGTGCCGGTCGGGAACCCCGGACGGAGCTTGTCGCCCGGATCGAACGGATGCTCTCGACGACGTTCGACCACTACGACGCGAGCGTGGTCGTGCGGAGCGCGAGCCAGATGCGATCGATCGTCGCGGAGGCGCCGGCGGGCTTCGGCGACGACCCGTCGCGGTTCCGATACGACGTGGTCTACCTCAAGCCGGCGCTCACCGCCGCGGCCGCGCTCCGCGACGTGCCGACCAAGGAAGGCGTCGACGCGGTGGCAGCGGGCCGTGGCGTCCTCTACTTCTCCCGCCTCTCCAGCCGGGCGACCCAGAGCCGCCTCCCCCGGGTGGCGTCGATGCCGATCTACCGGCAGATGACGATCCGCAACTGGAACACGACAACGAAGCTGCACGAGCTGCTGGAGGCTTCGGTCGGCTCGTGACGGAGTTCAATCGACGAGAGGAAGGTGCAGGGGGGTGCCCGCCACGCCGAGGTCGCCGATCGACAGGAACGTGTCACCGACGTTCGCGATCGCGACACGGTCCAGGCGTTCCCCCACCCACGCGATGTTCGTCGGTGCGTCGAACGTCGAGGCGAGGTGGTCGTCGACCGCCACCTCGGTCGATCCTTCCGGCGAGACTCGCACGAGCCCGTCGGGGCGGTAGAGCGTGACCCACAACGAACCGTCTGCCGCCAGCGCGACGCCGTCCGGGTCGGTGTCGGGGAGCTCGGCCACCGTCGACGGTTCCCCGGCCGAACCGTCGGCCTCGATCGGCACGCGAACGAGGCGTTGGGCCTTCGCCTCCACGACGATGATCGCCTCGCCGTCGGGCATGACCAGGGCGCCGTTCGGATACCGAGGGACCGAGGTCGTCCACCGTTCCGCATCACCGCCTCCGGCTGCGACACGAACGATCTCCGGCCGACCGTCCTCGCCCGAACACGTCACGTAGAGCGATCCGTCGGGCCCGAACGCCGCGACGTTCGGGCAGTCCATGTCGTCGCCGTCGACCCCCCGTGCGTACGTGACGACCTCGCCGGCCACGGGGTCCCACCGCGCGATCTCGCCCTTCCCGGCGTCGCACGCGTAGACACGCCCGCGTCCGTCGATCGCGACGCCGAGCATCGAACCGCCGCTCGAGCCGACCTGCGTCACCTCGCCGTCGAGCGTCACCGCGTAGATCTCGCCACCTTCGCCGCCCGCGTACACACGGCCGTCGACGCGGTTCCACGCCACGCCCTCGGGATGGTTGAGATCCCCGGCGAGCTCGTCGAAGCGGTCGAGCGGGATCAAGGCAGCCACCCCCCGGCGCCGGCAAGCAACGCCTCGATCGTGCGGGCGGCGATGACCACTTCGTCGATCGCGATCTCCTCGGCGGGGTCGTGCGCGAGCCCGAAGTCACCGGGGCCCCACACCACGGCCTGCGAGCCTGCCAGGTCGACGAAGTTGTGGGCGTCGGTCCACGCCGGCACGCCGATCGTCGCCGCGCGCGATCCGCCGATCTGCTCGGTCGCGTCGAGCAGGGCACCGACGAGCGGCGAGCTCGCGTCGGTCTCGAACGGTTCCACGCTCTCCTCGACGAGCTCGACCTCGGCATCGTGGCCGGCGGCGAGCTCCCGCAACCTCGACTCGATCTCGAGTGCCGAGGGGCCTCCGGGGACCACACGGATCTCGATGCGAACCCTGGCGCGGTCGGGCACGACGTGCAGCTCGCCGCCGCCCTCGATCCACAGGGTGCCCGGCACGTTGCGACCGAGCATCGGGTGCTCGGTGCGCGTGAACGGCTCGTCGTGCACCGCCAACAGCAGGCGGGCGGCCTTCTCGATGGCGTTGTCGCCGAGCTCGGGGAACGATCCGTGCGCCGACGCGCCGCGCACCTCGCAGATCGCGTCGACGAAGCCGGCCTCGGCGACGCCGACCTCGAGCCGGCTGGGCTCGCCCGCGATCACGTACCTCGACTGCACCGCGCCGGCCAACGCGATCGAGCCTCGTCCGAGCAGCTCCTCGTCGGTGCACACGCCGAGCGCGACCGGCAGCGACTCGAGGTCGACCCCGCGCTCGAGGGCGAACACCATGCCGAGCGCGAACGCGATCACGGAGCCCTTGCAGTCGCCGGCGCCGAGGCCACGCACCCTGTCGCCGTCGAGCGACGCCCCCCATGACCACGTCGGCGTCACGGTGTCGATGTGGGCCGTGAGCAACAGCGCCGGGTGATCGGACCACCCGATCAGAAGGTCGTCGGCCGCTCCCTCGACGGGCATGCGGCCGACCGGCAGCCCCCACGCAGCACATCGAGCCTCGAGGTGGTCGACCGCGTCGTGCTCCTTCTCCGACGGGGAATGGATCGCGACGAGGTCGAGCAGCTCCCGCGCGACCCACGCGCGGGCGTCGGAGTCCTTCACGCCTGCGGCCGCCCGGGATCCCCGACGGCCTCGGCGATCGCCTCGTCGAGGATCCGGAGCACGGTCGACATCTCCTCGACCGGCATCGTGAGCGACGGCTGGATGTTGAGCGACGTCGTCGATGGATCGAGCAGCAGACCGCGCCGCACGCATCCCCACGCGACCCGTTCCTGCAGGTCGAGGTCGCGTTCCTTCGTCTCACGGTCCCTGACGAACTCGATCGCCATGAAGCATCCGACGGCGCGCACGTCGCCGATCGCGTCATACCTCGACATCAGCTCGCGCAAGCCCTCGAGACCCGCGGCCTCCAGCGCCATCACGTTCTCGAGGATGGGCTCCTGCTCGAACACGTCGAGCGTCGCCAGCGCCGCAGCGCACGCCGCGGGCAGCCACGACCACGTCGAGCCGGTCGAGACGTCGTCGAAGTCCATCGAGGCTTCCGTGCCGAGCAGGGCACCGATCGGCATCACGCCGCCGCCCATCGACTTCCCCAACGCCATCAGGTCGGGCTCGACCCCGAAGCGCTCGACGGCGAACATCGTGCCGGCCCGGCCGAACCCCGTCTTCACCTCGTCCGCGCACAAGAGGAAGTCGAACTCGCGGCAGAGGTCGGTGAGCGCGGGCCAAAACGTCTCGGGTGGGGCGACGCACCCGCCCGAACCCATCACCGGCTCGATCACGAACCCCGCCACCTCACGCGGGTCGACCGCGTGGTGCAGCAGGAAGTCGCGCATGTAGTCCACGGTGCCGTCGCCGGTACCGCCCGTCCTCGCGGTGAACGGCGTGCGGTACGGGTTCGGGTAGGGCACGTGCACGAAGCCGGGCATCAGCGCGCGATAGCCGTAGGAGAGGTCGCTCGTCTCGGCACCGATCGCGCCGGCCGTGCCCGCTTCCCCGTGGTACCCGCCCATGAACCCGATCACGATCGTGCGTCCCGTCACGCGGCGCATGAACCGCACGGCGGTCTCGACTGCTTCGGTGCCGTTCAGCGCGATGTCGACCCGCGAGAGCGCGCCCGGCGCGATCTCCACGAGCCGCTCTGCGAGGGGCAGCACGTACTCGTGCGAGTAGTAGTGCGTGTCCTCGTTGCCGTAGCGCCTGAGGACGTCGACGGCGGCCTCGGTGATGTCAGCGCGAGCGGCCCCCGCGGGCACCGAGGCCATCGCGCTGATGCAGTCGAGGTAGACGTTGCCGTCGACGTCCTCGATCTCGTAGCCCGACTTGCGACAGATCACGAACGGCCCGACCTCCTCGGCCAGCCCGCGGTACAGGACCGCGGACTGGCGCTCGAGGATGTCGCGCGTCTTCGGCCCCGGAGGGACCGAGACGATATGCGGCGCGTCGCCGCGCCGCCCGTGTGGGGCGACGTCGGTCACAGGCCGAGGCTCGCCCAGTCGCCCGTGATCGCGCATGTGATGCCTGGAACCTGGATGTTCACGAATAACCACGTGCCGTCGGGGCTGAACCGCGGGCCGGCGAACTCCGAGTATCCGAGACCGTCTGCGACCGAGAAGTCGTCATCGGGCACATAGGGATCGTAGAGCTTGCCGGAGGAGTCGATGATCGACAGACGAATCGGCACCAGGTTCTGCGCGATGTTCACGATCGTGCCGTTGTTGCGCAGCCCACGGACGAAGCTTTGATTCTCTTTGCCGTCTTCAGCCATCACGATGCGGCCGTTCGGGCTCGTGCACAGGTTGTCGGGACCATCGAGCACCGTGCGGTCCGTCGACTCATACAGCAGCTCGAGCTCGCCTTCCTCGTCGAGGTCCCCGATGTTCGTGGTCGGCGTGTACCGCCAGATCTGGCCGAGCTCGGCGTCGCCACCGTCCGACGAGTCGAACACGGCAGCGTTGCCGACCATCGTGCAGCCCTCGCCGCTCATGAACCGAGCGGCTCCACGGCGACGGGCGATGTGCAGCACCGTGCGCGGGTCGGACTCGGCCTCGGGCCGGTCGGGGTTCGGGATCGTCACCCAGTCCGCTGGCAGGACTTCTCCAACCGTCTGCCCCGTCACGGTGTTGTAGCCCGGCTGGCCCGTGACGCGCAGCGCCTGCAGTGTCCCCCGCCGCAGATCGCCGTAGGTGTCGGCAACGAACCGGTAGAAGCAGTCCGGGTTGTTGTCCTCGGTCAGGTACACGACGCCGTTGTCCGGGTCGACCGCGGCTGCCTCGTGCACGAATCGCCCCATCGCCCGAAGGGGCTTGATCGGCTCAGAGCCGTCGTTCGTAGGGTCGACCTCGAAGACGTAGCCGTGCGACTTGTCGCGATCGGACGACGTGCCGATCGTGCTCTCCTCGCACGTGAGGTATGTGCCCCATGGCGTGGCGCCGCCCGCGCAGTTCGAGTCCATGCCGTTCGCGCTCACGAAGCTCTCGACGAGGTCGGCGTTGTCGTCGAGCACGAGCGTCGTCGTGCAGCCGGGCGCCTTGCGGTCGTACGCCGTACCCGGCCGCCCCACGACGGAGCCGCGCTCGATGCCGTTCCCGTCGCCGAGCTCGTGGTTGCGGACGATGCGCAGTCCCGATCCATCGGCAAACACGCCCATCCCGTCGTGGATCGGCGGGGTCGGGAAGCCGTCCTGCATCGGTGATCCGAAGGCGCCGAACGTCTTGTACGTGAACCCGACCGGAAGCGCGAGCTCCGGGCCCGCCACCACGAGCCCACCCCCGACCGAGGCGCCGAGTGGCCGGGACGCCGGAGCAAGGCCCGACGAGCTCCGGGCCATGGCGGGCGCTACTGTGCCCATGCCAACGGCCACGCCCGCGGCCCCGGCCGCGGTTGCCTTGAGGAAGTCCCGCCGTGCGATGCCCCGAGTTCCGGAACGGTGTCGCCGTCGTGCCATGGGTCCCTCCTATCTCCGAGCGCCGCGCGCGTCCCGCAGAACCTCGCGCGCCGCATTGCGTCCGTTCGCCCCGGTGACTCCGCCACCAGGATGCGTGCCGGCTCCGCACAGATACAGCCCTCGGACCGGTGTGCGGTAGTCGGCCCAACCCCGCGCCGGCCGCAGGAACAGCAGCTGGTCGGGAGCCATGTCGCCGTGGAGCGCGTGCCCGCCGGTCAGAGCCATCGACCGTTCCATGTCGAGCGGCGTCACCACCTGGCGGTGCTCGATCAGGTCTGGCAGCTTCGGGAAGTGCTCAGCGATCGCCGCGATCGCGCGATCGGCGCGGTCTTCCTTGATGTCATCCCACGTCGCGTCGCGCAGCGTGTAGGGCTGCGAGTTCACGTCGATCGTGATGATGTGCTTGCCCTCGGGCGCGAGTGACGGGTCATGCACGGTCGGGAAGCAGAGTTCGGTGTGCGCCGGGTCGGCGGCCACCCCCTGCACCGCCTGGGCCTGCTGGAAGTCCATGTCCGCGATGAACGGGTTCAACTCCATGATGCCCGTGTGGTATGGCTGCACGCCGCCCTCGGGAAGCCCCTTCACGTACGGAAGTTCACTGACGGCCAGGTTGATCTTGATGCTTGTGCCCATGCAGCGGTACGCCTCGATGCGCGAGACGAAGTCGGTCGGCAGATCGCTCCGCTCGCACAACGTGAGGAACGTGCGCTTGGGGTCGGCATTCGAGAGCACCCGCCTCGCCCGGATCTCCTCACCGTCGGCGAGCCGGACCCCGACCGCCCGGCCGCCGCGCGTGACGACCCGTTCCACCCCGGCTTCGCAGCGGATCTCGCATCCGGCCTCGCGTGCGGCATCGGCCATCGTGGCCGTCAGCACGCCCATGCCGCCGCGGACGAAGCCCCACTGTCGCACGCCGGCGGTGGCGTCCTCGCTCGCATGGTCGTGAAGGAGCACGTACGCAGTGCCTGGCGTCGAGGGGCCTGCAACGCTGTCGTTGATCGCGTGCCACCCCAGCGCGGCCTTCACATGGTCGCTCTCGAACCGCTCCGACAGGAACCGGTTCGCGCTCGTCGAGAACAGGTAGGCGAGGTCGGCGAGGCGCTTGCGCTGCCGCAAGCCGATGCGTCCCCACTTCGCAAGCGCCCCCAGGTCGGAGAGCGAGCGGACGCGCGGGTCGGGTGCCGTCCAGTTGAACGAGGGGAGCACCGCTTGCACGAGCTCACCGAGGTCATCCTCGAACCGCGGCAGGGCGCGCGCATCGGCCGTCGAGAACCGTCGGGTCGCGTCGACGTTGGCCGCCATGTCATCGCCCAGGTAGTAGCTGGCGCCGTCGGGGTACAGGTTGAGGGTGGGGCCGGCGGGGTCGACCACGATCCCCCGTTGCACGAGGCGCATGTCCTGCCAGATCGACTCCCGCAGCATGGACAGCACATAGGCGCCGGTCGACGCGAAGAACCCGGAGGCGAACTCCTCGGTATTGCAGGCGCCGCCGACGAACGGCCGACGCTCGAGCACCAGCACCCGGAGCCCGGCGCGGGAGAGGTAGAACCCCGCGACCAGCCCGTTGTGCCCACCGCCGACGACGATCGCGTCGTACCCCGCCCGGCTCACGGGCGGACGCTATCCCGGGAGATTGTTGACTGTCAACCGGACTGGACAACGTCCGCTCGTACGACCTCGCCACCCTTCATCACGAAGGGCACGTGCTCGAGGATCGATACGTCGTCGGTCGGATCGCCCGACACGCCGACCACATCGGCGAGCAGACCCGGCGCGATCGTGCCGACCCGGTCTTCCCACCCCATGAGCTCCGCGGCCCAGCGCGTCGCGCTCTGGATCGCCTGCATCGGCGTGAGCCCGTACCGCACGTAGTAGGGGAACTGCCGGGCGTTCAGACCGTGCGGCGCGATGCCCGAATCTGTGCCGAACGCGATGCGCACCCCCGCCTTCACGCACTTCGTGAAGCCCTCGCGTTGCGCGTCGTTCGTGAGGTGCACCTTGTCGATCACCTCGTCGGTGTAGCCGAGCGAGGGACCGACCTCGAGCATGTAGTCGCCGTCGTACATGTCGGCCACGAGGTACGTGCCGTGCTCGGCCATCAGCTCGATCGCCTCGTCGTCCATCAGCGAGCCGTGCTCGATCGAGCGCACGCCCGCGCGCACCGCGCGCTTGATGCCTTCCGCGCCGTGGGCGTGCGCCGCCACGTGGGTGCCGGCGCCCTCGGCTTCCTCGACGGCCGCGCGGAGCTCGTCCTCGGTGAACTCGGGCATGCCGGGGTTCGTGCCGCTCGTGAGGACGGCGCCGGTCGCGAGCACCTTGATGAAATCGGCGCCGTAGCGGAGCACCTGCCGCACGGTCGAGCGCATCTGGTCGACGCCGCTCGTGACTCCGAAGCGCAGGTCGCGGGGCACGAACTCGTCGACGTCGACCGCGAGCCCCGTCACGTCGCCGGCCCCGCCCGGAGTGGTCACGTACGCGCCGGCGCACATCATGCGCGGACCCGCGATCCAGCCCGCCTCGATGCCGTCGCGCAATGCGACGTCGACGAACGCGCGGAACGTGCCTATGTCGCGAACGGTCGTGAAGCCCGCATCGAGCGTGGCGCGCGCGTTCCGCACGCCGACGATCGCCTCCTGCGCGCCGGAGCGCATCACGAGCTGCGCGTACCCCTGACCGTTGTCGTCGTGCCCGATCAGGTGCGAGTGCATGTCCATGAGCCCGGGAAGCAGGGTGTGTCCCGGCAGGTCGATGCGACGGGCATCGGTGGGGGCGTCGCCGCTGGAGACGACGTCGGTGACCCGGTCGCCGTCGACGATCACGGCGCGGTCGGTGAGCACCTCCCCTCGCTCAGTGTCGATGAGCCTGTCGGACGTGAGGACGACGCGCTCGCTCATGGCGCGGAGGATACCGCCTCCCGCCACTATTCCAAGATGGACTAGAGCGTGGCGAGGCCGCCCTGGAGCAAGCCCTCCAGCAGTCGCCGCAGCTCGTCGCCCTCGAAGCTGCGGTCGTGGCCGGCGCAGACGCGCCGCACCGGCAGCGATGCGAGCCGCGTCAGCGACGCCTCGGCCGCCTCGAGGTCGTCGAAGCCCAGGCGCGCGTCGACGTAGGCCGTGTCGCCGCTGAACAGCAGCCCGGTCGCCGCCTCCCACAGCGCGATGGAGCCGGGCGTGTGGCCCGGCACGTGCAGCACCTCGACCTGTCGGTCGCCGAGGTCGATCACGTCGCCGTCGCTCACGAACGAGGTCGGCACGGCGCCGGGCGCGACCCAGGCCGCGGCGTCGAAGCCCTCGAGCGGCAGCGCCTCGATCGTGCGCTCCGGTACGTCGAAGCCGTAGTACGCGAACATCTCGTCGACACCGTCGGGCTGCGCGCCACGTTCGATCCGCACCGGGAACGGCTCCCGCGTCTCCGCCGCATCGGCCTCGTGGCACCGGCGGTCGTCGAACTCCGCGAGGCCGCCGACGTGGTCGAAATGGCCGTGCGTCGCGACCGCGATCACGGGGCGGCCGGAGGCGAGCTCGTCGATCGCCGGACGCAGCGCGCCGATGCCGTTGGCGGAATCGACCACGAGATCGGCGTCGCGTCCTCGCACGTGCCACACGTTGGACTCGAGCATCGGCGTGATGTGCGCCTCGACGAGCAGCGTCACGTCGTCGCCGGAGTCGTGAGTCCGCCACCAATGCTCGGCGACCGGCAACGCCTCGCTGGCGCTCACACCCGGTCCTCGAACAGCACCGACGGCGAGGGCTCACGCAAGCAGTGCGCGGACGTCATCGACGCGTTGTACGAGCCGACGTTCGGCAGCGCCACGATGTCGCCCTCGCTCACGTTGGGGAACGGATGATCCTCGGCGAACAGATCGGGCCCCTCGTTGATGTGCCCCGAGAACGTCACGTCGTGCACCGGGGGCGCGTCCGCCGAGCGGCAGAGGATCGGGAAAAACGGGATGCGATAGACGAAATGCTCGTTGAGCACGTTCCAGCCGGTGTCGAGGCCGACGAACGTGGTGCCCTCGCGGTCCTCGACCGTCACGACCTCGGCCAGATGCACCCCGGCCTGCTTCGCGATGAGCTCGCCGGGTTCGGTGGCGACCGTCACGCCGAGGGGGCCGAAGTGGCGGGCCATGATGGCGGCCCACGCCGCGAGGTCGAGCGGCTCGTCGGTCGGACGGAACGGCACGCCGAGTCCGCCGCCGGTATTCACCTCGACGATCGGGCACCCTGCGTCGATCAGCATCGCCGTGGCCTCGGCGACCCGGCGCATCACCTCGTCGACCACGTCGAGCTGGTCGTCGAAGTAGAGGTAGCCCGAGTGCACGTGCACCGTGTCGATCGTGAGGTCGTGGCGCGCGGCGATCTCGACGGCGTCGGGGAGCCGTTCCGGGTAGATGCCGAACTTCGTCGGTTTCGCGCCCGCGTACGCGCTCTCGCTGCCGCCGGCGTGCGTCGCGCCCGCGCGCGGGTTCACCCGGACGCCGACGGTCCGACCCGGCGCCGCCCGGCCGACGCGTTCCAGCTGGCTCAGCAGGTCGACGTTCAGATGACAGCCGGTCGGCAGGATGCGTGCGAGGTCACGATCGGACAGGTTCGTGCCCGTGTAGCTGATCTCCTCGGGCCCCCAGCCCTGCTCGAGCGCCCACTCGAGCTCGCCCGGCGAGCACACGTCGAGGCCCACGTACGGTGCGCGGTCGCGCAGGAACCGCAGGAAGCCGGACTCCCGCTGAGCCTTCAGCGCGTAGCGCACCCGGCCGGGGACACCCGACCCCTCGAACGCGTCGCGCAGGGCCTCGGCCTGCTCGCGCGCGCGCTCGAGGTCGTAGACGAACAGCGGGGTACCGTGCTCGCGCGCGAGGCTTTCCGCGTCGCGGCCGGCGACCGTGAGTCGGCCGTGGGCGACGCCGAGGCCCGGTCGAGCCCACCATGTGCGTTCCCCGGTCGTCGTCGCGCGCATCCGGCACAGGCTAGCGGGAGGTGGCCCGGGTCGCCGGCGGATGCCACGATGTCGCGATGGTCACGCCGCGGCCGAGAGGCAGGAAACCGCCTCCCGAGGAGATCTCGCCCCAGGGGCGCGTCGCCGGGATCACGGTGGGCGTCGCCCTGTCGACGAGCGGGGTCGCGTTCCTGATCGCGTCGTGGGACGAGCTGCGGTGCACGCCGGCGGGCGAGCGGTGCGACGACGTCGCGGGCATCGGCGGTGCCGTCTCGCTCGCGGCCCTCGCCGTCACGATCGCCGGCGTCGCGATCGTGGTCTTGACCTGGCGGCGCCCAGCGGTCGACTCGGCCTCGAGCGCGTGGACGTGGGGTCTCGGCGTGATCTTCTCGATCGGCACGACGTTGATCGCGATGCGCATCCCCGGGCACATGTGCCCAGACGGTGTGCATCTGAGCCCGATCTTCAACATCTGCATCGACGAAGCGAGGCGGTTCCCCGCCACGAGCTGGGTATGGCCGAAGCGGGCGCTGTTGATCGCGGGGTTGATCGTCGGCCTCACGCTGATCCGCTCGACGACGCGCGTGTGGCTCACCGCGCCGATCGCCGCCACGGTGTGGTTCGCCGGCACCGGCTGGCTGCTCTACGACACGATGATCACGGGTCTTCCTCGATGATGCCATAGGTGCCGTCCTCCCCGATCCCCGGGAAGGCGACGCGACGACGCGGTCCTTGCATGGCAGGGGGTTCGGGCGCAACGAGGCCTTCCTCGAGAACTCACCTGTCGGTATAAAGGCTATGCGTCCGTCCTCGGGGCCGGCCTGGGCGGCCACGTCGGCGGCACAGGTGAACTCGCGATCGGCACCTACCGCGCCTTCACGGCCGTGATCAATCAGCGCTGCCCGTTGACGCCGACCTAGACCGGGATCCCGAGTGCGATCCTGTCTCCCACGTCGCGATCGATCCCCTGCATGTGAAGTTGTAGCCCGAGGACCGTCCCGCCACTGTCGCCTCGCTCCTCGTACGACCACGCGAAGTATTGGAGGCACGAGTCGTCGGCGTGGGCCGACCGCCTGCACTTCGGTCCTGTCATGACGGCCCAGTCGCCGACTTCGTCCACGACGGAGTACTTGCGGTCCAACCGCGGGGAGTCCGGGTTCGCCTCGAAGAGCACGAGCGAAACCCGCCGACAGTTTCTATCAGCCCACACTCCCACCGACTGACTCTCGATCCAGTCCCCGGCAGCCTCGTCCAAGTCCTCCTCCGAGATGACCCAATCGACCAGCCCGAAGTCGTCGGGAAGCCAGCGAGGGACATGCCCGTCCAACCATTGCACTCGTTCCGGATCGAAGCCGGTCCTGAACAGCCGATCATCATTCCCGAATGGAGGACATCCGCCCACGGGTTCTTCAGGAACGGGGTCCAGGAGGTTCGGCGCGAAACTCTCGGCATCTGGTTGGGCAGACCGCCATGCCTCTAACTCAGAGGGACGCGTGAATGCCACAACGAGGATGGTCGTGGCGACAGCGATCCACGCGCCGGCGATCACGAGGCGTCCCGAGCTCGCCGGCTGTGGTCGAGCCGCCTCGCCCTCCGCGGTCCGGCCCTTCGACGGCCCCGGGGCGAACCACAGCAAGACCGTGATCACGAGCAGGTCGATCGCGAAGAGGAACACCACGCTCGTGATCCATCCGCCCATCAGGTCGGCTCCCATGAAGTCGCAGATCCCCGCCTGCACGTAGAGCGGGCACGCGTCCTGCAGGGAGAAGGTGAACGCCACACACGCGAACGGCGCCGAGAGCAGAACGGCCACGGCCCAACGGGACATCGGCCGCGTGCCTCGCTCCCGCCGGCGGGTAAGGGCGGTCCCGAATATCGCACCGCCAAGAAGTCCGACGCTGAACCACGAGGCGACTTCGGCAGGAACGCCCTCCGGGCCGTCTATCCACGCCACTCGGCATGCGGCTATCGCACCCACCAGCCCTGAGAGGAGCGCGAACGTGACGGCGGGCGCGGTGCGCCACGTGAGGAGCGCCCCTCCCACCGTTGCGACGACGAGGATCCACGCGAGGTCCTGCAACGTCATGCCCCGCAGGATGCCTGACGCATGAGTGAAGATGGAAGACCTGCGACCAGAGCCGCATGCGACTGCCACGTCTTCGCCACGAGCGGGTCTGCGGCATCAGCGTGGATGCGTGAGAGGGGACCAGGTGCCGTGAACCACAGGCGTTCTGACCTGCGGCTCCTCTGGGTGGAGGTGAACGGATTCGAACCGTCGACCTCTGCCGTGCGAAGGCAGCGCTCTACCGGGCTGAGCTACACCCCCAGGGAGTGCCAGCGTAGCAAAGGGGTCTGCCGCGGCCGAGCGCGCTAGGCGTCGCCCTGCAGCCGGCGCGCGTGCTCGTCGAGCGCCCGCTCGATGCCCTGCTGCATCGCCGCGATCGCGAGGTCGCCGCGCGTCTTCTCGATCAGCGAGCGAGCCACGTCGGTGGAGCGGCGAAGGTTCATCGTGATCGCGTCGGGGTAGTCCATCGTGACGAGCACCCCGTAGAGGTCCTCGAGCACGTCGAGCATCGCCTGACCGCGCTCGACCTCGCCCGTACGCAGCAGATCGAGGATGTGGCGGCGACCTTCCCCGATCGCCTCGGCGATGCCGTTCAGGTAAGGGGCGTCCCCGACGCCGAGATCGCCGGGCGTGGGCAGGGCGTCGCCGGAGACGAGCGCACGCGTCACGTTCGCCTCGACGTACTCCTTCTGGGCGTCCTGCATGTAGCCGGCGAAGCGCACCTCGGGGTGGTCGGTCACCGCGTCGAGGCCGGCCTGCATCGCGGAGCGCGACTCCTCGATCAGCTCGTCGGCGCGGTCGAACTCGCCTCGATGCACGGCACGGATCGCGTTGGCGCTCGCGCGGATCGAACGGCGGGCGGTGGGGAGTGCCTGCTCGCGCGCGGCGACGGTGGCGTCGAACCGGGCGTGGATGTCGCGCGTGAGGTCGTCGAGGTCCACGCGGGCGTCAGGCGCCGGCGGTGGCTCCACCGGCGCGCACGACCACGTGCACGCGGTCGCCCTCGCCCAGCGTGCCGAGACCGTTGAAGCTCGGACGCGCGCGGGCGTTGCCGCCTTCGGCCACGTAGCGCGGCGAGGGAGCGGGGCGCGACGGGGTGGCCTGGGACCTCGGGTGGCGGTGCGGCGCGGTGCGGTAGGTGGACTCGCGGTGCTTGATCGTGAGCAGCAGCCACACGTAGACGCCGAGCACCCCCGCGAACACCGCGGTCACGGCCCAGGCGACGCGCAGCGGGGGCACGAGCCCGATCATGAACGTGATGCCGATCGTCTCGAGCAGGAACGTGAAGACCTGTCGACGGCGCTCCCGAGCGCGTGTCCGGTTCCGTTCGGCGGGTCCCATGAACCGCACGCCCTTGCGGGGAGTGACGATCCAGCGACCCTCGGTGCCGTGCGACTCAGCCTGCGCCAATAGCTCCATCCTGCGTTCGAAGTCTCCGACGGACCCCTGCGGGGTCGACGCTCTGCCTCTGGTGGGAAGCAGGAACGCTGCCCACATGATGCCCAAGACCGCGAGGGGCAACCACTCCACGCCCAGCCTCCCGTGGGGTCGGTGACTACCGGCGCTACCACATCTAGGCTGGGCCGGGACGCTAGCACCACATATGGGGTGAAGCGATCACATCCGTGTGATTCGAACTTTTTTCGCAGGAGCCGCGTTCCCGACACCGCACGTTCACGTCGAACGCTGTATGCCGGTTCGCGGAGGTCGGAACTCCCCGGCCGGGCTACAGCGGCGTGGATCAGGCGTCGGCGACGTAGTCGCCGCTCTTGCCGCCCGACTTCCGGAGCAGCCGCAGGCCGTCGATGCGGGCGGCTCGGTCGAACGCCTTCGCGGTGTCGTAGAGCGAGAGCGCCGCGACGGCGGCGGCCGTGAGCGCCTCCATCTCGACGCCCGTACGGTCGGTCGCTCGCACCGTGGTCTCGATGCGAAGCCTGCCGGAAGCCTCGTCGGGCTCGACGACCACGTCGGCGCCGGTGACCCGGATCGGGTGGCAGTGCGGCAGCAGCGCGGGCGTCTGCTTGACGCCGATCACGCCGGCGATCTTCGCCGTCTGTATCGGGTCGCCCTTCTTCGTGCCGGCGACGAGATGCCCCACGGCCTCGGAGGTGGTCGTGACCCAGCACTCGGCGGTCGCGACGCGCTCGGTCTCGGCCTTCGCGCCCACCTCCACGATGCGGGTGACGCCGTCGGCTCCGGCCTGGTCGCTCGCCACCGGGACTCAGTCCTCGCCGGTACGGAACACCATGACCTGCACCTGCGAACCGGTGGGAGCGGTCTCGGTTCCGGGCGGGATCATCGCGAGCCCGTTGGCCCGCGCGACCGTCGAGATCAGGTTCGAGCCCCGGCCACCGGTCGGCGTGGCGACCCACCCGGCGTCGCCGCGCTCGATCACGACGCGCGCGTACTGCATCTTGCCCTTCGGCCCGCTCACGTCGGCGGCGAGCGTCGCGGTCACCTCGGGACGGTCGATCTGCGTGCGACCCATCATGGTCAGCATCGCGGGGCGCACGAACAGCTCGAAGCTCACGAACACGCTCACCGGGTTCCCCGGCAGGCCGAAGTAAGGCTTGCCCTCGATCTGGCCGAACCCCTGCGGCATGCCCGGCTGCATCGCCACCTTGTAGAAGTCGACGTCCCCCCGCTTGAAGAACGCCGCCTTCACGACGTCGCGCTCCCCCACCGACACCCCGCCCGACGAGATGAACGCGTCGGCCTGGATCAGGTAGTCGAGCACGGTCTCCTTCAGGGAATCGGCGTCGTCCTTCACGATGCCGGCGAGCACGGGCATCGCGCCCGCCTCGCGCAGCGCGCCGAAGATCGTGTACGCGTTGGAATCGCGGATCTGTCCGTACTCGGGCGTCTCCGTCGGAGGGATCAGCTCGTCGCCGGTCGAGAGCACCACGACGCGCGGTCGTGGGTGCACGAGCGGCGTGGGGAAGCCGGCGTTCGCGAGCAGCCCGAGCTCCGGGGCGCCGAGACGCTTGCCGCGCTCGACGAGCACGGTACCCTCCGCGACGTCCTCGCCGACCGGACGTACGTGACGCCCCGCCGCCGCGGCCTCGAACAGGTGCACCACTTCTCCGTGCACCCGGGCGTTCTCGATCGGCACGATCGTGTCGGCCCCCGCCGGGATCGGCGCACCCGTCGCGATCGCCACCGCCTCGCCACCGCCCACGGTCGCCTCGGGGCGGTAGCCGATCAAGGCGCGGCCGACGATCTTCAGCTCGGCGGGACGCTGCGGCGTCGCCTCGGCCACGTCGGAGGAGCGCACCGCGAACCCGTCCATCGCCGAGGAGGGGAACGCGGGAAGGCTCTCGGTCGCCACCACGTCCTCGGCCAAGACGCACCCGTGCGCCTCGGTAAGTGGAAGCTGCAGCGGCGCGAGCGGCTGGCTCGCCCCCAGCACCCGGGCCCGAGCTTCCTCGACGGGGATCAAGCCTTCGGCGGAATCGTGATCGTGCACCCGGGGGGGATGGTCGGCCATAACTCGCAGTGTAGCCACGGCAGCGGGCTCGACCCGCGGCTACAGCAGCTTCTTGCGCTGTACGAAGTCGGCGAGCCAATCGCGGAACGCCGGCCCCACGTCGTCGCGCTCGATCGCGAGTTCCACGGTCGCCTTCAGGTAGTCGAGCTTGTTGCCGGCGTCGTATCGACCCTGCTCGAACGTGAACGCGTAGACGGCCTGTTCCTGGGCGAGAAGGTTGATGGCGTCGGTGAGCTGGATCTCGCCGCCGTGACCGGGCTTGGTCTGGCGAAGGGCGTCGAAGATCTCGGGCGTGAACACGTAGCGGCCGATCGCGGCCAGGTTCGAGGGCGCCTCGTCGGCGGGCGGCTTCTCGACGACCGAGCGCACCTTGGCGAGGTTCTCCTCGATCATCTCGGGGGTGATCGCGCCGTAGGCGGAGATCTCGCTGCGCAGGACCTCCTGGGCGGCGAGGACCGAACGCCCGTACCGCTCGTGCACGCGGAGCATCTCGCGCAGCAGCGGCACCGACGTGTGGATCAGGTCGTCGCCGAGCAGCACCGCGAACGGCTCGCCGGAGACGTGGGCCTCGGCGACCGCGACGGCGTGCCCGAGGCCCAGGGCCTCGTGCTGGCGCACGGTGTGGATCTGGGCCAGGTCCGAGAGCTCGCGGATCTGCTTCAGCTCGTCGTACTTGCCACGGGATTCCAGCTCTGCCTCGAGTTCCGGCGAGCGGTCGAAGTGGTCCTCGATCGCGCCCTTGCCGCGGGCCGTGACGATCAGGATGTCGGTGAGCCCGGCGCGCACGGCTTCCTCGACCACGAGCTGGATCGAGGGCGTGTCGATCAGCGGCAGCATCTCCTTGGGCACAGCCTTGGTGGCCGGCAGGAACCGGGTGCCGAGCCCGGCTGCGGGGATCACCGCCTTCCTGACCTTCACGTGCGCCCTCCTCGTGCGGGAGCCGAAGTGTACGCGCCCCGGAGCAACCCCGGGAAGTCGTCCGATGTGGGTAGTCCGTTCGGACCCCGCGCTTCCCGGAACAGCCGGCTGCGAAACGCCCGAGCATGCGCCGGTACACTCGGCGAGCCATGCCGACCTACGAATACGTCTGCAAGAGTTGCGGGCATCTCTTCGAGATCGTGCAGTCGATGCGTGACGACCCGCTCACCGAGTGCCCAGAGTGCGGCGGCGAGCTGCGCAAGGTGTTCGCGCCCCCGGCGATCTCGTTCAAGGGCTCGGGCTTCTACGCTACCGACCACGGCAAGAGGAAGGCCGAGACCGGCGCCGCCACGAGCGACGCGAAGTCCGGAACCGGCTCCTCCGACGCGAAGTCCGGCCAGAGCACCGGCGAGAAGAAGGAACCGGGCGGCACGCCGAGCACCGGCGCCAAGACGGACGCTCCGGCACCCGCGAGCAGCTCGACCTCGAAGAAGGAAAGGGGCAGCGGCTCGTGACCGGCGCCGACATCGGAGTCTTCGGAGGGTCCGGGTTCTACTCGTTCCTCGACGACACCGAGACGGTCGAGGTCGAGACCCCCTACGGCTCGCCGAGCGCAGCCGTCACGATCGGTGACATCGGCGGGAAGCACGTGGCGTTCCTGCCCCGGCACGGCTCGCGGCACGAATACCCCCCGCACCGCATCCCGTACAAGGCGAACCTGTGGGCGATGAAGGAGCTGGGCGTCGGCCGTGTGCTCGGGCCGAACG
>CAVSLG010000007.1:0-153998 GCA_963728665.1 uncultured Actinomycetes bacterium | reverse complement strand
CGTTCCAGAGCCGCCAGTAGCCCTGCCGCGGTTGGGTGTACAGGCTGGTGTAGATGCCGTCGACGCAGACACGCTCCCGTTGCGCCCCCGAGTGAAGGACCACCTCGTCGCCCGGTTCCGCCGCCAGCGGTGTCGCGACGAGATCGGGGAGCCAGACGCCGGGACCCTCATCGCCCGCGATCACTTCCACATGTGCGATCGCATCGGTGCCCGCGAACAACCGCCCTTCGACGACGCCACTCGGCGGCGGCTCGCCACCGCGGTCGGTGACGGACACGACACCACCGAAGATCGCGAGCTCCACCGCACCGAGGGAGTCGTTGCCGTCGGCGACGGAGGCGAACGCGTCGCCCCGCCGCTCCCACAGGAGTCCTTCGCCGTCGGGACCCCGTTCGAGCAGGCCGACCTCGGCGCCGCGATAGGCGATCCCGATGCCGTACGGCGTGACCGTCGCGTTGCCGATCGCCGAGGCCAGCAGCTCGTTCTCCGATGCCGAGAGGACGAGCGGAAAGCCGTGGCGACGACGGCCACGAGGAACGCCCCGACGGCGAGCGCAGCGAACAATGAACGGAACCGCAGAGGACGCGTGGGCGCCCCGCGCCACACGGGGTTGCCAGGGCCCGGGAGGCATATCGACATGAGCCGCGTGGCGGGGCTGCACGCCCCGGGCGGGGTCGGGAACCCGTCCGGGGTTTGCTCGCCGGGGTCAGGACTCCCTGCGCTCGAGCTCCGCGCGCACGGCCGGAGCGACCTCGGTCCCGAACAGCTCGATCGAGCGCATGATCCGCGTGCGGCATCGGCCCCACGCTGAACTGCACGAGGAACCGGTCGTGGCCGAAGATCTCGTGCTGGAACAGGATCTTCTCGATCACCTGCTGCGGGCAGCCCACGAAGTTCGCGCCGTGCAGCGTCGCCCCGGCCTCGTACTCCTCGCGCGTCAGCGGCGGCCACCCGCGCTCTCGCCCGATCGTGTTCATCATCTGCGCGACGTCGGGGAACGACTCGTCGAGCGCCTGCTGCGAAGTCTCCGCGATGTAGCCGTGCGAGTTGATGCTGAGGGCCGGGAGCGGGTCGTGCCCCGCCTGGTGCGCGGCGTCGCGGTGCAGCTCCGCGAACGGCGCGAACCGCTCCGGAAGCCCGCCGATGATCGCGAGCGCCATCGGCAGCCCGAGTGTGCCCGCGCGGAACGCCGACTCGGGCGCGCCTCCCACCGCGACCCAGATCGGCAGCGGGTCCTGCACCGGGCGCGGATACACGCCGACGCTACCGTCGATCGGCGGGCGATGCTTCCCCTTCCACTGGATGCGATCCGCTTCGCGCAGCGCGAGCAGCATCCTCAGCTTCTCCTCGAACAGCTCGTCGTAGTCCTCGAGGTCGTAGCCGAACAACGGGAACGACTCGGTGAACGACCCGCGGCCGGCCATGATCTCGGCGCGGCCGCCCGAGAGCAGATCGACCGTGGCGAAATCCTGGAACACCCGGACGGGATCGTCGGAGCTGACCACCGTGACCGCGCTCGTGAGCCGGATGCGCGTCGGTGCGAACGGCCGCGGCCGCCAGCACGACGGCCGGCGCCGACACGATCAGGTCGGGCCGGTGATGTTCCCCGATGCCGAAGACGTCGAGTCCGAGCTGATCGGCGAGCTCGACCTCCTCCATGAGGTTCCTCATGCGTTGCTCGGGGCTGATCATCGCCCCGGTCACCGGGTCGGGGTACAGCTCCGCGAACGTGTAGAGGCCGATCTCCATCGTTCTGCGTGGAACCCTGGCAGGGATGGGGATGTTCCGCCACTCCCTCTGCACGGCCGTGCCCCAGGCGCAGCGTCATGGTATCCCATGGCCCGTACCGTGCGCGCTCGAGCACATGCGACGTCACGCGATGGAGTGACACCGGGATGCGACGAAACGATCCACGACCCGACGAAGAGCCGGCATGACCGCTGTGGTTGGGCAGCGGGCGCTGAACCGCGCTCTGCTCGCACGCCAGCTGCTGCTGGAGCGCACCTCGATGGCCGTCGCCGACGCGATCGAGCACCTGGTCGGCCAGCAGGCGCAGGTGCCGAAGGATCCCTACGTCGGGCTCTGGTCCCGCCTGGACGCGTTCGACCCGAGCGAGTTGGGGACGATGGTCGAGGACCGGCGGGTCGTGAGGGCCGCGTTGATGCGAGCCACGATCCACCTCGTCACGGCTCGCGACGCTGTGCGCCTGCGACCCCTCGTGCAGCCCGTGCTGGAGCGCACCTTCGCGACGGGAAGCCCCTACGGCCGACGGCTACGCGGCGTCGACCTCGATGAGGTGCTCGAGCTCGGCCGCGCGTCGGTCGAGGATCGGCCGCGAACACGCGCGGACCTCGTCGCCTCGTTCGCGGAGCGGTGGCCCGATGCCGACGCCGACGCGATGGGCTACGCGATCCAGTACCTCGTGCCCCTCGTGCAGGTGCCGCCGCGCGGCGTGTGGGGCAAGGGCGGCCGAGCCACCGGGCGTCGATGGAACGCTGGCTCGGGAGACCCTTCGACGAGCGACCCTCGATCGACGACCTGGTGGTCCGCTACCTCGGCGCCTTCGGACCGGCCTCGGTGATGGACATGCAGTCGTGGTCGGGCCTCACCCGTCTGAAGGAGGTGTTCGATCGGCTCCGCTCGCAACTGCGGGTCGACCGCAACGAGGCCGGACGCGACGTGTTCGATCTGCCCGACGCGCCGCGCCCCGATCCCGACACGCCGGCGCCGCCACGGTTCCTGCCCGAGTACGACAACCTGCTTCTCGGCCACGCGGATCGAACCCGCCTCGTGAGCGACGAGTACCGCCGGGAGCTGATGGCGGCAGCCGGTACGAAGACCGTCAACACGTTCCTGCTCGACGGCGTCGTGGCGGGCACTTGGGCGGTCGTGCGCGACGGCGACGCTGCGACCCTCGTCGTCGAGCCCGCCGTGGCTGTGCCGAAGCGAGCCCGTGCCGCCGTCGTCGAAGAAGGGGCCCGGATGCTGACGTTCTCGGCGGCCGACGCCGCGTCGCACGCGGTGGAAGTTCGATGAGGATCGGCAGGGCCTACGTCAGGCTCCGTCGTCGGTGCCGGACTCGCTCGAGTCGTCGTCGGCGGCGCTGCCTGTGACCTCGAAACGTTCGTCGAGTTGCACCTCGACCACGCTGCCGTCGTCGAGCCTGACATCGACCTCGTAGGCGGCGGCGTCACCATCGTCACCCGCCTCGCTCTCGACCACCTCGCCTTCGCCCGTGTGCGCCAGGGCTGCCCCCGTGGCGCGCTCGAGTTCGTCGCCCTGCAGCGAGACGTCGTCGTTACCGGTCGCGATGCTGACGGTCGCCGCGGCGCCCGCGATCACGAGTGCCGCGGCTGTCGCGCTGATGACCTTCGTCTTCGTGCGCATCTCCGTACCTCCTGGCTCGGGCCTATGACTCAACCATCATGATGTGGGCGGGCACCTGACTGCACGCTGAACCGAGCGCCGGCCACGCGCGAAGCTCGAACCCGCCGGAAACGCGATCGCAACCGGCCGGCTCGCGAGCCCCGGTCAGCCGCCGTCGACGACGAGACGGTATCCGGCGCCGCGAACCGTCTCGATCGAGGCGCGGTCGAACGGACGGTCGAGCTTGTTCCGAAGGTGGCGCACGTACACCTCCACGATGTTGAGATCGCCCTCGAACCGATCGTCCCAGACGTGGTCGAGGATCTCGGACTTCGACACCACCTCGCCCGACCGGCGCATCAGGAACTCGAGTAGCGACGCCTCCCGGGCGGTCAGGCGCACCTCCGTCTCGCCGCGCCACGTCCGCCGGGCGCCGGGGTCGAAGCGAAGGTCACCGGCCTCGAGCGTCGGAGGGCGCTCGCTCACGCCTCGCCGGATCAACGCCCGCAGACGTGCGATGAGGGCCACGTGCGAGAACGGCTTCGTGACGTAGTCGTCGGCGCCCGTGTCGAGCGCTTCCGCCTCGTCGTATTCGCCGTCCTTCGCGGTCAGTATCAGGATCGGGGTCCACACGCCGGCCTCGCGCAGGTCCGCACAGACGCGGTAGCCGTTCATGCCGGGAAGCATGATGTCGAGCACGATCGCGTCGTAGGGGCGTTCGCGGGCCATGTGCAGTCCGTCGATGCCATCGAGGGCGACGTCGGCCGCGAAGCCCTCGGCCTCGAGACCTCGGCGCAGGCCTTCGGCCAACGACGCTTCGTCCTCTACGACCAGCACCCGCATACCGGCTCGCTCCTTGCGTGGGGCATCCATCGTCGCGCGTCCGGCTGAACGGTGGCTGAAGCGCCGGGGCAGAGCGTTCAGTGCCGGGTCAGGACGGCCGGTGCACGGTGGCCGCATCGCCGAGGGAAGGAGCGAGGTCATGACACGTCGAACGAAGTACGGGGCTCCCGCCGCCCTGGCCCTGATCGCGATGGTGGCGGTCTCGGCGTTCGGCGGAGCGGCCGTGACCGCCACGCCGGGCTCAGGCCGTCCGAGTGGGCCGGAAGGCCTGCCGGACCCGGCGGACTTCGACGATCCCCAGCCCAACCCCTACTTCCCGCTCGAGCCCGGCTGGGCGGCCACGCTGAAGGGCACCGAGGCCGGAGAACGACTCGTCGAGCGCGTCGTCGTGACCGATCGGACGAAGACGATCCAGGGCATCACGACGACCGTGGTCCGCGACGTGATCCGACACAAGGGCGTGCTCGTCGAGAAGACCGTCGATTGGTACGTGCCCGACGACACCGGCATGGTCTGGTACTTCGGCGAGCGTACCGCCGAGTATGACGAGCTCGGTGACGTGATCAGCACCCACGGCTCCTGGGAAGCCGGCGTCGACGGCGCGGTGGCGGGCGTCATCATGCCTGCCGACCCCCTGCCGACCGAGGCCTACCGCCAGGAGATCTACACGGGCGAGGCCGAAGACCAGGGCTGGGTCGTGGAACGCGGCATCTCGCTCAAAGTGCCGTACGGCCCGGTGGACCACGCCGTGCGCACGTTCGAGTGGACCCGGCTGGAGCCGGGCGTGATGGTCGGCAAGATCTACGCGCCGGGCCTCGGCATCGTGCGCGAGTACACGCTGGCGGGCGGCACCGAGCGGCTCGAGCTCGTTCGGGTGCGTCAACCGAGCTGAGAGCGCCTCGGCGAGGGACGACGGTCCGGCTGCTAGGCGAACTCGTCCCAGATGGGATCGGTGACAGCGTCGTTCTCCGCGAGCCCCCACACCTCGGTGACCTTGCCGTCGGCGATGTGGAAGACGTTCACGTAGTTGTACTCGGCGCTCGCGCCGCTCGGTGCGGTGACGACAGCCGTGCCGAGCACGACGGTGTGGTCGTCGTTGCCGATCACGTCGTGCACGTCGGCCTTCATCGCTCCGGGGTCCGACATCGCCGCCATCGACTCCCGCACGGCGTCCTTGCCACGGCGGACACCCGCGGCCTTGCTGTTGCCCCCGGTGTGCCACACGATGTCGTCCGACGTGTGGTCGTCGATCCACTGCATGTCGCCCCGATCCATCGCGGCGAACATGTCACGCACGAGCGTGACGTTGGGGTGCTCCTGCATCGCGGCTCCCTTCCCTCGATGGGAGGGCGGGCTCCCCCCGGCCGGCCGAACCGTTCCAGCGTCGCACCGGCGGCGCAACCTCGCAACCCGCCCCCGGTCAAGCCCGAGCCGCCGCTTCCCGGTAGGGTCGAATCGTGGCCGGGCCGGCGTTCCTCTTCGATCTCGACGGCACGCTGATGGACAGCGTGTACCACCACGTGCTCGCGTGGCAGGCGGCGCTGGCCCGTGACGGCATCTCCCTTTCCGTGTGGCGCATCCATCGACGCATCGGCATGAGCGGCGGGTTGCTCGCGAATGCGATGCTGCGCGAGATCGGGCGCCCGGTCACCGCCGAGGACGCCGATCGGCTGCGCCGCTACCACGCGGAGGCCTACGCCCAGCACCTCGACCAGGTGCGCCCGTTGCCCGGTGCCGTCGAGCTGCTCGCCCGGCTGACCGAGCTCGACGTGCCGTGGTCGATCGCCACGAGCGGATACATCGAGAGCGCCGCGCCGATGATCGAGATGCTGGGCGTGCCTCAAGGCGTGCCCGTGGTCACCCGCGATCAGGTGGCGCACGCGAAGCCCGATCCCGACCTGTTCCTCGCGGCGGCCGAGCAGCTCGGCGCCGACATCGAGGACTCGGTCGTCGTGGGAGACAGCGTGTGGGATCTGCTGGCGGCACGTCGCGCTCGCGCGCTGGGGATCGGACTGCTCTCGGGGGGCTACGGCGAGGACGAGCTCGCCCGGGCGGGCGCCTACCGCGTCTACCAGGACCCGGCGGACCTGCTCGCCCACCTCGACGAGGTGGGCGTGCGCTCGCCCGGCGCATAGCGCCGGGCGAGCGCGGTGAGCGACACGACCGTGGGTCACGCGATGTTGCGCCGGGCCAGCGAGCGGGTCCCGGCTCCGAGCGAGAGCGCCGCCCACCCGCCGAGCAGCGCCGCTCCCACCGCAGGCGCCACCACCGACATGTCGCCCGGGACGATCCCGAGCACCGACGTGCTCGCGTGCGCAGGCAGGAACCTCGAGACCCCCGGCGCGAGCATCTCGATGATGCTCTCGCCGATCAGCATCCACAGGATCGAGCCCACGATCGCCGCGACCTGATGTGGGACCGTCAGCCCTAGCCCCAACCCGATCGCGGACCAGAGCACGCAGATCGCGACCGCCTTTCCGATCAGGATCGCCAACGCCGCCAGGCTCACCGTGACTGCCACGCCGTCGGCCGCGAGCAGGGCGAGCGAGACGCCCGCCACCGCGACGGTACCGGCCAGCGCGAACACCACGGCCGCCGCTGCCATGACGACGGCCTTCGCCGCCACCACCCGTCGACGGCGAGGGGTCGCCAGCAGCGTCGGCACGATCGCGCCGTGCCGCGCCTCGTCCGTGTAGGAGCGGATGCCGAGCACGACCACGAAGATCGGCACGATCGCCATCATCTCCGCGAAGCCGGGCAGGGTCGTCAGCGCCACCGAGGTCCCGAACGCGCCGGTCGAGACCATCCCCCACGCGGCGATGCTCGCCAGCGCCACGGCGCCGGCGAGCAGGCCCCACACGCTGCGGGTGGTGCGCAGCTTCCGTACCTCGGCCCTGATCTGATCTCTCATCGTTCTGCTCCTTCCGTGAGCTCGAGGAAGGCTTCCTCGAGGGTGGTCTCGCGGGGCGCGAGCTCGCTGAGCGCCACTCCCGCATGCAGCGCGATCTCGCCGACGAGGTCGGCGGGCGCGTCGGCGACGAGGTATCCGTCGTCGTCGCTACGCGGCTCGAGACCGGCGGCGATCAGCGCGCGACCGAGCCCCTCGTGGTCGCGTGAGACGACCCGCAGCGACGACCGTCCTCCGGTGAGCTCGGAGATCGATCCCTGGCGGACGAGACGGCCGTGGTCGATCACGATGACGTCGTCGGCCATCTGCGCCATCTCAGAGAGCAGGTGGCTCGAGACGAACACCGCGTTGCCGCGGTCCGCGAACCACCGCAGGAACTCGCGGAGCCACCTGATGCCCTGCGGATCCAGGCCGTTCGCCGGCTCGTCGAGCACGAGCACCCGCGGGTCGCCGAGCAGCGCCGCCGCGAGCGCCAGCCGCTGACGCATACCGAGCGAGTAGCCGCCGGCCTTGCGATCGGCCGCGCCCTCGAGATCGACGATCTCGAGCACCTCGTCGACATTCCCATCGGGCACACCCGAAGCGGCCGCGAGCACCCGCAGGTGATTCCTGCCGGTCCGCAGCGGATGGAAGCTCTGGACCTCGAGCACGGCGCCGACCGTCGTCGCGGGACGATCGAGGCTCGTGTACGGCAGACCCAGCACGGTGGCCGTCCCCGCCGTGGGATGCACGAGCCCGAGCACCATGCGCATCGATGTGCTCTTGCCGGCCCCGTTCGGTCCCAGGAAGCCTGTCACGAGCCCCGGTCGGACCTCGAAGCTGAGGTCCTCGACGGCGGTCACGGTGCCGAAACGCTTCGTGAGGCCTCGAGCCACGATCGCGGGCGAGGCGATCGGCTCGGTCGCATCGGCCGCCGCCGCCCGGTCGGTCTGGTTGGTGGTGGTGAGCATCGCGTTCCCTCCTTCGTGCGGGAGCTGTTCCCGACGAGGTCCACGCTAGGAGCGGCGCGCTCGGGCGGCGTCGGCCGCAGGTACCGACCTCGGGTCCTCCCGTGGGATGACGCGGTCAGGCGCCGGGCTGCACGAGGCCGGACTCGTACGCGAGGACCACGGCCTGGGCACGGTCTCTCAGGTGCAGCTTGTGCAGCACGCGGCCCACGTGCGTCTTCACCGTCGTCTCGGCGACGAACAGCTCACCGGCGATCTCGGTGTTCGACAGCCCGCGTGCCATCAGCACGAGCACCTCGCGCTCACGCTCGGTGAGCTCGTCGAGCCCCCGTGGGACAACCGGGGAGGCCGGCCGATGTGCGAATTCCTCGATCAGCCGACGGGTCACGGTCGGCGCGAGCAGCGCGTCGCCGGCCGCGACCACCCGGACCGCCTGCACGAGCTCCTCCGGCGGACGGTCCTTCAACAGGAAGCCGCTCGCCCCCGCCCGCAGCGCGTCGTAGACGTACTCGTCGAGGTCGAACGTGGTGAGCATCAGCACCCTCGCCGAATCGTCGAGTGCCGTGATGCGGCGCGTGGCATCGATGCCGTCCATCGACGGCATGCGCACATCCATCACCACCACCTCGGGATGCCAGCGCTCGAACCCCCGGACGGCATCGGCGCCGTCGATCGCCTCGCCCACCACCTCGAGATCGGGCTCGGCCTCGAGGATCATGCGGAACCCCCCGCGCATCAGCGCCTGATCGTCGGCGATCATCACCCGGATCGTCGGGCCGTCGCTCACGCGGTGGGTCCTCCTTCGTACGGCAAGGTGGCGTGCACCGTGAATCCTCCGCCCTGACGGGGCCCCGTGCGGATCGTGCCGCCGTAGAGGGCGACCCGTTCGCGCATGCCGAGCAGGCCCAGCCCGCCGTCCGTCGACACGAACGGCCCTCGGCCGTCGTCGGCCACCTCGACATCGAGCGCCGCATCGCCCCACCGCAGCAGCACCCTCGCGCTCGCCGGTCCCGCGTGCTTCATCACGTTCGTGAGCGCCTCCTGCACGATGCGGTAAGCGACCAGGTCGAGCCCGGTCGGGATCGGCCTCGGCTCGCCCTCGGTCACGGCCTCGACGGGCACGCCTGCGCCACGGACCGTCTCGAGCAGGGTCTCGAGCTGGCCGAGTCCCGGCTGCGGCGCGCGGTCGGCGTCGGCCCCATCGGCCTTCAGGATGCCGATCAACCGGCGCATCTCGGTCAGGCCGTCACGGCCGGTGGATTCGATCCGGCCGATCGCCGCCTTCGCGGCCGCGGGATCGTCGTCGAGCACGCTCCGGGCCGCGCCGGCCTGCACCACCATCACGCTCATCGCGTGGGCGACCACGTCGTGCAGCTCCCGGGCGATGCGAGCCCGTTCCTCCACGACCGCGTCGTGGGCCGCTCGCTCGCGGTCCACCTCGATGCGCCGTCGCCGGTTGAATCCGATCCTGCCGAAGAGCATCGGCAGGCCCGCGGCGAACGTCGCGCTGATCAGGACCTCGACCCAGTTCGTGCCGGGGTAAGCGACGACGAGGGCGGCCACGGTTCCGACGATCGAGATCGGCAGGGACAGCCTGACGAATCGCTCGCGGTCGACGTGAGCCGCGGCCGTGTACGTGGCGAGCGCGACGGGGAAGACCAGGTCGAAGGCTCCGTTCACGAAGGCGAGCGCGATCGACGCACCGGACACCGCGACGAGCACGGCGATCGGCCACCGGCGCCGCACCGCCAGGACCGCCGAACCCCCCACGAGGAGCAGGTACGCCTCCGGACCGACGGGGCCGCGCGCCGGGTCGTCGGAAGCGTGCTCGCCGATCACGGCGCCAACCATCGAACCGATCGCGATCACAGCCGCAAGCAGCGAGTCCCAGATAAGCGGGTCGACCCGCCGCAGGCGCTCCCAGAAGGTGATCCGTTCCACGCCACGACGGTAGCCCGCTGCGGCGGGCTCCGGCGTCATCCTCCGGGAGGACGCCGGACAGCCGCCTCGATCGAGTCGAGGTACCGATGCACAGATCCGATCGCGACCGAGCCCTCTCCGACGGCCGACGCGACCCGTTTGACCGCGCCGTGTCGCACGTCACCGACCGCGAAGACACCGGGCACGCTGGTCTCGAGCCCGGCCCGCACTGCACCGGCATCGGCGCCCGTGAGGATCGATCCCCATCGGTCCCTGAGCAGGGCGTCGGGAAGCCAGCTCGTGCGAGGCTCCGCTCCGATCAGGATGAAGACGGCTGCCACCGACAGCACGCTGACCTCTCCGGAGTCGATGTCGCGGACATTGAGGCCCTCGAGACGACGATCCCCGCGGCCGCCGGCCACCTCCGCTCCGTATCGGATCGCGATGTTCGACGCGCGTGCGAGCGCCGTGATCAGGTACTCCGACATGCTCTCCGCGAGCGACGAACCACGGACGAGGACCGTCACACGGCGTGCGTGCGATGCGAGATACAGAGCTGCCTGCCCCGCAGAGTTGCCTCCACCGACGACGGCGACATCGACGCCGGCGAGTCCCGCGGCCTCCGACGTCGCGGCCCCGTAGTAGACGCCTGCCCCCTGGAACCGCGCCAGGTCAGGGAGCATGCGATAGGAGACCCCGCTCGCGATGACGACGGCACGCGCCTCGATCTCGCTGCCGTCGGCGAGCACGATGGTCCTCCGATCGCCGTCGATCCCCAGGTCGACGGCGTCGAGTCCGTAGACGAACTCTGCGCCGAAGAGCCATGCCTGCTCGTACGCGCGCTGCGCGAGCTCGGCCCCGCTCACCCCGCGTGGGAAGCCCAGGTAGTTGCGGATCAGGGAGCTCGTGCCGGCCTGGCCACCGATCGAATGTCGTTCGACGACGGCGGCCCGCAGTCCCTCCGACGCCGCGTAGACGGCGGCGGCGAGACCGGCAGGGCCAGCCCCCACGATCGCGACGTCGAACAGGCCGCTCGGAGCGCTCGTGGCGAGGCCGAAGGCCGCCCCCAGCTCCGCACCCGTCGGTCGCACGAGCGCTCGCCCGTCGCGCAGCACCACGATCGGCGTTCGGTCGTCGTCGACGCCGGCGCCAGCCAGGATCGCCTCCGCATCAGGTGATCCGACCTCGTAGGACCCGTACGGGATGCTGTTGCGGGTGAGCAGCTCGCGCATCGTCGAGGTCGCAGGGTCCCACTGGCTCCCGATCAGGCGGACGATCTCGTACGGCGGCCGGTTCGCCCTGCTCCAATCGGCGAGGAACTCCGAGATCGCCCGGTGGAAGGACTCATCCGGGCCCTGCCAGGGGCGTGCCGCCCAGTAGTCGATGTCGCCCATCGCGGCACCCCGGAGTAGCACATCCGTGGCGGAGCGGTCTCCCCAATCCAAGGAGATGCACCGCCTCGCGAGCGGGAAGAGCGACCGAGACTCTGCCAGCACGTCGAGCGCTCGCGCATGCTCCGGCGCACCGGCGATCACCAGCACGACCTCCGATCCCTCGAGACGACGAAGTGTCGACGCGGCCTCATCGACCGAGTCCACGATCACCTCGTAGTCGGTGCCGTACCGCTTGCGCAGCTCGACCTCGATCCGACCACGCGCCGGCGGATCTGCCTCGAAGGCGAGGATCACCGGTTGCTGGCGCCCGCCGCTCACTCGACGTGCCCCTCCGCCATCACATCTCGGTGTGCGTGCATGAACCACACCTCCGCTGAGAACCAGGGCAGGGTAGACAAAGGCGATGCGCCGGAACAAGGCGCCCACGCTCGACCGACGTGACTGCGAGTCGATGACCGCGGGTTGCACGTGGCGCAGCGACTTCACTAGCGTCGCCGCATGAAGCGCTCAGCGATCGTCTCCGCCATCATCGTGTGCGCCGCAGCGCTCACCCCGCTCTCGAGCACCATGCCGGCCGCGGCCGGCGACCCGGTGCCGATCCGCATCAGGGTGATGTCGTTCAACATCCAGTACGGCGCCTACTACTCCACGATCGACGCCGTCGTGAAGGCGATCGAGCGTGCCGATGCCGACGTGGTCGGCCTGCAGGAGGCGTTCGGGAAGACCCGGAAGATCGCGCGCCTGCTCGGCTGGTACGCGTCGCCCCGCCTGCACATGGTGAGCCGCTTCCCGATCGTGCACCCCGACGGCAGCCGCGTCGCGGGCTCGCCGGGCGGGCGGATCCCCGAGGGGGCCTGGGCCTACCTGCTGCTCGGTGACGGGGCGGTCGCCGCGATCGCCCAGACCCACACACCGTGGTGGCCGAGCGGCATGTACGCGATGCTCCAGGGTGAGGACGAGGCCGAGGTGCTCGCCCGTGAACAGGGCAAGATGGACTGGACGCAACCCCACCTCGACGCGGTGGCGGGCCCGATCGCGGCCGGCGTGCCGACGTTCTTCGTCGGCGACCTGAACACCCCGTCGCACCTCGACTGGACCCAGGAAGCCGTCGACACGCTCGGATGGCAGCCACCGACGCTCGACCCGCCCGGGGAGCGCTTCGTGGTCGCCTGGCCCCTGACGGTCGCGATGCAGGATGCGGGCTTCACCGACACCTATCGCGAGGCGAACCCCGATCCGATCGCCGAGCCCGGTTTCACTTACTGCGTGCGGTTCTTCCCTGCCTGCGGCCGCTGGGACACGTGGGACCGCATCGACTACGTGTACTCCGCCGGTCCGATCGGCATCGTGCGCAGCCAGGTCGTCGGGGAAGGCGGTCCGTTCACCGACATCCGCAGCCGTCCCTGGCCGACCGACCACCGCGCCGTGGTCTCGACGGTCGACGTCACGTCCGTCGAGCCGGAGCCGTTCGCGGCGCCGGTCGACGAGCGCGTCTGGCTCGGGCACCGCGTGCGGGTCGCATTCCACCACGATGCCTCGCCCGGTCGCACGATCGGGCTCTGGGCGCGGGGAGACGACCCCGAGACGGACCCGCCCGCCTTCGACGGAACGGTCCCTGTCCCCGACGCGGCGGACGACGGCATCGTGTCGATCGACACCGATGCAGGTGGTCCCGGCGACTACACGGTCGCCTTGCTCGACGGCGGCGGTGTGGTCGCCACGTCGAGCGTCTCGTTGGTCGAGCGGGGCGCGCCCGCGACGGTCGCGACGGCTGATCGACGCTACGAGCAGGGGGATCCGATCCGTGTGGAGTGGACGGGGGCTCCGGGCAACCGCTACGACTGGCTCGCCCTGAACCGTGACTGCTTCGATCCGACATCGTGCCCGCTCCGACAGTGGCGGTACATCGACGGCGACGTGAACGGCGCGGCGCGCTTCACGCGAGGGTCCGAGGGCGTGTGGCCGCTGCGGCCGGGCCGCTACGCGGTCTCGCTCTGCGTCGACGACGACTACGTGTGCGTCGCCACGAGCGAGGTCTTCCGTATCGTGGCACCGTAGTCCGTATGGAAACGTGGGACGCGATCCGATCACGGCGGAACGTGCGGGCGTTCACGGACGAGCCGCTCGAACCCGGCGATCTCGATCGCATCCTCGAGGCGGCTCGGCGCACGCCCTCGTCGATGAACCAGCAGGCGTGGGACTTCGTCGTCGTGACCGGACGCGACGACCTGGTTCGGCTCTCGCGCGTCTGGCGCTACGCCGGGCACGTGGCGAGTTCGGCCGCGACGATCGCGTTGATCGCGCCCGCGACGACCGACCCCGACGGACGCGAGACGATCCAGTTCGACCTCGGCCAGGCGAGCATGAGCATCATGACGGCGGCCGCGGATCTCGGCATCGGCAGCTGCCACGCCGCCGTCGAGGACCAGCCGCTCGCGCGCGACGTGCTCGGACTCCCCGATGATCGCGAGTGCATGTGGCTGATCGCCCTCGGGCGACCGGCCGACCGCCCGCTCGCTCCGATCGCCGAGCCGGACCGACGACCGTTCGGCGACGTCGTTCACCGCGAGCGCTGGTAGCGAGACGCCCGCCGGGGATCCGAGAAGACTCAGACCCCGAGCGGCAGCGTCGTCGAGGCCATCGCCTCGAGCTGATCGGCCGGCATCGGGTGGGCGAACCAGAACCCCTGCGCCAGCCGGCAGCCGTTCGACCGCAGGAACACGTACTCGCTCTCGGACTCGATGCCCTCGGCGAGCGGCACCATGTCGAGCGACTGGGCGACCTGGATCATCGCCCGAACCATGCCCGCGAGCCGCACGTCGCGGTCGACGTGACGGATGAACTCCTGGTCGATCTTCAGCACGTCGACCGGCATGTGCTTGAGGCGCGACAACGACGAGTAGCCGGTGCCGAAGTCGTCGAGCGCCAGGCGCAGCCCCCACGAGTGCAGCTCCCGCAGGGTGCGCTGCGTGCGATCGGGATCGGCCATAGCGGTCGACTCGGTGATCTCGGCCTGCACGGTCGAAGGGTCGACGCCCGCGTCGCGCAGCTTGACCAGCAGCCGTTCGGCCAGGCGCGGGGTCCAGAGTTGACGCGGCGACAGGTTGAAGGAGACCTCCAGCTCGAGGCCTCCGTCGCGCCAGGCTCGCTGCTGGCGCGCGACCTGGTCGAGCACCCAGTCGCCGATCGCCTCGATCAACCCGAGCTCCTCGGCCACCGGGATGAACTCGCCGGGCGGCACGATGCCATGTGCGTCTTTCCAGCGGATCAGGGCCTCGGCGCCGACGACCCGCCGATCGGCGAGGTCCACCACGGGCTGATAGTGCAGCACCCAGTCCTGAGCCTCGACGGCCCTGCGCAGACGCTGCTCGAACGAGAGGCGCACCATGGCGTCGTCACTCTCGCTCGCGAAGAACACGTGACCGCCGGGTTCGATCCGCTTGGCGCGGTACATCGCGATGTCGGCGTTCTTCAGCAGGGTCTCAGCGTCGAGGGCGTCGCGCGGGTAGAGACTGATGCCGATCGATCCTCGCGCGTGGAACTCGGTGCCCTGCAGCCCGAACGGGTGCATCAGCACCTCGCCGGCGCGCTCGGCGACCCGCTCCGCGGCGGCCTCAGCCTCCGCGGGATCGAGGTCGGCGAGCAGCAACAGGAACTCGTCGCCGCCCTGACGCGCCACGAGGTCGGTCTCCCGCGTGCACGTGCGCAGACGGTCGGCGAGCTCGGAGAGCAGCAGGTCGCCGGCGTGGTGGCCGAGCGAGTCGTTCACCAGCTTGAAGTTGTCGAGGTCGAGGAAGACCACCGCGACCGCGGAGCCGTCGCGCTTGGCACGTTCCACCGCGAGCACGAGCGTCTCTTCGAACAGCTGGCGGTTCGCGAGCGCGGTCAGTCCGTCGTGGTAGGCGAGGTGGACGATGCGTGCCTCGGCCTCCTTCAGCTCGGTGACGTCGAACAGGATCCCATGCTCGAACGTCGCCCTGCCGTCTGGGTCGCGGTGCGCGTAGGCGCGGTCGCGGATCCAGACGACCCGTCCGTCGGGACGCACCATGCGGTAGTCGTCGAGATCGCCGCCCGAGCCGGCGATGAACGCCTCGCTCTGCGCCTCCACACGCATCCGGTCGTCGGGGTGCACCATGCGCAGCCACATGTCGGGGTCGGCCTGGTACGCCTCGGGCGTCACGCCCAGGATCTCCTCGATCTGCGGGTTCACGTACTGCGTGATGTTGCCGTTGTCGGCGTAGACCACCGCCGGGATCTGCTCGACCAGGCTGCGGTAGCGGGATTCGGCCTCGGCGAGAGCTGCCTGCGCTTCCCGCCCGGCGAGCAGCTCACGGGCATCGCGGACGGCCACGATCGTCCGGCCATCACCCAGCCCGCGAGCGCGTAGCTCGACCGGGAGAGAGCCGCCGCCCGGGCAGAGCAGCGACGCCTCGAACGGGACCTCGGCGTCGAGGCCCTCCCGCCAATCGGGGATCGTCGCCTCCACGTCACTCCCCGTCGGGTCGTGGCCGAGCAGCTGCAAGAGGCGCTCGTTCACCCACTCGATGCGCCCGTCGCCCAGCACGAACGCAGCCTCCGGGAACGCATCGAGCAAGCGTCCCGCCTCGAGGCCAATGTCAACCGGTGCCGAACCGTCTCGCATCACGATTCGAGAGTCATCGACGCGAGACCGACCCGACCTGAGCTTTCGTCGGATCGCTTCCCGGGGGCGTGCTAGCCCTCGTCCTCGGGCTCGCCCTCACCCTGGATCGGCGGCGAGTCCTTCAGCATCCGCACCATCGCGGCGAGCAGGGTCGCGCGCTCGGCGTCGCTCAGTCGCGCCGACGGGTGGATCAGCGTGTAGCTCACGGGGGGCATCCCGCCCCCCTCGACGACGTCGAGCAGCTCGTCGACCTCGGCCTGCGGACGGTCCCATTCGGAGAAGTTCAGGGTGGCGCGCCCTTCGTCGACGTCGCGCTGCACGAGCCACGATCCCGGTGCGATGTTCGTGTACCACGGCCACTGGGTCTCGTTGCTGTGGCAATCGAAGCAGGCGCCGCGGGCGAGCTCGAGACCGGCCCCGGGGGCGAAGGCTGCCGCCTGCGTGACCGGAGGGTTCGCATGATCGCGCCCGTACGGCACGAACTGGATCGCGACGAACAGCCCGAGCAGGCCAACGAATCCCCAGCGGATCCAACGCGGCAATCGATGAGCCATGCAGTCATCGTAGAGAGCAGGCGCCCCGTTCGCCTCCGACGAAGGCCTCGGCCGGATCCGGGACCTTCGTCCCGCCCCCGCCGGTCGCGGGGGCCCCCTTCACTCCGCTTCCGCGCATCGCATGCTGACGCTCGGAGGTGGACGACGATGCAGGAAGTCGAGGGACACGTGGTGGACCTGACGGAGGCGGCGGTGCCCTCCGGCTTCGCGCGGTACGCACGGACGGTCTTCGGTGACCAGCCGCCGACGTTCGGGACGGTGGCCTTCCACGGCACGGCGCGCATACGTCCCGGCGGACGCGGCCCGTGGCTTCCGGCCACCGCGGCGACGTTCCACCGGCTCGGTGAGGCGTTCGCCGGCGAGTTCGCCCTCGCGCCGTTCGGGCGAGCGATCGCTCACGGCTCCGACGGGTACCTCGATGGCCACGGCGTGTCGTCGATCCTGGGTCGCCCCGTGCCTTCCTCGGTGGAGCTCGATCGGTCGGCACGCACGTTCATGTGGATGGAGGCCGCCCTGTTCCCGCAGACGTGGACGTTGCCGGGCATGCGGTTGGAGCAACTCGACGAGCTCACCGTCCGGATCCTCGTGCCACCCGAGGGACAGGCGATCACGTGGCGTCTCGACCCACGAACCGAGCTGCCGTGGCGCATCGAGGCGATCCGGTACAAGGAAGCCGGTGGGCCCCCGATCCACCAGCGTATCGACCTCGGCACCTGGCGCCCGTTCGGCGACATCCGGTGTTGGTCGAGGGCCCTGGTGACGTGGGCCGACGAAGGGCGGGCCTGGTTCGACTGGACGCTCGACGAGTTCGAGCCGGGAGCTGACGTCGACCCGGTCTTCGAACGGGTGGTCGCGGCCGCCCGCGATCGGCGTTCGCAGGGCCCCGGGTTCCGGTCATGGGGCGCGGCCCACGACGAGACGACGCGCGCCCTGCCGGGCGACGACCTGGCGCCTGAGCCGTGGCTCCAGAGCACACGGGCGATCACGATCGACGCGCCGCCCGAGCTCGTGTGGCCGTGGCTCGTGCAGATCGGCGACCGCAGGGCCGGCTGGTACAGCTACGACTTGGTCGAGCGCGCCTTTGGGTGCCGATACGTCGATGGGCACTCCTCGACGCGCGTCGTGCCCGAGCTGCAACGGCTGCGCGCGGGCGATCCCGTCTGGTTCGCACCGCGCGTGTCGATCCCGGTCACTGCGCTGGAGCCCGAGCGACACCTGGTGATCGGCGAGAGCTGGGCGTTCGTGTTGGAGCCGTTGCCCGGTGGGCGCACGCGGTTCCTCGTGCGCACCCGCGGAGGCTGGATGCACGAATGGCTCTCAGGACACCCGGCGTTGCGACGGGTGGGTGACGCGATCGACCACGTCGCGGGCGAGCCGCTGCATTTCGCGATGGAGCGGAAGATGATGCTCGGCATCAAGGAACGCGCCGAACGGCTCGCCGCGGCGACCGCCTGAGTCAGATCGCCCGCATGCGGTTGTTGCGCGCGTTGTGCTCGACCTCGGCGAGCCCCATCGCCTCGAGCACCGGCGGCACGTAGTTCCCGAACCGGCCACGCAGGCCCTTCTTCAGTCCGTACCAGCCCCCCACGGGGTTGTCCGGATCCCGAGCCCAGGCCTCGACGCTTCCTTCCTTGGCGGGCTTCTGTTCGTCGGCACTGCCGAGCGACACCCAGTCATCGCGCTCGATGAGCATCGCGTGTAGGTCCTCGATCGCGCGCAGGTGGTAGCGCAGTTCGGTCGAGCCCACCGAGCAGATCAATGCCGGAGGATCGGCGTCGGGGTCGCGCGCCATCTGGAACTCGCCCTGCAGGCTCGGAGTCTGCAGCGTCCAGGGATCGTCGGGCGTGCCGGTTCCCTTCACCGTGGTTGCCATGGTGCGAACGATACTCCCCTCCAACGCCGCGTGGACCCTGCCGGTCTGCCCGGGCCATCACAGCTCGACGGATGGAAGGGGTGAGCCGTCTGACCCGGACTAGTGGCGCAGCTGGTCGATCGTGCAGCTCGCGGGGTCGCGGTCGGGCAGCCAGCGCACGAACGTGACGGCATGGCGGAACCGGTCGCCCCGCAGTCGTTCGTAGCGCACCTCGCACGCGAGCGCCGGCAGCACCTCGACCCAATCGGTGCCGACGAGGCTGACCGCGCCACCCGGCGACACCCTGGCCAGTGCGGTGGCGGCGGCACGGCGGACGGGCGCTCGGGAGAACGCGACGGTACGGCCCACGTCGGTCAGCCGCGCCCCGTCGTACATGCCAAGACGGATCGAGCCCACACCGGACCCGGCGTGGCGGTAACCGGTCGCCACGCACGTCGCGGTCCGGATGCGCCGGACGCGCAGCCATCGGCGCCCGTCGGCGTTGCGCGCGATCAGGCCGTCGCGCCCCGTCGCATCGCGATCCTCGAGCCATGCGCGCGCGGTGGCGCGGTCGAGGGTCTGCGGCGTCACCATGAACGGCTCACCGGGCGCGATACGGCGCAGGTTCGTCGGCGCGAGCGGCAGCCCGAGCTGGCCTGCCAGGCCCTCCAGCGCTCGCCGCCGGTCGGCGAGCGGCATCGACCTCAGGTCGGTCGACCCCCGTGTCATCACGTCGGTGACGACCAGGGTCGCCGGTGCAGACTCGGCGAGGCCCGGAACCACCGACGGCGACGGGTGCAACCGGCGGCGCACCGTCGCGAAGTCCAGCCCTTCCGGACCGACCACCACCAACGACCCCTTCACGATCGCTTCGCCGGCGTCGAGGGTGGCCAGCGAATCCACGACCTCCGGGAAGTACCGATCGAACGCCCGACGGCGGTCGGAGACGAGACGGGCCGCACCGGGCCCGAGGCGAGCGGACACGCGAAGACCGTCCCAATCCGGCTCGAACCGCCAGTCGATGCCCTCAGGGATGAGGTCGACGACCTCGCCGGCGCTCGCGATGTCGGGGATCGAGACGACGTCGCGCGCGACGTCGACGACCGTCTCATCCCACTCGCGCTGCATCCCCCGACATTGTCAGCCGACGGCCTCCCCCACATCGGGAACACGGCGGAGATGTGCTCGGCCGATGGTCCGAACGTCGGTGGTGCGGGCGCATCCCCCAGCCGAGGGACGCCGGGTCAACGCAACCTGCCGACTTCCCCATCGAGTTCGGCGCTCCGGACATCATCCCCGGAACGCGACGACCTGGTCCCAGGTCAGGCGTGCGACCGGTTCGGGGGCCGTGCGGGCCACGGCCGCCGCGCTACGCTGGGGACACCGAGACCGAGGCTTCGGGCGAGATCGACGTGACCCCGCTCGGCGTGACCGACGGCGCCGTGGTCGGAGCGATCGATGGCGACAGGGTCGGGCTCGCGGTGGGTACGGTCTCCTCGAGCAGCGCATCGAGGGACTCTGTCGGCACGAATCGGATGATGCCGGCCCCCAGGGGCGGCACCGACACGATCGAGCACCCCGTGCCGCTCGCGCCCGCCGGCGTGCACGTCTCGGCCGACCGATCGCCGACCGTGACGAGCACGCTCATGTAGCGGGCTCCACGGTCCAACGCCATCGCCTCGCTCACGAGCACACGACCGGCGGAGTCGCCGGTCGCGGTGACACGTCCGATCAGGACCCCCTCAGCTTCCTCGGCCGAGTACTGGCGCATCTCCACGGTCACGACGTCGTCGGTCGCGATATCGCGGCCGTCGAGCTGCACGGTCGCGGTGACGACACGGTTCCCGGCCGCGAACGTGATGATCGGCGCGGGCACCGGCGGCTCGGCATCGAGCACCGGCGGCACGATCGCCGAGGCCAACGCGAGCGCGAAGATGCCGGCCGAAAGCATCGTCGAGGTGGCGAGCATCTGCGTGCGGCTCGCGTAGTGGCGGCGCAGCACGAACGTGTCGTTCGCGTTGCCGTCGGCGTCGCTCCGACCGAGCACGCCGATCAGGCCGATCGCGATGGCCGCGACCCCGATCGTCGCGGCGAAGCCGAGCCACCCGGGCGTCTCCCGCACCGCGTGGGCGAGCGCGCCCGAGGCCCAGGCGAAGCCGGCGACGAGCGCGACGACGACGAGCTCGGCGATCAGCACCGACTTGAGGCGCCGCTCCGCGCGCCGGCTCGGCGTCGGCGGAGCCAGGTCGACGCTCGCAGCGTCCTCGAGCGTGACGTCCCAGCCGACCGCGGGGGTGCCGAGCACCTCGGCGGGCTCGTGATCGCCCGTGCCGGTGAAGATCACGCGATGGTTCACCGGCGGGTCCCCGACCGGGGTCGGGCACTCGATCACGACGCGCCAGGGACCGGTGCGCTCGTCGAGGGGCGTCCCCATCGTCGGCGCGGACTTGATCGCCTCGACGATCGCCTCGTCGGTGGGCTGTGCGTCGGCGATGCGCGCCGACAGCTCCATCACCGGGAACAGGCCCTGCGGCAGCACTCGGGCCCGCTGCACCTGCTCGAGCTGCGTGGCCGTCATCGTCTCGGTCGTCGACGACGCCGCGGTCGTCGGACCGGTCTCCACATCGCTCAACACGACGACGTCGTCGACTCCGGGGGCCGCGTGGTACCGCCGGTCGATCAGCCTCTCGATCGCGGGATCGCTGCGCCGGAGCTCGTCGAGCTCGTACAGCCCGGGAACGCGGTCGGTCGAGCTGGCGGCCAGCACGACCGGTACGTCGATCGGCGCCGTGGTGCCGGTCAGCACACGGCGAACCTGCGAGAGCCGGTCCACCGGATCGCCGGTGCGCAGCGCGGCGACCCTGGCGATCACATCGTCTGTCGAGGCGAGGTAGGCGGACTCGCGGGGTAGGAACTCGCGCTCGAGACGGACCTGAGCGGTGACATCGACCGCCCGAGCCCGGGCCTTCCGCTCGTGGCCTGGGTGAGCGCACAGGTATCGGGTCATGAGGGGCCTCTCCTTCCATCCGGTGCGACGCTCGATGCGATGGGGCCGCACAGGCGCCGACCGGTCCAGTCGTACGCTACACGGGGTGCGGGGCAACGGAACAGTCCCCTTCCGTACGGACGAGGCGAGATCGAGACCTTCGACCTAGGTCGTGTGGACGAGGTCTCGGACAGAACGAGAGGGGTGGATCGATGATCGCGAGGACCTGGCGAGGGTGGACCCGAGCCGGTGACGCCGACGCGTACGTCGAGTACCTGCTGCGGACCGGCATCAGGGAGTACCGAGCGACCGAGGGGAACCGCGAGGCGTTCGTCCTGCGGCGCGACGTCGACGACCGCACGGAGTTCGTGACCTTCACGTTGTGGGACTCGCTCGATGCGATCCGAGGATTCGCAGGTGACGACGTCGAGCGCGCGGTCTTCTACCCGGAAGACGACCGCTTCCTGGTCGATCGTGAGACGACCGTGCGGCATTTCGAAGTGATCGGACCCGAGTAGTCAGCGCGTGCCTTGCCATCCCGGTTCGCCGGAGTAGGCTGCGCGCCGAGATGCCCGCTGACCTGGAACCGCTGAGGCGCATCGACGCCTACCTCGACGCCGCGCCGACGACCGGAGCGAGGGCCGAAGCGATCGGGCCGTTCACCGTGTTCCTGAACGAGGGCCACGGGTGGCGCTACTACGCCCGACCGTCTCCCGGCGCGACCGGGTTCACGGTCGAGACCGTCCGTTCGGTACGCAACCGTCAGCGCGAGCTGTCGCAGCCGGAGGCCTTCGAGTGGATCGCCGAGCTCGCACCCGAGGCGGGCGACGCCATCGCGGCCGACGGCATGCGCGTCGTGGATCATCCGCTGATGATGCTGGCCGGGGACGCGGCAGTGCCCCGAGCGCCCGACGGGGTCGAGGTCGGGATCGTCGACGCCGACCACGACCTGGCCGCGCTCAGCGCCGTCGCCGAGGTGGGGTTCGCGGCCCCCGGCACCGCGACCGGAACGCTGGGGGCGGCCGACGCGGTGGCGGCGGCCGCGACGCAGAACCCGGACACGATCGCGTTCCAACGGGGTCGCATGCTGGCCGGCCTCACGGTCGCCGCGGCGGCCCGCGTCGCTGGCATCATCGCTGCCGTGGGCTGGCACCAGCCGCTCGACGGTGCGAGCGAGATCGTCGGCGTCGCGACGCTGCCGGCATTCCGTCGGCGAGGGCTGGGGGCGGCCGTGACCGGTGCGTTGGTCGCCGACGCCCTCGAACGAGGCGTCGAGACCGTGTTCCTGTCGGCCGATGACGACGACGTTGCCCGGGTGTACGCGAGGGTCGGATTCCGGCGGGTCGGCACCGCCTGCGCGGCTTCCGTGCCGACGGGCTGACCCGGCGACACGCCGCTGCAGGCCCAGCGACGCCCCGGGCCGTCCATCGGACCCCTCGGGACCGGGACGCTCGGTCGTGGTCGTAGGTATCCCGACCGGCCAGGCTGAAGTCGAGGATCTTCCACATGAAGGAGGCGTGAGATGTGGGAGTACGTGTTCGTCGCCTTCCTGATCGCCCACGGGTTGGTGCATCTCACGGTGTGGCTGGCGCCCGCGGGCCCCGACGCGCCGTTCCGGGTCGACCACTCGTGGCTGCTCGGGTCGGGTGAGACGCCGCACCGGGTGAGCGTGGCGCTCGCCGTCAGCGCCGCAGCCGTCTTCGTCGCCGCGGGCATCGCGCTGCTGTTCGGCGCCTCGGTCTGGTTGCCGCTCGCGGTCACCGCATCGGCGATCGGGCTCGCCGTGGCCCTGCTCTACTTCAACCCATGGCTGCTCATCGACATCGGGATCAACGCGGGCCTGCTGTACGCGCTGCTCGTGACCGACTGGGCCGACACGCTGACCGCCTGAGCGGCGCGCCGGCCGCTGAGGCGGGCGCTCACCGCCGGGTCAATCCACGTCGCGAGCCATCGTGACCGCCAGGCCCAGGGCGAGCGCGATCGCGAGGTAGAGCACCATCAGCAGGCTTGCCGCGGCAGGGGAGAGGAGATCTGCGCCGGTCTGCGTGAGCGAGTTCGTGAGTCCGGCGAACGGGAACCACTTGATCGTCGCGGGCGCGATCGCCCCGACGAGCGACTCGACCACCAGCGCCCAGCCGAGCACCCCGAGGATCGCGATCAGCTGGCTTCGCAAGGCGGCCCCGGCGGCCGCGCCGATCGCCCCGGAGAACGCGGCGCCCGCACCGACGGCGACGATCGCAACGACCACGGACGAGCCGAAGGGCACGACCTCGCCACCGATCGCGAACTTGACCGCGACGGCGATGAGCGGGACCAGGCCTCCGATCACCCCGAACGCGAAGCCGGCCACCCCGTACGCGATCACCTTCGCCACCACCACCGGCCACCTCGTCGGGGTCGCGAGGAACGTGCCCGACAGCGTGCGGTGACGATGCTCCGTCGTCATCGCGGTCGCCCCGAGCACCAGGGCGAACACCCCGGCGATCGAACCCGTGGCGACGAAGTCGCGCACGTCGTCGACGGTCTCGATCGGCGTGAGCCCGGCCTCGAGGCCGTCCGGCGTGCCCGCGATCGCGAGCGTCGCGATCGCACCGAGGGCGGCGAGGGCGACCGCGCCGAGCAGCAGCCCGATCCACATGCGGGTGGTGCGCACCTTGGCGACCTCGACGGCGACGAGCCGGATCACGGCCGCCTCATCAGGCGCCCTCGGGCGGAGGAGGGATCGAAGGAGCCTGCGACGGATCGTCGCTCTCGCCGCCGGTGAGTTGCAGGAACGCCTCCTCGAGCGAGGCCTCCCGGCTCCGCAGCTCGTGCAGCACGACGCCCTCGGCAGCCGCGATCTCCCCGACCCGCTCGATCGACAGGCCCGCCACGGAGATCGCGGCTGGCACGTCGCCCACCGTGACCGACGCGCCCGCCCCTTCCAGGGCGGGGCCGAGCCTCGCGGCGTCGGGTGATCGCACGACCACGTCCCGGGCCACCGACGAGGTGATGGCCTCGACGGGCCCCTCCCGCACGAGCCGGCCGCGGTCGATCACCACGAGGCGGTCGACGGTCTGGGCCATCTCGGCGAGCAGATGGCTCGAGACGAACACGCTGCGGCCCGCGTCGGCGAATGCCCGCAGGAAGCCTCGCAGCCACGCGACGCCGGCGGGGTCGAGCCCGTTGCCGGGCTCGTCGAGCACGAGCACCTCCGGGTCGCCGAGCAGCGCGGTCGCGAGACCCAGCCGCTGCCGCATGCCGCTCGAGTAGCCGCCCACCCGGCGATCGGCGTACTCGCGCATCGCCACCTGCTCGAGCACGACGTCGATGCGATCGGGGGCGATGCCCCCGCCCCTCGCCGCGATGCCCAGGTGGTCCCGGCCCGTGCGCCCCGGGTGGAAGCCGGTGCTCTCGAGCATCGCTCCCACGTGCGCGAGCGGTCGGTCGAGCGCGGCGTAGCGTTCACCGAGGATCGACGCTTCGCCCTCGGTCGGCTCGGCCAGCCCGAGTACCACGCGCATCGTCGTGGTCTTGCCGGCGCCGTTCGGCCCCAAGAACCCCGTGACGCGTCCGCGCGGCACGGTGAACGAGAGCGCGTCGACAGCGGTGAGCTCCCCGAATCGCTTCGTGAGACCGGCGACCTCGATCGCGGGCTCGAGGGCGGCGTCGGTCCCGCTCATGCGCGGATGAGGGTGGCCCGCCAGGCCCGCACGTCGCCCGTCTCGAGGTTCGTCTCGAAGACCGCCTCCACGATCTCGTGCACCGTCCAATCCACCGAGAAGGTCGCGCGGAGCTCCTGCTCCCCCACCCGCCGGGGGCCCCATCCGGACGGCTCCCCGTCGCTGAAGCACAGCAGGTGCAGAACGCCTCGCGGCTCGAGTGATTCATGCAGGCTCGCGGCGTACACGGGCCGTTCGTGATCGTCGAGCACGTGGAACAGCCCGCAGTCGAGCGCCGAGGCGAACCTGCGTCCGAGACCGCCGACCCCGAACACGTCGGCGACGAGGAAGTCGGCCGACCCGAGATCGCGCTCGCGCGCCTTGTCCATCGCCTTGCCGATCGCGCGCGGCGATGCGTCGATGCCGAGGACCTCGAGGCCGGTGTCGGCGAGGGCGAGCGCGTTCTCGCCCGTGCCGCACCCCACATCGAGCACCGGAGACCGGAACGCGCCCGCGCGCGCGAGCGCGAGCACCTCACGCTGCGGACGTCCGATATCCCAGGGAGGCACGCCGATGTAAGCGTCGTCGAACCCACGGTCGGAGGGACGGGCGGCCATGGGTCGCCACCCTAGCCGGTCGCGCACGTTCGGGCGATACCGTGGATGTCGGACGGACGATCGCAGGGGGCGAGATGGATGAAGACCGGTACGAGCGTGGACGGGAGCGGTTCCTCGAGGTGCATGACGAGAAGGCGCTCGGCGCGGTGGAGGGCCTCGGCGACCTCGGCCGCATGATCGTGGAAACCGTCTACGGCGACGTGTACACGAGGCCGGGCCTGTCAACGCGCGATCGGGAGCTCGCCGCGGTGGCTGCGCTCGTGGCCCTCGGACGCTCGTCGCAGATCCCCCAGCATCTCCGGGCGTCGCTGAAGGCCGGGCTCTCACCCGACGAGCTCCGCGAGGTGATCCTGCAGACCGCGACGATCGCGGGGTTCCCGCCGGCGATGAACGCGATGTCGACCCTGAAGACGATCGTGGGCGACCACGGAGGAACGTGAGGTGCCGATCATCGAGATCAGCGCGCTCGCGCCCGCCGACGACTTCGACGTGCCCGCCGCTCTCGGCGCGGTGACCATCGAGGTCGCCGCCTTCCTCGGCGAGGAACCGCGGGGCACGTGGGTTATCCACCGGCCGATCGCACCGGGCCACTACGCGGAAGGGATCGACGCGCCGGCGTCCCAGCCACTCGAGACCCATCCCGCGATCGTGCGGGTTCTCGCCAACCGGCCGCCGGAACAGGTTGCAGCCCTGCTGGAGACGGTCGGCGCCGCGGTGGTGCGCGCCTTCGGGCTCCGGGAGGGCAACGTCGTCGTGCGGTTCGAGGCGGCCGACCCCGACCGCATGTTCTGGGGCTGAGCCGCGGCCTCGGGTCAGGCCGTCGGACCCCGACACGCCGGGCCGATGCGCCCCGTCATGACGTCGGTCCGGCGCGCACGATGGCGGTGGAGGTGAACGCGATGACGGAGGAGCGACTTCCCGACACGGGCGATCGGACGCTGCGCGACCGCGCACTCGAGCGCATCGAGAAGAAGCAGGAGTTCCACGGGCATCTGTTGGCGTACGTGTTGGTGAACGCGATGCTCGTGGGCATCTGGGCGGTCTCGGGCGCCGGGTTCTTCTGGCCGATCTTCCCCTTGATGGGTTGGGGCATCGGCATCGGGTTCCATGCCTGGGACAGCTACCGGACCGTGGAGCCGAGCGAAGAGCGCATCGAACGCGAGATCGAGCACCTGCGCAGGGCCAGTTAGCGACCCACCCACCGTGCAGACGACCGGAAACGACCGGCCTGCGCACGGTACGGACTATCCTGGGTCCGGATGACCCTCTTCCGGCTGCACGATGACCTGCCCACCCTCAGCGCTCCTGTGCTGATCGGGGCGTTCGACGGGTGGATCGATGCGGGCGGGGCGGCCTCCGGCGCCGCGGAGCAGCTGGCCGAAGGCACGGAGACGATCGCGACCGCCGATGCCGACGCCCTGTTCGACTACCGCTCGCGCAGACCCGTGCTCGACGTGGTCGACGGCAGCTTGACACGCCTCGATTGGCCCCAGGTCTCGATCGCGCGACGACCGGAGGGCGGGCGCGACCTACTGGTGCTCCACGGTCCCGAGCCCGACTTCAGGTGGCGCGGGCTGGGCGAGCAGGTGATGGAGACGGCCCTTCGGCTCGGGGTGGTGCAGTGGGTGAGCATGGGCGCCATCCCGGCGGCGGTGCCGCACACCCGCCCGGTGCATGTGTTCGGCACGGCCTCGAGCGACGGACTGTTGCACGACGACGTGGACCACGGCCCGCAGGGACTGTTGCGGGTGCCCGCAGCCGCGCTGTCGGTCATCGAGATGGCCGTGGCCAGCGCCGGCATCCCGACGGTCGGCTTCTACGCCCAGGTGCCCCACTACGTGGGCGGTTCCTTCGCGGCGGGCGCGATCGCGCTGCTCGAGGAGCTCGGCCGCCACGTCGGCGTGGAGCTCCCGCTCGGCGACCTGCCCGAGGAAGCCCTCGCCCAACGCCAGCGACTCGACGCGGCCGTCGGCGGCGACGACGACGCGCGTGAGTACCTCGAGCGCCTGGAGACGCTCGCTGGCGACGAGCACGTGCCGTCGGGCGACGAGCTGGCGTCTGAGATCGAGCGATTCCTGCAGGGGGAAGCCGGCGGGGACGAGCCCCCTCGGCTCAGTTGACCGTACGGTCACAACCGAACCCATGCATCGGTGGCGGGCCCGTGCATGCCTCTGCTAGCGTGCGACCACAACCGCGACACGCAGGCGAAGTCCGGTCAGATCCCGGCGCTGTCCCGCAACTGTAGGTCCGCACCAGGCCGTCGAGGCCGACGGCGGACGAGCCAGGCCGCCCTGCGCGACGCGAGGCTGAACGCTCCCTCGAGGTTCGGGGAGGCCGGCCGCCGGGCGCCGCATCGGGCCCCGCGACTCCCTTCCTTGCCTGCTCCGAGCGTTCCGACAGGGCGCGAGGACGCCCGGGAAGGAGTCACCCTGATGCCCCCGATCCGACGACGGATCGTCACGATGACCACGGCGGCGTTCGTGCTGCTCGCTCTGTACACCCTGCCCGCGAGCGCGGGTGGCATCACCGACGACGAGCGCGCCGACGCCGGCGCGGCGTTCGTGGCATCGATGCAGAAGGGCAACGGATCGATCCCGGCGTTCTCACCGATCGGCTCCACGGCCGACGCCGTGATGGCGTTCGTGGCCGCCGGGGCGGAGGGCCGCGCGAGCCGTGACGCCCTCGGATACCTGCGGGCGCAGGTGCGCAGGGGGAACGTCGACGGGATCGGCCTCGTGGCCAAGGTCGTGCAGGCCGCGGTGGCCGCAGGCCGCGATCCGCGATCGTTCGGCGGGGAGAACCTCGTTGCATGGCTGCGCTCGCGGATCCGCGACGACGGTCACATCGGGAAGTCGGCGGTGTTCGACCACGCGCTCGCCGTGCTCGCGCTCGAGGCGGCCGGCCTGCGGCCGAGCAAGGCCGTCACCGGATGGCTGCTCGACGCCCAATGCCCCGTCGGTGGATGGTCCTACGACGCGCCTTACGACGCGGGCGGCGACGACGACACCTGCTTCGACGGGACCGTGGACGACTTCTTCACGGCCGATACGAACACGACCGCGTACGCGGTGATGGCCCTCGAGCACGCCCGGCGCGATGCGTACGGGTCGAGGCCGTTCCCGTTCTTCGCCAGCGCCCGCGACGCAACGCATGAGGGATGGGAGTACACGCCCGGCTTCGGCACCGACGCGAACTCGACGGCGCTCGTGATCCAGGCCTACGTGTCCGCCGGCCGGAACATCCCGTCCGGCGGCCGCACGGCGCTCCGCTCGCTGCAGCCCGACGTCGGCTGTGGGGCGTGGTCCTACAACTACGAGGGCGATGTGCCCGGCGCGGCCGACGTCGGAGCAACGATCGGCGCGATCCCAGCGGTGCTGCGCCTGGCCTTCCCGCTGTTCCCGACCGGCGGAGCCGCATCGCCGGGAGCCATCTCCCGAGGCTGCTGATCGCCGATGCCACGAACGCTGCGCAACGTCACGTTCGGCCTCATCCTGCTGTTGCCCGTACTCGCGCCGGCGGCGGCCGGATCGACACAAGCGTGTGCTGCGGAAGCCGCCGATTCCCCGCACGCCGCCCTGGTCATCGGCTCCGGCTCACAGACCCTCATGTACTGCGTGGCGCTCGACGCCCCGACGGTGAGCGGCCTACGGCTGATCCAGCTCGCCTCGGCGCAACACGGGCTGCAGTACCGGCTCGGGTTCGGCGGGCAGGCCGTGTGCCAGCTCACGGGGATCGGCCCGACCGGCGCCGACTGCTTCGCCGATTACCCGGACTTCTGGGGCTACTGGCACGGGAACGGCAGCGGTGGGTGGACGTGGGCAGGTTCGGGCGCCGCGAGCGCCTCGATCGGCGACGGGGACGTCGATGCGTGGACGTGGGGCTCCGGCGATTCGGGGACCACGCACCCCGCACCGCCGGCGACCTCGATCGACGACGTCTGCGACGAAGCGGAGCCGACGCCCCCACCCGATGACGACGGCGGAGGTGGCGGATCCGGCGGTGGCGGATCCGGCGGCGGTGGCTCCGGCGGTGGCGGTTCCGGCGGCGGCGGTGGCTCCGGCGAAGGAGAAGCTACTGGTGGCGGGAGCGGCGGTTCCGCCGACGGCGGTTCGACCGACCAGGGCGGAGGGTCGGGGGGCGAGGGTTCCTCGCAGGGTGACGGAGCCGCCAGGAACAGCGGCGCCGGCAACGGTAACGGCAACGGTGGTGGGGCCGGCACCGAGACCGGCGACGACGCGGCCTCGCCCGTCGGCTCGGCGTCGGCCGAGCCCTCCGACGTGAGCGCCCTCGCTGCTTCCTCGAACCCGACCGGCGGCGGCCCTCCGGTCGCCGGCATCGTCGCATTGGCCCTGATCGGCGGGCTCGGCGTCGCCGGTTGGTTCACCGTGCGCCGCCGGGACGCTCAGGGCCGCTAGACGTGCATCCCGCCGCTTGGATCGTCTGGGCGACCTGCGCGGGGCTCGTCGCGTTCACCACGACCGATCCCTTCTACCTCGGGCTCGTCGTGGCCGTGTCGTGGTTCGTCTACGCGGCGCAGCGGGTGCCCGGGCCGACCGAGCGGTCGTTCCGCGTCTTCGCGATCGCGGGGCTGGTGACGATGGCGGTGCGCACCGCGCTCGTCTTCCTCGGCACGGTCGATGCCGGCAGCGTGGCGTTCGCCGGGCTCGAGGGTGCCCGTCTCGCCACCCTGCTCATCGTGTTCGGCACCTTCAACGCCGTCACCGATCCGTTCGGGGTGGTGCGGCTCGCGCCTCGCCGCTTCCACGAGCCGGCGCTCGCGGCGGCGCTCGCGCTCTCGATCGCGCCCCGCACGATCTCGATGGTGGGGCGGGTGCGTGAGGCCCAGCGCCTGCGCGGCATGCATCCGGCGGCCTGGCGGGCCCTGCCGACCCTCGCGGTGCCCGTGCTCGAGACCGGCATGGAGGAAGCCGTGACGCTCGCGGAGAGCATGGACTCCCGGGGGCACGGACGCGGACGCCGCACGCGATACCGGCCCGATCGCTGGACCGTCGGCGCGATGATGGTCGTCGCCACGTCGCTGATCGCGGCCGGCGTGTTCCTCGTCGCCGCGTTCACCGGCTCGCCCGCGCTGCACCCGTCGACGTTCCCGCTCTCTTGGCCCGAGGCCGACCCGCGGCTCCTCGCCACGATCGGACTCCTCCTCGTGCCCGCCTTCCTGCCCCGGCCCTCGATCGACGACGATGGGACGATCCGGTGAGCGCGCTGCGTTTCGACGCTGTCTCGTTCTCCTACCCCGACGCCGACCGGCCCGCGCTGCACGACGCCTCGGTTTCGATCGACGAGGGAACGTTCGCGCTCGCTGTCGGGGCCACGGGTGCCGGCAAGTCCACGTTCCTGCGCGCGGCGAACGGCTTGGTGCCCCACTTCACCGGCGGCCGGTTCTCCGGGCGCGTGATCGTCGACGGGCGCGACACGCTCGAGCACGCACCGCGCGCCCTCGCCGACGCCGTCGCCTACGTGCCCCAGGACGCCGCGGCGTCGTTCGTGCTCGACCGCGTGGAAGACGAGCTCGCCTACGGCATGGAGAACCTCGGGGTCGACCCGGTGCACATGCGCCGGCGCGTCGAGGAGATGCTCGACCTGCTCGACGTCGAGCCGCTGCGTCGACGCAGCGTGCGGTCGCTCTCAGGTGGCGAGCAGCAGCGGGTCGCGATCGCGGCGGCGCTCGCGGCCGGGCCCCGCATCCTCGTGCTCGACGAGCCCACATCCCAGCTCGATCCGCAGGGCGCCGAGCACGTGGTCGCCGCGCTCCAGCGACTGGTGCACGACCAGGGCATGACGGTACTGCTCGCGGAGCACCGCCTGGAGCGGGTCGCCGGCTTCGTCGACCTCGCACTCGGCTTCGAACGGGGAACGGTCGTGCCGGGCGAACCTGCCGAGGTGATCCGCCGGCTCGCGATGGGGCCGCCGGTGGCCCGACTGGGCAGGCTCATCGGATGGGATCCCGTGCCCCTGACCGTGCGCGAGGCCCGGCGGCTGGGCGGCCGGCTCGCCCCGTTCGAGCTGCCGGCGACGGCACTCGACGGCGCTCGCTCGGCCGCCACCCCCGGAGAGACCCTCGTGCGGGTCGCCGGTCTCGAGGCCCGCCACGGCGAGTCGACCGCTCTTCGCGGGGTCGACCTCGAGATGAGCCGCGGGGAGGTCGTCGCCGTCATGGGCCGCAACGGCGCCGGCAAGACGACCCTGCTCCGATCGATCGTCGGCGTCCACGAACCGACCCGAGGCTCGATCGCGGTCGACGGTCGCGCGCCGAGACCGGGCGTCGACGTGGCCCTCTGCCCCCAGGAGCCGGAGGTCGTGCTCTTCGCCGAGACGGTCCTCCACGAGGTGGAGGCCACGCGCAGGGCCCGCGAGCTTCCCGACGATCCGATGCCGATGCTCGAAGCGCTCGGCATCGCCGACCTCGCCTCACTGCACCCCCGCGACGTCTCGGCCGGACAACGCCTGCTCGTCGCGACCGCCGCGATCGCGGCGGCCGAGGCCCCCGTGCTGCTGCTCGACGAGCCGACGCGAGGGCTGGATCCCTCGTCGAAGGACCGGCTGGCCCGGTTCCTGCGCTCGCATGCGTCACGGGGCGGTGCCGCGATGGTGGCGACCCACGACGTGGAGCTTGCCGCCGCGGTCGCTACCCGTGTCGTGATCCTGGCCGGTGGCGAGGTGATCGCCGACGGCGACCCCGGCGTCGTGCTGGGCGACTCCACGGTATTCGCGCCGCAGATGACGCGAGCGTTCGGCGCCGGATGGCTCACCCCCGAACAGGTCGCGCAGGCCCTCGCATGATCACTGAGGAAGAGCGCATCGCCACGCAGCGTTCGACGGCCACTGTGGCAGCGCCCGGGCTCTCCGCGCGCGCCCGAGCGCTCACGGGTGGATCCCGGCTGCGGCTGGCCACCTTGATCGTCGTCAACCTCGTCGGCCTGCTGGCGTTCCTGTGGCCGTTCGTGCTGCCGGTCACCCCGGGCGTGAACGAGAACCACGCGAACGATGGCCCCGTGATCCTGGCGGTGCTCGTGATCTGCCTCGGCGCCGTGCTCTTCGTGGAGCTCGGGCGCGGCGGCCTCGGCCCGAAGACGATCGCGCTGCTCGGGGTTCTCGGCGCAGCGATGGTCGCCCTGCGCCTGCCCGGATTCGTGGCCGGCTTCAGCGCGATGTTCATCGTGGTGCTCGTCGCCGGGAACGCGTTCGGCCCGGGCTTCGGATTCCTGCTCGGGGCAGTCGGCACGTTCGCGAGCGGGCTCTTCCTCGGTGGGCTCGGGCCGTGGCTGCCGTTCCAGATGGTGGCCGTCGGGTGGGTCGGCATGGGGGCCGGATTGCTGCCGAAGACGTCGTGGCGGGATCGCATCGGCTCGCTCGCTGTGTACGGGGCGATCGCGGGCTACCTGTTCGGCGCGATCATGAACCTGTGGTCGTGGCCGTTCCTCACGACGGGCACGGAAGTGGACTGGGACCCCACGGCCGGCGCAGCCACGAACCTGCGCCACTACCTGGCGTTCTACGCCGCGAGCTCTCTCGCGTGGGACACGTTCCGAGCGGTGGGGAACGCTGTGCTCGTGCTCGCGCTGGGGCGCCCGCTGCTGGGCGCGCTCGACCGCGCCGCGAGGCGGATGCGACTCGAGGTGTCCCGGTAGGCTCCAGGGCCATGGCCCATGCCCCCAGCGATCGCACCCGCATCCACCGACATCCGGAGCGTGGGGACCACGACCCCGCGATGATCCGCGCGGTCCTCGACGACGCCTTGCTGTGCACCGTCTCCTGGGTCGACGAGGAAGGCGCACCGCGGGGGCTCCCCACGATCCAGGCGCGCATCGACGACACGCTGTACCTGCACGGTTCCCGCGGCGCCAGGGCATGGAAGGCGGTCGCCGGTGGCGCCGAGGTCTGCGTCGTGGCCACGGTCGTCGACGAGCTCGTGCTCGCTCGCACGTCACCGGCGCACTCGATGAACTACCGCAGCGTGGTGCTCTTCGGACGCGGACGCGAGGTCACCGACCGAGACGAGCTGTACGCGGCGGCGAAGGCGATCACGCGCCACGTGCTGCCCGGTCGCGAGCTCGACGCCGCCGCGCCCGATGACGAGGACTGGCGCCAGACGTTGATCCTCGCGATGACGATCGACGAGGCGAGCGCGAAGGTGCGCACCGGTCCGCCGAAGGACGACGACGAGGACCTCGCGCTCGACGTATGGGCCGGCACGCTTCCCCTGCGGACGGTCGTCGGGCCGCCGACCCCGTCGCCCGACCTCCGAGCATCGATCGACGTTCCCACCTACATCCCCGCGTCCGGAGAGGATCTCCCACGGCCATGAGCAGCCAGGCGCCCACGCCGCGCACCCGCGTCCGTCGACTCCCCGAGCTCGGCGTGTACGACCGGGAGCGGGTCAACGAGATCGTCGACGAGGCGATCTACTGCCACCTCTCGTGGGTCGGAGACGACGGCGAGCCGCGCGTGATCCCCACGATCCACACCCGCCTCGACGACGTGCTCTACGTGCACGGCTCTGCCGCCTCGAGCACGCTCCGCGCGATCAAGCGGGGCCTGCCCATCGCGATCGCGATCACGATCGTCGACGGCATCCGGTTCGCGCGCTCGATGTTCGAGCACTCGATGAACTACCGCACGGTGATCGTGTACGGCACCGCCGAGGAGGTCACCGACCGCCACGAGCTCGTCCGCGTCTTCGACGCGATCACGGACCACGTCGCGCCCGGCCGCAGCGCCGACGCGCGCCCGCCGACCGACACCGAGCTGAAGCAGACGACGTTCGTGAAGGTCGCGCTCGACGAGTGCAGCGCGAAGGTGAGCGAGGGCTTCCCCGAGGAACCCGACGAGGATCTCGCGCTCGACGTATGGGCCGGCATCCTGCCTCTGCGCACGGTGGCGGGCGAGCCGATCCCCGATCCCCTGCTCGACGAAGGCACCTCGGTGCCCGGCTACGTGTTCGACTACCGGCGCCCCGGCGCCTGAGCGAACCGAACTAGGACGTGGCTCCTAAGAACTCCTCACAGGATGATCTTGGAAGCGGGTGCTGTTTGCTCGCCGCTGAGTACGACGCCGGTTCTTGTGGGTCCGAACGTTCGCAGCCCACAGGAGGCGCTCCTGGCGGTGTTCGGTCGGCCGATCAGGAGGGCCGGTCGATGATGGGCACGGTCGTCTTCAGGGGTGTGCCGAACCAGCCGGTGAGCGCTTCTCGCAGCGCGGGCGCGGCGGTGTCGGTGGGTTCGTCGATGGTCGCGGCCCAGGCGATGTGGGCGTCCGGGCGGATCAGGAGGGCGTCGCCTGGTCGGTGATCGGTTTCGGCGGTGTGGATGTCGACGCGATGCTGCCAGTCCCGGGCGGTCTCGCGGAGGTCGGCGCGGTCGGCGAGATCGAGGAGGACGGGCCGTGCGGCATGCATGAGCTCCGCGACGCCCGTTGCGCCCCGGTCGGTGCTCAGGGCGAGGTCCGGTGCGAAGGTGCCGATCAAGGCGTGGTGGTCGTGGCCGGGTAGCGGGTAGCGGATGTCTGAGCCTGCCATGAGGGCTCCGATGCGGCGCAACGGTTGCTCGTCGACGAGCAGTTCCTGGAAGAGCTCCCGGAGGGCGTCGGCGGCCGGGTCGTGGCCGCGTCTGATCGCCACCTGGGCTCTGGCGTGGAGCAGTGTGCGTTCGGCGGCGAGGCGGCGTTCGTCGTGGTAAGTGTCCAGCAGGCCGGCGGGCGCCCAGCCCTGGATGTCGGCAGCCAGCTTCCAGCCGAGGTTGACGCTGTCGAGGAGGCCGGCGCCCAGAGCCACGCCGGGGGCGGGGAACAGGTGGGCGGCGTCGCCGGCCATCAGGATCCGCCCGTCGCGGTATCGCTCGACCTGTCGAGCGTGGAAGGTGAAGCGCGTCATCCGGGTCGGTTGCCCCAAGGGCAGATCCACGCCGAGCACGCGGCGGATGCTGTCCCGGAGCTCCGTCAGGGTCATCGGCTCGTCGTCGTCGTACTCGACGGACTCCTCCTCGCTGGTGTAGAGCCCCATGAGCGCACGGTCGGTCGACCCGAGGGCGAACTCACCGTGTTCGGTTCGTGTGAAACCGAAGCCGATCCGGCCCACCCCGGCGACGTCGATATCGCCATCCTCGAGCACGGTCACCGACTCGGGAACGCTGACCATGGCGAGCCGCTGGACCTCCGGGTACGTGGTGCCGGGGAACGGGATGTCGGCCAGGTCGCGCACCCGGCTGCTGGCGCCGTCGCAGCCGACGAGGTATCGGGCGGTCACCCGGTCGGGCCCGTCGGGGCCGCGCACGTCCGCGGTCACCGTGTCGTCGTCCTGGCTCAACCCGACCACCTCGTGGTCGCGGCGGATCTCGGCGCCGAGCTCGCGGGCGTGTTCGTCGAGGACGCGCTCGAGGAGAGGTTGCGGGAGCGGCAGCGCCTGCATCGGGGGATCGGCGAGTCGGGTGAGATCGATGTGCATCCCGCCCCACGGGAACCGGCCGGAGGCCGGCCGGGGAGCGGTGCTGGCTGCTTCGAATCGCTCGAGCTCCCCTCGGTAGCGCAACAGCTCCAGGATCTGCCCGCTGAGACCGCCGGCCTTCGGGATGTCTCGGATCTGCGGCTGCCGCTCGAGCACCAGCGGTCGCACGCCGGCCAGGCGCAGTTCACCGGCCAGCATCAGGCCGGTCGGGCCGGCGCCCACGATGATCACGTCGGCGTCCATCACTGGCCACTCCCCTCGCAGTCTTGCGTCGCGTCTCGTGCGACCCACACGTCGTCACCAACACGCCCTAGGCGTCGTCGTCGGGCGCCGGCGAGAGCCGCGTCACGAACCGCTCCAGCGCGGCAGCCGCCTGCAGGACCGTGAGCTCGCCTGTCGCCGCGACCGCCACGAGCGCGATCAGGTCGTCGTCGTCGGCCTGCAGGTCGAGGCCGTTGCGGTTGAGGAATACCACCGTGGCCAATAGTGCCACCCGAGCGTTCCCCGGTCCGAACGGACGCAGCCTCAGTATCGCGAGCAGGAGGCTGGCGGCCTTGGGCACGACCCCCGGGTAGACCTCGCGCCCATCCTCACGGCGCAGCGGCTCGGCCGCGGCCTCAGCGAGCCGGTCGGCATCGACGGAGACGGCGGATCCGAGCTCGGCTCGGGCGATCGTCACCAGGTCGTCCATGGTGAGCGGGCGGAGCGGGTCTACAGCTCCCCCAACCGGTCGAGCACGCCGCGATACCGCTCGCGCGCACGGTCGGTGAAGGCGCGGACCTCGGCATCCCGCCCCGAGGTCTCGAGGTAGCAACGCATCGCGCGGCGCAAGTGCTCCTCCTCGTCTATCCCCGTGATCGTGGCGAGCAGCCGCAGTTGGCCACGGACGTCGTCGGGGATGCGGATCGTCTTCTGCACCGGCGGGCGCCTTTCGGGTTCGATCGATCTCGCGAGCCATCTTGCCCCGGTTCGGAACCGGAATCGACCACCTCGACCGCGATCACGACGGTGAGAGGCGCAGCATCGTCGCTTCGTGGGACTCGACGATCGTGGCGAACCCCTCGCCGAAGGGCCCGAGGTCGCGATGGGCCCAGAGGTCGCGGACCGAGCCGGCGCTCCAGTCGACCCCGAGGTCCGACCACTCGACACCGATCTCGGCCTCGGAGAGCCCGCGGTTCAGCAGGGCGACCCCCTGGTCGCCGTTCTCCAGGGGTTTGGCGAACACCTCGAGATCACCGTCCTTGCGGACGCGAGAGGCCTGGATCCCGAGAGGATCCTGGTTCAGCTCGATCACCTCGGTATTCGTCAGCGTCTCGACCGTGTGATCGTCCATGGCGGTCAGGTCGCTCCCGATGATCAGCGGCGACGCGAGGATCGACCACATCGAGAAGTGCGTGCGGTACTCCCCTCGGGTGGCGCCGTCCCCGACGAGCGCCCCCTCGCCCCTGAGGTTCACGACGAGCATGTCGTAGTCGTTCCATCCCCCGGGGCCCGAGTACTCCTCGAGTCCGACGCCGCGGTCGATCATGTCGAGCACGTCGAAGTAGTAGCCCTCGCGATGCCCCGGCAGGTCGAAGTCGTCGGTGATGTCCTGCCCGATCCGCCAATGCTGCCCGCCGACCTCCCGAGCCCAGGTCCAGACCTCGTCCCAGCCGCAGTGGCACACATGCAGCACGATGTCTCGGCCCGCGGCCCTGAGCGCGTCGGCCATCGTTCGGTGCAGCTCTGCGACACCTGCCGCACCCTTGCCCGGCCAGCAGCACGAGTCGTACTTCAGATGGTCGACGCCCCACGAGGCGAACAGCTCCGCGTCTTCCCGTTCGTGGCCGCCGCTGGCCGTGTAGCCGGCACAGGTCTCGACCCCGGGGCCGGAGTAGATGCCCAGCTTCAGGCCCCGCTCGTGCACGTAGTCGGCGAGGAACCGGATACCCCGTGGGAACTTGTCGGGGTCGTGCTCGAGGTCGTGGAGGAAGCGCGATCCGCGCACCCTCTGCCAGCCGTCATCGAGCATCACGTATTCCCATCCGGCATCACGCAAGCCGCTGTCGACCACGGCGTCGGCCGTCGCGAGGATCCTGCCCTCATCGATGTCGGGGCCGTACACGTTCCAGCTGTTCCATCCCATCGGTGGGGTGGCGGCCAACGGTCCGGCGTTCACGTCGGGCGTTCGCGGCGCCCCGTCGGCGTCGTCGTCGGGCGGCGCCGGCTCGCACGAAGCCAGGATCGCGGAGAGGCCGGGGAGCGCCAGCCCGACTGTCGACCGACGGAGGAACTCACGACGGTTCACGAGCGCCCCCCATCGGACACACGGTAGAGACGGATCGCCTGAGCCTTGGATCCGCGACTTGACGACATCCTCTCCACGCTGTACATATATCGGACCGATATGTACGGTCGATATATCGACCTGCGGCATCCACCACGAACGAAGGGTACCCGTCCGCATGTTGGAACTCGCGATCCTCGGTCTGCTGAAGCAGCAGCCCATGCACGGCTACCAGCTCTCCCGGGAGCTCGGCGAGTCGCTGGGCGGCTTCTGGCGGGTCTCATACGGCTCGCTCTACCCAACGCTCCGTCGCATGGAGCGCGACGGCCTCGTGGCGCCCATCACCGGCGAGCCCACGGGCGGTCGCCGCAAGACCGTCTACGGCATCACCGATGAGGGTGAGCGGGCGTTCCTCGAGCTGCTGCAGGAGACGGCCGGCGACACCTCGAGCGAGGACGCCCGCTTCCGCGTACGGCTGGCGTTCTTCCGCTACCTGCCGCCCGAGACGCGCATCCGGCTGCTCGAGCGGCGCCGGGCGGCGCTGACCGAGCGGCTCGCGTCGTTCGACACCGCGATCGACGCCGGCCGTGACGAGGCCGACGACTACCGGCTCGCCGTGATGGAGCACGGGCGGGCGGCCACCGAGGCCGACATCGCCTGGCTCGACGACTTGATCCACAACGAACGTGACAAGGCCGGCCGGCGCGCCGGCGACGACCTCGAACGAGGGGGGGCGAGGACCCGCCGCACGGCGGTCCTCAGCAGGAAGGAGCACACCTCATGAACACAGTCCGAATCGCGATCGTCGGCGTGGGCAACTGCGCGTCATCGCTCGTGCAGGGCCTGACCTACTACAAGGACGCCGACCCGAACGAAGGCGTGCCCGGCCTGATGCACGTGGAGCTCGGCGGCTACCACGTGCGTGACGTCGAGGTGGTCGCCGCCTTCGACGTCGACGCGAACAAGGTCGGCAAGGACGTCGCCGAGGCGATCTTCACCGAGCCGAACAACACGATCCGGTTCAGCGAGGTGCTTCCGCTCGGCGTGACCGTGTCGCGTGGCCGCACGCTCGACGGGCTCGGCACCTACTACCGCGAGATCGTCACGGAGTCCGACGCGCCCGAGGTCGACGTCGTGCAGACGCTGCGCGACACGCGGGCCGACGTGCTCGTGTGCTACCTGCCCGTGGGCTCGGAGGAAGCCGACCGCTTCTACGCGCAGTGCGCGATCGACGCGGGCGTCGGCTTCGTGAACGCTCTGCCGGTGTTCATCGCGAGCGACCCGACGTGGGCGAAGAAGTTCTCCGACGCGGGAGTGCCGATCGTGGGCGACGACATCAAGAGCCAGGTCGGCGCCACGATCACCCACCGCGTGCTCGCGAAGCTGTTCGAGGACCGCGGCGTGGAGCTCGATCGCACCTACCAGCTCAACTTCGGCGGCAACATGGACTTCAAGAACATGCTCGAGCGCGAACGCCTGATCTCGAAGAAGATCTCGAAGACCCAGTCGGTGCAGAGCCAGCTCGAACAGCCGCTTGACAAGGACGACATCCACATCGGGCCGAGCGACCACGTGCCGTGGCTCGAGGATCGCAAGTGGGCGATGATCCGCCTGGAAGGCCGCAACTTCGGCGACGTGCCGCTCACGATCGAGATGAAGCTCGAGGTGTGGGACTCGCCGAACTCGGCCGGCGTGATCATCGACGCCGTGCGGTGCGCGAAGATCGCGAAGGACCGTGGCATCGGCGGGCCGATCATCGGGCCGAGCGCGTACTTCATGAAGAGTCCGCCGGTGCAGTTCAGCGACGAGATGGCCCGGGAGATGGTCGAGCAGTTCATCGTCGGCACCGGCGAGGGCGCCAACGCCGACTGGACGGCGTTCTTCGACGCCACGCGCGCCTGACCCTCCTCACCTGGACATGGACGGGGCCGGGTCCTGATCGGACCCGGCCCCGACGCCGTCCGGGGGGAGCGGACGTCTCTCTACGATTGGTCGAGACAGCTGCCGTAGGCGAGGTCGCACAGCTGGGCCGCGAGCAGAGCCGAAGTTGGCGCCGCCGCCCGGGTTGCCGCCGCCGTAGGTGTAGCCCTTCCACCTCAGGACGAGGCAGTGAGCACTCGAGTTCGGAGCGGGGTTCCCACCGCAGTCGGCCGAGTCGGTCGTCTCGAACGTCACGACGCTCGGCTGCTCGACTCCAGGCGGTGATCACGCCGTTCGCGTCGACGGTGAGCTTCGCGCCCTCGTCGCCGTTGGCGCTGCCCTCGATGTAGCTCCCGCCCGACGGTGCGCAGGCCGCCATCAGGTCGAACGGGAGCGTCGCGGTCGGTGGGATCGTGCAGGAGAGCGTGTCCTTGCTCGGCATGTTGACGCCCATGATCTCGAACTGGGCGAACCCGATGACGTTGTACTTGGGCTGCGGCGAGCCCACCTGCGCGGGCTCGCCGTCACCCGGCGACACGCCGACGATCGGGAAGTCGCGGACCTCGCCGATCAGGTCCTCGAGCGCTTGCCAGGCGACGTTGTTCCCGCCGTTGCCCTCTCGCGTGCAGACCCACGTGGCGTTCGGGTAGTTGAGGCTCGACGATCTCCGCAGGGTCGGCGCCGCTGATCCAACCGGCGAGCTGGTCGGATCCACCGGCGTTGTTGCACCGATCGGTCTTCCCGACGTTCCAGCCCTCGGCGACGTCGAGGAAGCCGAAGTTGCCGCCGCCGGAGAGGTCGTTGTCCTCCCAGATGTAGCAGACGGTGTTCTCGGACACGTTCGGCACGTCGCACCGGTTCCCCTGGAAGAAGCCCTGATAGATCACCAGCGGGATCGGGCCGGCGGCGCCGGCGGCGCCCCACGAGGCGGTCGCCCGTGACGTCACCTCCGACGTGTGATCGAAGCCCAGCACGGGCGCGAAGAACAGCGACTGATCGCTCGCGTAGCGCACCGACACGTGCCCGGTGATGTCGACGCCGCAGTTCAGCGTCCACTGCTGGCCGCTTTCGGGGTCGATGCCGGTGATGACGCCGCCCGTCAGCCCACCGTCGGTGATCGGCACGTTCTTCGCCGCGTACTCGTCGGCCATCGTCTCGGGGCTGCCGAGGGTCGCGTCGGCGCACGATTGCGCGGCGGCGAGCGCGGCGGCGTCGGCGCCGTTGACCATCGCCCGGCGTCGCAGCAGCAGACCACCGACGTCAACCGTCAGCGCGACCGCCGGCCATCAGCGCGACCAGCACGAGCGCGGTGATCACCGCGACCGCGCCGTCCTCGCGATGGGGACCCTTGCCGCGCATCGTCAGACCTCGCATCGGAAGCTCGCCGAGATCGTGGGGGTGAGGTGCATCGTCGGCACGAAGGGGATCGAGACCACGATGCCGCCGTCGGGCAGGTTGGCCGTGTCGTAGCTCACGGTCACGTCTTCACCGAGCGCTTCCTGCACCGTCGCAGAGCCGGCTCACGGCGACGTCGCCGGCGTTCGGGATCGATCCGAGCGAGGCGTTCCTGCACCCTGGTCTGGACCTCCCCGATCGTCGGGGCCCCGACCGCCGCGGCCCGACCACCTTCACGGACCGCGCTGCGCAGGTTCTGCATCTTCATGAAGGCGACGCCGAAGTAGAGGATCGCGAAGACGATCATGAACAGCAGGGGCGCGATCAGCGCGAACTCCACCGCCGATGCGCCGTCCTGTCGATGGAGGAGCAGCCTTCGCGCGCTTCGTGCTCGTTCGTCCTTCATCGCCCGGTCCTTCCGCCTCAGATCGAGGTCGCTCTCGAAAGTTGCCCTGGTGACCGCTCCACGAGGGACCGCGTCCCTCGATGCGTATGGGAAGGGTGGCCGACACGCGGTAGGCCGCGCTACCGCCGGGCGACCCACACGAACAGGCCGATGGTCGCGAAACGACGGCCCGCTAACGCCTAGGCCGAACGGCCCGAGCAACAGGCGGATGACCCGGGTCTGCGCTACCCGCGCAGATCGAGCAGCCGTTGCACGGGCGAGAGGTCGAACGGATCCTCGCCCTTCGTGCCGAGACCGACGATCAGGTGTTGTGCCCCCGCATCGAGGAACGCCTCGACTCGGTCCACCTCGTCGTCGTCGATCAACACCGTGCGTTCGATCTCGGCGGGATCGCGGCCGACACGCTCGCACCACTCGTCGAGCACGGCGTTCTTCGCCGCGTAGGTCTCGGGGGGACCGAAGCTGTTCCACAGGTGCGCGTGCTCGGCGACGAGCCGGAGCGTGACCCTCTCACCGCCACCGCCGATCAGGATCGGCATGGGGTGGCGGGCGGGCGGCGGGTCGAGCTTCCCGAGCCGTGACTCGATCCGAGGTAGTGCAGCCGCGAGCGCCCGCAGTCGGTCCGGCGCCGTGCCGAACTCATAGCCGTACTCGTCGTAGTCGCGCTGGAACCATCCCGCGCCGACACCCAGGATCAGCCGGCCCCCGCTCAGGTGGTCGACCGTGCGGGCGATGTCGGCGAGCAGGTCGGGGTTTCGGTAGGAGTTGCAGGTGACGAGCATGCCGAACTCGGCGCGCTCGGTGTCGCAGGCCATCGCCGCGAGCAACGTCCACCCCTCGAAATGGTGACCGTCGGGCCCGTCGTACAGCGGGAAGAAGTGATCCCACGTCCAGATCGAGTCGACCCCCATCGCGTCGGCGGCCCTCCAGCCCCGCCCGCATGGTCTCGATCGTCGTGTGCTGCGGATGGAGCTGGGCACCCACCTTGAACTGGGTCACGGCATCCCCTTCGTCGCGTCGCTGGAGCCTCGAAGTCGGGCCCCATCGAGCGACGCTACCGCATGAGGGGCGGGAGCCTCAGCCGACCGAGATCGACGATGCGGGCGACCACCTCGAGGACTCGCCGAGCCCCACGTCGCGCATGCGCGCCCGGAAGCGGTACCGGCCGGTCTTCGACGGTTCGAACGTGTCGCTGCGGATCGTCACCCCGATGCGCCAGGTGCTCCACGTTCCTCCCGGCCGTTTGACCTGCACGTCGTAGATGTGGTCACCGGTTGCCGCCGCGGTCGCCCAAACGAGCGTGAACGTTGCGTGCCGGCGACCGGTCGCCGGGGCCGCTCTCATCGGCACCGAGACCCGGCCCCCCATGCCCGTGTGGGGTGTGCAGACGAAGTTGTAGACACCGGCCGCTTCGAACGTGAACCACAGGCTCGGGCCGCTGCCGGGTGGGACGTTGCCTGAATCGAACAACTCGAGGCCCGAGCTGTCGGTCGCGGTATGCGTGGCGTCGCCCACGAAGTCGAAGGTCACGGCGTCCCCGCGCCCGATCGTCGGGGAGGCTGGGTCGAAGTAGAAGTCCTGAACCGCGATCGACACCTCGGCGGAAGGCCTCGCGCCTCGGGGTCCGGCCACCGGGGCGCCCACTGCGGCCGCGGCCGGCAGCACGGCAGCGCAGACCGACACGATCACCGTCGTCAGCCCGAGCCCCTGTCGCATCCCTCGTGTATCGGCGCGCTCGCGGGAACGACTGGAGGGCCCCCTACGATGTGGCGGCGATGAGCGTTCCCGCCCCCACCCGCATCGGCAGCCCTCGAGACGCTCTGCGCCACGCCGACTTCCGCCGACTGTTCGCGATGCGCCTCGTGAGCCAATCGGCCGACGGGCTGATCCAAGCAGCGCTCGTCGCCTCGCTCGTGTTCTCGCCCGAGCGTGCCACCACGGCGGCGAGCTTCGCCCTCGCATCGGCGATCGTGATCGTGCCGTTCTCGGTGATCGGCCCGTTCGTCGGCGTCTTCATCGACCGCTGGTCCCGTCGGCGCATCATGGTCGTGGCTCCCCTGCTGCGGGCCGCGCCGGTGTTCCTCGTGCTCGCGAACCCCACCCGCCAGTCCGCCCTCTACTTCGGCGGGGCGCTCTTCGTGACGTCGGTGAACCGGTTCTTCCTGGCGACCGCACAGGCGGTGGTCCCGCGGCTCGTGCCGACCGAGGACCTGCTCGCCGCCAACTCGATCGCCACGGTCGGCGGCACGGTCGCGCTGCTCGTCGGGGTCTTCGCGGGCGGCCTCGTCGCCGACGCGTTCGGAACGATGGCGATCGTCTCGCTCGCGGCCGCGATGTGGGTGGCCGCCTCGATGCTCGCGCACAGCATCCGCAGCGACCTGCGCCCGCTGCAGCTGCCCGAGTCGCCCGAGCTGCTCCGACACCAGGTGCGCCGGGTGGGGGTCGAGTTCGCGGAGGGCCTACGCCACATCGTGCACACACCCCGCGCGGTCGGGCCGATCACCTCGATCGGGCTCGACCAGATCGGCCAGGGGCTGATCCTCGTTCTCGCCCTGGTCGTGTTCCGGGAACGGTTCGAGCAGGGAGTGGGGTCGTTCTCGTGGCTGATCGGCGCGGGCGGCGTGGGGGTATTCGCGGGTCTCGCCACCGTCGGCGCCCTCGACCGGCGGTTCCCGCGGGAGCGCATCATCGCCGGCGCGTTCGCCGTTGGCGGGGCGGCGATCCTCGCTGTGAGCCTGCTCGTCAGACCCTGGACCCTGCTGCTCGCGAGCTTCGTCGTGGGCCTCACGTTCGCGTGGAAGAAGGTGCCGGTCGACACGATGGTGCAGGAAGCCGTGCCCGACGGCTTGCGCGGGCGCGTGTTCGCGGCCTACGACGTCGTCTACAACATCGCGCGCCTGACGGCCGCGTTGCTTGCGGTGCCCCTGCTCCCGATCCTGGGCGAACAGGGCTCGGCGGCGCTCGTGGGCATCGCGTTCCTGCTCTGGGTGCCGGTGCTGCCCCGATGGCTCGCCCGGGCCCCGGAGATCCGCCTGCGGTTCGTCGAGGGGGCGAGGGCAGAGGAGTGGCCGCGAGCCGTGGTCTGGGGTGGCGTCGAGGAACCCGTCGAGGTCCTGCGCAGCGCCCTCGACGAGCGTGAGGGCGTGCGGGTGCGGAGATTCCGGTTGTCCTTGGCCGACGGCACCGTGATCGACGTGAGCCGCGACGAACCAGACGGCGATTGGCGCATCGACCGTGAGCTCATCGGTGAGTGAGCTTTCGGCGATGCCCACGTTCCCGTACGACGACGTACGTAGCCCTACTTACTTAGGTCATGGTAGCTAGTTTCCCCGTGCCATAGGTATCGACCCGGACGCCCCTCGAGCGCACCATATGCCTCGAGAAGAGGGTCCACGGACCCTCGGAACGGACGGAAGGATCGGACGGATGGGCGATCACAAGGACCACTCGGTCGGCACCGTCAGCGGATGTTCCCACTGCACGCAGATCGCGTACGAGCCGGGTTGGTACGCCTCGCTCCTCGCCTTCTCGCGAAGCACCGAGATCATCTGGTTCAGAGGGGTTCCGTCCCTCACCGCGTAGCCCGGGATCCCCCTCGCGGGCTCACGGGGTCGGAGACGGCCGGGAACGCGCCTCTGCGGAGGTGACTCCCGCGCCGTCTCCGGCCCAACATACTCTCGGCCGCGCCTCCGCTCGCCCGTGACCGGGGTCGATACTGAAGGCCATGCGACTGATGTCGGCGGCGCTGGCAACCACCCTGATCGCGTCTTCGTCGGCGGCTCGTTCCCGGCGTCGGCGGCGCCGGCGCCGGTCCCGCCCTGCGACGGTCGGCTCGTGCTCGCGCAGCCGACGCCGGGTACCGCGTACCACACCGCCTGCTTCAGCCCGACGAACGACGAGGAGACCGTCACCGACGCCTCGATCGAGGGGTTCGAGGCGATGACCGGTCGCGAGGTCGCGGGCGTCGTCTTCTCCGATCCGTGCGGCCACGGCGGGAAGCTCGAGATCGGCTTCCCGCGGACGAAGGTCAGGACCGTGTGGCGCCACGGCGCGATCCCGATGGTGCGCATGATGCCGCGCGAAAGTCGACGAGTGGCCGATGGGAGGTCGGCGGTCCCCGCCGCCCGTGCGGGCGTGAGGGTTGCCCCTACGTGTTCGTCCGCGCTCCCGCGCATCGCTATGGCTCCGCGTGAGGCATAGGTACGCCTTCAAGACCTCTTCGAGACACGCCTCGACGACGAAGGCGGCCTCCGCGACAAGGACCGGCGCTAAGCCGAGAGCTCGATCGCTTGCGGGATTCGGAGCCACCAAGGGACGAGGCGCCGAAAACCGAGCTCCTAGGAGCGACGGAGAGCCGTTCTCACGTCGCGCCCCCTACGGGACCCTCGATCCGCCGCCTTGACCGTCGAGCCAGCGCCTACGGTCTTGGCGGGAGGTAGGTGTGCTCTAGGGCGAAGTCGTCCGCAACTCGGTCAAAGTCTCCGTCGCATGACGCGAGTGGGACGCGACCGGAGATTGCAGTCGCCGCGATCCAGAGGTCGTTGTGCGGCGTGGCGTGACCTCGCAGCGCCCAAGCGTGAAGCTCGGAGTAGATGTCCAGAATCTCCTCGTCTAGGGGGACACGAAGGAACGCGGCTAGGCGTGCCTCTTGCTCGTCGGAGCTCGTTCAGCGTGCCGGTGCCGGCGTAGAGGGTTTTCGGTCGATCGGAGGCTCTCATGGGTTCAGGGCCGGTGGAGCCCAGGTTCTTGAGGCTCGGCGCCGTCGTCATCGTCCTCGTTGTGGCCGCTGTCGGGGGCCTCGCCGTTTTGCGAGTGATCCGCGGCGATCTGCCGTCGGAGGCCGAGAAGGCCGAACAGATCGGGCGCCTCAAGGCCACGGTCCTGCCCGTCCTCGAGGACCTGAAGGTCGAGTACTTCATGGACGCGGCCGGGTGCGCCATCCTCACCTACCCGCGCGGCGATTTCTTCGACGGAGACCCCGAGGACTGCGGTGGCTTCACTGCTCGCGCGGTCCAGTTCGACGACGTTGCGCGCGCCGACCACCAGCTGATCAAGGCCGCCCTGGCGGCGTCCGGGACCCCCATCGAGCGGGTCGGTGGCACGTTCTTGAGTGATGGCCGCGTCAGGTGGGCCTTTTTCATGTCCACCCACGGCGCGCCATTGGCGACGTCGTGGTCGCTGGAGTACGACCCTGAGGGCACGCGCTCGCCGGGGCCTGCGGGAATCGTGACGCTCACGCCGGTCGAGGGCGAGCAGGACTGGTGGTTCGCCTGCTGCGCGGACTGACAATCGGAGCCGTCGTGCGGGGTAACAATCCGTCGTCAACTGGGTGGCGGTGAGCGTCTACGGCGAACAGGTGCCCTCGGGCAAGCCCTCGCGCTGGTCGACCCTGCCCGGCCGCCCTGGGGCCCGCGGACGATCCCCATTCGGAGTACGTAAACGTGCGATCGATCGCTCCGGAGAAGCCGCCCGCCCTCGTGGAGTTCGGCGTGACCGAGGATCCGAAGGCGGGCGACAAAGCCGAGTGGTACGCCGAGGCCTACGACGTGGTCACGCCGCCTGACGACGCCTACGACTTCGAACTCGTGAGCGTGTGGAGCGAGCGTTGGAACAACGGCGGGGGCGTGATCTCGGATCTGCGCGTGAACTCTTCACCCTCGGCCCGCGAGGCTTATCGCGCCGGGATCGCCGACCCCGCGCTCGTTTCGAGCCCCTCGTTCGCCTGCGCATGACCGTCGCCGATCGCGCGGCGCCTGGCAGCGAGCAGGGCGAGACCGAGTCCGGCGGCCACGAGCCCGCTGATCGCGAATCCCACGCGCGCGCCCAGGTGCTCGCCGATCACACCGGCGATCGGAGCGCCGATCGGGGTCGAGCCCAGGAAGACGATGCCGTAGAGCGCCATCACGCGGCCCCGCGCCTCGGGCCTCGCGCTCAGCTGCAGCATCGTGTTGCCGGTGATCATGAACGCCATGATCGTGAAGCCCATCGGGATCATCGCCGCGCCCGCGAACCAGAGCGTGGGGGCGAGGCCGGGGAGCACGAGCGAGACCCCGGCCGCGACGGCCCACAGCGCGAGGTCGCGCATCCGCGGCTCGGCCACCCGGCTCGCCATCACGATCGCACCGAAGAACGACCCGACGCCGGCGAGCGCGGACAGGGCGCCGAACGTGCCGGCGTCGCCACCGAACGTGCGCTCGGCGAGCAGCGGCACGAAGACCGCGAAGTTGAACGAGACCGTGAACACGACCGCCATCGCGAGCAGCGGACGCCGTAGCTCTTCGGTCGCCCACACGTACTTCAGGCCCGCGACCAGGTGACCTCGCTCGCGGGTCGAGCGCTTCTGCGGATGCAGCTCGGCGGGACGCATCGCGAACAGCGCGATCAGCACGGCCGCGTAGGAGATGCCGTCGATCAGGAAGCAGGTCGCGATGCCCACCGTGGCGATCAACACGCCCGCGATCGCGGGGCCGAAGATGCGCGAGCCGGTGAACGCCGCGGAGTTCAAGCTCACCGCGTTGCGGACGTGTTCCTCGCCGACCATCTCGATGTAGAAGCTCTGCCTCGAGGGGTTGTCGATCGCGGTCACCACACCCGAGGCGAGCGAGAGCACGTAGACCATCCAGAGCTCGGCGACGTCGGTCGCGACGAGGGCCCACAGCGTGAGCGCGACGACGCCGTACGCGGCCTGGGTCCCCATCAGGATGTGCCGCTTGTCGAACCGGTCCGCGAGCACGCCGCCGTACGCGCCGAGCAGCAGCACGGGCAGGAAGTAGAGCGCGATGTTCGCACCCAGCGCGGTGCCGCTGTCGGTGAGCTGCAGCACGAGCCAGGCGCTCGCCGTGAAGTTCATCCACGTGCCGATCGCCGAGACCGTCTGGCCGAACAGGTACAGACGGAAGTTGCGCGACGTGCGCACCGACGAGAACGTGCGGCCGATCGCCGCGGTCACCTTCGGGCTCACGGCGTCGCCTCGGTGATGCGATCGAGGATCTCGGCCGCTCGGTCAAGCGTCGCGAGCTCCTCGGCGTCGAGCTTGCGCAGGCGATGCGCCAGGTACCGGTCCGTGCGGCGGCGAACGGTGCGCATCAGGGCGCGGCCGGTGGACGTGAGCTGCACCCACGACACGCGCCGGTCGATCGGATCGGGCGTGCGCTCGACGAGGCTCTCCTGGACAAGGGCGCTGAGGATGCGGGTGACGGTCGGCTTGCGCACCTGTTCGTGCGCGGCGAGGTCACCCGCCGTGATCGGCCCGTGCCGCTCGATCGTGGAGAGCGCGGCCATCAACGTGGGAGAGATACCGGCCTGGCTCTCGCGTCGCAGGGTGCGCGAGGCGCGGAACACCGACAACCGCAGGTGGGAGGCGAGACTTGCGAGGTCGGTGGCGGTGGGAGCGGTCGGCATAGGAACCACGATAGTTCACATCGCTAACTAACGTCACGCTCCGGAGACGATGCGTGGGTTCGCCCCGCATGCGCGGCTATCGTGGCGACCCGGCCTGGAGCGGAGCACAGGGAGGCGAGACCGAGGGATGGATCCGAGACACAACGGACACGGCGCGCACGAGGCACCCGGCGGCGGCCGAGGGTGGCGGATCGCGATCGTGGTCGCGATCGCGGTTCTCCTCGCCCTGGCGCTCGCCGGCGGCTACCTCCTGCTCACCGGGAACGACGACCCGGAACCCTCGGCCGCCCCTTCGACCATCGCGATCCACATCGTGAGATCTCCCGGTTCGGCGTGGATCCGGGGGTAGGTCGTCGGATGTCATGGATCATGCCGACCATGAGCCCGGCACGATGCAGGAGTGCCCGGAATGCCGGGCCCTCGCCGTGGAACCCGGCTGGTACAAGGTGATGCGCGAGGACCGCGTGATCGCAGCGCACACCGATCGGGTACGCGTGCCGGAGGCCGGCGAGGCCGACATCGACGTCATCGTGCCCGAGGTGCCTGCCCGGCCCGACGTCCGAGGTGCTCGACCTCGAACCGCCCAACGCGCCGAGTAGCGTCGCATCGGTACCCTTCGAGCGTGACCCGCGATTGGAACGCCGCCGCGTACGACCGCCTGCCGATCCCCATGACCGGGTGGGGCGAGACCGTGCTGTCGTGGCTCGAACTCGATGGTGACGAGCGCGTGCTCGACGCCGGATGCGGCACCGGTCAGGTGACCGCCGCCCTGCTGGACCGACTTCCGCGAGGCGAGGTCGTTGCGCTCGACGGTTCCGCCTCGATGATCGACCGGGCACGCGAGCGGCTCGGCGACGAGCGCGTGACGTACGTGGTGGCAGATCTGCGGGAGCCGCTGCCGGTCGAGCAACCGGTCGACGCGGTCCTGTCGACGGCGACGTTCCACTGGGTGCTCGACCACGACGCGCTGTTCCGCAACCTCGCGACGGTGATGCGTCCGGGCGCCCAGCTGGCCGCCCAGTGCGGAGGTCAAGGCAACATCGCCTCGGTCGAGCGGGCCCTTCGAGACATGGGCGAGGGTTTCGTCGGCCGCAAGCACTTCGCTGGGCCCGACGAGACCCGCCGGCGCCTCGAAGCCGCGGGGTTCAGGGACGTCGAGGTGTGGCTCCACGAGGAGCCCTCGCCCGTGCCCGCGGGAGACCTCGAGCCGTACCTCGAAGCGATCTGCCTTGGCGATCACGTCGAGGGCATGGGCGAGGACGAACGCCGGCGTTTCGTGCACGAGGTGGCGACGCGAATGCCCGCGGCGGTGATCGACTACGTGCGGCTGAACATCCGGGCCCGGCGAGGGACGTCAGTTCCCGAGTAGGCCGTACCAGAGCAGCCCCGCGAGCGCGCTCGCGCCGATCACCGGCAGGACCTTCCAGCGGAACCGCCACAACCCCACGAACGCGATCGCTGCCACGATGGCCGCGAAGACGTCGATGCTCGACCACACCGGCGAGGGAACGTCGAAGCGGCCGAGGAGCCCGGCCGTGCCGACCTGCTCGAACAGCGTGCCGATCGCGAACGTCACGGCGAGGTTCGCGATCACGCCGACCACGGCGGCCGTCACGGTCTCGAGCGCGGCGGCCAGGCGGCTGTTGCCCCGCAGGCCCTCGATGTACGGGGCACCGAGGAAGATCCATAGGAAGCAGGGTGCGAACGTCGCCCATACGGCGACGAACGCTCCGATGGTGCCCGCGACGAGCGGATCGAGCTCGCCGGGGTTCTGATATGCCCCGACGAAGCCGACGAACTCGAGCACCATGATCAGCGGGCCGGGCGTGCTCTCGGCGAGACCGAGCCCGACGACCATCTGGCCGGGCAGCAGCCATCCATAGGTCTGCACCGCCGCGACGTTCACGTACGCGAGCACGGCGTAGGCACCGCCGAACGTGACGAGCGACGCCCGAGAGAAGAACCAGCCCATCTCGGTGAGGGTGTCGCCGGGGCCGCGCCAGGCGGCGATCAGCCCGATCGGCACGAGCCAGACGAGGAGGCCGAGCACCAGGGTGCGCGCGGCCCTCGCTCTCGACGGCAGGGTGTGGGCGGCTCGCGGCGCATCGTCACGGATCACGATGCGCTCCTGCTCCTCGAGCTCGTGGGCGACGCCGACGTCGAACAGGTCAGGGCGCATCGCGCCGCCCGCGACGCCGATCAGCACGGCGCCGAGCACGATCAAGGGGAACGGCACGTGCAAGACGAAGATCCCGACGAAGGCCGCGATCGCCACCGCGAGCATGAGCCCGTTGGCGAGCGCCTTCGTGCCGATGCGGATCGTCGCGGCCACGACGATCGCGATCACGGCGGGGGCAAGGCCGGAGAAGATCGCGTTCACCCACGTGACGTCGCCGTGCACGGCGAAGAGCCAGCTCAGGCCGAACATCACGAACACGCTCGGCAGCACGAACATGATCCCGGCGACCAGGCCGCCTTTCACGCGGTGCAGGAGCCACCCGAGGTAGATCGCGAGCTGCTGGGCCTCGGGACCGGGCAGCAGCATGCAGAAGTTCAAGGCGTGCAGGAACCGGCCGTTCGAGACCCACTTGCGCTGATCGACGATCTCCTCGTGCATCAGGGAGATCTGTCCGGCCGGACCGCCGAAGTTGATGAACCCGAGCTTGGTCCAGAAGCGGGCAGCCTCGAGGAACGACACGCCATGTTCAGGAGGATCGGCCGTACTCACGGGGCGAGTGTAGGAGGCGTCCCGTCAGTCGGAGCGCCGGCGCGGAACCCGATCCCTGGGTCGCCCTCAGATGAACAGCGAGACCGCGGCGTCGCGCATGTGGGCGATCGCGGTCGCCGCACCGATCGGCTCCTCGAGCCCGTCGATCAGATCCGAACGCTTCAGACCCAGCAGGTCCATCGTCATCTGGCACGGGATCAGGCGCACGCCGAGGTCCTGCGCGGTTTCGATCAGCTCCTCGGGCGCCGCAACCTGATGATCGCCGGCGAGTTTCTTGAACATCGCCGGCCCGGCGCCGGCGAAGTTGTAGTGCGACAGCTTCGCCTTCTGCGCCGAGCCCGGGTTCATCGCGCTCATCATCTTCTGCATCCAGTTGTCGCCCGTGATGCGCACGCCGGGCTTGACGATCGCGAACAGGCCCCAGAACGTGAAGAACACGGTCGACTCCATGCCGCTCGCCGCCGCGGTCGTCGCGAGGATCGTCGTCGGCCAGATGCGATCGAGGTCGCCGCCCCACGCGATGATCGTCAGCTTGTTCGTCTTCTTGACGGCGCCCGACGATGCGGCTTCCAGCACCTCGATGCGGGCTAGGAGCTCGGCGTAGGTCGGCCCCGCGCCCTCCAGCACGCGGTCCTCGGTCGTGGTCACGTCAGACCTTCCGAACGAGGTAGCGGTACTCGCCATCGGCCCCGCTCGACTCGAGCAGCTCGTTGCCGCTGATCTCGGCCCAGCTCGGGATGTCGGAGCGCGAGCCGGGGTCGGTCGCGAGCAACTCGAGTAGGTCGCCCGAGGACGCTTCCTTCAGCGCCTTCGCGAGGGTGACGAGCGGGCCGGGGCACGACTGGCCCCTGGCATCGACGATGGTGGAAACGGTCGTGGACACGGGTGCACCTCCGGTGCGGTGGTGGGACGAGGAGCGGAGCGGTGGAGCGCGCGGCGCGAAGCGCCGTCCCTGGTCAGGAGGAACAGCAGATGCGATCGGGGATCATGGCCCCCACGATTCCAGCTTCGCGTGTGCAGATCATTTGCAGGTGCAACAGTCTAGACCGCCCCGGTGTTCCCGGGCAAACGGACCCTCACGGCACCGCCGGCGTCGTCAGGCATCCCTCTGAGCGGCCCAGCTGACGCAGACCCTCGAGATCGCCCGGGCCGAGGTTGGTGACCCCGCCTCCGGCCGGGTGCATCAGCTGGCCGCGCTCGTCGACGTGGTCGAGGCCCATCACGTGCCCCCACTCGTGCAGCACCACCGGCCCCTGATCGTCGGGCACACCGAAGCCGGGCGGGTTGGGATCGTCGGCGTTGATCGCGATCCATCCGCTCACGATCACGTCGGCCCCGCCCGGGGTGAACGGCGCCGCGACACCGGCGGCGACATCGCCGTCGCCACGGAACGACACCGACGACGTGTCGGGGTCGACCCACGTGACGAGCACCGGCGCCCACCGGGCGCCGTAGCGATCGGCCTGCACCATGTCGCGGCGGCGTTCGAGCACCTCGTCGGTCAGGCCGTCGTAGGCGAACGAGATGCCGGTGGCCGCCGAGATGCGTCGCACGGCTTCCTGGACATCGCCGAGCGATCCGGCCGGGGCCGCGGCCACGTTCACGACGTAGTGCACGGACTCGCACGGGTTCCAGCGGACGGGGTCGCCGCCGAAGTCACGGGCGATGAAGCGGTACTCGTCGGTGTGCTCCGACGGGTCGTAGCGCACGATGAACGACGTGAACAGCGCCCCGACCATCATCAGGATCGTGATGACGGCGGAACCGATCACCCACGACGGGAACCGGCGGCGAGGGATCGGCTCAAACGGCGGCCAGGCCTCCGGCAGGAGATCGGGGCGGGGTGGGACCGGGGGAAGCGTCGTGACCAGCGGAGGCTCCTCGGAAGCGGTCGCTATCCAACCATCGTAGGCGAGGCTCAAGGTCTTGAGGATCGCGCCCGCCGCCCCTGGGTACCATCACGCCCGTGACGACCCCCGCCCCTCGCCCGTGGCGCACAGCACTGCCGCTCGCCGTCGCGGTGGCGGCGTCGCTCGCCGTCGTCGGGATCGGCCGCCCTGCGAAGGCCGGCAACCGCCAGACCTTCCGGGTGAACACCACGGTCGACGGCTTCGACGGCGTGTGCGACGAGGTGGACTGCTCGCTCCGCGACGCCGTCGTGGTCGCCGGGCCCCGCGACAGGGTGCTCGTGCCGTCGGGGCTCTACACGCTGACCCGCAACGGAGCCGGGGGCGTGGGCCAGGGCGACATCGACCTGCGGGCGCCGATCTCGATCCGTGGGGTGGGTGAGACGGGGGTGTTCATCGACGCGTCCGCGCTCGGGCAGCGGGCCTTCACGCTCGGAGCGGCGGCGGCCGGCAAGCGGTACGAGCTCGCCCGACTCACGATCTTCGGCGCCCGCGATCCCGCCATCGATGGGGCGGCCCTCGCGGTCGAGAGCGGAGCCGGCGAGCTCACCGGCGTGACGGTCCTCGCCTCGCAGGGTGGCGACGGCGGCGCGGTGTGGTCCGGTCCCGATACGTTGCTGACGGCAACGGATTCGCTCTTCCTGGGGAACTCGGCGGCAGGCACCGGTGGGGCGATCCACAGCGAAGGGGAACTCCTCGTCGCCGGGACCACCGTGACCGGCAACGGCGCCGTCGACGGTGGCGGGGTGCACGCGACCGGACCCATCACCGTGCTCCGCACCTCGACGATCGCGGGGAACTCGGCGACGGAAGGCGGAGGGCTCTACCTCGGCGGCCAAGCCGAGCTGTCATCGGTGACGATCGCGGACAACGAGGCCGCTCGCGGAGGCGGCGTCCGTCGCCCGTCAGGCTCCGAGGGCGAGGCGACCGTTCGCTCGTCGATCGTGTCTGACAACTCCGCGCCCCGCGGTCGCGACTGCGCGGGCGGGCTCGGCTCCCGCGGTGGGAACGCGGGCGTCGCGAAGGGTTGCGGTCTGCAGGGGCAGACCGACCGCACGGGCAGCGATCCGCAGCTCCGCCGGCTCGGGCCATCCGGCGGACCCACCCCGACGATGGCGCTGCGACCGACCAGCCCTGCGATCGGGGTTGCCGGCGAGTGCTCGCCCCGTGACCAGCGCGGCGCTCCTCGCGACCGGCGGTGCGACGCCGGCGCCTACGAGCTCGTTCGATGCCTCGGCAAGCCGGTGAACATCGTCGGGACCCGCGACGAGGACGAGCTCAGCGGCGGGCGCGGGCGCGATGTCTTCCTGGGCCTCGGCGGCGACGACGAGTTCCAGGGCTCGATCGGGAAGGACCGTGCGTGCGGCGGGCCGGGCACCGACCTGTTGATCGCCGGCCCCGGCGACGACCGGTTCGACGGGGAAGCGGGGAACGACCATGTGAAGGGCGAGTCCGGCGGCGACTGGATCTGGGGTGGCCCCGGGCGAGACCGACTCGTCGGTGGTCCGGGCGACGACCAGTGCCAGGCCGAACGACCCGACCGCGACCCCAGAGGCTGCGAGATCCTCATGACCGCGGTTGCCCGGCGAACCGCTACCTGACCCGTCGTCGCCGCTGGGGTGGCCAGTACACGAGCAGCACCTTCGCCTTCAGCTCGTCGACGCACACCGGTCCGAACTGCCGCGAGTCGGTCGACGCGAGCTCGTAGTCGCCCACGACCCAGTACTCGTCGTCGCCGAGCATCCGGTCCCCGACCTGGTCGCCGGGAACCCCCACGATGCGTTTGACCATCTCGTAGCCGGGTCGGCCGGGATGCTCGACCACCACGACGTCGTCGCGCTCGTACCGCGACGGGGCCGCGACCAGCGCCCAGTCGCCGGGCGCCAGCGTCGGCGCCATCGAACCGCCTTCGATCTCGACGCGTGAGGGCTTCCAGCGAAGACACGCCCACGCCACCCCAGCCGCAGCCACGGCCGACGCGCCGAGGCCCGCAACCCGTTTCCGACCGCGGTGGTAGGTTTCGAACGAGTCGGAACCGGAGACCGTTCCGTCGGAGCCGCCGGTTCCATCGCCGGAAGAAGGAGGGCCAACCATGCTGGAAGCATTCCTCAAGCCCCACCGTCGCGTCCATGCGCACTGCGACCTGCCGTGCGGCGTCTACGATCCCGCCCAGGCCCGCATCGAGGCCGAGTCGGTCAAGGCGTGTCAGGAGAAGCACCAGGGCAGCGATGACGACGTCTTCAAGGAGCGCGCGGTCGCGATCAAGGAAGAGCGCGCCGACCTCGTCAAGCACCACCTGTGGGTGCTGTGGACCGACTACTTCAAGCCCGAGCACCTCGAGAAGTTCCCGGAGCTGCACGAGAAGTTCTGGCAGGCCACGAAGCTCGCCGGCGAGTCCAAGAAGTCCCAGGACCCGGCGCAGGGCCAGAAGCTGCTCGACGCGGTCGACGAGATCGGCAAGATCTTCTGGGAGACCAAGAGCTAGCAGGAACGAAGAGAGCCGGTGGACCGGGGCCGTCGGATCCCCGGCCCACCGGACGATGCGCCACTCGGCGCACACTCGGTGCCGGACCTGGTCGAACCACACCCGTCCAGCTCCCGGGCCGCGGGCAGCCCGGGAGCGGACCTGGCGGAGCGAGGTGGGTCTGGCGGCACCCCGCCCCGCCCGGTCTCGGTCATAGCATCGGTTCCCGAGCGCGTTGCAGCGCATGGGACCAAGGGCGGTTCATGCGGTCCGAAGGGCCGAACCCGCGCCCCAGCCGAACGGACCCGCGAACGCCCGCTGTTAGGCTCGCCGACCGATGAAGGACGTGGGTCTGGTCGGTGTCGCCTACAGCGGGAAGTCGACGCTGTTCACGGCCCTCACGCGCGCCGGTTCGCACGGCGGGCAGGCCAACGTCGCCGTCGTCTCGGTTCCCGATGCGCGCCTGCAGGTGCTCACCGACATGGAGCACTCCGCCAAGACCGTTGCGGCGCAGGTGCGCTTCGTCGACGTCCCGGGCGGGGTCTCGAGCGCCCAGGGCATCGCGAAGCTCCGAGAGGTCGACGCGCTCGCGGTGGTGCTGCGCTGCTTCGGTGCCGACGCCGCGCCGCTCGACGAGCTGGAGACGGTGCGCGGGGAGCTGCTGCTCGCCGACCTCGCCGTGATCGAGAGCGCGCTCGAGAAGGCGGTCAAGAAGTCCCGCCAGAAGCCGGGCCCCGAGGTCGACGCGTTGCAGCGTGCGAAGGAGGCCTTGGACGCCGAGACGCCGCTGCGCGACGCCGGCGTGACCGACGATGACGCGGTGCACCTTCGGGGCATCGCCCCCCTCACCCTGAAGCCCGAGGTGGTCGTCGCGAACCTCGAGGAGGGTCTCGAGGTTCCACCGGAACTCGCCGGCGTCGGCGCGGTCGGCGTGTACGCCTCGATCGAGGCCGAGACGGCGGAGATGGACGCCGACGAGGCACGCGCCCTGCTCGAGGAGTTCGGCGTGTCACAACCGGGGCTCGAGACGGTGATCGAGGCCTGCTACCGAGCGCTCGACCTCATCACGTTCCTCACGACCGGTGAGGACGAGACGCGCGCCTGGGAGGTGCGCCGCGGCGCGAAGGCGCCCGAGGCGTCTGGCGTGATCCACACCGACCTCGAACGCGGGTTCATCCGCGCCGAGGTGATCGGCTACGACGAGCTCGTCGCCGCGGGATCCATGGAAGCGGCGAAGTCGGCGGGCAAGATCCGCGTCGAAGGCAAGGACTACGAGGTGCAGGAGGGCGACATCCTGCACGTGCGCTTCGCCGTCTAGGGATCAGGCCCCGCCGATGCCGGATGCCTCAAATGCCACGCCGGCTGTGACAGGTAGGCCACCAGAGGCGAAGGGCTTTACGTAGGCGATCACGCGCTGCCGATTCCCGAGCCCACGCAAGCGACTCCGGCGAGGGACCGGTAGTCCACCCACGCGATCCGTTCACCACGGAGGACGACCCAACCTGTTTCGCGTGTTTCGTCCGCCCCCGTTCGTCCTCCGACCGGTCGGGGCACATCGGACGCTCGCATCCCCGGGACATTGACGTTGAACCAACGGATGGGGCCCACGTCGAGGATGACGTTCGACCCCGACTCGAACGTCTTGACGTCGGTGCAGTCGAGGACGTCGTTCCACACAAGGTCGGGAGGCGAGGACGACGGTACGACTTCGATCGCGAAAGCAACGTCGAACTCCGTTCCGTCCCTCAGGCCGACCCGGAGATAGAAGATCTCGGGACCGATACGCCCGGGCATCACTTGGCCCAGGTCCGAGTCGGCCGGACGCTGCGGCCACCACGTGTACCCGTCCAGGCGCTCATCTTGGGCGACTCGGAACTCTGTGTGCTTCGGGATCTGAATGACGTACGGGAAGTCAGCCGGGATGACCTCGTGGAAAGCTCGTCCATCGTATGGATCACCCACCGTATAGGGCTCACTCGTGATGCCGACCTGTTCGGATCCGCCATGTCTGAGGATGGCTCCGATCCCAGGAACGAGCCTGAACTCGACGATCCCATCGTGTGCGACCTCCCCGTTCGATGGCGGAAGCACCTCGATCGGGAAGTAGAACGACGGGTTCCCGTGCTCGCGCCAGTGTCCCCGGATCTCCATCACGTACCGACCTGGCGCGACGTCGATCGGTTGCGGCGTCTCGAGCCGACCGAGTTCCTGACCCTCACCTTCGAGGAACGAGTCGGGGGGGTGGAGGCGCGCATCGGCCCAGTCCGCGTCACCCGCCAGGGAAACGACCGCCGGCATCCCGATGGCAATGAAGGCGTCGGGGCCCCAATGAGGGGGGTTCGACCATTCGAATGGACGACTCTGCCCGTCCCACCAGTATCCGGATGCCCAGGACTGACGGATGACACCGTCGACCTTCAACGTGGCGACTGGATACGTATCCGAGCCCTCCGTCCCGACGCGCAGGGTCACGAGGGCCTCGGTCCCTTCCGTCACCTCGCCTGGGGTTCGTTCGGCGGTCGGCCGAAGCGCCAGCCAGCCGAACGATGCCGCTACGAAGAACACGCCGAACGCGACGACGCCGGCGATAATCCGCTGGCGCGGCGGCGGAAGGCCGTCGCCGCCCGGGGCGCGCGTCGCTGCCCGCTTCCAGACGTCTCGTTCGGGCACGACGGTGCCGAGCTTGCGAACCTCCCGCTGCCAGCGCTCGGTCATGGCTCGTCGACCTCCTCGGCGCCGAGCAGCTCGCGGAGCTTCGCCCGGCCGCGGTGGATGTGCACCCGCACCGTGACGGCGGCGATACCCATGCGGCGCGCAACCTCGTCGATCGGCAGATCGGCCTCGTAGCGCAGCACGATCGCCGCGCGCTGGTTCGGGGACAGGCGGCGGAGGGCCGCCAACAGTCCTGCGACGTCGGGAGGGTCGGCGAGCCCGTCGGGTTCCGAGGCTGGCCGGCGGCGTTCCGAGCGAAGCTCCTTGGCGGCTAGCCGGAACGCGGTACGGAACAGGTATGGCACGGGCTCGCGAACGTCGGCGTCGTGCGCGATCGCCCGCGCGAAGGCTTCCGCCACGACCTCGTCGGCGATGTCACGGCGTCCCCCGGTGTAGGCGTAGATCGCGCGGAAGAGGCCCGGCCCATGCTCACGGTAGACGCGCTCGAAGTCGTGCCGGGTTTCGGCGCCGGCCGACACCGGTTCCGCGTCGGACGCGGCCGCTCGCTCGTCGATCGCGCGCTCCTTCACCGGGGCCATCATCAGCGTTGCGTGCACGGTTCGCACCTCACACAACGACAGAGCGCCCGAGCGGGCCAACCGTTTACACGAGACGACTCAGGCAGGGATCGAGTCAGGCTGAGCGAGGGCTGTCGCGCTCTCGAGATCCACTCGCCCGTCGGCGGTCAGGATGGTGCCCGCTGAATGTCACGAGGAACCGGCTCATCACGACCTCCAACATCGTTGGCGACACCTCAGACACTTCTGTAGTCGACGCGCGAGAACGGCCAATCGGAGTCGAGCCAGTCCGAGACCGCGTGCCAGAGCGCCGTATCCAGTTCGGCACGGGATGCGCGGACCCACGACTCGACGCGCGCGTCGTGATCCTCGTCCTTCGACGGGTAGATGTAGACACAGCCGATCACCTCGTCGGTGTCCGGGTCGAGCACGGAGTAGGTGAAGCCGCGCCGGGCCGCGAAGTCGGCCGCGTGGCCCTGCAGATCGCCCAGGTTCTCCTCGAGCGACATCGGGCGCGGCCATGGTGCGTCGCCGTCTTCGTCCACGTCGCTCTCTCGGAAGCCGGGGGTTCCTCGGATGTGATCGATGCTCGAGGACCAGGCCTCATGGTCTCGCTCGTTGTGCTCGGGACCGAGGGGCTTCAGGCGCATCCCGGGGCGCGACAGCCCGGAGGGCACTTCGAAGTCATCGGGTACGAAGGGCTCGGCCATGTCCCGAGTGTGGCAGGTCGGTCGGTTGCATACTCGGCGCATGAACACCGACCGGGGATCCGATACCGCCCCGACCTGGTTCAACCCGGGGGTCCGATCGATCGGGCTCGCGAGCTTCCTCTCCGACGTGGGACACGAGATCCCGACGTCGCTACTGCCGAGCTTCCTCACGGTGACGCTGGGCGCGCCCGCGTCGGCGCTCGGGCTGATCGAGGGGATCGCGGACGGCGCCGCCGGCGTGGCGAAGCTGGGCGGAGGCGCCCTGGCCGACGATCCCGAGCGCCGTTCGAAGGTGGCGGTCGGCGGCTACGTCACCACGGCGGTGCTCTCGAGCGCGATCGGGCTCGCGACCGCACCGTGGCAGGTCCTGGTGCTGCGCACGGGCGCGTGGACCGCGCGCGGCGCCCGTGGCCCGGCGCGTAACGCGGTGCTCGCCGACATGGTCCCGCCCGAGGCGTACGGGCGCGCGTACGGGTTCGAGCGCATGGGCGACAACCTCGGCGCGATCGTCGGGCCGCTGCTCGCGATCCCGCTGATCGCGCTCATCGGCGTGCGACCGGCGATGCTCGTCTCGATCGTGCCGGGACTCCTCGCGGCGCTCGCGATGTTCGCCGCGATCCACCGCGTACGGCGACCCACAGAGCGGGAGCGGCGCCCGATCAGGTTGCAGGTGAGGCCGGTGCTGCGTGGCGGCCTCGGGCGACTATTCGCAGGCATGGGCGCGTTCGAGTTCGGCAACTGTGCCGCGACCCTCCTGATCCTGCGCGCTACCGAACTGCTCGAGCCGGGCCGGGGCCAGGATCGCGCAGCCGGCATCGCCGTGCTGCTCTACGTCCTCTACAACGTCGCCGCGACGATCACGAGCCTGCCGGCCGGCCACCTGGGCGACCGACGTGGCACGCGGCTCGTGCTGCTCGGGGGCGCGGGTGCCTTCCTCGCCGCCTACCTCGTGTTCGCCGGATCGGGTGCGAGCATCCCGATGCTGGCAGCGGGGTTCGTGCTCGCGGGCGTGGGCATCGGGGCCGCCGAAACCGCGGAGCACGCTGCGGTCGCCGCGCGGGCACCCGAGGAGATCCGCGGCAGCGCGTTCGGGCTACTGGCCGCGCTCCAGAGCGCCGGGAACCTCGCCGCGAGCGCGGTCGCCGGCATCCTGTGGACGGCCTTCGCCCCCACGGTCGCATTCATCTGGCTCGCCGCGTGGATGCTCGCCGCCGGGCTCGCCTTCCTCACGATGCCGGGCGACGGCACGGGCACGGCGAGGACCGCCGAGGGGTAGCCTGCGAGCGATGAGCGACGCCTACCGCATCGGGGAAGCCGCCAAGGCGCTCGGCGTGCGCGTCGAGACGCTGCGCCGGTGGGAACGCGACGGCAAGCTGCGCGTCGAGCGCACCGAGCGGAGGCCAGCGCACCGTGCCCGCGGCCGAGGTCGCGCGGCTGCTCGCCGAGCGCCGCCACGACGAGCCGATCGCAGCCGCGAGCGCCCGGAACCGTTTCCCCGGCGTGATCACCGAGGTCAAGCGCGACGGACTCGCCGCGACCGTCGAGATCCAGGCCGGGCCCCATCGCGTGCTGGCGTTCATCACCAGGGAAGCCGCCGACCAGCTCGGCCTCGAGCCCGGCATGGAAGCCGTCGCCACCGTGAAGGCAACGAGCGTCATGGTGAACCTTCCGGACGAGTAGCACCAGGTTTCTCTGGTACAGCAAGGCTGGAAACCTGCTATCGTCCGCCGATGCGCCGAGTGCTGTCTCCTGGTCATCGATCCTGCCGCTACTCGCGGGCTGCGGTGGCGACCGGAGCAACCGATAACACGGCCGAGCTCACCGTGTTCGCGGCGTCCTCGCTCACGACCGCGTTCACCGACGAGATCGGGCCGGCGTTCGAGGCCGAGCACGAGGGCACCACGGTCGTCTTCAACTTCGCCGCCTCCGACGCGCTCGCCGGCCAGATCCAGAGCGAGGGCACGGCCGACGTGTTCGCGAGCGCGAGCGGCACGTGGATGGACGCCGTGCAGGACGACCCGGGCGTCAGCGACCGCACCGACTTCGTGAAGAACCGGCTCGTGATCATCACGCCACTCGACAACCCGGCCGGCATCGCTTCGATCGACGACCTCGCGAACGACGACGTGCAACTCGTGCTTGCGGCCGAGGGGGTCCCGGTCGGGGACTACTCGCGTGAAGCCCTCGCGAACGACGGCATCGCGGAGGAAGCGGAGGCAAACGTCGTCTCGAACGAGGAGGACAACGCGAGCGTCGTCGCGAAGATCGCCGCCGGTGAAGGCGACGCGGGCATCGTCTATGAGTCCGACATCTCGGCGGCGGCCGGCAACGACGTGGCCGCTGTGGAGATCCCCGATGACGTGAACGTGATCGCCACCTACCCGATCGCCGTCGTGGCCGGCGCTCCGAACGCCGATCTCGCCTCGGAGTTCGTGGCCTACGTGGCGGGTCCCGACGGACAGGCGACGCTCGAGGAGTACGGGTTCATGCCCGTCACCTGATCGATGCGCTCGCGCACCCCACTTCCCCTGTGGATCCTCGCCGCCGTGGGCGCGGTCTTCGTTTCGTTGCCCCTGGTCGCGTTGCTGCTGCGAGCGCCATGGGACAACATCGCCCCGTCGCTGCGCGGCGCCGGCGCCGGCGAGGCGCTGCGGCTGTCGGTCGTCGTGTCACTCACGGCGACCTCGCTGTCGCTCCTGCTCGGAGTGCCACTCGCCTGGATCCTTGCCCGGTCCCGCATCCCCGGTCGCTCGGTGCTGCGTGCGATCGTCGTTCTGCCGGTCGTGCTGCCGCCGGTGGTCGGCGGCATCGGGCTGCTCGCGGCGCTCGGCCGAGAGGGCGTGGTCGGCCGGTGGCTGTACTCGACGTTCGATCTGCAGCTGACGTTCACGACGTGGGGCGCGATCCTGGCGACCACGTTCGTCTCGATGCCGCTCGTCGTGCTCGCGACCGAGGCCGGCCTGCGTTCGATCGATCGCCGGTACGAACAGGCGGCGTCGGCGCTCGGCGCTCGGCCGCGCTACGCGATCCGCCGGATCGTGCTGCCGATGCTCGGACCGCAGCTCGCCGCGGGCGCCGTGCTCGCGTGGGCACGGGCCCTGGGCGAGTTCGGCGCGACGATCACGTTCGCCGGGAACCTCGCCGGGCGCACCCAGACCCTGCCGCTCGCCGTGTATGAGACGCGACTGACCGACCCCGGCGGAGCGATCTTCCTCTCGTTGATCCTGGTCGTGCTCTCGATCGCGGTGCTCGTGGCGATGCGCGATCGCATCACGCAGGCCCGCTGACCTGCGAGGATGCCGCCGTGGGGCTGCAGGCTGATCTCGTCGCTCGCCGAGGGTCGTTCGAGATCCGCGTGACGCTCGACGTCGCCGACGGGGAGACCCTCGCGCTGCTCGGCCCCAACGGCGCCGGCAAGTCCACCGTCGTCGACGCGCTGATCGGCACGCTCGAGCTCGCTCAGGGGACGATCTCGATCGATGGCGAGCGCGTCGACCGGCTGCCACCGGAGGAGCGGCCGATCGGCGTCTGCTTCCAGGACGACCTGCTCTTCCCGAGGCTCTCCGCGCTCGAGAACGTAGCGTTCCCCTTGCGTGCGAGGAAGACGCCCAAGGCCGAAGCGCGACGACGGGCTGGTGAGCTCCTCGAACGACTCGCATCGGCCGTAGATCCTGGTGCACGACCGAGCTCGATGTCGGGCGGTGAACGACAGCGCGTCGCGCTCGCCCGAGCCCTGGCTCCCGAGCCGCGGCTGCTGTTGCTCGACGAGCCGTTCGCGAACGTCGACGTGTCGGCCCGTCCGGGGCTGCGAGCACTGGTCCGCGAGGTCGCCCACACGTTCGGTGGCGCGACGGTGCTGATCGCCCACGAGCCACTCGACGCGCTCACGCTCGCCGACCGAGTCGCGCTGCTCGACGCCGGCAGGGTCACGCAGACCGGCACGCCCGAGGAGATCCGGGCCGCACCTTCGTCGCACTACGCCGCCGACCTGGTCGGAGTCAACCTGTTCGTCGGCGAGTTGGAACCCCTCGAGGACGGCGCAGCCACGCTGTTCACCCGCGACGGCTCGATCACGGTGTCTCCCGAGGCGACCGTCGCTCCCGGAACCCGGGCGATCGCCAGCCTGAAACCGATCGACGTCTCCTTGCACGCGCGCGAACCCGAAGGATCGGCCCGCAACGTCTTCCGGGGCACGATCGACGAGATCGCGATCGACGGCGACCGCGCACGGGTCCGCATCGGCACCCAGCCGCCGCTGACGGCAGAGGTGACCGGGGGATCGGTTGTCCGGATGGGCCTTCGCGCGGGCGATGAGGTATGGGCGAGCTTCAAGGCCGTGGAGGTGTCGTTGCAGATCGAGGAGGTCGATCCTGACGACCGCCCGGCGGGTACCCTTGGTCGGTGAAAACGACCGAACGCGAGTCGCTCGAGGCTCCGGAACCCAAGGGCGGCGACCCCAAGCACGCGCCGAAGAAGCACCGGAATCCCGTCACGCAGTTCCTCGGCGAGTTGCCCGGGCTGATCGTGATGGCGTTCGTGCTGGCGCTGTTGATCAAGACCTTCCTCGTGCAGGCCTTCTTCATCCCGTCTGGTTCGATGGAGCCGACGCTCGTGCCGGGCGACCGCGTGCTCGTGCTGAAGGTGCCCTACTACTTCAGCGAGCCCGACCGGGGCGACATCATCGTGTTCGAGGATCCCGACCCGAGCGGCGTGCCCGATCGAGGGGTCGTGGGTGGGTTCTTCCACTGGATGTTCGAGGGACTCGGCGTGCAGCGTCCCGACAGCGAGGACTTCATCAAGCGGGTGGTCGGTACACCCGGCGACACGGTGTGGGGCAAGGACGGACAGGTCTACGTGAACAACGAGCCGATCGAGGAGCCCTACCTCACCCAACCCACCGATGACTTCAAGAAGAGGACGGTGCCGTCCGGGAAGCTGTTCGTGATGGGTGACAACCGTGGGAACTCCCTGGACTCGCGCTTCTCTCTGGGGTTCGTGCCGATCGACAACGTGATCGGGAAGGCCGAGATCATCATCTGGCCGCCGGGCGACCTGAGCCTCATCTAGTCCGTTCCAGACTACTGGCCGTGCGGCCGGCCGTCCGTCGCGCCGCCGGTGAGCAGCACGTCGCGAGCCCTGGGTCCGACGGGCGTCTCTCCCGGCACGAACAGGCGCGCGAACGACCACACGATCGCCGCGATGCCGAACCCCGCGAGCCACACGATCGCCGGCGGATCGTCGAGCGCGAAGAACTCCTGACTGGGCGCCCAGGTGAGCGCGATCACGAACAGGCCGGCCATGGACCAGATCAACGCCAGCCGCGCCCTGGTGAGCGGCGCGGAGAGGATCGTGAGCACCAGGAAGCCGATCCACGTGAGCACCATGACCGCGGTGGTCTGCGCCTGCTCGAGCGTCACGCCCGGTTCCTCACGGGCGAGCGCGTACGCGAGCAGGGTCGCGATCGCCGCGAGCGTGCCCGTCGGGATCGCGAACCGGAGCACGCGGCGCACGAACCCCGGGCGGAACCGATCGGTGTTGGGCGCCAGCGCCAGGAAGAACGACGGGATGCCGATCGTGAGCGCCCCGATCAGCGTGAGATGCCGCGGCAGGAACGGGAACACGAACGAGAACACCCCGGTCGCGAGCGAGATCAGCATCGCGTAGACGGTCTTGTTCAGGTAGAGCCCGCTCGTGCGCTCGATGTTGCCCAGCACCCTGCGGCCTTCGGCGACCACGGGCGGCAGCGAGTCGAACGTCGAGTCGAGCAGCACGAGCTGCGCGACGGCCCGGGTGGCATCGCTGCCCGAGCCCATCGCGACCCCGATGTCGGCGTCCTTCAGGGCGAGCGCATCGTTCACGCCGTCGCCGGTCATCGCGACCGTGTGCCCTCGTGACTGCAGCGCCTTGACCATCTCGCGCTTCTGCTGCGGGGTGACCCGGCCGAACACCGAGTGCGCATCGAGCAGTTCGGCGAGCTCGTCCTCTGCCTCGGGCAGCTCACGGGCGTCGACGGGTTCGTCGGCGCCCTCGAGCCCGAGCTGGCCGGCGATCGCACCGACCGTGCGCGGGTCGTCACCGGAGATCACCTTGACGGTCACGTCTTGTTCCCGGAAGTACCGCAGCGTGTCGGCGGCGTCGGGGCGCGGGCGGTCGCCGAGCACCACGAGCCCCGCGGGCTCGAGGTCGGGCGGGAGATGCTCGTCGGTGAGATCCTGCGCCTTCGCGACGAGCAGCACGCGGTGGCCCTGGTCGGCCAGGTCGCGCACCCGTCCGCGAAGGTCGTCGGCGCCGTCGACCGCCGCGAGCATGACGTCGGGGGCGCCGAGGAACCACGCGCCCTGCCCCCCGAACGCCGAGGCGCTCCACTTCCGCGACGACGAGAACGGCACGCCGTCGGTGGCCTGCCATCCGGAGGTGTCGGCATAGCTCTCGGCGATCGCGTTCGTCGTCGCGTTGGGCGAAGGGTCGGCGGCGGCGAGCGCCCCGAGCACGGTCTCCAGTGTGCCGTCGTCGCCGTGCAGCGGCTCGAGCTGCTCGACCGCGAGCTTGCCCTCGGTGAGCGTGCCGGTCTTGTCGATGCAGAGCACGTCGATGCGGGCGAGCCCCTCGACGGCGGGGAGCTCCTGCACGAGCACCTTGCGCTGGGCGAGACGCACGACGGCGACGCCGAACGCGAGCGACGTCAGGAGCACGAGGCCCTCCGGCACCATCGCGACCGTACCGGCGACCGCGCCAGACATCGCCTCGCGCCAGTCGTCGCGGGCGCGCATCTGGCTGAAGAACAACAGTGCTGCCGTCGGCACGATCGCGAAGGTCACGTACGTGAGGATCTTGTCGATGCCCGATCGCAGCTCCGAGCGGGTCAGGGTGAACCGACGTGCGTCCTCGGCCAGCTGCACCGCGTAAGCCTCGGCGCCGACCTTGGTGGCGCGATAGCGTCCCGCTCCGGCCGCGACGAACGACCCGGAGAGCACCTCGTCGGCCGGCGACTTCTCGACCGCGTCGGATTCGCCAGTGAGCAGCGATTCGTCGACCTCGAGGCCGCGGCTCGTGAGCACCTCGCCGTCGACCACGATCTCCGAACCGGCGCCGGCGTCGAGCACGTCGTCGAGCACGACGTCGCCCACTGCGACCTCACACACGTCACCGTCGCGCACCACGCGGGCCTTCGGTGCCGTGAGCACCGTGAGCCGATCGAGGGTGCGCTTCGCACGCAGCTCCTGCACGATGCCGATGCCCGCGTTCGCGATCAGCACGATGCCGAACAGAGCGTCCTGCAGCGGCCCCACCACGAGGATGATCGCCAGCATCGCTCCCAGGATCGCGTTGAAGCGGGTGAAGACGTTGGCCCGCACGATCTGGGCGACCGTTCGAGTGGGAGCGGCGGGCACGTCGTTGATCTGGCCACGGGAAACCCGTTCGGCCACCTCGGCCGCGGAGAGCCCCCGTTCGGGGTCGACGTGCGGCGCCTCGGCGGTCGTGGTCGTGGCCATGTCTGTCGAGCGTAGCGGGCTACGCTTGCAGGGTGCGGAACCTCTTGATCGCGATCGCCGTCGTCGCCGCCGTCTGGGTGGCGGCGATCGCCGCGCTCTGGGTCTTCGGGCGCACGATCACCGCGAAGCAGCTCGCGCGCGCGATCCCCGATCTGGTAGCGCTCTGCCGCGGTCTCCTCGGTGATCCTCGGGTACCGCTCGGGTCGAAGCTCCTCGTGGGAGGCGCCCTCGTGTGGCTGCTCTCGCCGATCGACCTGGTGCCGGAGTTCATCCCGGTGCTCGGCCCGCTCGACGATCTGATCGTGGTCGGGCTCGTGCTGCGGCACCTGGTCAAACGGGCAGGTGTCGAGGTCGTGCAGGAACACTGGCGCGGCGATCCTAGGGTGTTGCGAACCGCCCTGCGACTGGCCGGTCTCCGGCTTCCCAAGGAGCTGACCCCGTGACCGGGCCTCTGGCAGCTTCCGCGGACGAGCGCCAGCACGCGGTCGACCTGTTCAACGAGACCTGGTCGCTGCTCGACACCGCTGACCGCGCGCCCGAGCAGGACGAGCGCATGATCCATGCCGCGCACGCTTCCCGGCTGCATTGGGAAGCGGCCGGCACCGCCGAGAACGTCGCGATCGGTGATTGGCTGTGCTCGCGCGTCTACGCCGTGCTCGGCCGCGCCGAGCCGTCGATGTACCACGCTCGGTGGTGCTTGTCGCGCGCCGAGACAGAGCCCCTCCCCGACTGGGTGCGCGCCGAGGGGCACGAGGCGATGGCGCGGGCACACGCCCTGCAGGGCGATCTCGACGAGGCCCGCCGTCACGCCGAGCAAGCCCGAGCGATCTGTGACTCCATCGACGATGCCGACGATCGCGAGGTCGTGCTCGGCGACCTCGCGACGCTTCCCCTCGACTGAGATGAGCGCCCTGATCCGTCCCGCGCCGATGCGGGAGTTCGATGTCGGGGAACGCAAGGCCACCTGGCTCGAGCTGTTCTTCGACCTCTGTTTCGTGGCGGCGGTGGCGGCGCTGGCCGAAGGCCTCCACTCCGATCCGACCCTGCGAGGTCTCTGGCACTTCGCCGCGCTGTTCGTGCCGGTGTGGTGGGCGTGGATGGAGTTCACGTGGTTCGCGACTGCGTGGGACAACGACGATGTCCTGCATCGGGTCGGCATGCTCGTCGCGATGCTGCTCGTGATCGTGCTCGCGGCCGGCATCCCCCGGGTGTACGAAGGCAACGATCGCGTGTTCGTCGTCGCGTACGCGGCCATGCAGGGCCTGCTCGTGCTGATGTTCGCGCGCGTGCTGCCGCACGCGGGGACGGCACGGCGGTTCGCCCGGAACTACATGGTCGGCGACGCGATCGGGGGGCTCATCATGCTTTGCTCGCTGCTCGTCGAGCCGCCCGCGCGGTACTGGGTCTGGGCGCTCTCGGTGCTCGTGCTGATGGTCGCCCCGGTGTTCGCGGTCCGCGCCTACGAAGGACAACCGTTCGACTCGCGGCACGTCCCGGAGCGATACGGACTCTTCACGATCATCGTGCTCGGCGAGAGCGTGATCGCCGTGGCCGCGAGCCTCGGTGACGTTGCGCTCGACGGTGGCTCGATCGCATCGGCCTTGCTCGGGTTCGCCATCGCGGCCGCGATCTGGTGGGGCTACTTCGAGACGGTGTCGTCGACGTCACTGTCGCGCGAGCGGGTCGGAGCGTCCTTCCTGTGGGGATACGGGCACCTGTTCGGCTTCGCCGGCATCGCGGCGACGGCGATCGGAGTCGAGCTCGCGGTCGAGGCGGGCGCCGCCGGCGATCACGGCCTGTCGCTCGCGACCCGGCTGATGCTCGGCGGAGGCATCGCGGCGTTCCTCGTGTCGCTGGTCGCGATCCACACGGCCGAGATCGGTTGGCGCGGGGCCGGCATGCTGCAGCGCTGGATCGCGATCGCGGCGCTGCTGGCCGTGGCCGTCGCCGGCCGCGGATGGCCGCCCGCGCTCATGGTGGGCGCGGTGTTCGGTGTGCTCGTGGTCTCGGTGGCTCTCGACATCGCCCGTCACGGCGGGAAGGGACTGGCCGCCGAGCACCTCCCCGACGACGAGCAGGTGCCGCCGAGCCCGTAGGGCGCATCGTGGTCCGGGCCTCAGATGCTCGGGGTCCTGAAGCCCGACTTGGCGATCACGTGGTCCCTCGACTCTGCGGACAGGCGCTTCACCGACGGCCAGTCGACATGCAGCAGCTCGCCGTGACGCTTCATCGCCCGGCCGGCGATCAGGACCGTATCGACGTTGCCCGTGTCCATGCCGGCCACGACCGCCGTCGCCGGATCGTTGAGCGGCGTCACGTTGATCCGGTCGGTGCGCAGCATGATCACGTCCGCGTACTTCCCCGGCGTCAGGCTTCCCGTGATCGCCTCGAGCCCGTTCGCCCGTGCTCCCTCGATCGTGGCGCAGGCCAGCACCTCTCTGGTCGCAAGCGCGGCCTTGCCCTCCGCGGTCGCGATCGCCCGTTGCAGCGCGAGCACCGATCGCATCTGGTTGAACATGTCGCCCGGCACGTTGGTCTCGACGTCGACGCTCAGGCTCGGACGCAGGCCCCGGTCGAGGAACTTCTGGATCGGCGGCATGCCGTGGCCCATCATCATCTCCACCGGCGAGGCGAGGGAGACGGTTCCGCCGCTGTCGACGATCATCTGGATCTCTGTGTCGTTCAGCGTCGTGCAGTGGATGTAGGTCGTGTCGGGCCCGAGCAGGCCGGCCGCCCCGAACTCCTGAACCTTGCCGTCGCGCCCGTAGGAGCCCACGCCGACGTGCGTCGTGATCCGGGCGCTGGTCTCCCGGGCGAGCTTCCAATGGTCGCGTGAGACCTCGAAGTCGGTGAACTCCGGGCCCGGCGCCGCGAGGGCGAGCGAGAGCAGCTGATCCTTGGTGGAGAAATGCTCGTTCGCCGCGCGCACGAACCAGCTGGGCTGCCGTTCCTCCCACTTCCCCCACCACGGGAACCCGTAGGCGAACACGGCGCGGAGGCCCGAATCCTTGAGCGCCTGGATCACCGCGTCGGTGTGGGCCGGCGAACCCTGGATGTGCGACCAGTCGAGGAGGGTGGTGACGCCGGCGTCGATGGCGCCGAGCGCCGAGAGCAGGTCGCCGATGTAGGAATCCTCGGGCCGGTACGCGGGCGCGAGCTTGTGGAGCACGTAGGAGATGTAGCTGGAGCGCCCCTCGAGCGGGACGTCGGTCCCGATGTTGCGCAGCAGGCCCTCCCAGATGTGTCGGTGCGTGTCGACGAAGCCCGGCATCACGATCATGCCGGTCGCGTCGATCACTTCGGCGTCGGCGACGTGGCCGATGCCGGGCCGGACCTCCACGATGCGGTCTCCGTCGATCAGCACATCGGCACTCGCGAACTCGCCCACGTGAGGATCCAGGCTCAGCACGATGCCGCCCGCGATCACCTTCGTCTCGGTCGGCACGACCCGGAAGTCCACGCCCGACGGGTACAGATCGGGGATCTCGGCCTGCTTCGGAGGCCGGCTCCCGATCGCGAGGCGACGGGCCCGCTTGTAGTTCCGCTTCACGAGCTCCTTCAGGTCGCCGACCTGGAAGAGCACGATGCCCAAGAGCACGAGGACGCCGATGATGATCAGGCCGTGCTCCGCGCTGAGCCCGAGGAACGGCAGGGCGCTGATGATGAGCGCCAGCAAGACCGATGCGACGAGCGCGCCGAGGAACGTCGCCCGCCCGCCCGAGAGCGCCGCGCCGCCGAGCACCGCCGCGGTGATGCTGTTGATCGCGTAGCTGTCGCCGATCGCCGCGTTCCCGATACCGGACCGGGTCATCACGAAGAAGGCCGCGACGGTGGCGAAGATCGCCGAGAGCAGGAGCGCGCGCACGCGGACCCACTTCGTGCGGACACCGTTGCGCTTGGCGGAGACGTCGTCGAAGCCCGTCGACCGCAATTGCAGGCCCGAGCCCGTCGCGTGGAGCCAGTAGTCGAGTGCGCCCGCCACGACGACGCAGACGACGAAGATGATCGGCACCGGGCCCATGCCCGTGCGCAACGACTCCGTGAAGTCGCGGTTGATGATGCCGCCTGGCGTCTCGCGCAACGTGAGCGAGATGCCGTTGAGGATGCTGAGCGTGGCCAGCGTCGCGATGATCGACGGGATCTTCAGACCGACGACGAGGACGGCGTTGACCGCTCCCAGGGCCAGCGCGCACAGGAAGACGGCCCCGGCTCCGAGCAGGATCTGGGACATGGAGGTGTCGGGGCCGATCAGGAACGAGGCGACCACAACGCCGAACGTGACCATCGCGCCGACCGACAGATCGAGATACCCGACCAGCAGCGCGTGCGTCTGGCCCATCGCCACCATCGCGAGCGGCGCGGCGAGGATCAGGATGTTCGTGACGTTCGATGCGTTGATGAAGCCGTCGAACCGGGACGTCGTGTACCCCGCGACGGCGACGATCAGCAGGAGCTGGAGCACAACCGGCATCCAGAGCCGGAAGCGGACGATCTTGCGCCACTTGTTCTTGTCGCGGGCATCGCGCAGCACCTTGCGCACGGCGATCCTCGCCGAGTCGACGGTCGTGGCGCCGGTGCTCGGACCGCCCGGCCTCGTGCCGGTCTCCGTGCTCACCCGCCGCCACCACCGCCACCGCCACCGCCACCGCCCCGCCGGGAGACGACTTCGGCATCGCGACGCCGAGCGGAGACCGTCCCGCGCGCGACATGCCGGGACCTCGGACGATCGCCTCGACGATGCGGAGCTCGTCGAGCTCGTCGCCGGGGATCTCCTCGACGATCGTGCCGCGCGACATCACGAGCACCCGGTCGCACAGGCCGCTCAGCTCGATCGGGTCGCTCGACTTCACGAGGATCGCGGTGCCGGCGTCGCTGCGCGAGCGCAGCGCCGCATAGATGTCGAAGCGCGAGCCGACGTCGACGCCCTGGGTCGGCTCGTACGCGAGGATCACGGCGGGCTCGCGCAGGAACGTCCGCGAGACGGCGACCTTCTGCTGGTTGCCGCCCGAGAGGAACCCGACCGGCTGCTCGAGCGACGGGGTGCGGATCTCGAGTCTGTCGACGAGCTCCCGGACGGTCGCGCGCTCCTTGCGGCGGCGCAGGAACCCGAGCACGCCGAATCGCTTCAGCGACTGGATCGTGGCGTTCACCCGCACCCCGAGCACGGGCATCAGGGCTTCCTGCTTGCGGTCGCCGGGCAGCATCATGACCCCGGCGTGCACGGCTTCGTGCGTCGAGATCAGCATCAGTTCCGCGTCGTCGCAGACGACCTTGCCGGCTCGCGGCGGCTGACGCCCGGCGAGGCAGTCGAAGAGTTGCGGCTGGCCGTTGCCCTCGGCGCCGGCGACGCCGACCACCTCACCGCTCTCGAGCGTGAAGCTCACGGGGCCGAACGACTGCCCCTGCAGCCCGTCGACGACCAGCACGTCGCGGCGCACGTCGGTCTGCGGCACGGGCTGTGGGAACGCCGCCTCGAAGGCACGGCCGACGATCAGATCGACGAGCGCGTGCTCGGTGGTAACGCGGGCATCGAACGTTCCCTGGTGCTTGCCGTCGCGCAGGACCGTGATCCGGTCGGCGATCTCGAGGACCTCGGGCAGGCGGTGACTCACGTAGACCACGCCCACGCCGCGGTCGCGGCAGGCGGCGAGGGTCCTGTGGAGGGCCTCCACCTCGTGAGGGCCGAGCGCCGTGGTCGGCTCGTCGAGGAGCAGCACCTTCGGGTCGGTCACGAGTGCCTTCGCGACCTCGAAGAGCTGTCGGTCGGCGAGGCTGAGCATGCCGGCCGGAGCATCTGGGAACAGCTCGATATCGAGGTCGAAGCCCGCGAGGACCGAGCGGGCCCACTTCTTGCGCCTCCAGAAGCGCGGGCGCTGCTCGGGCGGCGCCGAAAGGTAGAGGTTGTTCTTGACGGGTTGCGCGAGGATCAGCGAGGTGTCCTGGTAAGCCATCGCGAGCCCCAGCGCCCGCGCCTGCGCGGGCGAGTCGCGGCGCAGCCGCCTCCCGCCGATCGTGACCGTGCCGCGGTCGGGATCGACGGCGCCGCTCGCGATCCCGAGGAGGGTCGACTTGCCCGAGCCGTTCTCACCGACGATCGCGTGCACCTCACCGGCACGGCAGTCGACGCTGACGTCGCTCAGCGCCCTGACAGCGCCGAACTGACGGGAGACGCCCCGGAGCTCGAGCACGAGCTCCGGGGCAGTCGACCCTCCATCGGGAAGCCGGTGGCTCATCCCTCCGGGTACATCTCGGCGAGCACGTTGTCGGGCACCAGGCTGGTACCCGACACGGTCGGGGTCACCCGATCTGGATCGCAATTGTCCGCCGTGACCTCACGCATCACGTGCGGCACCACGATCTCGGCGGGGATCTCCGCGCCCTGGAGCTTCAGCATCGCCGCGGTGACGGCGACCCGCGACTGGAAGTTGCCACCGGCCGAGAAGAAGATCGTGTAGCTCGGCTCGTTGCGCTCCACCCAATCGCAGAACAGCGTCTGCTCGTCGGTACGGACCACCACCGTGATGTCCTCCACCGGGATGTCGAGCTGCTCGTACGCGTCGAGCGCGGTGTACATGCCGTCGGCGTACTCGTAGACGTACCCCTTGATGTCGGGGTCTTTCGACAACCACCCCAACACGGACTGCAGGGCGAAGTCGTTCACCCAGTAGGTGTCCGCGGGAGGACCGACGGGCTTGACCCCGCCCGCCAACGCCGGCTGGAGGCACTTCTGCCACCCCGCCGAGAGCGCGTTGCCGGGTGTGCCGCCCATGATCCCGATCTTGCCCTGGCCGACCTCGGTGTTGAGCACGTCGGCGAAGCTCTCGCCCAAGGCGCACAGGTCCTCGCCCACGATGGCCGTGTAGTCCTCGCCAGGCACGAGGGCACCCTCATCACCCGGGAGACCGACCCACCCCGCCGAGTACGGGATGTACGGGATGCCCGCGGCCTCGGCCTCGAGGATCGCCCCGGCGATGTTCGTGCCCTGGTCGGGGTACCCGATGATGAAGTCGACTCCGCGCTGGATCAGGAAGCGGATGTCCGCCTCGGCGACGGCGGGGTCCTCGTCCCACTGGGCGTCACGGGAGACGATCGTGCCGATCTCCGGGTACGTGAGCGCCTGGAGGATCGCCTCCATGTGCGTGACCTGCCGCCATACGTTCCCGCGGCCGCCGTCGGCGACGCCCATGATCATCTCGCCGCCGCTGCCCGTGTCGCACTCGACGTTGTTCCAGCACTCCATCGCCGTGTCGATCGTGGCCTGGTCGACGTCCTGGTCGGCGCGGGCGATCGACGCGAGGACGATCTCGGGAACGTCCGCGACCGGTCCGAGCGCCTTCTCCACCAGCGCCGGATCGGCGTCGATGCTCTCCCCGTACGCCGACAGCTCGCTCTCGGCAGCGCTGGCCGTGGCGCTGTCGGTGCTGCCTTCCGTGGTGTCGCCGCCGTCGTCGCTGCACGCCGCGACCAGCAGCGTGAACGCGAGGACGACACCGACGAACCTGATGCGTTGCATACGCCTCCTCCCCACAGCTCCTTGGCCCCCAGCTCCTTGGCCCCTAGCTCCTTGGCCCCTGATTCCTTGGGCCCAAACTCCTTGGCCCCCAACTCCTTGGCCCGAGCTCCACTCGGGTCGCGCCCGCTGGATCCGTGCCTCCCTTCTCACCCTGCACCCCCTTCATCCGTTGCGTCGCCTGTCGTGCCGGCGCTCTGCGCCGCCGGCACATCACGACGTCTTCGTTCGCGGAGCACCTGCTCGACCCCGCGGATGATCCGGTCGCCCGACACCAACATGCCGCCGACGATCACGAGACCGAAGACGACGAACTGCAGGGCGGTGGACAGCCCCATCACGCGCATCATCTGGTTGAGGCCCGCGAGGAAGAACGCGCCCGCCCATGTCGAGAGCGGGCTCGCCAGCCCCCCGGTCAGCGATGCGCCGCCGATCACGACCGCCGCGATCGGACCGAGCAGGTACGGCACACCGAGGTTGGTGCTGGGCGTCTTGAGGAACGCGGCGAGCAGGATCGCGGCGACGGCGTAGAACATCGCCGCGATCACGTACGCCGCCACCTGGTTGAGGTTCACGCGCAGGCCGGCGATCCAGCTCGCGACCGGGTTCGCGCCGACGACTTGGAACCGCCGGCCCGGTGTGGTGAACCGGAAGATCACGACCAGCACCAACGTGAGCACCACGCCGACCCAGAACGTCCGCGTGACCCCGAGGAACCGCACCGACGTCCACTCGGAAAGCCCTGCAGGGACCGGCGTCTGGATCGCGACGCCCGTGTAGTAGCGGAAGGCGAGGCCGCTCACGATCTGGCCCACGGCGAGCGTGACGATCAGCGCGTTGAGTCCGAGCCCTCCGATCAGGATGCCGTTCACGAGACCGACGAGCGCAGCGGCGAGCAGGGCGACGCCGATCGCCGTCCAGATGCGGTCGTCGGAAGCGTCGCCGACGCCGACCGTGACCACCGCCGCCAGGGTGACGGTGCCCGGCACGCTGAGGTCGATGCCGCCCGTCATGATCACGAGCATCTGGCCGAGCGCGGCGATCGCGAGGAACGTGCCGAACGGCGCGATCGCCCGCAGCGAGGGCGTGCGCAAGGCCGCTGGCGCCCAGATCGCCGCGACCACGATCAGCAGGACGATCGCGATGTACACCGGCATGTATCGCGATGCGACGACGAAGGACGTGAGGGCGGACGACGGGGCTCGGCGGCTCACGGTCGCGGCGCTCATCGTTCGACCCCCGAGCTCACGAGGAGACCCGCGGCCGCCGCGACACGCTCGCGGGCCTCGGTCGCGAGCGTGCTCGCGCCCGAGACGTCTGCCTCGAGGACGCCGTCACGCAGGACCGTCCGTCCACCGACGAGCACGCGGTCGATGTTCGAGGTGTCCATGCCCCACACGATCGCGCCGATCGGATCGTTGATCGGCCAGATGTTGGGCCGGTCGGTCCGCAGCACGATGAGGTCGGCCTGCATGCCCGGTTCGAGCGAGCCCGTCACGCCGCCGAGGCCGGCTGCACGCGCACCCTCGAGGGTCGCGTAGCGGATCACGTCGCGCGTGCTCATCAGGCGCGGGAGCGAGCCCTTGCCCATGAGCTTGCGGTCGAAGACCGTGGCGTGCTGCAGCGAGATCGTCTCGCGCATCTGGGCGAACATGTCGCCCGGCGCCACGCGCTCGAGATCGATGCCCAGCCCGGGCCTGAGGTCGCGGTCCATCAGCTCTTGGATCGGTGGCGCGCCGTGCCCGGTGGCCATCTCGCTCGACGGCGTGAACGCGACCGCCGCGCCGGACGCCGCGATCGCCGCGATGTCGGCCTCGGCGAGCGCCGTGTGATGCACGAGCGTGACGTCCTCACCGAGGAGCCCTCGCTCGGCGAGCGCGGCGACCCACCCGGGGCCGGGGGCATCGGCGCCGGCGTGCGCGTGGATGCGCAAGCCGAGCTCGCGGGCGAGGGCCCACTCGCTCGCGAGTCGGTCGAGATCGGTCTGCCCGGACCCGTACGCGACCGTGGTCGAAGATCCCGCTCCGCCGAGGAGACGGGTGAGGAGCTCTCGCGTCGGAGGTTCCTGCGAAGCGGGCACGACCACCGTGCGCATCCCGGAGTCGGCGTGGGCGCGCAGCAGGGCGTCGACCGATGCGTCGTCGAGCGGAAGGTCGCACCAGTCCACCACCGTCGTGATGCCCGCTTCCGCCGCACCCAGCAGGCCGACGAGCGCAGCGGCGTAGACGTCGTCGGGCGTGTAGTGGTCGCGCACGTCGGCCGTCAACCTCGGTGTGTCCCCACCACGCTCGCCGAGGTTGCGGAAGAGCGACGTCCACGCATGCCTATGGGTGTCGACGAATCCCGGCATCACGATCGTGTCCGTCGCGTCGACCACCTCGGCGTCGCGGGCGCGCAGCCCGCGGCCGACCTCCGCCACGATGCCGTCGTCGACCACGACGTCACCGTCGGCGAGGTTGGGCGTCTTCGCGCCCAGGGTGAGGATGCACCCGCCGCGGAGGTGGAGCTTCCCGCTCACGCACCGCCTCCGATCTCGGCGGCCTTGCACACCGTTTCGTAGATCCGGTCGACCGACGGCAACGCGAGATCCTCGAGCGACGCTGCTGCGGGCAGCGGGATGTGGGGCGTGGTGATGCGGACGCTCGGGCCGTCGAGGTTCCAGAAGCCCTCCTCGGCGACGATCGACACGAGTTCGGCGCCCCAGCCGCACAACCGGGGGTTCTCCTCCACCGTGAAGAACCGGCCGGTCTTCTCGACCGAGGCGAGCAGGGCGCGCGTGTCGAGCGGCACGAGCGTCCGCACGTCGATCACCTCCGCCGAGATGCCGTCGAGGTGCAGGCGCTCGGCCGCCTCGACGGCGCGCGGCACCATCGACGCGAGGGCGGCGATCGTGACGTCGGTTCCCTCCCTGACCACCCTCGCCGTGCCGAGCTCGTCGACGATCTCACCGTCGGGGATCTCGGCCTTCGCGCCCATCAAGGCCTTGTGCTCGAAGAAGACGACCGGGTCGGGGTCCCTGATCGAGGCGGCCATCAGCCCGACGACGTCCTCGGGTGTCGACGGCGCGACGACCTTGAGGCCCGGGATCATCATCGCCCAGTTCTCTACGCTCTGGGAGTGCTGCGCGCCGAAGCGGACGCCGCCCCCGTTCGCCGTCCTGATCACGAGCGGGAAGCTCACCTGTCCGTTCGTCATGTACCGGCTCTTCGCGATCTCGTTCGCGACGATGTCCCAGCACACCGCGAGGAAGTCGCTGAACATGATCTCGGCGATCACCGGCACGCCGGTCATCGCCGCCCCCATCGCGGCGCCCAGGATCGCCTGCTCCGAGATCGGGGTGTCGCGGACCCGGTCGGGCCCGAACTCGTCGAGCAGCCCAACCGTGGTCTTGAAGACGCCGCCCGCGGCCGCGATGTCCTCGCCCAGCATCACGAGGCTCGGGTCCCGCCGCATCTCCTGTGCGATGCCGTGGGCGACAGCTTCGCGGTACGTCAGTTCCGCCATCGGGAACCTCCGTCGGCGTAGACCTCGGTCATGAGCGACCCCTCGCCCGGCTCGGCGCCCGCTTTCGCGAACTCGGTGGCGGCGTCGATCGCCTGGGCGACCTCTTCCTGGATCGACTCGAGGCGTTCCTCCTCCACCCCCAGCGACAGCAGCCGTGCGTGGTAGAGCGGGATCGGATCGCGCTCGGCCCAGGCGCCAACCTCTTCCGGTGGGCGGTACTTCCCCGGATCTGCTCGGGAATGGCCGCCGGACCGATAGGTGATCGCCTCGATCAGCGAGGGCCCGCCTCCCGATCGGGCCTTCTCGACCGCGTCCCGGGCGGCCAGGTGCACGGCGTCGGGGTCGTTGCCGTCGATCAGGATCTCGTCGAGGCCGTAGGCGGCCGCCCGGCCCGCCGCGGGATGCTCGACCGCGGTGACCGCGTCGATCGGCGTGTACTCCATGTAGAGGTTGTTCTCGCAGACGAAGACGCTCGGCAGGTTCCAGACCTTCGCCAGGTTGAGGGCCTCGTGGAACGCACCGATGTTCGTGGTGCCGTCGCCGAAGAACGCGACCGCCACCTGGTCGGTGCCCCGCATCAGGGCGGACCAGGCCGCGCCGTTCGCGGTGCACAGATGCGCGCCGATGATCGCGTAGGAGCCCATCATGCCCTTCGACGCATCGGTGAGGTGCATCGATCCGCCCTTGCCGCCGAGGATGCCGTTCTCGCGACCGAGCAGCTCGGCCATCGCCGCACCGGGATCCATGCCGCGCGCGAGGGAATGCGCGTGGCCCCGGTAGGTGGCGAACGTGTAGTCGTGGGGCCGTAAGGCCGCTCCGAAGCCCGCGGCGACCGCTTCCTGGCCCAGCGAGAGATGCGTCGTGCCCTTCACGAGGTTCTGCAGGAACAGGTCGTGGGCTCGCTTCCCGAACCCGCGCAACTGGTGCAGGGTGCGGTACATGCCGAGTCGCACGTCGAGGTCGATCGGCGCCTCGGCGAGAGAATGGTCGATCGGCGCCGGGAGCCGAGGCTCCCTCAGCGCGTAGTCGTACCGGTCGTCGATGTGGGCCTCAGTACTCATTGGCAACCATCAGCTCCTCGCAGGGGAACAGGGTGATGACTTTGCACCCGTCGGCGGTCACGACGACCTCTTCCTCTATACGTGCGGCGGAACGTCCGTCGGCGGCGGGGGCGTATGTCTCGAGCGCGAAGAGCATGCCCTCCTGGATCTCTACCGGGGTCTCGAGCGAGTTCAGTCGGCTGATGATCGGGCGTTCATGCAGGCCGACGCCCACGCCGTGGCCGAACTGCAGCCCGAAGGCGTCCATCTCATCGGCGAAGCCGAACTCCTCGGCGCGCGGCCAGACCTTCGCGATCTGGTCGGTCGTCGTTCCGGGTCGCACGAGGTCGATCGCGGCGTCCATCCATTCGCGCGAGCGCTTGAAGGCGTCTCGCTGGGCCTGTGTCGCGCGGCCGACGACGAACGTGCGGTAGTAGCAGGTCCGATAGCCGTTGAAGACGTGGATGATGTCGAAGTACGCCTGGTCGCCCGGCCTGATGATGCGGTCGCTGAACACGTGCGGATGCGGGCTGCAGCGCTCGCCGGCGATCGAGTTCACCGCCTCGACGAATTCCGAGCCCATCTCGAACAGGCGCGCGTGAGCAAGGCCGACGACGTCGGACTCCCGGACGCCGGGCTTCAGCATCTCGAAGATGTCCTGGTAGACGCCGTCGACCATCGCGCACGCCTGCGTCAGCAACACGATCTCGTCAGGGCTCTTGATCTCGCGGGCGCGCATCATCGCCTGCTGGCCGTCGACGACCCGGAGTCCGCCTTCCTGCAGCGCGAGGAGCACGGCGGTCTCCGCGAGGTCGACGCCGAGCTTGTCCGCCACGACGCCGGCGTCCTCGAGAGTGGCCTTGATCTCGCGCACCGCTCGCGCGTGCAGGCCGGTCTCCGGTCCGATCGCGCCCTGCAGCCCGGTGTTCCCGCCGACGGAGTTCTCGGTGTCATACATGTGCGGAAGCTGCAGCCGGTGCGCCTTCGCCGCGGAGCCGAAGTCCCAGATCTTCGGCCGGCCCTCGCGTGTGACGAGCGCCCACCGCTCCCCCTTGTTGAACGCCCAGTAGCCGATCTGCGTCGCCGTCGCGTACCGGATGTTCGACGTCTCGAAGAGAAGCACGGCGCCGAGATCGAACTCCTCCAGCATCCGGTGCACGCGGTCGAGGCGGTACCTGCGCAGGCGTTCGAAGTCGACCCGCATCTCCCAGTCGACCCCCATGACCCCCGGTGCCGGGCTGGTCGCTACGGGAAACTCGTCCATCACGTGCTCCTCCTCACGGCGTGCGGGCGGCAGCCTCGTCGGCCAGTGCCTGCTCAAGGTAGGACCAGTCGCGTGCGAATCGGTAGGAGTGGCGGCCCGGAGGCTGCGGTGCCTGGGTCTCGAGCCACCGGACGCGGCCTTCTCCGGCGTTGCGGAACTCGTGCACGCACCCGACCCCCGCCCACGCAACGTCGCCGGGGCCGAGGCGATACGTCTCGCCGTCGAAGACGCCGTCGACTTCGCCGTCGAGGATCAGGTAGGCCTCCTCGAGCGGATGGTCGTGGGGACCTGCGAATCCGTTCGGCTCGTACTGCACCATGAACATCGTCGAGAGGTCTGCGCCCATGTCGGAGTCCACCATCATCTTCACGGTGATGCCGCTGTATACGAGCAGGGCGGTCCGCATGCTGGCACTGACGGCGAGCCGATCCTGGGTCTGCATCGCCGGATCCATCGACTCGGCGTCGATGTGGCCGAACGAGCGGGTGCGCGGGTCGCGCACGTCGATCGTGCGGGCCGGGCCGGTCTCGAGCTGTTGCGGTGGGAATCGTGTGTCGAAGCCGAACCGCTCGCGCGGGAGCGGCGCCTTCATCTCGGCGAAGGCCGCCACCGTGTCGGACGTGTTGCGGAACGCGTGCGTGACGCCGAGCGGGAGCAGCGCGTAGTCGCCGGCGACGAGCTCGACGCTCCCCTCAGCCGTGTCGACCGTGAGCGAGCCGTCGGTCATGTAGATCGACTCCTCGAACGAGTGGACATGCGCGGCGACGCGGCCTCCCGCCTCGAGTCGCGCGAGGCGGAACCCCATCTGCACGCCGCCGCTCGGCTCGTCGACGATCGGGGCGCCGGCGTAACCCTCGCTCCGTTTCTCGAACTCCGCAGGGGTGACGAAGGAGAGCCGATCCTTGATCCTCACGATGTGCGCGGACATCAGCGCTCGCCCCCCCGCAGGAAGACCGCGATCTGGCTGAGATCGCGCTCGCCGTAGCCGGCGGCGATCGCGCTGCGCACGACCTCGAGCGAGGTCTGCGCCTGGCGCATCGGCGCGCCGACGCGTTCGCCCAGCTCGGTGATGAGCTCCAGGTCCTTCGCGACGAGATCGAGGCTGAACGCGACGGGGGTCGTGCCGGGATGCTCGTAGGCCTCCCGCTTGTACTGCACGAACGGGGCGCCGGCGGCGCCGCTCGCGAAGACCTCGTACGCGGTCTCGCGGTCGACGCCGGCGCGTTCCGCGAGCACGAGCGCCTCGGACAGGGCGACGTTCAGGCCGTGCACCAGGTCGTTCACCGCGAGCTTCGTAGCCGCGCCCGCGCCCCTGCCCCCCACGTGGATCACCCGAGAGGCGAGTGCGTCGAGCACCGGACGGACCCGCTCGAGCAGCTGGGTGTCCCCTCCGACCATGATCGTGAGCGCACCGGCCTCGACGGTGCTCACGCTTCCGGAGACGGGTCCGTCGAGGAACCCGGCACCGGTCGCGTCGACGGCCGCGCCCACACGTTCGATCGAGCGGGGATCCACGGTGCTCGTGTCGACGGCGACGGATCCGGCTCCGATCCCCTCGACGATGCCTTCCGGCCCGAGGTAGACGCGCTCCAGGGCCGCGTCGTCCGCGAGGCTCGTGAGGACCACGTCTGCCTTCGCCGCCTCCGCGGCGGAGGACGCGACCGGCACCCCGAGGGCGCCGGCGACGCGCTCGGCCTTCGACCGGTCACGGTTCCACACCAGCGTGTCGAAGCCGGCCCGGCTGATGGTCGTGACCATCGCGGCGCCCATGCGCCCGGTGCCGATCATTGCGACTGTTCCGCCGTTCGCCCCCACCGTTCAGCGACACTACACACATCGCGGGGTCCGCGCTAGGCAGTCCGGCACCAGTTCAGCCTCGCTGCACACCTCAGCGGCATCTAGTAAAGTCGGCCTGACGTCGACCGAGGAGGCCGATCGAGATTCCCGACGGGTTGGTGTTGATCGTGGGTGGCACGGATGGCCTCGGCCGCGAGGTGGCCGCCCGCTACGCGGAGCGAGGTGACCGGGTGATCGTCACCGGACGCGACGCCGACCGTGCGAGCGCCGTGGCGGCCGAGATCGGCGAGCGCGTCACCGGCCTCGGCTTCGACCTCAGCCGGCCGGAGACGATCGGCCCGGCGCTGGCCGACGTCGGCCCGATCTCGAGGCTGGTGCTGGCGGCGATCGCCCGCGACAACAACCCGGTACGAGACTATGACATCGCGCAAGCGATCGACCTCACGACGATGAAGCTCGTCGGCTACACGGCGACGGTTCACGTGGTGCTCGATCGGCTCGCCGACGACTCCTCGGTCGTGCTGTTCGGAGGCCGAGCGAAGGATCGCCCCTACCCAGGCTCGACCACGGTGACGACCGTCAACGGCGGCATCAGCAGCGTGATCCGCACGCTCGCGATCGAGCTCGCTCCGATCAGGTTCAACGCGATCCATCCCGGCATCGTCGGGGACAGCCCGTTCTGGGAAGGGAAGCCGCTGGACGCGGTCGTGGCCCGCACGCCCACGGGGCGCCTCGCGACGATGGCCGAGGTGGTCGACGCCACCGTGTTCCTGCTCGAGAACCGGGCGATGAACGGGGTGAACCTCTACGTCGACGGCGGTTGGATGCTGATGTGATGCGCGAGACCGCCGCTCACGGTGAACCCGAGGCGCTCGACGCGATCGGCCAACGCCTGCGCGAAGAACGCGTCCGGGCGGGCCTCAGCCAGCGCGAGCTGGCGCGCCGCGTCGGCCTCTCCGCCAGCCTCATCTCGCAACTGGAGAGCGGGCAGTCCCGGCCGTCGGTCGGCACGCTGTACTCGATCGTCACGGAGCTCGGCGTCTCGCTCGACCGAGTGATCAGGGGCGGAGACTTCCCGGAGCCCGGCGACCACGGCGAGGTCGACCTCGACGACCGCTCACCGGTCGTGCACCCCGGGGAACGGCCGTCGATCGATCTGGACTCGGGCGTGCGCTGGGAAGAGCTGGCGCCCGATCAACAGGAGGGCGTCGACTTCCTGATCGCGATCTACGAAGTGGGGGGTGCGTCGACCCCCGACCGGTCGCTGATGCGCCACCACGGCCGGGAGTACGGCTACGTCATCAGCGGCACGTTGAGCGTCCAGATCGGCTTCTCCGAGCATCGGCTGCACCCTGGCGACTCGATCGGCTTCGACTCGACCACCCCGCACCGGCTCTTCAACTCGGGGGACGTGCCCGTCGAGGCGGTCTGGTTCGTGGTCGGACGCGAAGCCGAGCCGCACGGTCACGAGTGACCGGCGAGACCCTCAGCGCAGCCCGCGCTCCCTCGCCCACGCGTCGAGCAACTCCTCGGCCTCATGCTCTGGGATCGGACCCCGCTCGAGACGCAGCTCCATCAGGAACTCGAGCGCCTGGCCCACGACCGGGCCCGGCTCGACGCCGAGACGATCCATCACCCGCCTCCCGTCGAGGGGCGGGCGCAGCGCGTCGAGGTTCTCCTGCTCGGCGAGGCGCGCGATGCGCTCCTCGAGGTCGTCCTGCAGGGCCTGGAACTTGGCAGCCCGGCGTTCGTTGCGTGTGGTCACGTCGGCGCGCGTGAGCTGGTTCAACTTGTCGAGCAGCGGGCCCGCGTCGCGCACGTAGCGTCGCACTGCGGCGTCGCTCCACCCTTCCCCGTACCCATGGAAGCGCAGGTGCATCTCGACGAGCTTTCGCACGTCGTCGACAACGTGGTTCGGGTAGCGAAGCTCGCGCAGGCGCGTGTCGGCCATACGCGCACCCACGACCTCGTGGTGATGGAACTGCACCCCCTCGGGCGTGATCTGGCGGGTAGCGGGCTTGCCGATGTCGTGCAGCAGCGCCGCGAGCCGCAGCACCTCGTCGGCCTCGCAGTTCTCGACGACCGCGTACGTGTGGCGTAGCACGTCCTTGTGTTGGTGCACCGGGTCCTGTTCGAGCTCGAGGGCGGCGAGCTCGGGCAGGAACGTGTCGGCGAGCTGGGTGGACACCAGTAGGGAGAGGCCCTTCGAGGGGTACGCGCCCGTCAGGAGCTTCGCGAGCTCCTCGCCGATGCGCTCGGCCGAGACGATCTCCATGCGGTCGCGCATCTCGGCGATCGCGGCCACGAGCCGCGGCGCGGGCTCCACGTCGAGCTGGGAGACGAACCGGGCGGCGCGGAGCATGCGGAGCGGGTCGTCGCCGAACGAGAGCTCGGGCTCGAGCGGCGTATCGAGCACCTTGGCCGCGAGATGGCGCACGCCGCCGTGCGGATCGACCAGGCCCCCGTCGGGAAGACGCACGGCCATCGCGTTGATCGTGAAGTCGCGACGCGAGAGATCGGTCTCGACGTCGTCGCCGAACGTCACGGTGGGCTTGCGATGCTCGGGGGCGTAGACCTCCTGACGGAACGTCGTGATCTCGAGGCGCTCGCCGTCCTTCAGGGCACCGACCGTGCCGAACCTCACGCCGACGAGGTACCGGCGCTCGGCCCAGCCCCGGAGGATGCGCGTCGTCTCGTCGGGATGCGCGCTGGTCGTGAAGTCGAGATCGGGGGAGGGACGCCCGAGCACCAGGTCGCGCACGCTTCCTCCCACGAGGAAGAGCTCGTGCCCCGCGTCGACGAACCGCACGCCGAGCTCCTTGGCGATCGAGGGCACGTCGAGCACGGCGCCGGAAGGGGTTCGGTCGACCATTCGGCCCGAGCTTACCCCGGGGCATCGTGCCGATCGGGGTTGGACCATGCGCGTGCCGGGTCGGTTGCGGCAACCACGTGCCTCCCCTCCCCGCGCTACCGTGGCCGGGCGATGCCCACCTGGCTCGGATTCATCTGGACCTCGCCGAACACGCTGATCGGCCTCGTGCTCGGGCTGCTCACGTTCCAGCTACCGACCGTGCGCGACGGAGCGCTGATCTTCGACAAGGCGCCACGGGGCCTCACGTGGCTCATGCCCCATCTCCATCGCACGGCGATGACGGTCGGGTTCGTGATCCTCTCGGCGCAGCCCGTTGACGGCAGGCTCCTCGCCCACGAGCAATGGCACATCCGACAGTTCTGCGCCTGGGGACCGCTGTTCATCCCCGTCTACTTCCTGTTGGCGATCCCCTTCGGCTACCGCCTGCATCCCATGGAGATCCGGGCGCAGATCGCGGCCGGGGAACGCGCACCAGAACGGCCGGACACGCACTTTCAGACCTAGCCGCGCGTCAACGAGCCGACCGTCGCGCCGCGATCCGTTCGCCGATCCACGAGACCGCCTCTCCGACCGAGGCGCCCACGACGACCCCGGCGATCACGTCACCCGGGTAGTGCACGCCGGAGTGGACTCGTGAGTACCCGACCACGGCCGCTGCGCAGCCAAGCGGAGCGCCGAGGGCCGGCACGATCGACGATACGCCGGCGGTGAACGCGGCTGCTGACGCCGAGTGGCCCGAGGGGAACGAGGCCGACGTCGGCATCTCGACCCGACGTGACTCGGGCACGCCCGCCGCATCGGCGTCGGGTCGGCGGCGAGCGCCGGCAAGCTTCATCGGCAGGTTCACGATCGCCGACGTTGCTGCGATCGCGGCGACACCGGTCATGGCCGCACGACGACCCTTCCGTCCTCCCACTGCGAACAACACTGCCGCGGTACCGATCCAGAGCTTGGAGTGGTCCGCGGCGCTCGTCAGCCTCCGGAGCGGTCCGTCGATCGTGGGGGTCGGGGTGGCGGCGACCGCCCGGTACACGGCCTTGTCGACGGCCGCCGCCTCGCGCAGCATCCGCACGAGCCGGCGATCGATCGTCGCGCTCGGCCGAGCTTCCAGACGTTCGGCGAGCCGCTCCGACGGCGGTTCGAAGGCCTCGGGTTCTCGGCTGCCGCTCACGCTGCCACCGAGTGACCCGCCGCGATGCGGAGCAACGCGTGGATCGTCGACCTCTCCGTGACGCGCACCGCCGACGCTGCCGGTGACATCCCCGATGCGTGCCTGGGCAGGCGCACACGCAAGACACCCGGCTTCGTGGTGAACACGAGCGGCGGCTCCATCGTGAGCGCCTCGCCGTCGACGCCGATCTCGATCGGGCCGTCCGATCGCACCTCGAAGCGCTCGGTGGACCACTCGCGCCACCCCTCGAACCGGTCGAGCCGTCCGATCGCCTGCAGCGACAGGAACCGCTGCACGTCGGAGGCGCTCGAGAGGTTCACCGCGACCACGCCCAACACCCCCCGGTCGATGCGTTCCCGGGTGCCGCGACCCTTCGCGTGGCGCAGCTCGTAGGGATCGTTCGAGACCTGGATCACCGCCGCCGTCGGCACCTCTTCCCCGTCCGGCCCGGTGAACCGAAGGTCGAGCGGCTTCGCATCGGGACCCACGAGTTCGGGCAGCATCTCGGCCGTGGTCTGCACCTTCGCGTCGCGGTACTCGGGCGACTGCACGATCTTCGCGTACAGGCCGAGCGATGCGTTGTTCACGAAGACCCGCCCGTTCACCTCCGCGAGGTCGATCGAGCGCTCGACGCCGTCGAAGTAGGCGTCGAGCGCACCCACGACGTCGTCGCGGTCGAGCCCCAGGTCGAGCGCGAAGTGATTACGGGTGCCGGCAGGGACCACCACGTGCGGGAGACCGTGGGCGCTCGCCACGGTCCCGACGAGCGCCTGCGATCCGTCGCCCCCCGCCATGCCGATCACGTCGGCGCCGCGCGCGACGGCGTCCTCTGCCAGCTCGAGCAGGTCGTCACCCGGTCGCAGCACGATCGGCTCGATGTCTCGCTCGCGACACTCCCGCTCCAACTCGAACTTCTCGGCCTTGCCACCGCCCGACTTGGGATTCATCAGCAGCACCGGATGCCGGGGCTTCGGCACCGCCGGCTCCTCTCCCACGTTCGCGTCGCTCCTCGAGCTCCGCAGGGCGTAGCCGGCGGCCCCGACCGAGAACGCGGCCGATGCAGCTACGGCCACCCACGGCCACAGCTTGATCTCGTCGTTCCCGAAGATCACCGCGATCACGAGCCCGAGCCCCGCCACGACCAGCACGAGCGCCACCAGACGCACGATCCCCCGGTGCGAGAGCAGGTACCACCCCCCCACCACCGCGATCGCGAGCCCCACGCTCGCGACGAGGATGTTCCCGAGGTTCTCGAGGGCGACCAGCACCAGGATCACGATCGCAACGACGAGGGCGACGATGGCCGTCACCGCCGCGAGACGTTCGAGCGTCGTCGGCCTGGCCACCCGGTCATCGGTCGTCGTCATGTGGATCCTCTCCTCCGGACTGCCATCGCTCATCGAACTCCGCCTGGTACGCCTCGACCGCGGCATCCACCGTCGGGAAGAAGTGGTGAGGATCGATCGTGCGCGTGAGCTCGTACCGCTCGATCTTCATGCGGACGGGGTTCTTCATCTCTGCGAACACGAGAGAGATGCCGCGGGCATTCAACCACTCGTCCAGGTCCTCCAACATGTCGGCCGCCGTCGTGTCGACGTCGGTGATGGGCTCCGACGCCAACACGATCCATCGCAGGTCGGGGGTGGTGCCAACGAGCTCGGTGATCTCCTCCCGGAACGTTCGGCTGTTCGCGAAGAAGAGTGGGGCGTCGAACCGGTAGATGAGGAGCCCCGGGAGTTGGGCTCCGTCGGGGTACTGGGTCACGTCGTGGAACCCGGGCAGGCCCTCGACCTTGCCGAGTCGAGTCTGATATGGCCACCACGATCGCCGGAACACGTTGAAGATCGAGAGGGCAACGGCGACGAGGATCCCCGGCAGCACGCCGAGCAGCGCCACACCGAGGAAGGCGGCGATCGACAGGAAGAACTCGGTGCGTCGCTGCTTCCACAGGCGCACGGTGGCCGGGATGTCGGCGAGCGAGATCGATGCCGCGATCACGACGGCCGCGAGCGCCGGCTGTGGCAGGTTGCGGAGCAAGTCGGGCGCGACCACCAGCAACAGCAGGATCGCGAGTGCCCCCACGACACCTGTGATCTGGGTCTTGGCACCGGCCTGCTCGGCCACCGCGGTCCGCGAGCCGCTCGTGCTCACCGGGAACCCCTGGAAGAACCCAGCGGCCACGTTGGAGACACCGATCCCGATCATCTCCTGGTTGCCGTGCACGTGCTGCCCCTGCCGGGCCGCGAACGCCGAGGCCGTCGAGATCGTGTCGGCCAAGGCGACGAGCGCGATGCCGAGGGCGCCGCCGATCAAGAGCGGGACATCGGAGAACGAGATGTCGGGGATCGTGAACGGCGGGACGCCACCGGGCAGCGGTCCCACGACCGAGACCCCACGATCGACCAGATCGAAGAGATCGACGGCCACGATCGCGAGCACGACGGCGACCAGCACCGCCGGCACCTTCGGTAGGCGCCGCTGCAGCACGATGATGATCAGGAGGCTCACGACCCCGATCGCGAGGGCGGCGCTCACGGTCTCGCCGTCGGCGACCCCTTGGACGAAGCCGCGCGTCTCGTCGATCAAGCCGTCCGCGTCGACCGAGAAGCCGAAGAGCTTCGGAAGCTGCCCCACGAGGATCGTGAGGGCGAGCCCGTTCATGTAGCCGATCTGGGTGGGCTTGGAGAGCAGGTCCGCCACGAAGCCGAGCTTCGCCACGCCGGCCACGATCATCACGGCTCCCACGATCAGCGCGAGCATCGATGCGAGCGCCACCGCGCGCGCCGGGTCGCCGTTGGCCACCAGCAGAGGGGCGATCGTGGCGGCGATCATCGGACCGAGCGAGGAATCCGGCCCGAGTACGAGGATGCGCGACGGTCCGAACAGCGCGTATCCGGTCAGGCAGAGGATCGATGTGTAGAGACCGGTGATCGCGGGCAGGCCGGCGAGCTCCGCGTACGCCATGCCCTGCGGCACCAACAACGCCGTGAGCACGAGCCCGGCGACGATGTCCTTCCCGAGCCACTCACGGCGGTAGCCGCGAAGCGCCCCCAGCCCGGGAATCGGGGTCCCGGTCGATCGATCCATCGCCGGAGCATGCCACGACCGCGCTCGGTCGCCATCACCCCTTCCGGTGGAAGGCGGCTAGAAGGGCAGACCCTCGCCGTCGGCGACCGACAGCCGATCGAGCACACCACGCATCATGAGGTCGAAGTCGTGCGGGTTCGACGCAGCACGCCGCGCCTCGTCCTCGGTCACGAGACCTTCCTTCGTGAGCTGCACGAGCGATTGATCGAAGGTCTGCATGCCATAGAAGTCGCCTTCGGCGATCACGTCGACGATCTGGTCGGTGGTCGCCGGATCCACGATGCGATCGAAGACCCGGCCGGTGTTGATCAGCACCTCGACGGCGGGCACGCGCCCCTTGCCGTCGGCTTTGGCGACGAGCCGCTGCGACACGATGCCGCGCAGCGACCCCGCGAACGACGTGCGCACCTCCTTCTGCTGATGCGGCGGGAACAGGTCGAGGATGCGGTTGATCGTCTCCATGCAGTCGATCGTGTGCAGTGTCGAGATCACGAGGTGGCCCGTCTCTGCCGCCTGGATCGCCGACATCGCGGAGTCGCCGTCGCGGATCTCACCCACGAAGATCACGTCGGGGTCCTGGCGGATCACGTGGCGCAAGGCGTTGGCGTAGGAATCGGTGTCGATGCCGATCTCGCGCTGCTGCACGATCGAGAGGATGTCGTCGTGCATCACCTCGATCGGGTCCTCGATCGTGACGATGTGGGCACGACGGGTCCGGTTGATGTGACCGATCATCGAGGCGATCGTCGTGGTCTTGCCGGTGCCGGTCGGGCCGGTAACGAGCACGAGCCCGCGGGGCGCGTCGGCCAGGTTGGCCATGACACGTGGTAGTCGCAGTTCCTCGAACGTCGGAACCTCGCTGCGCACACGCCTGATCGCCAGGCCGACGACACCGCGCTGGCGGAACACGTTCACGCGGAAGCGACCGACACCCGCCAGCGTGTATCCGAGGTCCGCCTCGCTCGTCTCGGCGAACTCACGCTTCTTGTGATCGGACATCAGCGACGCGGCCGCGACCTCCGTGTCGGTCGCGGTGAGCACGTCGAACTCGCCGGGTATCAGCTGACCGTCGACACGCACGAACGGCACGTTGCCGACCTTCAGGTGCAGGTCGCTCGCACCCCGTTCCACCGTGTGGCGTAGCAGTTCGTTGACATCCATCTCCGACGGAAGCCTCCGTTCGACCCACGACCCTCGCGGGTACGTGGTTCCATCGGCCCTCACCCGGGCGCACCTGAGTGCTGCGGCTAGGATTCTCACGTGACCGACGAGTCCGCCGCCGAGGGGAGTCCGCCGCCGAAGAAGCGCCGACGACGACGACGACGTAAGCCCGCGGCCACCGCGGCGTCGCAGCCGGCCGGGGAACGATCGAAGCGCACGTCATCGAAGAAGAAGGCCCCGGGGGGCCGGCGCTCCGCGTCACCGGTCCAGCGCGAGGTCTCGGCCGGGGGGGTCGTGTACCGCCGCGACGGCGACGATATCGAGGTCGTGCTCGCGTCGCGGCGCACCCGCCGAGGAGACCTCGCATGGGGGCTGGCGAAGGGGGGCATCGAGCCCGGCGAGTCCCACGAGGACGCGGCGATACGCGAGGTACTCGAGGAGACCGGCTACACCGCCGAGATCGAGGCGTCGCTCGGCGATACCCGCTACTTCTACGTCTGGGAGGACGCCCGCATCCGCAAGACCGTGCACTTCTTCCTGATGCGGTGCACGGGAGGCGACCCCGACGACCGAGATGACGAGATGGAGGAGGTCCGCTGGTTCCCGCTCGATCGAGCTTTGAAGCGGGCCGCCTACCGAGGGGAACGCGAGGTGCTCGGTCGGGCAGCCGAGCTGCTCAGGTGAGGGACGCCCCGCGATGACGCCCCTCGAGGTCGCGCTCGGCATCCTCATCGGCCTCGTGTCCGGGGTGCTCTCCGGCCTGTTCGGTGTCGGCGGCGGCATCGTGATGACGCCCGGCCTGCAGGTGGTGCTCGACGCCGCGCCGATCGTGGCACTCGCGACGCCGCTGCCGGTGATCCTTCCAACCGCCCTGACGGGAGCCCTCACCTACCGCCGTGCCGGCGAACTCGACGAGCGAGCGGCCGCCTGGATGATCGGACCCGGCGTGCCCGCATCGATCGTCGGCGCCCTGCTCACGACGTTCGTCGACACCCATGTGTTGCTGGTGATCACGGCGGCGCTCCTCGCCTACCAATCGGTCGGCATCCTTCGTGGGTCGCGGGACCGGCGAGGCCCGTCGTTCGAGGCCACCCCCTCGATGTACATCGGTATCGGGATCTTCGCGGGGTTCGTGAGCGGCCTGCTGGGCATCGGAGGCGGCCTCGTGATCGTGCCGCTGCTGGCGGGTTGGCTCGGCATGCCCCTGAAACGCGCTCTCGGCACATCATTGCTCGCGATCGTGGCGCTGGTGATCCCGGGCACGATCACACACGCGGCGCTCGGTCACATCGACTGGACGTTGGTCGCGATCGTGGCGATCGGCGCGGTGCCCGGAGCGCTGATCGGAGCCACGGTGGCGCTGGGCACCCATGAACGCACCCTGCGGATGCTCGTGGGCAGCTTCCTGCTCATCGTGGCCACCGCGTACGGCGTCTCGGAAGCGCTCGAAGTGCTCGCGCGCTGACCCCCGCGAGCTCCGTGGGCACCGACCCCTCGGGGCTACGATGAGGAACCGCCATGAGGACCCTCCGCGCGCTCGGCGCGCTCCTGCCGCTCGCGCTCGTCGTCACGAACTCGTTCGTCGCGAGCACGCCTGCCGGCGCCCAGGAGCCAACCGTGACGCTGAGGTTGAAGGCACAGACCCCGTTCACCACGCTCGACGAGCCCGAGGTCACGATCAAGTTCCGCGCCCAGAACCAGGGTGACGAGGCGGTCGGCGATCTGTCCGTCGGGTTCGTCGTCGGGCCGGCGATCCGGTCGCGGGTGGACTACGAGACCTCCCTCGTCGAGGGACCGGGGGCCCTTCCCATCGCGGGCAACACCCTCGAGCAGACCGGCACACTCGAGGCCGGCGCGACGCGCGAGTTCACCATCTCGATCGACCTGGGCTCGATCGGTGAGGTGAGCGAGGTCGACTCCCTCGTGTACCCGGCACGTGTCGACCTGCGGAGCGGGGGCGCGCAGATCGCCCTCATCGACACGCCGCTGGTGCACCTCGTTCGCGCGCCGGAGGTTCCGATCGAGCTCGCGTGGTGGGCGGAGTTCGATGCCCCGATCGCGATGGACCCGCAGGGCCGGCTCGCCGATCCCACGTTCGAGGCCGCGATCGGGCCCGAGGGAGGTCTGACGCAGCAGGTCGAATCCCTCCTCGCAGCGGTGAGGCCCGACGATGGCACCGTCGCCGTCGACCTGGTCATCGTTCCGATGCTGGTGGATCAGCTCGCTCGCATGGCCGACGGGTACGAGCGCGCCTCAGGCGAGAGGATCGACCCCGGCCAGCCCCCCGCGACGAACGCCGCCGTGTTGCTCACCCGGCTGCGCGAGCTCGCGGCCGACCCCGATGTGCAGCTCGTGGTCGCACCCTTCGCGGCCCCGCTCCTCCCGTCGTTGGCCTCGGGCGGTCTGGCTCCCGACCTCGCCCGCCAACAGGCGCTGGGCGATGCGGTCGTCTCCGCTCAGCTCGACCACGAGCCGTCGCCGACGACCGCGAGGCCCCCGCAAGGAGCCCTCGATGAACCGAGCCTGCAGTGGCTCGCCGACCGGGGCGCCACGACGCTCCTGGCGCAGGCCGATACCGTGGAGCGACCATCGCAGCCCAATGACTTCGCACCCCTGCCCGTCGCGACCGTCGCGACGGCCGACGGCGCGACCCTCGACCTCGTGCTGCCCGACCCCGGTGTACAGGGTCTGCTGGGAGACCCGACCCTGCTCGAAGATCCGGTGAGGGCGGCTCAGGCGGTGCTCGGGGAGCTGGCGACGATCTGGCGGGAGCAGCCCGTGCCCGGCCTTCAGCCAGACGGCACCCAGACCGTGCGGGGGATCGCTGTGCAGATGCCCGCCGCGCTGCCCCCGGCGATCTGGGCACCGCTCGTGCGCCGGCTCTCCGAGGCGCCCTTCCTGCGACGCACCCAGGCGGCAACCTTCGCGGAGCAGGTGCACCCCACGCAGGAGGGCGCGGTGGCAACGCCGTCGCTGGCACGGTTCCCCCGTGACTATGTCGATGCGATCCGGGATCAACGCCGCAACGTGACCGCCTACCGGTCGATGCTCGCCGGTCCGAGCCCGCAACCGGCACGGCTCGAGCGCAACCTGCTCTTTGCGGAAGCCGGCGAATACGTGTCCGACACGATCGCGGGGCGTCGTTGGTACGACCAGGTGAACGCCGTCACCGGTTCGATCTTCCGGGACGTGCTACCGGACGTGCAGCAGGAGTTCCTGCTGACCTCGAGCGAGGGCTCGATCCCGCTGCGCATGGGCGATCCAGGCACCACCCCGCTCACCGTGCAGGTCGTGCTTCGCTCGGCCTCGTTCGAGTTCCCCGACGGCGCGCAGCAGACCATCACCATCGAGGGGCCCGACGAGATCGTCACGTTCGACGTGGTGGCCAAGGCAGGCGGCCCTCAGACGATCAGGGTGAAGACCCGGGCACCCTCGGGGCGCGATCTCGGCGAGGATCAGAACCTCGCCGTGCGTACGACGGCGGTGAATAGCGTGGCGCTGTGGATCACGATCGGCGCCGGGCTGCTGCTGCTGCTGCTCTGGTCGAGGAGGTTGGTCCGACGCCCGAAGCACTGACACCTCGGCAGGGGCCGGCGGAGGGGCTCCCCCCCGACACGACGAGCGCCTACGTGCGGAACACCGCGCTCATGACCGTCGGCACGACCCTGTCGCGTCTGACCGGGTACGTGCGCATCGCCGCGCAGACCGCGGCCCTCGGCGTCACGATCGCGCCGCTCGGCAACGTCTACACGCAGGCCAACACCACCCCCAACATCGTCTACGAGCTGATCCTGGGGGGCATCCTGACCTCGGTGTTCGTGCCCGTGTTCGTCGATCACCAGCGACGGAATGGGCGCGAAGCCGCCTTCGACCTCGGGCGGCGAGTCCTCACGCTGGCGCTCGTCTTACTGTCCGCCGTGGCGATCGTCGGTTTCGTCTTCGCGCCACAGATCATGCGCCTGTACCTCGTCGCCTCCGAGGCCGTCGACCGCGAGGCCCAGATCGAGCTCGGGGTGTTCCTGCTCCGTTGGTTCATGCCCCAGATCGTCTTCTACGGCATCGGCGCGATCGCCTCGGGGCTGCTCAACACCGAGCGCCGGTTCGCCGCCCCGATGTTCGCGCCGATCGTCAACAACCTCGTCGCCATCGCGGCGTTCGCGGCCTACGCGATGCTCCGAGCCGACGCGGCGCCGTCGGTCGGAGACATCACGTGGCTGGAGAAGACCGTGCTCGGCGCCGGCACCACCCTCGGCGTCGTCGCCATGACCGTCGCCCTCTGGCCATCGCTGCGAGGAACGGGCTTCCGGTGGCGGCTGGCCGGTGGATGGGGCCACCCCGGCATCCGCCGCATCGTGCGTCTCTCGGGATGGGTCTTCGTCTACGTCGCAGCGAACCAGCTCGCCTACGTCGCGATCATCATCCTCGCGGGCGGGATCTGCGACGCCTGCTACCAGATCTACGCCACGGCCTTCATCGTCTTCCTGCTGCCGCACTCGATCTTCGCGGTCTCGATCTTCACCGCGCTGCTGCCGGCGATGGCCGAGCGATGGAGCGACGGCGACATCGACGGGGTGCGAGACCGATTCTCGCTCGGGCTGCGCGACACGATCGTGGTGATCGTGCCGGCGTCGTTCGCGTTCCTCGCGCTGGCGCAGCCGATCGTGTCGTTGCTGCTGGAATACGGATGGGTCCTGGAGTCCGATGTGCCGTTGATCGCGCGCACGCTGCAGGGGTTCGCGGTCGGGCTGCCGTTCTTCTCGGCCTTCCAGCTGATCACGCGCACGTTCTACGCGACGCAGGACAGCCGAACGCCGGCCCTCGTCAACATCGGGGCGGCGATCGTCACGGTGGCGGTCGACGTGACGCTGGTGAGCGCGGTCGGATGGGACGTGCCCGCCCTCGCCCTCGGCCACGCGGTGTCGTACGTGTTCGCGACCGCCGTGGGGCTCTCGCTGCTCCGCCCGAAGCTCCACTCGCTCGACGGCCGGCATGTCGGCGCCACGATCGCTCGCGCCGTGCCGGCGGCCGCCGTCACGGCGGTCGTCGCATGGCTGGTCGCTGCCGGGGTGGCGTCGGCGGTCGACACCCAGATGGTGGTCTGGCGGCTCGTTCAGGTCGGGCTCGCGGTCATCGTGGGGGTCGCTGTGTATCTCCTGGAGGCGCTCATGTTGGGCATGGAAGAGGTCGATGAAGTGATCGGCGCGGTACGCAGGAGGTTCCGCGGATGACTGGCATGCTCCACCACATCGAGCCCGAACGCACCGGCGAGGCCGGCATGGTCGGCAAGGCGGCGGTGCTCTGGCTGTTGATCCTCGCCGTGCTCGGCGTGGGCGTGGTCGACGCCGTGTCGATCGGACGCACCACCCTGCATCTGTCCGAGGTCGCGACCGAGGCCGCGAGCGATGGGGCGGCGGCGTTCCGCACCGAGGGTCGCAGCGTGACCAAGGCGTGCGAAGCCGTCGCGATCAGCATCGAGGCCCAGGACCAGGCCCTCAAGCTGGGGAAGACCGGCTGCGCCGTCGACGAGACGACGGGCCGAGTCGCCGTCACGCTGCGCGCCACCGCCGACACGCTGGTCGCGGGCCGCTTCGGTCCGACCGCCGAGTACACCGCGGTCGTCGTGACGGAGGCCAACGGCCCCTCCGGTGTGTAGCGTTCCGGCCGTGACCGAGGCCGAGCGCGACGAGGATCTCGTCCGGCGCTTCCGAGCGGGTGAGCCCGACGCGTTCACCGATCTCGTCCGACGCCACCAGCAGCGCGTGTACTCCCTGTGCCTGCGGGTCCTGGGTGACGCCGATGCTGCGGCCGACGTGGCACAGGACACGTTCCTGACCGTGCTGCGCAAGCTCGACGGCTTCCGGGGCGACGCGGCGTTCACGACGTGGCTGCACCGGGTGGCGGTGAACGCTTGCTATGACGAGCTGCGTAGGAAACGGCGCCGACCGATGCTGCACGTCGCGGCCGACGACGACCTCGAGCACGAGCCAGGACCACCGACCGTCGATCATGCCGATGAGGTGGCAGGAACCCGCGATGCCGCGGCCGCGCTGGGCTCTATCCCCGAGGAGTTCCGGGTCGCGTTGGTGCTGGCCGACGTGCAGGACATGGCGTACGACCAGATCGCGCAGGTGCTCGACGTGCCGATCGGCACGGTGAAGTCCCGGGTGCATCGTGGCCGCCTCGCCCTCGCGACCGCCCTCGGCATCGAGCCCGGTGTGCGGGAACCGCTCGCCCCCCCGCAGACGTCGGAGCAGGAACCGTGACCCATCCTCTCGATCAGCTTGCCCCGTTCGTCGACGACACCCTCGATCCCACCGAGCGTGCCGTGGTCGACGAGCACCTGCGTTCGTGCTCGCGCTGTCGTGGCGAGGCCGACGCGGCCGGTACGGCCCGCGCCGCCCTCCGAGCGCTGCCGGCGCCTTTGAGCCCGGACCTCGCGGCGCGGTTCGCACCCGAGCACCTGGCACGACTCGCGGCCCCGCGCGCCTCGTCGAAGGCGCCATGGTCGAAGCTCGCGCCCGTACTCGCGGCGGCGGCGGTCGTCGCGGTCGTCGCCCTCGTCGTTCCCCGGCTCGGCGACGGTTCGAACGACGCCGGCGTCGCGGCCGACGGCGTCGCGGAAGCGGGCGATGACGCCGAGACCCACCCACAGCTCGAGCTGATCGAGACCGACTACGACGCACCGGCGCTGCAGGACGCCGCCACGGCCTTCGCCGCCTCGTACACGCAGGACCCGAACGGGGAGGCCGTCTCGGACGCGGCCGGAGCCGTGGCGTCACCGGCGGCCGCACCCGATCAGGCCCGGATCGCGGGACCCGCCCGGACGGCGCGGGCCGTGGGCTGCCTGGAGCAGGCATTCCCCGGCTATCCGGGCGAGATCGTGCGCGTGCAGCGAGCAACGTTCGAGGGCACACCGGTCTTCATCGCCTACGTGCTCGAGAGTCCGGGCGCCGACACGCCTCCGAACGCGGTGTCGGTCTGGGTGGCCGTCGCCGAGGACTGTTCGATCCTGACGGTCACGTCCGCACGCATCTGAGGGAGCATGGGCCGAGCAGGGCATGTCCGGGGATGCTCGCGCGTTCGTGCCTGTGGGAGGATTTGCGGACGATGGAAGAGGCACGCAACGTGATCGTGATCGGCTCCGGGCCGGCCGGCTATACGGCGGCCCTGTACGCGGGCCGGGCGAACCTGGAACCCCTGGTGCTCAAAGGCCTCGACGCGGGCGGTCAGCTCATGCTGACGACCGACGTCGAGAACTATCCCGGCTTCCCCGACGGCCTGATGGGGCCGGAGCTGATGGAACGATTCGAGAAGCAGGCCGCACGCTTCGGTGCCCAGATCCTGCCCGTGCACGCCACCGAGGTCGACCTGTCGAGCCGGCCGTTCACGGTGAAGGCGGGCGACCAAGTCTGGCGAGCGATGACCGTGATCATCTCGACCGGGGCCAGCGCCCGTTGGCTCGGCGTGCCGGGCGAGGAACAGCTCCGAGGTCGTGGCGTGAGCGCCTGCGCGACCTGTGACGGGTTCTTCTTCCGAGACCGGGAGCTGGTCGTCGTGGGCGGCGGCGACTCCGCGATGGAGGAGGCCACGTTCCTCACGAAGTTCGCGTCGAAGGTGACGATCGTGCATCGCCGTGCCGAGTTCCGCGCCTCGAAGATCATGCAGGAGCGCGCCCTCGCGAACCCCAAGATCGAGGTGGCCTGGAACGCCGGCGTGATCGAGATCCTCGGCGACGGGGCGGTCAGCGGTGTCCGGCTCCGCGACACGGTGACGGGCGAGGAACGCGAGATGGCGACCGACGGGGTGTTCATGGCGATCGGCCACGACCCCAACACGTCGCTGTTCACGGGTCAGCTGGAACTCGACGGGAACGGCTACGTGGTGGTGCAGGAGCCTCGCACGAACACCAGCGTGCCAGGCGTGTTCGCGGCCGGCGACGTCACCGACACGATCTACAAGCAGGCGGTCACGGCCGCAGGACAGGGCTGCAAGGCGGCGATCGACGCCGAGCGGTTCCTCGAGGAGCTGGCCCACGCGGAGGGTTGAACCGGGAATCACTCAGGCCCGTGCGCGCGTTGCACGTCTCGGCGGTCAGACCGCATGACGACCGGCCGCACACACCGACGAGGAGAGCGACGATGGCGAACCTGAACAGCGTGAACGACCAGGAGTTCCAGGCCTCGGTGCTGGACTCCGAGACCCCGGTGCTCGTGGATTTCTGGGCAGAGTGGTGCGTGCCCTGCCACATGGTCTCGCCGGTGGTCGAGGAGATCGGCCAGGACAAGGGCGAGGCCTTGAAGGTCGTGAAGCTCAATATCGACGAGAACCCGCAGGCGACCCGCACCTACGGCGTGATGAGCATCCCGAGCCTGATCCTGTTCAAGGGCGGACAGGAGGTCGCGCGCGTGATCGGCGCGAAGCCGAAGGACGCGATCCTGCGCGACATCGAGCCGCACCTGGCCTGACCAGCTCGTCCTCGAACGGGCGTCCGAACCCGGTGGAGGGCGGAGCCTCGACTCCGCCCTCCCCACCCGACCGGTTGCCGCCGCGTACGAGAGCGGGGCAGACTCGTCGTGTGCGCATCTACCACCTCGGCGACGAAGGCCCCGAGGTCGGCGACATCCAAGAGCGGCTGACCGGGCTCGGCCTCGCGATCGATGACGAGGAGACCCACGGTCGCTTCGGACCGTCGACCGACGCAGCCGTTCGGGGTTTCCAGGCACGACGCAGTCTGCGGGTCGACGGCCTCGTCGGGCCCGACACCTGGGGCCAACTCGTCGAAGCCGGATACCGGCTCGGAGATCGCACGCTGTACCTGCACTCGCCGTTCTTCCGTGGCGACGACGTACGAGCGTTGCAGCGCAAGCTGAATGCCCTCGGCTTCGACGCTGGTCGCGAGGACGGCATGTTCGGTGTGAACACCGACCGTGCGATGCGCGACTTCCAGCGCAACGTCGGCGAGACGCCCGACGGCATCGTGGGCCTGCACGCGATCGAGACGCTCGAGCGGATGCGCCCGAACGAGTCCGGGCCGAGCCGCGCCTTGGTCCGCGAAGAGGAAGAGCTCCGGCAGATGCGGGCCTCGATCGACGCCCAGGTGCTCGCGATCGACCCCGGCGACCCGAACGAGGTCGGGAGCGCCTGCACGTACTCGGTCGCAGAGGTGCTGCGAGACGAGTTGGCGGCGATGGGCGCGAAGCCATCGTTGCTCCGGGCGCGCGACGAGCAGCTCGGGCCCACGGAACGTGCGCGGGTGGCCAACGAGATGGGCGCATCGATGTGCGTCTCGATCGAGCTCGCGGCCGGCCTGCCCGAGGCGTCGGGACCGACCGTCTCCTACTTCGGCAGCGACCAGACCCACTCGCCCGCCGGCATGCTGTTGGCCCAGCTGATCCTCGAGGAGGTCGAGGCGACGCTCGGCACGCGCGGCCGCTTGCAGCGCCTGGCCGTCTCGATGCTGCGCGAGACGCGCATGCCGGCGGTGCAGGTCGAGCCGGCGTTCATCACGAACGAGCGGGAGGCCGCCCAGATCGACGACCCAGAATTCGCCGGGCGGGTCGGCCGCGCCGTGGCGGTCGGGGTCAGGCGCTTCTTCGACGACTGACGAGCCGCAGGAACACCCCGAGCGCGAGACCGACCACCGACGCGCGGCCCGCGCGCTCCAGTTCTGTCGGGTGGCGGTCCGAGTCGTCGGATCGATCGGCCGAGGGTGCCTCGGGTTCGTTCGACATCGCGGGCTATGCTACGCGCCGATGCGGTTCTGCCTGATGCTCGAGGGACAGGAAGGCGTCACGTGGCCCGACTGGCTCGCGGCGGCGCGGGCCGCCGAGCGGCTCGGGATTCGAGGCGATCTTCACCTCCGACCACTACCTGAGCGTGATCCGTCATCGCGACCGCGACCGTGGTTCCTCCGATGCGTGGACGATGCTCTCGGCGCTCGCCGCCTCGACCCAGACGATCCGACTCGGCACGATGGTCTCCCCCGTCACGTTCCGGCTGCCCGCCGTGCTGGCGAAGGCGGCGGTCACGGTCGACCGGGTGAGCGGTGGGCGGGTTGAGATCGGCATGGGCGCGGGGTGGTGGGAGGACGAGCATCGCACTCACGGATTCCCGTTCCCCGACACACCCATGCGGTTCGACATGCTCGAAGAGCAGCTCGAGATCGTGCACGGCCTGCTGACGAAGGACCGCTTTACCTTCCAGGGCAAGCACTATCAGCTCAACGATGTGCCCTTCGCGCCCAAGGGTGTGCAGGAGCCGCATCCGCCGATCGTGATCGGCGGCAACGGCGGTCGGCGCATCGCTGCGCTCGTCTCGCGCTGGGCCGATGAGTTCAACACCGTCGGTCCCTCACCGGAGCAAGCGCGTGAGCGCTTCGGCAGGGTGCGTGAACGGCTCGACGCCGACGGCCGATCTCAAGACACCCTCACGACCTCGGTGATGACGTGGTGCTACGTGGGAGAGACCGAGCAGGACGCGATGCGCGTGATCGAGAAGGCTCGCGCCCGAGCGATGCGCGTCGCGAGGTTCGAGGACGAACTCGATGAGCTGCGCGCACACTGCGTCGTCGGGTCGGTCGACGACGCCGTCGAGCGGCTGAACGAGTACGCGGCGGCCGGGGTGCAGCGCATCATGCTGAACCACGAGCTCTTCGACGACCTGGAGATGCTCGACGTGCTCGCCGAGCGCGTGTTCCCGCACGTGGAGGGATGAGCGCGTCCCCCCGACGACACGATCGTTGAGCATGCCGATGCTAGCCTTGGGACCCTCCCATGGCCGAGTTCTCGATCGATCGATTCGTCGACCTCTACGCCCACCGCACGTCGGGCATGTCCGCCTCGGAGGTGCGGGCGTTGTTCGCCGTGGCCTCACGCCCCGAGGTGGTATCGCTCGCGGGCGGCATGCCGTTCGTGCAGGCGCTCCCCCTCGACGACGTGCTCGACGTCGTCCGCGGGGTCCTGGACGAGCACGGGTCGATGTCGCTGCAGTACGGCGGGGGCCAGGGGCACCTCGGGCTGCGGGATCGACTCGCCGGCTTGATGGCTGCCGAGGGCGTCGATGGAGACCCCGAGGACATGGTGGTCACGACCGGCGCGCAACAAGCGCTCGACCTCGTGGGCAAGATCTTCATCGACCCCGGCGACCTGATCGCGGTCGAAGCGCCCGCGTACGTCGGGGCCCTCACGGCGTTCGGGCAGTACGAGCCGCGCTACCTGCAGATCGAGATCGACGACGATGGCATGCTCGTCGACCAGCTCGAAGAGGCGTTGGTTCGCGGCGAGCGACCGAAGTTCGTTTACACGTGCCCGAACTTCGGGAATCCGGCTGGTGTGACGTTATCATACGATAGGCGGGATCACCTGGTCTCGCTGTGCCGGGAAGCAGGCATCCCGATCGTCGAGGACAACCCGTACGGCATGCTCCGGTTCGAGGGCGAGCCGCTCCCGGCGCTGCGAACCCTCGACCCCGCCAACGTGATCTACCTCGGCACGGTCTCGAAGGTCTTCTCCCCCGGCGTCCGCGTCGGGTGGGCTCTCGCCGAGCAGTCGGTGGTGCAACGCCTGGTGCTCGCCAAGGAAGCGGCCGACCTCTGTGGTTCCTCGTTCACGATGCTCGTCACCGAGCGGTACTTCGCCGACGAGGAACGGTGGCGCGGCAACCTCGCCTCCCTCACCGATATCTACCGCTCGCGGCGCGACGCGATGCTCGAGTCGATCGACGATCATTTCCCCGACGGGACCCTGTGGACGAACCCCGCCGGCGGCTTCTACGTCTGGGTCACCCTGCCGGAGTGGTTCGACACCCGCGCGATGCTCGCCGCGGCCGTCGAACGCCGCGTCGCCTACGTGCCCGGCACGGCCTTCTACCCCGACGGTCGCGGCGGCAACCAGATGCGACTGGCGTTCTGCTACCCGCCCGAGGACCGGATCCGCGAGGGCATCGCCCGGCTGGGCAGTCTGCTGGAGGATGAGCAGGCCCTGTACCGGAGCCTTCACCCGTGAACGTCGCGGTGCTCGCCGGGGGGCGCACGCCCGAGCGCGATGTGTCGATCAGAGGCGGACATCGGGTGCTGGGGGCCCTGCACGAACTCGGGCACGACGCCACGTTGGTGGACCCGGGGGAGACGGCGCTGGCCGAAGCCCTGCTGGAGCGATCCCCCGACCTCTGTTACCTGACGCTGCACGGAAAGGAAGGCGAGGACGGCACCGTGCAGCGTCTGCTCGACCTGCTCGGCCTCGTCTACACAGGCACGGCGCCGTTCGACTGCGAGGTCGCATTCGACAAGCTGCTGGCCAAGGACGCTCTCGCCAGAGCCGGAGTGCGGACCCCTGCGTGGGCCCCGATCGAGGGCGCGGCGTTGCGAGACCTCGGCGCCGGTGCAGCCCTCGGGCGGGCGATCGAACGGGTCGGCCTGCCATGCGTCGTCAAACCCTCGAGGAGCGGCTCTGCCCTCGGCGTCACGACCGTCTCACGGGAGGCCGACCTACCGGCGGCCGTGATGGCGGCGCTTTCGTTCAGCGGGGGAGTCGTGGTGGAGACGGCGATCGTCGGCACCGAGGTCGCCGTCGGCGTCGTCGGCACTCCGGGCGACACGCTGCCCGCGGTCGAGATCGTGCCGAAGGGCGGCACCTACGACTACGCCGCGCGCTACACGGCGGGTGCGACCGAATACTTCGCCCCCGCACGGCTCGGTGACGACGTCACCGCAGCCTGCCGCGATGCGGCCATGGCCGCCTGGGCCGCCCTCGGTCTACGAGATGTGACCAGGGTCGACATGATCGTCGACAGCGACGGCCTGCCGTGGGTGCTCGAGGTCAGCGTCTCACCCGGCATGACGGAGACGAGTCTGCTGCCGATGGGCGCAAGCGCTGCGGGGATGGGCCTCCCCGAGCTGTGTGACGCGGTCACCCAATCGGTGGAGAGCAGACGCTCGAGCGCCTGAGTCCTCTGGGACCTGGTCGGTGGGTCAATCCGGGGCGAGCCCGGGTCCCGATCCGACGATCTCCGAGACGATCCGTTCTAGGTCGTCCACGGATCCGAACTCGATGATCACGCGGCCGCGCTTCTTCCCGTACTGGATCTGGACACGGGTGGCGAGTTGCTCCGACAGGATCTCCTCCACCTCGGCCATGCCGGCGTCGGTCGCGGGCGTCGTGGCGACGTCGGTGGAGGCTTCGACTTCCGGAGGGGGCTCGAGGTAGCGCCGTACGAGATCCTCGGTCTCGCGGACGGAGAGGTCTTCGGCGGCAACCCGGAGTGCGAGGGTGTTGACGGCGTCGGCGTCACCGAGAGCCAGCAGCGCGCGGGCGTGTCCCGCCTGGATCCTGGCATCGGTGAGCAGCTGCTGGGTCTCGAGGGGGAGCTGCAGCAGGCGGATGGTGTTCGCTATGTGTGACCGTGACACACCGACCCGATCCGCGAGCTCCTCCTGCTTCAAGCCGAGGTCTTCGAGCAGCTGCCTGAACGCCTCGGCGAGCTCGATCGGCCCCAGGTCCTGCCGGTGGATGTTCTCGATCAGCGCCTCGCGCAGGAGGTCCGCATCTTCGGTATCGCGGAGCACGACGGGTACTGTGGCGAGACCGGCCACCTTGGCCGCCCGGAGTCGGCGCTCCCCGGCGACGAGCTCGTAGCCGTCCTCACCCGACCGCCGGACCACGATCGGCTGCAGGATGCCGACCTCCCTGATCGACGCCGCGAGCGCCTTGATCTCCTCCTCGTCCCAGTGGGTCCGGGGCTGCTTCGGATTCGGAGCGACGGCGTTCACCGGGACCTCCAGCAACCCCGAGATGCCGTCACCGGCCTCGGGAGCCCCCGGGATCAGTGCGGACAGACCCCGCCCCAGACCACCTCGTTTCGACATCACTCGCCTCCCTTGCGGAACAGTCGCCATCGTCGCTTGTGAGAGCCTTCGTCGTCCTCGAGGGTGGCGCCGATGTCGGCTACGGCGTGGCCCTCCGGTGCATCAGCCTCGGGATCGGGACGGCTCGGCTGCGAGGGCGCCTGTGGTTCGGCGTCTTCGTCGATGACCACCACCCGACGTTCGGGAAGGTGCCCGGGTGGGGCCGGGGAACTCGGCGGGGCGACCCGAGGTGGCTCGGACGCGGCATCAGCCTCTTCCCACACATCCTCTTCTTCGAGAGCAGGGGGAGGAACCGTCGGTGGAACCGGTTCCGGAGGCGGTTCGGGAGTCGGTTCCGGCGCGGGAGCTGGCACAGGAGTCGGTTCCGGCACGGAAGCTAATCCCTGCTCCTGCTTCTGCTTCCTGCTCCTGCTCCTGCTCCGTCTCCGGTTCCGGTTCCGGCTCCGGCTCCTGCTCTGGTTCCGGCTCTTCGGTCAGGTCGTGCACCATCGGCACCTCGCCCAGTTCGTCCTCCTCAAGCGGATCCGCGGGAGCGGGGGAGGCGTCGATCGCCGGCACGACCACCGTCGGGAGGTCGTCGAAGACCGGCATGGGTTCGGTCGGCGGCGGTCGAATCGCGACCTCTCGACCGAGCTCGCGGTAGCTGGCCGCACCCTTGGACTTCGGGTCGTACACAGTGATCGGCTGACCGAACCCCGGTGCCTCCGATAGTCGAACCGTCCTCGGGATGATGACGTCGTAGACGAGCTCCCCGAAGTACCGCCTGACCTCCTCGACGACCTGCTCGGACAGCTTGGTCCGGGGGTCGAACATCGTCATCACGATGCCGGAGAGCCGCAAGCCCGGGTTGATGTTCTGCTGCACGAGCGAGACGTTGCGCAGGAGCTGCCCGAGGCCCTCCAGGGCGTAGTACTCGCACTGGATCGGCACGATCAGTTCCTCCGCGGCGGTGAGAGCGTTGATCGTCAGCAGACCCAGCGAGGGCGGGCAGTCGACCAGGATGAAGTCGTAGACCCCCTCACGTATCGAGGCCAACGCCTTCTTCAACCGCGTCTCGCGCGAGAACTGGCTGACCAGCTCGATCTCCGCTCCGGCCAGGTCGATCGTGGAGGGTAGGGCCGACAGGTGTGGCACCGCGGTCTGCACGATCGCGTCCCCGACGGCGGCCTCGGACACGATGACGTCATACACGGTGATCTCGCGTGCCTCGTGTCGGATCCCCAAGCCGGTGGACGCGTTTCCCTGGGGGTCCAGGTCGATCACGAGCACGCGGTACCCCAGATCGGCGAGCGCCGCCCCGAGGCTGACTGCGGTCGTGCTCTTGCCCACCCCGCCCTTCTGGTTCGCGATCGCGATCACGCGGGCGATGCCGGGCGTTTCCGGCGGCACGGGGATGGGCTTCTTCTTCTCTCGTCTCGGATGGTTGGCGCTGGATGCGCTGGATGAACCGCCCTTGGAAGTCGAGCGAGAAGAGGTGCCCGGGGCGGCGCCGGCGCCGGCGGAAGCCTTGGTCACTGCCGAGTCATGATAACCAGCGGGCCCGACCGTGCAAGCGCAGACGTCGTGAAAAGCGTTCCCGACACTCCGCTCGGCATGTCGCTGGCGAGATCGAAGGTCCCGCCCGCCCAGTAGATCAGGTATCCGGACCCTCCGAGGAGATGTTCGGCGGCTTCCCACGACCTCGACGCAGGAGCGAACGCCCTTGCGGTACATGCTTCGACCTTCTCGCGGAAGGTCTCCAGACGCCGCCCGTATACGGCCACATTCCCGAGGTCCGCGGTGGCCTCCTCGAGGAAGCTCGCACGGTTCCGCCGTACCTCGACGAGCACGAATCGGAGGTCGGGCCTTGCGATGGCGAGGACGATGCCCGGCAATCCGGCTCCCGACCCCATGTCACAGACGGTTCCTGCGTCCGGGAGCAGGGGAGTGGCCCTCAGGCTGTCGAGGATGTGGCGTTCGCGGAGCCGCGTCATGTCCGACGAGGCGACCATGCCCATGGGGGCGGCTTTCTCGCGCAGCAACCGCTCGAGACGCTCGAGACGCTCGATGGCGGTCTCATCGAGTTCCACCTCGAGGGCTGCGGCCGGTGCCCAACCCTCATGTTTCACGTGAAACATCGCCTCTTCACGCATCTCGGCAGCGTACGACACGACGGTTCGTGCCCCGATCGAGCCTTCTCCCAGGAAGGGAACCGACGGCGGAGGTCAGGAGGGAACGATGACGACGAACCGCTCGGGGTCGAGGCCGCGGGACTCCGTCTCGACACCGTCGACGTCGGCGACGGCGTCGTGCACCAGCTTGCGCTCGTAGGAGTTCATCGGCTCGAGCTCTTCCTCTCGACCGGTGTCGCGCACCCGCTCGGCGACCTCGCGGGCGTGCTCCTCGAGCCTAGCCTCCCGCCGCTTGCGGTAGTCCTCGACGTCGACGATCACCCGCACCCGCTGATCGAGCCGACGCCCGACCACCATGCGGGTGAGCTCCTGGATGGCTTCCAGCGTCTGGCCGTGACGTCCGATCAGCAGGGACATGTCCTCTTCTGGACCGTCGACGATATCGACGTACATGTGCCCCTCGTGCGGGTTCGGCTCCGCGATCGCATCGATGTCCATGCGCGACAGAAGCTCATCGAGGAAGTCTGCGGCCGCATCGGCCTGTTCCTCGAGCTCGTCGAGGTTCGGCGGGTCGTCGCGCTCAGGAGCCACCCTTGCCTCCCGAACCAGGCTTCTTTGGCTTCCGCTGGGGCGAGCTGCCCTTCTTCGGGGGAGGGTTCTTCTTGGCATCGGCCTCGCGCCGCTTCCGCTCCTCGTCGGCGCGTTCCATCATGCCCGCCATGAATCCCTTCTTCTGGGGTTTGTCGGCTTGCGCCGTCATCTTCGCCTTCTGTTCGGCCATGCGCCGCTCGAGGGCATCGGGTCCGATGTGGCCTGCCCGGAGCAGCAGGGTCTGCTGGCCGATCATGAACAGGTTGGAGACCGTCCAATACAACACCAGGCCGGCCGGGAAGCTGAACCCGATGAACCCGAAGAACAACGGCATGATCCGCAGGATCATCTGCTGCTGGTTCGACGCGGCCCCTTGAGGGCTCGCCCGCTGGGTCTGAATGGTCTGATAGAACGACGTCGCGATCATCAGGCCGAGCAGCAGCACGTAGCCGATCTTCGACGTGAGCCCATCGGTTCCACACGGGAGCACCGGCTTGGATTCAAAGGAGTCGAGGGCCTGTCCGTCGTCGCCCTCGAGCGGCAGCCCCGGCTTCACTACGTTGCCCTGTGTGTCCTTGATCGTGCTGTTCTCGACGCTTCCGGCCTGGGATGCGGAGCACTGAAGGTTCAAGCCGAGGAACCCCGTGTTCTCGTGAGTCACGACACTGGCGAAGAGCGTGCTGTCGGTGGGGAGGTGGTTGTTCGTGATCGCGTATGCCGTCACCTGATCGTTCTCCGTGACGGGCTCATACCCCGGCGCCCTGATCACGGCGTACATCGCGATCAGCAACGGGAACTGCGCCAGGACCGGCAGACACCCGCCCAGGGGATTGACCCCCGCCTCCTTGTACAGGCGCATCGTCTCTTCCTGGGCCTTCTGCTTGTTGCCCCTGTACTTCTTCTGGATCTCTTTGATCTTCGGTTGCAGCGCCTGCATCGCTTGCATCGACTTGATCTGCTTCATGCCGAGCGGGAAGAGCAGGAAGCGCAGCACCAGCGTGAGGATGATGATCGCGACGCCGTAGTTGGGGATGACGTCATACAGCCAAGCGAGGACCCAGCCGATCGTGTCGAGCAGACCCTGGAAGATCGGGGAGATGACGGGGATCTCGGCGAGCATCTAGGCGCGAGCCTCCTCGCCAGAGTGTACGACATCGTCATACACACTGTGCTGTCCGTGACGGGTCTGCGGCACCGGGTCGAAGCCACCGCGGCCGTACGGGTTGCATCGCGCGATGCGCCAGGTGGCGAGGGCGGAACCTCGCAAGGCTCCGTGGTGACGGATCGCGTCCTCCGCATAGTGGCTGCAGGTCGGGTAGTACCGACATTGCCCACCGAGCCATCCGGAGAAGACCGCTCGGTACACGTGGATCGCCCCCGCCAGCAGGGTCCGCGTCGGGGCGCCGGCGCGCCAGGCGAGCTCATGCACCGTCATCGCGCACAACCTCTCGAGGCAGTAACTCGCTCATCTCGCTCACCAGATCCTGCGTCGTTGCGCCCCGGATCGCCTCGCGGGCCACCAGGACGGCGTCGAAATCTCCTGTGACCTGCGGCGATACCTGTCTCCAAGCCTCCCGCAGGATCCGTTTGGCCCGGTTCCGCTCGACGGCCCCGCCCACGCGGCGCGTGGCCACGACCGCCCAGTCGCCGGAGCCGGGCGCAAGGAACAGTACCACCCGCCTTCCGCGACGGGGTCGGGCCCGATCGAGCACCCGTCGGACCGCGCGGGAGCGCACGCGGCGCTCGCCCTCAGGCGGACAGGCGGGCGCGGCCCTTGCGGCGCCGCGACGAGATGATCGAGCGGCCGGCGCGGGTGCGCATGCGCAGACGGAAGCCGTGGCGGCGTGCGCGGCGGCGGTTGTTCGGCTGGTAGGTACGCTTGCCCTTGGCCATCGAGAACGTGGTCCTTCGTGATCGGATCGCGTGATCGGTCGTGTGAAAGGCCGGCACGCGGCCGGCCGGGTCGCAGTATACGAGCCCGCATCGCCGCAGGACAAAGGCCTTGACACGAGAAAGAGTGTCAAGACCCGGTGGGCGGCCGGGAGGCGGGGAGAACGGTGTGCTAACGTGCGCCCCGCCTTCCCCCCGGCGACCCGAGCCCTCGCACGGCGCGGCGCCACGACGAACCTTCCCGTGTTTTCCACCGGTGTGGAAAGGTGTTGTGGATTCCATATGGCGTTAGCGTCCCCTGAACACGAGGCTCGCGATGCGTGGGCCCACGTGCTCGATCGGGCGCGCGAAGAGCTGCCCGAGACGACGGTCGTGATGTGGTTCGCCGACGTCCGGCCGGTGAGCCTGGCCGAGCATTCGATCACGCTCGCCGTGCCGAGTCCTCTGGTTCGTGAACGTTTGCAACACAATCATCTTCCGCTGATCGAACGAGCTGCGCAGGAAGCGGCCGGCCGGCCCCTGAAGATCGAGCTCTCGATCGACGAGGCCCTGCGTGAACAGGCGGGCACGGGCGGCTCGTTCGAGACCGCGCCGATCGACCGGGCGGTCGATGGAGCGCCCGCTTCGTACGCCTCGATCGGCGCCCCCGAGGCGCCGTCGGCCGCGCGAGAGTCACTCGGCGCCCCGGGCCTGCCGTTCCCGAGCTACACGTTCGATGCGTTCGTGCCCGGGCCCAGCAACCGGTTCGCTCACGCCGCCGCGATGGCCGTGGCCGAGGCCCCGCCCTCGACCGCCTACAACCCCCTGTTCATCTACGGGGGAGTGGGGCTCGGCAAGACCCACCTCCTGATAGCGGTGGGTCACCACATGTACCGGCTCGCGCCTGCGCTCCGCGTGAAGTACGTCACCTCCGAGCAGTTCGTGACCGAGTTCATCAAGGCGGTTCGCGAGCGGCAAGGGGGAGATGCGTTCCGCCAGCGGTACCGGGAGGTCGACGTGCTGCTCGTCGACGACATCCAGTTCCTGGCCAAACGCGAGGAGACGCAGACCGAGTTCTTCCACACGTTCAACCACCTGCACGGGGCCGGGAAGCAGATCGTGATCGCATCCGACCGGCCCCCGCATGAGCTCTCCGGGCTCGAGGAGCGGCTGGTGAACCGGTTCCGGTGGGGGCTCTGCGTCGACGTGCAGCCACCCGACCTCGAGACCCGCATCGCGATCTTGCAGTTGAAGGCCGAGCGCGAGCACATCACCGTGCCGCCCGACGTGATCGAGTTCGTGGCGTCGAAGTTCGACCAATCCGTGCGTGAGCTCGAAGGGGCGCTCGTGCGAGTGGTCGCCTGGAGCGAGCTCACGGGCCAGCCGATCGACAACACCCTCGCCGAACGTGCGCTCGAGGACCTGATCCCGCAGACCCAGAACGAGATCCCGCCGCCGTTGATCCTCGACGAGACGGCGAAGTACTTCTCGCTCTCGGCGGCCGACCTGATGTCCAAGTCGCGCTCGCGCCCGCTTACCCAGGCGCGACACATCGCGATGTACCTCACGCGGGAGTGCACGGGCCTGTCCCTGCTGAAGATCGGCGAGATCTTCGGCGGCCGCGACCACACGACCGTGCTGCACGGCATCCGCAAGGTCGAGGACGAGATGCGGGCACGCGACGCGACCTTCCGTCAGGTGCAGGACCTCACGCGCATCATCCGAGGGCGGGTGCGTGCCGCATGATCGCGTCCGCGGGCGACCTCGGCGGTCTGTGGACCGACCTGTGCACAAGTCGTCGCGATCGGTGGGAACCGCGTCCTCGTTCCGGCGTCTTCCGGGGAGCGACACGTTTTCCCCACGCGTTTCCCACATGTCGGACGGCCCGTCTACGCTGCGGGAACGGTACGTCCATGCAGGTTTCCACAGTGCCTACTACCGATGTTCTTTCCTTCTTCAAGACAGTAGATGCAGGGGGTGGACCGAGTGAAGTTCCGGTGTGACCGAGACGCGTTGTCCGAGGCACTGCAGACCGTTCAGCGCGGGGTGTCGTCGAGGCCGGGCATCCCGGCGCTCACGGGCGTACTGATCGAGGCGACCGATGAGGGCCGCCTCATGCTGACGACGACCGACCTCGAGGTGTCGGCGCGGTTGGCGACCGATGTGCAGGTGAGCGAGCCTGGCATCGCCCTCGTGCCGGCTCGCCTGCTCGGCGACACGGTGAAGTCGTTGTCCGATGCTCCGGTCGATGTCGAGACGGATCAGTCGCAAGCCCATATCCGTTGTGCCGCATATGAAGGCACGCTACGCTTACTGCCGGCCGAGGATTTCCCCGGCCTGCAGGAGCCCAGCGGCACGAAGATCACGGCCGAGGCCGGCGCTTTCGCCGAGGCGGTGCACCAGGTCGCCCGGGGGGCCTCGCGTGACGAAGCCCGTCCGGTGCTCACGGGCGTGCTGATCGAGGTCAGCCGCGAAGGCGTCGTGATGGTCGCCACCGACTCGTACCGGCTCGCGGTCCGCGAGCTCGTGGCGACCGCCGATGGTGAAGGCAAGGCCATCGTGCCCGAGCGGGCCCTGAGCGAAGCGGGCCGAGCCGCCTCAGCCGACGAGAAGGGAACGCTCGAGATCGTCGTCGACGAGTCGCAGGTGGCCTTCCGCATAGGCGAGCTCACGCTCACGTCGCGACTGATCGAGGGCGAGTTCCCGAACTACCGCCAGCTGCTGCCCGACCAGCACGAGAGCCGGCTGACGATCAGCCGACAGCAGCTGCTCGATGCGGTGAGCCGCGTCGGGCTCATGGCCCGCGACACGACGCCGGTCCGGCTGGAGTTCAACGCACTGGGGGTCAAGCTCTCGTCGTCGAGCCCCGATCTGGGGCAGGCGGTCGAGACGGTCGAGGCTCGGTACGAAGGCGACGACCTCACGGTCGCCTTCAATCCGCAGTACCTGGCCGACGGGTTGCGCGCCGCGAACGGGGAGAGCGTTCGCATCGACGTGCGCGACGGGCTGAAGCCGGGTGTCGTGCGCGGCGAGAGCGACGAGTTCACCTACCTCGTGATGCCCGTGCGCTTGCCGGCCGTCGTCTCCTGACCGCCGGCACGCGGGCCTCCGTCTCGCGATGCGCCTGGCCTGGGTCGAGCTACGGCGGTTCCGCAACCACGAGCACACGCACCTCGATCCGTTGCCCGATGGGCTGACGGTGGTGGTCGGGCCGAACGGGGAGGGCAAGACGAACCTGCTCGAGGGCATGTACGTGCTCTACGCCCTCGGCTCGCCGAGGGCCTCCGCCAACTCGGCGCTGGTGCAGGAGGGCCATGACGCGGCGTACGCCCGCGGTGAGTTCGAGACCGGTGGGGGCAAGGTGCTCGTGGAGATCGAGATCCCGGTGAAGGGCGCGAGCCGCGTGAAGGTGAACCGGTCGCCCGTGCGGCGCAAACGCGACCTTCGCCGCCAGGTCCGCGCGGTGCTGTTCGGCCCCTTCGACCTGCCGATCGTGATCGGCGACCCATCGAAGCGGCGCACGTTCCTCGACGAGGCGGTGACCGCGCTCTGGCCGCTGAAGGAGGGTTCGTTCACCGCCTACGACCGGGCCCTGCGTCAGCGGAACCGCCTGTTGAAGGAGTGGGACCGCCCCGGCGTGCCGGTGGGCATCGACGCGTGGGACGAGGAGCTCGTCCAGGCGGGCGCTGCGCTCGTCCAGGCGCGGCACGAAGCGATCATGCACCTCGCTCCACACGCTGCTGCGGAATTCGCCCACCTCGCCGGCGACGAGTTGGTCGTGCGCTACCAGCCGAACGTGTGGGATGCGTCCGACCTCGAGGGGGCGTTCCGAGCACGGATCGCGGAGCGACGCAGCGACGAGCTCGCCCGTCGCACATCGCTCGTCGGTCCGCACCGCGACGATCTCACGCTTGAGGTCCGCAACCTTGGCGCGCGGTCGGCCGGTTCGCACGGCGAGACGTGGGCCACGGCACTCTGCCTGCGCACGGGGCTGGCGTCCGCGGTGACCGAGGAGCTCGGAGAGCCCCCCGTGCTGCTCGTCGACGACCCGTTCAGCGCGCTCGACCCCGCTCGCCGCGACCGGTTGCTCGCGCGGCTCGCGGAGCGCGTCGGCCAGGTCTTCGTGTCGGTTGCCGATGAGGCTGACGTGCCGACGCACGCCGACGCCGTATGGGACGTGCGGGCCGGCGCCGTGGCGCCGCGCGCCCCCGCGATCGGTCGAGGGGGAGCGGCCTGATGCCCGACGCGAAGGGATTCGGGGGCCGCAAGCGCCCACGCTCCGACGACGCCGTCACGCTGGCCGACATCGTCGACGGGTTGATGCGCGAGCAGGTGTTCAGCCGCGGCATGCCCGTGGCTCAGCTGGCCTCCCGGTGGCCAGAGATCGTGGGGGAGCGGCTCGCCGGCGAGACGGCGCCGGGCGCCTTCGACGACGGGGTGTTGACGGTCGAGGTCTCGAGCGGTCCGTGGGGGGCGCAGGCCAAGTTCCTGCACGAGGAGATCCGGCGCAAGGCCGACGAGGCGCTCGGAGGCGACCAGGTGCGTCAGGTCCGCGTCGTGGTGCGAAATCCCAGGTAGAGAGCCGTTTTCCGACACCGGGAAGCGGTCGGAGGTCGGTCCCCTGCGGTAAGATGGTTGTCGGTTCGTGCGACCTTCCCGCGCACGCCTCCCGCATGTCGCGTGGGGTTCTGCGTGGGCTCGTCCCGAGGTCTGACGCAGCATCGATCGGAGGCCCGTTGGCAACCAGAACCAAGAAGAGCGCAGCCGCGTACGACTCCAGCAACATCCAGGTCCTCGAGGGGCTCGAACCGGTCCGCAAGCGCCCCGGCATGTACATCGGCACCACCAGCGCTCGTGGTCTTCACCACCTGGTCTACGAGGTCGTCGACAACGCGGTCGACGAGGCCATGGCCGGGTTCGCCGACAAGATCGTCGTCACGATCCACCCCGACGGCTCGGTGAGCGTCATCGACAACGGCCGCGGCATCCCGGTCAAGCCGATCCCGGGCGCCAAGGATCGCCGGCCTGCGGTCGAGGTCGTGCTGACCGTGCTGCACGCCGGCGGCAAGTTCGGCGGCGGCGGCTATGCGATCTCCGGCGGATTGCACGGTGTCGGCGTCTCGGTCGTCAACGCACTCAGCGAGAAGCTCGACGTCGAGGTCCTGCGCGATGGGCACTCGTGGACCCAGACGTACGAGCGCGGCAAGCGTCTCGCGGCCCTCAAGAAGGGCAAGGCCACCACGAAGACCGGTACCCGCGTGCGGTTCTGGCCCGACCCCGAGATCTTCGTCGAGACCCTGGAGTTCAAGCGCGAGACGCTCGCCGAGCGCCTGCACGAGTTGGCGTTCCTCAACAAGGGCGTCGAGATCAAGCTCATCGACGAGCGTGAGGCGCCGAAGGTCGAGGAGGTCTTCAAAGCCAACGGAGGCCTCGTCGACTTCGTGAAGTACCTCGCCCAGGGCAAGGAGACGGTCGACAAGATCATCTCGATCGACACCGGCACGACCGACGACGGCGAGGTCGAGATCGCGATGCAGTGGAACACGGGCTACACCGAGTCCCTCTACTCGTTCGCGAACACGATCAACACGCACGAGGGCGGCATGCACGAGGAGGGGCTGAAGAAGGCCCTGACGAACGTGCTGAACCGCCACGCGCGCACCAAGGGGCTACTGAAGGAGAAGGACGACAACTTGATCGGGGAGGACGTTCGCGAGGGCCTGATCGCGATCATCTCGGTCAAGCTGCGCGACCCGCAGTTCGAAGGGCAGACGAAGACGAAGCTCGGCAACGCGTCGATGCGCTCCCTCGTCGAGACCACCGTGAACGCGGCCTTCGCGACGTGGCTCGAGGAGCACCCCGGAGACGCCAAGCGCATCTTCGTGAAGGCCTCGAGCGCCGCGAAGGCACGGCTGGCCGCTCGCCAGGCCCGCGACCTCACACGTCGCAAGTCGTTCCTCGAGAGCGGCTCGCTGCCCGGCAAGCTCGCCGACTGCCAGCTCTCCGACCCCGCGTCGTGTGAGCTCTACATCGTCGAGGGCGATTCGGCCGGCGGTTCGGCCAAGAGCGCGCGCGACCGCGCGACCCAGGCGATCCTGCCGATCCGCGGCAAGATCCTCAACGTCGAGAAGGCGCGCCTGCACAAGATCCTCGAGAACAACGAGATCCAGGCGTTGATCACCGCGATCGGCACCGGTATCGGCGATGAGTTCGACATCGACAAGGCCCGGTACCACCGGGTCGTGCTGATGGCCGACGCCGATGTCGACGGTGCTCACATCCGCACGCTGTTGCTCACGTATTTCTTCCGCTACATGCCGATGCTGATCGACGCCGGGTACGTGTACCTCGCGCAGCCCCCCCTGTACCTGTTGAAGCAGGGCAAGGAAGAGCACTACTTCTACACCGAGCGTGAGTGGGACGAGTTCCGCAAGAACGCGAATGGCCAAGGAACCGGCAACAAGAAGATCGGCGACCCGCAGCGGTTCAAGGGCCTCGGCGAGATGGATGCGAACCAGCTCTGGGACACGACGATGGACCCCGAGCATCGAACCCTGCTGCAGGTCACGCTCGACGACGCCGTGGCGGCCGATCGGCTGTTCAGCGTCCTGATGGGTGACGACGTGCCGTCGCGCAAGCACTTCATCGAGTCCAACGCGAAGTACGTCCAGAACCTCGACGTCTAGGGAGCTGATCACACACCGTGGCACGTCGCTCAAGTAGCCGAAGGCGTAGCGGATGAGCCAAGAAGGCCTCTTCGTCGGCAACGTCGAGCAGATCCAGCTCGAAGATGAGATCCAACGGTCGTATCTCGACTACGCGATGTCGGTCATCGTCGGGCGAGCTCTGCCCGACGTGCGCGACGGCTTGAAGCCGGTCCACAAGCGCATCCTCTGGGCGATGCTCGAGGCCGGCTACCGGCCCGACCGCCCCCATCGCAAGTGCGCCGCCGTCATCGGCGACGTTCTGAAGAAGTACCACCCCCACGGAGACCAGTCGGTCTACGACGCCCTCGTGCGCATGGCGCAGGATTGGTCCCTGCGGTACCCGCTCGTCGACGGGCACGGCAACTTCGGCTCGGTCGACGGCGACCCGGCCGCCGCCTATCGGTACACGGAGGCGCGGCTGGCGCCCATGGCGATGGAGCTGCTCCGCGACATCGAGTCCGAGACGGTCGACTTCGTGCCCAACTTCGACGGGTACGAGCAGCAGCCGACGGTGCTGCCTTCACGGTTCCCGAACCTGCTCGTGAACGGCGCCGGGGGCATCGCCGTCGGTATGGCGACGAACATCCCGCCGCACAACCTCAACGAGGTGATCGACGGGGTCGTGCACTACCTCGACAACCCCGAAGCGACCCCCGACGAGCTGATGAAGTTCATCAAGGCGCCGGACTTCCCGACCGGGGCCACGATCATGGGGCGCCAGGGCATCCGCGATGCCTACGAGACGGGCCGCGGCTCCCTCAGGGTCCGCGCGGTCACGCAGATCGAGGAAGGCGCCAACGGCAAGACCAAGATCGTCGTGACCGAGCTTCCTTACCAGGTCAACAAGGCACGGCTGGCGGAGAAGATCGCCGACCTCGTGAAGCTGCAGAAGGTCAAGGACATCGCCGACCTGAAGGACGAGTCCAACCGTGAAGGCATGCGGCTGGTCATCGAGACGAAGCGGGGCGCGAACCCGCACGTGGTGCTGAACCAGCTCTACAAGCACACCCAGCTGCAGGAGAACTTCGGCATCATCATGCTCGCGCTCGTCGACGGCGTGCCGCGCACGCTGAACCTCGCGGAGATGGTCGGGTATTACGTCGACCATCAGATCGACGTCGTCACCAGGCGCACCAGGTTCGATCTGCGCAAGGCCGAAGAGCGCGACCACATCGTGCTCGGGCTGCTGATCGCGCTCGACCACCTCGACGAGGTGATCAAGATCATCCGTGGCTCGGCCGATGCCGACGCCGCCCGCAAGAAGCTGATGTCGACGTTCACCCTCAGCGAGATCCAGGCGAACCACATCCTCGACATGCCCCTGCGCCGCCTCACGAAGCTCGCCCGCACCGAGCTCGAGAAGGAGCACACCGAGCTGCTCGAGAAGATCGCCTACTTCACGTCGTTGCTCGAGGACCCGGTCAAGCTGCGGGCGGTCATCACGGACGAGCTGCTCGAGATCAAGAAGAAGCACGGCGACTCACGCCGCACCGCCGTCAAGGCCGACGAGGGCGACTTCGACGTCGAAGACCTGATCGCCGAGGAAGACGTGATCATCTCGGTCAGCCGGGCCGGCTACGTGAAGCGCCTGCCCGTCGACGCGTTCAAGAAGCAGGGTCGGGGCGGCAAGGGGGTACGCGGACAGAACCTCAAGGAGGAGGACGTCGTGAAGCACGTGTTCACGACGACCACCCACCATTGGATGCTGTTCTTCACGACGAAGGGTCGCGTGTACCGCGTGAAGGCACACGAGATCCCCGAGTCGGGCCGTACCGCGCGCGGCATGTATGCGGCGAACCTGCCCGGCGTCGCCCTCGACGGCGACGAGAAGATCAGCGCGGTGATCGACCTGAAGGAGTACGCCGAGGGGCAGTTTCTGCTGTTCGCCACCCGCAAGGGCGTCGTGAAGAAGACGAAGCTGCCGGAGTACGACTCGCCCCGCACGGGCCTGATCGCCATCAAGCTTCGGGGCGACGACGAGCTGATCGACGTGCGGCTCACCGATGGCACCGACGAGGTGTTCCTGGTCTCGCGCAGGGGCCAGGCGATCAGGTTCAAGGAGTCGCTCGTTCGGCCCATGGGCCGCGACGCCGGCGGCGTGATCGGCATGCGCCTCCCCGACGACGATCGCGTGCTCGCCGTCGGTCTCGCGTCCGACGGTGAGGAGATGATCAGCGTCACCGAGCAGGGCTATGGCAAGCGGTCGAGGCTCACCGACTACCCGCCCAAGGGCCGAGGCGGCAAAGGCGTGATCGGCCACCAGCTGACCGGCAAGACCGGTCTCCTCGCAGGCGCCTACATCGGCTCGAAGGACATCGACATGTTCGTGATCTCGTCGAGCGGCCAGGTCGTGCGCGTCGGCGCGGGCGACATCCGGCGTGTCGGACGGTCGAGCCAGGGGGTGCGCACGATGCGGGTCGAGGACGACGCCACGGTCGTGGCGCTCGCCCCTGTGATCACCCAGATGGACGAGGAGTAGGGCGGGGACGAACCCCGCCCTACTGTCACTGTCGTCAGCAGACCGCCGCGAGGAACAAGTAGGGGTCCACCGCCGCGCCGTCGCCCGGGTGCCACTCGAAGTGGTTGTGTGGCGCCGTCGCATTGCCGGTGCTGCCCACGTAGCCGATCACGTCGCCCGCCTGCACGGGGCCCAGCTTGCCGTAGGCCGACAGATGGGCGTTGTAGACGTAACCGCCCGCACCGTAGACCTTGACGGAGTTGCCTCCGAGATCGCTGGAGCCGGCGACGGCTTCGCCGTCGAACGGTGCGATGATCGGCGCGCCGGTCGGCGCCATGATGTCGTTGCCCTGGTGGATGTGGCGAGGTGTGCCCGGCATGTCACGGATGTCACCGAAGCCGTCGGAAACCACCACCGGACCGTCGACCGGACACCGCTGCAGCGGAAGCGATTCGATCCACTCCGCGAGACCGGTGCGCTTCGACCTGAGGTCGCGGATCCTCGCGCGCGTCGTGCGGAAGAGCTCCCGCTCCTGCGCGCGCAGGTTCTCGATGCGGTCGACCTGCTGTTGACGGAACCGGTGGTAGCGCGCGCGGTCACCCACCTTGGCGGCGCCAGGCGCGTTGCGAAGACGCGCCTGCGAGAACCGGATGCGTTGGTGCAGCCCGACCCTGCGAAGGCGCCTCGTCTCTTGGAGTTCCTCGATCCGTTGCTGCAGGTCGTGCTTCTGGCGCAGGGCCACCTGCACCGACGACTCGGCGTTGGCAGCCACGACCAAACCGGCCACCAGGCTTCCTGCCACCCCGATCGCCAGCAACCGTGCCGTTCGGTTCCGCATCAGCTCGTGTCTCCCTCTCCCCTCGATGTCCTACTGCGGTATCGGCAGGGAGGACGGGGCCTCTTGAGCTGATGCGGGTGAGAACTACGTAGTCATCTCGAAGTGATGCCGACCGGGATACGTAGGGGATGATGTGACGATATGGACGGCGGGCTCGCGACGATCGTGGTGTCGGTGCTGGCGTTCCTCGCAGGCCTCGTCGGCATGCGGTCGGGGCGCTCGATCGGCCTGTGGTCCGGAGTGCTCGCGCTCTCGGGTGCCGGCATCGCAGCCGGCTGCCTGCTCGTGCAGGACCAGCCCGACACCGCGTCGTGGATCATCGCTCCTGTGGCCGGCGCGATCCTGGCGGTCGTGCACGCCCGCGTCGTGTTCGCACCCGGCGGGCCGTTCCGCACCTGATGCTCCGGGTACTTGCCTCGGCCAGGGCGTACCCTTAGAACTTCGTTCCGAGGAGATGATGCATACGGCCGAACAACCGGAGACCGCCGAACCGCGCTCGCAGCAGCGCGGCGCCGGCGCGGGTGGCCCCCCGCCACAGCCACGCGTGATCGCGGCGGCGGTCGACGCTCCGTCGCCCGTAGCGACGACCCCCTCGGCGTCGCCCGCAGCGACGACCCCTGCTCCGCCGCCGTCTGACGCGAAGGGCGCGTCCGACGCCGACACGGAAGCGACGCGCGCCACCCGAGCGACGCGGCCGGCCCACTCGCCTCGTGTGCGTTCCGCCCCGCGCCGCACCCGAGTGGTCGTGCGGAAGGTGAGCCCGCTATCGGTGCTGAAGTTCTCACTGCTCTTCTACCTGTGCCTGATGCTGATCGTGCTGTTCGCGATGGTGATCGTCTACGGGGTCCTGTCGGCAGCAGGTGCGATCGACTCGCTCGAGACCGTGCTCGGGTACGTCTTCGGCACGGGCACGACGTCGACGGGAGGCGCGGAACCCATCGAGATCGACGGAGGGTCGCTCTTCATCTGGGGGCTGTTCGGCGGGCTGCTTTTCGTGGGGGTGTGGTCGGTGATCAACGTCTTCATCTCGATGCTCTACAACTTGATCAGCGACATCATCGGCGGGGTGGAGGTCACCCTTGCCGAGCGGCCACACCACTGAGCCTTCCAGCCCTTCGTTTGACACCGGTTTCGGGCCGTGGCTACGCTGCCACGAGGGCGAGCGGCCCCGTTGAGTTGGGGCCTGTAGCTCAGCCCGGTTAGAGCGCTTCCCTGATAAGGAAGAGGTCGATGGTTCAAGTCCATCCAGGCCCACTCCCGGAAGGAGGGCTCCCCCATGACAGATGAAGCCACCGTGACGGTCGAGGCCGTCGAGGAGAAGAAGAAGGGCGGATTCTTGAAGAAGCTCATGAAGATCGCCGTGATCGGCGCTGCGATCGCGGCCATCGTGGCGTTCGTGAAACGCCGCCGTGGCGACGATCTCGATGACGTCGAATGGCAGGAGCTGCCGCCGCCCGCCGGCGGCTGATCGGCGGCGTCAGCGCCGGTTCCACCGGCGATCGATCAGACGGAGGGCCCGCCGCCACGGCGGGCCTTCCGCATGCATGGGCCGTGGTCGCGCTCCGGGCGGCGCGGGAGGCACCGATAGACTGCGCCGCGTGGATGGTCCCGCGTGGGGACGCGCCATCGAAGCTGCGGCGAAGGCGGATGTTGGGTTGCGCCCGCTCACCTCACTGGACGACGCCGACGCGATCCTGCGCGTGATGATGGCGACCTGGCAGGAGGCGATCCCGCGCGAGACGATCCGGGCGCTGGCAGGGTCGGGCAACGTACCGTGGGGGGCGTTCGACGGCGACGAACTGATCGGCTACGTGCTCGGCTGGGCGGCCGTCTCCACGGTCGACGGATTGCACGAACACTCGCACATGCTCGCCGCTCTGCCGGATCGACGGCATGTCGGCGTCGGGTACGCGCTCAAGCTCGCCCAGCGGGCGTCGTGCCTCGATCGCGGCATCCATCTCGTGCGGTGGACGTTCGACCCATTGGTCGCACGCAACGCACACCTGAACATCAACAAGCTCGGAGCAACGTGCGACCTGTTCCACCGCGACTACTACGGGCAGATGCCCGACGCGATCAACGCGGGCGACCGCAGCGACCGGCTCGTCGTGCGATGGTCGCTCGACGCCGACCCGACCGCTCCCACGATCCCCCACGGCGCGAGGCTCATCGTGCGGAGCGGGGGATCCGTCGACGCTCCCGTGCCCGAGATCGTGGGCGATCCGCACCGAGGAGAGGTCGTCGGCGTGCAGGTCCCCCGCGATCACGCGGCTCTGCGAGCCGCCGACCCGTCGCTCGGCTCGGCGTGGCGCGAAGCGGTCGGCGCCACCCTCGGAGCTTGCATGGCATCCGGCTTCGTCGTCGTCGCGTTCGATCCCGACCGAGAGGGCGGGCGACCGACGTATCTCCTGACCCAGGAGGCATCGGCATGAGCGTCGTGCGGACCATCGAACTGCGGTTGATCAGGTTGCCCCTGGTGCGACCGTTCCGCACCAGCTTCGGCACGTCGACGGAGAAGGAGTGCGTGCTCGTACGGATCGTGACCGATGAGGGGGAGGGCTGGGGGGAGTGCGTCTCCGACGTCGATCCCGGCTACAGCGAGGAGTTCAACGAGGGCGCATGGCTCGTGATCCGTGATCACCTGGCCCCGGCGCTCTTGCGAGCCGACCTCGTCGCGATCGACGACCTCGATCGACGACTCGGACACGTCCGTGGCAACCCGATGGCCAAGGCAGCCGTGATCGACGCGGTCGTCGACGCCGAGCTCCGGGCGGACCGTGTCTCGCTCGCGAGGTGGCTGGGCGCTGAGCGCGGCCGAGTGGCCTGTGGGGTATCGATCGGCATCGCCGAGACGACCGAAGCGCTGCTCGAGCAGGTCGAGGGCTATCTCGCCCAAGGCTACCGGCGCATCAAGCTCAAGATCGAGCCCGGCATCGACGTCGAACGGGTCGGCGCGGTGCGGGCCGCACATCCCGACATCGCGCTCAGCGTCGATGCCAATGCGGCGTACACGATCGACGACCTCGACGTCTTCCGCGCGCTCGACGCCTTCGACCTGGTGATGATCGAACAGCCGCTGCACCACGCCGATCTCGTCCGCCACGCCGAGCTGCAGCGCGCGATCCACACGGACCTGTGCCTCGACGAGTCGATCAGATCGGCCGCCGACGCCGTGGCGGCGATCGAACTCGGCAGCTGCCGGATCGTGAACATCAAGCAGGGCCGGGTGGGCGGCATCGTCGAAGCCCGGCGGGTGCACGACGTCTGCCGGGCCGCCGGGGTGCCCGTGTGGTGCGGGGGCATGCTCGAAACCGGCATCGGCCGGGCGCAGAACCTGGCGCTCGCGGCGATGCCGGGGTTCACGCTCCCCGGCGACACCAGCGCGAGTGCCCGGTACTTCCTCGACGACCTCACCGATCCGTTCGTGATGGCCCCCGACGGCACGATGGCGGTCCCGACAGGCCCGGGCATCGGCGTCGTCCCGCGCCCCGATCGCCTCGTCGAGACGACGATCCGCAGCGAATCGTTCGGGAAAGAGTGACAAGAATCTGGTTCGGATTTGACGAGATGACCCGACCCGCCGTAACGTCGTCGGTGAGAGACCGCTGGGGCCCCCGGGTTCCGGCGGTTTCTCACGTTCCGGCCTCGTTCCCTTCGCCCGACGTGCTTGAGCCGAGGGCTCGCAGGGGCGACCATACGCAGACGCGTCCGCCGCGTACCGCGACGTTCGGCTCGCCGCCGGGTCGTCGCTTGCCCACATCGAGCGGGCTGGGGTGACATGAAGAAGCGAGTCGTGCAAGCGGGAGAGTTCGAGGTCGTCGACGACGACGGTCGGGTAAGGGTCCGCATCGGGCTCTCGAACGACGAGGATCCGTTCTTCTCACTGCTCGCTCCTGACGGGCAGGTGCGCATGCGTTTCGGTCTCTCCGCCGACGGTGCCGCCGGGCTCGCGGTCGGCGACGAGAACGGCAAGGTCCGTGCCACGGTCGGCCTGTCGAGCGACGGGAGCGCGAGCCTGGCGTTCGGTGACAAGAACGGGCGCATCCGAGCGAAGTTCGGACTCGCACCCGAGGCGTCGCCCACGATGGGAATGCAGGTGAGCGAGGGCGAGCTGTCGCAGGTCTACTCGCTCGCCGAGCAGGGCTCGCCGACGCTCGGCCTCTACGACCACGCGGGCAAGGTGCGGGTGCGGCTCGGGCTGGCTGCGGAAGGCTCGCCCGTGCTCCGCCTGCTCGATCGCGCCGGCGAGCTCCGGGCGATCGTCGGGTTGGCCGGCGACGGCTCACCGTTCGTACAGTTCCTGGACGAGACGAAGCAGCCGACGTGGACGATGCGTTGAGGGTGCGCGGAGCGCCGGACGGACGGTGATGGCCGGATGACTGGGTGGTGGGCGCTCGCCTTCGTCGTGCTGTGGCTGCTCGTCGTCGTGCTCTGCATCGTGGTGGTCGCGCTCGCCCGGCAGGTCGGCACCCTGCATCTGCGACTGGGACCGCGCGGTGCTCTGGAGATCGACGACGAGGGCCCCGCGCTCGGCGAGCCGCTGCCCTCGGTGTCCGCGCACGCCGCCGACGGCGAGCAGGTTGTTCTCGGTGGCGCCGGCCGACCCCGCCTCGTGCTGTTCGCGTCGGAGACCTGCGTCGTCTGCCGCGAGGTGTCACCGGGCGTACCGGCCGCGGCCGCCGCGGGGAGGCTGGATCCGATCGTCGTGCACGATCCCGATGCGGAGCGGACCCTCGAGGTACCCGGAACCCCGTTCGTCGTCGTCCTCGACGAACAGGGCGTCGTGCGAGCCAAGGGCACCGTGAACAACCTGGAGCAGGTCGAAGGACTCGTGGACACCGCAAACCGACGGATCACGGAGGATCGCGAGCAGTGGGCAAGCTGACCTCGATCGAGCGGGCGGAACGATCGCTCGCCACGAAGACCACCCGCCGGAGCTTCCTCGGCCGCGTCGGCCGCGGGGTGGTGGCGCTCGCGGGCGGTGGCTTGGTCGCCACCGCGATCGCGCCCGATCGCGCACAGGCCTATCACATCTGCGGACACACCTACACGACGGGTTCGTGCCCCCACCCCTACGCGCCCCTGTCGCGTACCGACCGCTACGGCTACCCGATGCATCCGCAGTACGGGCACCCGGTCGACGATGAGGGAGAGAAGTACCTCGACCCGCGGAACCAGACCAGGCGAAAGACCTGCGAACAGGTCGTGCCCGAGGCGTACCCGTTCACCGGATCGCCCCGCTACGGCGGCGGGTGGACGCGGTGCTGCTCGGGCCGGCTGCGGCACATCCAGGACTGCTGCTCCAGGTCGGATATCCGCATCAACGGCGACTACGCGGTGCGTGGGTACTGCCCGCGCCCGCTGAAGGTCTTCTGCATCACGTATCGGGAGCTCAACAAGACGTGCTGATCGATCCGTTCGGCGGCGACGCGCTCGAGGCGTCGTTGCTGCTGGTGCTCGTCGCCGCGTCGGCGATCGCCGGGTGGTCGGCGCTGTACGGCCCCTGAGGGCTGTCGATGGTGGAGACCATCACCCCCGTCGTGTACGGGGGGCGCACCCGGTGGGCCGTCGCTCTCGCGCTGCACGTCGCCGGCGCGACGGTGACCGCCGCGCTCTTCGGCGCCGCGCTCGCCGCGGTCGGCGCGCTGCTCGAGGCACCGTGGGGACGCGCCGGGGCGGTGGCGCTCGCGTTGGCGGCGCTCATCTACGCGGCGGGCGAGCTCCCGAGGGTGACGGCCACCGTGCCGCAGCTCAGACGGCAGGTGCCCGACTGGTGGCGTGAGTACTTCTCGTGGCCGATCGCCGCCACCCTGTACGGCGCCGGACTCGGCATCGGGTTCTTCACCTACCTGTCCCACGGCACCCTCGTGGTGGTGGCCGTTGCTGCGCTCGCCTCGGGTGATCCGTTGGTGGGTGCGCTCATCGTCGCGCCGTTCGGGCTGCTGCGAGGCCTCTCGGCGGCGAGGGCAGCCGGCATCCGCACCCAGGAAGAGTCCCAGGGGCTCGTCGACCGGTTGGCCGGCTCGCCGGAACGCCGGCGGCATGTCGCGAACGGTGCTGCGCTCGTGGCCGTGGCCGCGCTCTCAGTTGCGACTGCGATCCGAGCCACCGACGGATGGGCCGCGTTCGCGACCGCGGTGCTCGCGCTCGCGTTCGCGTGGGCCGCGACGTCGAAGGCGGTCGACATCGGCGGATGGCGGGGCACGCTGAGTGCCCATGGGCTGCCGCCTGGGGTCGAGAGTGTCGCAACGTTCGCCGTGCCGACGGCGGAGGCGGTGGTGCCGCTGCTGGCGGCGTCAGGTTGGACCCGGGCCGCCGGCATCTGGGCGCTCGTGCTGTTGGTCGTGTTCACCGGGGAAGCCGTGCGCGCGTGGCGCCGGTTCGGTCCTCAGGTGCCGTGCGGGTGTTTCGGCGGTCGCGAGGCGGTGGCGCCTCCCGCCCTGCTGCTGCGCAACGCCGCATTGGCTGCCCTCGCGATCGCGGTCGTGCTGCGGCCGGCCCCCGAGCCCGTGCTGTCGTGGCCCGGATGGCCCGATGCCGGAGAGTTCCTGCCGATGGTGTTGGCCATCGCAGGGCTCGGCGTGGCAGGCTTCACCGCGTGGACGGCGATCAGATGGCTGGGCCGGGGCGCGCCCACGTGACCTCGACCCGGAACCGGTGGGCCGCGTCGTCGTTGCGCCCTGCCGTACCGTTCGTCGTGGCCGGCCTGCTCGCGTTGGTGGCGGTCGTCGCGATCGCTGCCCCGTCGTTCCACAGCGACTTCAACGATCCGAACGACACGAAGGGTCTTCTCGACGTGCGGCGAGTGCGGCTCGCTCACGACGGCGGCACCGAGGTCACGGTGCTCACGTTCGCCGACTGGACGCCCGCGTCGATCTGGGATCGAGGCAACGGCTACGTCTTCCTCGACACCGAGGGCGATGAGGACCCCGAGTACTTCGTGGTCGTGCGCAGCACGGGCTCGGACCTGCAGGGATCGCTCTGGCGCGATCGCCGGGACCGGCGCGACCAGTTCCTGCGCAACGTGACGGTCCGGCGGAAGTCATCCGACGGGGTGTCGGTCGCGGTGCCGATCAAGTCGCTCGAGTTCGGGCGGTTCCGCACGTCGTACGCCTGGTGGACGATGACGAGCTTCACCGGCGAGGTGTGCCGACGCACCTGCCTCGACCGCGCCCCGGACGACGGCGCCGTGGAACAGTGGCGGCCCGGCATGTCGCCGACCCCGACGAACAGCCCGTCGCCGAGCGAGTCAGGTTCGTAGCACGGGGCGGGCTGATGCTCCGTCCAGATCGAACAACGACGTCACGCGGACGAGTGCGGGTCTCGACGGGAACTCGCTGAACCCGAAACCCGCGGGGGGACAGGGGGCGGTGATGCCGAGATCCTCGCCGTCGACCGAGGCGCTCGCATCGGCGTCGCGATAGTCGTGGATCGCGTACCACTCGCGCACGCCTGCGAGCGTCACGCCGGTCGTGCGCACGTCGGCCGCGGCGAACATCGGACGCACGACCGGTCGGAGCAGGCGGTCTTCGGCGACGATCCATGCCTTCGCCGTGCGGATGCGACGAGGACGCATCGCCAGCAGGCGCGAGGCCGTGCCGCGAGCGCGTGGTCGCAGCACCAGGCGGATCGGTCCGGCTGCGGCCTCGATCGCACCGTCGACCCGCTCGACCCGCACCGGCTCGAGCCGTAGCTCGTCGAACGCATAGTGCCCGCCCACGAAGTCGCGCACGTGCTCGTCGGGTGCGAGTAGTACCCGGCGACCGTCGGGCCGGCACCACATCACGTCGGCGAAGGGCCCGAACGGGGAGCGGAACCACCGACCCACGACGAGGCGATCGCCCGAGGCGAACGACGCCCCCATGATGTGCCCGTCGAATTCCACGCCGCCATCGTGGCAGCGGTCCGTCATCGCGTGGGCCCGTAGGCTACGCAGCTGTGACGGACCCGACGCCATCGACCGAGGAAACGCTCGCCGCGGTGTTCGCGCGATGGGCTCGTCGTGAGCGCATCCCGGGCGTCGCCTGGGGCCTCGTGCGCGACGGGGAGCTCATGGTTTCCGGCGGTCTCGGCGCGCTGCGACTCGATGGGCCCGGGACCCCCGACGCCGACAGTGTGTTCCGCATCGCCTCGATGACCAAGAGCTTCACGGGTGCGGCTCTGATGACGCTGGTGGCCGACGGCCGCCTGCGGCTCGACGATCCAGTCGCGATGCACGTGCCCGAGCTCGAGGGCTGGCGAGGGCCAACGACCGACGGTCCGCCGCTCACCGTGCGCCACCTGGTCTCGATGGAAGCCGGCCTGCCCACCGATGACGCGTGGGCCGATCGCCACCTCGACCTGGCGCCCGAGGCGATGGATGCGCTGATCGAGTCCGGCATCGAGTCCGCATGGGCGCCCGGTACCCGGTTCGAGTACTCGAACCTCGGCTGGGGCTTGGTCGGCCTGGTGATCGAACGGATCGCGGGCGGGCGCGTGCAGGAACTGGTGACCGAGGCGCTGCTCGAGCCACTCGGTATGGTCTCGACGACCTGGGTCCGACCCGAGGCCGGCGTTGTCGCCGAGCCGTACCGCGTGCAGGACGGCGCGTGGCTGCACGAGGGCGAGCCGGTCGGCGACGGCACGATCGCTCCGATGGGGGGCATCTGGACGACCGTGCGCGACCTCGCTCGCTGGGTCGGGTTCTTCACCGACGCCTGGCCCCCGCGCGACGACGCAGATGGCGGCCCGCTGTCTCGGTGGGCGCGCCGAGAGATGCAACAGCTCCGGCGTGTCGACGCGGTGAACCGACACCGTCCTGCCCCAGGCGGACCGTCACGGGTGAGCGCGAGCGGCTACGGCATCGGGCTGGGCATCCGTATCGACGAGCGGCTCGGCGTGTCGGTCGGCCACAGCGGCGGGCTGCCGGGCTACGGCTCGCACATGCGCTGGTTGCCCGATCGCGGGGTCGGGGTGATCGGACTCTCGAACGTCACCTACGGGAACATGCACGGCGCATGCATCGAGGCGCTGGAGGTGCTCGCCGACCGCGATGAGCTCGGATCGGCGTATCCGGTCGGCCCATCGCCGGCCCTGTCCGATGCTGCCGCACGGGCCGCGGCGCTGCTGTCGTCGTGGCGTGACGCCGATGCCGATGCGCTCTTCGCCGACAACGTCGGACCGGACGAGCCGTACGATCGCCGTGCACGAGAGGCCGAGCTCCTCGTCGCACGGTCGGGCCCGCTCCAGGTCGAGTCTCTCGACGCCGAGACGCCGCTGCGTGGCTCGTTCACCACTGCCGGAGGCGGTGCCCGCGTCGAGGTCGGATTGGACCACGATGGTCGCGTGCAATGGCTCGATGTCGAGGACCGCCTCAAGCCTTCCGACGACCCGATCGTGGTCGACGAGCGGAAGCTGCGCCAGGTCGCAGGCACCGCGTACGTGGTCGTGCGACCTGTGGGCGACCTCGCCGAGGCGTTCGTGCGGTGGCAAGGCGAGGTGCTCGATCGCCTCGGTGTGCCGTGCGTCGCCCCGAGCGCCCACGCGACGCTGAAGGCCAGCGGGTCGGAGGGGACACCCCTCACGAGATCCGACGAGGAACGGATCGTCGAGGTCGTGGGCGCATGGGCAGCCTCCCGACCTGCGATCGAGCTGCGCGCCGCGGCGCTCCAGATCCTCGGGGAGGACGGCATCCCCGTCGTCCGCCTGGAACGAACAGCGTCGTTCGTGGAGGCGTTGACCACGCTTCGAGCGGCGGCCGTCGACGCGGAGCTGGTGCCGGGGTACAGCGACTTCATCGCCGTCGACGATTGGATCCCGCATCTCTCGCTCGCCTACCCGATCGATGCCCAGGGGGCTCCGTTGGCCGAGATCGAGGCCTGGATGCGCGGCGTCCAGATCGACGTTGCGCCGTTGACCGCGCTCCGGGTGGAGGTCGTCGCCTACGACGGCGAGGGTGAGCGTCGCCTGGCCACGTTCCCGCTCATCGATCGGCACGTCGAGGGCTGACCCGGAGGCTAGACTCGGTGCGCGACGAGGGGACGTAGCTCAGTTGGTAGAGCGCCGGCTTTGCAAGCCGGAGGTCGCCGGTTCGATCCCGGTCGTCTCCACAACCTTGCGTCGCGTGCGACATACCACCGCGCGAGCAGTGCCACGTTCGCCCGAACAGGAGACCACATGTCACGACAGATGCTGAACGAGAAGACGTTCCAGAACGTGCCCCACCTGGAACCGATCACCATCCCGGGCAGACCCGACGTCGCACCGAAGGTCATGACCCTTCACGGCACGATCTGGCGCTCGACATTCCTGCTGGTGCTCGCGATCACGAGCGCTACGTACGGCTGGTCGTTCGGCGACCAGATCTCGGGCACCGTCGGCACGATCATGATGATCGGGCTCCTGGGTCTCATCGTGCTGTCGATCGTCACCGCCTTCAAGCCCCAGATCGCGCCGTTCACCGGGCCGCTCTACTCCGTCGTGATGGGCTTCTGGGCAGGTGTGATCTCGTTCGGCTACGAGCAAGAGTTCGACGGCATCGTGCTGCAGGCGGTGTTCGCGACGTTCGCCGTGTTCGCGGGGGCCCTGTTCCTGTACGGCTCGCGCATCGTGAAGGTGACGAAGAAGTTCGTCGCGGTCGTGATGATGGCGACCCTGGGCATCCTGCTGATGTACGTCGTGGCGATCGTTCTCGGCCTGTTCGGGGTGGAGCTCGGGTTCATCAACGACCCGACGCCGCTCGGCATCGCGGTGAGCGTCGGCATCTGCATCGTCGCCGCGCTGAACCTGTTCGTCGACTTCTACTTCATCGAGGAGGGCGCGAAGGCCGGTGCGCCGACCTACATGTCGTGGTACTGCGCGTTCGGCCTGATCGCGACACTGATCTGGCTCTACCTCGAGATCCTGCGACTGCTCGGGAAGGTGCGAAGCTGACCATGCGTCGACTCGTCGCGCTCGCGCTCATCGCCGCCGCGATCGCGGCGTGGGGATCGCCCGCCCGCGCCGGCGCGCCCGAGTACGAATCTCGCGTCTCGCCGATCGGCCCGAGAACGCGCGACCTGATGACCGGGCGGTCGTGGCGGCCGGGGTGCCCCGTGGGCTTCGCCGATCTGCGGATCGTCCGCATGTCGTACTGGGGGTTCGATCGAGCGGCACACACCGGTCGCATGGTCGTGCACCGCTGGTACGCCGACGACGTCGCGCGGGCGTTCCACCGGCTCTTCGACGAGCGGTTCCCGATCAGAGGGATGCGGCTCGTCGATCACTACGGCGCCGACGATATGCGCTCGATGAAGGCGAACAACACGTCGGCGTTCAACTGCCGGTGGCGCGCAGGGGTGTGCTGCCGGTGGTCGCAGCACGCGTACGGACGGGCTCTCGATCTGAACCCGGTGCAGAACCCGTTCGTGTGGAGCGGCGGGGTCTCGCCGCCCGCGGGAGAGGACTACCTCGATCGCTCGGACCGCCGACGCGGCATGGTGTTCCATCACGATCGGGTGTGGTGGGCGTTCCACGCGGCGGGGTGGAAGTGGGGCGGCGACTGGACGGGCGAGAAGGACTACCAGCACTTCTCGGTCAACGGTCGCTAGTCTGCGACGGACTACTGGGCGGGGGGAGCGTCACAGCTGACGGCGAGGTACGGGTAGGGGTCGACGGCCTCGCCGCCGTTCGGGTGCCACTCGAGGTGATCATGGGCGGTGGTGGCATCGCCGGTCGCACCCACGTATCCGACCACCGTGCCTGCCCGCACGTCCCCGAGCGTGCCGTAGGACGACAGGTGTGCGTTGTAGACGTACCCACGCGACCCCGTGATCCGCACCTCGAGCCCTCCGAGCTCGCTCGACGAGGCCGACGCGTACCCGTCGAACGGTGCCGCGATCGGGGTGCCCGAGGAGGCGAGGATGTCGTTGCCCATGTGTCGGTGGATGGGGACTCCCGGCAGGCGCACCGTGATGCCGAAGTTGTCGGAGATCGAGTGCCAGCCGCGGATCGGGCAGTGCTCGAAGACGCCCCAGGTCGCGACCCAGGCGTCGATCGTTCGCCGGCGGACCTGGAGCGCGCGGACCCTGCGCTCGACGAACCGGCTGGATCGTTCGATGCGGTGCGCCGCGTCGCGACGCTGGTGCAGGAGCTCCTTGCGGAGATGCCTGAACCGCTCGGGGTTCGCGATCGCGCCGCGGCCGGGCATGTGCCGCAATCGCCTCGAGGCGTGGCCGATCGTCGAGCGCAGCTCGGCGACGCTCACGGCTCGTCGATCACGGATCTGCTCGATCGTGCCGATGATCGACGCGCGCTCAGCCAGCTGCCCGTCAAGCACGGAGCGGCCCTTCGCCGGGGCGGCAAGGGCAAGCACGGCCGTCACGAGCGTGAAGGCCGTCAGGGCATGACGGATCGATCGGGGGGAAGTCATGAACTGCGGGGTGCCTCCGTCTTGGTGCTCCGCTCCCGTATCGGAGGGGAGGCATCGCAGCTTGAGCCGGTCGGGGAACCCGTGCGGTGACGTCCATCACATGGAGGCTCGGTCGTGGGGAAGGCGCGTTCGGAGGTGAAGGATCGTGGTCGCCAGGCCGATGATGGAAGCCATGGATGATCCCGACCGCCCTGTGGCACGGCGGTGGTGGTCTCGGGGTTCGCGACCGCGAACACCGGCGAGCGACGAGGCGTCCACCGAGGTCCAGGCTCCCACCGGGTTCGATACGCCCGCCGCTGGCGGCGAGTCGCCTGACGACCAGCTCGACGATCAGACGACGATCGCGCTCGTCGAGGTCGCGCACGAGCGTGACGTGTCGATCGCCCGCGCGTCCGAGGCCGAGGAGCGCGAGCGCCTGGCCCGCGATCGCCTGGCGTCGCTCGCCCCGCTCGAGCGGCGGGTCGAGATCGCCGAGCGACGGGTGCGCGACGCCGAGCGTCGCCTGGACGAGATCAGCGAACGCGTCACCGCCGCCCCGCGCGCCGCGACCGAGCCGGCCACCGACGCCACTCGGGAGCCGGAGACGGAGCCGACGGCCCATGATGGGTCCGATGCCGCACCTTCGGTCCCATCCGATGCCGCTTCCCGTCAGGCCGCCGATCTGCGCGAGCGACTCGCCCGCACCGCTGCACGGAAGCGGCCCCCGAAGGGCGACCGCTAGCTCACATCGCCAGCGCGTCGACGGCGTAGGCGTCGCGCAGATCCTGGGTCACCTCGGAGGCGCACAGCATGAGCCGTGGCGACACGTCGTTGCGCCGAGCCACGGCCAGGTGTTCGTCGCACAACGGGATCAGCTCGTCGCGCGGGAACCAACCGACGTGCTCGGGCGTTGCCCTGCGGGCATCGGTCATCCAGAAGCAGAACTGGCAGATCAATGCCAACCGCTGGGGGTAGGCGTACTGCGCCCGGTACCCATGCTCGTGCTCGATCACCCGGCCCCAGAGGGCGACGCGACCCAGCACGGCTGGACTCTTGGTCCGGCGGAGCACCTCGATGCCGTGCGTGCCGTGGAGCCCGCACGTGCATCGTCGATCGGGCGCCTCGTGCCTTCGAGACGTCCGGCACGAGGCTTCCACGATCTCGCGCGGCTGCCAGGTGCGGGCGCGCTTGGCCACCGGTCGCAGCAGCAAGCCGGTGCCGTCGCGGTGGCCCGTTAGGGCCCACGCGCGCCACGCCAGGATCGGCTCGGAGGAGACGTCGGTGACCAGACCTTCGAGCGTCGGTGCTCGGTCGATCACGACGAACGGCGTTCGGGGGCGGCAGGCGCCGGGTCGCGATCGGGTCGAACGGCCGGCTCAGGGTCGGGCAGGACCTCGCCGGGCACGGGAAGCGTCGCCGGTTCGATCTCGATGATGCGCTTGGGCTGTCCGATGTCCATCGCTCACCTCGGGGTGGTTGCCTCGGGCGGTCACACGGCGGGCCTGCCTCGAGGGTACCCCTATGTCGCCGTTCTGGGTATCGGTACCGTGCGCGATCGCGTCGTGAACCCGGGTGTCCCGCGCTGGAGGTCCGATGATCCCGTCGATCCGTATCGAGGGATCGCACGACGAGGAGGAACCGCCTCGGCGACGATCGGGGCCGGGTACGCGCACCTCTCGCAACCGCGAGACCCACCTCGGTTGACGATCCGAGCGTTCGTGGCGCCGGAGTGCCGACGCCATGGCATCGGCCGCGCGCTGATCGCGGCCGTGCTCGACGATGCAGCTGCCGACGGTGGGGGAGCCGTGCACGAGCGGGCCTACAACTCGGCCCGCCCAGGCGCGTTCGGGGCGAGCTTCGGCATGCGGCTCGGTCGCGCGTTGGCCGCCGAGGGCTCGCGCGCGGCGGCCAGGGGCCGGCCGTCGTGGTGCAGCTACGCGTTGCGGAGCCGGTAGATCGAGTTGTTGTCGCTGAAGTAGATGCTGCCGTTGGGTGCGACCTCCATCGAGAACACCGACCCACCCGGAGCGTCGAGCATCGTGATCGGGTTGCCGACGACGTCGTCTCGCGCCGGGTCGAGCGAGACCCGCCGCACCACGCCCCCGTCGCAGCACGCGCTGAACAGCAGGTCGCCCTGGCGTCCGGCGAGGCCGCACCCGTCGCAGAACGCGGTGCCGGTGATGCCGATCGTGTTCGAGAAGGTGACCTCGGGCTGGCGCTGCGGGGCGGGCCCGTCCCGGTTCGTGTCGGGGCAGCTCTGGTTCGGTCCCCACGCGTAGTTGTCGCCGGGCTGCACGTAGTTGATCTCGTCGTTGCATTCCGGGCCGTTCTCGGTCTCCCAGAGGTTGCCGTTCTCGGGGTCGAACGTGAAGCCGAAGGAGTTGCGGATGCCGAAGGCGAAGATCCGGCCGCGCTTGCCGTCGATCATCGGATTCGTGCCGGGAACCGAGCCGTCGGGGTTCATGCGCAGGATCTTGCCGCGGAGGTTCGCCGTGAGGTCCTGCGCGTTCGACGAGGTATGGCCGTCGCCGACGATCGCGTAGAGCTTGCTGTCAGGGCCGAACATGATGCGGCCCCCGTTGTGATACGGGCTGGAGCTCGCGGGCGTCGTCAGGATCGTCGTGAGGCCGCGTCCCTCGCCCCCTCGGTCGCGGATGCGCACGATCTGGTTGCGGAGCTTCCCCTTCACCGAGCGGGTCACGTAGACGTAGACGAACGGCTTGTCGGGCCAACGGGGGTGCAGCGCGACCCCGAGCGCGCCGCGCTCGCCCTCGCCGTTCACGCCCTGGATGTCGAAGAACAGGCGGTCGAAGTCGGTCTTCGGGTTGCGGAAGCGAACCTCGCCCGTGGCGCGCTCGAGGTAGACGATCGTGCCGTTGGGCGTGAACGTGAAGGCAGCAGGCCCGTTCAGCCCGGCCGCCACCTTCACCGCGCGCACGCCGGTCCCGGCTGATGCGGGGAGCGAGACGACGGCGATCAGAGCGATGGCGAGCGTGATCGTCAGAGCTCCTGCGGTCTTCGTCGCGGCTGGGATGTGCATAGGGTCTTCGGCCTCCTCCTGGTGCATGGTCGTCGATGGGTCGGCGGGCGTCATGCCGGCGCCAGCCGGTAGATGCCGCGCCCGTCGCTGAAGTAGATGCGACCGTTGGGTGCGACCTCCATGGAATACACCGGTCCGTCGTAGTTCGTCAGGGGAACCTGCGAGGGTGGCCCGGCGAGCGACCACCGCCCGATCTCGAGCGAGGCGTGCATGACGGGGCCGATGGTCGCCTTGCAGTTGCCGTTGGCGCACCCCGCGAGCAGCGTGCCGTCGTAATGGGAGCCCAGTCCACACCCGTCGCAGAACGCCACGCCGGTCGCCGCCACGGTGGCGGCGAACGTGAACCGGGGAAGGCGCTTGGGGTCGGGACCGTCACGGTTCGTGTCCTCGGGCAGGGCGGGTGTGCCACAGGCCTGGGAGGGTCCCCACGCGAAGTTCCCGCCCTTCACGATGCGGTTCAGCTCGTCGTTGCACTCCGGGCCGTTCTCGCTTTCCCACAGGCGCCCGGTGACCGGGTCGAACGCGAATCCGATCGAGTTGCGATGACCGAACGACCAGACGGGCGAGGCGAACGGGTTCGATGCGGGCACCGAGCCGTCCGGGTTCAGACGCAGGATCTTCCCGCGGGGCTCGTCGACGATGGCCTGCGCGGTAGCGGGATCCTCGCCGCCGTCGCCGATCACCACGTAGAGCTTGCCGTCGGGTCCGAACGCGATGCGCCCGCCGTTGTGGTTGGCGCGCCCGCCGATCGGCGAGTTCAGGAGCACCTGCCGCGAGACCGCCCGTCCGTCGCGGATGCGCAGGCGTAACAGCTGGTTCCGCAGCACGCCGCCGGCCGGTGTCCTCGAGACGTAGGCGTAGACCCAGGGCTCACGCGGCCACCGAGGGTGCAGGGCGACCCCGAGCGCGCCTCGTTCCCCATCGCTGTTCACACCGGTGATGCGGTGCCACAGGCGATCGCGGCCGGAACGCGGGTCGAGTGAGCGGACCTGGCCCGTCGCTCGTTCCAGGTACACGATGCGCCCGTTGGGAGCGAACGTGAACCCGACCGGTTGGTCGAGCTCGGCGACGGTCACGACCCGGACCGACGGGGCGACGCCTCCCAGCGACGGTCACGGTCGACGGCGCCGTCGCCAGCGCGATCGCCGCTGCGGCGATGCCGAACGCTCTCCATCGTCGTCGCGTGATCGTTCCCTCCCGCACCTGCACCTCTGGGACCATGGCTCCCGTGACGACGCAGCCACCATCGATGTTCGGCGTGCCGGCCCTTCGTTCTGAAGACCCGCGGTTCCTGTCAGGTCGGGGCCGGTACGTGGAGAACCTGCCGATCGAGGACGCGCTGCGCGCCGTGTTCGTGCGCTCCATCATGCCGCACGCGCGGCTGAACGCCGTGGAGGTCGATGCAGCCCGGGCGATGCCCGGCGTGGCGGGCGCGTTCACGGCCGCCGACCTCGACCTCCCTCGCCTGCCCGCCAGCGGCGTGGTGGAGGGCTCGAGCGACGTGCTGGGAGGCCCGTTCGGGCGGGAGGCGTTGGCCCGCGACGTGGTGCGCTTCGTCGGCGAGGCGATCGCGGTCGTCGTGGCCGACACCCTCGCCCACGCAGAGGACGCCGCCGAGGCGGTCGCCGGCGACTACGACCCGCTGCCGTCGGTGACCGATGTGGAGGCGGCCCTCGACACCGGCGCGCCGCGGCTGTGGCCGGAGCACGGCTCGAACGTGGTGGCGTCGTTCGAGGCGAGCTGGGACGACGACGTGCTCGCGGAGGCCGAGGTCGTCGCACGCGGACGGTTCGTGAACCAGCGCCTCGCGCCGGTGCCCATGGAAGGCAACGCGATCGCGGTGCAACCGCACGGGGACGGCACGTTCACGGCGTGGGTCTCGACGCAGGTTCCGTTCGACGTCCGCGACGACCTCGCCGACGCCCTGGGGGTGCAGAAGCAGGCAGTCCGCACGATCGCCCCCGACGTCGGCGGAGGATTCGGCGCGAAGCTGCAGGTCTATCCGGAGTACCTGGTGGTCGCCGCCGTCTCGGCGAGGCTCGGGCGACCGGTGCGCTGGATCGAGATGCGATCCGAAGGCCTCCTCGCGCTCACGCACGGTCGGGGGCAGGTGCAGCATGTCGAGATCGGCGCCCGCCGTGACGGCACGCTCGTCGGTCTTCGGGCGGACCTGATCGCCGACATGGGCGCCTACCCGATCGGGGCCTTCCTGCCGAACACGACCCACGAGATGTTGGCGGGCGTCTACACGATCCCCCGCATCGCCTCGCGAGGTCGCAGCGTCGTCACGAACGCGACGCCCATCGCGCCGTACCGGGGGGCGGGCCGACCGGAGGCCACCGCTCTGATCGAGCGGGCGATCGACCTCGTCGCCGCCGAGCTCGGCATGGACCCGCTCGCCGTGCGCCGCAGGAACCTGATCCCGTCCGACGCCTTCCCCTACCGGACCGCATCGGGCACGGTCTACGACGTCGGCGAGTACGAGCGCGCACTGGGCGAGGCGGAGCGGATCGCCGGGATCGACGCTCTTCGCGCCGAGCGATCCGCTCGCCGGGAGCGGGGCGACCACCTGGCGCTCGGCATCGGAGTCTCCACCTACGTCGAGATCACGTCGTTCAGCTCGAAGGAGTTCGCCTCGGTCGAGGCGCATGCCGACGGCACGGTCACGGTCGTGACGGGCACCTCGCCGCACGGACAGGGCCACGAGACGGCGTTCGCCCAGCTCGTGTCCGGCGTGCTCGGCGTGCCGTTCGAGGCGATCCGAGTCGTCCATTCCGATACTGGACTCGTCAGGCGGGGCGCCGGAACGTGGGGCTCCCGGTCGCTGCAGGCAGGCGGTTCGTCGGTGTTCGAACGCAGCGGAGAGGTGCTCGAGCAGGCTCGCGCGTTGGCCGCGCACCTGCTCGAGGCCGACCAATCCGACGTCGAGCAGGCCATCGGCGGCGGGTTCGCGGTGCGCGGCGCGCCCGAACGAACGCTGACGCTCGCCGAGCTCGCCGCCGCGTCGCACGACGCGACGAGGCTGCCACCGGGGGTGGAACCGGGGCTGCGCGCCGAGGGCGTGTATCGCGAACCGGGGTCCACGTTCCCGTTCGGCGCACACGTCGCGGTGGTCGAGGTCGACACCGAGACCGGCGACGTGCGGCTCGTGCGTCACGTGGCGATCGACGACTGCGGCCGCGTGCTGAACCCGGCGCTCGTGGAAGGACAGGTACACGGCGGCCTCGCACAGGGCATCGCGCAGGCCCTGTACGAAGAGGTCCGCTACGACGAGGCGGGCAACCCGATCACGTCGACGCTCACGACCTATGCGATGCCGTCGGCGGCCGAGTTCCCTCGGTTCGAAACGGCGCGCACCGAGACGCCGACGCCGGTGAATCCGCTGGGCGCGAAAGGCATCGGCGAGTCCGCCACGATCGGGTCGACGCCCGCGGTGCAGAACGCGGTGATCGATGCGCTGTCGCCGTGGAGGATCCGCCACCTCGATCTGCCGCTCACGCCGGAGCGGGTCTGGCGGGCCTTGGAGGCGGCACGAGCAAAGAAGCGGAACGCGGACGCCTCGTCATCGGTAGGCTCGCCGTCATGAGCGATCACCTTCCTGCCTGGGAACGTCGGTTCCGCGCGCCGACGGCCTCCCTGCCACGCTGGGCGCGATCCGCCCCCGAGCGCCTCGTCTTCTGGAGCACGGAGAGCGGCGTCTATCAGGTGCACGTCTGGGACCGGGGGACGGGTCAGCGACGACGGGTGACCGACCATCCCGTCGGGGTGACAGCAGGGGAGCTCACCCCTGACGGCGAGCGCGTGCTCTTCTGGCAGGACGAGACGGGCAGCGAGGCGGGGCAGTGGTACGCCGAGCCATTCTCGGGCGGTGAGGCGGTGCCGTTCCTCACCGCGGTGCCGACGGGCTGGAACCAGGGCCTCTCTCAGGCGCCGGGGCTCGTTGCGGCCGCCATCAGCGACGCCGACGGCTTCGCGCTGTTCGTCTCGGTCGACGGCGAGCCCGCGAAGGAGATCTGGCGCAGCACCGAGCACATCGGCATCGGGGGTTCGGAGTTCGGTCGCGGGGAGAGCGGCGGGCTCTCGGCCGACGGGTCGATGCTCGCGCTCGAGCACGCCGAGCACGGTGACGTCCTGCACCCGGCGCTTCGGGTGGTCGATCCTCGGACCGGGGCGACGGTCGCCGACCAGATCGACGAGGGCATGGCGCTGCTCGCGTCGTGCTGGTCCCCGCTGCCCGGCGACCAACGGCTCGTGGTGACCCATGAGCGCGAGGGTGAGGAGCGTCCCGCGATCTGGGACCTCGCGAGCGGCGAGTGGACGGACCTCGAGTTCGGTCTCGCCGGCCCGGTGGAAGCCGTGGACTGGTGGCCAGACGCATCCTCGGTGCTCGTCGTGCACAACGACGAAGGGCGCGACCGCCTCTACCGATACGAGCTCGCGTCTGGCTCTCTCGCCCCGATCGAGCACGATCGGGGCACGATCGGCGCGGCGCGCGTGCGTCCCGACGGCGACGTGTGGTTCCGGCTCTCGAGCGGGGAGCATCCTCCGGTCACGCTCGATGCGGCCGGCGCCGACGTGGTGCGCGCCGACGGTGATCGCGCGCCGGCCGGACGACCGTTCCACTCGTGGCACTTCGACAACGGCGAGGGCGATCGTGTGCACGGGTTCTACGTCACCCCCGAAGGCGACGGCCCGTTCCCGGTGATGATGCTCGTGCACGGCGGCCCCACGGGACAGGACACCGATGAGTGGGACCCCGAGGTCCTGGCGTACATCGACATGGGGTTCGCGGTCGGCATGGTGAACTATCGGGGGTCCACGGGGTACGGGCGCGAGTGGCGCGACCGCCTGATCGGCGACATCGGCGGCCCCGAGCTCGTCGACGTGAACGCCGGCCTCGCCGACCTCGTCGCGCGCGGCATCGCCGATCCCGATCGTGCCGTCGTCGGTGGATGGTCGTGGGGTGGCTACATCACCGTGATGGAGCTCTGCAAGCACCCCGACATGTGGCTGGCGGGGGTTGCGGGTGTCCCGGTCGGCGACTACGAGCTCGGCTACGAGGACCTCTCGCCGGACCTCCAGGCTTACGATCGGGCCCTACTCGGCGGCACCCCCGATCAGGTGCCCGAGCTGATGCGGGACCGCAACCCGATCAATTTCGCCGACGACGTGAAGGCGCCGATGATCTTCCTGATCGGGGAGAACGATTCGCGGTGTCCCCTGCGTCAGGCGATGGCGTTCGTCGACAAGCTCCGTGAGCGGAACCACCCGCACGAGGTGGTGCTCTTCGGCACAGGCCACGGCTCGAACGACATCGACGAAGAGATCCGCCAGATGCGAGCGATCCTGGGCTTCCTCGAGGGGAACGTGCCCGGCGTCCAGAAGCCGTAGCGGCGTCCGACGACCCGCACGCATCGGTTCCCCCGTGTCGCCGAGACGGCGACCGGGTAGCGTCGAGCCATGACGATCCTGGTCACCGGTGCGACCGGTGCGATCGGCGCGCGGCTCGTGGACCGACTCCAGGGCGAGGGCCGTGAGCCCCGTGTCGCCTCCCGTCGCCCTTCCGGCCTGCACGATCGATGGCCCGATCTGCCGGCGGTCGAGCTCGACGTGCTGCGTCCCGCGACGATCGGACCGGCGCTCGAGGGCGTGACGGCTGCCTATTACCTGGTGCACTCGATGGAACCGGCGGCCGCCGGGGACTTCCGCGAACGTGACGCGGAAGGCGCGGCGTTCTTCGGCGAGGCCGCGCGCGCAGCTCGGGTCGAGCGTGTGATCTACCTGGGCGGCTTGGGCGATGACGCCGCGGACCTCTCCGAACATCTCGCGAGCCGGCACGAGACGGGCCGCATCCTCGCAGATTCGGGTCCGCCGTTGCTGGAGTTCCGGGCGGCGATGGTCGTGAGCGCGGACAGCGCGTCGTTCACGATGCTGACCGACCTCGTGAACCGACTGCCCGCGATGGTGGTGCCCCGCTGGGTCGACACGCCCTCGCAGCCGATCGCGATCGACGACGTGCTCGCGTACCTCGTCGCCGGGCTCGAGACCCCGCTGCGGGAGCAGCGCACGGTGGTCGAGATCGGTGGCCCCGACGTCACGACCTACCGGCGCATGATCGAGACGGTGGCGGCCGAACGGGGTCGGCATCCCCTGATCGTCGGTGTGCCCGTGCTCACCCCGCGCCTCTCCTCCTACTGGTGCGGGCTGACGACCTCGGTGCCGGCTGCCCTCGCCCGTCCGCTGATCGAAGGGATGTCCACGCCGATGGTCGTGCACGATGACGAGGCACGCCGACGCTTCCCGGGGATCGAGCCGATGCCGTTCCGCGACGCGTTGCGCCGCGCGTTCGAGTCGGTGTGATGGGCTGCACGGCAACGAGCGGATGCCGAGAGGGTTCCGCCCCGGGCCGTTGTCGTGGCAGGATGACGGGTCGGTTCGGCAACGAACGAACCGGTGGGGGCGCGAGAACCGGTGGGTGAGTACGTCCGGCGTCTGATGGCCGATGTCACGGCCAGGAACGCGAACGAACCGGAGTTCCTGCAGGCAGTGCGAGAGGCGGCCGGCTCGATCGAGCTCTGCGTCGATCGCTTCCCCGTCTATCGCGACGCCAGGGTGCTGGAGCGGTTCGTGGAGCCCGAGCGCGTGATCACGTTCCGCGTTTCGTGGGTCGACGACCGCGGCCAGGTGCAGGTGAACCGTGGCTACCGGGTGGAGATGTCGAGCGCGATCGGTCCGTACAAGGGTGGCCTTCGATTCCACCCGACCGTGTACTTGGGCATGCTGAAGTTCCTCGCGTTCGAGCAGGTCTTCAAGAACGCGCTCACGACGCTGCCCCTGGGTGCGGGCAAGGGTGGTGCCGACTTCGATCCCAAGGGCAAGAGCGAGCAGGAAGTGATGCGGTTCTGTCAGGCGTTCATGACCGGGCTCTACCGCCATATCGGGCCGAACACCGACGTGCCCGCGGGCGACATCGGTGTCGGCGGACGCGAGATCGGCTACCTGTTCGGCCAGTACAAGCGCATCACGAACGAGTTCACCGGTGCGATCACCGGCAAGGGGCTCGAGACCGGTGGCTCCCTGATCAGACCGGAGGCGACCGGCTACGGCGCTGTCTACTTCGCCCAGGAGATGCTCGCGACCCGCGACGATGCCCTCGAGGGCAAGACCTGTCTCGTGAGCGGGTCGGGCAACGTCGCCCAGTACACCGTGGAGAAGCTGATCCACCTGGGTGCGAAGCCGGTGACGCTGTCGGACTCGGGTGGCTTCATCCGCGACCCCGACGGCATCGACGCCGAGAAGCTCGCGTGGGTGATGGACCTCAAGAACGAACGCCGCGGTCGCATCATGGCCTACGCGGAGCGATTCCCGACCGCGACGTTCACGCCCGCCGATCCGTCGGACGACCACAACGCGCTCTGGGAGGTTCCTGCCGACTGCGCGTTCCCCAGCGCGACCCAGAACGAGATCAACGGCAAGGATGCGGCGAACCTGATCTCGAACGGTGTCTTCCTGGTGAGCGAGGGGGCGAACATGCCCACCGAGCCCGAGGGCATCGATCAGTTCGTGACGGCGGGCGTGCTCTACGGCCCCGGGAAGGCCGCGAACGCGGGCGGGGTCGCGGTGAGCGGCCTCGAGATGTCGCAGAACGCGATGCGCCTGTCGTGGACCCGGGAAGGGGTCGACCAGCGACTGCGCGAGATCATGCGGCGCATCCACGAACAGTGCCGCGACACCGCCGAGGAGTACGGAGAACCCGGGAACTACGTGCACGGGGCGAACATCGCGGGATTCCGCCGGGTCGCCGACGCGATGCTCGCGCAAGGCGTGATCTAGCGGCGCGGTGGTGATCCGAGGTGACATGAAGATGAGCTCGTCCGCCGGTCCCGACCGTCGCGCCCCACCGATCGGTGTGGTCATGACGCTCGGTGGACTCGCCGTCGCGCTCATCGCGACCTACCTGCCGATCTGGTACTGGAGCAATCCCTGGTTGGGCAGCGGGGTGGTCGACCCGTCGCTCCCTGCGTCTATCTTCGAGGACCCTTCGACGGTCGGCTGGTGGGGAGTGCTGGGCCCCGACACCGCTGAACGCTTCCACCTCGTGACGGCGCTCCTCGTGACGTGGGTGCCCGTTGCGATCGTGGTCGCTGCGGCTGTGATCCCGCTCGTGGCGAGGTCCCTGCGCCCATCGTTCGGCCCGATGGTGGCCGTGGCGGTCGCCATGTGGGGAACCCAGGTGGCGATCTGGGCCGCGATCTACCGCGACAACAACGACGCCTGGAGGCTCGAGCCGGGTGGATGGCTCCTCTTCGCGGGCCTGGCCGTTGCCTTCGTGGGGGCGATCGTCGATCGGCGCGGGACGCGGCGGTCGCCCATGTCGCTGCTAGCGTGACTGGATGCCCGACTGGTTGCTCGTGGTGACCGCGATCCTGGTCGGTGCGCTGATCTGGCGCATCGGCATCGCGTCGTTGCGCGTGTTCTCACCCGACCCCGACGAGGTGCCCGCGCCCGCCGAGGCCGAGGACGTCGAGGCGCTCGAGGTGTACTTCGTATGCGGAGAGTGTGGCACCGAGCTCAAGGTGTCGCGGCTCGGTGAGATGCAGGTACCGCGTCACTGCGGCGAGAAGATGCAGGTCGAGCGACGACCTGCCGGCATCTGACCGCATCCGGTTTCCCACAGGTTGTCCACCGCTCCGGCAGGGTTCGCCTCGGGTTATCCACCGTTCGTGTACGGGTGCGTCCACATCGGCCCGAGAGCCACCCCGGAACGTTGGCGGTTGTCCACAGCGGTGGGAAACGTTGTGGACGGATCACACGTGTGTGATTCAGTGCCGCAGGCAGGCCCTTCGCGACCGAGCCTCAGTACCAGAAGCTGGTGCCGACGAATCCCGCTCCGAGGATGCCGAGGCCGATCCACAGCCAGACCGACGACGCAGTGCCGTCCGTGCCCGGGATCAGCCCCATGTAGTTGGCGACGATCACGATGACCCCAAGCGCCATCAGCGTGATCAGCAGCGGGCCGTACCAACGCGGGCTCGACCGGTGGCGTTTCTTCGGCTGTTGCGGCGCAGCCCGGTAGCGCGGGGTCTTCTTCCTCTGGCGTCCCTTGGAAACCGGCATCTCAGCCCGAGATGGTACCCGGCACGAGGCGAGCGAGGGCAACCGTCGCCGACTCGACCGCGGCCTCGGTGAAGGGCAGCGGATGGGTCTCACCGGCGAGCCACAGCGCCGACTGGTCGTTCCAGTGCCCGCTCGCCGGGTTCCCGCTGTTGCCGGTGGGCAGCACGCCGACGCTGCGGTCGAGGTCGGACAGGTCGTACACGACCCGCCACGACGGGATCACGGCCGCCGGATACCCGTCGCGTGCGTCCACCCCCGTCTGCAGCACGGTCTGGTCGTCCCCGCCGACGCCGGCCTCGAGCGCCACGAACAACGTCTCGAAACCTGGGATCGCAGCCAAGGGGTGCGCGAGCGCGACCCGGTGCAGATCGCCCCAGCGCCACCCGGCCCGGTCGTCGCCGAGCACGGCATGGAGCTCGGCGACGGCGGCGTCGAGCGCCTCAGCGAGCATCTCTGCGTCGAGCTCACCTGCGCCGAGCATGCCGGCGAGCGCGCCGCACTGGAACGGCTCGCGCCACGCGTGGTAGCGACGGAACAGCTCGTCGCCCAGCGTCGGCGCGAGCGCGAGGCGGGCGATGTGCGAGCACCAGACCTGGTAGATCACGGCGGCATCTGAGTCCGCGGTCAACGAGCCGTCCCATGACGCCAACAGGTCGAGTGCCCACGTTCGCTCGCCGTCGTCCCCGGCCCCCACCCGCTCGAGCAGCAGGCCGACGTTCTCGATCGCCGCGAGCGAGACGACGTCGGTCTGCAGCTCGGCCATCGCGGCGACGTCGTGATCGTCGCGGGCGGCCAGGATCTCTGCGATGCGACGAGCCCGGAACGAGGGGTGGAAGTCGTGACCGATCAGGTGGGGGTAATCCTCGTCGTGCATGCGATGGTTCGCCGTCACGAGGTACCCGCGTGAGGGGTCCGCGCTCCAGGGCAGCTCATCGGACGGCACCTGGCCGCTCCACCCGTACTCGCCGCTCCAGCCGGGCGAGGGCGCGATGCCGTCGCCCTTCGAGCGCACCGGGTAGCGGCCCGTGCACGCGTAGCCGATCGTGCCTTCCACGTCGGCGTACACGACGTTCTGGCCGGGGCAGGCGAGCCCCTCGAGCGCGGCCGCGCGGAAGGCGTCGAAGGATCCGGCCTGCGCGACGTCGAGCACCAGGGAGGGCCGGATACCGTGCTCGAGGCCGACCCACGAGAGGGCATACGTCGGTTCGTCGGGCAGCGCCACGTACTCGGGTCGCAGGGATCCGGAGACGAACGTGTCGAGCAACGGCCCGTGGCGCGTCTCCCGAACCTCGAGCAGGACCGGGTGGTCGTCGCCGCGCACGACGATCTCCTCTGGGTGCACGATCAGGGGTTCCCACCCCCCGGCGTGTTCCGCGGCCGTGCGCTCGGGGTTCAGCCGCTCGACGAACAGATCCTGCACGTCGCCGCTGACGTTCGTGACCCCCCAGGCGTGGCGATGGGTGCAGCCGAGCAGCACGCCCGGGGAGAACGGCAACGACACGCCTCGCGCCCGGTATCCGGGCGCCGAGAGGTGGCATTCCATCCAGATGCCGGGCTGCATCGCGAGCAGATGGGGATCGTTCGCGAGCAGGGGCGCGCCGCTCGAGGTGCGGGTTCCCGCGACCGCCCAGGCGTTGGAACCCTGCCCCTTCGCGCGCGGCGTCGCGTCGAACAAGGCGCCGGCGAGGGCGCCGGGCACGACCTCGAGGGGATCGGCCGGCAGGGGCGGGAGGAGCCGCGCGACCGTGTCGTCGCCGCCGGCATCCCCGATCCACGAGCGGAGCAGCTCCGTGTCCCAGTTCCCCGAGAGCCCCCACGCGAGCAGCACGAACGCAGACGCCCACACCCCCTCGTCGTCGGGGACCCACGGCGTGGAGTCGAGCAGCGTGTACTCGAGCGGTGCGGCGGGCATCGCATCGACCCACGCCCGCACGCCCGCTCGGAACCGCGCGTGCATGGCCGTCGATCGCTCGTCCCACGTGGCGGCGATGCGGGCGCCGGCCCGGTGGAAGCCGACGGTGCGCGCGAACCGGTCCTCGTCGATGGTGCGTTCGCCGAAGAGCTCGCTGAGCCGTCCGTTGGCCGCGCGCAGGGTGAGCTCCAGCTGGAACAGCCGCTCGCCGGCCGTCACGACCCCGTGGGCGAACCAGAGATCGTCGAGCGATGCCGCCTGGATGTATGGCACACCCCACGCGTCGCGGCGCACGGTGACCGGCTCGCGAAGCCCCTCGACCGCGATCTCGCCGTCGGCCGGGAACAGCGCCGCCGCCGCCATCGCGCGAAGGCCGGCCATCGGGTCGGGCGTGTCGCTCACGCCGGGGCGTCCCGGATATTGCCCAGCCAGCTCTCGTAGAGCCCGGCGTACACGCCACCCATGGCGACGAGCTCGTCGTGGGTGCCCTGTTCGACGATCTCGCCCTTGTCGAAGACGAGCACGCGGTCGGCGTGCTCGGCCGTGGAGAGCCGGTGCGCGATCGTCACGGTCGTGCGACCGGCCGACAGTCGCCTGAGAGCCTCTGTGATGCGCGCCTCCGTGGCCGGATCGACCGCACTGGTCGCTTCGTCGAGGATCAGCAGGCCGGGGTCGGCGATCTGGGCCCGCACGAGCGCGATCAGCTGCCGCTCCCCGACCGAGAGCTGCTCGCCGCGCTCACCGGCGCGCGTGTCCAACCCGTCCTGCAGCGCGAGCACCCACTCGCCGAGCCCCAGCTCCTCGAACGCCGCGTCGACCTCGCGGTCGGTGGCCCCTTCGCGCCCGACCTTGACGTTCTCGCGCACCGTCCAGTCGAAGAGGAAGCCGTCCTGCGGCACCATGCGGATCGCGACCCGGCGCGACGACGGGTCGATCGAGCGCAGGTCGGCGCCTCCTACCTCGATCGAGCCTGCCCGAGGATCGGCGAGACGGGTGAGCAGCTTCGCGAACGTCGTCTTGCCGCTTCCCGTCTCGCCCACGATCGCCACGTGGGCCCCCGCCCCGATCGCGACCTCGATGTCGTGCAGCACCGGCGGTCCGCCCCGGTAGCCGAACGTCAGGTCGTTGACCTGGACGTCCAGAGCCCCGTGGGTCGGCAGCCGCACCCCGTCGGCCGGCTCCTCGATCTCGATCGGCAGGTCGAGCACCGCGAGGATCTTCCGCCAGCCGGCGATCGCGGTCTGGGTCTCGGAGTAGATCTCCGGCAGGTCCTCGAACACGCTGAGGAAGACGTCTCCCAGGAACAGGAACGCCGTGGCGGTGCCGAGGGTGAGGCCCCACTCCGGGCCGAAGATGGCGCCGACGGCGATCACGACCGCGAGGGTGAGCGCGTAGAACACGCTGGACATCGGCCACAGCGTCGCCGCGCGCAGGTGTGCCTTCACCTCGGCGTCGTAGCGGCGTCCGATCGCGCCGGTGACGCGTGCGTGGATCGTGTCGTCGAGGCCGTAGGCGCGCACGACCGCCGCGCCCATCACGCTCTCGCTCACCTCGCTCAGCATCTCGCCGACACGCGTGCGCGCGGCGTCGAACGCCGCCGACAGGCGTGCCTGCATCGAACCCATGATCACCACGAGCGGGACCATGAGCAGCACCACCACGATCGAGAGCTGCCAGGAGTAGACGAGCATCACGCCGAGCGCCGCGAACGCCTGCACGAACGAGATCAGCCACGCGATGCCGCCCCATTCCGTGAACTGCTGCAGGGAGTCGGCATCGGCGGTCACACGAGCGACGAAGACGCCGCGCTTCTCCTCGCTCTGCTCCGCGATCGAGAGTCGGTGGATGTGCGCGAACGTGCGCACGCGCAGGTTCATCAGCGCCTCTTCCGAGGCGCGCACCAGCCTGCGCCCGGCGGTGCGCGCCGCCAGGAACGCCACGATCACCAGCAGGAAGGCCAGCACGCATATGCCGTAGACGAATCTGGGTTTGAACTCCGGCGTGAAGCCGTGATCGAACACCTGCTGCACGAGGATCGGGGTGACGAGCGATATCGCGGTGATACCGAGGGAGACGACGAGCGTGAACCCGAGGCCTGCGCGCAGCTCGGGGCTCTCGCGCACACCGCGCCGGAGCACGGCGAACGAGCCCTTGAGCTCCTCGGGGACCGGCAGCTCGTCGTCCAGGCCGCGCAGGCGCGTCAGCTCGGCACTCATCGTTCACCTCGCTCGTACGCCCGGATGATCGCCGTGTAGCCGGGCTGCGTCTCGAGCAGCTCGTCGTGGGACCCTGTCGCCTCGACCCGTCCGTTCCGCAGGAAGATCACCCGGTCCGCGAGCCGGATCGTCGAGAGGCGATAGGCCACCACCACCAGCGTCGTCGACAATTCACGACGCAGCGCCCCGAGGATCTCGGCCTCGATCGAGGGATCGACCGCGCTCGTCGCGTCGTCGAGGATCAGCAGCCGAGGCTTGCGCACGAGCGCCCTCGCGAGCGCCACACGCTGGCGCTCGCCGCCCGACAGGGTGAGGCCGCGCTCGCCGACGACCGTGTCATAACCGCCGGGCAGCGCACGGATGAACCGGTCGCACGCCGCGATCACGGCCGCGTGCTCGACCTCGGCATCGCTCGCGCCCGAGTCGAGGGCGATGTTCGAGCGCACGCTCTCCGCGAACAGGAAGCTCTCCTGGAACACGACCGCGACCGCGCCGCGCAGCGACGTCACGTCGACCTGGCGCAGGTCCACCCCGCCGATCTCGACGTGTCCCTGGTCGGGGTCGACGAGGCGCACCATCAGCTGGGTGAGCGTGCTCTTGCCCACGCCGGTCCGGCCGACGATCGCGACCGACTCGCCGGGCGAGACCTCGAACTCCACGCCTTCGAGCACCGGGGATTCCTGCTCGTACTCGAGCCGCAGGTCGTGCACGTGCAGCCCCAGCGGGCCATCGGGCAGCGGCGTGCCTTCCCTCACCGGCGTGACCGTCACCGGCTCCTGGAAGACCTCCTCGATGCGGTCGTACCCAACGACCGCGCGCGGGAGCTCGGCGAGGATCCAGCCGATGAATCGCATCGGCCACGCCAGCAGCTGGAAGAGCGCCACGAACCCGATCAGGTCGCCGAGCGTGATGTCGCCCGTCGACACGCGCCAGGACCCGACGGCGAGCAGTAGCGCGATCGCGAGGGTCGGCAGGGCGTCGAGCGCGGCCTCGAACGTCGCGCGGATCGATCCAGAGCGCACACGCTCGTCGCGGAGTGCCCGCGCCTTCTCGAGCAGCCGCTGGGTCTCGGCCTGCTCCCGGCCCAGGGTCTTCACGACGAGCGCCCCGTCGATCGATTCGTGGGCGACCGCGCTGACGTCGCCGATGCGCTCTTGCGCCAGGCGGGTCGGCTCCTCCATGCGACGGGCGAAGATCTGGTTCATGATCGCGAGCGTCGGGAAGACGAACAGACCGACGAGCGCGAGCACCGGATCGGTGGTCAGCAGCGCGATCAGGGCCAAGCCCGTCAGCACGATCACGCCCATCGCGAACGGCACCGGCCAGAAGACGTCGACCGCCGCCTTCACGTCGGCCTCCATGTGGGCGAGCAGCTCGCCCGTTGGGGTCTCGCGGTGGTAGCGGAGCGAGAGCGCGCGGTAGCGCTCGGCGACCCTGGTGCGCAGCGTCGCCATCACGCGTTCGCCGGCGACGCCGGAGTAGTAGCGACGCACCATGATGCCGAGTGCCCTCCCGATGCCGCCCAGCATCAGGCCGCCGACGGCGAGCCAGACCTTCGAGGTGTCGAGGTCCCCTTCGAAGGCGGGCGTGAGCACCTCGTCGGTCGCACGCGCGAGCGCCTCGGTGAGCCACAACGAGGCGAAGGCGAACAGCACGGCGCCGGCGACCGCGGCCGCGAACGGCTTGGGGTGCATGCGCACGTACGACACCACCAACCGCACGCCACGGCGGAAGATCGCCCGGTCGACGGTGGGCGTCGATGTGGATGTCGCTACCTGCATGGTGATACCTCACGAGGACGGAGGCGGGCGCACAGCACGAACGCCAGCCCACGCATCGTACGAATCGCGCGAGCCGGCGCCCGTGGTGCGAGGTTCTCGGCGACGAGCGCCGCCGCGGCCTCAAGGGCTAGGTGCTGGAGTCAGGCCGCGACGTTGACGGAGACCTGGCCGGACACCGAGGCAGACGAAGCTGTCGCTGCCTCGGGGATGCCGTCACCGTCGTCGAACCACGCGCCCGTGACGCCGAACACCTCGTGGTCGCCGTCGCTCGCGGTGTCGGTCGCCTTGACGCCGACCTCGACAATTACGTCCTTCTTGGACTTGTTCTTGTCGTTGACGTCGCTCGGCGTCGCAAAGCCCTTCCACGTCAAGCCAGTGATTCCGCTCAGATCGAATTCGTTCGAGTCGCAATCCCTGCCGATCGTCGTGAAGAGGTCTCGTACACCGTCAGCGGGTAGGGGCCACCGAAGACCTGGTTCACGCCCCACGTGCCCTTCGTCGCCCTCAGGTCGGCACTGTCATCAACGCCGACAAGGAAGAACTGATACGCGCGATCGCCTGTCGACGTCGCCGGGCGGATCTGGAAGACGGCCTTCGTGCCTTTGCCGCCGACACTGATCTGGTTCGACTTCATCCAGAAGCCCTGCAACACGAAGCAGCCGCTCAAGAACAGGACGCCAACGGGACCACGAGCAGCCCGAACAGTGCCTTCTTCCTCATGACGAAGTCCTCCCCCTCGGTGGTGCGAACGTGAAGCCCGATGCTCGCACCCCCGAGGGGTCGACGCAATCACGTTGCTCGGACGTTCCGTCGCTCAGATGCGGCGGCGGTAGCGCACGATCGCGAGCGGGGCGAACAGGCCCATCAGCACCGCGATCCACACGATCGTGCCGGTCAGCCAGCCTTCCAGCGGCAGGCCGAGCATCAGCGACCGCGCGGCATTGATCGCGTAGGTGACCGGGTTGACCTCGGCGAACGCCTGGAGCCATCCGGGCATGCTCTCGGTCGGCACGAAGGCCGAGCTCGCGAACGTGAGCGGCAGGATGATCATGAAGCCCCACGTGTTCACCGACTCGGTGCTGCGCGCCGTGATGCCGATGAACGCCAACGGCCAGCACATCGCGAGGCCGAACGCGATGACTACGAGCAGGGCGGCCACGGCCTCGGCCGCCGATCCGCCGAAGCGGAACCCGAGGATCATCGAGAACCCCACGATGATCACGACGCTCCAGGCGATGCGCACACCGTCGGCCATGATCCGCCCGCCGATGACCGCCGAACGCGCCATGGGCAGCGACCGGAACCGGTCGATCACCCCTCGTGAGAAGTCGGTGTTGAGCGCGAGCGCGGTCGTGAACGGCAGGAAGCACACGCTCTGGATCAGGATGCCCGGCAGTGCGAACTCCAGATACTCGCTGCTCGAGCCGGCGATCGCCCCGCCGAACACGTAGACGAACAGCACGAGGAACATGATCGGCTGGATCGTCATCTCGACGAGTTGCTCGGGCGTGGCCTTGATGTGCAGCAGGTTCCGTCGTGCGATCGTGAGCGTGTTCGTGATCACGTTGCCGTTCGCGTGCGTGACGGCGGCGGTGCTCATGATGCCCTCCTGTCGTTCGTGAGATCGGAGTCGGTCGACGCGCCATCCACCCCGTCCCGAGGATCGGCGTCGGCCTCAGCAACGTGCCCGGTCAGCGCGAGGAACACTTCGTCGAGGCTCGGCCGGCGCAGCGACAGGTCGTCGACGGCGACGCTCGCCTCCTCCAATCGGAGCACGGCCTGGCCGAGCGCCGACGTGTCGGCGATCGGCACCGTGACGACCTGTCCGTCGTTGAAGGCGGACTCGCCGGCCTTCACGAGCGGGGCGAGCGCCGCCTCCGTCGTGGCGAGGTCGCTCGGCTCGGCCGGTCGCGCGTGCAGCACGTGCCCGCCGACCCGGCTCTTGAGCTGGGCCGACGTGCCGGCCGCGATCACGGTGCCGCGGTCGATCACGACGATCTCGTCGGCGAGGCGGTCGGCTTCTTCGAGGTACTGCGTCGTGAGCAGGACCGTCGTGCCGTCGGCTACCAGGCGCCGGATCATGCCCCACAGCTCGAGCCGGCTGCGCGGGTCGAGCCCCGTCGTCGGCTCGTCGAGGTACAGGAACGCCGGCCGCCCCACGAGGCTCGCGGCCAGGTCGAGCCGACGACGCATGCCGCCGGAGTACGCCTTCACGAACTTCGTGGCCGCGTCGGCCAGATCGAAGTCCTCGAGCAGTTGGGTCGCGCGCGCCCTCGCCTCCGACGACTTCAGGCCGAGCAGCCTCCCGATCATCACCAGGTTGTCCTTGCCCGAGAGCAGCTCGTCGACCGCCGCGTACTGGCCGGTGAGACCGATCATGCGCCGCACCTCGGCGGGCCGCTCGACGACGTCATGGCCCCCGACCGTGGCCCGCCCGGCGTCGGGCTTCAAGAGCGTCGAGAGCACCCGGATCGTTGTCGTCTTGCCGGCGCCGTTCGGGCCGAGCAGCCCGAAGACCGTTCCCTCTCCGGCGACCATGTCGATCCCGTCGACGGCTCGCACGTCGCCGAAGGTCTTGACGAGGCCTTCGACGTCGATCGCTGCGTTGCTCATGTACCCCTCCTCGCATCGCGTGTCGTTCGGTGAGCCCCACTGGGTCGCGACATCATCGGCGGTGAAGTGGCCATCTTCTGACCGGTTTGCGAGAAGCCCGTGTCATGCGAGCTCACCGCCTCGTGGCCGCCCTGCTGGTCCTGCAATCGCGCGGCCGCGTGACCGCCGCCGAGCTCGCGGGCGAGCTCGAAGCCTCCGAGCGCACCGCCCGACGCGACCTGGAATCGCTCGCGATGGCGGGGGTTCCCGTGTATTCGCTGGCCGGACGCGGCGGCGGCTGGTCCCTCGTCGGCGGCGCGCGCACCGACCTCAGCGGCCTCACCGCCGCCGAGGCGCGCACGCTCTTCCTCGTGGCCGGTCCCTCGGCGGCCGCGACCCCGCAGATCAAGGCAGCATTGCGCAAACTCGTGCGAGCGCTGCCCGAGCCGTTCCGCGCCGAGGCCGAAGCGGCCGCCGCGGCCGTCGTGATCGACCCGACCAGCTGGGACCGTTCGCCCGTCCGGCCGCCCGAGCATCTGGAAGCCCTGCAGCAGGCCACCATCGAGGGACGTCAGGTGCGCCTGGGGTATTCAGGCCCGCGATCGTCCCGGAAGCGTGCGGATCGCACACCCGTTCGGGCTCGTGTCGAAGGCGTCGGTCTGGTACCTACTCGCCGGCACCGACGACGGCATGCGCACGTTCCGGGTGAGCCGCGTGACGTCGGTGGAGCTGCTCGACGATCGGGTCGTGCGTCCGGAAGGGTTCGATCTCGCCGCCGCCTCGAACGACGCGCTGGCCCGGCTCGACAGGGAACGGGCGACGTTCGAGGTGGAAGCGGCCGCGGAGTCCGAGGCAGTTCGGTGGCTGCGTGGGGCGTTCGACCGGCGCGTCACGGTGGGCGAGGAACGCGCCGACGGGCGCATCGACATGCGGATCAAGAGTTGGTCGGCGCACGCGGCCGCGGGTGACCTCGTCGGCTTCGCGCCGTGGGTCGAGGTGCTGTCACCCGATGAGGTTCGGGATGAGCTCGCGCAGCGAGGCGCGCACCTGGTGCGGCTCTACGGGCGCCGCGACTGAGTCGAA
>CAVSLG010000006.1:0-126522 GCA_963728665.1 uncultured Actinomycetes bacterium | reverse complement strand
AGAACGATGAGAGATCAGATCAGGGCCGAGGTACGGAAGCTGCGCACCACCCGCAGCGTGTGGGGCCTGCTCGCCGGCGCCGTGGCGCTGGCGAGCATCGCCGCGTGGGGGATGGTCTCGACCGGCGTGTTCGGGACCTCGGTGGCGCTGACGACCCTGCCCGGCTTCGCGGAGATCATGGCGATCTGTCGATCTTCGTGGTCGTGCTCGGCATCCGCCCTACACCGACGAGGCGCGGCACGGCGCGATCGTGCCGACGCTGCTGGCGACCCCTCGCCGTCGACGGGTGGTGGCGGCGAAGGCCGTCGTCATGGGAGCGGCGGCCGTGGTGTTCGCGCTGGCCGGTACCGTCGCGGTGGCGGGCGTCTCGCTCGCCCTGCTCGCGGCCGACGGCGTGGCAGTCACGGTGAGCCTGGCGGCGTTGGCGATCCTGATCGGAAAGGCGGTCGCGATCTGCGTGCTCTGGTCCGCGATCGGGTTGGGGCTAGGGCTGACGGTCCCACATCAGGTCGCGGCGATCGTGGGCTCGATCCTGTGGATGCTGATCGGCGAGAGCATCATCGAGATGCTCGCGCCGGGGGTCTCGAGGTTCCTGCCTGCGCACGCGAGCACGTCGGTGCTCGGGATCGTCCCGGGCGACATGTCGGTGGTGGCGCCGGCGGTGGGAGCGGCGCTGCTTGGCGGGTGGGCGGCGCTCCGCTCGGAGCCGGGACCCGCTCGCTGGCCCGGCGCAACATCGCGTGACCCACGGTCGTGTCGCTCACCGCGCTCGCCCGGCGCTATGCGCCGGGCGAGCGCACGCCCACCTCGTCGAGGTGGGCGAGCAGGTCCGCCGGGTCCTGGTAGACGCGGTAGGCGCCCGCCCGGGCGAGCTCGTCCTCGCCGTAGCCCCCCGAGAGCAGTCCGATCCCCAGCGCGCGAGCGCGACGTGCCGCCAGCAGATCCCACACGCTGTCTCCCACGACGACCGAGTCCTCGATGTCGGCGCCGAGCTGCTCGGCCGCCGCGAGGAACAGGTCGGGATCGGGCTTCGCGTGCGCCACCTGATCGCGGGTGACCACGGGCACGCCTTGAGGCACGCCCAGCATCTCGATCATCGGCGCGGCGCTCTCGATGTATCCGCTCGTGGCGATCGACCACGGCACGTCGAGCTCGGTCAGCCGGGCGAGCAGCTCGACGGCACCGGGCAACGGGCGCACCTGGTCGAGGTGCTGGGCGTAGGCCTCCGCGTGGTAGCGGCGCAGCCGATCGGCGTCCTCGGCGGTGACCGGGCGCCCGATCTCGCGCAGCATCGCATTCGCGAGCAACCCGCCGCTCATGCCGATGCGTCGATGGATGCGCCACACGGAAAGGGAGATGCCGTCACGGGCCAGAGCCGCCTGCCACGCGAGCACGTGGTGGTACACGCTGTCCATCAGCGTGCCGTCGAGATCGAAGAGGAATGCCGGCCCGGCCACGATTCGACCCTACCGGGAAGCGGCGGCTCGGGCTTGACCGGGGGCGGGTTGCGAGGTTGCGCCGCCGGTGCGACGCTGGAACGGTTCGGCCGGCCGGGGGGAGCCCGCCCTCCCATCGAGGGAAGGGAGCCGCGATGCAGGAGCACCCCAACGTCACGCTCGTGCGTGACATGTTCGCCGCGATGGATCGGGGCGACATGCAGTGGATCGACGACCACACGTCGGACGACATCGTGTGGCACACCGGGGGGAACAGCAAGGCCGCGTTGTCCGCCGTGGCAAGGACGCCGTGCGGGAGTCGATGGCGGCGATGTCGGACCCCGGAGCGATGAAGGCCGACATGCACGACGTGATCGGCAACGACGACCACACCGTCGTGCTCGGCACGGCTGTCGTCACCGCACCGAGCGGCGCGAGCGCCGAGTACAACTACGTGAACGTCTTCCACATCGCCGACGGCAAGGTCACCGAGGTGTGGGGGCTCGCGGAGAACGACGCTGTCACCGATCCCATCTGGGACGAGTTCGCCTAGCAGCCGGACCGTCGTCCCTCGCCGAGGCGCTCTCAGCTCGGTTGACGCACCCGAACGAGCTCGAGCCGCTCGGTGCCGCCCGCCAGCGTGTACTCGCGCACGATGCCGAGGCCCGGCGCGTAGATCTTGCCGACCATCACGCCCGGCTCCAGCCGGGTCCACTCGAACGTGCGTACGGCGTGGTCCGCCGGGCCGTACGGCACTTTGAGCGAGATGCCGCGTTCCACGACCCAGCCCTGGTCTTCGGCCTCGCCCGTGTAGATCTCCTGGCGGTAGGCCTCGGTCGGCAGGGGGTCGGCAGGCATGATGACGCCCGCCACCGCGCCGTCGACGCCGGCTTCCCAGGAGCCGTGGGTGCTGATCACGTCACCGAGCTCGTCATACTCGGCGGTACGCTCGCCGAAGTACCAGACCATGCCGGTGTCGTCGGGCACGTACCAATCGACGGTCTTCTCGACGAGCACGCCCTTGTGTCGGATCACGTCGCGGACCACGGTCGTCGTGATGCCCTGGATCGTCTTCGTCCGATCGGTCACGACGACGCGCTCGACGAGTCGTTCTCCGGCCTCGGTGCCCTTCAGCGTGGCCGCCCAGCCGGGCTCGAGCGGGAAGTAGGGGTTGGGCTGGGGATCGTCGAAGTCCGCCGGGTCCGGCAGGCCTTCCGGCCCACTCGGACGGCCTGAGCCCGGCGTGGCGGTCACGGCCGCTCCGCCGAACGCCGAGACTGCCACCATCGCGATCAGGGCCAGGGCGACGGGAGCCCCGTACCTCGTTCGATGTGTCATGACCTCGCTCCTTCCCTCGGCGACGCGGCCACCGTGCACCGGCCGTCCTGACCCGGCACTGAACGCTCTGCCCCGGCGCTTCAGCCACCGTTCAGCCGGACGCGAGACGATGGATGCCCCACGCAAGGAGCGAGCCGGTATGCGGGTGCTGGTCGTAGAGGACGAAGCGTCGTTGGCCGAAGGCCTGCGCCGAGGTCTCGAGGCCGAGGGCTTCGCGGCCGACGTCGCCCTCGATGGCATCGACGGACTGCACATGGCCCGCGAACGCCCCTACGACGCGATCGTGCTCGACATCATGCTTCCCGGCATGAACGGCTACCGCGTCTGTGCGGACCTGCGCGAGGCCGGCGTGTGGACCCCGATCCTGATACTGACCGCGAAGGACGGCGAGTACGACGAGGCGGAAGCGCTCGACACGGGCGCCGACGACTACGTCACGAAGCCGTTCTCGCACGTGGCCCTCATCGCACGTCTGCGGGCGTTGATCCGGCGAGGCGTGAGCGAGCGCCCTCCGACGCTCGAGGCCGGTGACCTTCGCTTCGACCCCGGCGCCCGGCGGACGTGGCGCGGCGAGACGGAGGTGCGCCTGACCGCCCGGGAGGCGTCGCTACTCGAGTTCCTGATGCGCCGGTCGGGCGAGGTGGTGTCGAAGTCCGAGATCCTCGACCACGTCTGGGACGATCGGTTCGAGGGCGATCTCAACATCGTGGAGGTGTACGTGCGCCACCTTCGGAACAAGCTCGACCGTCCGTTCGACCGCGCCTCGATCGAGACGGTTCGCGGCGCCGGATACCGTCTCGTCGTCGACGGCGGCTGACCGGGGCTCGCGAGCCGGCCGGTTGCGATCGCGTTTCCGGCGGGTTCGAGCTTCGGGCGTGGCCGGCGCTCGGTTCAGCGTGCAGTCAGGTGCCCGCCCACATCATGATGGTTGAGTCATAGGCCCGAGCCAGGAGGTACGGAGATGCGCACGAAGACGAAGGTCATCAGCGCGACAGCCGCGGCACTCGTGATCGCGGGCGCCGCGGCGACCGTCAGCATCGCGACCGGTAACGACGACGTCTCGCTGCAGGGCGACGAACTCGAGCGCGCCACGGGGGCAGCACTGGCGCACACGGGCGAAGGCGAGGTGGTCGAGAGCGAGGCGGGTGACGATGGTGACGCCGCCGCCTACGAGGTCGATGTCAGGCTCGACGACGGCAGCGTGGTCGAGGTGCAACTCGACGAACGTTTCGAGGTCACAGGCAGCGCCGCCGACGACGACTCGAGCGAGTCCGGCACCGACGACGGGGCCTGACGTAGGCCCTGCCGATCCTCATCGAACTTCCACCGCGTGCGACGCGGCGTCGGCCGCCGAGAACGTCAGCATCCGGGCCCCTTCTTCGACGACGGCGGCACGGGCTCGCTTCGGCACAGCCACGGCGGGCTCGACGACGAGGGTCGCCGCGTCGCCGTCGCGCACGACCGCCCACGTGCCCGCCACGACGCCGTCGAGCAGGAACGTGTTGACGGTCTTCGTACCGGCTGCCGCCATCAGCTCCCGGCGGTACTCGTCGCTCACGAGGCGGGTTCGATCCGCGTGGCCGAGAAGCAGGTTGTCGTACTCGGGCAGGAACCGTGGCGGCGCCGGCGTGTCGGGATCGGGGCGCGGCGCGTTGGGCAGATCGAACACGGCGCGACCGGCCTCGTTGCGGTCGACCCGCAGTTGCGAGCGGAGCCGATCGAACACCTCCTTCAGACGGGTGAGGCCCGACCACGACTGCATGTCCATCACCGAGGCCGGTCCGAAGGCGCCGAGGTAGCGGACCACCAGGTCGTCGATCGAGGGTCGCTCGTCGAAGGGTCTCCCGAGCCAGCGTTCCATCGACGCCCAGGTGGCTCGGCCGCTCTTGCCCCACACGCCGCGCGGCGGCACCTGCACGAGGGGCACGAGGTACTGGATCGCGTAGCCCATCGCGTCGGCGTCGGCATCGGGCCACCGCTCTGCGAACGCGGCGACGAGGTCCGCGCGTGTTCGCGGCCGATCCTCGACCGACGCGCGGCCGAGCTCGAGCACCTCATCGAGGTCGACGCCGCGTAGCCGTCGGCCGTAGGGGCTTCCCGTCGCGAAGGTGCGCTCCAGCACGGGCTGCACGAGGGGTCGCAGGCGCACGGCGTCGCGGGCCGTGACGAGGTGGATCGTGGCTCGCATCAACGCGGCCCTCACGACCCGCCGGTCCTCGACCATCGCCCCCAACTCGCTCGGGTCGAACGCGTCCAGGCGAGACCAGAGCCCGACGTAGGGATCCTTCGGCACCTGCGCCTGCTGGCCGACCAGGTGCTCGATCGCGTCGGCGACGGCCATCGAGGTGCGCTCCAGCAGCAGCTGGCGTGCGAGCAGAGCGCGGTTCAGCGCCCGCTGCCCAACCACAGCGGTCATGCCGGCTCTTCGTCGGGTCGTGGATCGTTTCGTCGCATCGCCGGTGTCACTCCATCGCGTGACGTCGCAAGCCCTCGAGCGCGCACGGTACGGGCCATGGGATACCACGACGCTGCGCCTGGGGCACGGCCGTGCAGAGGGAGTGACGGAACATCCCCATCCCTGCCAGGGTTCCACGCAGAACGATGGAGATCGGCCTCTACACCTTCGCGGAGCTGTACCCCGACCCGGTGACCGGGGCGACGATCAGCCCCGAGCAACGCATGAGGAACCTCATGGAAGAGGTCGAGCTCGCCGATCAGCTCGGACTCGACGTCTTCGGCATCGGGGAACATCATCGGCCCGACCTGATCGTGTCGTCGCCGGCCGTCGTGCTGGCGGCGGCTGCCGTTCGAACGTCGCGCATCCGGCTGACGAGCGCCGTCACGGTGGTGAGCTCCGACGACCCCGTGCGGGTGTTCCAGGATTTCGCCACGGTCGACCTGCTCTCCGGCGGCCGCGCGGAGATCATGGCCGGCCGCGGGTCGTTCACCGAGTCGTTCCCCTTGTTCGGCTTCGATCTCGAGGACTACGACGAGCTCTTCGAGGAGAAGCTGAAGATGCTGATCGCGCTTCGCGAAGGCGATCGCATCAGTGGCAGGGGAAGCACCGCCCGCCGCTCGACGGCAGCGTCGGCGTGTATCCGCGCCCGGTGCAGGACCCGCTGCCGATCTGGGTCGCGGTCGGGGGCGCGCCCGAGTCGGCCTTCCGCGCGGGCACGCTGGGCCTGCCGATGGCGCTCGCGATCATCGGCGGGCGTCCCGAGCGGTTCGCGCCGTTCGCCGAGCTGTTCCGCGACGCGGCACATCAGGCGGGGCACGATCCGCTTCCGGCCCTGAGCATCAACTCGCACGGCTACGTCGCGGAGACGTCACAGCAGGCGGTCGACGAGTCGTTCCCACACGTGGCGCAGATGATGAACACGATCGGGCGTGAGCGCGGGTGGTCGCCCCTCACGCGCGAGCAGTACGAGGGCGAGGCGACGCTCCGCGGCGCGAACTTCGTGGGCTCGCCGCAGCAGGTGATCGAGAAGATCCTGTTCCAGCACGAGATCTTCGAGCACGACCGGTTCCTGGTGCAGTTCAGCATGGGAACGCTGCCGCACGACCGGCTGATGCGCTCGATCGAGCTGTTCGGAACCGAGGTCGCGCCTGCCGTGCGCGCGGAGCTCGGGCGCAGGGAAGTCTCGACGCCGGCGAGCTAGCCCCGGACGGGTTCCCGACCCGGCCCGGGACGTGCAGCCCCGCCACGCGGCATCATGTCGTCGATGCCTCCATGGCGCTCCAACCCCGTGTGGCGCAGGGCGCCCGGCGTGCTGCTGCGGTTCCGGTCGCTGTTCGCTGCGTTGGCGGTCGGGACGTTCCTCGTCACCGTCGTCGCCGCGGCGTACCCGCTGTTCCTCTCGGCGTCGGAGAACGAGCTGCTGGCCTCGGCGATCGACGACGCCACGGTCACGCCGTACGGCATGGGGATCGCCCACCGCAGCACCGAGGTCGGTCTGCGAGAACGAGCCCCCGACGGCGAAGGACTCCTGTGGGAGCGGCGGGGCGACGCGTTCGCCTCCGTCGCCGACGGCAACGACTCCCTCGGTCCGGTGGAGCTCGCGATCTTCGGTGGCGTCGTGTCGGTCACCGACCTCGGTGGTGCGCCGCCGCCGAGCGGCGTCGTCGAAGGGCGGCTCTTCGCGGGCACCGATGCGATCGCACATGTGGAGGTGATCGCGGGGGAAGAGGGTCCCGGCGTCTGGCTCCCCGATATCGTCGCGACACCGCTGGCGGCGGGACCGGGCGACGAGGTGGTCCTTCACTCAGGAGCGCAGCGGCAGCGAGTCCTCGTCGACGGCATCTATACCAGCCTCTACACCCAGCCTCGGCAGGGCTATTGGCGGCTCTGGAACGACGATATCTATCCGTGCCCGGACGTTCTCTGCTCGGCCCCGCCGCAGTTCATCGTGGCCGAACCCGAGCAGCTGCTTGACCTCTCGACCGCGCTCGGCGTCCGTCGAGCGACGTTCGCGTGGCAGGCTCCGGCGATCACCGAGCCGCCGATGACCCTGGAGGATGCGTCGGAGCTCGCGGCGTTCTCCGGCCACTTCCTCGACCGCGCGAGCCCCGGCGGCGACCTGTACGAGGTGCTCCGCTGTTGTGGCCGGTGGTTCTCGAGACACGGCGCGAGCGAGATCACGATCACGCAGAACGCAGGGTTGGTCGTGCATGAGGTGCGAGCAACGCAGCGCGGCCGTGCAGGGGCCGATGCTGGTGCTGGTGGTGGCCGGGCTCGCGATCGCGCTCGCGGCCGTTGCCGCCGCCGGTGTCTTCTCGGTCGTCGGCCGACGGGTCGAGGTCGGCGTGCTCACCATCCGCGGGTGGGGTCCGCTCGGGTTCGGAGCGAAGGCGTCGCTGGAGGCCCTGCTGCCCGCCGCGATCGGCGGAGTGCTCGGGTGGGTGACTGCGACCTCGCTCATCGCATGGGCGGGACCGGCCGCTCCCGCATCCGCGACCGCCAGGGTGACGTCGATCGTTGCGGCCCTCGCCGGCACGCTCGCATCGATCGCTATCGTCGGCGTGGTGTCGGGCGTCGCGTTCGTCGCGCGCCACGAGCACCGTCATCGCTTCACGAGGATCGTCGCGGCGGTGCCGTGGGAGATCGCCGCCTTCGCGATCGCATGGATGTTGGCAGGCCGGCTCGCCGAGGGCGGGGTCGTGGATTCCGGGGGCATCGAGCGCCCCGAGCCGGCGGTCTTCCTGCTCCCGTTGATGGTGGCGCTCGGTGCCGGCATCCTCGCGGCGCGGGTGACCAGACTCGTCGTGCGCCGTGCCGCGCGATCCGGCGGGTCCGGCGCCACGGCTCCGTGGCTGGCGATCCGACGCCTGCGTGCAGGCCCGGCCCTGACCTCCCTGTTCATCGTCGCCGGCATCCTCACTCTCGCGGTCTCGGCCGCGGCGCTCGCGACCGTGGCGTCGCTGCGCGCCACGGTCGAGGCGAAGGCGAGGATCTTCGTCGGGAGCGAGGTGCAGGTGCAGGTGGCGAGCGATGCGACGCCTGCTCCCGGCTTCCCCTATCCGGTCACGCGTGTCACCCGGTTCCGTGAGGCGGGGTCGCTCGACGGCGGCGAGGCGTCACTACGACCTGCTCGTGATCGAGCCCGACGACTTCGCCTCGGCGGCCTACTGGAACGATGCGTTCTCCGCAGATCCGTTGCCTGCCCTGCTCGAGCGCCTGACCGCCCCGGTGGACGACGGCGTGCCGGTCGTCGTCGCGAACGGTGGCGGGGCGACGCCGGACACGGCCTCGATCGGGCAGGACGACGTGCCGGTCGCCGTGGTGGGCACCGCGGTCACGTTCCCGGGCACCTCGTCGGACAGCCGTCCGTTGGTCGTGATGGACGCCGCCGCCCTCGCCACGGCCCTCCGTGGTCGTCCCGATCCGCTCGCGACCCCTCGTGCCATCACCGAGATCTGGGTCGACGGACCGGCCGCCGACGTGCAACAGCGCATCGACGAGCTCGGTGTGTTGCCGCAACTCGTGCTCTCGGCCGAGGAGGTCGAGGACATCCCGTTCATCGCGGCCGCCGTGCAGACGTTCCTGGTGTTGCAGGTGCTCGCTTCGTCGGCGGTGGCGCTCGTGGTGGTCGTCGGGGTCGTGTACCTGCACGCGAAGCAGCGCAGCCGTGTGGTCGCGACGACCCTCTCCGGTCGCATGGGCATGCCCCGGGACACGATGCGTGCGGCTTCGATCGCCGAGCTGGGTGCGATGCTGCTCGTCTCGTTCCTCGTCGGAACGATCGTGGGGGTGCTGTCGGCGTCGATCGTCGTGCCGAGCATCGACCCGCTCCCGACGATCCCGCCGGCCCCCTTGATCGTCACGCCGGTCGCGGCGGTCGTCGTGACGGCGGTCTGCCTGGTGGTCGCATCGGTGGTGGGTGGTGCGATCGCCGATCGTGGGGCGCGGCATCGTTCGACCGCGGAGGTGATGCGCGTTGCCGAGTGACGATGCCGTCCGATTCGAGGGGGTCGTCCGCACCTATCGAACCCCGACCGGCGAGGTGCGAGCGCTCCGTGACGTCTCGGCGACGATCCCGCGCGGCGGCGTCTCCGTCGTCGTCGGCCCCTCCGGGAGCGGGAAGTCGTCGCTGCTCCGGCTCGTGGCCGGCCTCGACAGTCCCACGGCGGGCTCGATCGCCGTGATGGGCATCGAGATCGGACACGCCTCGTCGCGAACGCGGCGGGCCGTGCGGCGATCGACGGTCGGCTACGTCTTCCAGCGGCCGTCGGACAACCTGCTCGGGCATCTGACGGTCAGCGAGCATCTGCGGCTCGCATCGCGGTCCGGATCGGCGGGAGTCCGGGACGTGATGGCGACCGCGGACGCGCTCGGCATCGCGCACCGCCTCGATCACCGGCCGGACGAGCTGTCCGGCGGTGAGCAGCAACGCGTGGCGGTGGCCCAGGCCCTCGTGTCAGGGGCGACGATCGTCGTCGCCGACGAACCGACCGCTGAGCTCGACTCCGAGGCCGCCGAAGGGGTGCTTGCGCGCATCGCCGAGCTTGCTCGCCACGAGGTGACCTTCGTGCTCGCCACGCACGACCGCTCGGTGATGGCGATCGCCGATCACCGCTTGACGCTGGAGCACGGTGTGGTCGCCGGCTCGGAGGCATCCGCGAGCGGGGTGCACGAGCCTGAAGGGGCGTCGTCGGCGCTGCGGTGGCCCGTGCCGGCGTCCCCCGAGACGCGGTGGCTCGCCGATGCGATCCAACCGGTGCTCAGCATGACCGGTGTGACCAAGACCTACGGACGCGGAGACGAGGAGGTCCACGCGCTCGACGGCGTCGACCTCCACGTCGAGCCGGGGGAGGTGGTCGGTCTCGTCGGGCGATCGGGTTCAGGCAAGACGACGCTGTTGAACGTCGGGGCGGGGTGGGACGACCCCGACGCCGGGGCGGTCGATCGGCCCGGCGGGTCGGCTCCGGGATGGGGCGACGTCGCGGTGGTGCCGCAGCACCTCGGCCTGATGGACGAGCTGACCGTACGCGAGAACGTCGAGTATCCGGCGCGCCTCGCTCGCTGCCTCGACGACCGCCGCGAGCTGATCGAGGACCTGTTGGAGCGTCTCGGGCTCGCCGACATGCAGCACCGCTCGCCGACCGAGACGTCGCTGGGCGAGCAGCAGCGTACCGCCGTCGCGCGAGCGGTGGTGCTCGCACCCTCGTTGCTCGTGGCCGACGAGCCGACGGCGCACCAGGACGCTGGCTGGGCAGCGGCGGTGCTGCGCACGCTGGGCGATGCGACGATCGCCGGGAGCGCGTGCGTGGTCGCGACCCACGACCCCGACGTGCTCGGGGCTGTCGACCGCACGATCCGCATCGCGGACGGACGGCTCGACGAGTGATGAAGTCGTGAGAACGTTCTCATCCCATGCTTACGCCGGGTTCACGTCGGAGTGACACGCTCCTCGTGTGCCTGCTCGTCCCTGAGGCTCACGGAGAGAGAGGAGATGCCCATGCGGAAGATCACAACGTTCGCGCTGATCACCGCCTGCGCAACGATCCTGACCGTTCCGGCCGCGCACGCGGAGGAACGGACCTGCCGCGGTTCGCTCGGCCGCATCACGGTCGACAACCTGCGCGTGCCCGACGGCGCGACGTGCACCCTGAACGGCACCACCGTCAAGGGCACGATCAAGGTGGAGAGCCGTGCGACCCTCGTGGCCGACTCGGTCCGCGTCGTCGGCAACGTGCAGGCAGAGGACGCGAAGAAGGTCGTCGTGCGCACCGGGTCGCGTGTCGGTGGCAGCGTCCAGATCGTGCAGGGCGGCGTCGGTCGCGTGGTCCGCACCAACGTGCAGGGCGACATCCTCTACGACGACCAGGGCGGGAAGGTCGCGGCGATCCGATCGACCGTCGGCGGCAACATCCAGGCGTTCCAGAACACCGGCGGCGTCGAGATCCGCGGGAATCGGGTCGACGGCAACCTGCAGTGCAAGGAGAACCACCCTGCGCCGGTCGGCGGGAACAACATCGTCGACGGCAGCAAGGAAGACCAGTGTTCGAGGCTCTGAGCCGTTAGGTTCCCGGCGGGACGTTCTGGTTGTGCCGGAACAGGTTCGTGGGGTCGTACTGCGCTTTGATCGAGCGCAGGCGATCCCACGTCGGTCCCGGGTAGGCGTGGCGCACGCGCTCCGGACCCTCGTCGACCAGGAAGTTCACGTACGCGCGGAGGTCGTCGCCGGCCAGGGCAGCGGCGAAACCCTCGACCCAGTCCTGGTGCGTGCTCTCGTCCTGTGGCTGCTCGTACAACGCCGCGGTGTTCACCATGATCGCGCGGTCCCGGTGGGCGTAGGCGGTCGCATCGTTCGGCACCGCGGCCACGGCGCCGCCCAGCACCCGGATCTGCGCCACACGCATCACCGCGGTCGACGCCTCGAGGTGCTGGATGATCGTCTCGGCCTCGACCGTCCCGAACGTGTCGACGAAGAGCGAACGGACGACGCCGAGCGGGTGGTATCCCTCCTCCTCGGGCATGTACATCTCCGGATACGTCATCGGGCGCACCATGTCGGCGATCGGCGGCGCGATCGAGCGCAACGGTGCGATCGCTCGTTCCCCGGCCTCGACGTCGCCCACGTGGGTGAGCAACGCGAGGATCACGAGCGAGCCGTGGAACTCCTCGGGCAGGAACGGCATCGGCGGCGCCGGCATCACGTTCGCGATCGTCGTGAGCTCGGCGGGCGCCGCCTGCGCCTCGGCGATGAACGCCGTGATCGTCTCGGGCGTGGCCGGCAGGAAGAGCAGTCCGCCCACGACCGTGCCGACTACGTGGAGTCGAAGATGCAGGCGGGTCGCGACGCCGAAGTTGCCGCCCCCGCCCCGGATCGCCCAGAACAGATCCGGGTGATGTTCGTCGTCGACGTGCAGCACCTCACCGTCGGCGGTCACCACCTCGGCGGCGAGCAGGGAATCGATCGTGAGCCCGAACGGCCGGGCAAGGAACCCGACGCCACCGCCGAGCGTGATGCCGCCGACGCCGACCGAGCCGGAATCCCCGAACCCGGTCGCGAGGCTGTGCTCGGCCGCCGCCACCGTGTACTCGCCGGCGGTCAGGCCCGTCTGCGCCCACGCGGCGTGGTCGCCGGCATCGATCTCCAGCGAGCGCAGGTCGACGAGGTCGATCACGAGCGCGTCGTCGATCACGCTGTGGCCGGCGCCGCTGTGTCCGCCCCCGCGCACGCTGAGCGGCGTCTCGGTCTCGCGTGCGAACGTCACGGCCCGTGCGACGTCGCCCGCGTCGGCCACTCGGGCGATCGCGGCCGGCCGACGATCCATGCCGCCGTAGAAGAGCTGACGCGCGTCGTCGTAGCCGTCGTCGCCGGGCATGATCAGCCGTCCACGCAGAGCGCCGCCGAGCTCTCGGAATCGTGTGGTCGTCATCGTCAGGCTCCGTCGTGTCGTGTCTTCAGCAGATCCTGCTGGCGCTCAAAGAAGAGCAGCCATCCGGCGAGCGCCCGCTCGTACTGCGCGGCGGGCATGTTCCCGCCGAGCTGGGTGAAGGTCATCCTGGTGCGTCCGTCACCCAGATCCTCGAGGTCGACCGTGAGCTCATCGAACACCTGGTCGGCGACGAATTCCTGGTCGGTCAGCGTCAGCACCAGGTGCGAAGGCTCGTCGACCTCGCGGTAGTGGCCCCAGAACACGAGTTCGGTGCCGGTGCCGACGAGCATGACGACGCGCCACGCGCCGCCGGGTCGCACGTCCAGCGTCGCGGCGTCGGCGGGCACGTTCGATCCGTGCTCACCGAACCACTGCGCGAACGCCTCCGGCTCGGTCCATGCCCTGAAGACCTCCTCCCACGACGCGTCGAAGATGCGGACGATCGTGAGTCCTTGATCGTCGCTCTCGGCGGTCAACACGTTCTCGGCATGTTCGTCGCTCACGTCGCTGCTCCCTTCCGTTGCCCGGCGAGGTAGGTGTCGAGCCGATCGAGCCGGCGTTCCCACTGCTGTCGGTAGTGCTCGATCCACGCGCTCGCGTCTTCCGTGTACCCGGGATCGACCCGGCACTCACGGATGCGACCGCGCTTCTCGGTGGAGACGAGATCGGCCTCCTCGAGGATGCGGACGTGCTTCATCACGCCGGGCAGCGAGATGCCGTAGGGCCTGGCCAACTCGCTGATCGAGGCGGGCCCGGCCGTCAGGCGCTCGAGGATGTCGCGTCGTGTCGGATCCGACAGCGCGGAGAACGTCCGGTCGAGTACCTGAGACTGAACCATACGGTTAAGTATGGACACGTCCGACTTGACGTGTCAACGCACGCTCAGCGGGGACGGCCCTCTCGCAGCATCGAGATCGACTTCTCGATGCGACGTCGCCGGGTCTCGGCGGCCTTGGCCCCTTCGATCGACAGCACGTGCCACCGCTGCTGGCTGTAAGAAAGTCCCTCGAAGAACCGCTTCGCCTCGGGCTCCGCGGCGAGCGCGTCCGCGAAGTCGGCCGGCACGTCGACCTTCCGCGGCTCGGTGTCGAGCTCGATGTCGACGTCGACCTCGTCGCCGGCCGCGACGCCCGCGGACCCGCGATTCTCCGCGCTGAGCGGAAGCATGAACACGTCGCCGTAAGCCGCCACGGTGCTGCGGTAGCTATGGCCGCCGATCGTGACCCGAACCGGCGGCCTCTTGCCCTTCCCGAGCTGTTCGACCACGTCCGTCGGAACCGGGATGCCCGTGGCGGTCCTGCCGTTGAGTTGGATCGTCGTGCGGAACCTCATCGGGAGTCCTCCTGACGGTGATGGGTGTCCTCCACCCTTCATCGGGATTCGGCCGCGCGGCGTCGCGGTCACGCGGCTCCCGCACGGCCGTGAGACCATCCTGCTCGTGAGCGACCGGCATCCGCGCATCCAGTCGGTCTCGGAGGAGGCCAGGGTCACGCCCATCGAGCTGTTCTTCGACCTCGTGTTCGTCTTCTCGCTCACGCAGGTCACCGCGCTGATGGCGGACGATCTCTCGGTGCGAGGGGTCGTGCGCGGCATGCTCGTGCTCGGGCTGCTCTGGTGGTGCTGGGTCGGCTACGCATGGCTCGGGAACGTGGTGCAGGCCGACGAGGGACTCGGTCGCGTGTCGATGTTCGGCGCGATGGCCGCGATGTTCGTGATGGCTCTGACGGTGCCGGAATCGTTCGACGATCTCGAGGGTGGGCTCAGCGGTCCGGTCGTGTTCGCCTTCGCCTACCTGGCGGTGCGACTGCTGCACCTCGCGATCTTCTGGATCGCGGCCGGTGAGAACGCCGACTACGCGCTGCGTGGGCAGCTGCTCCGGTTCGCCCCGTCGGTGCTCGGGAGCACGGCGCTCCTGCTCGTCGCATCGCAGCTCGACGGTCGCGCGCAGACGCTCACCTGGGTCGCGGTGCTGATCGTCGACTTCGGCGGCACGATCCTCGCGGGCGCGTCGGGGTGGCGACTGAACTCCGCCGGCCACTTCGCCGAGCGGCACGGACTGATCCTCATCGTCGCCCTCGGCGAGTCGATCGTGGCGATCGGCGTGGGCGTCGCCAAGCTCCCGATCTCGTGGCCGATCATCGTCGCCTCCGTGCTGGGGCTCACGCTCGCCGCATCGCTCTGGTGGGCCTACTTCGACGTGCTGGCGATCGTGGCCGAGCGCGCCCTGCGGCGAGCGGAGGGCGAGGAACGAGCCCGCCTCGCCCGCGACGCGTACAGCTACCTGCATCTGCCGATGATCGCCGGCATCATCCTCGGGTCCCTGGGGCTGAAGAAGGTCCTGGAGTCCGTGGCGGACACGAGTCACCACGAGCTCTCGGAGCCCCTGGCGACCTTGCCGCTCTGGGCGTTGTACGGCGGCATCGCGCTCTACCTGCTCGGGCACGTCGGTTTCAGGTTCCGCATCTGGCACCACGTGTTCGTGCAACGGGTGGTCGCGGCCGCGCTGGTGCTCGCGGCGATCCCGCTCGCCGCGGTGATGCCGGCGCTCGGTGCCCTGGGTCTGCTCACGGCCGTGCTGGTCGGTCTGATCGCGTTCGAATCCACGGTGCATTCGGAGTTCCGCGAGCGGGTCCGCCACGAGGACGACGTGCCCGGCTCCCACCCCGAACACGAGCGCTAAACGAGCGATCGGTTTCAGCCGGACGGGAGCATGATGCAGCCGTCGTCGTCGAGCGTGAAACCGGGGTTGTACGCGATCTCCCAGGGGTGCCCTTCAGGGTCGACGAACACCCCCGCATACCCTCCGTAGAAGGTCTCGGCGGGCTCGCGGGTGACGCGAGCTCCGGCCTCACGGGCCCGCTGGATCACGTGGTCGACCTCCGCCGGGGAGCGCACGTTCTGGGCGAGGGTCACCCCGCCCCATCCGCCAGGGTCATCGACGACGCTGTCGCCGGCGAGCTTCTCCCGGCTCCACAGAGTGACGATCAGGCCACCGGCCTGGAAGAACACGGTCTCCTCGACGTCGAGGCCGGCGCGCCAGCCGAGCCGTTCGTAGAAGGCCCAGGCAGTGGCGACGTCGGCGACCCCCAGCGTGACGAGGCTCACCCGCTGTTCCATCACGGGGTCGCTGCCTGGGGGAGCCGCCAGTGGTTCACGCGCAGAGGGCGATCGTCGAACGCGAGGACATCCATGGTCCCGACGAGCTCGAACCCGAGCGAGCGGCAGATGCCGTTCGACGGCGCGTTCGTCACCCCCGGGTAGGCGTTGATGTCGCCCCACCGGCCGTCGGCACGAGCGCGCTCGATCAATGCGGCCGTCGCGGCCTTGCCGATGCCCCGTCCTTGGAATTCGGGCACGACCATCCAGCCGATCTCCGTCTCTTCCTCGCCGTGGTCGTCGTGTTGCCAGACCACGACCGAGCCCATGGGCTCGCCCTCGTCGGACTCCACGATCGAGATCCAGTACTCATCGCGTTCGACCGCCTCGACGTCACGCCGGAGCTTGTCGGGCACGCCCTCGCGGGGCAGCGGCCCCCCGAGCTCGGCCATCATCACGGGGTCGCAGCGCATGCGAAGGTAGATGTCGAGATCGTCGAGCGTGACGTCGCGGAGATGCACGTTGTTCAGCCTATCCGTGCCCCCGTCGCGCGATCGTCCGCGCACCTCCCCACCTCCCTACCGGTCTCTCCAGTCCCAGGTGAACATGACGCCTGCCGGTTCCGGAGTGCCGAGGGCCTTGCGATACGTCGCGATCGCGGCCGCGTTGTCCTGCTCGGTGAGCACGAACATCTCGCCGCACCCGCGGGCTTCGCAGAGCTCGATCAGCCTCTGCATGAGGGCGGTCGCGACACCTCGCCGTCGGAAGCCCTCGTCGACCCCGAGCTCGTACACGAACATCTCCGACCGAGGCTTGTCGGGATGCGACAGCTCCACCGCCGAGACGAACCCGACCGGATATCCGTCGATCCGGGCGAGAAGCAACACGTGCCGCCGGTCGTCGAGGAATGCCTTCGTCGCGTCGTCGTCGATCGGGTGGTCGAACAGATGGGCCGCTTCTCTCACCGGTTCGAGCGAGTCGGCGACCTCCAGCTCGATGTCACCGCGCGCCATGGCAGAAGGGTAGGCCACGTCGGCGATGAGTTCTTCGTCGTCGAGCGGTCGTAGGGTAGTGCACATGGTTCGCGCACCCGAAGACCTGGAGCTGCGGCTCGAAGACCATCGCCGCGAGCTCACCGCCTACGCCTACCGCATGCTCGGCTCGGGGTTCGAGGCCGAGGACGCCGTGCAGGAGACGATGCTGCGGGCTTGGCGTGGCTACGAGGCGTTCGAAGGCCGCGCGGCGTTGCGCTCATGGCTCTATCGCATCACGACGAACGTCTGCCTCGACATGCTGAGCGGCAAGGAACGTCGCGCCCGCCCCATGGACCTGGGGCCGGCGAAGGCGGCGGAGGCGTCGAACCTCGGCGAGCCCCTGTCCGAGGCCACGTGGATCCTGCCGATCCCCGACGGTCGCGTGCTTCCGACGGGTGGCGACCCTGCCGAAGTGGCTGAGGCCCGCGAGACGATCCGCATCGCCTTCATCGCAGCGCTGCAGCACCTGCCGCCGAAGCAGCGTGCGGTGCTCGTGTTGCGTGACGTCTTCCGCTGGAAGGCCTCAGAGGTCGCCGAGCTGCTCGAGACGTCGGTGGCCTCGGTCAACAGCGCCCTGCAGCGGGCCCACGCGACGATCGAGGCCGCGGAGATCTCCGACGCCGAGCCGCTGCGGCCGATGGACGAGGAGCAGCGCTCACTGTTGGAGCGATACGTCGACGCGTTCGAGCGCTACGACATGGACTCGCTCACGTCGCTGCTCCGAGACGACGCCACCTGGTCGATGCCGCCCTACCGCCTCTGGCTGCAGACGCACGACGACATCGCGACCTGGTGCCTGGGACCGGGCATCGGGTGTCGCGGCTCGAAGCTGGTCCCGATCGAGGCTAACGGGTCGCCCGGCTACGCGCAGTACAAGCCGGGCCCACGGGGTGGCCACGTGCCGTGGGCGTTGCAGGTGGTCGAGGTCTCAGGCGACCGGATCGCCGGCATCAGCTTCTTCCTCGATACCGCGCACCTCTTCCCTCTCTTCGGGTTGCCCGACCGGCTCGAGGACTGACGCCCCGGCCACCGGGATCACCTCGAGGAGCCCCGCGAACGACAGCAGTTCCCTGAGTTCGTCGCGCACGTCCCGCAGCTCGATACGGCGCCCGAGCCCGAGCGCCATCAGCTGCATCCTGGCCAGCGCCTCGATCGTGACGGCATCGGGGTGCTCGAGGGCGCCGACGTCGCAGACGACCGGCCCCGTGTCGGCGCGTTCCAGCAGCGCACGGACGCGGTCGCAGAAGGCCACGATCGTGGCCCGCTCGATCGCACCGTCGAAGACCAGCATGACCGCCATCCACCAAGGCAGACGGCGACCGAACGTGGAACTCATCGCCGGCGGTTTGCCGCACGGTCATCGAAGCATGAGGCTGTGCTGGGGGAGGGGTGAGCGATGAGGGACAAGGATGGACCCGGAGCCCAGCTGTGGCAGAGCGCGAGCCTCGTCACGCCGATGGCGATCCGGGTCGCGGCCACGCTGCGCGTCGCCGATCACATCGCCGCAGGAGTGCACACCTCCGCCGAGCTGGCGCGGAAGGAGCGAGTCGACGCCGATGCCCTCGAACGGGTGCTGAGCCACCTCGCGTCCGTCGGGGTGCTCGATCGAGACGGCGAGGGCAGTTACTCCCTGTCCGCATCGGGCGAGATGATGCGCGACGATCATCCGTCGGGAACGCGCCTGGTCTTGGACCTCGAGGGTGCCGTCGGCCGCGCCGAGCTCGCCTTCACCGACCTGCTCCACTCCGTGCGCACGGGTGAGCCTGCCTTCCCCGTGCGGTTCGGCCGCTCGTTCTGGGACGACCTGTCGGCGGACCCCGAGCGCGCGGCGTCGTACGCGTCACAGATGGGGTCCGACGTCGCGGCCTGGGCGCCCTCGATCCTCGCGGCCCGCGACTGGGGGTCGCTCGGCCGCGTCGTCGACGTCGGGGGCGGCGGCGGGTCGTTGATGGTCGCGCTGCTGCAGGCGTATCCGGCGCTGCGGGGCACCGTCGTCGACCTGCCCGAGCCCGTCGAGGCGGCGCGCGCGGCGTTGTCGGCTGCCGGCCTGGCCGATCGCGGCCGGGCCGTCGTCGGCAGCTTCTTCGATGCGCTCCCGGCCGGCGCCGGGGGGTACCTGCTCTGCGCGATCCTGCACGATTGGAACGACGAGGCCGCCCGCGCGATCCTCGGGCGCTGCGCCGAGGCCGCGGGCCCGGACGGCGCGATCTTCGTCGTCGAGAAGGTCGGCCCCGACGGCGAGACGCTGCGCACCGAGATGGACCTGCGCGTGCTCGCCTACTTCGGCGGCCGCGAGCGGGGGGTCACCGAGATCGGCGCCCTCGCGGCCGATGTCGGACTGGGAGTGAGCGCGGTGCTCCCCGCAGGCGACCTTTCGGTCCTCGAGCTCACCGCGTGAGGAAATCCATCACCGCGGTGTTGAACCGCTCTGGTGTCTCGATGTTGCACTGGTGGCCGACCTCGGGGAGCACCACGAGCGTCGAGCCCGGGATCGACGAATGCATCTCCTCGGCGACGGTGAGCGGTGAGCGCACGTCTTCCTCGCCATACAGCAGCAGGGTCGGCACCTCGACCGTCGGCAGCACGGTGCGCAGGTCGCACGCCGCCATCGCGCGAAGCATCGATGCCGTGCCGTCGGGTTCGAAGTCCGAGAAGGTCGACACGAACCCCTCGATCATGTCGGCGGGCGCCCGCTCCGTGAACAACGTGGGCAGCCAGGCCCTGATGATCCGTTCCGGAGCCCCCGACCGCAGGTCCCGCATCGCCGCCTTGAGACGCTCGGCGACGACCTCGGGCGGCAGGGAGCCCGCCCATCCCGCGTAAGCCCCCGTCAGCAGCAACGTGCGGACGATGTCGGGGTGACCGCGGTACAGCTCGAGGGCGAGCGTCGAGCCCCACGACAGCCCGAGCACGTGGGGTCGCTCGAGCCCGAGCGCCGAGATGAACCCGGCGAGGGTCTCGGCGTAGTCGGACATGCGGAACGTCGCGGGTGGAACGGTCGATCCACCGCATCCCGGTGTGTCCCACGCCACCACCGTGAAGGTGTCGGCAAGGCCGTCGACCTGTGCCCGCCACTCGCGGTGATCGGACAGGCCGCCGTGCAACAGCACGAGGGGGGGTCCGCTCCCGGCCCGCTCGTACGCGATCGTGAGATCGCCGACCTGCACCCGATGCACCTCGGCCGCGTCAGCCATCGACACCGAGCCTGATGCTCGTCGCGACTCGGCGCAAGGCTCAGTCCGGAGCGGGGCGCTCCTGCAGGGCCCAGCCGTTGCCGTCGGGGTCGTCGAAGAAGGCGAAGGCGTTCCAATCGCCGCCCTTGCCCTCGTGCCACTCACCGTTCTCGAAGTGGCGTATTTCGGTGATCTCGACGCCGCGCGCGGCGAGCTCCTGACGCGCGGCCACGATGTCGTCGACGACGAGCTGCACACCCCGCACCGACCCCGGCGCCGTGTCGATCGTTCCCTTGCCGATCATGATCGAGCAGGCCGACCCGGGAGGGGTCAGCTGCACGATGCGAAGGTCGTCGTTCGGACTGTGGTCGAGGTCGACGACGAAGCCGCACCGCTCGCTGTAGAAGGCCTTGGCTCGGTCGACATCGCTCACCGGCACCGGCAGCAGCTCGAGCTTCAGATCCATGGTTCGGGTCGTCCCCTCCCTCGGGCGACGCGGCGCTCATGCCGCGTCGGCGGCGTCTTCCAGCGCCTTGATCTCGATCTTGCCCATCTGCAGCATCGCCTGCACGGCTCGCTGCGCGCGCTCGGGGTCGGGATCGCCCAGCAGCTCGCCCAGGCGATCAGGGACGATCTGCCAGCTCAGGCCGAAGCGGTCCTTGAGCCAGCCGCACTGGCCCGGCTCGCCGCCGTCCGTGAGCTGTTCCCACAGGCGGTCGACCTCGTCCTGGTCCTCGCAGTGCACGACGAACGAGGTCGCCTCGGTGAACGTGTACTGCGGTCCGCCGTTCAGGGCCGTGAACTCCTGTCCCTCGAGCCGGAAGTTGATGGTCATCACCTGTCCGGCCGCTGGCATGCCCTCCGGGTAGCGGGTGGTCTCGGTGATCTCCGCGTCCTCGAACAGGGAGACGTAGAGTGTGGCGGCTTCCTCGGCCTGGTTCTCGAACCACAGGAACGGGCTGATCTTCTGCATGGTGTGTCCTCCTCGTGTCGGTGTCACCGTGTCGGTGTCGTTCAGCTGTTCGCGATCTGCTTCGCGAGCAGCTCGTCGAGGCGGTCGAACCCTTCTGACAGGCCGGCTTCCATGCCGGACTGCAGCATCCCGTCGCGGTCCTCGACCGACTGGAACACCGAGTTCACGTGGATCATCGTCGTGCCGTCCTGTTCCTCGAACGTCGCGGTGTCCATCTGCACGTGTCCGGGGTAGCCCTCGAACTCGAAGGTCTGCACGATGCCCGCGGGCGAGGGCTCGCCGTGGAAGACGCCGTGGAACCCATACTCGTTGCCGTCCTCGTCGGCGTGGATGTATCGCCACGTGCCGCCGTCGCGCACGTCGAACCGGTCGATCGTCATCGTGAGCCGGCGCGGCCCGAGCCACTGCACGAGCAGCTCCGGTTGCGTGAAGGCCCGGTAGACGAGCTCGGCCGGCGCCTCGACCTCCCTCGTGGTCAGGATCTGTGGCACTCCCGGCTCCGCGGTGACCTTCATCTGTGTCATGACGTACCCCTTCCCGTCGTGTCGCCCCGGTCGGAGCGGACCGTCCGTTGGTGCTGCAGCGCCGCGAGCAGCGCGTCGAGTCGCTTGTAGCTCTCGTCCCAGAACTCTCGGTAGCCCGTGAGCCACTCGGTGGCCTCCCGCAGAGGCTCGGCCTCGAGGTGGCTGAGGCGGGCCGTCGCCCTGCGGCTCCGCGATATCAGTCCCGCTTCCTCGAGCACCTTGAGGTGTCGGGAGATCGCGGGCTGCGACACCGTGAACGGCGCAGCGATCTCGGCGACCGACGCCTCTCCTTGCGTGAGCCGCGTGAGGATCGCGCGTCGCGTGGGATCGGCGAGTGCGCCGAACACCGCATCGAGCTGATCGACCGCCATGTATAACTCTTTCCTTCTAGAACAAGAAGGTTATAGAAGATGGAGACCACCCTGTCAAGCCCCTAGGAAGCCGCCCCATCCAACTCGGCGACGCGCGCCTCCACCAGCGTGCGCACGAGCGATTCGGGCAGCGGGGCCTCCGGCTGGAACCGGATCGACCCCTTGCCGAGCTCGTAGCCCTCGAGCTCCGCGCGGTGGGAGTCCATGACCGCCGTGCTCATCAGGTAGAAGGCGCAGTGCGCCTTGCCGGCGCCGTAGCTCACGAGCGGACGGCCGTGCAGCTTGAACGCGGGGACGCCGTAGCTGATCGCGTCCACGGCGGTCGGCACGATGCTCCCGATCAGTGTCCGCAGCTGCCCCAGCGCCTCTCGCTGTTCGTCGGGCAGGTCCGCGAGGAACGCGTCGACCTTCGCCACGTCGTCGTCCGAGCTCATCGTCCCTCTCCTCCCTCGTCGGGCTGCATCGTGCTCGGCTCGTCCCGGACACGTCGAGCCTCGATGTCCGACGAGCATCGCCCATGCGGTTCCCGGGCTCGCGGCGATCCCTTCAACGCGGCCGGGCCTCTCACTCCGAGCGCCGATATGCGCGAACGGCCTGCGTGGTCGGCGCGGGGCCGGGGCTCATGCCCCGGCCCTCACACCTCGAGCTCCCTCAGCTGCCGGGGATCGTCATCAGCACCAGTTGCCCGTCCTCGCGCTTGATCGTCAGGTCGGGCCCGGTGCCGAGCGGGTTCGGCACGACCTCGCTGTCCTGGAACGTGCCGTGCGCCTGCACCGTGAGCAGCCAGGCGCCCGAACCGAACCATGCGGACGCGTCGACGATGCCGCTGGATTCCCCGACCGGATCGTTGACCGTGGCCACGACGTTCCAGTCGCCCGAGCCAAGGTCGTGGCGCCAGATCCTCGCGTTGCTGGTGTCCTCCTGCATCATGATGCTCTTCGCGCTGGAGCCGAGGTTGTCCGGGCTCGTGAACGGCACGAACGCATCGTCGGTCGCGTCGTCACCTTGCGCGAGCACCGTCAGGCTCTTGACCACCCGGGGGTTCCGCCGAGCGAAGACCATCTCGAAGACCGATCCCTTGTCCGCTTGTCCCACGGTCCCGGTGGGTCCGCGCACGAGCCGCCCGGTGGTCGGGTCGGGCACGACACGGTCGCGCCCGGTGTCGGCGACGTAGATCGTCCGCGCGTCGTGGACGTCGGCCGCCAGGTCCTCGAGCCGGATGAACTGGAAGACGTTGTGTTCGTTCGACCATTGCTCGAGCGCCGTTTGCGGTGCCAGGCCGGTGGTGCCGTCGGCGATCCCGTCGGGAACCCGGATGAATCGTCCCTCCAGGTCGTCGCCCGGTTGCAGGTCGAGGTAGTCGTTCGCACCGTTGAAGGCGTCGCCCGGCGTCACGCCCTCACCGTTCTTCTCCGTGACCCGGAACGCGAAGAGGTGGCCGCGGTCATGCCACACGGCACGGTCCCTCCTCGCCAGGTAGAGGTACAACTGCGCGGACGGGCCGTCGAACGTGTCGTCGGTCGACAGGAGCCCGATCTTGCCGTTGCGGTTGCCGTTCAGAGAGATCGTGTTCTCGTGGTTGTAGCGACCGAGACCCTGGATCGGGCGGTACTCGCCGGTCTTCGTGTCGAGTGCCACGGAGTAGCCTGCCTGGCGCTGCGGAGCGATCGACGGGTCGGGCCCGAACGTTGCACCTTGCGGCACGTCGATCACGTCGTTGGACTCCTCGTTGGCGAAGAACGTCGGATGATCGAACCCGTCGGCCGAGCCGGCCATGAACGCAGAGCAGAACCGGATGAATCCCGCGCTCGGGGGCAGCGCCACGTCTGCATCGAGCACGTCACCTGTGCCGGTGTCGAGCGTGAGCTTTGACACCGACGCGTCCTCGAAGTCGGTGAGCGGCGGTCCGAGCGCCCCCGAGAGCGGCGGGAACGGCACGGTCGATTGCTCGTGCGCGACATAGACGTCAACGGTGTGAGGGTCGGGGCCCTTGGTCAGCCCGATGCCGTCGGGCAGGCCCTCGAACACGAAGCCGTCGAGGGTCTCGCCGACCGTGAGGATCGGCAGCACGTCGCCGCTTCCGGTCAACGTGATGTATGGAGCCTCGCCGGTCAGGAACCTCGGGACCGCCGACGAGGTCGCGGGCAACGAGCTCAGGACGAGCCCGGCGATCAGCGCCACGAGCAACGATCGAGTCGCGCGTCGCTGCATGGGTGTCTCCTTCCTTCGGAACGGGCCGTGTGGATCCGCTCCGGGCGTGGGGATGTGCAGCTCCACCCTGGAACTCCGGCGGGGTACGCGCAAACCTCCTGTTCAGACACGTGGCCCGTCAGGCGACGGGCGTCGTTCGACCGACGAGGTCCTCGAGCAGCATGTGCATGCCGTCTTCGATCAGCCCGTGAAGGTGCGTGTTCTCGACGCCCATCGCGAGCGTCCGTGCTGCCTCGAGCGCGTCGGGCTCCCCTATCGCCGCCCGGTAGAGATACGCGTGCACGCTGAACTCGCGCATGCCCGTTCGCCCGGCCAGCGACCCGAGGTCGGTGATCCATGCCGTGGTCTTCGAGTGGCGTGCCGCGACCCCGACCGCGCCACAGGGCGTCCATCACGTACGCCCTGACCCGGCCGACGGCCGGCTGTCGCGCTGGCGCGAGTGCACCGTCGTCAGCTGCTCCGCCATCAGATCCGTCGACCCGTCGAGGTCACGCCCGTCGACGACGCCTATGACGAGGCGCGAGTCCATGTACAACCGAGTAGACCTCCCGCCTGCCGCGGTGGTCCGAGCCGCGAACGCGGGCGACGTGATCGCCGCGGTCGAACTTCGCGCGCGAGAACGTCTCGAGGTCGCCGTCCGTGGGGGCGGTCACAGCGTGCCCGGGTTCGGCACCACCGAGACGGGGTCGTGATCGACCTGTCGAGCATGCGCGGCGTCAGGGTCGATCTTTCGACGCGCCGCGCGCGCGCCGAGGGCGGTGCGACGTGGGGCGACTTCAACGCCGCCACAGGCGCTTTCGGGCTCGCGACCACGGGAGGCATCATCTCGACCACGGGGGTCGGAGGGCTCACCCTGGGCGGTGGCATCGGGTACCTCGCGCGAGGCCTCGGGCTCTCGGTCGACACCCTACGCTCGGCCGACGTGGTCACCGCCGACGGCCGGTTCCCCACGGCGAGCGACGATGAGCACGACGACCTGTTCTGGGCGATGCGGGGCGGCGGCGGGAACTTCGGGGTGGTCACCTCTCTGGAGTTCGAGCTGGCACCCGTCGGGCAGATCTACGGGGGACCGATGTTCTTCGAGCTCGCCGACGCCGGTGACGTGCTGCGCTGGTATCGCGAGTTCATCGCCGACGCTCCCGAAGAGTTCGGCGGGTTCCCGGCGTTCCAGATCGCCCCACCCCTGCCGTTCATCCCCGAGGAGCGCCACGGTGACACGTTCCTCGCGTTCGTCTCGTGCTGGACGGGGCCTCTGGATGACGGCGAGACGATGCTGAAGTCGCTTCGCGACGTGGCGCCCGTGGTCGCAGAGCACGTCGGGCCGATGCCGTACCCGGCCCTCAACAGCGCGTTGACGCCCTCGTGCCGCCGGGGCTGCAGCACTACTGGAAGGCCAACTTCGTCACCGAGCTCACCGACGAGACATCGCGGCGCACCTGGTGCACGGACGAGGTGCCGGTCGTGAATTCGACGATGCACATCTACCGATCAACGGGGCGGTGCACCGCGGCGACGCCGATGCGACCGCATTCGCGCATCGCGACGCCAACTTCGCGACGGTGATCGCGGGCATGTGGCCGGACCCCGCCGACAACGAGGCCAACATCCGGTGGGTGGCGCGACTACTACGACGCCACGGCTCCGCATTCGAAGGAGGCCGGTTACGTCAACTTCATGGCCGACGACGATCAGGACCGCATCAGGGCGAACTACGGCTCGAACTACGATCGGTTGGTCGGCGTGAAACGGGCCTACGACCCGGAGAACCTGTTCCGTCGGAACCAGAACATCGCCCCGTAACCCCGCCGCCCTCGGCTCCGCACTGCGGTCGGGGGGGTCGGTGACGCGATCACGACCGAGCGATGAGTTCCCCCATGCGCAGCGGTCCTACCAGGTGACCGACGATGAAGGAGGACACGTGCGGAAGATCGTGGCAGGGCTGTTCATCTCGCTCGACGGTGTGACCGAGGCGCCCGACCAGTGGCACTTCCCGTACTTCAACGACGAGATGGGCCGGGTGGTCGGCGCGAACATGGAGCGCTCCGACGCGCTGCTGCTCGGGCGGGTCACCTACGAGGCGTTCGCTGGGTACTGGCCCGACAAGACAGCGGCCGACGACCCGTTCGCCGAGTACATCAACTCTGTGCCGAAGTACGTGGTGTCGAATACCCTCGAGCGCGCCGACTGGCAGGGCTCGACCCTGATCTCTGGTGACGTCGCGGGGCAGATCCGTGCGTTGAAGGAACAGCCTGGCAAGGACATCGCGATGAGCGGATCCGTCGCCACCGTGCGCTGGCTTCTGTTCGAAGGTCTGCTCGACGAGTTGGACCTGCTGGTGCATCCGATCGTGGTCGGCACGGGCGATCGGCTGTTCCAGGACGGCACGGGACAGGTGCCACTCCGGCTGTTGCGCTCGAGCACCTTCTCAACCGGCGTCGTGCACCTCACGTACGCGGCGGCTGAGCCGTGAGCGCGATGGGAGTCGTGCACGCGTGGATGTCGGTGTCGCTCGACGGATGCATCGCCGGCCCGAACGACCGGCCCGGCAACCCACTCGGGGACGGTGGCGAGCGTCTGCACGAGTGGTTCTTCGACGCCGACGGCCCCGATGCCGAGATCGCGGCGGGCCCGCTCGCTCGCAGTCGAGCGGTCGTGATCGGCCGGCGCATGTTCGACCACGGTGTGGAACCCTGGGGCGACGACGGAGCGTTCGGCATGCCGGTGTTCGTCGTGACCCACCGGGCACACGACCCGCTCGTGAGGGGCCCGACGACGTTTTCGTTCGTGACCGAGGGGGTCGAGCGGGCGGTCCATCGGGCCGTCGAGGCGGCGGGCGGCGAGCCCGTCGCCGTCGCCGGCGGAGCTCAGACCGTCATGCAGTGCCTGCGGATGGGTCTGCTCGATGAGCTTCGCATCGACCTCGTGCCGACCTTCCTCGGCGGCGACTGTGTCCCCCTGTTCGATGGCGCGGCCTTCGACGGCGTGCAGCTGCACCCGATCGATGTGGTCGGATCGCCGTCCGTGACCCACATCCGGTACCGCGTCGATCGATGAGCCGGGCGGCGCCCCATCGATCCGATGTGCACGTTCGGCGTTCGCCTGCGTCGACGCGGCACGAGCCGTGGAGCGCTAGCCCGAGGTCGCAGAGACCGACAGCAGCTCGAACGCGTCCGTCGGCTCGGTCTTGCCCTTGAGGTCGGCGGCGCCGAGCGCCCGGACGTCGATCACGACACCTGGCGCGTCGTTGACCTCGTCGAGGGTGCGGCCGCCGATCGTGATGTGCCCCGGCATCGAGAGCGACTGCAGGCGAGCGGCGACGTTCGTGGTGTCGCCGATCGCGGCGAACGAGCGTTGGGTTCCCGCACCCACGTTGCCGACCACCGCGACGCCTGTGTTCACGCCCACGCGGAACCGAGGCCAGTCGTGGCCGCCCCGGATCTGCTCGGACCGGTCACGGATCGCGATCGCCGCGCGCACCGCCCGGGTGGCGTGGTCGGGTTGATCTCCGAGGGCGTTGAAGATCGTGAGGATCGCGTCACCGGCGAACCGCTCGATGAGGCCGCCCTCCTGGTCCACGACGTGGGGCACGACCGCTCCCCAGTAGGCGTTCAGCATCGCGATCACCTCACCGGCCGTCCTGCCTTCGGAGAAGGCGGTGAAGCCGGCGAGGTCGGCGAAGAGCACGGTCACCTCGCGCTCGTGGCCGCCCAGGCTGGCGAGACCTGGATCCGCATCGAGCCCTTCCGCCAGGTGCGGGCCCACGTACCGCCGTAGCAGCCCGTCCATGCGTGCCAACTCGCGAGCCGAGGTGGTCATCACCGATATCTCCGGGCCCGTGAAGCCGCGATCGCGCAACGCGGCCGCCGCCTCGTCCACGGTGTCGCTCGCATCGGCCCGGACGAGATCGGTCAACGCGGCCGATTGCCGTCGGTCGAGACGCTCGAGCGTGCGGTCGAGGTAGATGCTGTCGAACGTCCCCCCGAGCGCTCGAGCCTGCCTGTACTCGCGCCGAGCCGCGATCACGATCGTGGCGAAGGCGACCGCCATCAGCACGTGCCACTCCCACCACGATGCGCGCCATGCCCGTCCGAACGCCATCGCGACGAGCGCCTCGGCCAGGAGCACGAACGCCATGGCCACCGCCAGGGGAAGGGGTTGCGAGCGTTCTCTGTAGATGCGCACGTACCGCCACGCCGCGAACGCGTACGCCGCGACGCCGAGTGGCAGGAGCGCGAGCAGCCACGGTGCCCGCTCCGACTCGATCACCTGCCGCAACGGGGGCGCCTCGACGATCGATGCCGCGGCCCAGATCAGCAGCACCAGTATCAGCCCGATGCGCATCGGCGACTGCCATCGCCGCAGGGTCGCCTCGGTGCGGTCATCCATCTCGATCGACGACGCGGCGGCGAATCCCGACGCGAGCAGCAGCCCGACCGGCGTGGCCAGGACGAAGCCCGCGTTGGGTCCCGCGAGCACGACGCCGGGTGTCGCCACGGAGTGCAGGGCCAGGAACCCCGCGCTCGTCAGTAGCACCATCGACACCAGGAAGAGGCGTTCGTCGCCGCTTCGTCGCGCGACCTCGCTCGTGATCAGACCCAGCGCGACGTTCACGAGCGCGACGCCGAAGACGAGCCAGAAGTGCGAGGGATGATGCTCCCAGTGGACGTCGAGCGACGGCACGCCGAGCAACAGCGCGAGCCCGGCCATCGGGATCGCGAGGGCCATGACGAGGAACCACGCCGGAGGGCCGGCCGTGCGGACGTTCGCGTCCATCCGCCCATCATGCGCACCGGGGGTCGAACCGCTCAAGTCGGCTGCACGCCAGCGGCCTCGGCTTCCGTCACGCGCCGGGATCAGGGGTGGCCGGTGAGCCCGTAGGTCGTGTGCGCCCCGAACCGGTAGATCAGGCGTCGCTCGTCGGCCATCGCCTGCAGGAACGCCGGCTCGTCGAGCTCCCCGCCGAACCAGCTCAGCGGTCCTTCATCTCTGCCCTGCATGATCCGGAAGAGTCGCAGGTTCTGAGCCGGCGCGTCGGGCCCGTCGAGGATCGTCACCGTGGTCTCGAGGGCGATCCATTCGAAGCGGGGATCGAACACGAACAACGTGCACCGCGGGTCTCGGCGGAGCCGCGCGGTGCGGACCCGGTCCATCGTGCCGCTGCTCCAAAGCTCGTCGCCCACGAGCGCCACACCGACCCGAGCGACCTTCGGGAGCCCGTCGTCGCCGATCGTGATCATGGCGGCGGCACGATGTGCTCGGAGCCACGCCAGCTCTCGTTCCGAGACCGCCATCTGTTCAGTCTATGAGGAGGGTGGGCTAAGCTCAGGCTCGATGGAAGCCTCGAGCGGGCCCGTCACACGTTCCGCCAAGGCCTACGCTGTCATCGTCGCGATCGGCGTCTCGGTGTTGCTGGTGAGCGGCTTGGTCGCGCGCGCCGGCGTGAGCGAGGCCGAGCGGGCCGTCTTCCAGGCGGTGAACGAGCTGCCCCAGAGCCTCCACCCCTTCGTGTGGCCGCTGATGCAGTACGGCACGTTCATCACGATCCCTGCGATGGCGGTGATGGCGTTCTGCTTCCGACGCTTCCGGCTCGGACTCGCGCTGCTGCTCGCCGGCGTCGGTGTGTACCTGATCGCGCTGCTCGTGAAATCCACCGTCGAGCGGCAGCGACCGGGGAGCCTGCTCGACGGGGTCGAGGCACGCGAGTCGTTCTCCCCCGAGAGCCTCGGCTTCCCGTCGGGGCATGTGTCGGTCGCGGCGGCCCTGACCGTTGTGGCGGCTGCCTACCTTCCCCGACGATGGGCGCTCGCGGCTGCCGGGGTGGCCGTCGTCGTGATGTTCGGACGGATGTACATGGGCGCCCACCTGCCCCTCGACCTGGTCGGCGGCGCGGCACTGGGCGCGATCGCCGGTGGCGTGGTCAACCTCGTGATCCCTCCCGACCCGCCGCGGGCCGTCGAGGGAGTGAGCGCAGTCACGATGAGCCCCGAAGGGAGCGATGTGGTCTAGGCGGCGACCGCTCCCTGATCGTCGGGAACCTCAGTGCTGCCGAACGGCCAGAGCGAGAGCAGGCTCAGTTTGAACGCCTGCATGCCGAACGGGATGCCGATGATCGCGATGCGCGATTGCGGTCACGTCAGTCGGAGGCGGGGCCCGGGTCGGACAGCCCCGAGACCACGCGATCGATGAACGCAACCTGGCCGCGTAACAGCTTGCGTCGAGCAGTCTCCGGATCGAACCAACCCGCGCGATCGACCTCGGGGAACTCGGCGGTGCGGCCCGAGCGCGGCGGCCACTCCATCGAGAACGTGTTGCTACTCACGACGCTGATGTCCAGGTCACCCTCGAGCGCCCAGGCACTCACCAGCTTGCCCCCCGGTTGGCGCAGCTCACCGAGGAACACCGCCTCGCTCGCATCGGGCGGGTCTGCTCCGAGCTCCTCTCCGAACTCGCGCATCGCGACTTCGAACGGATCCCCTCCGTCGTCGTATTCGCCCTTGGGCAGCGACCACGCTCCGTCGTCCTTCTTCGCCCAGTACGGGCCCCCGGGATGCACGAGCAGCACTTCCAGGGCGCCGCCCGCCCGCCGGTACAGCAGCAGTCCCGCGCTGCGCTTCGGCATGGACCTCGCGCGTCAGCCCATCGGACTCATGAGCTGGAAGTAGTTCCCGTCCGGGTCGACGAAGGTGCAGATCCTGCCTTCCATGTCGTCGCCACCGACGTCGTACGGCTCGGCCACCACGGTCGCACCGGCGGCCACCATGCGGTCGAACTCGCCCTTCACGTCGGGGCTCTCGATGTTCCAGATCAGCCGGCCCGGTTCGGTATTCGGGCCGCGCACCTGGTCGTGCGGCCCGATCGTCATCCACCCCGAACCGATCTGCCAACCCGTGTACCCGCCGTCGTCCCAGCCCGGCTCGCCGAAGAGCTTCGAGTAGTACTCCGCGAGGCGCTTCGGATCCTCCGAGCCGATCAGGATGCTGTTCAGGTTCATGCTTCCTCCTTCGGTCGTCCGTCGACCTATCGACGATGGTCGGGGTCGGAAATCATCGCTGGTTCGCCGATCGTATGTCGGACGCGCGGTTCCAGCGTCTCCCTGGACCCTCCATGGCTTGACCGGGTCGCACTCCCGGGTGTAGTCAGGTGGGGTTGCCCGTGGATGCTCCGTCACGAGGAGGAGGTTCGGCGATGCCCGAGTTCATGGACGTCCATCGGGGCATGGAAGGCATCACCCCCGAGGGGTTGGCGGAAGCCCATAGGGCGGATCTCGCGATCCAGGACGATGAGGCAGTGGACTTCAAGCACGCCTGGGCAGATCCAGACACGGGTCTGGTGTGGTGCCTCTCCGAAGCGCCCAGCAAGGAAGCCGTGATGAAGATCCACGAGCGAGCCGGCCACCCGGCCGACGAGGTCTATCCGGTCCCGGTCCAGGCGTAGAGCTCACGGCCTCCGGCCCTCGGCCCGCCGCCGGCTTACCCCTTCACGGTCCTACGTGATTTGCAGGACCTGATTCAGCTTGTGCCTCCGGCCGCACCGCGGCGTGATCGGGCTCGTGAAGAGCGTCGCGTACTTCTACGGGCCGGCGCATCTGTCGATGGCCACGATGTCGCCGTCAGGGCTTGGAGCCGGCCGCGCGGCGAGGGGTGAACTCGTCGCATGTGTCGCCCGCGTGGATCACACCGCGCACGTATCGGCACCCGCCCACCGACAGGCGCGGGAACATGAACATGCACTCCGAGCATCGGACCTCGTCCTTCGGCGCGGGCCGATAGTTCGCCGCGGACTTCGACAGTCCCTGGACCTTCGGCATCGATCGCTCCTCGCGGGACCGACTGGTCCCGCGTCGACCCTACCCCTGTGACGGGGGTTGAGGCTCCTCCTACCACTCGATCGAGCGGACGTATGGCCGATCATTATTCGCTCCGGTGATCCCGAAACGGTCGTTCCCAGGCCCGATGCGGAGCGCTTCAGGTTCTTCGGTGCGAGGCCGATGCGTTGTTGTAGAACCCTTCGCCCCATCCATCCTCGGGCGCACGAGGTACCCGACATGAGTGAAAGCGACGCGATCATCAGGTGTCCGCAAGGGCATGAGGTGCCACCGTGGCGGTCGACATGCGGCGTCTGCGGTGCCGACATGTCGGCGGACGGGCACGACGCCGAGCCCGCCACCCAGACGACCGAGTCGGACGAGACCGCTCGCGGCCCGTCGAGGGTCGCCTGGGCCGCGCTGGGACTCCTCGCAGCGGGAGCGCTCGCGATCCCGTTCCTCCAGGACGACGTCGTGCTCTCGGACGACTTCTCGCAGCCGGAGGTCCTGCGTTCGTGGCCGCACGATCCGGGATCGATGGCGTACGAGGAGGACGGCAGATACCACATGTCGGTCGCCGCGGACGAGGGCTTCCCATGGGCGTACAGGGAGTTGCCGATCGAGATGAAGGGCCTGCGGGTCGACGTAGACGTCGAGGCGATCACGGGTCGTCCGGCGGTCGCGGTGATCTGCATCTACCGCGTCGACGAGGTCGCCGACCCATCCGGCGCCACGGCCTTCGAGGATCGCGGGTCGTACACCTTCTTCTACGACCCGGCCGATGGAGGCTCATACGCGATCTTCGATCTCAACGAGCGCACCCCACTGGCCGAGGGGGTGCTCCGGCCCGGCGGCGCCGGCCGCTTGTCGGTGAGCTGCGGCACCGCCAACGACGGTGAAGGGGCGGCCCTGTCCATGCGGCTCGGCGACGGGGAGCCGATCCAGGTCACCGACGCGAGTGGCTCCGAGCCGTTCCGAGGCATCGCCCTCGGGGCCTTCTCGATGTCGGAAGGCGACGAGGTGGCGTTCGACAACCTCCGGGTGACCCCGGCCTGAACGATGGAGGACGAGTGATGGTTGACCGAGAGCTGGCGATCCCTGGACCGGATCTGCAGCACCTGCAGCGTCGGCGCGAGTTCCTGATCCGCACGTACGGGCATCTGCTCGCCGGCGTCGTCGCCTTCGTCGCTCTCGAGATGACCTACTTCGCCACCGGGCTCGCCGAGACGATCGCGGGAGCGCTCCTGTCGGTGAACTGGCTGCTGGTCCTCGGAGCCTTCATCGTAGTGGCGTGGATGGCTCGAGGGTTCGCCGCCTCGACCGAGTCGCGTCCCAAGCAGTACGCGGGCCTCGCGGGCTACGTCGTCGCGGAGTCGATCATCTTCGTGCCGTTGCTCTGGGTCGCCGACGTTGTGGCTCCGGGGGCGATCGCGAGCGCAGCAACGCTCACGATCTTCGCGTTCGTGGGCCTCACCGCACTCGTCTTCGTGAGCGGCGCCGACTTCTCCTTCTTCCGCGGCCTCCTGTGGTGGGGCGCGATCGTGGCGCTCGTCGCGATCGTCGGCGCGGTGATGTTCGGGTTCGCGCTCGGTACGTGGTTCTCTGTCGCGATGATCGCGTTCGCGGTCGCGGCGATCCTTCACGACACGTCGCGGGCGCTGCACGACTACCCACAGGACCGCTACGTGAGCGCCTCGATCGAGCTGCTCTCCTCGGTCGCGTTGCTGTTCTGGTACGCGATCAGCTTGTTCACCAGCCGTTGATCGTGCGCCCGTAGTTCCATTTCGGCGGCGATCGCCGTGCCATCCCGAAGGTCACATTGCGGCTCCTCGCCGCGATGGCATACGGTGTGCGGCACACCCGACAGCGAGCAACCATGACGGACGCACACTCGTCGGCCGACCGCGATGCCGCCAACCGACGCCGACGGCGCCAGTACGCCGAGGAAGCGGCGACCTACGACCGAGACGCCGACCGAAGCGAGCGCTGGCTGCTCGGCACCGACCATCGCCCGTGGGCGTGCGCACGCGCGGTGGGCCGCACCCTCGAGGTCGCGATCGGCACCGGTATGAACCTGCCGCACTATCCGCGCGGTGTGGACCTGACCGGCGTGGACCTCACGCCCGAGATGCTCGCACTTGCTCGCCGCCGGTCGGCAGATATCGGCGTGCCGGTGACCCTCACCGAGGGCGACGCTCAGGCGCTTCCGTTCGGTGACGCCACGTTCGACTCGGTGCTGTGCACGTACGCGATGTGCTCCGTGCCCGACGAACGCGCCACGGTGCTCGAGATGCGGCGAGTGCTCAAGCCCAGAGGACGGCTGATCCTCGTCGACCACATCCGAAGCAGCGTGCTGCCCCTCTTCTGGCTGCAGCGCCTGATGGAGCTGGCGCCGTCGCGCAACCGAGATGAGCTCACCCGCCGCCCACGTGAGCACGTGGAAGCCGCAGGGTTCACGGTCGAGGCGAGCGATCGTCTCCGCGCGGGCGTGGTGGAACGGCTCGTCGCCCGGAAACCGTGACCCGTCAGGTCCGCGGCCGAGAGTCCTCGGTGAAGGTCAGGAAGTACCCGTTCGGGTCCCGCAAGCCCATCTCGCGCATGCCCCATTCCCTATCCTCTGGACCCCAAGCGGGCTCGATCTCGTCGCGGATCCGTTCGTGGAGGTCGTCGACGCTCGCCGGGTAGAAGTAGAGCGTGCCGGTCAGTCCGCACGGTTCGGGCCATGGGGTCTCGCCGGCAAGGAACTGCAGGACCACGCCGTCACGCTCCACCTCGAGCCAGGTGGGTTCGCCGTCATCGGGGAACCGGCCGCGGACCTCGAACCCCGCTCGCTCGTACCACGCGAGGGTCGCGTGCATGTCCTCGGTCTTCAGCATCACGCTGACCTGCCCAGCGCTCTCCATAGGTCCGACGCTAGCATCCGACTCGCTCGCCGGGAACCGGTTCGTCCGGACGCGGGACGGCTCGGCGACAGGTGGAACGCATCAACGGGACTTGACCTCATGGCGGACCCGGCCGGAAGGTATTGCGGGACCCGAGCGGATGCGGAAGGGAGACGGCCCATGCACAAGGTGGTGCACTTCGAGATCCCAGCGGACGACATCGATCGAGCCAAGGGATTCTACGGTTCGATCTTCGGCTGGCAGCTCCAGACGATGTCGATGGGCGATGGCGACTACACGATCGCGATGACCACGCCGGTGGACGAGCAGAGCCAGCTGCCGACGGAACCCGGCGCGATCAACGGGGGCATGATGCAGCGGACCGAGAGGACGCCCGGGCCCGTCATCACGATCGACGTCGACGCGATCGATGAAGCCCTGCAGCAGATCGAAGCCGGTGGTGGCAGCACCGTGACACCGAGGACACCGATCCCTGGCATGGGGGCGTTCGCGTACTTCAAGGACCCCGAGGGCAACGTGATGGGACTGTGGGAGACGAGCCCCTGACGGCGGCATCGTCAGCGCTCGACCACGAGGGCTCGAGCCGGACTCCTCGGAGGTCGGTTGCAACGTCTGACCGACGCCGCGACCAGAAAATCATCGGTCCGCGCACCCGTCGGCGCGGACCCACTATGCGCCCGTATTGGCGGCGCACACCGCGAGCGCGTACACCTCTCGCAGCTCCTGGAAGATGTCGGGCCGCACCTTCGGGGTCGTCTGGCGGTTGACCGAGACGACCACCGACCTCGTCCCGTCGCGAGAGGCGGCGAAGAACTGCGTGTACCCGGGGGTGTTCCCGGTATGTCCGAACATCGTGCCGCACGGGGTGCGGTAGCGGAAGATCGCGAGTCCGGCGGCGTTGCGCCCGGGGCCCGTGGGCTCCGAATTCCCGCCCTCGATGAAGTCGAACTGTTCGAGCTGGGTGTCGGCGCCGAACAGGGCGCGCCCGACGTAGCCCCGGATGAACCGGTTCTGCTCGAGCGGCGTCGAGACGATGCCGCCCGAGGCCCATGAGTAGCCGGCTGCGAACAACTCGCTCACGTCTTCGACAGTGCCGTTCTCGACGTCGTATCCCCGCATGTACGGCGTCGGCATCTCGACGCCTCGCGGCAACGACGTGTCGTGAAGCCCGAGTGGCCGGTAGACGCGCTGGCGGAGCAGGCGCTCATAGCGGACGCCGGTGACCGTCTGGGCCATGAGCGCCACGACGACGTTGTCGGAGTTCGAGTACCGGTACTCCGTGCCGGGATCGAACTCGAGGGCTTGGTCGGCCACGAAGCCGAGCAGGCGTCTCGGGCCGACCGGGTCTTCGAGGTGGGCGACGACGTGGTCGAGGAACGCCGAGCTCGCCGAGAAGTCGGGCAACCCGCTCGTGTGGTGCAGCGCCTGGCCGAGCGTCACCGCCCCCCATGCCTCGGGGGCCCAGGGCAGCAATTCGGCGATCGTGTCGTCGAGCGAGAGCATGCCCGCTTCGACGAGCGAGAGGGCGGTGCCGCCGCTGTAGGCCTTCGCGGTGCTCGCGATGCGCATGTGCCGCCACGGTCGCATCGGCGCTCCTGAGCTCACGTTGGAGACACCGGCCCGGAAGACCTCCAGCCGGGAACCGCGCTGCACGATCACGATCGCGCCGGGAGGACCGTCGGGCAGCTCGGTGATGGCGTCGATCGCGGTCCGCAGGCGATCGGCGGCGGACGACCCCGGGCGCGCGATGACCGGAAGCGGCGCAACCAGCAGGAGAGCGATCATGACGATGAGGCAGGAGATCGTTCGTCGGGGAGGCATGGGAGGACGCTAGCCGCGGTCCGCGACGCCGGTCAATCCCGATCGACTCAGGGCGCCGCCTGCATGAACATCCAGCGATGCCCTTCGAGGTCGGCGGCGTTGTAGAGGAGTCCGTATGCCTCGGTCGTCGGTTCCCGCAGGATCGAGGCCCCCGCGGCACGAGCGCGTTCGCAGTGTGCGTCGACGTCGTCGACGGTCATGTGCACCCCGTTCACGACGTACGGCACCTCTGACCACCGGCGTGCGTGCTCGCACACCTGCGCATGGTGCTCGGGGCTCATGTACCCCTCGCCGGGCCACCCCAGATACACCAACGCTCCCTCGAGCTCGATCTCGGCGTGTGTGACTCGCCCTTGGTCGTCGGTGTAGCGCTCACCCACTTCGTTGAAGCCGAACGCGTTCGTCAACCAGTCGACGGCGGCGGCGACGTCCTCGTAGGAAAGCATGGGGATCGCCGGGTTCGTCATGGTGGCCTCCTCGGTGTGCCAGGCTTGGGGTGATGGGCACAACCATCTTCTACACCGCGACCAGCATCGATGGGTTCATCGCCGACGAGCACGACTCGCTCGACTGGCTCTTCCAGGTGCCGGCCGACGATGACGATGAGGGGCACGAGGATCGGTTCGCTCGCTTCTTCCGCGACGTCGGTGCGATGGCGATGGGATCGACCACGTACGAATGGGTCCTCGGGCACGACCAGCTCCTGGAGCACCCCGAGAAGTGGCGCGCGTACTACGGCGACACCCCGTGCTGGGTGTTCTCGCACCGTGAGCTGCCGGCGATCCATGGGGCCGATCTGCGGTTCGTGCAGGGAGAGGTGGCACCGATCCACCGGGCGATGGTCGAAGCCGCCGACGGCAAGAACATCTGGCTCGTCGGTGGCGGGGAGCTGGTCGGGCGGTTCGGCGACGAGGGACTCCTCGACGAGATCCAGCTCAGCATCGCCCCGGTCACGCTCGGCGCCGGCGCGCCGCTGCTGCCTCGGCGTCTGCTCGCCTCGGACCTCACGCTCGTGAGCGTCGAGCGCCAGGGGCAGTTCGTATCCGCCACCTACCGCCTCGGCCGACCCCCGCCTTGAGCGATCTGCCTGACCTCCCCGGATCTCCGCGAGTTCAGCGGAGAATCAGGCATCCCCTGCGACGATGTCGTCCGCGGGGACGTCCGCGGGGACGATCCCGGGAGGAGGCGATCCGTTATGCCCGCCGACCTGCAGTCCGTGATCGACGCCGAGATGGCGGCCCTCGAGTATCAGGAGGCCGCCTGGAGGGCTCGCCAGTTCGAGGCGCCGCCACCCGACGCCTCGGCGCTGCCCGATCTGGCCATCGAAGCGATCCTCCGATACGAGAAGGCCGACCTGCCCGGCGACGCGAAGCTCGCCGTCGTCGCCGAGGCGACTCGCCGTTGGGGCTTCCTCACCGATCGCCTCACCAGGTGGTTGGCCTGGGGAGCCGTCGTGATGCCCGCCGTGGGAGGAGCGGTCGTCGTCTGGATCCTGCTCGGGTCGTAGTTCGCGGCCGGTCGCAGGGTCGACGATCGCCCGTTCATCGGCGGGGGGCTACGGATCCACCCATGACGAGGGTCCGGTGGGTACCTCGAGCATCGCGAGGAACGGCTTCAGGAGCGGGCCGGTCGATCAGGGTTCGATGATGCGGTAGCGGAGATACACCGTGCCGTTGCCGAAACGGTGTTCGTCCACCAGTTCGAGTTGCACTCGGACGCCGTCGGGAAGCGACCGAGTGCCGCCTCCCACCACGATGGGCGCGACGAAAAGGTGGCACTCGTCGATCAACCCGGCCGTGAAGGCGTGGGCCGCGAGGCCGGAGCCGCCGATGCTGATGTTCCGGGCCGCCGACGCCTTCATCTGCCGGACCGCGCTCGGGTCGAAGGATCGCTCGAACCGCGTCCGGGCGCTGGATATCGTTCCAAGCGTCGTGGAGTACACGATCTTGTCGGCCGCCCGCCAGATCTCCGCGAAGTCCCGGATGAAGCGTGGTTGGTCGGCGAGGTCCATGGTCTCCCACGCGACCATGACGTCGTACATCCGGCGGCCGTAGAGGTAGGTGCCGATGGGGCGCTCGAGGTCGTTGACGAAGGCGTGCATCTCGTCGTCGGGTACGGCCCAATCGAAGTTGCCGTCCACGTCCGCGACGTAGCCGTCGAGCGATGCGATCGTCGAGTAGATCAGCTCGGCCATAGGTCGCTCCCTGTCATTCGAGTGCCCGCTCGTAGACCCACTCGTCGGTGATCGGCGTGCCGTCGTCGTCGGCGAGCGGGATCGTCGGCTTGATGAGTCTTCCCCTGGTGACGGCTCCTTCACGCACCTCGACGAGCTCGAACCCGAGGGCTGCGTAGAACGCCTGCGCTCCGCTGTTCTCGTTCGTCGTCACGGTGCGGAATCGTCGGAGCCCTCGAGCGCGAGCCGCTGTCTCCAGTGCCTCGACCAGCCTCGTGCCGACGCCGCCCCGAGGCAGGATGACGTCGATCACCCCTATCTCGGCGGTATCGTCGACGGCTCGGAGCGCCGCGTAGCCGACTCGCTCATCGTCGATCATCGCGAGGAACCAGGCAGGTCCGCGGGACGGTACACCTGCCCGTTCACGACCTGTTCCTGTCCGCCCCACCGCCGATCGAGGAGGTCGCGTATCCATGGAAGGTCATCGGGCTCGGCGAGCCGCACCACGATCATGCGAGGAGCCTAACGAGTGACCCACGGGCACGTTCAGAAGTCGGGGTACGCCCTGAGGATCGGCGGAGGACGCGGCGCCTCACGACTGGGCCGGTCGTCGTCCGGCTCGGCGTCCCAGCGTTCCGCGAGGTCGAGGAGGTCCGCGGTTAGCGCCTGTGCACGGACCCGCTGGGATTCGTTCGCCCACCGGTAGCCGGGCGCGTCGTCCTTGGCGGCCTGCAGGAGCTGGGGGTTGCTCCGATCCCCGCGTTCGGGCTGCCACGACCAACCGGTGGGCATGCGTCGCGTCAGGCCCTCGAGCATGTCCATCGTGGATCGGTACCGCAGCCATCGGTGGTTCTCCCACGACAATGGCCCGGGTGGCTCGGGTCGGGCCTGGCCGAACCGCCCGCGCAGGAGCCTCCCCGCGGCTCCTCCCCGGCCGGCCAGTTGCGCGATCGTCTCGACCTCCATGTTCAGGTTCATGCCACCTTCGTCCGCCGTGTGCTTCACGAGCACGACACGGTCGCGGTATCCCGGCTGCCTGACCTGAGCGGCGTCGAGCCAGTTCTGCATCGTGTCCGCGATCGCCGAGAGGAAACCGATCAGGTGAGTGATGTCACGTACCGGCGCTTGGAATCCGCCCGCGTTGTCGGCCGGCGCCCAGATGCCCTGCTCGGACGTGTTCGCGCCCTCACCTTGTCGGAATCGTCCCAAGGTGATGCCGAAGGTCGGCCAACGTGGGAAGGGACTGTCGAAGAAGTGCACCGGGAAGTTGCTGGTGATGCCTCCGTCCGAGAACCATGACCTGACCGGCTCGCCGCTGCGACCCCCTCGCACGTGGAGCGGAACCGCGCTGATGAGCACGGGGAAGCTCAAGCTCAGGCGGGTCGCGAACACGACCGGGATGTCGTCGGGAGCCGGGAGCCGATACAGACCTGCGTCCGTCCCGAGAACCCGAGCGGGCGTTCCCTTCTCGACCATCCAGTCGACGACGCGTGCGGGCAGGGAGCGGCGCAACTCGTCCGGCCCGAAGAGGATGCGGTCGGGGTTCTTGAACGGCACGGTGTACGGCGTGCCGTCGGACAGGTTCGTCGTGAAGACCTTGAGCGAAACGCCCGCCTGGCGGAGGTCGCCGAACGTGAGCGGGCCCGCGGATGGCTCCTTGCCGGCCAGCCGATCGAGCTGGTCCGCGAGCCACGACGAGAGCCCGGGTTCCGGTGCTTTCGGGTCGTCCGCTCCCGAACACACCCCGAAGTCGTTCGACACGATCCCGGCGAGAGAGCGCCTCGCGGTGAGCACGGCGGCGATCAGCAGGCCGACGAGGGCCGACGCCGCGAGCCAGGTCACGCCGAGCAGGACGGTCGCGACCTCGAGCACCGTCGGATCGACGCGGGACGCCGCGATGATGCCGGCCACCAACCCGATCGCGCCGACGAGGAGGCCGAGCACCACCGGCCACGGACTCGCCTTCGCCACGATCGAGACGACGGTCCGAGCTCGACGCCCGGTCCCCACGCCGCCCTGGAAAGCCTTCAGCACGGCCATCGGAACCCGCGTCGCATCGGAGGGTTGGAACAACGATGACAGGCGCGACTCGCCGGTGCCGGGCACCCGGGCGCCCATCTCCTCGGGGAGCGCGGCGAGCTTCGCGAACCCTGCGTTCGGCACCCTGCGACCGACCTCTGCCGCGGCCGCCGCGGCCGCGGCGATCGCTCCCGCGGAGCTGCCGCCGACGTTCTTGAGCTGGAACCGCTGCGCGATCTCGCAGACGGCGAGCGGGTAGACGACACCGCTGGTGATGCCGCCCTTCATGACGAGGTCGCAGGGCAGCAGTTCCTCAGCTTGGTAGAGCTCGTGCCGGCCCAGATCGGTGCTCGCGTTCACCGGTCGACCCTCGGCCCCTGACTCGACATCGACATCAAGCCTCTTCGGTGCGGGTGACCAGGATTGCCCGGGCTCGGCAGTACCGGTCAAATCGCAACCCGGTAACGCCGTCATCCTCGCTGAAGGCCATGATCTCGGCACCCCACCGTGCCAGGTGCCGTTGGCCCGGGGTCTCGATCACGGTGCAGAGATCGTCCTGGCCGGCAGCTCACATCGGCCCGATGCTCGACGCGCCCGAGCTCGTGGAGCGTTCGATGTCGGGAGACCCCGCGTAGCGCACCATCGACGCCCCGCTCGCCCCCGCGGACAGCCGACCGGAGACCGCGACGTCGGCGGTCGAGGCCCCCGACACGTCGATCGTGAGGTCGCCGACCGAGAGCTCGTCGGCGTACAGGTGGCTCGCACCGCTCACGGTGGCCTCGAGCGTGCCGGCGGCGCCCGAGAGCGTCGCCGTCGACGTTCCCGAGAGCTCGAGGTGCCCCCGTCCGACGTCCAGATCGGCGGTGAGCTCGCTCGAGCCGGACAGCGTGAGGTCGACGCGCTCCGCCTCGTTCCTGCCCTCGATCCGCACCTGCGAGGCGCCGGAGGCCATCACGCGATCGAGGGTCGGCGCGGTGACGTCGACCTCGAGCGTCGCGTGGGTCACCTCTGTCAACGGCCGCAGTCCGACGTGCAGCGTGCCGTCGCGCACACCCACGTCGACGGCATCGAGCAGGTTGTCGTCGATGCGCAGCGTCGCCGACTCGGGGGACCCGATCGCGACCCACACGGTGAAGTGGTGCGAGGCTTCGATCGCCCTGAACGGCGTGACCTCGATCGGCGCCGGCGTGACGGTGCCGGATCCCTTCTTCCTCATCGCGTTTCCCTCCTCGTCAGGCCCAGAAGCCGGATCAGGCGAATCTCTGAGGGTCGTCGCTCGGCACGACGGTCTGACCGAAGGGCCAGAGCGCGAGCAGGCTCAGCTTGAACGACTGCACGCCGAAGGGGATGCCGATGATCGTGATGCACAACACGAGGCCGGCGAACGCGTACCCGATCGCGAGCCAGATGCCAGCGAGCACGAACCACAGGATGTTCCCGATCGTCTTCAAGTGCGCATCGTGTCAGGAACCGCCGAGCACCGCTTCGATGTCGTCCAGGTGTTCGCCGCGGTGCGACGCGCGCACGGCGTAGAGGGGGCTGTCGGGGTCCTGCGGCCAGATCCGCTCGAGTGGAAGCGCAGACACGCGGGAGTCGGTGTCCTCGGCGATCCGCAAGGCGAGCCCCGCCAGCTCGGCCGGCGGCACCGCGTGGATCAACGCCCGCGAGGCGTCGTTGATCCAGTCGACATCCTCCGGCTCGGCGTCGGAGGCCGTGAACGGGACGCCGCGCTCGAGCTTGTCGGAGAGCGCGAGCATCCGCGCGTCCCAGAACGCGATGTGCCCGAGCACCCCGGCGACGGTCCAGTACTCGTTGACAGGCTGCCGCAGCTCGTCCTCGCTCAGTCCCTCGACGAGGGAGCGCATGCGCTCGAGCGCGCGCGCATTCTCCTCGATGTAGGACCGAGCCTCCGTCATCCGTGTGACGATACCGCCCACACGCGGATCGGTGACGCGGCTGTCGTGGCCTCGTCTGCGTCACTCGGTCGGTGAGAGCAGCTTTCCGGACGGCTCCGTGGGAACGTCGATCGTGCCGCTCGCGATCTCCTCGATCGCGCGGTCGAGGTTCGCGATCGCGCCGGGGGTGAGGCCGTCGCCGCTGCGTGAGTACGTGATGATCCCCTCGTCGACCGTGAGACGGCGGGCTCCCGACTCCAGCGTTCCCTCGACGAAGTCGCGGATCACCGTGAAGTGCACGATGTCCCAGCGGATCAAGCTCGACGTCAGGACGTGCCGGCGCTCCGCCTCGCTCGCTTGCTGCCATTGGTCGGTATCGACCCCGATCGCCCAAAGGTGGCGGTCGGCCGTCGACCCCTCCACGGCGGCTTCGAAGACGCCTGCCCCCGAGGCACCGGCCGCGTGGAACACGACATCGGCGCCCATGTCGTACTCGACCCGGGCGATCCGCTTCGCGACCTGCGGCGCGTCGAAGTACTGCACGAACGTCCGCGTGAAGTCGGAGATGAGGCCCGACAGCACCCGCACGTCTGGATCCACCCACTTCGCCCCTGCCTCGTACCCGGCCCGGAACCGCTGGAAGACCGCCGGCTGCTCGCCCGGGTCTCCCTCCCATGCGCCGACGTAGCCGATCACGCCACTCCGGGTGGTGGAAGCCGCGGCCACACCCGCCAGGAACCCGCTCTGTTCGAACGCGATCTCGAGGGTCGTCACGTTCGGTCGGTCGATCGGGACCTCGACCGGGGTGAGGACGTAGTGAGTGGGTGGCACGAACAGGCCCGGTCGATCGCCGGTCTCGAAGCTCGCGTTGTTGTCGAGGATCAGCAGGTCCGTCTCGGCGGCGGCCGCCTCGGCGATGACCGTCTCGGGCGGCAGCAGGACGTCGGCCCGCGTCACTTCAACCCCGAGTTCCTGCTCCGCGCGCTTGATGCCTTGCTCGCCGAGCTCGAACACCTGGTTGTCCTGGCGGTTCCCGAGGGTCAGCTCCGTGATCGTGGGGAGTTCGTCCTCGCCGCCAGCGAGCACGACACCGACCATGACGGCTGCGATCATGGCGGCCGCCCCGACGCCCACCGCGAACGAACGGCGCCGAGCACGGGTGCGCAAGCGCGCCTCGGCAGCCGCGCGCTCGGCCTCCGCGGCCGAGGCCTCATCGCGCCGAAGAACCGCCTCGTCGAGGAATCTGCGCTCGTCCTCGGTGAGCCGCATCGTCGTCGCGGTCCGCCACGCCACGAATCGCTCGAGCCGGCCGCCGGTCAGGAGGTAGTCGGGGTCGCGGTCGGCCGCGATCCACTCGCGCATGGCGCCGACGTAGGACCGGTGTTGCCGCAGGTCGGCCCGGCCGCCTTCGATCCACTCCGCGAGGCGTTGCCACTCGCTCAACAAGGCCTCGTGCGCGACCTCGACGGTGGCCGCTCCCGACGCGGGGTCGCGGTCGACCGCCAGCAGTCGATTCGAGACGAACGCCTCCACGGCGTCCTGCATCGTGACGAGGTCGACGTCGAGCGACGCGAGCTCGTCGGCGCGTACGACCCGCCGGGTGGCCGTGCCGGCGCCGACCCTCACGAGACGCAGGAACAGCTGGCGGGCGGCTTCCTGCCGCTCGGGATCGAGCCGTGCGAACGTGTCCTCGGCCCGGCTCGCGACCGCACCCCGGAGTCCACCGAGCGCCTCGTATCGAGCGAGTGTGAGCTCGTCCCCCTCTCGTCGGTCGAACAGCTCGGTGAGCGCGTACTGGAACAGCGGCAACGCGTTCGGCTGGCGGCTCACGTCGCCGACCAGCTCGGCGAGCAGGCCCGGCTCGAACGTCACGCCGACCCGCTCCGCCGGCTTCGCCGCTGCGGCCTCGAGCTCACTCGGTCCGAGCGGCAGCACGTGCACGACGTGCTCGGTCATGAGCCGGCCGAAGATCGGGTAGGCCAGCGGACGGTCGAAGAAGTCGGCGCGCAACACGACGAGCACCCGCAGTCGATCGCCCGGCTCCTCCGCGGCGGTCACGAGTCCCGTGAGGAACCGGTTCCGAGTCTCGTCGTCCACGAGGGTGAACAGCTCTTCGAACTGGTCGATCACCAGCAGCAGCCCGGTGCCGTCGTCGGGCAGCACGCGCAGCACCGCGTCCAGTAGCCAGGTGTCTCGCTGCGCGTCAGCGTGCAACGTCGATGATGGGAACACGCGTCCCAACGCGGCGTCGAACTCCGTGAACGGATAGGCGCCCGGGCGCATCGATGCGATCTCCCATCGCTCGCCGACGTGACGCTTCCGCACCGCGGGGATCAGCCCCGCGGAGACGACGCTCGACTTGCCCGACCCGCTCGGGCCGATGAGCGCAACGAGCCGCGCATCGTCGTCGAGCGTGGCGACCAGCTGATCGGTGAGCGCCTCGCGTCCGTGGAAGTCCTGCTCATCGCCTTCACGGAACGGCCGCAGGCCCTTGTAGGGGTTGTCGAGCTCGATCGTCTCGTGCTCGTCCGACGCGGTCGGCAGGTCGAGCTCGGGGTCCTGCAGCAAGATGCGCTCGTTCAGCCGCTGCAGCGGCCGGCCCGGCTCGACACCGAGCTCGTCGACGAGGATCGACCGCGCCTCGCGGTAGGCGGCGAGCGCCTCGGCCGGTCGTTCCGAGCGGTACAGGGCGAGCATCCGCTGCGCCCAGAGGTGCTCCCGCAACGGCCACCGGCGGGTGAGGTCGTCGAGCTCGGCGACGACCTCGCTGTGGCCGCCGAGCGCGAGGTCGGCGTCGATGCGGCCCTCGATCGCCTGGAGCCGTTCCTCCTCGAGCCGCCCGATCTCGCCCAGGAGCGACGGTTCGTCGGCGAGGTCGGAGAACGCCGACCCACGCCACAGGTCGAGCGCTCGCCGGAACAGATCCGACGCCTCCCGCGGGTCGCCGTCGACCTCGGCGTTCGCACGGGCCGAGGTCTGCTCGAATTCGAGGGCGTCGAGCTCACCGGGCCCTACCACGAGCCGATAGCCGCCGGCCCCGGTCTCGAGGCATTCGGCGCCCAGAGCCTTGCGAAGGTTCGACACGTACGACTGCAACGAGCCCTTCGCGGCGCCGGGGGGCTCTTCCCCCCACACGTCGTCGATCAGCGTCTCGGTCGAGACCCAGCCGTTGGGGCGGCGCAGCAGGTGGGCGAGGACGAGCTTCTGCTTGCGACCGCCGAGGGCGACGGGTTCGGGTGTCGCCTCGACCTCCAACGGTCCCAACACGAGGTAACGCACGACCGGACCGTACTCCGTTCGCGTTGCGTCGGAAAGGCACTCCCCGTTCGGGTCGGCTCCAAGCCGTTTCCAACCGGGTCCAAGCGTTCGTGGGCCGTGCCTGCAGCGCTGGCGCCCACCGTCGGCCCATGTTCACGAGGAACGCACGGGCCGCCGGATGGATCGCGATCGCCATGGGCGTCGGCGCGATCGCGAGCCTGCCCGACGCCGTCGCGCTGACGCGCGGCGGGGACCCGGTAGCCGGTACGTCTCAGGTCGTCGTGGTGGACGCCCCGCCCGCGGCGACGGAGCTCGCCGCCTGGGCCGTGGGACGTTTCGAGGCTGCCGGTCTCGAGCTGCCGCCGACCGAGGTGCACTTCCACGACGGCACCGAGGGCTGCCGAGGGTTCCTCGGCTACGCGCAAGGCGGCCGCGTCGACCTGTGTGTGCGCCTCGAGATGGAGGCTGGTCCCCAACGCCTGGTGCTGCACGAGCTCGCGCACGCCTGGGAGGGCGCGACCCTCGACGAGGCGTGCCGCGACCGGTTCCTGCAGCTGCGCAGCCTCGACGCCTGGGCCGGCGACGACATCAAGTGGAACCAGCGGGGCATCGAGCAGCTCGCCGAGATCGTGGCCTGGGGACTCGCCGATGGCGCGATGGCGCCGATGATCGACGGCGACCGCGACCCTCAGGCGCTCAGCGAGGCGTACGACCTCGTGCGCCGCGGTTGCGCCGTGTGATGGTTCCCGGCGAAGCGTCCTTCAGTTCCCGTTCGAGAGCACGACGACGCCGAGATCGGCGTCACGGTCATAGAAGGCAACCGTCGCCACCCCGTGGTCACCGCCGGTGTGACCGATCAACGTGCGTCCGCCTGAACGGGTCCGGTACCAGATCAGCCCCTGTCCCCGTGGAACCGTGGAGTCGGGATCGCCGGCTCAACAGGTCCTGTAGCGCCGGCGAGACGAGGTTCTGTTCGAGCGGACGGCTACGACGGGGTCTCGGGCGGATGAGCCGTGCCCTTCCCCAGCCTCTCGTCGGCAGCAGCGGACATCATCAGCAGCGCTCCTGCGATCGCGAGACCCGCGCACACGACCTGGGCCCAGAACCCGACGCCCACCGGGAACGTAGCGAGACCTCGGATGTTCAATGCGGAGCCGAGCGTGATGACGGCCCAAGTGGCTATGGCGGCGACGAGCCCGTGTCGAGCGGCACCAGGGCGTCGTCCCGCGAGCACCATGAGATCGAGGATCACGATGAGCATCGGCGCTCCGAACGTCACGAGAACAGCCCCGGCGACGGCCAGGCCGGGTGCCCTCCCTTGCCCCGACAGCAGGTCGAAGTACGCGAGATCGAGTTCGCTCGGCGCCGAGCGTGTGCTGTAGAAGTCCAAGGTCAACGCCGAGACCGCGAAGCCAACCATCGCCACGAGCACGAGCACAGGGCCGAGCTTCCTCATGGAGGCATCCTTCCGCCCGTGGTGCCACCCAGCAAGGGCTTTTCCCTTCGACGTTGCTGCGAGAGCGATTGGGAACTCGGGATGGACCTGAACCGAGCGATCCGCCGGCGGTAGCCTGCGAGCCATGACCGCATCCAAGGACGACTCAGCGAAGAAGATCACCGGTCCCGCGTCGTACTTCCCCTCCATCGAGAAGAAGTACGGCCGCCCGATCGAGGAGTGGCAGGCGCTGATCCGCGAGAGCGACCTCACGAACCACATGGAGCTCGTGACCTGGCTCAAGACTGAATATGGAATGGGCCACGGCCACGCCAACGCGCTCGTCGGGTACACCCTCGCCGAGGACAAGGCGAAGGGCTCGTAAGCGTGTGGTAGCGCCGCCTCGACGGTGAGGGCCCGGGAGAGCTAGCCCTCGGGAGCCCCCTCCGCGATGCCGCCGATGATGTCGGCGAGATCCTTGGGGCGCGACCACATCGGCCAGTGGCTCGTCGGCAGGTCGATCCACGTGACGTTGCGCACCTCAGTCAGACCCGCGAGCCAGGCATAGCCTTCCTTGGCTGCGTCCTTGTACTGCTCGGACGTGTACCCGGTGCAGATCAGTGTGCTCGGCACGTCGAGGCGCGCGTCATTCGTCAGCTCGAGCGTCTCGCTGATCACCCCACCCGGCTCGGGAACGGCGCGACGTCGGAACGTCTCGAGCTGCTCCTCGGTAAGGTCGTCGAGGTTCTCCTCCTCCGCGAGCTCGTCCCACTGCAGGGGTTTCTCCACGGCATCGAAGTCGGGGTCCAACGCGCCCTTGCCCGGCGCCGTGTCGACGTAGACCATTGCCGCGATCAGCTCGGCGACGCGGTCGCTCGCGGCGTAGCCGGAGAACCCCGTGCCGCTGTGCACGGCCAGCACGACAGGGGCTCCGGCTACCAAGACCGCGTCGCAGATCGCCTCGACGTGGTCTTTCAGGGCGATCGATGAGCGGTCGGTGTCGACCGACTCGAGGCCTGGAAGCGTGAGCGCCGTGACGTCGTGGCCGTCGGCGCGTAACGCGTCGGCGACCTCGTCCCACGCCCACGCGCCCAACCAGAATCCGGGAACCAGGATGATCGGTGCGTTCGTCATCGTTCGACCCTAGGGGGGGCAGCGGCTACCGTCCAGCGACCGTCAGTCGGGTCGATCTTCGCCGACCAGCCCGTCGATCGATTCCCTGATGATGTCGGGGTGGCCAGCGTGTCGCTCGTAGCGGGAGAGTCGTCGGCGGCCGAGTCCCAGTCCCAGCTGGGGTGGGCGTCCCGGTCCACCTCGTTCCATGACGGCACCATCGCTCGCCCGGCGATCCTCCGGGGTGAACGTGTTGTCCTCGATCACGGCCATGTGCTTGAGCAGGCTCCCCAGGACGATCGCGGTGGCTTCGTCGGCCGCGAGAGGAGGCTCGGGCCAGGCTCCCGATCGACGTACGTCATGGTCGGTCCTTGAGGCGCTCGATGCCGTCGAGCATCAGGTCCAAGGCGAACTCGAACTCGAACTGGTCGTCGCACCCCGCGCCGACGACCGACCTGTCGTCGTGGGAGATCGTCGTGAAGATCTCGTAGATGTACGGGTAGGTGCCGGCCGTCGCCTCCCACGTCTCCGCCTCCACCGCTGGATCGACGTCGGTGGTGTCGTTGAACAGCTCCTGGGTGAACCCGAACATGCGGCTGCCCATCGCGTGCAGCGCGTGATGGGTCAGATCGAGCGAGAAGCCCCCGGCGCGGAGCAGCCCGATCATCGAGTCCATGTACTCGAGCACGACGGGGGTGGGGGTAGAGCGTGACTCCATCACTTTCGACGCCCAGGGGTGCCGGGCGAGGGCGCGACGAGCCGAGAGGATCCGCTCCCGCATCGTCGTCTTCCAGTCGGCACCCTCGAGAGGCGGGTCGATCTCGCCGATGACGACGTCGACCAGGCCGCCCAGGAGCTCTCCCTTGTTGGCCACGTGCCGGTACAGCGCCATCGGCACGACGTCGAGGGCCTGCGCCAGCTTCCGCATGCTGAGCGCCTCGACCCCGCCCTGATCGGCGAGATCCACGGCGGTACGCAGCACCCGCTCCCTGGTCAGCGGCACCCGGGTCTGGGCGCCGGCGTCGATCTCGGTGCTCATAAGGTCACCTTCCCACGGCGTCCGGCTTGACAAGTGTACGGCGTACACGTACGCTTCACCTCGTGAGTGTACGGCGTACACAGTATGTGCGCCACTAGCCCAGAGGGAGAACGGATGAAGGCGATCGTGCAGGATCGGTACGGCTCGGCCGACGTGCTGGAGTTCCGAGACATCGAGGAACCCGTGGTCGGCGACGACGATGTGCTCGTACTTGTGCGCGCCGCCGGCTGTGGCCCCGACGTGTGGCACCTGATGGCCGGCATGCCGTACATGGCGCGTCCGATGATCGGGTTGCGTCGACCGAAGGTCGGCGTGCGAGGCTGGGACGTCGCGGGCACGGTCGAGGCGGTCGGCGCGAACGTCACGGGCTTCGAGCCCGGCGACGAGGTGATGGGCACCGCCGAGCAGGGCTCGTTCGCCGAGCTCGCCGTCACGCAGTCGGACAAGCTGGTCGCGAAGCCGGCTGGACTCAGCTTCGAGCAGGCCGCCGCCCTTCCGATCTCCGGCATCACCGCCCTGCGGGCCGTGCGCGATGAGGGGAAGGTGCAGCCCGGACAGACCGTGTTGGTCATCGGCGCAGCTGGAGGCGTGGGAACGCTCACCGTGCAGATCGCCAAGTCGCTCGGCGCGAAGGTCACCGGCGTGTGCAGCACCTCGAAGGTCGACCTGGTCAAGTCGATCGGCGCCGACGACGTGATCGACTACACGCGCGAGGATTTCTCAGGCGGGGTGCGGCGCTGGGACGTGATCGTCGACACCGCGGGGCGCCGAGGGTTGTCCCAGTTGCGCCGTGCCCTGACCCCGAAGGGGACCCTCGTGATCGTGGGCGGCGACGGGGGCGGACATTGGACCGGAGGCTTCTTCCGCGGGGTGCTCCGAGCGCCCGTGGTGTCGCTGTTCGTGGGTCAGCGGCTGCGCGGGCTGGCCACGAAGATCAAGCAGGAGGACCTCGTCACCCTCACGGAGCTCGTCGAGGCCGGCTCGGTCACGCCGGTTATCGACCGGACTTACCCGCTGATCGAAGCTCCCGACGCGATCCGGTACCTGGAAGAGGGACACGCCGCCGGCAAGATCGTCATCACCGTGTAGCGGTCGAGCCTGAGCAGACGTCCTTCCTGCATCGAGTTGGTGTCGGCTTGCCCGGCAGGGGGCCGAAGTCCAGGATTGCCGCGTGGACATGCCGGACACGCGGTACGCCGTCACCGATGACGGAGTGCACATCGCGTACCAGGTCGTCGGTGACGGGCCGGTCGACATCGTCTTCGTGCACGCGTTCGTCACCCATGTCGAGTTGATGTGGGAGCTGCCCTCGTTCGAGCGATTGATCCGATCTCTCAGCTCGTTCGCCCGCGTCATCCTGTTCGACAAGCGCGGCGTCGGGCTGTCGGATCGACTTTCGTCGTCACTCCCGACCCTGGAAGCGCGGATGGACGATCTTCGTGCGGTGCTCGATGCCGCCGGCTCCGAGCGAGCGCTGATGTTCGGCGTGAGCGATGGAGGAGCGCTGGCCACCCTCTTCGCGGCGAGCTATCCGGAGCGCACCCTCGGGTTGCTGCTTTGGAGCGGCGTGGTCCGACTCGCGTGGGCCCCCGACTACCCCTGGGGGATGCGCGAGGACGACTTCGAGGAACGGCTCCGCGCCCGCGAGGAGCTCTGGGGCAACGCCCGGCGAGGCGAGGAGTCGACGGCCATGACGTTCTGGGTCGACGGCGAGCGCCTACGTCGAGACCCAGCGTTCGTGAGCTGGCTGATGAAGCTGCAACGCAACGCCGCTGCGCCCGGAGACCTCGAGACCTTCAGCCGGGTGTGGCTGTCGACCGACGCCCGCAGCGCGTTGCCTGCGATCCAGGTTCCGGCTGTGGTGATCGTCCGAGAGGCGTGGCCGGCGGAGCTGATCGAGGAGAGCACCTGGACGGCCCGGCAGATCCCCGGCGCGTCGGTCATCACGTTGCCGGGCGAGGGGGAAGAGCCGTACCTCGGCAACGTGGCGCAGGTCGCTCGAGCCGTCGAGCGATTCGCGTCGTCGATCCGGGAGGAGCAAGAGGTCTTCGGCCGCGTGCTCGCGACCGTGCTGTTCACCGACATCGTCGGGTCGACGGAGCAGGCGTCGGCGCTCGGCGACCGCGAATGGAAGCGGCTCGTGGAGCAGCACCACTCCAAGGTGCGGGCGCTGCTCGCACGCTTCCGCGGGAACGAGGTTGACACCGCCGGCGACGGCTTCTACGCGACGTTCGACGGGCCGGGCCGCGCGGTGCGATGCGCGTCGGCGATCGTGCTATCGGTGGAGTCGCTCGGCATCGACGTGCGCGCCGGGTTGCACACGGGCGAGGTGGAGACGATCGCGGGGAAGGCCGGCGGCCTCGCAGTCGTGATCGGCTCTCGGATCGCATCGCTGGCGGGTCCGTCCGAGGTCCTGGTGTCGCAGACGGTGCGGGAACTCACCGCCGGGTCGGGCCTCTCGTTCGAGGACCTCGGTGAACGCGAGCTGAAGGGAGTGCCGGGCCAGTGGCGCATCAACCGCGTCGTCGGAGCTCCTGCGTGACGATCACCCGCGATGAGTCCGCACGCCTTGCGCCACGAGAGAGCCCCCACCTAGACTCGCCGCATCTGTCTCGGTGGGCGGCCCGCGACCCTCCACGGAGCAAGGAGAGCGTCGATGAAGAGGGCCTCATGGGCGGTGGTCGTCGCGACGATGCTCGCGATGCTGCAGCTCCCGGCCGCCCATGCCGGCGGTGTCGACCCGACGTACTACCTCGCGCTCGGTGACTCGCTCTCCGTGGGCTTCCAGCCGGGCAGGGGCGAAACCGCGCACGGGTACGTCGACGTGCTGGCGCGCCGGATCCGGAAGGACGTCATCCCGGACCTCGCGGTCCGCAGCGTCGGCTGCCCCGGCGAGACGAGTCGATCCCTGATCACGGGCGAGCGCTCGCCGTGCCGCTATACGGCCGGGTCGCAACTGGACGCCGCGGTGAACTTCCTCACGGCGCACGCGGGGCAGGTCGCGTTCATCACGATCGACATCGGCGTGAACGACCTGCTGAACCGGTGCCTGGAGCCTTCCGGCCTGATCGCCAAGGCGTGTGCGACGGACCTGCAGCCCGGGCTCGCCGATCGCCTCGGGCAGATCCTGGACGCGCTGTCCTCCGCAGCAGGTCCCGACGTGCCGATCGTCGGCATGACCTACTACGACCCGTTCCTCGGCTTCTGGGGCCTCGTGCCCGGTGGCCGCGCGCTGGCGCACGCCGACCAGCGCGCCTGGGCGGTGTTCGACGAGGGGCTCGCGACCGCCTACGCGGATGCCGGTGCCGCGGTCGCCGACGTGGCGAAGACGTTCCGGATCGACGACTTCGAGGAGACCGTCATCGTCCCCGGTCGCGGTCGTATCCCGGTCAACGTCGCGCTCGCCTGCCGATGGACGTGGTTCTGTTCGCCGAGGTTCGCATTCGACCCCCACGCGAACCGGACGGGGTACCGCAGGATCGCCCACACGTTCGAGCGCAAACTCGAGCCTTTGCTCGAGACGTAGCTCATTCCATCTGCCGCCGAGGGCATCCGGGCTGTCGCCCGAGTGCCCACATTCCTTCCCGGGATACCCCGCCACCCCTGGTGGCATCGGTCTGGCATTGACGCGATGCCAAGATGATGCCATCATGATGCCATGGAACTCGACCGGTTCATCGAAGACATCCATGCCCAGCTCGACGCCGCTGCGCAGGCGGGAGGTGAGGAGGCCCGCAAGCTCGCGGACCGGCTCGCCGCACCGCTCGACTCCGCGATCCGACTCGCGCTCCAGGACGCCCTGGCGGCCGCGGCCGAGGAGATCACGGTCGAGCTCGCGCCGGGCTCGGTGGAGCTGCGGCTCCGGGGCCGCGAGCCGATCTTCGTCGTGACTCCGCCCGAGCCGACCGACGAGCGTGCCGACGGCGACGACGACGACGACGAGGCGCTGGGCAGCGCCGCGCCGCCCTCGGGCATCGAGGGCGACGACGCGATCGCCCGCATCAACGTGCGCATGCCCGAGCACCTGAAGGCCCGCGTCGACCGGGCCGCCGAGCGCGAGGGGCTCTCGATCAACGCCTGGCTCGTGCGCGCGGCCGCGGCCCGTCTCGAGCGCGCCGAGGGCCAACGCGGCCGCGAGCGACGAGCCCCGACCGGGGCCCAGCACTACAAGGGCTGGGCCCGCTGATCATCGACCACGAGGAGGACCGACGATGACCACCTTCGACACCCCCGATCCGATCGCCGTCGACCTGGAGGTCGGCGTGGGCGACGTCCGTATCGAGGCGGCCGATCGCGCCGACACGACCGTCGAGGTCCGTCCGTCGGACCCGGCCAAGCCGGCCGACGTGAAGGCCGCCGAGCAGACGCGCGTCGAGTACGCGAACGGCCACCTGATCGTGAAGGGACCGAGCGGCTGGCGCCAGTGGGTCTCGCATCGAGGCGACTCCATCGATGTCGCGATCTCGCTGCCTGCGGGCTCGCGCCTGCAGGCCGAGATCGGCGTGGCGGCCCTGCACGCGACCGGCCGCCTGGGCGAGTGCCGCGCCAAGGTCGGCGTCGGCGACGTCTCCCTCGAGGAGGTCGGTGCCCTGAACCTCAAGACCGGGGCCGGCGACGTCACCGTCGACCGTGTTGCCGGCAAGGCCGAGGTCGTCACCGGCTCGGGCGGGGTGCGCGTCGGCCGTGTCGAGGGAACCGCCTGGGTGAAGAACTCGAACGGCGACACCTGGATCGGTGAGGCCGGCGGCGACGCGCGCGCCAGCACGGCGAGCGGCACGATCACGATCGATCGGGCCGGCGCCGGCGTCGTCGCGAAGACCGCGCACGGCCGGGTGCACCTGGGCGAGGTCGCGCATGGCACCGCGGTCGCCGAGAGCGCCTTCGGCGATCTCGAGATCGGCGTGCGTGACGGGGTGTCGGCCTGGCTCGACCTGCGCACGAAGTTCGGGCATGTGCGCAACGAGCTCGACGCGTCGGAGCGTCCCGCGTCGGGGGAGGATTCGGTCGAGGTGCACGCGCACACGTCGATGGGCGACATCGTGATCCACCGCTCGCTCGCGGGGAGCGATGCCGCGTGACAGCCGCGCTGGAGGTCACGGGCCTGCGGAAGTCGTTCGGTTCGACGATGGCGCTCGACGGCATCGACCTGCACGTGGAGGCCGGCACGGTCTTCGCCCTGCTCGGGCCGAACGGCGCCGGGAAGACCACGACCGTGCACGTGCTCTCGACGCTGATCGAGCCCGATGCGGGTGAGGCACGCGTCGCCGGCCACGACGTCGCGCGCGAGCCCGACGCCGTCCGGGCCGCGATCGGCGTCACCGGCCAGTTCTCCGCGGTCGACGGCCTGCTCACGGGCGAGGAGAACCTGAGGCTGATGGCCGACCTCTGTCACCTCTCGCGCGACGAGGGCCGGCGTCGCGTCGCCGGGCTCCTCGAACGCTTCGATCTGTCCGAGGCGGCCGGCAAGCCCGCCGTGACCTACTCGGGGGGTATGCGCCGGCGTCTCGACCTCGCGATGACCCTGGTCGGCGACCCCCGCATCATCTTCCTCGACGAGCCCACGACGGGGCTCGACCCGCGCAGCCGCCGCGAGGTCTGGGGCATCGTGCAGGAGCTTGTCACCGGCGGCACGACGATCTTCCTCACGACCCACTACCTCGAGGAAGCCGACCGGCTCGCCGGTCGGGTCGCGGTGATGGACCGCGGACGCGTGATCGCCGAGGGCACGCCCGACGAGCTGAAGCGTCGCATGCCGGGCGGGTCGATCCGCGTCGGATTCGCCGACGTGCTCGCGCTCGATGCCGCCGCCGCCGCGTTCCCCGGGTCGGTCGCCGACGACGGCGGGCTGACCCTGCAGATCCCCAGCGACGGGCTGGCGGCGTCGGTGCACGACGTGCTCGACCGGCTGCGGTCCGGCTCGATCGATGCCGAGCGCGTCTCCGTGCACGAGCCTGACCTGGACGAGGTGTTCCTGGCGCTGACGGGCGACGCGCGGGAAGGAGATCGGCGATGAGCGCCTACGTGATCCAGGACTCGGCCACGATGCTGCGCCGGAACTTCCGGCACATGGTGCGCTTCCCGTCCGTCTCGCTGCTCGTGGTCGGGATCCCGGTGATCCTCCTGCTGCTGTTCGTGTACGTGTTCGGCGGCACGCTCGGAGACGGACTGGGCATCGCCGCCTCTGGTCGTGACGCGTACGTCGACTACGTCACCCCTGCGATCGTGCTGATCGCGATCGCGGGCGCCGCGCAGGGTACCGCGATCTCCGCCGCGATGGACATGCAAGAGGGCATCATCGCGAGGTTCCGCACGATGGGCATCGCGCGTGCGTCGGTGCTCGTGGGACATGTGCTCGGCAGCACGCTCCAGACGATGGGCGGCCTCGTGGTCGTGTTCGGCGTCGCGGTGCTGGTGGGCTTCCGGCCCGACTCGAGCGTGGTCGAGTGGGTGGCGGCCGGCGGTCTCCTGCTGCTGATCACCCTCGCGATCACGTGGTTGTCGGTGGCGCTCGGGCTCGCTCCCGAGAGCGTCGAAGCGGCCAGCAACCTGCCGATGCCGCTGATCCTGCTGCCGTTCCTCAGCAGCGGGTTCGTGCCGGTCGAGTCGATGCCGGCGGGCCTCCGGTGGTTCGCGGAGTGGCAGCCGTTCACGCCGTTCATCGAGACGCTGCGCGGGCTGCTGATGGGCGCGGCGATCGGCCCGAGCGCGGTGATCAGCGTGGTGTGGTGCGTGGCGATCGGCGTCGTCGGCTACCTCTGGGCGAAGAAGCTCTACGAGCGGGGTCCGGCGGCGCGCTGATCCGGGCTGTCTCAGCCGTCTCTCGCGTGGTCATCCCCGTTTCACGTTGCCGTCGCGCAGCGGAGGGCCGCCGGCGTCGTTGACGACCACCTGCGACGAGCCCGAGCCGGCGGGAGTCCCATCGTCCGATCGAGCGGTCAGTCGGCCGACCGTGAAGCTGGCGAGGAGCGTGGCGACGACGATCAGGCCGATGATCAACGCCCGAGCGTTCTGCATCTTCGGTACGGGAGCCACGACCACCGAGTGCGAGGATCCGTCCATGACATCTCCTTCCGTTCGCATCCATCCGACCAACCTGAGCACAGCGAACGTACGGCCTGGAGCGTCCCGAGGAATCGGGGATGACCCTATGCGTCAGCCACGGGCGCCGGGTTCCTCGACGGATCCCCTCGCGTCTCGACGGATCAGCTCTGCCCGAGACCTGACGCCGAGCTTGTGGAATATCCGGGTGAGGTTCGCTTCGACCGTCTTCACGCTGACGAACAGTTCGCCCGCCACCTCCCGGTTGGTCTTTCCCTCCGCGACGAGGTGAGCCACGCGCTCCTCCGTGGGGGTGAGCGCCGCCGAGGCGTCGGGCGCACCGCCGGCCCGGGCAAGCTCGGTTCGGGCCCTCGACGACCACAGGGGTGCCCGGAGCTCGTCGAACGTCGTGACCGCGTCCTCGAGGTACTCACGTGCCGCTCGCTTCTGCTTCGAACGGCGCTCGACGATCCCCCGGAGCAGCAGGGTCCGAGCGGTCTCGAACGGCTGGGAGGCTCGGCCGTGCTGCGCGAGCGCATCGTCGAGCAACGACCGTGCACCGTCCCGGTCACCCTGGGCCGCAGCCAGCGCGCCCCGACATCGCAACGACGCGGCCAGGGCCCATGGCCGGTCGGCGGCCTCGGCCTTCCGAGCGAACCGAGCCAGGACCGCGCTCGCCTCGTCGAGGGCGTCGAGCGCGATGAGCGCCTCGACGTCGTCCGGCACGCACGGGATGATCCCCGGCTCGAACGCATCCATCCGATCGAGGTACGCCACGACCGGCTCGAGATGGTCGTGGGCGCGGGCGTTCTGTCCCAGCGACAGCTCGAGGAACCCGAGGACAGCGCCGTTCCAGGCACCGTTGAACGCGTCGTCGTTGGCTCGAGCGAGCTCGAGCCCTTCCGTCGCCAGGCTGCGGGCCTCTTCCACCCGTCCCAGGTAGGCGGCGGCGAGCGCCTGGTTGAACCGCACGACGTGCGTCTGGCTCGCCGCCATTCCCGACTCGGCGATCGTCTCGGCCGCATCCGCCGCGTACGCCGCCCCGATCTCGTAGCGACCCGCCCGGCACTCGAGCTCGGCCAGGTAGCACAGCACCTCCTGCCGCACCGTGTACATCCCGAGCCGCTCGTACTCGGCGAGCTCGTACTCGAGCGTCGCCCGCGCATCGAGCAGCGCTCCCGACCACATCAGCTGTAGGCCGAGGATCGATCGCGGGGTCGTGTAGACCGACGCTTCGGTCCACGACGATCCCTCCATCGCCGCGTCCTGGAGCTCGACGGCGAGCGACATCATCGGGGCGTCCGGGTCGCCTCGAAGGAACCGGACCATCCCGAGCGTGGCGAGGGCGTCGCCCCTGGTCGCTGGGTCGTCGACGTGCTCCGCGTGGTCGACCGAAGCCTGCGCATGCGCGAGCGCGGCGTCGAGATCCGCTTGATACAGGTCGACCCACGCCAGGTCGAGGTGGATCCCACCGAGCAGCTCCGCGTCGCCGGTGGCCTCCGGGAGCGCCCGCTCGAGGGGGGTTCGCACGCCCCGCTCGAGATCCATCCAGCTCATCGACGACAGGCGATAGAGGAGCGCGGCCCGGGCGGTGCCGGGCGGCGAGTCGTCGATCGCGCGCTCGAGGAGCTCGTTCGCCCGCGAGGCGTCACCGGCGTCGAAGTGGTAGCCCGAGCCGTCGAGCCGGCGCCGTCGGAGCTCCTCCGCGTCGCCGAAGGGTGTCAGCCCCATGGCGAGGTCCATGAGCTCCGCGGCCGCATCGGGGGCTCCCCGCGCCCGCGCGTACCGGGCCGCGGCCTCGAGGACCGACGCGACATGAGCATCCGGATGTGTCGTCGCCAGCGCGAGGTGCCTCGCCCGTTCCTCCCGATCGGAGAGTCGCTCCGAGAGCCGCCGGTGGAGCGATCGTCGTTCGTCCGAGGTGGCGCTCGCGTACACGGTGGACCCGAGGAGCGGGTGCGAGAAGCGCAGCCTGCCGTCGACCGCTTCGACGACACCCGCCGCCTGCGCGGCAGCGACACCCTCGAGCGCGCGTTCCGGCCGATCGCTCGTGACACGCACCAGATCCAGGGTGGGGTGCGACGCCGCCGCGACCACCAGCAGAGGATCGCGCGTCGATGGCGGAAGGCTCTCGATGCGGGCCGCGAGCAGCTCGCGGAGATCGTCGGGCACGGGGAGTTGATCAGCGAGGTCGGGGCGATCGCCAGTCCTGACGAGCTCGCGGGCGGTCTCCAGAGCGAACAGCGGACTCCCCTGCGTGATCGCGTGGATGCGGAGGATGACCGGACGACTCAGGTCGAGGCCCATCCGCTCGCGCAGCAACCGCCCCAGCCACTCCTGCGAGAGCGGGCCGACCCGGAGGCGTTGGACGCGGTCGAAGCCGAGCGCCCCTTCGACATCGACCCGTTCCGCCGATGCACCCGATCCGAGTCGGAGCGATGCGAGCACGCTGACCGCCTCGTGCTGCAGCCGTCGGAGCATGAAGGTCAGCACGCGGGCGGACGGCGTATCGAGCCACTGCACGTCGTCGATCGCGATCACGACGGGAGACTCCAGCGCGAGCGATCGGACGACACCCAGCGAGGCGAGGGAGATCGCGCGGCGATCCAGCGTCGCCTCGGGTCCCGAGCGCATGAGCGCGGCCTCGAGCGCTCGCCGTTGCGGCGCGGGCAGGTCTGTCATCGCCTCGTCGACCGCTCCCTCGAACAGGTCGCCGAGCGCCGAGTACGACAGCGTCGCCTCGCTCTCGGCGGCGCGCGACGACATCACGAGCGCCCCGGAGGCCCGCGCCGACGCCGCCCCGGCCTGCCACAGCGTGGTCTTGCCGATGCCGGCGCTCCCTTCGAGGATGAGTGCGCGAGGACGGGCGACGACGGACCGGATGAACCGATGGATCTCGGCCAACTCGCGCTCTCGCCCGAGGATGTGGTTGTGATCGATCGCTTCCACGTCGGCGACCTCGTCCGGTTCGCACCATCGTAGGCCGGAGCCCGGGGAGGTGTCGGCGGTCTAGCTCGCGTCGGCCACCCAGTACAGCGGGTCGCCCGCTCCGAGATCGGTGATCCCGGCGTCGACCAGTGCCCCCGCCACGAGCGTGCGGCGGTGGGCGGCGAACGTCAGCACGTGCGCGATCATGCCGCCGTAGGTCATGACCACCGGCGGCTCGCACAGGGCGTCGACGAACGTCTCGTCGAGACGTCCCTGCTCGGCGGTCTCGCCGACCGTCTCGAGGAAGGCCGTGCCCTCCGTCGCGAGCCGCGCGCGCATCGATCCGATCGATTCGCCGCGCTCGACGTCGAAGTCGTAGGGGCGGGCGTCGATCGTCGCGTTCCACATCGCCATCTGTCCGACGAGGCGTGAGAGCAGCGACCGCATCGTCGGATCGTCGTCGACGCCCTCGACCGAGATCTCGATCGGCTCGTCGAGACGCTCGTCGCTCAGGGTGGCAGCACGGTCGATCATCTCGCCGACGAGCCAGACGTGATGCCGCACCATCGCCTGCAACAGATCCATCGTTCCCACCTTTCCGCGTGCCGGGAACCTCAGGCGTCCCGGTGGATGGAAGTGCACGTCGCTCGGAGCGTCGAGCTGGAACCGCGTGGGATGTCGCCGCCACTCGGTGGGAGACGTCCCGTAGGCGCGGGTGAACGCCCGGGTGAACGCCTCGTGCGACGAGTATCCGGCCTCGACCGCGACGTCGAGCACGGTGCGGTCGGTCGTCACGAGCCGGTACGCCGCGCGCTCCAGCAGCACGCGACGACGGAGCGCGGCCGGGGGCTCGCCGGCGGCGGCGGAGATCATCCGGTCGAAGTGGAACCGCGACAGGTGCAGCCGGGCGGCGAGCTCGTCGCCCGAGGCGTCGTGGTCGTCGAGGCTCTCGGCCAGCACGTCGATGAACGTCGCGAACGTGTCGGTGCGCACGGTGCTCATGCCAGCCTCGGCGGTCCGGCCTCGAGTCGTTCCCGCACCTGCGCCAGGCGTTCCGGAGCGTGGTGCGGCATCTCCCATCGGGTCTCGAGCCACCACGTGCATCCGGCGTCTGCCCATGGAGCCACGGTGTCCTTCGTTTCCCGAGGATCCTCGCCCGGCGTCTCGCCCTCGCCGATCACGTCGAGGTCGTTCGACGCGCCGTGATCCCCGAGCCAGGCGCGCAGGTCCCGGATGTCGTTCGGAGACGGTTCCCGTTCCCCGAGGTCGAACTGCGGCACGATGCCGTCGCAGCGAACCACCCGAGTCATCGACCGCTCACGCGGCCAGAGTCCTACCACCCAGATCGGGATGCGTTCCTGCACCGGTCGAGCGACGCGCATCTGCTCGTCACGAACGAGGTCGAACGTGTACCAGCGGCCCCGGTAGCTCGAGCCGCCGTCCCAGAGGGCACGGATCAGGTCGATGCCCTCGTCGAGCCGAGCGGCCCGCTCGCGCAGATCGGTCGGTTCGCTCGTGTCGGGCAGGTCGGGCGCCACGGCCCCGAGCCCGACGGTGAGGATCGCCCGGCCCTCGGAGAGCTGATCGAGCGTGGCGACCTGGCTCGCCACTTTCCAGGGACGTCGCCAGGGCAGCGGCGTGAGGAGCGTGCCGAGGCGGATCCGCGAGGTTCGAGTGGCGATCGCCGAGAGGAGCCCCCACGCGTCGACCCCGTAGGCCGCCTCCCAGACGAACACGCCGTCCCAGCCCTCGCGCTCGGCGATCAGCGCGAGCTCGAGCTGCTCGGTCGCCGTGCCGCCCGGAAGGATCACGCCCATCCGCATGTCGCCATGATGCGGCAGCCGTCGCGGTTGCGACTTGATCGTGTTTGCGGTCTTCCAGCGACCTACGGGCTCGCGAACCATACGGCTATCAGTTCACGATCCTCGAGCGCTCAGCCAGTCGCGACCTCCGTCGCGTCTCGGAACGTCGCCATGCCGTAGAAGTCGCCGACGGAGACGTCGAGGACGTGCGCCTCGGCCTCGCCGACGCGGTACTCGACGATCTGGCGGCGTCCGGCGAGCTGTCCCCCGGTGATGAACACGGTGTCGCCCGACGGCGCCCAATCGATGAAGACGTAGGGCGTCGGGACCGTCGCCTCGTCGACGACCGTGGTCCGACCGGTGTCGACGTCGATCAGCGCGAGCTGACGTCCGGCTTCCTCTCCGTCTCCGAGACGAAATGCCACGGCCAGTGTGCGGCCGTCGGGTGAGAATGCCCCGTGGAGGGCTTCGAACCCCGTGGCGCCGACTGGGGGTTCGGCGATCAGCGCTTCGCCCGAGCTCATGTCCTTCACGTTCAGGGATCGGCACGCGCCGTCGCACCAGGCCAGGAGCGGCCCTTGCCATGCGACCGGGAGCTGGCCAGGCAACCGGTCGACCTCGCGACCGGTCTGCGGGTCCCACACGAGCAGGTTGCCGCTCCGCTGGAACACGAGGTTCCCGTCGACGGCGGCGACGGGCCACGCGCCGTCCGGCGGACGGGTGTCGGGCACGGTCACCCGGCCGTCGATCGCCACCTCGCGGACCGCGGTCAACCGGCCGTCGTCTTGCGACTCGTCGACGATACCGACCCACACGCGATCGGGTGCCGACGACGGGATGAAGAACAGCGAATCGCGCACGAGCACGTCGAAGGTCGGTTCGTTCCCGGGATGCACCACGAGCGTTCGGTACGCCCACGCGACCAACGCGTCGGCTCGGCGCACGACCCGATAGGGCGCGTCGCCGGGTGGAAGTTCCGGCATCCGGAGGTGCCTCGCCGTCTCGCTCGAGGGGTCGACCACCCATGCCTCGCCGTCGCCCGAGAGGAACAGCCGGTCGGTGTGTGCATCGGGGGCCGGCGTCGCGGGCGCCGTCGCCCTCTCCCCTTCGCGATCGGCCAACACCCACGCCCCTGCCATCAGGGCGACGGCCACCGCGACGCCGAGCACGCCCGCCCCAACCCGTCGATGACGCGCCCGTCGGGCGGCTCGTTCCCGAAGGTCGACGAGGGGCGCGGGCGAAGGCGCGAGGTCGTCGAGGTCTCGGCGCAGCCGTTCGATCAGGTCATCCATCGTCGTCGCCCTCCGCAAGCAATCGGGCGCGCAGCTCCCGCCGCGCTCGGTGCACGCGGCTGCGCACCGACGCCGGCGTGATGTGCAAGATGTGCGCCGCCTCGTGTGAGCTCATGCCCAGCCAGTCGACGAGCATGAACGCCTCACGCAGGCGGACCGAGAGCGACGAGATCGCGTCGATGAGGTCACGGCGGCCCGGATCGATCTCCACGTCACGCAGCCCCGCCCCGAGCGTGCGCAGCCGGCGGGTTCGCACGGCCAGTGAGCGGATCCGACGGCGGTTCAGGTTCGTCGCCACCCGGTAGAGGTAGCCGCTGGGCGACGCCATGCCCGACACCCGGTCCCAACGCTCGTACACCCTGACCATCGCCTCCTGCGCGAGCTCCTGCGCTTCGTTCGCATCGGGCACGAGCAGGAACAGCGCCCGCATCAGACTCGGGAACTCCGTCCGATAGAAGTCCTCGAAATCCGGCGGCCCACCGGCGTCGTCGCGCTTCACCGTTCCCACCGTCCGCACATGACATCAATCCTCGAGCGGGCCGCAGCGTTGCATCGCGCCGGCGGATCGGATCATCCGGGCTCCGTATCGCCCGCCCTCGAGGAACCGGTTACCGCTTCGGCGGCAGCGTCCTTGCGTACCCGGCGCCGACCTGCACCCACTTCTCGAGTTGGCGCTTCGTGCGCACGGCATCGTCGTCCACGCGCAGCCAGCCCTGCATCTGCCGGCCACGCATCTCCATGAGCCGGACGCCAGTCGACGTGAGCAGGCCGTCGGAGGTCTCGGGGTCGGCGCGCACCAGCAGACCGCCCTGACCGCTCGCGGCAACGGCCATGTTCCCGCCGATCAGGAACGCGAGCCCGCCGAACATCTGCTTCTCGGTCAGGCCGGCTTCGCCCTCGAGCAACGCTCGGATGCGGTCGGCGAGGTGCTCGTCGTACGCCACGACCCGATGCTACGCCCGCCCGGGTGACCCCGAATGCCCGCGCGGGCGACTCGACCCTCGCGAGGGCCGCGCCATCCGCCCGCGCTCGCTAGCATCGATGCATGGTCTCTCGGATCTCGCACACGACGTTCGATTGCCGCGACGCCTTCGCGCTTTCGACGTTCTGGAAACAGGTGCTGGGATACGCAGATGTGCCAGATGATCCCAACGAGCCCGGGGACGAGGAGTGCATGATCATCGGGCCCGAAGGAGAACCCAGGCTCCTGTTCGTCGAGGTTCCTGAGGGCAAGGGATCCAAGAACCGGGCGCACCTCGATCTGGAACCAACCGACCGAGGCCGCGATGACGAGATCGAACGGGTCGTCGCCCTGGGCGCGAGACCGCTGCACGACCTGCGCAGGGAGGATGGGAGCGGCTGGCTGGTTCTCGCCGATCCCGAAGGCAACGAGTTCTGCATCCTCCGCGGTCGAGCCGAGCGCGCACCGGATTGAGGCGACCGTATTACGCGCTCCGCCGACTCGAGCCGGTGGTCGGCGGTGAACGTGGCCGCGTTCGACCGGCGCTTCGGAGCGTGAGCGCGATGCGGCGGACCCTCGTCCTGTGTGGCACGATCCGACCCTAGGGGCCACGCGCCGAACCACGAGGTCGAGCGGCCGCGGCATGTCCGCGAGGTCGAGCGCCTCGACGAGGTAGGTGGCGTACGCCTCCTTCCGCCCGCTCCTCGTGCCCATGAACCGCCGGAGCTGCGCCTCGATCGGGCGACCTCGCTGGGCGGGCTGGCGCTGCAGCGTGCGGAACGTCGAGAGATCGCCGCGGGCCTCCAGGATCGCCTCCACACCTGCCGGACCGAGGGCGCGGATCAGCTCGTCCTCGAGGTCCGCCTCGCAGACGAAGAAGCCGAGGCGCTCGAGATCGGCCCGCGTCGGACCGAGCGCCAGCCCGGCCCGCTCGAGCGCGCGCCGGTAATCGCCCTCCTCGGGCGCGTCGACGAGTCCTGCCAGCCGCAGGTCGAGACCGGCGGGGCCGAACCGGTCGACCGCGTACCGCACGTTCTTCGATCCCCCCATCGCGACGATCGCGACGCCATCCGAGGCCAGATCGTGCCCGCGCCTCGCGGCGAGGGTCTCGAGGGCGCGGCGGTCGCTCACGCCTTCGACGAGCACGACCGTGCGCGCGGACGCATCGGTAGCGGCGAACATCCCCGCGGTCACCGGGCGCCGACGAGATACCAGGTCTCCATCTCGCCCTTCCCTTGACCTGGATCGTGCCTCGCGGTTCGCAGACGAAGGCGTCCCTCAACAGCTCGTAGGTCGCGCGCGTGATCTGGATCTTGCCTGGCGTGCCGTTGGACTCCATGCGGCTCGCCGTGTTCACAGCATCGCCCCACAGGTCGTAGAGGAAGCGCTTCGTGCCGATCACGCCGGCCGTGACCGGTCCTGTGTTGATGCCGAGCCGCAGCTCGAGCCCGTCGCGGCCGGCGATTGCCGATGTCGCCACCGAGTCCCGCATGTCCAGCGCCAAGCGGGCGGCCCGGTGCGCGTGATCAGCGCACGGATCCGGCACGCCCGCAGCGGCCATGTACGCATCGCCGATCGTCTTGATCTTCTCGAGCCCATGCCGCTCGACGAGGGTGTCGAAGTGGGAGAACAGCTGATCGAGGGTGCCCACGACCTCGGCCGGCGACAGCTGCTGCGACAGCGGCGTGAAGTCCACGACGTCGGCGAACACGATCGTGGCCGACTCGACGTGGTCGGCGATCGACCCCGTGCCGCCCTTCAGCCGCTCGGCGATCGCGCCGGCAGCACGTTCGTGATCAGCGCCTCGGACCGCTCCTGCTCGACCCGCAGCGCCGCGAGCGCCGCGTTGCGTTGGGTGGCGAAGCTCGCGAGCACCGTGAACGCGACGGCGCCGGTGCCGATCACGTTGAGCGCGAGCATCGTGGCCGTGAACCACGCCGGCACGTCGATGTCGGTGAAGAACACCTCGCCCGCGATGCCGAGGATCACGAACGCCACCACGAAGCCGACGAACCATCGGATCGCCTGACGCACCGCGAGGAACACGAGGGCGCCGAGGGGAGCCAGCATGCCCCACAGCCCGACCCCTCCCGACGGTAGGAAGCCGCCCGACAGCATCTGTCCGAGCGTCGTCATGAGCAGCACGTCGAGGAGCTGCACCGTGAGGAACGGTCCGAAGCTCCTGGTCCTCGAGAAGACCACCAACGAGCCGAGTGAGATCGAGAAGTAGATGAACGGAAGCACCCCGACCCGTGAGCCGAAGGCGAGGTACGAGGCACCCCACACCAGGGACACGGGCAGGATCAACACCGCGAGCAGCACGAGGAGCGACTTCTTCTGGCGCAGGTCATCGTCGTCCCTCGGATCCGCGCCGATCCCGGCGAGCCGAGCCGTCAGCCCGGCCACCCAACCGCCACCAGGGTTGCCTCCCGATCCCGATCGGCTCTGCAGCACCTCCACCCGGCGCATCGTACGAAGAGGGCCCGCGGGCCGCTTGGACATCGGGTGGTCGACGGCGGTTAGAGCCCGATCAGCGCCGCGAGGAAGAGCCCGAACGCCGCCCAGGTCGACACGAGTTGGATCCAGTTGATCGTGAAGTACTTGCGCCGTCCCGCTTCCCAGTCCGCCGGCAACGCGTCGGGGTCCCAGGCCAGGATCACGTCGTAGAGAGGTTCCTTCCACACGTTGGAGACGACGTACACGCCGACGACCACGAACACGAGGCCGATCGCGGTGAGCACGAACGACGTGGAGCTCGCATCGCTCCAGAGCATGACGAGCGCGACGATCGGTGCGACGGCCATGCCGATCGCGCAGACGTAGTTGAACCAGGCCTTCCTGCCGACCGGAAGGAAGGCCCGCATGAAGCCCAGGAACCCCGGGCCGTCCAGCGCTGCGAGCATCGTGTGCATCACCAGGGTCAGCATGCCCAAGAGGCCCGACCAGAGCCCCGCGAACACGACCCCCGCTGCGAGCGCCCACTCCTCTCCCGTCATGGTGGAACCTCCCCCCTTCGCGTTGCGCGACAGCCTATGCCGACGATCCCGGGGCTGTGAAGGCGGCCGAGATCTCCGGGGTCTGGTGCCCTCGACGCGGTGTCACGTGCTCGAAGACTTACATTGACATCCTTCGGTTTAATCGATAGATGTAGATACATGCGAAGCTCGGCTCCTGTCCACGAGGCCGTCGCTCCGGTGATCGTCGTCGGTGCCGGCCAGTCGGGGCTCGCGGCCGCGCGGGCGTTGCGCACACACGGGATGCCGACCCTGGCCCTCGAAGCAGGCGATCGACCGGCTGGGTCTTGGCCGCGCTACTACGACAGCCTGCGGCTGTTCTCGCCGGCGGAGTTCAGCGCGATGCCGGGTATGCCGTTCCCGGGCGAGCCGGGTCGCTACCCCGATCGCGACGAGGTGGCCGACTACCTCGAGCGGTACGCGAAGGGGCTCGACGTCGAGATCCGGTTCGACACCCGCGTGGAAACGGTCCACCAGGACGGCCGGGGGTTCGTCGTGCTCGCGGCCGACGGACGATCGTTCCGCGCATCGGGCATCGTGGCGGCCAGCGGATCGTTCTCGAACCCGCATCGGCCCATGTTGACCGGCGAAGAGAGCTTCACCGGGGATCTCGTGCACGTCGCCGACTACCGCAGCCCGGCGCCGTACGTCGGCCGCCGCGTCGTCGTCGTCGGCGCCGGTGACTCGGCGGCCCAGGTCGCGACCGAGCTCGCCCCGCTGGCGACCGTCACGCTCGCCACGCGCCATCCGGTGCGGTTCATGCCCCAGCGCCTGCGAGGCGAGGACGTGCACTACTGGCTGCGCGAGACGGGGTTCGATGCGCTCCCCGCCGTCTGGCTCAGCGAGATCACCGACGGCGCCGTGATCACCGACAGCGTGGGGTTCGAGCGGGCCTTGGCCGAGGACCGCCTCGATCAGCGCCCGATGTTCGTGGCCCTCGACGGGGACCGGGTGGTGTGGAGCGACGGGCACCACGAGCCGGTCGACGCGATCATCCTCGCCACCGGATACCGGCCCAGCCTCGGTTACCTGCGCGAGCTCGGCGCCCTGGACGCCGACGGAGCGCCGATCCACGTCGGCGGCATCTCCGCCACGCATCTCGGTCTCGTGTACATCGGCCTCGAGTTCCAGCGGTCCTATGCCTCCAACACCCTGCGGGGCGTCAGCGACGATGCCGACGCTGTGATCGCACCCCTGGTCGCCTGGGTTCGCGACGCCCCGGCCATGGTCGGCCTCCCCACGCAAGGACGGTGAACGATGGCGGTCAGCCTGCAGCTCACCCCGAAGGTCAAGCGCCATCCCGGCGAGCCGACATCCGCGCCGGTCGTGTTCCCGACCGTCGATCGCGAGGAAGCGGCGGCGATCGCCGAGGTTGCCAAGGCACTGGGCGATCCGGTCCGTGTGCAGCTGATCGACGTGCTGCGCAAGCATGCCGGGAAGGTGTGCGTGTGCGAACTGGTGCCCCTGTTCGACCTCTCTCAGTCCACCGTCTCCCATCACCTCAAGGTGCTGCGGCAGGCCGGCTTGGTCGGCTCGGAGCGCCAGGGACTGTGGGCCTACTACTACGTGCTCCCCGAGCGGCTGGAAGACCTTTCCGCCTGGTTGACCTGAGCTAAGCCCCCTCGACCCTGTTGATCTCGCTCGGCCGCCAGCTCTTGTCGAAGGAGGCCGCCTCGGGGCTGTACAGGCGCAGGATCGCGAACCAGCCCTTGCCGGGCAGCGTCTGCAGCCAGTTCGACGCACCCTCGCCTGGCGCCTCGGGGCCGAACCGCAGCACGATCGACCCGCGTCGCCGGCGACCACGGTGCCCGACTGACTGCCGAGGTGGGGCATCGCCTGGCCGGTCTGCAGCATCGACCGCGCCTGTCGGTCGTACATAGTGATGGACCAGAAGCGGCTCTGCGGCGAGCATCTGCGCATCACCAGGTCAGTCATGCCCAAGAGGCCCGACCCTGGCCCCCGAGCGCCGGGGGCTCTACGCTTCGCGTCGATGTCCTCCGACGGAACGTCCGAGCTGGCGGGCCGGTTCTACGAGACCCTGGTCGAGGCGAGCCCGACCGCGATCGTGGCGTGCGATGCCGCGCTGATCGTGACCAGCTGGAACCCGGCGGCGGAGCGGTTGTTCGGGTGGACCCGAGAGGAAGCGATCGGGCGCCAGATCGACGAGCTCGTGGCGCAGCACGACGCCGTGCGCGAGGACGCGGCCGCCGTCAATCTTCGCGTGTTCTCTGGTCCGAACGAGCTCGTGACGCGGCGCGCCACGAAGGACGGCTCGCTCGTCGACGTCGCGATCCGATCCGTGCCGATCTTCCTCGAGGAGGAGCTCGTGGGCGCGTTCGCCCTGTACGAAGACGTCGGGGAGCTCGTGCGACAGCGCCGCTTCTTCGAGTCCCTCGTCGAGTCGAGTCCGACCGCGATCATCATGGTGAACCGTGACATCGAGGTCACGCTCTGGAACCCGGCCGCCGAGCGGCTGTTCGGCTACACCGCCGACGAGGCGATGGGCCTGAACCTCGACGACCTCGTCGCGAAGGATCCCGAGCTGCACGCGGAGGCGTCGGCGTGGTCGGAGGAGGCGTGGGGCGGCACATCGTTCCATCGCATCGGCCGTCGCACCCGCAAGGACGGCTCGCTCGTCGACGTCGAGATCCTCGCGATCCGCGAGCAGCAGGAGGACCAGCCGAGCGGCTTCTACATCCTGTACCACGACGTCACGGAGCTCGAGCACACGCGCCGGCGGCTCGAGGCGCGCATCGACGAGCAGGTGGCCGAGCTCGTCCGCACCGGGGAACTGGCGCGGTTCCTGCCCCGGCAGGTCGTGGAGGGCCTGATGGAAGGCGCGCTGCCGACCGACGCCGAGACGTTCGAGCGGCGCCGCATCACCGTGCTGTTCGCCGACATGGTCGGGTTCACCGACCTCGCCGAGACCCTCGAGCCCGAGGAGCTCGCCGACGTGCTGAACGGGTACCTGCGCGAGATGACCGCGGCCGTGATGACGTTCGGCGGCTCGGTCGACAACCTGATCGGCGACGGCGTGATGGCCGTGTTCGGCGCGCCGAAGCCTCTGCCCGAGGGCGAGCAGGCGTGGGCCGCCGTGCAGGCGGCGTTCGAGATGCATCGACGGTGCGACGAGCTCGCCGACGCGTTCCGAGAGCAGGGCATCCCGGCCGACGTGAAGATCCGTGTCGGGGTGAACACGGCTCACTGCACCGTCGGCGTGTTCGGCAGTGAGGCGATGCGCCGCTACATGGCCGTCGGGTTCGCGGTGAACGTGGCGGCCCGGCTCGAGACGGCGGCGGCACCCGGATCGGTCCTGTGCGGGTTCCGCACGTACGCGCTCGTGAAGGACCGCGTGAAGGCGGAGAGCAGCGGCGAGCTCATGGTGAAGGGTGCGCGCAGGCCGGTCGAAGCGTGGGAGATCGTCGACCTGATCGACGGAGCCGGATGAGCCGAGGCTCGGCGCGCGCGTCCGCGAAGCTTGAGGGGTCGACCCGATCGGATGCAAGGGGGCTCTCGCGACTACGTTCGTCTTGATCCACGGAGCGGGCGACTCGGGGTGGTACTGGCATCTCGTTGAGGAGGAGCTCTGCGCGCTCGGCCACGACACCGTCGCGCCCGATCTGCCGGTCGAGCGCTCGCCGACGCTGGTCGAGTGCGCCGACGCGGTGGTGCAGGGCGTCGGGGGCCCGTCGGCACCGGTCGCCGTCGTCGCGCAATCGTTCGGCTCGTTCATCGGCCCGCTCGTCGCCGAGCGCCTGCCCACGCACGTGCTGGTCCTCGTCGCCGGGATGGTGCCCGCGCCGGGCGAGCCGCCCGACGCGTGGTGGGACAACACCGGCTACGCCGAGGCCGTGCGCGAACAGGCCGCGTTCGATGAAGGCTTGACGGGCAACGAGGATCCCTTCGTCAGCTTCTTCCACGACGTGCCCCGCCCAGTCGCCGAGGAGGCGATGCGGCGTGAGCGCCCCGGATCGATCGCCGGCCTCGACGCGCCGTGGCCCCTGGACGCCTGGCCGGCGGTGACGACGAGGTTCGTGCTGTGCTCCGAGGACCGGTTCTTCCCGCCCGCGTTCTGCCGGCGGGTCGTCGCCGAACGGCTCAACATCGTGCCGGACGAGATCGAGAGCGGTCACTGCGTCGCCCTCAGCCGGCCCGTCGAGCTCGCGCTGATGTTGCACGGTTACGTCGCTGGCCGCCACCCGGGGACGTGACCCCACGCCGGTCCGAGTAGTCCTTCTACCAAGGCCAGCACGGCTGCACGCCTCAGGCGTCCAAGGCATGGGACGCCACCCCCCGTCCTGACGCGGTCGTGCGGGCCGGCCGTGGTTCGTTCCGTGAAGGGCGGTCTGCCCTTCCGGAACGCGTATCGGGCTTCCGAACGAACCTTGGCAGCGTTCAGCTGCCCTCGATTGTTCTAGCCTCGATGACGGAGACTGTTTCGACCGCCCGCGTAGGAGATGTTCCTTCACGCGTGGCTGCACTCGGGTTCGACGACTTCTTCCGGTCGACGCACGATCGGGCGTTCGGGGCGATGTGCCTCGTCACGGGCGACCGGTACGAAGCAGAGGAGATCGTGCAGGAAGCCTATCTCCGCCTGTTGGAACGGTGGGAGCGGGTCGCCTCGCTCGACGATCTCGAGGGCTACCTGTTCCGAACGACGATGAACGTGTTCAGGAACCGGTATCGGCGCGCGATGCTCTCCATACGGCGCGCGGTCGCCATCGCCCCCACCCCGAGGGACGACCTCGCCGCCGTCGAGGAGCGAGACGAGCTGATCCGCCTGATGCGGTCGCTGGCACCACGAGAGCGCGCTGCGGTGTTGTCGACATCCATCCTCGACCTCCCCGCCGAAGAAGCCGGACGCCTCCTCGGGATGCAGGCGTCAACGGTTCGAGCTCTCGCGAGCAGAGCCCGCAAGCACCTGCGCGAGCGGACGGAGGAGGCGCGATGACCCGCCGCACCGATGTGCTCGACAGGGTGGCACCGTTCTTCGATCCACCGACGGATGCCCTCGAGGCGCTCTACGAAGCGCGCCGTCGCCGCGAACTCGGTCGGCGGGTCGCTGCCGGCGCGCTCGGTCTCGTGATCACCGCGCTGCTGATCACGTTCGCGATCCGATCGACGGACCGGTCGGTGCCCGCCGATCCGCCAGATCGTCCGGCGATCGCCGACCGCACGATGGATGCCGGTGCGATCGGAGGAGAGTCGTGGACCATGAGCGCCCGGGTCGAGAGTGACATCGGTCCGGACCTCGGACCGGTGATCTCGTTGTCCACGTCGACGGCTGCATCGGGGGGCGGGGGCGACGAGCTGCGTCTCGTCGATATGGAGCTCCCGGGCTCCGTCGCTGTGAGCTACCAGGTGACCATCCCCGGCAGGCACGCCTTCGTGCTCGGGTACGTCGGGAGCGATGTCTCCGAGGTCGTCGCCGACTTCGACGGGGTGTCGCGATCCGTCGAGCTGTTGGAAGTGCCTTTCGCGCTTGAGCATCCGCTGCGGGCGTTCCTGATCCCGGTCGACGGAGGACCGGTGGGCTCCCTCACGACACTCGATGACGCGGGCGCTGAACTCCTGTCGGTCGGCCTCGCGCCCGGTACGAGGTGCGGACCGGACCGTTTGGAGCCGGGAGCGATCGAAACGTCGCAGATCTGCCGTGACATCGAGGACGACTCCATAGTCTTCGAGGGGGTCAACCGGTTCGAGGGCGTGGAGGGGCTCGTGTCGTGGCGGATCGTTCGGCGAGGCGCCGGTCTCGTCATGCTCGACGACGATGGCGCCGTGCTCGGACGACTGCCTGGAATCGCTGGTCCGCTCGCCGTCACGAGCGCCGACGTCGAGCTCTCGTCGAGCCCGTTCGTGTTCGGCGTCGCGTCCGGAAACGTCACGAACGTGGCGCTGTCCGGACGGCGGGTGGGCAGCCCGTCCTCTCGGCCTCAGCGCACGCGCGTGCTGGCAGACGGCCTCGTCGCCTTCGTCGGTGACTTCGTTCCTTCCTACGACCGCCCGAACCAGATCGTGGGGTTCGATCAGGACTGCGACGCGATGATCGCGATCGACATCCGCACCTTCGAGCCGGCCGAGGCCTCCGCCGAGCGGTGTGGAACGCAGCCAGCCCGAGGAGGAGGTGGCAGATGAATCGAATGGTGATGCAGGGCTTCTTCGGGGTGAGCCTGGTGATCGCCGTCGCCTTGACCGGCTGTTCCAGCGGCGAGGATGCGGGCGAGGGGGCCCCGGCGACCGGCGATGCGGCGTCCACGCCGACGCCCACCACGGAACCATCCGTTATCCAAGTGGACGGAACCCGGGTCTGGGTGCAGTGCCAAGGCGTGGGCGAGCCGACGGTCGTCTTGGAGGCCGGCAGCGACAGCCAGGGGAGCACCGACTTCCCGGCCGAGCTGATCGACGATCTGGCTTCCACGAACCGAACGTGCACCTACGACCGACCGGGAACCGGGATGAGCGGTCGTCCTGCCGAGGACGAGCGGACCGTGGACGACGTGAACCGACTGCTCCGTCGCGTGCTGGCGGCTGCCGACGTGCCAGGACCCTACGTGCTCGCTGGGAACTCGGGAGGAGGGATCCTGTCGATCGAGTTCGCGCGTCGCTACCGAGACGAGATGGCCGGTCTCGTGCTCCTCGACGTGCCTGGACCCCAGCGAGATCTCGATCCGACCCTGCAAGGTGTCTCTCCCGAGACCAACACCGAGAACATGGATTGGGTCGAGCTCGAGCACCGACTGGCGGTGGATCCGCCCGATCTCGGTGATCTGCCCGTCGTCATCGTGACCGCGACGTTCGGTCAATCTGACGTCAAGGACCAGGCGTACTGGCTCGCGTTGTCGTCGAGTGCCGAGCAGGTCGAGCTCGAGGGGGAACATGCGATTCAGATGAGCGCACCGGCGGAAGTCGCTGACCTGATCCGGTCGGTCTCCTGAGCGTCGACGGGTGCTCAGCGCTACCGTCATCTCATGACGAGAACGCCGCCCGACCTCACGATCGTGCCCGCCAATGAGGCGAGCTGGTGGGACCTCCAGGCGATCTTCGGCACGCGCGGCGACCCGTCGAGGTGCTTCTGCCAGCGATACAAGATGGCCCCACGGGAGTCGTGGGCCTCGGTCGGTGCGCAGGAACTCGCCGCCCGGTTCCGCGAACAGACCGAGTGCGGACACCCGGGATCGTCCACGACGAGCGGCCTCGTCGCCTACCTCGGCGGTGAGCCCGTCGGCTGGTGTGCGGTCGATCCGCGTCCGGCCTACGCGCGCTTGCTGCGGAACGTCCGCGTGCCCTGGGAAGGCCGCACGGAGAACAAGGACGACGAGAGCGTGTGGGCCGTGACCTGCTTCGTGACGCGCAAGGGCTTCCGGAAGCGGGGCATCAGCCACGCCCTCGCTCGCGCGGCCGTCGACTTCGCTCGGGAGCGAGGCGCCCGTGCCCTCGAGGGCTACCCGATCATCACGAAGGACGTGATCCTGAGCGAGCTCCACGTCGGCACGGTCGGCTCGTTCGAAGCCGCCGGTTTCACCGAGGTCGGCCGACCCACCATCCGGCGGGCGGTCATGCGTATCGACCTCCCGTGACCAGCCCCGATCAACCGGTCCGCGCCGCTTCGATCCCCACGTTCTACGAGGGAGCGAGGGCCGAACAGACGGCGCGGGTGAAGACGGCCGCTGGCTCGGTTATCGACGCGTGAAGGTCAGATGGGTGACGCCGCTCGGTGACGAGACCGCCTCGATGTCGCAGCGCTCCTCGACCCCCTCGACGCCGTCCCAGAGCCGCACGCCACGGCCGAGCAGGATGGGCACCTGCACGACGTGGAGCGTGTCGATGAGGTCGGCGGCGAGGAAGTCGCGGACGACGGTTGGGCCACCGCCGATGCGCACGTCGAGGTCTCCAGCCGCCTTCCGGGCGAGGTCGAGCGCGTCCTGCGGGCTGACTTCCACGAAGTGGAACACTGTGCCGCCTTCCATCTCGATAGACGGGCGCGGGTGGTGCGTGAGCACGAACACCGGCGTGTGGAACGGCGGATCCGCCCCCCCACCAACCACGCCACTCGTCGTCGGTGCCGACATCGGTCCACGGGCCGGTCTGCGCGGTGAACTTGCCCCGGCCCATGATCTCGGCGCCGACACCCAGGGAATGGCGTTCGGCGAAGGATTGGTCGACACCTTCGGTGCCACCGGTCTCGCCGACCATCGAGTGCCAGAACCGGGTGGCGAACATCCACTCGTGCAGGCGTTCTCCGGCGTGACCGAACGGGGCATCGAACGTGATGCCGTCGCCGGTGCCGAACCCGTCCAGGGAGATCGCGAAGTTGTGGACACGGACCAGGGCCATGGTGCCTCCCGAGCGGTCGGAACGTGCGGTGTGCACGCGGTGCGCCCAACGGTACGCGAACGCGGAAGCCCCGGCCGAGGCCGGGGGCTCCACGCGATGCGATGAACGAGCTGCTCAGACCGTAACCGTCGACGGCTCCATGCCCGCGGTGATCGGCGAGGGCTTGAACCCCTTGACCACGCAGTAGATGCCGAGCGACAGCTCCCAGAAGAACTCCGGGATCGTCGCGATGCCCTGCAGCGTGCCGCCGCGCTCGGTGAGCCCGAGCATGATGGCCGCCGCCGACAGCAAGAGCAGCGGACCCCCGACGAGCCCGAGCATCGCCATGCCGCGTGGCACCAGACCCGAGCGGTACATCAGCCAGCCCAGGATCACGCCGTTCGCGAGCCCGGCGAAGAAGCCCGGCCCGAGCAGGAACGCCCGGTCGTAGACCCCGAGCAGCAATTGACCGAACGCCGCGTCGCCGATGGCGGGCGACTCTTCCCGCAGGAAGAGCAGCGTCAGCATCGCGATGACGCCGATGCCGATGAAGACGCTCTCCATGATGCGGGCGGCGACGTAGCTCAGGGCTCCCGCCTCGCTCTGGCGCCTGATGATGCGGTAGAGCACCGTGGCGGTGCCGACGTTCGCGATGATCAGCAGCGTCTCGGAGAGCGCCCCGAGCCCGACGATGAACGACTCGTCGGCGCCGGCGCCCGTGATGAAGCCGGGCTCGTCGCTGACCGGCGCGTAGAAGATGAAGTACGCCGGGATCGACAGGACGAAGGTGGCGATGAACAGCCACCCGAACAGCGTTGCGGTCTTCCTCTCTGCGTTCACCTGGACTCCCTTCCAGTTGACGGACGGTCGTGGTCGTGCGTGTCGCCGTGCGTGCGCTCGCCGTGCTGGCTGAGCAGGCTGAGGATCTCGACCGGCCGATCGTTGGCCGGCCCGAACCAGTGGGGGAAGCGTGTCTCGAACTCCGCGACCTCGCCCGGCCCCATGACGAAGTCGTGGTTGGCGAGGACCAGCCGCAGGCGTCCTTTGAGCACGTAGAACCACTCGTAGCCGTCGTGCGTCCGCATCTGCGGCGGACCGGACTCGGGCGGTATCACCACCTTCCATGCGTGCAGGTCTCGTGGTTGGCGACTCAGCGGGTAGACGACGCGCCCGTTGCTGCGGACCTGGGGCTCGTCGAGCGGGATGCGCGGGTCGCCGATCGCGGGGGAGCCCACGAGCTCGTCGAGCGGCACCTGGTGAGCCTGCGCGATCGGCAGCAGCAGTTCGAGGCTGGGCTTGCGCTGACCCGCTTCGAGCCTCGACAGCGTGCTCTTGGAGATGCCGGTCGCGGCCGAGAGCTGCGCCAGGGTGGCGCCCCGCTGCGTGCGGATCCGCTTCAGCCGGGGACCGATGTCCTCCAGCACGGTCGTGATGTCGGGCGCGACGTCCATGGGCGCATCGAAACACATCGTCCCAAGTTTGGCAACCTCATTTGCCAAAATCGTATCCGCGGCGGATACTGCCCACGGAGGTGGTCATCGTGGAAGCGCACCGATACGACGTGGTGGTGGTCGGCGGAGGAGCCGCGGGGCTGAGCGCGGCGCTCGTGCTCGGCCGGGCGAGGAGGGCGGTCGCCGTGATCGATGCGGGCGAGCCCCGCAACGCGCCGGCGGCCCACATGCAGGGGTTCCTGTCGCGCGACGGCATGCCGCCGTCGGAGTTGTTGGCCGAGGGCCGCCGGGAGGTGACCGGCTACGGCGTCGACGTGATCGAGGACCGGGTGCTCGGCATCGAGCCCGGCTTCACCGCCCGCCTGGCCTCATCGGTCGCGCGGTCGAGGCGCGGCGGGTGCTGGTCGCCTCGGGCGTCAGCGACGAGCTGCCCGACATCCCCGGTGTTCGGGAGCGGTGGGGCCGCGACCTGTTGCATTGCCCGTACTGCCACGGGTGGGAAGTGCGCGACCAGGCGCTCGGGGTGCTGGGCACGCTGCCGGGCTCGGTGGACCACGCCCACCTGGTGCGGCAGTGGTCCGACGACGTGGTCTTCTTCGCGCACACGTACGGGCTCGACAGCGACGGAGCGCGACGGGTTGGCGGCCCGCGGCATCGAGGTCGTCGACGGCACGGTCGCTCGGCTGGTCATCGAGGGTGACCGGCTGGCCGGCGTCGAGATGGCGGACGGCCAGGTCGTCGCTCGCACCGCGGTGTTCGTGCGACCCGGGAACGTGCCGCACGCCGATGGCCTGTTGGCCGGGCTGGGATGCGAGCTCGACGAGGCCGGCTTCCCGAAGGTCGACGCGACGGGATCTGACGAGCGTGCCCGGCGTGTGGGCCGCCGGGAACGTGGTCGACCCGCGCGCCCAGGTGATCACGTCCGCGGGTGCAGGCTCGGCCGCCGCGATCGCGATCAACGCCGACCTCGTTCGGGAGGATGTCAGGAACGCTCAGGCGGTCCGTCAGCCGACGACGCGGTAGTGGATGTGCGTGGCGAGCGGACGATCGACGACACGGATCGGCTCGAGCCATCGGTGGTCGATGTCCATGTCCTCGAACATGCGCGTGCCGCTGCCGAACAGCACGGGCACCACATGGATCTGCAGTTCGTCGACGAGACCGGCCGCGATGTACGCCCGTCCGATCTTGGCGCCGCCCACGATCACGACGTCGTCGTCGCCCGCGGCGTTCCGTGCCTGCTGCAGCGCCGACTCGATGCCGTCGGTCACGAAGGTGTAGACCCCGTTCTCCGGTGAGTCCGCCGGCGCCCGGTGCGTCACGACGAACACGGGGAGGCGCGTGGCGCCGCTCGGCCCGTCGGCGCCCCAGAACGGCAAGGAGTGATCGTAGGTCACGCGCCCCGCGATCACGGCGCCGCCGTTGCTGAGCACGGACTCGGCATATGCGCGATCCTGGGGGTCCGAGCTGAAGCCCCAGTCGTGCAAGTGCTCGCCCTCGGTGCCGAGCGGTTCCTCCGCCGTCTGGTTCGCACCGGTCATGAAGCCGTCCAGCGTCATGCTCGTCTGGAAGATGAGTCGTCCCATGGTGCCTCCCTCCTCACGGCGGCACCACGCGCCGTCTACGTGTCGGTCGCGTCGGTGCCGGGCGGACCGGTGAGCACCCTGGGAGCGTACTCAAGCAACTGGAGGCGGCCATCGAAGGTGCGGCTGGTGATCATGTCGAGGGCGACATCGGGGTACCCGTCGTAGATCCGGTCGCTGCCGGTGCTCCCCGTGATGACCGGGAACACGACCACGCGGTAGCGATCAACGAGACCGGCTTCGAGCAGGGAACGACACACGCTGAGGCTTCCCATGGTGCGCATCGAGCCGGCGTCCTCCGTCTCCTTCAACTCGCGCACCGTCTCGACGGCGTCGCCGGCGACGAGTCTCGTGTTCGGCCAGTCCAGGGGCTCGTTCAACGTCTTCGAGAACACGATCTTCGACATGCCCGCGAGCGCGTCCGTGCCCGGTTCGCCCTCGTCCGCCAACCCGGACATGAGGCGATAGGTGTTCGCGCCCATCAGCACCGTGTAGTCGGCTTCCGGCTGCTCGTCCAGCCACGCCAGGTACTCCGGACCCTCCAGCCCCCAGAAGCCCGGCCAACCCTCCGCGGCTCCGTAGCCATCGAGCGAAGTGATGAAGTCCACGAGGAGTTCAGGCATCGTCGCTCCGTTCACTCGGATATGGCGCTCATACCCTGGAGCAGTCGAGAGAAACCGGGCGCATCCTTCCCCCGGGGTCGAGGGCCACCGTCCACGACTGCCGCTGGCTACGGAAGCGGGACCAGAAGGCGCTCGTCGGGGCCGTCGGCGAGGATGAACCACGCGGTCGCGGTCGCCTGATAGAGGCGGAAGCCGGCGGGCCCGGTGACGCGCTCCAGCGGCCACTCGGACAGGGCCTGCGATAGCGACTCGCGCGAGAACGCCGAGATGCCCGCGTCGAGATCCTCGCCCTCGAGCTGTGTCGCGGTGGCCACGATGTACACGGCCTGGCGCTCGTCGGGGGTCGTTCGCGAGTCGTAGATCACGATCGCGACGTCGGGCCGTGCGGCGATGTTCCGTGAGTGTCGGGTCGTCGGTCTCGAGACCCAGAGGAAGCGTCGCTCGTCCCGTCTCGCGAACCACACGGGGCTCGCCCAGGGGGTTCCCTGTTCGTTGGCAGTGGCGAGGGTCATGAAGCGGTTCGCGTCGATCACCGATCGCAGGACACGCAGGCGCTCGACCGCGCCGTCATCGTTCGGGCTCGTGGGCATGTCCCGTTGACCCTAGCTCGCCGACGTGGCTCTCCATCGACGGATCAGGCGTCGCCGGTGGTCACGTGGCGGAGTAGCAGGTCGAGGGTCCGCGGCATCTCGGTGAGGTCGAGCGCCTCGACGAGGTGGGCGGCGTACGCCTCCTTGCGTCCGCCCTTCGTGCCCATGAACCGTCGCAGCTGCGCCCCGATCGCACGGCCGCGCTGCGCAGGCTGGCGCTGGAACGTGCGGAACGTCGAGAGATCGCCGCGCGCCTCAAGGATCGCCTCGACCCGTGCCGGGCCGAGGGCTCGGATCAGCTCGTCCTCGAGGTCGGACTCACAGACGAAGAAGCCGAGGCGCTCGAGATCGGCTCGCGTCGGACCGAGCCGCAGCCCGGCTCGCTCGAGCGCGCGCCGATAGTCGCCTTCCTCCGGCGCGTCGACGAGCCCCGCCAGCCTCAGGTTGAGCCCGGCGGGGCCGAACCAGTCGACCGCGTACCGGACGTTCTTCGAGCCGCCCATCGCGACGATCGCGACGCCCGCCGAGGCCAGGTCGTGCCCGCGCCTCGCGGCGAGGGTCTCGAGGGCACGCTGGTCGCTCACGCCCTCGACGAGCACGACCATGCGTGCGGACCCGTCGATCTCGGTGAACATGCCGGCGCGCATCGGGAAACGCTACGACGAGGTCGGGGAACTCGACCCCGCCCTCAGGCGAGTTCCGATGCGTCCGGACTCCTGAGCGCTTCGCGACCCGGGAACTGCTCATCGGCCGCCGCCTCCGCCTCAGCGCCCGACCGCACGTCGCGCAGCATCGTCAGCGCCACGACGGCGACCGCGATCGCCACCACCATGGCCACGATCGTGCTCGCGCGCATGCCGCGCACGAACGCCTCTCGGGCGGCGTCGAGCAGCTGCGTGCCGAGATCGGCCGGCAGTCGCTCGGCCTCGGCGCCGGCGGCACCGAGCGTGTCGCGGGCCGCCTCGGTCGCCCCGGCCGGCACGCCGGCGGGCACGAGATCGACGAACTGTGCGCGATACACGGCCGTGCCGATGCTGCCGAGGATCGCGATGCCGAGCGCCCCACCGAGCTCCGCGCCCGTCTCGGAGATGCCCGACGCCGCGCCCGCCTCCTCCGGCGGCGCCGACCCCACGATCAGATCGGTGGTCGCCGTGAACACCGGCGCCAGTCCGAGCGAGATGATCACCGACGCCCCGACCAGCGTGCGCAGCTCGGCCGACCCGTCGAGCTGGGTCAGCATGGCAAGCGCGACGGCCGCCATCGCCAGCCCGGTCGCGATCACGTAGGCCGGGCGGTAGCGGTGCAGCAGCACGGGCCCGACCTGCGAGCCCACGATGAACCCCACGGCCGAGGGCAACGACCACAGGCCCGCCTCGAGCGGCGAGAGCCCGAGCACGAGCTGCAGGTACTGCGCGACGAACAGGAAGTACCCGAACGCGATGAAGATGCCGAGCACGTTCGTCGTGAGCGCCGCGTTGAACGCCCGGTTCCGGAACAGCCCGAGGTCGATCATCGGGTCGTCGAGTGATCGCTGTCGCCGCACGAACACGACGCCGAGGGCGGCACCCATGACGATCGTCACGATCGGCAGGAGGTCGATGCCTTCCTGGGCGATCTGCTTCAGCCCGAAGATCACGGACAGGATCGCGACGAGCGAGATCGCGGCGCTCGTCAGGTCGAGCCGCCCGGCGTTCGGGTCACGGAACTCGGGCAGCAGCCTCGGTCCGAGCACGAGCAGCAGCGCCATCACCGGCACCGCCAACAGGAAGACGGAGCCCCACCAGAAATGCTCGAGCAGCAGCCCGCCCGCCACGGGACCCACGGCGCTGCCGGCCGAGAACCCGGCGATCCACACGCCGACCGCGATCGTGCGCTGACGGGGGTCGTGGAACATGTTGAAGATCAGCGAGAGCGTCGCCGGCGCGAACGTGGCGCCCGCGACGCCCTGCAGCGCCCTCGCCGCGATCAGCATCTCGGGGCTCGTGGAGAACGCCGCGAGCACCGAGACGGCCGCGAACGCCGCCGCGCCGATCATCAGGAGCCGTCGCCGCCCGATGCGGTCGCCCAGCGTGCCCATCGTGATCAGGAACCCGGCGACCATGAACCCGTAGATGTCGACGATCCACAACAGCTCCGAGCCGCTCGGCTCGAGGTCGGCGCTGAGGGACGGCACGGCGAGGTGCAGCACGGTGAGGTCCATCGCGTAGAGCAGGCACGCGAGCGCGAGCACGCCGAGACCGATCCAGTCCCGGCGCGTCGCCTGCTGCGGCGCGATGTCGGTTCCTGTTTGCGCGCTGCTCATGTCTCTCCAACGAATGTCGCGAATGTCGTGGGGTTGGGGCGTCGGCGTCCGACGATGTTCCCACCGCAACCCGACATCGATCGAGGTTCTTCCACACGTGGGACATCACCTATCGGGAGCGAGGAACGATCGGCGCGGAGAGTGGACCGGCCCCGTGCGTCAGGGAAGTCCACGCAATCCCTTCTACCAGACCCACGACTCTGTCGTGCGGCACACCCGACGGGAGCGCCAGTCTGCCATGGTCATTAGTACCCCTGTCTACCGCGGTGTCGTCGGCGCGAGGATCGGGACCGAGTGCCTTCCCACCCCTTCGGTACACTCGCTGGCATCCCTGACCTGCGGAAACGGAGTTCCTAGATGTCACGAGTGATCCTGATCGCGTGGGACGGCGCCGACTGGCGCATCCTCGACCCCCTGCTGGAGCAGGGCGCACTGCCGAACCTGCAGGCGCTGATCGACCGGGGGCAGCGCGACGTGCTGCGCTCCACGGTGCCCACGCACAGCTGGTCGGCCTGGCCGAGCTTCCTCACCGGCGTCGACCCGGTGGACCACGGTGTGTACGACATCCTCGAGACGGTGCCGGGGACCCACAAGCAGTACCCGGTGACCTACAAGTCGATCAAGGCGCGCACGTTCCTCGACGACCTGACCGCCGCGAAGAAGAAGCAGCTGCTGCTCGACGTGCCGCTCACGTTCCCGCCGCCGGCGATCCAGGGCACGCTCGCGGCGGGCGGGGTGCTGCCGAAGAACCGCCAGTTCACGATGCCGGCGGACCTTCCCGACCAGTTGCAGAAGGCCGGGCTCGAGTGGCCCATCAACGGCATGAGCTGGACGACGTACCACAACAAGCCCGACGCCTACCTCGACGAGGCGTTCGAGGTCACGGGCAAGCGCATCAAGGCGTCGGAGTGGCTGATGGACAACACCGACTGGGACCTGATGGCGAGCGTCTGGGTCTCGATCGACCGCACGCAGCACTGCCTCAGCAACTACGTGGCGCCCGACCACCCCGACTACGCGGCGAACAAGGACACGCGCATCGGCAAGAAGGTGGCCGACATCTTCCGCCAGACCGACGACGCGATCGGCTCGTTCGTGAGCCGGGCGCGCGAGGACGACATCATCCTGTTCATCAGCGACCACGGCTTCCAGTCGTGCACGCGCGCGGTGAACATGGACCGCATGCTGCACGAGTTCGGCTACCTGGACTTTTCCGCGAGTAATGCGGTGTTCGGCCCGATGCAGTGGGGGCCCGTGCGCAAGGTCGCGCGCAAGGTCTACGACACGCTGGGCCTGCACGGGAAGGTCGCCCTGCCACAGTCGGTGAACTGGGCGAAGACGAAGGCGTACACGACGATCCGCTCGACCGGCGAGGGGGTCTCGATCAACCTTGCCGGACGCGACATCGACGGCATCGTCGACCCGAGCGACTACGACAAGGTGCGCGACGAGCTGATGGATCGGCTCGGGTCGTACGTCGACCCGATGACGGGCAAGACCCCAGTGAAGTCGATCGCGAAGCGTGAGGACGTCTTCCCGAGCGGCAAGTTCGCCGACACCGCGCCCGACATCATGATGGTGCCGAACGAGGGCTACTCGCTCACGCACGCGAAGAGCGCGCTCGAGGACGCCGACTGGGTGAGCGGCGACCACCGCATGGAAGGCGTGATCGTGGCGGTCGGCCCGAACGTGAAGCCGTTCGAGCGCACGCCATCGCTGATCGACATGGCCCCGACGCTGGTGGCGGCTCTGGATGCGCCCACGGCAGTGAAGCCCACGGGGAAGGTGCTGCACGAGATCGTGGGTGCGGCCGAGCTGACCGAGCGCGAGGTGGCAGCCGGTGACGAGGGCTCCACGGCCGCCGGCCCGGCGATCCCCGGTATGACGATCCCCGGCATGGGCGGCGAGAGCGCGGTCAACGAGACCGAGGCCGACGAGATGGAAGAGCACCTGCGGGGCCTCGGCTACATCGAGTAGGTGGCCGGCCGAGGCTGGGTTGCGTCATCCCTCGAGGCGGGTCTACCCTCGGTAGTCCGACGATCGAGCGAGGGGGACTCGCGTGCGGAGCAGCTTCACGAGATGGATCGTCGTGGTGGGCTCGGTGATGAGCCTCGCACTGGCCGCCTGCGGCGAGGACGAGCCGTCCGAGCCAGCGTCGGGCGGCAACGAGCCGAGCGAGGCTCCGTCCGACGACGCGCCGGTCTCCAACGCCTGCCCGATCGACGGCTGCGCGATCCGCGTCACCGGGGCGGAGAAGTCAGGCGACGAGATCCTCGTCACGTGGGAAGCGAACTTCGTGCCCGACGTGTCGAAGAATCACATCCACATCTACTGGGACATCTACTCGGCCGATCAGGTCTCGAGCGACGCCGAGGACCGCGGCGTGGACCAGGGGGAGTGGGTGCCCACCGACGAGGTGCCGAGCTACGAGACGGAGTCGGCCGTGTCGACCGCGAACCGGGGCGATTCGACCACGCTCTGCGTGACGGCGGGCGACCGCGACCACGCGGTGATCGACTCCGAGATCGTCGACTGCTACGACGTGTCGGATCTCCTCTCCTGAGCGAGGGGAGCACCGGCTGACGTCTTCCTCCGCTCCCGGCATCGGTGCAACGGCGCTCCGCATCTTCCTGATCGCCGACGTCCGTGGGTACACGACCTTCACGCAGCAGCGCGGCGACGAGGCCGCCGCGACGCTCGCGATGCGGTTCGCCTCGATCGCCCGGACCGTGCTCGAGCCGGGCGGCGGCACGGGGCTCGAGTTCCGCGGCGACGAGGTCATGGCCGTCTTCACGTCGTCCCGCCAGGCGATACGCGCCGCTGCCGACCTGCAGGCAGCCTTCGTGCAGGCATCCATCGACGATCCCGACCTGGCGCTGCCGGTGGGCATCGGGCTCGACGCCGGCGAGGCGGTCGAGGTCGAGGACGGGTTCCGGGGTGGGGCGCTGAACCTCGCGGCCCGGCTCTGCTCGATCGCAGGGCCCGGCGAGATCCTCGCGAGCCAGAGCGTCGTGCATCTCGCGCGCCGGGTCGAGGGCATCGCGCAGATCGACCGTGGCACCGCCCGACTCAAGGGCATCGAGGAGCCGGTGCATCTCACGCTGCTGACGCGGGAAGGCTGGGATCCGGCCGACGACGACGCGTTCCAGCAGGCGATCGGGCGCGGCGTCGGTCGGTCGGCGGCCGCGTTCGCCGTCTGCCCGTACCGGGGCCTGGCCGCGTTCCAGCCCGACGACGCCGATCGGTTCTTCGGCCGCGACGAGCTGGTCACCGAGCTGGTCGACAGGATCGAGCGCGACCGCGTGCTGTTCGTGATCGGGCCGTCGGGCAGCGGCAAGTCCTCTGCCGTGCGGGCCGGCCTGATCCCGGCGGTCGGAAGGGGGGCGATCGCGGGCAGCGAGCGCTGGGGCGTCGCGCTCTTCTCCCCGAGCGCGGACCCGGCCAAGGAGCTCTCATACCAGCTGCAACGAGCCGAGCGCGATGATCGCGATGGCCCGGGCCGCGGGGTGGCGGGCACCTCGGCCACCGAGATCCGCGCGGTCGCCGACGCGATCTGCGACGCGACCGGCGGGCTGCTGGTCGTGATCGACCAGTTCGAGGAGCTCTTCACGTTGAACTCCTGGCGCGACCAGGAGGCGTTCGTGCAGACGCTCGCCGCCCTCGTCGATCCCCCCGCCAGCCGGGTGCGGCTCGTGATGGCGATGCGGGCGGATTTCTACGGCGTGTGCGCCACGTTCCCGTGGCTCGTTCGACGCGCCACCTCGAACCAGGCCCTGGTCGGACCGATGAGTCGCGGCGATCTCCGCAAGGTGATCGAGGAGCCTGCCGCCTCGGCCGGCCTTCGGCTCGAGGACGGGTTGGTCGACACCGTGCTGGCGGACGCCGGTCCCGACGCCGCGGCGCTGCCGCTGGTCTCGCACGCGATGGCGGAGACGTGGCGGCGACGCGAGAGCCAGACGCTCACCGTGCACGGCTACCGCGACGCGGGAGGCGTGGCCGGGTCGATCTCGAAGACCGCCGACACCCTCTACGAGACCTTGATGGACGAGCCGCAGCGGGAGGCGTGCCGCCGGCTGATGCTGCGGCTTGTCGCTCCCGGCGAGGGCACCTCGGACACCAGACGCCGGATCGCCGCGAAGGAGCTCGGCCGCGATCGCGACCCGGAGATCACCCGCGAGGTGGCCGCCGAGATGGTCGACGCTCGGCTGCTCACGGTCGATCGCGAATCGGTCGAGATCGCGCACGAGGCGCTCTTGCACAGCTGGCCGCGGCTGCGTCGCTGGATCGACGAGGCGCGTGACGACCTGCGCACCCGTCAGCGCGTCGCCCACGCCGCCGCCGAGTGGATCGCCGAGGATCGCGACCCCGACCTCCTGTACCGGGGCACGCCGCTGCACGCTGCCCGGGAGTGGGCGTCCGAGCACGGCGACGCGATCGGTCCCGACGAGCAGACCTTCCTCGCTGCGAGCGTGGAAGCCGACGAGCATGAGCGGGCGCGCGTCGAGGAGGCCGCCAGCCGTTCCCGGCGGCTTCGTCGGGTGGCGGTCTCGGCGCTGGGGGTGCTCACCGTCGCCGCGATCGTCGCGTCGCTGATCGCGTTCGCCGCGCTCGGCCAGTCGCGTCGCCGCTACGCGGAATCGCTCGCCACCCAGGCGCAGGCCCTCGCCGACTCGGATCCGCGGACCGCGATCGCGATCGCCGCCGAGTCGATGGCCCGCACCGAGTCCAACCCGATCGACGCCCGCGCGGCCCTGGTCGACGCGAGTGAGGCGCTCGCCGGAAGGTTCGCCCGTTCCGGGCCGCCGATCGCGGTGGGCGATGCCACGACCGTCGCCGTGACCCCCGACGGGTCCATGGTCGCGACGGGCAACCGCGATGGATCGATCTCGACGTGGAGCACCGACGGCACTGCGCTCGCGCGAGACGTCGCCGGCCACACCGAGGCGATCGAGGAGATGGACTTCACGCCCGACGGCCGGTGGTTGATCTCCGCGAGCGACGACGGCTCCGTGGTGCGCTGGGACCTGCAGGACCCGGCCAACCCGGCGCCCGAGGAGCTCGGGACGACGTCGGAGATCGTGTGGAGCGTCACGGTCTCGCCCGACGGGCGGACGGCCGCCTCGGTCTCGGAGGACGGCGACGTCCACCTATGGGACCTGGCGGCTGCCGAGCCGGGCGACGCCGTCCTGACCACCCTGTCGTTCGACACGATCACGGCCTCGTTCAGCCCCGACGGCGAGCTGCTGATGATCGGCAACGGCCTGGGAGAGGTCACCGGGATCGACGTCGCCGATGGGTCGGTCGTGGTCCCGACGCGTCAGGCCCACGGCAGCGACGTCTGGGAGATCGAGTTCGATGAGGCCGGCGATCGCGTCGCCACGGCGAGCAGCGACGGCCGGGTGCGCGTGTGGGACGCCGCGTCGCTGGAACCCATCGGCGAGCCGTTCGCGAGGTCCGCGTTCGACGCGCGTGCGGTGCTCTTCCTCGGCGACGACGTCGTGGCCGGCGACGAGCAGGGACGCCTGCTCGTGGCGCCGATCGACGGGTCCTCTCCGCCGACCGCGTCGGCTCCCGGATCGGCACAGATCGTCGACGCCGCCTGGGGCAGCGGCACCCTCGCGACGCTCGCGTTCGATCAGCGGCTGCAGCTGTGGTCCGAAGCGGCTGAGCCGACCGCGATCGTGCTCGGCGACCAGGACGACGGCGCGTTCGGCCTCGCCGCGAGCCCCGACGGGAGCCGGTTGGCGGTGGGCGACGGCGACGGCTCGGTGCTGATCTACGACACGTCGGACGGCGACGAGGTGCAGGGGTTCGACGGCCTGCACGACGGTGCCGTGACTGGACTCTCGTTCTCCGACGACGGCTCGCGTGTCGCCTCCGGCGGCGAGGACGGCTCCGTCTTCGTGATCGACGCTCACACCGGGCAGTTGCTGCCGTCGCCGCCCGCGTCCGTCTCGCCGATCCGAACGGTGCGGTGGGCGGACGATCGGTTGCTCAGCGGCGGCGACGACGGGATCGTGCGCATCTGGTCGGACGGCGCCCTCGAAGGCGAACTCGGTCCGCACACCGGCGGCGTCACGTCGATGGGGCTGGCCCCCGACGGCACCTTGGCCGTCGGGGATCTCAGCGGTCAGGTCACGTTCTGGGACCTCGACTCGCAGGAACGGCTGGGACCACCACTCGCGGTCGATGACAACGCGATCTGGGGGATCGCGTGGTCCCCCGACGGGTCGACGCTCGCCGCGGCCCTTGCCGACGAGGCTGTCACTTTCTGGGACGTGGAGTCTCGATCGCAGGTCGGTGCCGTGCTCACACCGCAGCCCGGCGGGGCGCTCGGCGTCGCCTACCTCGACGACGATGCGACGATCGTGACCACGAGCCGCACGGGCGCGGTGCGCCTCTGGGACGTCGACGACGGAGTGCCGATCGGCGAGGAGCTCCGGGGCCACGAGCTGGCGGCATGGCAGGCGGTGGCGCTCACCGACGGTCGATTCGCGACCAGCTCGGAGGACGGCACCGTGCGTATCTGGGACGTGCTGAACCTCCATCGCGCGTGTGAGCGGGCGGCGGGTACCCTCGGCATCGAGTCGCTCGGCGCGTTCCTCGGCGAGGGCCAGGACCCGCTCGCCTGCGGTGCCTAGCGGCACGGTCGAGTTGCTTCGTCCTGGCTCACCGTCCGGGCGCGCACCATGTCTGGCGACTCCTCGGCTCGAGGAGTACCGTGGTCTGTGCCCGCTCGAGCGGAGGTCATCCCTCGTGCGCAGATCGTCGCTCCGGCTCATGCCCGCAACCCTCGTTCTGTGTGTGCTCATGGGTGTGATGCCTGCCGGCGCCGCGGTGATCGACCGCGACACCGGGTTCGACTCGGACGACATCCCGCCGAACGGGCACATCGATCCCGACATCCGGTCGACGACCCGCAAGTTGGCCGAGCGTGACGGCCGTCGGGTGCTCTCGATCGTGGTGCGGTTCTACGAGAGCAACGGCGGGTGGCCGCTGTGGATCCGACTCGATGCCCGCGGGGGCCCGGTCGTGGACCACATCGTCAGCACGTTCGGCGACTCCTGCTTCGTCTGGGCCAAGGGACATCGCCGCGACGGGGTTCAGGCCCGAGCCACCGCCCACGGAACCCGCTTCGTGTGCCGCATACCGGCTCGCGTCGTCTCCCCCACGAAGTCGATCCGCTGGAAGGTCCGCACGAAGCCACCCGACGGGTCCCGCCGCGATTCCCAGTTCGTGATGGACTACGCCCCGAGCGACCGCGGCTGGTACGGCTGACTCGGGCCGGTTTGCGCGGGACTCCCGGCGGTCCTAGCGTGGAGCGATACCCGCTTCCGACAGGGGATCGCCATGCGCGCACCAGGGATCGCTGCCGCCGCCGCCCTCGCGATCGCCGCGATCGTCCTCGTGCCGGGAGCCGCCGCCGGCGAGGGCGCGTGCACGATCACCGGCACGAGCGAGGGCGCGACGATCCGCGGCACGTCGGGACCGACGTGATCTGCGGCATGGGCGGGCGACTTCACCCTCGGCAAGGGCGGTGACGACGTGATCCGCGGCGGCGACGACGACGACCGCGTGCTGGGCGGTGTCGGGCTCGACGTGGTCGTCGGCCAGACCGGAGGCAAGGGTTGCGACACCGGCTCTGGCGACGTGGGCGACACCGTGCTGTCGATCGAAGACCGCGTCACGCAGCTCTGCTACGGCGGCTGAGCGCCGGTCGCACCGACGCCGTCCTGACCTCGACATCGGTGGTGACGCTCATTGGATCGCCGGTCGAGCAGCCCTGCAACGAGTGTTGTAGGGTTGCCGTGTGAGCCCGACCCGCATCGAGACCCACGCTCCCGGCCTGGCCGGTCATCGTGCCCTCGCACATCCTCTGAGGTTGCGCATCCTCCGCCTGCTGCGCTCCGAGCCGATGTCGGCGTCGGCGCTCGCCCGCGAGCTCGGCGTGCTGCCGGGGTCGGCCCGTTTCCACCTCAGCGTGCTGGAGGCGGCGGGCATCGTGTCGCGATCGGGGGAGCGCATCGTGAACGGCGGACGCGAGGTGTTGTATTCGGCGCCCCAGGTCGTGCGGCTCGACGACGACGTGGAGCCGGCGGTCCGATGGGCGACCGATCGCGCCTACCTGCAAGAGCTCACACGCTTCGTCGAGCTCGCGGCCACCGACCCCGGAGGTGTGGCCGGGTTCTCGCTGCAGGTCTGGCGGTTCCGCCCCGACGATGCCGCCGAGGCCGAGCGCATCATGATCGAGGCCGGCGAACGGCTGGCCGCCCTCCACCGTTCGGACGACCCTTCCGCGAGGTCGCACCTCGTGGCGACGCAGCTCCTGCGACTGCCTGAAGGCACGGGCGCGGCGTGAGCGCCGACCGACGCACGAGCCTGCTGAGGAGCCACGCCGGCTTCCGGTGGCTCTGGACCTCGCGCGCGATCTCCTATGTCGGCGACGGCATCGCGCTGATCGCGCTCGTGCTCCACGTGGAAGCCACCGAGGGAAGCGGCACGGCGGTCGCCGGGCTGCTGCTCGCTGCGGCGCTGCCGAGCCTGCTGGGGCCGCTCGCTGGATCGATCGCCGACCGCGTCGATCGGCGCCGGATGATGATCGCCTGCGAACTCGGCCAGGGCGCGATCTACCTGGCGACCGCGGCACTGCTGCCCGACTACGCCGCGTTGCTGGCCCTCGTCGCCGTCGCCAGTGTGCTCGCACGGTTCCTCGCGCCCGCGGCGAGCAGCGCCGTGCCGGCCCTCGTTCGACGTGAGGAGCTCGTGGGTGCCAACGCGTGGCTCGGCACGGCGATGAACCTGCAGGTCGCGTTCGGTGGGTTGCTCGGGGGCCTGTTGGTCGCGGGGGTCGGCGTGCGGTGGGCGCTCGCGATCGACGCCGCGACGTTCCTGCTCTCGGCGCTCGCGCTCGCCCGGATGCCGTCGCTGCCGCCCGACGGCGACGGCGCCGAGGTCGTGTCGTTGGCGCGATCGGTGCGCGACGGACTCGGGTTCGTCGCCCGGCACGCGGTCGCGCGGGCGGTGCTCCTGACCCTGTTCGTGGGCGTCGCGTTCGCCGCCGTCGACAACGTCGCGCTCGTGTTCCTCACGCGTGAGCTGGGCGGCGGTTCGGCGGCGTTCGGCGTCGTGACGTCGGCGTTCGGGTTCGGCATGCTCGCCGCCTCGCTCGTGCTCACCCGGTGGGAGCGGCTGGTCTCGGCGCGAGCGGCGTTCCTCGGGGGGTGGTTCCTGACGGCGGCCGGCACGCTCGCGACCGGGCTCGCGCCGGAGGTGGCGGCCGCGGTGGGCGCGCAGTGGCTCGGCGGGGTCGGGAACGGCGTCGGCAACATCGGCGGCGATACCCTGATCCAACGATCCGTGCCGCCGTCGATGCTCGGCCGGGTCTTCGGGCTCACGAAGACCGCGGCGTTCGTCGGGAGCGGCCTCGCCTACGCGATCGGCGGCGTGCTCGTCGACCTGATGAGCCCCCGCGCGGTGTTCGTGGCCGCGAGCGCAGGGGTGCTGGCGGCGTCGATCGGCGGCATGTTCCTGCTGCCGCGCGACGTGGGGTCGGTGCCGGGGGTTGGTATACAGCGCGGACATCGAAGGGGGGACCGAACGGATGGAGCCTGAGCACCTGTGGAGATGGATCCTCGCTTACCTGACGCTCGAGGCCGGGGTCGCCCCATGAGTACCGAGATATGGGCCGCGATCTTCCTGGTCGTCTCGCCCGTGTGGTTCAACGTCACGTTCGCGGTGCTCGCGAAGCGATTCGACTACCCGGGAGTGTTGCGCGAGCCCGCGGGCACGATCCTCGAGCGCTTCCGGGCGGGGGGCGATGGCCTGGTCTGGCTGTGGTGGGCGTTCGCCGCCTCGGGCCTGCTGCTCGTGCCGACCGTGGTGCTGCTCGCTGCGACGGCGACGTTCGGGGGAGCGCTCGTCACGGTGGCCACGGTGATCGGCGTGCTGGCGGCGCTCGTGCAACTGCTCGGCCTGCTCCGATGGAGCTATCTGGTTCCGTGGCTCGCCCGGGCACACGGGGCCGCGTCGACGCCGCAGGAGCGCGCGACCCTGGAGATCACGTTCGAGGCGTTCCACCGCTTCCTCGGGGTCGGCGTCGGAGAGCACCTGGGCTACCTGTTCACGGGGCTCTGGACGTCGCTGATCGGCCTCGCGATCGCGCTCGACGGGGTCGTGCCCGCCTGGCTCGGCTGGGTGGGGGTGGTGGTGGGGCTCGGCCTCGTGGTCGGGGCCACCGAGTTCCTCGGTTCGAACGAGGAGCGGGGGTGGAAGCTCGCCGGCGACGCCGTGCCGATCCTCTACATCGGGTGGTCGCTCTGGCTCGTCGCTCTCGGCATCGCGCTGGTGCTCTAGCCGCGGGGGGATGCCGGGAGGGGGCTCGGGCCCCCTCCCGCACGCCTCACATCACCGGGAAGGTCTCGTAGACCTCGATCTCTCCGCCGCCCTGCAGCACCGGGCAACCCTTCGCGAGCGTGGTCGCCGCGTCGAGCGAGTCCGCCTGCAGGATCGAGTAGCCGGTCGCGAGGCCCGATGCCGGCACGTCGCCGATCGACCCGTCGCTGCGCACGTGCTTGGCTTCCTCGGTGAACGGGTTCCCGCCGTCCTTGACAGCGGCGCCGATCGAGCCGAACCACGCGGTCCACGCATCCATCACGGCTGCGCGCTCCTCATCGCTCTCCGCCATCGAGCCGCCTCGATACAACAGCACGAAGTCCGCCATCGGTCCCTCCTCGTCGTCGTGCGCGGCGCTCCGTCGTCCGCGCTCTATCCCAACGACGAACGGGAGGGGGTGTTCATCGACACCGTCGGGAGATCGTTTCAGCGGATGACCTTGGTGCTGACGATCGGCGAGCCGGTCGCTTGATCTGCTGTTTGGCGTCGTCGTCGTTGCCGCAGATCGGGAGCGTGCGATCGCCGCCGGCGAGCACGACGGATCGACCATGAGAGACGCCGTCACGATGTTGAGCACCTTCACGACGCGCGACCCCGGATGCTGCCGCTGCACCTGCTCGGCGAGCGAGTCGGTGTTCATCACGGTGAGCGACGGCCCTTGGTCCGACCACGACAGCCGGGTTCGAGATGTCGATCAGCACCGTGCCGTCGAGGTGCTCGTCGCCGGCGGCCGCGACTGCGGCCGGCGACCCATTCCCGGCGGTCGCAGCATCAGCACCTCGCCGTGCGCAGCGGCTTCGGCGAACGTCGCGACGCGCCCCGTGGTGTTCGACTCGTGCCAGCCCGACAGCGTGGTTTCCCCTCCTCGTTCGGTCTGGTTGGCTGAACCTCGGCGCCCCCCGAGGGATTCCTGCCCGGCGTTCGTAGAATCCCAGGCATGACCGTTGAACGTCGGACCGTCGACGGGCTGGCCGAAGCTCCGGGATACGCGCACGTCGCGATCGGCTCGGGTTCCGCACTCGTGTTCACGGCCGGTGCGGTGCCGCTCGACGAGCACGGTGAGCTGGTAGGCCCCGACGATCCCGAGATGCAGACCGACCAGGTGGTCGCGAACCTGCTGTGGCAGCTCGAAGCGGGCGGGGCTGGCCCGGACGACGTCGTGAAGACGACGGTCTACGTCGCCGGCGGCTCGCGCGAGACGCAGGTGCGCGTCTGGGAAGCGGTGCAGCGCTCGCTGCTGGCGTCGGCGCCGTCCACACTCCTCGGCGTCACACTGCTCGGCTATCGGGGACAGCTGGTGGAGATCGAGGCCGTCGCCGTCATCGCCTGATCTCCATCGGCGCCGGCCGCAGCGTCCCGGGCGGTTGAGCTCGGTCCTCTTTGGGTAGAGCCCTCCCGTCCAACCACGAAAGGGGGGGCCCGATGCAGGGACCCAAGAAGATCGCCGACGCCGGCAAGGAAGCCGGCAAGAAAGTGCTCGCGACCGACACGGCGCAAGGCGTCGTCGAGGCCGTCGTCGACAAGCTCGAGGAGATCGCGGTCGACAAGGCCGACGACGTCGCCGCCACCGTGAAGGATCGCGCGGCCACGGCAGGCGGCCGTTCCCCGAAGCGTTCGACCGCCAAGAAGTCGACCGCGAAGAAGTCGACCGCGAAGAAGTCGACCGCGAAGAAGTCGACCGCGAAGAAGTCGACCGCGAAGAAGTCGACCGGCCGGAAGAAGTCGACCGCGAAGAAGTCGACCGCGAAGAAGTCGACCGCGAAGAAGTCGACCGGCCGGAAGAAGTCGACCGGCCGGAAGAAGTCGCCGACGGCCAAGAGATCCTCAGCCAAGAAGTCCCCGGCGAGGAAGCCCTCTGCCAGGAAGTCGGCGGGCAGGAAGAAGTCGTCCGCGAAGAAGCGCTGAGTCCTACCGGGTGGTGCGGACGGCGCGGACCAGTGGCCGCACCACCCGGTACACGGCGTACGCCATGAGCGCCAGCCCGATCAGCGCTTCGACCTGTTCCTGGGTGAGGCGGGTGCGACGGGCGATAGGGCGCGCGATGGCGCGGCCAGCGGCTCCCCGCCATCCCGTGAGCGTCGCCTCGCCGAACGTTGCGAGTCGTTGTCCGTTGCCGTTGTCCGATGTCATGCCGGGGTCTTACCCACGCCGTTCGGAACCGAACCCGATGATCTTCCTGCCGGGCGGCGCGGTAGCGTGACCGATGACGACCGACGACGGACACACCTCGAGCTCCCATCGGCTGCCGGTAACCCTGCTCAGCATGCGAGGACCCAAGACCACCCTGCACGATCACAGGCACGACGGCATCCGACACCCTCAACGGGACGCCGAAGCCAGCGTCATCTGTGGGCGGGGGGAGCGGACGACATCATCGCTCACGCAGGTGACGATCCGGTGTTCGGGGGACCCGCGGAGACGACATCGGGCGGTGGCTGGCTGGACGATGGAGGCGGCAGGGACGAGATTGACGCTCGACGGAGCAGACCACATCAGGAGAGGCATTCGCCGGCAGGGCGGGCGGTCTGAAGTCCCCGTCCTAGCACCCCGTCGCCGGGTGCCTACCTCCCGCCGCGTCGGTCGCTCCATCTTCGTCGCGATCGCGAGCCGTCTCCCCCGCGTCGACCAGAGTCCGGGGGTGGCCGGAAAGCTGCCCCGCTGGCCGCACCCAACTGCGCGGGCGTAGTGTCGCGCCATGCTCACCTGTCCAGCCTGTGGGAGGGAGAGCCCAGACGACTTCACGTTCTGCCCGGCGTGCGGTACGACGCTGGCCGCTCCCGAGCCCGCTCGCGAGCAGCGCAAGACGGTCACGGTGGTGTTCTGCGACGTCACCGGCTCTACCGCACTAGGCGAGAAGCTCGATCCCGAGGCGCTCCGCCGGGTGATGGCCCGCTACTTCGACGAGATGAAGGGTGCGATCGAACGCCACGGCGGAACCGTTGAGAAGTTCATCGGCGACGCCGTCATGGCGGTGTTCGGGATCCCGCGTGTGCACGAGGACGATGCCCTTCGCGCGGTCCGCGCGGCCGCCGAGATGCGCGAGGTTCTCGGCCGGCTCAACAAGGAGCTCGAACGAGACCAAGGCGTCGCCCTTGCTGCGAGGATCGGCGTGAACACGGGCGAGGTCGTGGCCGGTGATCCGTCCGCCGGCCAAGCGCTCGTCACGGGCGACGCGGTGAACGTCGCGGCGCGCCTCGAGCAGGCCGCGTCGCCGGGTGAGGTCCTGATCGGGGTCGGCACACATGCCCTCGTCCGTGACGCCGTGGTGGCCGAGCCCGTGCAACCGCTCACGCTCAAAGGCAAGTCCGAACTCGTCCCAGCCTTCCGGCTGGTCTCGGTGGCCGAAGGTAGGGGCGGCCGAGCGCGGCGGCTCGACTCGCCGATGGTGGGGCGGGCACGTCAGCTCGGGCTCCTGCTGCAGGCGTTCGACGGCGCCGAAGCCGATCGGACGAGTCACTTGTTCACCGTGCTCGGGCCCGCCGGCGTGGGCAAGTCGCGTCTGGTCGCGGAGTTCCTCGAACGCCTGGGCGATCGAGCAGGCGCACTCCGGGGCCGGTGTCTGCCGTACGGCGACGGGATCACGTACTTCCCGGTGCTGGAGATCGTGAAGGAGGCCGCAGGTCTCGCCGACTTCGACGCACCCGACGTGATCGAGTCCAAGTTGTGCGCGGTTCTCGAAGGCGACGAGCTCCAGGAGTCCGTGTGCGCGAGGGTGTCACAGCTGCTGGGCGTGGCGGAGGTCGCGTCGCCGGACGAGACCCACTGGGCGATCCGTCGCTTCCTGGAGGCCCGCGCCCGCGAGCGTCCTCTCGTGGTGGTCTTCGACGACATCCACTGGGCAGAGTCGGTGCTCCTCGACCTGATCGAGCACATCGCGGACTTGTCGCGCGACGCCCCGCTCCTGCTCCTCTGCATGGCCCGGGGAGAGTTGCTCGACGTCAGGCCCGCGTGGGCCGGCGGCAAGCTGAACGCGACCACCGCGTCGCTCGAGCCGCTCGCCGACGAGGAGTGCGAGCTGCTGATCGCGAACCTGCTCGGCTCGGTGGGGCTCCCGCGCGATGTCGCTGAACGGATCACCGCCGCGGCCGAGGGTAACCCGCTGTTCGTTGAGGAGATGCTCTTCATGCTGATCGACGACGAGCGACTCGTCCGCTCGGGCGATTCGTGGGTCGCAGTGGGTGAGCTCACGGACGTTGCCGTTCCTCCCTCGATCCTTGGGCTCCTCGAGGCGCGTCTGGACCGGCTCGGGCCGCAGGAGCGCGCCGTCATCGAGCGGGCGTCGGTGGTCGGCAAGGTCTTCTACAGCGGCGCGATCGAGGCGCTGTTCGGCGACGACCGGCCGCCGCCGGACCTCCGTGAGCTGCTCATCGCGCTCGTCCGCCGCGAGCTCGTGCGGCCGGACCGTTCGACCCTTCCGGGCCAAGAGACGTACCGATTCAGGCACCAGCTGATCCGCGACACGGCCTACGAAGGGTTGCCCAAGGACCTCCGCGCCTCGCTCCACGAGCGGTTCGCGGGATGGCTGGAACGGGTCGCCGCCGACCGGATCGACGAACAGGAGGAGATCCTCGCGTACCACCTGGAGCAGGCGCACCGCTACCGACTGGAGCTCGGTCCGGCCAACGACCGGACCCGGTCCCTCGGCGAGCGCGCGGGGCTGCGCCTGTTCGCCCCCGCTCGGCGTGCGTCCGAACGAGGGGACCACGCAGCCGCGGTGAGCCTCCTTCGGCGTGCGGCCAGCCTGCTCCCGACCGGTCACTCGGACCGCGCCGAGGTGCTCTACGACCTGGGTCGAGCCAACAGCCAGGTGGGGGATGTTCGCGACTCCTTCGCGACGTTCGACCAGGCTGTGGACGCGGCGGTTGCCGCTGGGGATCGCTCGCTCGCGTGGCTCGCCCGCATCGCTCGGTCCGAAACTCACATGCTCATGGACCCTCACAGCAAGGCGACCGACGATTTCCGGGCCGAGCTCGAGCAGGCCCTCGCGGTGTTCGAGGAGCTCGGTGACGAAGAGGGCCTGGCCGCCACGTGGACGGCGCTCTCCGACATCGAATGGATGCCGTGCCGGTACGCGGACTCGGAGCGCGCGGCCGAGCTGGCGCTCGCGCACGCACGCGATGCCGGTGACGCCCGGCTCCTCTCGCGGGCCATCTTCAACGTGCTGGCGGCGCAGATGCTCGGGGATGCCACGTCGGCTCGCGGGATGCGCACCCTTGAAGCATGTCGGTCCGAGGTTGCGGACGACCTTCAGACACATGGTATGTCCCTCGTGTGCGAGGCCTTTTGGCACTCGATGGACGGCGATTTCGACCAAGCGAGGGTACTCATAGAGCGGTCGCGCGCGATCACCGAGGGACTCGGGCTCGGGTCTGCCGCAGAGTTCCGCGAGGAGGAGCTCGGGATCATCGAGATGTATGCGGGAGAACCGGTCGCAGCGGAGCGGGCGTTCCGGAAGAACTACACGCTCTTCGTCGAGACCGGAGACGAGGGACACGCTTCGACGGCAGCCGCGGAACTCGCGCGATCGCTGTGTTGGCTGGGGCGTTACGACGAGGCAGAGGGCTATGCGGGCATCGCGCGCGAAACCGCGGCCCATGACGACCTGGTGTCGCAGGTGCTGGGCCGGTCCGCGCAGGCACTCGTACTCGCGGCTAGGGGTGATCTCGATGGGGCGGAGAGAATGGCTCGAGATTCCGTCGCGATGTTCGCCGAGGCGCAGAGCCCTAACCTCCAGGGCGATCTCTTGTTGGATCTCGCCGAGGTGCTCCGGCGGGCGGGGAAGCCGTCGGATGCAGAGGACGCGATACGAGTGGCGCTGGCGCTCTTCGAGCGCAAAGAAAACCGGCCGGCAGCGGCGCAAGCTCGGGAGCTGCTCGCCGAGCTCGCGCCGTAGCCTGCCTGGCTGCCCGGTCCTTCTGCGATGATGCGCGGCAGAACCGCCAGCAGGAGGCCGGGCGTCCGATCCTGAGGTTCGAGGACGAGGACGCTCGGGAGGTCAGGGATCCGGATTCCGCGGCCTCGCGCCCGTGTCCGGGCGGCGCGGTAGCGTGACGCGATGACGACCGACGACGGGCACACCTCGAGCTCCCCCGATCCGATCGACGATCCGCAGGGATACCAGCGACACCTGCTCGGGCTGCTCGGCGACGACGATCCGGCCGTGGTACAGCACGCGGCGCCGGGGGAGTGGCACACGATGGTCGACCTCGCCGGCCCGCACCTGCACACGGCTCCGGCGGAAGGGGAGTGGTCGGTCTCCTGCTGTCTTGCCCACGCGTTCGATGCCGAGATCGTGATGAGCGGTCGCTACCGGTGGATCCTGGCGCACGACGAGCCCCAGATCCTCGGGTACGACCAGGATCTATGGGTGCAGCGTCTGCACGCCGAGACCGAAGCGGAGTCGGCCGAACGGCTGCTGGAGCTCTTCGGGGCTCTGCGCGCGGCCAACATCGAGCTGTGGCGTCGCAGCTCCGACGAGGATCGAGCCCGCGTCGGCATGCACGCGGAGCGGGGGCCGGAAAGCTACGACCTGTCGTTCCGCATGATCGCGGGGCACGACCGCTTCCACCTGCGGCAGGCCCGCGAGACGCTCGAGAGAGTCACCGCCGGCTGACGACGATGTCGGCGGTGCGCGCGGTCACGCTGGGGGTCCGGTTCCTGTGCGAGCTCGGCATGCTGGCGGCGCTCGCCATCTGGGGCGCGCACGTGGGCGAGGGTCCGTGGGCCGTCGCGCTCGCCGTGGGAGCCCCGCTCGCCGCCGCCGCGATCTGGGGGGCGTTCGTCGCACCGAAAGCCAGGTGGCCGGTGCCGTTGGGGGCCCGCGTCGCGATCGAGCTCGTGCTGTTCGGCGCCGCCTCGCTCGCCTTGTGGTCTGCCGGGCCGCCCGTGCTCGCGATCGTGCTGGCCGCGCTCGCGCTCGCGACCTCGGTGCTCAACGCGGTGCAGGAACGGTCGGGGGAGCCCGTACCCGGAGCGAGAGGAGTCGACTGATGGACCTGGCGATCAAGCGCTTCGAGGAGCCCGACGAACTGCGTGAGTTCCCGTTCGGGTCCTTCGAGCTCGTCCGGCTCGAGGGTATGGCGGTCGGGCGTGCGAGCTACGACCCCGGCTGGAAGTGGTCCGAGCACGTCGGCGCTGCGACCGGCGCCACGATGTGCGAGGTGGAGCACGTCGGCATGGTCGTGTCGGGCCGCGCGGCCGTTCGCATGGCCGACGGGTCCGAGTTCGTGATGGAGCCCGGCGACCTGTTCGCGATCCCCGGCGGTCACGACAGCTGGGTCGTCGGCGACGAGCCCTACGTATCGCTGCACCTGCAGGGCGCGACGACCTACGCAGCCACCGAGGGCCCGGCTCGGACTAGGAGCCCATGAGCGCGCCCTCGTCGCGGGGTCACGACGAGCCCGTGATGCGAGACTCCGTGCATGACCGAACCGGACCTCGTCGAGGTGGCCGATCGCGCCGGCTGGCGGCGGTGGCTCATCCGCAATCACGACCGTGACGACGGCGTCTGGCTCGTGATCCACAAGAAGGATTCCACGCGCGGCTCACTCGCCTACGAGGACGCAGTCCTCGAGGCGCTCTGCTTCGGCTGGATCGACTCGAAGGCGAACGCCCTCGACGCCGAGCGCTATCGCCTGTGGATGGCGCCGCGCAAACCGAGGAGCGTTTGGTCGGCGGCGAACAAGCGGCGCCTCGACGACCTCATCGGGTCCGGTGCGATGACCGACGCCGGCATGGCTGTGATCGAGGCGGCCAAGGCCGATGGTTCATGGAACGCTCTCGATCGCAGCGACGCGCTCGAGGTCCCCGACGATTTGGAGGCGGCCTTCGACCGCCACGAAGGCTCGCGCTCGAATTGGGACGCGTTCCCGGCCGGCGTACGCAAGCAGATCCTCGGATGGATCTATTCCGCCAAGCGCCAGGAGACGAGGGCGAAGAGGGTCGAGCAGACGGCGTCGCTCGCGGCTCGGAACGAGCGCGCGAACCGATGGCGCCCGAAGTCCTGACGCGTTAGGCCCCCGCGGCGTCGCCGTACCGTTCGTCGAACACGTAGGTCCAGCCGGGCCCGTAGTTCGCCCGGTAGGTCGCGCCGATCTCCTCGCCGAGGCGCTCCCAGTGGCGGTGGTGCAGGTCGACACGGGTCGAGCCGTCGCCGTCGGGCGTGAACGTGACCTCGACCTCCGTATACGGACGGTCCTCGGGGCTCGGGTTCCAGTCGATCATGACCCGCGAGGGAGGCTCCCAGGCCGTGACCACGCCCCAGTCAGCCTCGATGCCGTTCGAGAGCACCTCGTAGATGCGTCCGCCTTCGCGCTCCTCGAACACGAGGCGCTCCGTCTTCACGCCGTCGTACTCGTCGGCCCGACCGTGCGTGTCGAGCGGCCACCAGGAGCCCATCTCGGCCGTGAACAGCCGGAATGCCTCGTCTGGCGAGCGTCTCACGGTGATGCTGCGGAGGATCGGTTCGATCATCGTTCGGCTCCTTCCTCGTCGTCGGCGGCCACGGCGAACGCGGCCAGCGCGTCGTCCCACATCGTCGCCAGCTCGGTCCGCAGCGCCTCCAGGCCGGTGCGTCGCACGGAGTAGAGGCGACGGACACCGTCGGGTCGGTCGGTCACGAGCTGCGCCTCCTTCAGCACCCGCAGATGTTGCGAGACGGCCGGCCGGCTGACGGGGAGCTCAGCCGCGATCTCGCCGACCGATCGCTCGCCCCCTCTCAGCAACCGGAAGACCTGCCGACGCGTCGGATCGCCCAGCGCGTCGAAGACCTCCTCGGCGGTCGATTCGGTCGCGCTCATATCGGTAAGCTATCACTTACCGATAGTGAGATGCAAGCCCGCCGAGGCGGACCCCGCGGATCAGCGCCCGACGAGCGTGGCCGGGGCGTGTCGGATCACGCGGTCGCTGACCGAGCCCAACACCTTGGCTCTGAAGCGACCGAGGCCGCGCGCCCCGACGACCACCAGGTCGGCGCCTCGACGCTCGGCCTGCTCGAGCAGGACCCCGGCCGCGCCCCCGACCGCGACGTCGGTCGTGACATGGAACCCCGCGCCGGTGAGCGTGTCTGCCGCCGCCTCCGCGTGACGGTTCGCGAGCACCAGCTCGTCGTCCGCCACCTCGAGCGCAAGGCTCGCCTCGCCGGCCGGCCCTCCGGGCGGCAAGGCGAGCGGATGTGCTGCAGTGGCCACGGTGACCTCGCCGCACCGCAATGGGTCCGCAAGCGCCACGAACGCCGCGATCGAGTGATCCGAGCCTTCCGATCCGTCGGCCCCGACGACGACACGCACGGGACCCTCACCTTCGGGAGCCCGGTGCACCACGAGCACCGGGCACGGCGCGGCGTGCAGGACCGAGCTGCTCACGCTGCCAAGCGTGATCGTGTCGAGCCACCGTTCCTTCCCCGTGCCGACGACGACCAGCTCGAAGCCCTCCGTTTCGGCTGCGTTCACGATCTCGGTGGCCTCGTCGCCGTCCTCGACGCGGGCTCCGACATGGTCGAACCCATCGTCGTGCAACGACTTGACGGCCTCGTCGGCCGCTCGCTGGGCGGCCGCGTGAGCTTCCTCGGTCGAGAAATGACCCTCCTGCTCAGCCTTCCGCATGGCCGTCTCGAACCCGTTCACCGACATCGCGACGATGTGGGTGCGGCCCAGGTCAGCCAGGCGCGCGAGCATCGCGCGGGCTCGCTCCGAGTGCTCCGCTCCGTCGGTGGCGAACAAGACCTTCATCGCTCGGTCCCTCCCTGCTCGGTGGACCTCGGCACCTCGACGGGCTCGGGCTGCTCGTCGGGCTCGGGACTGCCCAGCGCTCCGGGATGCGGCTCGCCCAGCGCCGTGGTGCCACCCCCGCCCTTGGTCGAGCGCAGCGACACCAGGATCGAGACCGTGATCGCCACCGCGATGAACGTGAGCGACGTCCAGATCGGGATCTTGACCACCGAGCTGATCAGCATCTTGAAGCCGACGTACACGAGCACGACCGCGAGGCCGATCTTCAGGTAGACGAACCGGTGGATCATGCCGGCCAGCATGAAGTAGAGCGCTCGCAGCCCCAGGATCGCGAACGCGTTGGACGTGAACACGATGAACGGGTCGTCGGTGACAGCGAAGATCGCCGGGATCGAGTCGACCGCGAACAGGATGTCGCTCGTCTCGATCAGCACCAGCACGGCCATCAGCGGGGTCGCCACGCGACGACCGGCGTCGATCACCGTGAACTTCTGCCCGTGGTACTCGGCGGTCATCGGCACAACGCGGCGGAAGACCTTCAGCACCGGGTTCCGCTCGGGGTGCACCTCTTCGTCGCGGTGCATCGCCATGCGGATGCCCGTGAGCACGAGGAACGCCCCGAAGACGTAGATCGTGAAGTGGAACTGCTCGAGCAGCGCGGCTCCGCCCGCGATGAACAGCGCTCGGAATACGAGCGCGCCGAGGATGCCCCAGAACAGCACGCGGTGCTGGTACTTCGAGGGCACCCCGAAGTACGTGAAGATCAACGCGAAGACGAAGATGTTGTCGACCGAGAGGCTCTTCTCGATCAGGTAGCCCGCCAGGTACTCGCCCCCGGCCTGCGCGCCCAGCCAGAAGTACACGACCACACCGAAGGCGAGGCCGAGCGAGATCCAGAAGATGCTGAACTTCGTCGCCTCTCGGAACGAGACCTCATGTGCTTCCCTGTGGAAGACGAACAGGTCCAACGCGAGCAGGAACACGATGAGGACCAGGAACCCGATCCACGCCCAGATGCCGATGTCCACGCGATGACTCCTTCGATCGTCGGCCGTCGCATCGCGCGACGACCCTCCTGACCGAAGGTCTCTCCGGCCGCCCATACGTGGATCGGTGCGGCCGACGCCACCGGGCCGTGAGGCCGAGCTGACGGCGACGTCTCGGGGGATACTCCCCCTCGGTTCGCTCCGACGGTAACGCATCGGGCGCCCAACGTCCGGTCTTCGGGAAGTCCGCAGGCTGCCGGCGCGGTGTCGTCGCGCCGCGATATACACCGGGGCATGGACGGGTTCGAGGTGACGCACCGGGCGCGCCTGGCCTTCCGGCCTCCGCTGGCAAGCGATCGGCTGCTCGGGTTCCTCGCAGCTCGCGCGATCCCGGGGGTCGAACACGTGGCGGGCGGGCGGTACGCGCGAGCGATGCGCTCGGCGTCGGGCTCGCCGATCGTGCTGGAGCTCGAGCCGGATCGTGCCGAGCCGTTCGTCGCGCTGCGGGTGCGCAGCGTGGGCCGTCGACGTGGCGCTGCTCGCGCGGGTCGTGCGGGAGGCTCGCCGGATGTTCGACCTCGACGCCGACCCTGAGGCGATCGACGCGACGCTGTCCGCCGACCCGGCGATGCGCCGACTCGTGCGCGCCGCGCCGGGGACCCGGCTGCCGGGCACGAACGACGGGTTCGAGCTGGCGGTCCGCGCGGTCGCGGGCCAGCAGGTGTCGGTCGCAGGTGCGCGCACGACGCTGTCACGCATCGTCGAGCGGTTCGGGGAGCCGCTTCCGACGCCGACCGGAACGATCGTGCGGCTGTTCCCGACGCCGGAGCGACTGGCCGAGGCGCCTCGCGACGGCTTCGGCATGCCGGGTGCTCGAGCCGACGCGATCAGGGCGGTGGCGAGGGGTGTGGCGAGCGGTGAGCTCGACCTGTCCGGTAGCGCCGAGGTCGAGCCGACGCTCGCATCGCTCACGGCGATCCCCGGCGTGGGTGCGTGGACCGCGTCGTACGTGGCGATGAGAGCCCTGCGCGACCCCGATGCGTTCCCCGTCGGCGACCTCGGGGTGCGGCACGGCTTCACGGCGCTCGGGCTGGCCGACGACGTGCGGACGATCCGTGAGCGCGCGGAACGCTGGCGGCCGTGGCGCGCCTACGCGGCGATGCACCTCTGGCAGCGCGAGGGCTGACCGCCGATGGGCCGTGGTTCCCGCCACTTCGGGATAGGGTCGACGCATGCCCGGCGGACGACGCGCGCCGATCGACCGTGCCCTGCGTGAATACGCCCGGGTTCGGCGGCAGCTCGGACCGGGGCGCGCGATCTCCTTCGACGAGGCCGTGCACGTCGCGCAGCGACTGTCGCGGCGCGACTTCCTACGGCTCGGTGGTCTCGCGGGCGCCGGCGCGGTGCTGGCCGCGTGCGATCGAGGCGGCTCACCGGGGCCCGAATCCTCGCCGCGACCATCGAACGCGAGGGCCGCCGGACGCGGCATGCCTCGCGTCGTGATCGTCGGGGCGGGACTCGCGGGCATGACCGCGGCCTATCGACTGCATCAGGCGGGCATCAGGCCCTCGGTGTTCGAGGCGCGCGATCGTGTCGGCGGCCGATGCTGGAGCGCGCGAGACTGGGACGGCGGTCAGGTCGCCGAGCACGGCGGCGAGTTCGTCGACACGCGGCACGTGCACATGCGGGTGCTCGTCGAGGAGCTGGGTCTCGAGCTGGACGACCTCTGGTCGGCGTGGGTGCCGGGTTCCACGTGGCTCAGCTACGTCGACGGCGAGATCGTGAGGGCCCGCGACGAGTTCCGGCTCATGGCGCCGGCGATCGACGCGGTCGTCGCCCTCGCCGCGACCGGCCCCCTCGAGGCGGGGGCGTCGCCGCCCGAGATCGCGGCCTTCGACGAGATGTCGGCCGCCGACTGGTACCGGGGCGCCGTCGGCTCTGCATCGAGCGGCCTCTACCGCCTCTGGACCCAGCGCCTCGCCGGATGGTACGGGCTCGATCCCGCCCAGCTCGGCGCCGGCAACCTGATCGACTTCTACGCGATCGACTACCCGGGGGGGGACGAACGCTACACGGTGCGCGGCGGGAACGATCAGGTGCCCGCCCGCATCCTCGAGGGACTGCCCGAGGGCACCGTGACGTTCGAGGCCCCGCTCGAGTCCGTGCGCACGATGACCGGAGGCTCCGTCGAGCTTCGATTCGGGGGCGTGGTTGCGCCCGTCATCGCCGATCGGGTGATCCTGGCGGTGCCGTTCACGACCCTGCGACGGGTCGACCTCGACGACTCGGGGTTCTCCGAGCCGATGCGTGGGGCGATCGACGATCTCGGCATGGGCACGAACGCCAAGGTGTTGCTGCAGTTCGATCGGCCCTTCTACACGGGCTTCGGTGACTGGAGCGGCGGCATGAACCGCGGCGACGAGCCGATCCTCGGCACGTGGGAAAGCGGCGCGACCGACGGGGCGAAGGCACTCGGACTACTCACGGTGTACTCCGGTGGGCACGTCGGTGCGGGTTACGACGCTGACCTGCCACACGGCCCCGCCGGGCAGGATGTGGTCGACGACACCCTGGGGGCCATCGACCAGGTGGTTCCCGGCGTCGCCGCTGCGTTCAACGGTCGGGCGTGGCTCGATGCCTGGGTTCAGGACCCGTGGGTGGGCGGTTCCTACGCCGCGTTCCTGCCGGGCCAACTCACCCGATACTGGGGTGCCATGGCCGAGCCCCAGGGCGCCGTGCACATCGTCGGGGAGCAGACCTCGACGTACAGCCAGGGATTCCTGAACGGCGGCGTCGAGAGCGGAAGCAGGGCGGCTGCCGAGGTGCTCGAGGCGCTCGGATCGCCGCTCCCCAGTGGGCTCGTTCGGTCGAACCGGCTCGCGCGCCGGTTCCGGCCCGAGTTCCCGTGGCAGGACTGAGCGCCGAGGTCCCGGGACCGAAGTCCCGGCTGGTGGGGGCGGCGCCCGGCGTAGCATCGGTCGGGTGACCTCGCGCTCGGATTCGCTCCTGCGTCCGCTCCTCGTCTTCGGTCTGTTGGCGCTGCTCGCGCTCGCCCTAGTGGCCGGAACAGGGGTCGCCGTCGTGCGCGACGTCGCGACCGATCAGGCGCTCGCCGAGGCCCGCCAGCTCACCGACGTCTCGGCCCGGTTGGTGGAACGCAGGCTGTCCGACGAAGGGCTGATCACGGGTGATGCCATCGCGAGCGGTGCCGTGGCGCGCATCGTCTACGACGCGGTGCTCGTCGATCCCATCGTGCGCGTCAAGATCTGGACGCGCGACGGGCGGATCGTCTACTCGGACAAGGACCGGCTGATCGGCTCCGACTACGAGCTCGACGAGGAAGACCTCGAGGTGCTCGACCAAGGCGGTGTCGTCTCCGAAGTCTCCGACGTGAGCGCTCCCGAGAACCGATTCGAGCGCCGGTTCGGCGAGCTGCTCGAGGTGTACACGCGCATCGAGACGCCCGACGGCACTCCGCTGCTGTTCGAGACCTACCAGCTCGCCTCGAGCATCGCCGAGCGACGTCGCGAGCTCGCGTCGACCTTCGTGCCGGTCCTCGTGGTGACGCTCGTGGCCCTCGCGCTCCTGATGGTGCCGATCGCCTGGATCCTGGCTCGCCGCGTTCGGACCGCGCAGCGCGAACGCGAACGCCTGATGCAGCGTGCGATCGAGAGCTCCGATCGGGAGCGCCGCCGCATCGCCGGCGACCTGCACGACGGGCCGGTGCAGGAGCTCGCGGGGCTGTCGATGCGCCTGTCCGCTTCTGCGGAGCAGGTGGCCGACGAAGGATCCGCCACCGTCCTTCGAGATTCCGCGTCGGCAGTGCGGGGGAGCGTGCGCACGCTCCGATCGGCGATCGTCGGCGTCTACCCGCCGAACCTGCAGCAGGTGGGCCTCGCGGCGTCGCTGTCGGATCTGGTCGCGCGCCTGTCGGCGCAGGGGACCGACGCGACCGTCGAGATCGACCCGGACGCGACGTTCGGCTACGAGGTCGACGCCCTGCTCTACCGCGCGTGCCAGGAGACCGTCCGCAACGTCGAGGAGCACGCGGGTGCTCGCAGGGTGCAGGTCTCCGTTCGGTCCGAAGGTGCGACCGCGGTGCTCGAGATCGCCGACGACGGCACGGGCATCGAGCCGGGACGGGCCGACCGAGCGAGGGAAGAGGGGCACATGGGACTGTCGATCCTGGAAGATCTCGTGGCCGACGGTGGAGGCACGCTCACCGTGCGACGCGGCGATCCGACCGGTACCGTCGTGCGCGTGGAGGTACCGACCCAGTGATCCGTGTCGCGATCGCCGACGACCATCGGGTCGTGCGTGTCGGCCTCGAGCAGCTGCTGCAGACCTTCGACGACGTCGAGTTCGTCGGGGCCGGCACTGGTGGCGAGGAAGCCGTCACGCTCTGCACCGAGCACCACCCCGACGTGCTGCTGCTCGATCTGTCGATGCCCGACCTCGATGGCATCGAGGTGACGCGCCGCCTGCGCGAGGCATCGCCCGACACGAAGGTCGTGGTGTTCACGTCGTTCTCCGACCGCGAACGCATCGTGCAGGCGCTCGACGCCGGCGCGGTCGGCTACCTGCTGAAGGACGCCGAGCCCGACGAGCTGCACGCTGCGGTGCAGGCCGCTGCCCGAGGGGAAGCCCCACTGACGCCGCGGGCCGCCGCGGTGCTGTTGGCCCACCGCCGTGACCGACCTGCCGAGATCGAGCTCACACCGCGTGAGCGTGAGGTGCTCGGGCTGGTCGTCGACGGTCTCGCGAACAAGCAGATCGCCCGGCGCATGGGCATCAGCGAGAAGACCGTGAAGGGCCATCTCACGAACCTGTTCCAGCGGATCGGTGTCGCCGATCGCACCCAGGCCGCGCTCTGGGCCGAGCGCACCGGCGCGCTTCGGGACTGAACCCACGACGGGTCCCGGGACCGAAGTCCCGTTGTCATCGCAGCATCGGTCACCCCACGATTGGGCCCGTGTCTCGAACCCTGCTCCGCGCGATCGCGTGCGCGTTGGCGCTGATGCTGGCCGCCGCCGCGCCCGTCTCGGCCGATGATGAGGTGCGCCGCCGCGGCTCCTGCTCCGGCGGCCCTGGTCGATGGGAGCTCCGCGTGCGCCGCGACGACGGTGCCCTGCGTGTTCGCTTCGAGATCGACGACGTCCCTTCGGGGCAGCCGTGGCAGCTCTTCCTGTCGGACAACGGCACCCGCATCTATTCGGGAACCAAGGGGTCGGGGTCCTCAGGCGATGTGCGCGTGTCGAGGTCGACGACGAACCGTTCGGGCTCGGATCGCATCGCGGCCAGCGGCGTGAACACCAGGACCGGCACCACCTGTGAGGGGTCCCTGTCGTACTGAGTCCTCGGTCCCGGGACGGTCGTCCCGTTGTGACCCCGACCGAGACACGACGAACCTTGACACAGACGGCCGGACGCCCCGGCCGCAGACCCGAGGAGGGGATGCACATGATCGGCAGGATCCTGCGAGTCGGAGTGGCCGCGATGCTGGCGGTGTCAGTGGCCGGGGCCGTGCCCGCGATGGCCAAGGACGGCGACGTGATCCGTCGCGGCTCGTGTAGCGGCGCGACCGACTGGAAGCTGAAGCTCTCGCCCGAAGACGGCAAGATCGAGGTGGAGTACGAGGTCGACTCGAACCACGCCGGCCAGACCTGGGCCGTCCGCATCGTGAAGAACGGCAACGTGATCTTCCGCGGGAACCGCCGGACGGCAGGGCCGAGCGGCTCGTTCGAGGTTCGCGTCGTGACGGCGAACACGGCAGGCAACGACGTGTTCCGCGCCCGTGCGACGCACGCCGGCGAGACCTGCTCGGGTGGCGCAACCTTCTGATCGCCATGCGATCGGTCGCCCTCTCCACAGCGGGTGCCCGCGAGGCCCGGCGCGAAGCGCCGGGCCTCGCTGCGTCCCACGACGGTCTCAGCCGCCCTCGACGAGTCGCCGGAACGCCTCGAGCCGTTGGTCCCACGTGGCGCCGATCGCGCGCATCCAGGCTTCCGCCTCGGCGAACGGCGCCGTGCGCAACGAGAAGCGATGCTCCCGGCCGGCGCGGTCGCCCGTGGCCAGGCCGGCCAACGCCAGCTCCGCGAGATGCTTGGCCGCGGCCTGGCGCGAGATGCCGATGCGCGCGGCGAGCTCGGTGGCCGTGAGGGGGCCGTCGACCGAGAGCTCGCGCACGATCGTGCGCCGCGTTGGGTCGGCGAGCGCTGAGAAGACCCTTCCCGCGCGGTCCAGGCCCGCGTCGAGGGTGGGATCGTGCGCCGAGGCCATGACCGGCTCCGTCAGGCGGCCGTGCGCTCGACGAGGGTTCGCAGCTCCTCGAGCTCCTCGGTCCAGCCCTGCGTGTGGCCCTCGATCGCCTCGTCGCGGTGGTCGTCGGCGAGCGCAGCGAACCCGTCCTCGACGAGCACGAGACTCGTGCCTCCGTCGGGCAGATCGTCGAGGGTGACGGTGACCCTGGTGTAGGGGCGGTCCGACCCCTGCGGGCGCCATCGGAACACGAACCGTTCGGCCGCCGTCGCCTCGTCGACGACGCCTTCGTCGATCATGTCCTCCCACGAGAAGCGGAGCGCGCCGCCGGGTCGCAGGTCCACCTCGGCGGCGAGCGTCGGGAACCAGCGCACGAGCTGCTCGGGGTCGGTGAGCGCCAGCCACACTCGGCCGCGCGGGGCCGCGAGGGTCAGCTCTTTGCGGATCGAGTCGGGGACGCGCACGAGTGGGCTCCTCTCGGGTCGTGGGTCGATGAGCAACTGGATGGTTGCGCATAGGATACGCAGTCAGTTGGTTGCGTGTCAAGAGGCCCGTGCGCACGAACCGGGAGCCGTCCGTAGAGTGGGAACGGCGGGGCGCCTGCCCCGACGAGGTGGTGGCAGGCGTCTCGCCTCATGCTCCGTCTCCACAGGTTCCTGACGGTCAGCAGCCACCGGGTCCGCGATACTTGGCCGGTCATGGATCCCGAGGTCGTCGAAGAAGCCGTCGAGGTCACCGGGGCGGCCGAGGCGGCCACCGTCGGCCCGAAGGGGTCCGACCAACGGGTGATCCTGGGCAACACCGGGCAGAACGTGCTCGGCCTGGCGATCGGTGCCGTCGCGACGTTCGCCGCCCAAGTGATCATGACCCAGCGCCTCGGCGACCGCGCGTACGGCGTCGTGACGCTCACCACCCAGTTCGCCTTCATCGCCGCAGCGCTCACGCGGTTCGGCATGGACGTCGCGAACGTGCGCCTGGTGGCGATCCTCGTCGGCCGTGGTGAGGCCGCCCGCAGCAGGGCGCTCGTGCGGCGCGCAGGGCTGATCGCGACCGCGGTCTCGGTGCCGTTCGCGGTGCTCGCGTGGGCGCTCGCGCCGTGGCTCGCGAGCACGTTCTTCAGCGACAACGACGCCGCCGTGCCAGCGTTCCGAGCGGCGGCGGTGACCATCCCGTTCGCCGCGCTCGCCTTCACGTACATGGGCGCCACCCGTGGCCTGAAGATCATGCGGTACACGCTCTACTCGCAGTGGACCGCCCAGCCGATCGGCTGGATCGTCTTCACGCTCTCGTTCTGGGCGATCTGGGCGGCCACCGCCGGCGCGGCGGGCTGGGCGTTCGGCGCGTCGTGGGCGCTGGCCCTCGCGATCGCCGTCTACGGCTGGCTGAAGGAACAGCGCCGGTTCCCGCACGAGCTCACGGGCGAGGGCATCCCCGAGGAGCGCACCGGGCCGCTCCTGCGCTTCGGAGCCCTTCGCGCCCCCGCCACGCTGTTCTCGCAGCTGATCTTCTGGACCGACCTGTTCGTGCTCTCCCTGCTGTCCAGCGGCCAAGGGGCCGCCGCCGAGGGGCAGGTGGGGGTATACAGCGCGGTGCTGCGGGCCGGGCAGGCGCTGTTCCTGTTCCTGACGAGCGTCTCGCTCACGTTCAGCCCGTTCGTGGCCGACCTGCACCACCGGGGGGAGCGCGCGAAGCTCGACGACCTCTACAAGCAGGTGACCCGGTGGACGCTCGCCGCGACGATCCCGGTGTTGCTCGTGCTCGCGATCATGCCGGGCCCGGTGCTGCGCATATTCGGTGCGGAGTTCGTGCAGGGCGAGACCGCGCTGCGCATCCTGATCGTCGGCATGATCGTGCCGGTGATGGTCGGCACGGTGGGGTTCATCCTGATCATGGCCGGACGCACCGGCTGGGACCTGCTCGTCTACATCGGAGGGTTCGCGATCGACGTGACCCTGGCGCTCGCCCTCGCGCGTCCCGAGGTGCTGGGCATCAGGGGCGCCGCGATCGCGCAGGCGGCCACGCTCACCTTCAGCGCGATCGCACGGCTGCTGCTGGTGCACCGCTTCCTGCACATCTGGCCGTTCGATCGCTCCTACCTGCGGCTCATCGTGCCGACGGTGATCGGGGGCCTCGCCATGGCCGGGGCTCACGCGCTGCTGCCCGAGGCGAAGTGGCTCGTGAGCCTCCTGCTTTCGGCGGCGTTCGGCACAGGCGCGTACGCCGCGGCGTTGTTCGCGATCGGGCTGAAGCCGAACGAGCGGGCGACGGCGCTCCGCATGGCCGCAAGGGTGGTCGGCAGGGGGCGTGCCCCCGCCTGACCGCCCGGTGGTTGCATCCCGGAAGTCGGCCGGGAACGTGGGTTCCCGGTCGTGGGTGGTCCCCCCGACGACCCACGACCGGGACGGTTGGAGCCCGACGACCGCCGGCGGGGGTGAGCGTGAGCCCTCCTCCGCACGACCGTGGCGGGGGGGTAGATCCCGCCGCCGTCGAGCTCCGCGGCCTTCCGGCGCTCCAACCCACGACGCGCGTGTAGGCGGCCGCGACGGGGTGGGCGAGCGCATCGGCTGGCCACTGCAGGTCGGACGCGCAGGCTACGCCCGCGAGGGCCACAGGGCGATACCGCAGAACGGCTAGGACGCAATGGCGATGCTGGCGAGGGGTGGCGTTCAGGTGGTGAGCGCTGCGCGAACCGCATCGCCAGCGCTCTCCGCCCGAACGAGCGGATCGGCCTCCATGTCGTCGCGCCGCAGATCCCAGGTGCCGAGCCCCACGACGCGCTTGCCCATCTTCAGTGCGAGCGCCACCTCGCTCAGGGTGCCGAACTCCCCGCCGACGGCGATCACCGCGTCGGCGCTGCGCGCGACGAGCACGTTGCGGCCCTCTCCGAACCCGGTCGTGACGGCGACCGTGAGGTGCGGGCTCGCGCCGGTGCGATCGTCGCCCGGCAGGATGCCCACCGATGTGCCGCCCTCCGCCGCGGCTCCCGCGGCTGCGGCGTTCATCACGCCGCCGAGGCCGCCGCAGACGAGCACGGCGCCGGCACGCGCGAGCCGGCGGCCGACGTCCTCGGCCATCGCCAACTCCCACTCGGTGGCGTCGCTCGCGCCGATCACCGCGACGTAGGGGGCTTGCTGGTGCGCCATGCCGGTGAGTATCGCAGGGGCGGGGAGTCGCGGCCCTTCGCGACGGAGCCGCGGCGACGGTCGACACAAGGCCGCCACACCCCCACTGTTAGACTCCCGCGCTCGATGGGCTTCCCGACCCGACACCTCCTCAGCGCCCCCTTGCGTGCCGCGACCGCCGCAGTGGTCGTGATGCTCGCCCTCACGGCCTGCACCGGCGACGACGTGCCGCCCGCGGGCGCCGGGGAGTCGCCGCAGACGTCGCCGCCGCCGGTGACGAGCGCCGACTCCTACGTCTTCACCGATGCGGCCGGCATCGAGGCACGCCTCACGCTCGAGGGCGACGGCGCCGTGCTCACGATCGAGAACGACACCGGAGAGTCGCTTCCCCGTCCCGGGGTGTACGTGCTCGACGCGCGCGACGGGTCGCGCACCGACTGGACCGTGGTCGATGCTCGCGCCGCGTCGAACGGCGAGAGCGAGTGGCAGGTGGAGCGCCCGCCCGTGCCCGAAGCCAAGCACATCGGCCTCGTCGTGATGCTGTTCGGTGGCGAGGACTACGGCGCGTTCGTGCCACCGAGGCCAGGTGACGGCGCATGAGGGTCCGGCGGTCGCTCGTCTCCCTGGTCGCGACGCTGGTGGTGGTCGGCGCGCTCGTCGTTGCCCCGGGAACGGGCGTGAGTGCTCCGGCCGTGGCCGGACTCGCGCAGACCCAGGCGATCCGGGTCAGGCTCGCGGCGACGGCGTGCGAGATCCCGACGAAGCTGCTCGTGCGGAGCTGGCGGGGCCACCGCGCCGATCGCAGCGGCGACATCGACATCATCCCTCAGGAGCCCGACTTCGTCGGCACTGCGGGGCTGCCCCACTCGGGACCGTGGGACTACGTCGCCCAGGTGCCCCTCCTGCTCTACGGTCCGGGGTACATCCAGGCGCGGGGCGAGGTCGACCGGGTCGTCACCCTCGCCGATATCGCGCCGACCCAGGGCGAGCTCGTCGGCTACCCGTTCGAAGCCCCCGACGGCGCGCCCCTCAGCGAGGCACTCGTGCCCGAGGCACAGCGGCCCGACCCGCCCAAGGCCGTGGTCGTGGTGGTCTGGGACGGGGCCGGGCGGTTCGTGCTCGACGCATGGCCGAAGTCATGGCCGAACCTCGAAGGGCTGATCCACGAGGGCACGTGGTACGAAGAGGCGGAGGTGGGCTCGTCGCCGCCGAGCACCGCGCAGATCCACGCCACGATCGGCACCGGCGCGTTCTCCCGCAACCACGGCCTCGTCGCGCACCAGCTTCGCATCGGCGACCGGCTCACCGACCCGTGGGAGGCGGGTCCCCGCTACCTCGTGGCGCCCACCTTCGCCGATCTCTACGACCGTGCGATGGGCAACCAGCCGCTCGTCGGCGCCCTCGCGACGGTCGCGATCCACCTCGGCATGATGGGCCACGGGTCGCTGTGGGGCGGCGGCGACAAGGACATCGCCGTGCTGCGGGAGCGCGAGGGCGCCGCGACCCTCGGGGCCGAGGGACTGAGCTGGAACCTCCCGAGCACCGTGGCGCCCTACTACCGCATGCTGCCGTACGTGAACGACCTGCCGCCGATCACGGAGTACTACGACGCCGTCGACCTGCAGGATGGGCGCGACGACGATCGGTGGCACCAGCTGGCGCTCGAGGGCGCGAAGGCCGAAGAGGCGCTGAAGACGCCGGCCCGCATCGCGTGGCAGACGCGCCTGATCGACGAGGTCGTGCGGCGCGAGGGGTTCGGGGACGACGACATGCCCGACCTCCTCTACGTCAACTACAAGCTGGTCGACGAGATCGGCCATCTCTACTCGATGAATGCGCCAGAGATGCGCGACGCTGTCGCGTCGCAGGACGCCGACCTGCCGAACCTGATCGACCTGCTGAACCGCCACGTCGGCGAGGGCGAGTGGGTGATGATGCTCACCGCCGACCACGGCCACACGCCCGATCCCGCAGTGAGCGGCGCGCAGGCGCTCGAGCCCACGAAGGTCGCCGACGCGATCCAGCAGCGGTTCGACACCGACGGCGACGACGTACGCATCGTGGAGTTCACGCAGCCGACGCACATCTTCATCGACACCGACGAGATGGAGCAGAACGGCACGACGCTCGAGGAGATCTCCGCGTTCCTGCTGAACGTGACGAAGGGCGAGCTGCAGGGCAACCAGTACCCGGCCCAACCCGGTGTGGCGAACGAGCGTGCGTTCATCGCGGCGTTCCCCTCGGACATGCTCGAGGAGCTCCCGTGCCTGGAGGGCAAGCTGCCCGACCACGGAAGCAAGGACGCCGCGACCGATCAGGGGTAGCGGATCTTCGGATCTTCGGGGTCGAGCGACGGCGGCCACCCGGGAAACGTCTCCGGCCAGTCCCAGAAGTCGTTCGTCGCTCGTACGTGGCGCCCGGGCGAGGGCGGGCGCGGCTTCCGATCGAAGTCGAACACGTGCGTGTAGTTGTGCGAGTTCGCGATGCGCGGGGTGAGATAGGGCAGGTCCCAGTTGTCGGCGATGAACCGCAGCGGCGAGGAGAACTCCGCGAACGCGTCGTCGATGTAGCCGCGCTTGGCGTACGGCGAGACCACCATCATCGGCACGCGGAACCCGAGCTCCACGTCGTCGATCGTCGGCGGCGCCACGTGGTCGTACAGCCCGCCCCACTCGTCCCAGGTGATGAAGATCGCGATCGACTCCCACATCGACGAGCGCATGATGCCGTTCACGATGTCGGTGACCCAGTTGTGCGCGTGTCGCGTGCTGAACGGCGGGTGATCGGAGAGCTGGAACCGCGGCGTGATCCAGGTGACCGGCGGCAGCGCCCCGGCCTCGATGTCGCGCATGATGTCGTCGACCGGCCAGATGTGCCGCTCCCACAGCCCATCGTCGTGGAAGATGTCCTCGATCGAGGAGTACGCCTGCCAGATGTAGCCGGCTTGGTACGGGTCGGCGGAGTAGTAGGCCCAGTCGATGTCGCGCTTCGAGAGCTGGTGGCCGACGGTCTTCATGTCGAAGCACGTGCGGTGCTGCGACACGTGGCCCTGCTCGTCCTCGACGTAGACGAAGACGTCGTCGCCGTAGGCGTCGCAGCCCCAGCTCTTGAATGCCCGTCCGTCGTTCAGCTGCTTCACCTTGATGTTCTCGGGGTTGTTGATCGCCCCGCCGGCCTGCCCGGCGATCATGTACAGGTGGTTCGGGTACGAGGGGCCGGCCACCGACGCGAAGAAGTTGTCGCAGAGCACGAACTCGTCGGCCCACTGGAAATAGTTCGGCACATCGGGACGGTCGAACTGCGAATAGCCGAAGTAGGCCCCGTACTCGCCGATCGCGAACCCGTCCATCTTCCCGTCGTTGTACATCGCGTGCCATGACGCCGTGTCGTGGGGAAGGTCCCCCGGCAACCACTCGGGACAGCGGCGCAGCCGGACCTCCTCGCCCCAGCGCATGCCGGTGCGGGCGCCGTTGGCGCCGGGGTACCGCCCGAAGATGTTGTCGAAGCTGCGGTTCTCGAGCATCAGGTACACGACGCGATCGACGGGCCAACGCGTGGCGAGCTCCTCGGGCGGCGTGCTCGTGAACGTCGGTCGCGGCTCGGGGCTCGTCGACAATCGCTCGCCGACGCACGAGGTCACGAGGAAGCCGGCCGCGGCCGCGGCGGATCGGCTCATGAACTGTCGGCGTGTGAGTCGGTGTGGGTACACGGCTCCGTCGAGGCTACCCGCAGGCACACCTTCCGACCGGTCGGCCTGCCGGTCGGGGGACCGACGACCATGGGCGTGGCGACGTTCATCCGCGATCGTTGAGGCCGAGGAGGGCTCCATGCGGACCCAGAGAACGATCGGGATCATCGTGGTCACCTGCTTCGTCGTGGGCACGGCCGTGGTGGTTGGCCTGATGACGTGGCTCGGGGTCGGCCCTGCCCTCGGACTGGTCCTCGTCGTGGTCGCGGCGTACCTGCTCGTGCTCGGACCGCGGCAGCGCCGGTGGGGCGCGACCGACGACGAGGTGCGCCGGGCGTTGCCGGGCGACGATCTGCTCCGCGCGGACGCTCCGTCGACGACGAGGGCGATCACGATCGACGCTCCGCCCGAGGAGGTCTTCCCTTGGCTGCTGCAGATCGGGTTCGGTCGCGGCGGATGGTACAGCTACGACTGGATCGACAACGACGGGCTGCCGAGCGTGGAGCGCATCGAGCCTGACCTCAGGCTCGCGGTCGGCGATCTCGTCGAGATGATGCCTGGGTTCGGTCCCGTCGTGCGGATGATCGAGCCGGGTCGGTACATGGTGAGCGGCGGCGACACCGACTCGTGGTGCCTGCTGGTGGAGTCCTCGGTCGACGGTCGCACTCGCCTGATAAGCCGCTGGAAGCAGGACTGGCCGCGCACGTTCGCGACATACGCCTGGATCGTGATCGCGGACCCGGGTGCGTTCATCATGGAACGCAAGATGCTCCTGCGGATCCGCGAGCTCGCCGAACGGAGCGTCGCCAACGCCCCGCGCTAGCCCCAGCGCTTCCCGAGGATCGCCGCCAACAATGCCACAGCGCCCTGCTTGTCGAGCGGCTCGTTGCCGTTGCCGCACTTCGGGCTCTGAACGCAGCTCGGACACCCGTGCGTGCAGGGGCACTGCCTGATCGCCTCGAGCGTCGCCGTCAGCCACCGCTCGCTGGTCGCGGCGCCCCGCTCTGCGATGCCGGCTCCGCCCGGGTAGGCGTCGTAGATGAAGATCGTGGTCAGCCCGGTGTCGGGGTGCATCGGCGTCGACACCCCGCCGATGTCCCAGCGGTCGCACGTCGCGACCAGCGGCAGCAGCCCGATCGCGGCGTGCTCCGCAGCGTGGATCGCGCCCGGCACGTCGCGCGGACCCACCGCCGCGCGATCGAGCACCGTCTGCGGGATCGTCCACCACACCGCCCGTGTCTCGAGCTCGACCGGCGGCAGCGGCAGAGGGAACTCGTCGAGCGTCTCGTTCGTCGAGACCGCCTTCCGCACGTAGCTCACGACCTGGTTCGTGACCCGCACCGACCCGAAGCATTGGTCGACGTCGCCGATACTTGAGCGCGCAAGGATCTCCGCGACCTCGATGTCGGTGACGTCGCGGGCCTGCGTGTAGAAGTCGGGGTCGGCGCTGCGCACGACCGCCACGCGCGAAACGAGGTCGAGCTCGAGCACCAGGTACTGCTCGCCGAGGTGCAGGTACACGGCGCCGGGATGCAACGTGGCGTAGGCCCGGTGCTCGTCGGCGGTGCCCAGCAGCTCGCCGGTGCCGTCGATCACTATCGAGTAGACCTGACCGCCACCGGCCCGCACGTCGACCGCACGGTGCGGTGCGTCCCTGCCTCGGTCGTGCCAGGCCTCGCGGCGCCGCACGAGCTCGCCACGCTCGGTCATCGCCTCGACCGATACCCTGACTTCGGCTGCGTCGCCGAAGAAGGCGAGCTCGTCGTCGCGAAGCGGAACTTCCCTGGCAGCACAGCGAAGATGGGGCTCGCGCAAGTAGGGGTTCGTGGGGTCGATCACGGCGGCTTCCGGCGGCTTGTCGAACAGGTCTTCGGGGTGGAGCACGAGGTACTGGTCGAGCGGATCGTCCTGGGCGACGAGCACGGCGAGCGAGTCCGTGTCACGCCGGCCGGCCCGCCCCGCTTGCTGCCACATCGCGGCGCGGGTGCCCGGGTAGCCCGTGAGCACCGCGGCGTCGAGCGATCCGATGTCGATGCCGAGCTCGAGCGCGCTCGTCGAGGCGACCGCCAGCAGCTCGCCGTCGGCGAGCGCCCGCTCGATGCGTCGCCGGTCCTCGGACAGGTATCCCGCCCGATAGCTGGTGATCTTCTCCCGCAGCTGCGCGTCGCCGACCTCGCGGCGCGCCCACTCGGCGAGTAGCTCGGCGGCGCGCCGCGATCGCGTGAAGCCGATCACCCGGGTCCCCTGGCTCGCGAGCTGCCCGACGAGCCAGGCGCTCTCCGCGAGGGCGCTGCGTCGCGCGCCGGTCTCCTCGTCGGCGAGCGGTGGATTCCACAGGGCGAAGAGCTTCTCGCCCGACGGCGAGGCGTCGTCGGTGACCTCGACGACGTCGTCGAGGCCGGTGAGCCGTGTCGCGAGCTCGCCGGGGTTCCCGACGGTCGCGCTCGCGAGGCACCACCGCGGCGTGCCGCCGTAGTGCGCGACGAGGCGCCGCAGCCGTCGAAGCACCATCGCGACGTGCGAACCGAACACGCCCCGACACACGTGAGCCTCGTCGACGACCACGAGCGACAGCCGCAGGAAGAAGTCGGCCCAGCGCGCATGGTCGGCGAGCAACGACAGGTGGAGCATGTCGGGGTTCGTCATCACGAGGTTCGCGTTCGTTCGGATCAGGGGCCGCTCCGCCTTCGGGGTGTCGCCGTCGTAGACGGCGGCCTTCACTTGCGGCAGCTTCAGGGCCCGCACGGAACGCAGCTGGTCGCGGGCGAGCGCTTTCGTCGGGAACAGGTAGAGGGCGGTGGCCTTGGGCGTGGTGATCGCGGTCTCCGCGAAGGCCATGTTGTAGACGAGGGTCTTGCCGCTCGCGGTACCAGTGGCCATCACGACGTCGCGCCCCGCTCGGAGCGCCGCGAGGCCGTCGGATTGGTGCGGGTAGAGGCCTCGGACGCCCGTCAGGCCGAGCCTCGTCACGAGCAGCTCGGGCAGATCTTCGGGGAATGGTTCGACGATCGGGGTCCGAGCGGGCAGGACCCGTACGTGCACGAGCGAGTCGGCCGTGGCGGGGTCGGTCTCGAGGTGCTGCAAGAACGCTCGGGGGTCCACGGCCAAAGGCTATCGGTGGCCGGCGACGAGCCGGGCGGTCAGGCCTGGCGTCGCGCGGCCTCGGCGATCGCGTCGGCCTCCCGTTCCCTGGCGAGCTCGTCGTATGGCGCCCGGAACGCGTCGCGCGCCAGCTGCCGGAAGGTGAACCGGTCGCTCACGAGCACCCAGACACCGAGCACCAGGTAGACGATGCCCACGGCGACACGTTCGATGCCGTGGTACTGCTCGGGCACGATGCCGCCGAGGATGAACTGCCCCCAGAACAGCCCGAAGAGGAACAGCGCCTCGCGCAGCGACATCGTGAGGCTCGAGATCACGGCGACGGCGAAGAACGACTGCGCGGCGGTGAGGAACAACTCCTCGCGCTGCACGGTGTCGAGGGGCAGCCCGTGGAGCCCACCGGCGGCGAACGAGAAGACGATCGGCAGCGTGCCGACGAGCAGCGTCCATTGGTTCACCTTCGACGAGACGAGCGTGCCGAGGCCCGCGCTCGTGTTCAACCGCCAGGCGTAGAGACCGGCGATCAGGAGCTCTGGCGCCTCCGAAGCGAGCGGCGCGACCCACTGCACGAGCAGGAACTCGCTCACCCCGAGGGCCTCGCCCGAGAGCACCAGGGCCTCGGCGAAGTGCTCGGCGAACAACAGGATCACCGCGGCGGCGAAGATCGCGATCGCTCCGACCGTGATGCGCCGGGGCACGGTGCCGAACGTGCCGAGGTAGCTCGCCGGGCCGACGAGGTGCGGTTCCTCGGCCGGGGCCCTCGAGACCCTGATCGAGTAGGCGACGAAGATCGCGATCAGGATCGCTGCGTCGATCAGCGTCACGGAGTGCTTCAGCGGCAGCGTGAGCGAGTAGATCGTGGCCACGGCCAGGTACCCGATCTCGATCGAGTGCTCACGGTCGAGGCGCACGCCTTCCCAGCGGCCGTTGGGCGCCCTCACGAGGCGGTTGCGCCCCTTGAGGCGGAAGTAGGCGATGAAGATCACCATCGTCCAGCCCACGCCGATCAGCAGGCGGTTCGCACCGGTCATGTTGGCGAGGGCGAGGGAGCACGGAGACTCCGTGCCGCCGTCGAGCGGCAGGCAGGCCGCTCCGGTCTGTGCGAACGACTCGCCGCCCTTCTTCGCGAACACGAAGTCGACCGCGTACTCGGGCAGCACGGCGATCAACGCGAGGATCGCGATCGCGAGCCCGGCCGAGATGTCGAGCTGCGCGACCTCGGCCGCCCACGAGAGCATGAACGCGGCGCCCACGATCGCGAGGCCGAACAGGAACGCCTCGAGCGGATGCGGGATTTCGGGGTGGGTGAAGCGCACGACGAAGGCCGGCACCGTGAGCGCGATGGCGATCGCGATCTCGATCTTGGCGCGCGCGGGGTGAACGTCTGTCAGGTCGTCGTGCAGGGTCGTCATGCGAGGCGCAGCCTACCCCGGCAGGCGGTCACTCGTCGGCGGTGGGGCTGGGCGGCACGTTCTTCTTGAGGAGCATGCCGTCCTGCTTCGCGTCGGCCACGATCGCGCGGGCCCGCGCCATGTCGAGCGTGACGACCGAGATGCCGCCGATCATGCCGGTGCCACCGGGCAGCACGACGTTCTGCACCTTCGCAGGCGGCACCTTCGACGAGGTGTACGCGAGCGCCATGACCTCCGACAGTGGGATCTCGGTCTCGATGTTGCGCATACCGGCGCCGAGCCACGTGAACAGGCGGGCCTGGTCGTCGCGGAACTGCTTCTTGAACTGCGCGAGCGCCGCGAGCATCAGCCGGCCGCCGTTCTCCTGGCGGCCGAAGTCGCCCTGCTGCATGCTGTGACGGTCCCGCGAGAACGCCAACGCCTCTGGCCCCGTGAGCTTCTGCACGCCCGGCTGGAAGTCGCTGCGCGAGTACGAGTCGACCATCGGGAACGGCACGTCGACCGTGAGCCCGCCGACCGCGTTGATCATGTCGGTGAAGCCCCAGAACGTCGTGAGCGCCCAGTAATCGATCGTGACCCCGAAGTTCTGCTCCATCGTCGCCACCATGAGCTCTGGCCCGCCGTAGACCATCGCGGAGTTGATCTTGCCGCTGCCCCTGCCGGGGATCGTCACGTAGGAGTCGCGGGGCACGCCCACCAGCACCGCCCGCTTCTTCGCGGGGTTCAGGAAGATCATGTGCAGGGAGTCGCCGAGCGAGCGCAACACGTTCTCGCCCTCGCGCGCACCCGATCCGATCGCGAGGATCACGACGGGCTTGGATCCGGTGAGCGAGGGCGTGAACCCAGCGTGCGCCTTCCCCATCACGACGCCGGTCGACTGCGCCCGCGCGGCGACGGTACCGCTGAGGGCGCCGAGGCTCGAGCCGAGCACCCAGGCCGCCAAGGCGACCACGACGAAGGCCGCACGCCGCCTCACGAGGCCTCCGCCTCCGACGGCTCGGCGCTGTCGCTCGCGCCCGGCGAACCCGACGCACTCGGCTTCGGCTCGAGCTCCTCGTCGCGACGCTGCACCGAGAACGAGATCACGAGCCAGTCGCCGTCGATCTTCTCGAACACGAACTGGCCCTTGCTGATCAGCTCCACTTGCCCGTCGACGCCGGTGCCGCGGGCCACGAAGCGCGCGCTGCCTTCCACGGCGTGCGGCACTCGGGAGGGATCGAGGAGCACGTGGATCTTCAGCGTGCTCGGTCTCGGCGTGATCGTGTCGAATGCGTCGCCGGCCGCCGGTCCGGCCGTCAACACGTCGAGCTGATCCTCGGCGGCGTCGCGGGCGTCGTCGGAGAAGAACTCCAGCACACCGTCGTATCCACCCTCCATCCAGTTACCCGGGTCGAGGAACGCCGCCGTGTACAGCTCGTCGAGCTGTTGCGTGACGGCCTCGGCGGGGGCCTGCGAGGCCGTGACGGCGGCCTGATGGTTCGGTTTCGTCGCGGTCTCGACCGCCTTCGGTTTGGCGACCTCGAACGCGAACTCGGGCGTCTCGGGGGTGTCGTCGCCGACGATGTCGGCGAGGGGGCCCGCGTCACCGCCGGACAGCGAGAAGACCGCCACCACTGCGAGCGCGACGACCACGAGGGCGCCGACGATCAGGAGGGGCTTCTTCCGGGAAGGGGTGGCTACGTGCCGACCATCTGCCAAAACGTGCGGAGCCTACCGGCGGCGGCGTGCCTCGCCAACGATATCGGCGTGACGGTTCCGTGACGGGTACGATGGGTCGCGTTGCAACAGGTGTGCCGGGAAGACTGGTCGGCGGGAGGAGTCGTCATGTCCGAACCGGTCGCCCCTGGTACGCCCGGACGCTCAGGCTTCGATGCCTTCGACGAGGTCCGGCCCCCATGGTCGCGGTCGGACCGGCTGGTCCCGAGGCGGGTCGTGCAGCCGTTGCAGGAGTTCCTGCAGACGGCGACGGCGAGCGCTTCGCTGTTGTTCCTGGCGGTGGTCCTGGCACTGGTGTGGGCAAATTCCCCATGGAAGGCCGGGTACGAGTCCCTCTTCGCGACCGAGTTCACCGTGCGGCTCGGCTCGCTGGTCGACCTCCACAAGGACCTGCACTTCTGGGTGAACGACGGGCTCATGGCCCTCTTCTTCCTCGTGGTCGGCCTCGAGATCAAGCGCGAGGTCGTCTCGGGGGAGCTGCAGCAACTCAGGGTCGCCACCCTGCCGATCATGGCGGCGATCGGCGGCATGGTGGCGCCGGCCCTGATCTACCTGGCGATCGCGGGCGGCGGTGAAACCGGCCGCGGGTGGGGCATCCCGATGGCCACCGACATCGCGTTCGCCCTCGGGGTGCTGGCCCTGGCCGCGTCGCACGCGTCACCCAGGCTCAAGCCGCTGCTGCTCACGCTCGCGATCGTCGACGACATCGGGGCGATCATCGTGATCGCGATCTTCTACACCGGGGGTGTCAACGCCACCGCCATGATGGCGGCGTTCGCGATCGTCGGCCTGATCGCGGTCGCGAACGCGGTGCACATCCGTTTCATCCTCGTGTACGTGGTGCTCGGGACGGCCCTCTGGTATGCGACCTATGAGGCGGGCATCCATCCGACGATCGCGGGGGTGGTGCTCGGGTTGCTGACCCCGGCGACCCCCTTCCAGCGTCCGACAGCGGTGAGTGAGGAGGCCCGCCGCACCGCCGATGAGACGAGCGACGAGCCGAGATCGGCCGACGACGATGCTCGATGGTGGATGCGCCTCGCGTGGCTTTCCCGCGAAGCCGTATCGCCGCTCGCCCGCACCGAGCACGCTTTGCTGCCGTGGACGAGCTTCGTGATCCTGCCGATCTTCGCCCTGGCGAACGCCGGTGTGGAGCTGTCGCTCAACCGGCTCGGGGACGCGCTCACGGCGCCGGTCTCCTTGGGCGTCTTCTTCGGGCTCGTGCTCGGGAAGCCGCTCGGCGTGCTCGTGGGCTCGTTCGTCACGGTGCGCACCGGCCTGGGACGCCTCGGTGGGGACGTGGGCTGGGGCGATCTGACGGGCATGGGCATGACCGCAGGCATCGGGTTCACGGTGGCGCTCTTCATCGCGGAGCTCGCGTTCCCGCCGGGGCCGTTGCTCGACGAGGCGAAGACGGCGATCCTCGCCGCCTCGCTGATGGCAGGCATCGCCGGGTACCTGATCCTTCGGATCGCGCCGTCACCCGGTGCCGGTCCCCGTCCCGACGAGGCCGGTGACGCCGCTCGGAGCGACGGTGCTCAGTAGGCCTGGAAGCGACCGGTCTCCAGCCACGCGCGGTACAGCTCGAACCCGACCCGCGTCGAGCGCAGCAGCGGCTGGGGCGGATCGTCGAGGTCGGCCCAGGCGATCTCGCCCATCTCCTCCCCGTCGCCCACGGGCTCGCCCTGCCACCGGCGCAGCACGAACCAGAGCCCGAAGTAGTGCGTCAGGTCGCCGTTGGGGTAGGTCTCGAGGTGGTTGTCCTCGCGCGATATGCAGGCGAACGCCTCGAGGTCCGCGGGGTCGGCGACCAGACCGACCTCCTCGCGCAACTCGGCGATGGCCGTGTCGGCGAAGCTCGAACCCTGCTCGGCCCCACCGCCCGGGATCGCCCACATGTCGTTGTCGAGGCGACGGGCAACGAGCACCCGGCCGTCGTCGCGCACGACCATCACGCTGGCGCCCGGCCACAGCACGAGATCGGTGCCGACCTTCTGGCGCACTCGCCACAACGTGGTGCCCTCGAACCCCACGGCGAGCATGCTCGCACGAAGCCGCTGGGGCCGGACATCCCCGCAGGTCGGAGCAGGGTGCGTTCCCTATACTGCACCGGTCGCCCGGCCCGCTCGGGCGTTCTTGAGAGGACTCCACCCGACCTTCAGGAGGTTGCATGTTCCGCGTCCTTGCCCAGGAAGGCGGCCCGCTCGAGGTCACCTTCGGGTCGTTCGAGAACACGTGGCTCTGGATCGTGCTCGCGATCTCCCTCGTGGCGCTCGCGTTCGCCTGGTACCTGCGGGCGAAGGTGCTCGCCGAGCCCGAGGGCAGCGACAAGATGCGTGAGATCGCCACCGCGATCCAGGAAGGGGCGAAGGCCTACCTGAGCCGTCAGTTCAGCACGCTGGGCATCTTCCTCGCGATCTTGACCGTGGTGCTGTTCTTCGCACTGCCGGTCTCCGATGCGGTCACGACGACGCTGCTCGGCATGTCGCCGGAGCTGTCGATCCGTGTCGGGCGGTCGATCGCGTTCCTGCTCGGGGCGGGCGCCTCGATGCTCACGGGCTACGCGGGCATGTGGCTCGCCGTGCGCGCCAACGTGCGCACCGCGAACGCCGCCAAGGAATCCGGCCTACGCAAGGCGCTCACGATCGCGTTCCGCGCCGGCGGGGTGGCCGGCATGTTCACGGTCGGCCTCGGCCTGCTCGGGGCGACGCTGATCCTGATGATCTTCAAGGGCGATGCCACGGCTGTGCTGGTGGGCTTCGGGTTCGGCGGCGCGCTGCTCGCCATGTTCATGCGGGTGGGCGGCGGCATCTTCACCAAGGCGGCGGACGTGGGCGCCGACCTGGTTGGCAAGATCGAGCAGGGCATCCCCGAGGACGACCCGCGCAACGCCGCCACGATCGCGGACAACGTGGGCGACAACGTCGGCGACTGCGCCGGCATGGCGGCCGACCTGTTCGAGAGCTACGAGGTGACGCTCGTCGCCGCCTTGATCCTCGGCGCCGCGGCGTTCGCCGACAGTGAGATCGGCGCGATCGCGGGCGTGATGTTCCCGCTGTTCGTGCGCGCGGTCGGCGTCGTCACGTCGATCATCGGCATCATGGCCGTGACGCCGCGCTCCGAGGAGGAGCACGGCATGAAGGCGATCAACCGCGGCTTCTTCCTGTCGGCCGTGATCTCCGCGGTGGTCGTGATGATCATCTCGGTCACCTACATGGAGAGCTGGCGACCGGGCGTTGCGGTCGCGATCGGGCTCGTGCTCGCCTCGATCATCCAGATCCTCACGCAGTACTTCACCGACACGAAGTACAAGCCCGTGAAGGAGGTCGCCGACTCGACGGTGACCGGTCCTGCGACGACAGTGCTCTCGGGCTTCTCCGTCGGCCTCGAGTCGGCCGTGTGGGCCGCGCTGGTCGTCGCCGGCACGATCATGGCTGCGTTCCTGCTCGCGGACCCGGAGTCCTCGAACCTGTTCGCCGAGCGCCTCTACTTCATCGCCTTGTCGGGCATGGGCATGCTCACGACCGTCGGGGTTGTCGTCTCGATGGACACCTACGGCCCGATCAGCGACAACGCGCAGGGCATCGCGGAGATGTCGGGGGAGTTCGAGGGCCGGCCCGCCGAGATCCTCGGCGGCCTGGACGCCGTCGGCAACTCGACGAAGGCGATCACGAAGGGTCTCGCGATCGCGACGGCGGTGATCGCGGCCACGTCGCTGTTCGGCTCGTTCGAGGAAGCGCTCAAGGAGGCAGGCTTCGCCTTCGAGGGCATCCGCATCGATCAGCCCGACGTCCTCGTCGGGCTCCTGGCGGGCGGAACGATCGCGTTCCTGTTCAGCTCGCTCGCGATCCGTGCGGTCGGCCGTGCCGCGGCGCAGGTCGTGGTCGAGGTGCGCAAGCAGTTCCGTGAGAACCCGGGCATCATGGACTACTCGGTCAAGCCCGACTATGCGCGGGTCGTCGACATCTGCACGAAGACCTCGCTACGCGAGCTCCTCACACCCGGCCTGTTGGCGGTGCTCTCACCGGTGATCGCCGGTTTCCTCTTGAAGGAAGAGGCGCTCGGCGGCTTCCTCGCCGGCGCGATCGTCACGGGGCAACTGATGGCGGTGATGCTGTCGAACTCCGGCGGCGCGTGGGACAACGCGAAGAAGTACATCGAGGAGGGCCACTTCGGCGGCAAAGGCTCCGACGCTCACAAGGCGGCGGTGATCGGCGACACGGTCGGTGACCCGTTCAAGGACACCGCGGGACCGGCGCTCAATCCGCTGATCAAGGTGATGAACCTCGTCGCGCTGCTGATCGCACCGCTCGTCGTCGAATACGCCGACGAGACGGCGGTGCGCATCGCCATCGGACTGCTGGCGGCGGTGATCCTCGGAACCTCGATCTACGTGTCAAAGGCCCGTAAGTCCGAGCTCGACGCAGACGCTGAGTTCGCCGACAAGGCTGCCGTGAGCGCCTGAGGTCGCGAGCACCGGGAGAGATGCTGACGACATGGGGGCGCTCCGTCGCTGGCTCGACCGACTGACCGAGAGCGACGAGACGCGCCTGTCGGCCGAGACCCAGGACTGGGCGGACTCGATCCAGGGCAGCGTCCGCCTGGGCGAGGCCCCGCTGCGCACCCGCGTGAAGATCGCCGGCGTGATCCGACGCATCACGGTGCTCCCGATGAGCGGTCATGAATCGCTCGAGGCGCTGGTCTCCGATGGAACGGGTGAGGC
>CAVSLG010000005.1:0-273001 GCA_963728665.1 uncultured Actinomycetes bacterium | reverse complement strand
ATCAGGTCGAGGCGATCGCCGACGCGATCGGCAGCGGGGCGGTCGATCCGGTCACCGCGGCGGTCGGGGCGTCGGCGCTCATCGTGATCGCCGTGCTCGGCCGGTGGTCCCCGCGCCTCCCGGCGACCCTGATCGTGGTCGTGGGTGGCATCGCCGCGGTGGGGCTGCTCGATCTCTCGGTCGATACGGTCGGGGTCCTGCCCGAGGGGCTCCCGTCGTTCGTCTTGCCCAGGGTGCCGAGTGACGTGCTCCCCGAGCTGATCACGGCGGCGTTCGCGATCGCCCTGGTGGCGACCGCCGATACGAGTGTGCTCTCGCAGTCACTCGCCTCGCAACGCAAGGAAGAGGTCGACCCCGATCGTGAGCTCGTCGCGTTGGGCGTCGCGAACCTCGCCACCGGGCTGTTCCAGGGGTTCCCGATCTCGAGCAGCGCGTCGCGCACGCCGGTCGCGATCGCGGCGGGCGCCCGGTCGCAGCTGACGCCGCTGGTGGGTGCGATCGCCGTCGCGCTCATGCTCGTCGTGGCGCCGGCGCTGCTCCGCGACCTTCCGCAGGCGGTGCTCGGCGCCGTGGTCGTCGCGGCCGCCGCGCGCCTCGTCGACGTCGCGGAGATCCGCCGGCTCTGGAACATGCGGCGCACCGAGTTCGCCCTCTGGGCGGCCGCGTTCCTCGGCGTCGCGGTGCTCGGCGTGCTGCCAGGCGTCTTCGTGGCGATCGTGTTGTCCCTGGTCGACTTCGTCCGCCGGGCGTGGCGGCCCCACGACGCCACCCTCGTCCGCGTCGACGAGCTGAAGGGCTACCACGATCTCGAGCGCCACCCCGAAGGGCGGACGATCCCCGGGCTGCTGCTCTACCGCTTCGACGCGCCGCTGTTCTTCGCGAACGCGTCGTTCTTCCGCCGGGAGGTGCGGGTGCACATCGAGGCGGCCGAGGAGCCAGTGCGCTGGGTCGTCGTCGCCGCGGAGCCGATCACCGACATCGACACCACAGCCGCCGACATGCTCGGCGAGGTGATGGACGAACTCGAGGTCGCCGGCATCACGCTGGCGTTCGCGGAGATGAAGGGGCCGGTGAAGGATCGCCTCAAGGCGTACGGCCTCTACGAACGCCTCGGCGACGAGCGCTTCTTCCCGACGATCGGCACGGCGGTCGACGGGTACGTGCAGACGTCGGGTGTCGGATGGGTCGACTGGGAAGAACGTCCCTCCGCCACCTAGGCCCAACGGCCGATGCGGGAAGAACCGCCGAAGGTCCTATGCGGAACCACCCCCCCGCTACCCGAAAACAGGTAACGAAGCGTCCCCGAACCTCGGGAGGGGTGAGAGTCATGCGACAGTGGGAATTGATCGGTATCACGGACACGGTGCCGACCCCGCAGGCACCACCGCCTCCGCGCTCGCGGTTCGCGAACGCGGAGACGATCGGGGCGGCTGCGGAGGGGCGTCCCGTGTTCTTCTGGAGCACCGACACCGCGCTGCGTGTGCGCACGGTGACCGGTGCGGCGTCAGAGGTGGTCGGGTTGTCTCGCTCGAAGGTCGAGGGCCGTGACGTGATCGCGATCTTCGGCATGGAAGGTCCGAACCTGGACCTGCTCGACGCGCACGTGGCAGCCCTGAACGGCGAGACCGCGGAGTTCACGCTCGAGGGAGCGAGAGCCTCGGTCCGATGCCAGGTCGCGCCGACGCACGACGCGCTCGACCGGGTGATCGGCACCTTCTGCCTGGCGATCAAGGTGGAGCGGGTGGACCTGCGCGAGGTTCCCGAGCCCGCCGCGGTCGCGTAATCGACGAACGTCTCCGGCGTCCGACCGCCCGTCCGACGCCGGGGTCGAAACCGGGATCGGCCTGCCTGCCGCGTCAGTCCCGGAACGACGCCACGGCCCCGAGGATCCTCTCCGTCTCCTCGGGGCCGTGCGTCGTGCTCAAGGTCCACAGCTCGTAGCCGGACGGTGGCAGCGCGACGCCGTTGGCCAGCATGTGGTGGAAGAACCGCCCGTAGCGTTCGTGGTCGGCCGCTCGCGCCCCGTCGAAGTTCCGCACGGGTGACGCGGTGAAGAAGACGCTGAACAACGAGCCCGCCCGGTTGACCGTCACCGGGATGCCGGCCGCCGCGAGGGCGGTCTCGATGCCGCGCGTGAGCACGTCGGCGGTGGCCTCGAGCCGTGGGTACGGGTCCTCGAGACGCGCGAGGTCGAGCGTGGCGATGCCCGCGGCGACCGCCACCGGATTCCCGCTGAGGGTCCCCGCCTGGTAGACCGGACCGTCCGGGGCGAGGTGCGCCATCAGGTCGGCGCGTCCTCCGAATGCCGCGCACGGGAACCCCCCGCCCATCACCTTGCCGAGCGCGGTGAGATCGGGCGTGACGCCGTAGCGCGACTGGGCGCCGCCGTAGGCGATGCGGAATCCGGTGATCACCTCGTCGAACAGCAACAGGGCTCCGTGCTCGTCACAGATCGACACGTAGCCCCTCGAGGAAGCCGGGCTCGGGCGCCACGACGCCCATGTTCGCGGCCACCGGTTCGACGGCGACGACCGCCACGTCGCTTCCTCGCTCCGCGAAGAGCGCCCGCACGGCGTCGAGGTCGTTGAACGGGACGGTGAGCGTGTCGCGGGCGGCGCCCTCGGTCACCCCGGGCGACGACGGGATCCCGAGCGTCGCGAGTCCGCTGCCGGCACCCTTGGCGAGCAGCGAGTCGGAATGCCCGTGGTAGCACCCCTCGAACTTCACGAGCAGGTCTCGCCCCGTCGAGCCGCGCGCGAGTCGGATCGCGCTCATCGCGGCTTCCGTGCCGCTGTTCACGAGCCGGACCCGGTCGATGCTGGGCACCGCCTCGACGATGCGCTCGGCCAACTCGACCTCGCCCGGCGTCGGCGCCCCGAAGGAGGTGCCACGAGCCGCCGCTGCGCTGGCCGCCTCGACGATCTCGGCGCGGGCGTGGCCGAACAACAGCGCACCCCACGACTGCACGAGGTCGACGTAGCGGTTCCCGTCGACGTCGACGATCTCCGCGCCCGCTCCGCGATCGATGAACACCGGCGTGCCGCCGACCGACCCGAACGCTCGCACGGGGGAGTCGACCCCGCCGGGGATCACGGTTCGGGCACGGTCGAACAGTTCCTCGGAACCGCTCATGCCCCGTCACGAAGCCACGTCGCGGCGTCCTTCGCGTGGTAGGTGAGGATCATGTCGGCGCCCGCCCGGCGGATCGACATCAAGATCTCGAGCACGGTGCGCCGCTCATCGAGCCAGCCGTTCGCGGTGGCCGCCTTGACCATCGCGTACTCGCCGCTCACGTGGTAGGCGGCCACCGGGAAGCCGGTCTCGCGCTTCGCGCGATGCACGACGTCGAGGTAGGGCAGCGCCGGCTTCACCATCACGATGTCGGCGCCTTCGTCGATGTCGGTCCTGATCTCGCGGAGTGCCTCGTCGGCGTTGGCCGGGTCCTGCTGGTAGCCGGTGCGATCGCCGAAGCGAGGCGCCCCTTCGGCCGCCTCGCGGAACGGCCCGTACAGGGCGCTCGCGAACTTCGCCGCGTAGGCCATGATCACGATGTCGTCGCGGCCGTCTTCGTCCAGCGCCTCGCGGATCGTGCCGACCTGGCCGTCCATCATGCCGCTCGGCCCGATCACATGCGCCCCGGCGTCGGCCTGGGCACGGGCGACGCGCCGGTAGCGCTCGAGGGTGGCGTCGTTGTCGACCTCGTTCGCGTCGTTCAGCACGCCGCAGTGCCCGTGATCGGTGTACTCGTCGAGGCAGAGGTCGCTCATCACGACCGCGTTGTCACCGAACTCCTCGCGCAGCGCCGCGATCGCCCGCTGGCCGATGCCGTCGGGGTGCCATGCCTGCGATCCCTCGGCGTCCTTCTCGGCCGGGACCCCGAAGAGCATGAAGGCGCGGACGCCGGTCTCCGCCGTCGCGACCGCCTCCTTGCGCAACGACTCGAGGGTGTGCTGGTACTGCCCGGGCATCGATGCGATCGCGACCGGCTCGTCGATGCCTTCCTTGCAGAACATCGGCACGATGAGATCGTCGGCGTGCAGCCGCGTCTCACGGACGAGGGCTCGGAGCGCGGGCGTGCGTCGCAGCCGCCGCGGCCGGTGCTCGGGGAAGCTCATGGCGCCAGGGTACCGGCGGCGCGCTCGCTCACGCCACCGTGGATCATCGGGCCAGAGCCCGCACGACCGCCGCGGCGACGCCTTCCATCGTGTGGGGCCTCGCCACCGCATGCACGACGAGGCCGTGCGTGCGCGCCTCCCTCGCGGTGACCGGGCCGATGCACACGACCTTCGGGCTTCCCTTGACGACCCCGAGCGCGCCGACGAAGCCTCGCACGGTCGAGGCGCTCGTGAACGTCACCGCGTCGACGTCGCCGCGGCGCAGCACCTCCCGAGCCTCCGCGGGTAGCGAGCGAGGGAAGCGGGTGCGGTACGCGTCGACACGGGTGGGGGTCCAACCCTTCCGGGCGAGCGCGTCCTCGAGGCCGGGTGGCGCGATGTCGGCCCGGGCGCAGAGCACCCGGCCGCTGCCGCGCGGGAACGACCGCGCGAGCCCGGTCGTGGTGAACGTCGGAGGGACCAGGTCGGGGTCGCGCCGGGCCCATCGTCGGAACGCCGCCGCCGTGCCGTCACCGATCGCCGCCACCTCGGTGTCTCCGATCGCGCGAGGTCCCGGCAGCCTCGAGGCCAGCATGTCGACGGTGGCGCGACTGGTCAGGGTGAGCCACACGAAGTCCCCGCGCTGGAGCTCGTGCAGCGCCCTGGTCAGGGCGGCCGACCGCGCCGCCACGATCTCGATCGCCGGCGCCACGATCGCACGAGCACCCAGTCGCCTCAGGAGGGTGACGAGCGCTGCCGACTGGTCGGCCGGCCTCGTGACGAGCACCGTGCGTCCTGCGAGTGGACGAGGCGGCCGGTCACCGCGTCGACCGGCTCCCGATCCCGTCACCCGGTCTCGACCTCGGCGAGGATGCGCTCTGCCCCCTGCGCGATCAGGTCCTTCGCCGCGTCGGCCGCGACGTCCTCGGGCGTGGCACCCTCGGTCTCGACGCGGAGCACGGTGGTGCCATCGGCCGTCGCGATCACCGCCGTCAGCGAGACCGCCTCCATGCCCACGGTCGCGTGGGCCCCGAGCGGCAGCGCGCAGCCGCCACCGAGTCGCCACATCAGCGACCGCTCGGCGTCGAGGGCCCGATGGCTCGCGGCGTGATCGATCGGCGCCACCGCGGCGATCGTGTCGTCGTCGTCGTCCCGTGCCTGCACGGCGAGGCAGCCCTGGCCCGGCGCTGGCACCATCATCGCGAGCGGCAACGCCCGGGCATGCTCGGGAGCAAGCCCCAGGCGCGAGAGCCCGGCCGCCGCCAGCACCGCGGCGTCGACCTCGCCCTCCTCGAGCTTGCGCAGCCGCGTCTCGACGTTGCCGCGGAGGTCGACGACCTCGAGGCCCGGGAAAGCCGCCAGCAGCTGGGCGCGTCGACGCACGCTCGACGTACCGATGAGGGCCCCTCCTCGGAGCTCACCCGGTCCCTTGCAGATCAAAACGTCGGACGGGTCCTCCCGCTCGGGCACCGCGGCGATCGTGAAGCCCTCGTCCTCCTCGGCCGGCAGGTCCTTCGCCGAGTGCACGGCCAGGTCGATCTCACCGGACTCCAAGGCATCGAGGATCGTGTCGATCCAGAGCCCCTTGAGCCCCTGCGGCGAGGAGTCGGCCCGAGCACCCTCGTCGCCGGAGGTGCTCATCGGCACGATGTCGGCGATCACCCCGGTCGCCTCGAGCCGGATCCTGATCTCCTCCGCCTGCGCGAGCGCCAGCGGCGAGCGACGGGTACCGATGCGCAGGGCGCTCACGAGGTGGCGTCGGGGTCGACGCCGAGGAGCTCGGCGAGCACCCGGGCGTGGATCCCGTCCGTGCCCGGCTCGGAACGCTCCTTCAATGCGACGATCGGGTCGTGCAGCAGCTTGGCGGCGATGCCTCGTGCGAGCGCCTCGACGGCCTCTCGCTCGTCGGGTGTGAGCTCGGCGAGCCTTGCTCCGAACCGATCCATCTCAGCTCGGACGACGTCGTCGCCTCGCCGCCGCATCGCGCGGATCAGGGGTGCGAGCTCGTCGCCTCGCCGGCGTACCACGTAGCGGCGCACCTCGTCGGCCACGATGCCGTGCGCTCGCTCGATGTCGCCCGCCGTCTCGGCGTCGTGCTCGGCGAGGCGCTCGCGCAGCGAGACGATGTCGATCACGCGGGTCCCCTCGACGTAGGCTGTCTCGGGTTCCACGTCGCGAGGCACCGCGAGGTCGAGGAGCACGAGGGGCCGACCACCACGGTCCGCCATCGCGTCGGCCACGACCGAGCGCCGGATCACCGTGCCCGCGGCGCCGGTGGCACTCACGACGAGGTCGGCATGCCGCATCGCGTCGGGGAGCACGTCGAGGTCGCCGTGCTCGGCGTTCGTCCGCTCGGCCAGCGCCCTCGCATGCTCGAGGGAACGGTTCAGGATGCGCACCGGCCCCACGCCGCGCTGGCGCAGGTGCTTCACGGCCAGGGCGGCCATCGTGCCCGCTCCGACGACGACCACGTCGCGCCCGCCCAACCCGCCCGCCGCGTCCTCGGCGAGGTCGGCGCCGAGCGCCACGAACGCATCGGGCGCCGTGCCGAGCGACGTCTCCTGGCGCACCCGGCGGCCGGCGCGTGCCGCCGAGTGGAAGAGCCCGGTCAGCGGCGGGGCGGCTGCGCCTTCGCCCTCGGCTCGTCGCAGCGCCTCGCGCACCTGTGCGTAGATCTGCGTCTCTCCCAGGACCATCGAGTCGAGCCCGCTCGCGACGGCGAACAGATGGTCGGCTGCGTCCCGCTCCCACTGGGCGTACATCGGGTCGGCGAGTTCCTCTGCGGCGACGCCCCGCGTCTCCGTGAGCAGGCGCTTCAAGGCCATGAACCCGGCGTGGTAGCTGGCGACCTCACCGTAGACCTCGACCCGGTTGCAGGTCGACAGGATCACCGCGCCGACGACACCGTCGAGATCGGTGGCGACGCGGTACGCCTTCGAGAGGTCGTCGTCGGTGAACGCGAGCCGCTCCAGCAGCTCGATCGGTGCGCGACGGAAGGAGACCCCGAGGGTGAGGATGGCCATGGCAGGTAGGCCAGGAATCGTATCGCCGCAGCTCGTGGCGTGTCTCCCCATGCGGACGGGGTGAAGTGGGGCGCCCGGTAGGATGCGGCCCACGATGACGACCCGTGCACGGGACCTCGGTATCTCGATCGGCACCGGCACACTCGGGCCGCTGAATGCGATCACCGACGTGCCGGGTGTGCGCGTCGGCCATCGCACGGTCGTGCGGGGCGCCGGCGGCGATCCTCATGCGGTGCGCACGGGGGTGACGGCGTTGTTCCCCCACGAGGCACACCCGTGGCGCGAGTGGGTCTACGCGGGGGTGGACATCCTCAACGGGTACGGCGAGCTGATCGGCGTGAACCAATTGCGCGAGTGGGGCGTGCTGATGAGCCCGATCGTGCTGACCTCGTCGCTGCAGATCGGCAAGGCGTACGACGCGACGGTCCGCTGGATCGCCGGTCGGGACCCGGTCGGCGCCGAGGAGGTCATGCCCGTGGTCTCCGAGTGCGACGACTCCTGGCTCTCCGACGTGCTCTCGTTCCCATTGGCCGACGACGACGTCGCTGCCGCCCTCGACGCAGCGGCCGCCGGCTCCGTCGAGGAGGGCAACGTCGGCGCCGGCACCGGCATGCAGTGCTTCGACTTCAAGGGGGGCATCGGCACGGCGTCGCGTGTGCTCGGCGACGACGAGGGAGGGTTCACGATAGGCGCCCTCGTGCTCACGAACTACGGCAGTCGCGAGCATCTGCGGATCGACGGCGTGCCGGTCGGACGGGAACTGACCGACCTGATGCCGCGCGAGCACCACGAGGGATCGTGCGTGGTCGTGGTCGCCACCGATGCGCCCCTGCTGCCGCACCAGCTCACCCGCATCGCCCGCCGGGCCGGCCTCGGGCTCGCCGCGACCGGCTCACACGCCTCGAACGGCAGCGGCGAGCAGATGATGGCCTTCTCCACGTCGAACCGCCTCGATGCGAGCGAGGCGATCCGCGACGTGCGTGCCGTGGTCGATGGGCCGGTGCGGCACACCTACGCGCTCTCGGCGTTGTTCCGCGCCACGGTCGAGGCGACGGAGGAAGCGGTCCTGAACGCGCTGGTCGCCGCCGAAGACTCGGTCGGGCGCGACGGTCACACGTACTTCGCCATGCCGGTCGACCGCGTGCTCGAGTCGCTCGATCGCGCTGGCCGCCTCTCCCACTGAACCGCGACGTTCAGCGTTCATCCCGGAACCGCAGCGGGTCGTACGGCGTGGCGTCGAACGGTGGCGGTTCGCCGGCGAGCTGCGCGGCGACGAGCTGCGCGGTCCCGGCGCCGAGGATCACACCCTCGGAACCGTGGCCCGTCGCGAGGTGCAGCCCCTCTCGGACCGAGCCCACGAGCGGCCGCTCGTCGGGCGTCAGCGGCCTGAGCCCCCACCAGGACGACTGTACGCGCGCCTCGGCGACCTCGGGTACGAGCTCGATCGCGGCCTCGAGCACCCGGGCGACGATCCGCTCCTCGGGAGGCTCGGGGGTCAGCCAGATCTGTCGGGTCGACCCGATCACGATCGTGCGGCCGTCGCGATGGGGATGCAGGAGGGCCCCGATCTCGCTACGGGGTTCCCCTTCGGAGACGACGTCGGCGGCCGTCGGCCAGAGAGGAAGGGCGTCGTCGTGAAGGGCCGTGTGCGGCCCCACGGCCTCGACGAGATGTGTGAGCAGGTGAGGCTGGCGAGGCGCCACGCGCACGAGCCATCCGCGCGCGCCCACGATCGGCAGGTGCACGCCCACCTGCTCGAGGAGCGGTGAGCTCCATGGACCGGCCGCCACGATCGTCGTGCCGGCCTGCACCACGCCGTCGTCCGTGACGACCCCGATGACGGCCTCGTCGCGGACCGCGAGTCCGCGAGCGTTCACGTGGTGGCGGATCTCGGCACCCCGCTCGGCGGCCGAGCGCGCGAGGGCCACCGTGAGGGCCCCGGGATCGAGCCGGTGCCCAGCGTGCACGAGCCAGGCGCCGGCCACGTTGCGGGTCACGCCGGGCTCGTGGTCGCGGATGTCGCCCGGGCCCGAGATGTCGTCGACGGCGAAGCCGTGACGCTCGGCCCGGGCGACGGCCTCATGAGCAGCGCGCACATCGCGGGCGTTCATCGCGACCAGCACCGTGCCCACCGGATGGACGTCGAGGCGCACATCGAGGGGCGACTCCGCGGCCACACCTCGGTACACCTCGAGGCTCGCCCGGGCCATCGGCACGTTCGCGTCGTCTTCGGGCAGCACCCACAACCCCTGGTTGCGGCCCGACGCGTGCGCCGCGAGGTGGTCGCGTTCCAGCAGGGTCACCGATGCGCCTCGCGAGGTGAGCTCGAACGCGCACGCGGCGCCGATCACCCCGCCTCCCACGATGACCACGTCGGGCATGCCGCGCAGCCTACCCGTGGCCCGCGCGACCACGCCGGTAGAATCGTCGGCGGAGACGTGCCTGAGTGGCCGAAAGGAGCCGCCTGCTAAGCGGTTAACCCTCTAACAGGGGTTCGTGAGTTCGAATCTCACCGTCTCCGCCCGGCCGTCCTCCTTGCGCTGCAACGAGGTCCGCGAGCAGGCCGGTGGTTCGTGCCGTCGTCCTCGATCTCCGACACGCCTGTCCCACTGTTGATCCTTGTTGAGCATGACTTGAGCCTGCTCCGCTCCGCCTCCGAGAGGTGGCGTCGACGCTCCTCGCCTCGGACTTCCTGCGAGGAGCGCGAAGGAGGCTTGGAATGAGGTCACGGCGGATCCGTCCTCTGGTGATAGCGGCGGCGGTCGTCGTGGTGGCAACCGGGTGCACCGGCGGAGGTGGAACCGCGACTCAGAGCGACGAGGCGAGCGAGCCCGCGGCGAGCGAGCCTCAGGAGGCCACGGTCGTTGCGGTCGACTTCTCGTATCCGGAGGCCCCCGCGCAGCTCGCGGGTGGCGTGATCGACGTTCGGTTCGAGAACCGGGGGACGGTCGGCCACGAGCTTGCCTTCGCCGGGATCGGCGACGCGTCGATCCAGCGATGGGTAGAGGACCTTGGGGACAACGCCCTGAGCGCCTTCCCGGTCCCGGACTACCTTGACCAAGTCGCCACTCCACCGTTCGTGAGCGTCGAGGCAGGGGGCACGGCTCTGGCCACGATGACGTTGACGCCGGGGCGGTACGTGATGTTCTGCAACGTCCGGGACGTCACCGACGGGCTCGAGGAGGCGCCCCACTACAAGCTCGGCATGGTCCGCGAGCTGATGGTCGTCGGCGGAGACCCGGAGCCGACCCTCCCTGAGGCCGACGGGACGATCGTCGCGAGCGACGACGGTTTCGACGTCGACCTCGAGGCCGGCGATCGGAGCGTGAACTTCATGAACGAAGGCCCCGACCAGGTCCACCTCACCACGATCGAGGCCTTCCCGAGGGGCATGGACGCTGCGGAAGCGGAGCGGGCGTACGAGGCGAAGCTCGCCTCTGGGAGTGGCCGAAGGGATTCCCTGGGCTCGAGGGGTTCGGGTTCAGCGGGATCTTCAGCGCGGGGCTGGGTGCCAGGCTCGAGTTCGAGGAGGACACGTTCCAGTCCGGCCGCGTCTTCGTCCTCGGGTGCTTCCTCCCGGATCGGGAAGGCGGGAAGCCGCACGTGATCGCGTACGACGAGTACGCGATCGTGACGATCGAGTAACTGCCCCTGGGGTGACTTGTGCGTTCCTTGAGCGAACCGCAAGTGCGCTGAGGGAGATAGTGCGCAACGTCGCTCCGGCGGTCCAGCACTGCGAGTGCCACGAGGAAGGAGGAAGCGGCCATGAGATATGGGTGCTCGTTGGTCCAGTCTTCGTCGCCGCGCTGCTTCTGTCGGATGCGAGCCCGTCCGCTGAGGCGATCACAAACGTCGAGGCGCCGAGGTCGGGGCGGATCGACGTCACGTGACGAGCCGGTCCTCACGCCACGCTGATGTGGTGCATGGTCGGCGCGATGACCACATCGACGGGCACACACGCGCACGTCGACGCGTTGCCCGAGGCCGTGCACGTCTGGCGCACGTGGACGCTCCACGAGGATCCTCGGACACGGACGCCTCTCCTCAGGCCGATCGGTGACGACCGGCGGCCCTGGACGCCGCGTGAGCCCATGCGAGCGAGGTGTTCTCGTCGCCGGTCGCACCGCGCCCCGGATGAGTGCTGTTCCTGCGGACTGTACGCCGTGAAGTTGCCGCACCTGCTCCGGGCAGCCCGCGCCCCGGCGGTGCTCGGTACCGTGGATCTCTGGGGAAGGATCATGGAACACGAGTGGGGGTACCGAGCTGAGCTCGCGTACCCGCAGCGGCTGGGCCTGATCTGTCCGTTCTGCTTCTGGCAGCGGGGGGCCGGCATCACAACTGTGGACCACGTCGCCCGAGTCGGGCGCCGACGCCTCACGCCCTCATGTGAGTCCCACCTCGCGACCGCGATCGATACCGGGTATCCGGTGACCGAACTCCTGGACCCGACGGACGTGCTCGGTTCGCTCCTGGCCACCTATCTCGTCGAGCCGATCGACAGCTCGCTCGCCCGCCGCCTCACGTCGCCGGACAGCGATCGAGACGCAGGAACTGCTGGCATTCCTCGTCGGTGAGCTCCCTGGTGACCTCCTCCGTGCGATCTCGAGCAGGTCGTCGATGTCGAGTGCCCAGATCCGCACGCCGTCGCCGACCAAGCCGACCCCGACTGAGGCGAGTGTCCGGCCGTCAGGGCTGAACGAGAGGGCCGTCGCAATGTGCCCACGAAGGATCACCTGTTCACCGGTCGTCGGGTCCAACAGCTCGATCGTTCCGTTCCGAAAGGCGATCGCGATGAGTGAACCATCAGGGGCGATCGCGACGTCCCAGACGGGTGCTGGCGCGTTGCCGGCGGGCTCTTCGGCAAGGCGAGCCCCGGTTCGGACGTCCCATGTCTCGACGACGTTCCCGTCGAACGTGACGAGACGAGCGCCGGTCCGATCGAACGCGACCTCCCCCAACCCCGTCTCGATCTCCCGGACGACGACGTGTCGTCGCCAATCCCAGATCCGGACGAGTCCGTCCTCTGCGGTACCGCCTCGGACCCTGACCGACGTCGCAAGGTAGCGGCCGTCCGGACTGAACACGGCCGCTCGGACCCGGTCGTCGACGAGATCCTCCTCCTGCAGGACCCTGACCTCCCGCCCGGAGCGATCGAGGATCCTCACCGATCTCGCCCCCGCCCCTAGCGCGAAGACGGTCCCATCCGGGCTCCAGACGGCGCCGAGACTGCCATGAGGTCTCGTCGCGAAGAGCTGGTCTCCAGTCGCCGTGTCGTACGCGGTGATCCTGCCGGGCCTCACGGTCTTGCCATCGACATAGATCGCCTGGCTGTCGATGACGATCGAGCTCCCGTCCGGGCTCACCGACGATCTCGGGGTACCCAGATCGTGGGAAGAGCGTCGGCCCGGGGAGCCCGATCGTTCGGAGTTTCCGGATGGGATCCAGTTCCCAGATCGCGACCGAGCCCCAGTCATTGGTCACGGCCACGCGGTTCCCGTCCGATATGAACTCCGCGTCTCCGAAGACGCGCGGAGCCGGAAGGTTCGCCAACTCGGCGTCACCGGTCAGACCCACATCCCAGATCTTCGCGGCGGAGCGGTCGCTGGCGCCGGCCATCACCCGGCTCCCGTCCGGCGAGAACGCCACGCCGCCGATGCCGCCGGCCATCTCCGGCGACGACAGCGACATGACCTCCCTGCCCTCGTGCTCCCCGATCTTCCATACCTGTGCCGCCCCTTCATCACCCCCGGTCACGATGCGCGTTCCATCGGGGCTCCACGCGACCGCCCAGACGAACGACCTCTGGCCCCACAGCTCGTGCTGGAGCTCCCCCGTTCTTGCGTCCCAGATCTCGATCACGCCGCTCGCTCCGACCGTGGCGATCGATCGGTCGTTCGGAGCTCCACGCCAGTGCGTGGACGAACTTCGGGCCGTCGAGCTTGACGAGCGTGTCACCGCTCGCGACGTCCATGATCACGACGCCGCCGTCGGTGGCCACCACTGCGATCCTCCGCCCGTCGGAACTCGAGGGACGCGTCGACGGTGTCGTAATCGCCGGAGCCTCGCGAGAGCATATGGAACGTCCGGATCGCGTCGGCCCGTTGCGAGATCGACGACGCGGACGATTCGGTTGTCCCACACGGCCGCGACCAACGCCCCGTCATCGCTGAAGGAGGGGTCGCGGGCCGAGCCGGGACCGGATTCGCTGGTGATGAGCGCTCCAGTCTCGGGATCCCAGACGTTCAATACTCCGTCGTCGCCGGTGGTGGCGAGCATGGAGCCCTCCAGGCTGAACGCGACGTCGGTGATATCGCCATCGTGCCCGCGGAACGGAGGGAGCAGCGCTCACTCCTGATCCGGCCTCCCGGATGTCGATGATCCCGCTTCCACTGGGGCCCCTGGGTGACGAAGACGCCCTTCGCGCTCCACGCCACCGCTCCTCCGATGCCACGAGTCGTCATCACGACCCGTGAGGTCGTGACGGCCTGGTGCAGCGCTTCCTCGGCCTCGGGCAGCACCGATCCGTCGACCGATCTCGTGTGATCGACCGCCTCCATCGCCAGCAGGATGCTGCGCTCGGGATCGGCCTGCAGGTTCGCGACCGCGGCCGCGGCAAGCCCCCTCGCGGTGGCGACCCTCGCCTCCCGGGCGGCTTCGTCGCTCTCGTTGGTCGCGATGATGGTGAGGGAGCCCGCGACCAGCGCGGCGACGGCGAAGACGGCCACGAGGGCGCGCAACATCGTGCGGGAACGACGCTCGACGCGTGCCTCCTGTTCACGTCGCTCACGCTCCGCCGCCGATTCACGGTCGCGCTCGGCGACGCTCGCCTTCAGGTACGACCGCTCGCGCCGACCGACGGCGAGCTCGGTGGTCGCGGCCCAGGCCTCGGCCTGTTCGAGTCGCGCCCCACGCAGCAGGAAGCTCGGATCCTCGAGCGAACCGCGCCACTCGGCGCCTGCCTGCGCGAGACGCCGTTCCTGTCTGAGGTCGTCGCGCGCCTGATCGATCCACCCGCGCATCCGCTCCCATGCGCCGATCAGCGCTTCGTGGGCGATCTCGACCGTCGGTTCCCGCGTGGAAGGCTCTCGATCGAAGGTCAGCAGTCGGTGGTGTCCGAAGGTGTCGAGGACCGCGTCGACCTGGATCGGATCCACGTCGATGTCGTCCAGCTCCCTCCGGGCCACACGCCGACGCGTGTCGTGCCGGCCTTCCCCCATCGTGACCAACCGCAGGAACACCTGCTTGATCGCTCGTCGCCCGTCGGCGTCGGCGCCTTCGTAGATGCGCTCTCCTCTCGCCGACAGAGCCCCGGCGACGCCGCCGATCCCCCGGTAGGCGTCGAGGGTCAGTCGATCGCCGTCACGCCGTTCGAACAGCTCCGTGAGGGCGTATTGCAGCAGGGGGAGCGCGCCCGGCTGATGGGCGACGTCGGCGATCGCCTCCGCCACCAGACCCGGCTCGGGCCGGATGCCCTCCAGCTCGGCCGGGCCTCTGATCGCGTGCTCGAGCTCGTCGGGCATCATCGGGGGAACGGCCTCGGTCCGTGCGGCGAGCAGCTCGCCGAACCGTGGATACGCGAGCGGCCGATCGTAGAAGTCGGCACGGAGCGTCACGACCACACGGAGTCTGCTCCGGGGGTCGGCGGTCGCGACGCGGAGCGACTCGAGGAACAGCTCTCGCTCGCCTTCGTTCGTCGTGAGCGTGAAGAGCTCCTCGAACTGATCGATCACGAGCACGACGTCCGAGCCGTCGGCTGCGACGAGATCCACCGCCTGGAGCAGCCCGCGGGATCCTCCGTCGATCACGTCGTGCAATCGAGGCACCGGACGCACGGAGACTCGCAGCAGGGCCGCCGCCAGCTCCTCGATCGGGTGCGGACCCGGGAACATCTCGGCGATGGCTGGTCCCTTCGGCTCGTCGAGTCCCCCTCGACGGATCGTGGGGATCAGGCCGGCGCGCACCACCGACGACTTGCCGCACCCGCTCGGGCCGACGACGGCGAGGAACCTGCCCCTCGGCCCCGTCTCGTTCAGCCTGGCGATCAGGCGTTCGGTGAGTTCGCCCCGGCCGAAGAAGTCGCGCGCCTCGGCGGAGGTGAAGGGTCGGAGGCCCTTGTACGGGTTGCGGACGTCCTGCGGTTCGTGAGCGCGGATCGCGTCCGGTTCGGAGGAGGCACGGGCTTCCTCGGCGAACGTGACGGCCGCCGGGACGTCTTCGCCTGCCTCGACTCGATCGACCAGCTTCGCCAGGCGAACCGGCATGTCGGGCCCGAGAAGGTCCGTCGCCAGTCGTGCGAGCGCGCGTACATCGTCGTGCATCGACGGCACCGCGCCGACCCCGATGCGGAAGTCCGCGAGATAGGCGTTCCCCTCGGCGTCGAACAACACGTTGGACGATCCGATGCTTCCGTGCGCGATCCCGTTCCGATGCGCGAAGGCGAGGGCGGAGGAGATCTGTTCGACGAGGCGGATCGCTCGGGCCCGCGGGAGCGACCCGGCGCGCTCCTCGACGCCTCGCAGGCTGCCTCCCCGCAGGTACCGCGAGACGATGTAGGCGCGGCCGGGCTCTCGCCAGTAGTCGTGGATCGGCACGATGTGCGGGTGTTCGAGCGCCGCGACGGCCTGCGCCTCCGCCTCGAACCTTCCCACGAAGGCGGGGTCGCTCGCGACGTGCTCGGAGAGCACCTTGACGGCCACGTCGCGGCCGACGTGGGGTTGGATCGCCCGGAAGACGGTTCCAGAGGGACCGTCGTCGATCCTTTCCAGGAGTCGGTAGCCGCGGAGCGGCTCGCCGCGGAGGTCGAGTCCGGGGTCCTGTTTGAGGATCCGCTCGTGGAGTCGCGTGAGCTCGGGCGACGGGTCGATGCCGAGCTCGTCGGCCAGGATCTCCCTCGCGCGCTGATAGGCGCCCAGCGCCTCGGCCTGCCGTCCGTCGCGGTAGAGGGCCGTCATCAACAGTCCCCAGAGGCTCTCCCTGAGCGGGCTGTGGGCGAGCAGCGTCTCGAGCTCCCCGATCGCCCCGGTCTGGGCTCCGCCGGCGAGGAGTCCCTGGATCCGGTCCTCCTGCGCCTCGAGCCGCAGTTCGTCGAGGCGCGCGGCCTCGGCCACCAGCGACCCCTGGTCCGCGAGGTCGGCGAGCGCGGGACCGCGCCACAGCGCCAGGGCATCCTCGAGCGTCGCAACCGCGACGGTCGGGGCAACGGCGAGGGCCTGCTTCGCGTCGCGCATCAGCGAGTCGAAGCGAGCAGCGTCGAGGTCGAGCGGGTCGAGGACCAAGACGTAACCGGGGGAACGCCCCTGCAGCAGGTCCTCACCGAGGGTCCGACGAAGGTTGGAGACGTAGGTCTGCAGCGTGTGCCGGGCTCTCTCCGGCGGCTCCTCGCCCCAGATCTCGGCGATCAGCGTGTCCGCCGGCACCAACTGATTGGCGCGGATCACCAGGTTGGCGAGCACGGCGCGTTGCTTCGGCCCGCCGAGGGGGATCGGGCCGTCCCCCGCGTCGACCTCGAGAGGTCCCAAGACGCGGAACTGCACCCGGCGACCGTACACAGTACTCGTGTCCATGAGCAATGCAGATCCTGCACCGTCGTCGTCAAGAACCGCACAAGACGCCGGGTCCTTGAACGCACGCCCAGGGTGGCCGAGCCACACACCGCAGTGGTCACCGGACGGACCGAGATCCTCTGGGAACGTCTCGCCGTCTAGTGCGGAGGGCTCCCTTGGAGGTGGGGCGTTGAGTCGCCGTTGATCTCGCTCCGCTTCAACTCCGATCGAGGGATCAGACCCTCTTCCCGGCCCTCGACATGGCGGGGGTCGATCGAGGAAGGGGGGCGACATGGGCAGGAAGCTGTTGATCGGAGGTCTCGGGGCGGCGCTGCTGCTGGCGGGGACGTTGGCCGGCGTCTCGTACGGGGGCGGAGGCGGGATCACCGAGCCAGAGGAGATCGTGTTGACCCACAGCATCTGTGGGAATGACGCGCGGTGCGGATACTTCATGTGGAAGCCAGTAAAGGGTTCCGACTCCCGATTCGGGCAAGCGATCATCGGGCGGCTCCCGTCGCACGATGCCGATGGGAACCTCGTGGGCACGTCCCACGCACTGGTCACGACCGGCCATGGAGTCGGGAGCATCGTCACCGGGATCGAGCGGTTGAAGGACGGGCCGTACACCTCCCGCGGGTCGGTCACCTTCACCGGGTTCGTGCAGCCTGATGGATGCTACTTCGGCGACGAGGTGTGCACGTTCTCGATCACCGGCGGTACCGGCGCCTACGTCAACGCGCGCGGGCACGCCACGGTGGAGCGTGTGCAGCGGCAGATCCGCACGACGCTCCACCTGATCCCTTAGGCGGCGCCACGATGCCTGACCCGGGGGGATGGCCGCGAGGCTGGGCATCATGGCTGGCCATCGCGGTCACCCTCGGGGTCGTCGTCGCGATGATCGTGATCGGCCTCGCCCGGCTCGGGTCCTGATCCCACCCAGCCTCCCCGCCGGTTCGCCCGCGCCAGCCGTCGGACTCCCGAGTTCACCAGGAACAACTCGTCGTGCTCGAGCTTCCGGTCGCCGTTCACGGTGACGTCGAAGGTCGCCGTCGTTTGGTTCGCGTCGAATGGGAGCTACCGCGCTCGCGGCCTGGAAGTCGGCCTCGTCGGCGGTCCCGCTCGAGGTGGAGTACCCCGTCGTCACCGCCGTGGTCGTCTCGCCGGAGCGCGTCACCGTGAACGTGATGACCTTCGTGCCCGACGGCCCTTCGCGGACCTTGCCGCCATCGATCGCGAGCAGCGCCGTGCCGAGAGGTGCAGGATCGTTGTCGACGATCGTGATGTCGGTCTGTCGTTCCCGAGATCGGCGTCGGAGGGCGCCGAGAGGTCGAGCGTGAACGTCTCGTCGCCCTCGTCGGCGGCGTCGCCCGTCACGTTGACCAGCACAGCGTGCACCGTCTCGCCCAGCGCGAAGGACACGGTGCCGCTCGTGGCGACGTAGTCGCTGCCGGCCGTCGCATCCCCGTCGGCGGTCGAGAAGTCCACGGAGACGGTGCGTCCGCTCGGAGCATCCAACGTGATATCAACGGCGGCATAGCTGACGTCACCGTCGTTGCCCTCGGGGACCGATGCCGTTGCGGGGACGGACGCGGTGGGTGGCGGGTCGTCATCCTCGATCGTGCCGAGCCCCTCACCATCCTCGATCGTGGCGCCGACGGCGCTCTTCAGCACGACCGCGAACGTCTCGTCGGCCTCGTCGAGCAGATCGCCGTTCACCGTGATCGAGACCTTCCGTTCCAGTTTCCGGCCGGCGAACCGGACCCTTCCCTCGCGAGCGATGAAGTCGGCGGGGCTCTTCGCGCTCCCAGCGACGGTCGCGAAGGAGACGGTCGCCTTTCCCCGTGCCGATGAGGTGATCGTGAACGTCAGGGAATCCGTCCCGTCGTCGCCCTCGGTCATCGTGACGTCGTCGATCGAGATGGAGGGCAGCGCTCCGCGCACCGGTGCCGTGGCGACGGGGTGGGCGGTGGAGGACACCCCGAAGCCGAGGGCCCACGCCCCGACGGCGAGGCGGAACACGAACCGACGATGTCCCCAGATCTTTCCACCAATGATCATGGGGGGACGCTACCGCCAGGGGCGGGACGATTCGAGGACATACGACGAACGCACGGCGGATCGTTCGGCGACTGACGTCCTCGACCCCGTCGGTCCCGCGAGCCGAGGGCCGTCCAGCCCTGGCGTCGGTCTCTCCCGGGCGCACGGTGGTTCCGGAGGAGGCGAGCCTGATGGCGAGATGGGAAGGGTTCGTGCAGTGTCCGGGCTGCGGCTACGACCTGGCCACGGGTGAGGGAGAGCGGTCGTGTTCCTGGGGAGACTGCCCCTACCTGCCCGAGGACCTCGATGTGTTCTGCCCGAACTGCCGGTTCAACTTCATGACGGGCCAGGGCAATCCGCAGTGCGACCACCCGGGAGCCTGCGAGTTCGGTGCCGATGCGCGGTCGCACGTGGTGAACCTGCAGGCGTGGGTCGCCGCGCACCCGCGGTAGCGAGGGAGTCACCGGCGACCAGGGCGATCAGCCGTTCAGCGTGCGGAGGACGACGCCCGGGCTCGCGTCTGCACACGCAGCACGATCGGGTCGACCACCTTCGCCGCGAGCGGTCCGGCGACCGCCATGAGCAGCACGTAGGCGCCGGCCAGCGACGCAAGCTCGGGCTCGATCCCTCCGGCCGTGCCGATGCCCGCGATCGCGATCGAGAACTCGCCGCGGGCGACCAGCGCGACGCCCGCACGGAAGCGCCCTCTCGTCTTGATGTCCTCACGCCGGGCGCTCCACCACCCGGTCAGCACCTTCGTCGCGGCGGTGACGATCCCGAGCAGCACAGCGACGCCGATGATCGGCGGGATCGTGCCGGGGTCGATTGACAGGCCGAAGAACACGAAGAAGATCGCCGCGAACAGGTCCCGCAGCGGCCCGAGCAGGTCGTGGGCCCGTTCCGCCGCCGGACCCGAGAGCATCAGCCCCACGAGGAACGCGCCGACGGCGGCGGAGATGCCGACGAGCTCGGAGAGCCCCGCCACCAAGAACGTGATCCCCACGATCGTGAGCACGAGCGTCTCGATCCGACCGGTGGAAGAGCGCGTCGCTCACGACGTGACCCCATCGTTGCGCCACGATCAGCAGCGCGATCACGGCTCCCAGCGCGACCGCGAGCGTGAGGGCGCCTTCCGCGATGCCCACTCCGCTCACGAGCACGGCGATGAGCGAGAGGTACCCCGCCATCACCAGGTCCTCGATCACGAGGATCGAGATGACGACCGGGGTCTCGCGGTTCCCGAGCCATCGAAGGTCATCCAGCAACCTTGCGCGACGATGCCCGACGACGAGATGTACGTGATGCCCCCGAGGAACACCGCCGCGACCACCCCCCAGCCGAGCAGCAGCCCGCGACGAACCCCGGCGTGAAGTTGAGCGACGAGGTCCGCGACGCCGGCGCGGAGCGTGACGGCGCAGCCCCGAGGTCAGCTCGGCGGCCGAGTACTCGAGCCCGAGCATGAACAGCAGCAGGATCACGCCGACCTCGGCGCCCGAGCTCGATGAACTCCTCGGCGGTCAGCAGGGGAAAGACCCCGCCCTCGCCGAACGCGAGGCCCGCGAGCAGGAACAGCGGCGACGCCGGGAGCCGGTACGCGAGCCGCGAGACGGGCGAGCAGCGCCAGCCCCACCACGACCCCGCCGAGCTCCAGCAGGAACGCCGGCTCGACCATATGTGTCTAGCCGGTCCGCAGGATCACGACGAGGTCTTCGATACCCCTCGGGGTGCCGACGACGACCAGGGTGTCGCCGGCCTCGAGTCCGTGCTCGGGGCCAGGGGCCGGGATCGGGTCCTCCCCACGGACGATCGCGACGATCGAGACGCCGGTCCGGGTCCGTGCTCCCGTGTCGCCGATCGTGCGGCCGGCGAAGGGGGAGGTGTCGCCGATCGGCAGCCAGTCGATCGCGAGGCCCTCGATTCGCTGGCGGAGCCGGCCGAGGTCTTCCACCACGCGGGAGGAACCGAGGAGCTCTGCGAGCGTGCGCGCGTCCTCTTCTCAGCCCCAGACGATTCCGAGCATTCGGTCCCGGGCGTGATGGGCCGTTCAGCACTGGCACCCGTCGCTCGGGAGCGCACGGTGGGTCCGGAAGGGAGGCGAGCCTGATGGCGAGATGGGAAGGGTTCGTCCAGTGTCCGGGCTGCGGATACGACCTGGCCACGGGTGAGGGAGAGCGGTCGTGTTCCTGGGGAGACTGCCCCTACCTCCCTGAGGACCTCGATGTCTTCTGCCCCAACTGTCGGTTCAACTTCATGACGGGAGAGGGCAACCCGCAGTGCGATCACCCGGGAGCGTGCGAGTACGGTGCCGAGGCACGGTCGCATGTGGTGAACCTGCAGGCGTGGGTCGCCGCCCACCCCCGGTAACGAGGGGGTCGGGAGCGTTCGGGGTCGTGCGGATCGTAGACGAGCACGTCGACCCGACCAGTCTGATGCTGCAGCACGCCGAGGCGGGCGGCGCGGGCTAAGAGAGCCGACCGTAGTACAGCTGGGGCACGCCCTCGATCTCGGTGAACTCGCCTCCGACGTGCAGCCTTCCTGCGCTGACGAGGACCGACCAGACCCCGAAGTAGAGCGGTTTGACGTCCGGATCCCAGGCCGGGTCGAGATCACCGGTATCAGCATCCAGTGCTGCCAATCGCAGGCGCCGCTCGCAGTTCCCAGTCGGGTGCTTGTTGCTACCGCACTGGATCCCCCGTTCCGCCGCGACCCACTTGAAGTGACCGCCGACCACGATCTGCTCGGCATCGAAACGATCGACCGCCTGGGATGCCCCCGATGTGTCGGTCTTCCAGACCAGTCCTCCGTCGGAGATCCGGTACCGCGCCGCGAAGTCCGATCCGCCGACCGCGATGAACAGGGCATCGCTCCCGGCGTCGACGAACATGTCGATGCCTCGCGGGTTGGTCCCGAGCGGGCCCCCGATGGCCCACGACCCGGGCTCGCCGCTCGCCGGGTCGAGCTTGGCGATGATGCGGTGTGGCTCACCGTTGAGGAAGTCGAACGCACCGGAGACGAACACGTCCCCATCCGGTGCGAACGCGAGGTCGAGGATCACGGGGCCGTTCGCGGATGACGCGCTCACCGTGGGTGTCTGGCTCTCGAACGCGGTGTCCCGCGCACCCGACGGGTGGTATCGACGCACGTACGGCTTGCCTGCGTACACCCCTCCGTTCGGGTCGGCAAGCACTGCGAACGTCGTCGGGGCGTTCGACGAGAACGGGAGCACGTGCCCGTCAGCGGGATCGATGGCGATCAGGTTGGTCCGGCCTGATCCGTCGACCGAGTCGAACTTGCCTCCCGCGTAGAGCACGCCATCGCCGAAGTCCAGGTCGTGCACGATCGGAGCCGTGCCCCGCACCTTCGGCAGATGCAGGCCAGAGACGGGTGCACCGGTCTCGGCGTTCACGGCTGCGAGGCCACTGACGACGATCGTCGAACCGCCGGCAGCGCTGGAACGAAGTCGTGTGAAGCTCCCACCGATCCAGATCGTCGATCCCACCTTCTCGAGCGTTCGAACCGGACCGTTCACCATCCACGTGTCGTCCGGTTGCTGCGACGGAAGGGCGAACGCCGGTCCTGCCGTTCCCAGCGCCAGCGCGAAGATGGAACCGAGCAACGCGAGCCGTCTCATGAGGGCCTCCCGGGTCCATGTGGGAGAGGTGCATGCATTGGCAATCTGGTCGGATCCATCAGAGCGGGGAGCGGGGTCTCACCACCGTCGCCATGAGGTCCATCTTGGCAGCTGCGACGGTCCGGTCGGGACACTTGTCACCCGGCGAGTTCCCGTTGGGCGTTCGGCACCGTGCTCGAGGGCGAGACCTTGTACCAGGCCTGCTCGATGCGGCCGTCCTCGTCGACGAGGAACGACGACCTGATGACGCCCATGTAGGCCTTGCCGTAGAGCTTCTTCTCTCCCCACGTGCTCCAGTCGTCGGCCACGGCGTGATCGGTGTCGGCGAGCAACGGGAACCCCAGCGAGAACTTCCGGTCGAAAGCGAGCTGTGCGCTCGGCTCGTCGGGCGAGATGCCGACCACGTCGACCCCGAGATCCACGAACTCCTGGCGATGATCACGCACGTCGCAGGACTGCGTGGTGCAGCCGGGGGTGTCGGCCTTCGGATAGAAGTACACGAGCAGCTTCCGTCCTCGGAAGTCTTCGAGCCGCACGGTCTCGCCGTGCTGGTCGGTGAGGGCGAACGGAGGGGCGGTATCTCCAGCGGCGAGCGTCATCACGTCACCTTAGCGCGGGGACCGGTGGAATCCTCGGTCTCAGGGCCAGCGACGGATGCGGAGTTGCGTTCGGGCGCAAAGTGGCGCGATGATGTGACGCTCGCATCGACGAGAGAGGGAGGACTTCGTGCCACACCGTCGACTCGCGACCCTGCTCGCTGCCCTGACGATCTGCGCGGCGACAGCGCTTCCGGTGACCGCTCTGTCGTATGAGCGGCTCGCGAAGGCGCACCCTCCGGTCGTCGAGACGGGTGCACAGGAATTCCGGCCCGCAGCGGACGGGGAGTACGTCGCGTGGATGGCGAACACGCCCGGGCGCCCGAACCACTTCAACGCGTACTTCAGCCAGAGCGGTGCCGATCCTCAGCGGGTCAATCCCCCTGGCACGCAAGGATGGACGGGTGGCGTCGAGGGGACCGTACTCGTCTACACCGAGGTCACGGCGCAGGGCGAGGATCTCGTCCTGTACGACATGGCGAGCGACACCACCACGCCGCTTCCAGACGGAGTCAATACCGGACGGACCGAGCACAACGCCAGCATCTCGGGGGACTACCTGCTGTTCGACCGGGACCGGTTCACCAGCCGCCGGGCGGTCGAGCGCATCGTTCTGTTCAACACCGATACCGACGCAGAGATCGTGCTCGCCGAGGCCGACAGCAATCGCACGTACCTCGAATCGGGTCAGGTGAACGGCAACTGGGTCGTCTACTTCTTCTGTCGAGGGAGCAACTGCAACACCTTCCGCTACGACATCTTGGGCGAGGAGACCACGAAGGTTCCCAACCCAGGTGACCTCCAGCAGTACTCACCATCGGTCAGCGATGACGGGACGGTGTTCTTCGTCCGCTCACCTCCGCGATGTGGACACAACATCAGGTTCATGAGCTGGGATGGGGCCACGAACCCTGATCTGTTCCTCCATCTTCCCGAGGGTCGGGATTCCTTCGACACCTTCTTCGACGACAGCGCGGGGGGTTCGGTGTACTACGAGCGGCTGCGCTGCCGGAACTTCGCGTCCGACATCTACAGCGAACCGGTGCCGTAGTTCGAGGACGATTGCGCGACGCGGGGGCGGATGCTACGGTCGCGGTCGCCGCGGATATCGCGGCCTGACCGAGAGGGGGTGGGACAACATGGCAACCGGGATGGTGGTCATCGCGTCGCGCCTCGGCGGTCCGCTGGGCTCTTCCTAACGAGCCGGACCCTCCAAGGCGCGACGGCGCTTGCTACCCGTCGCTTGGAGGTTCCCATGTCACGCGATCAACGTCGCGGTCAGGATCGTGAACGCACGTCATCCTTCAGATGCGGATACTGCCGTCTGGATGTCCCGACGGCTGCCGTCGGAACGGCGCACCGCAACCATTGTCCGAATTGCCTGTGGAGTCGCCACCTGGACGACGACACGCCCGGCGATCGAGACGCTCACTGCGGTGCGCTCATGGAGCCGATCGCGATCACCGTTCGGGGAGACGGTGAGTGGGTGTTGGTGCACCGTTGCCGAAGCTGCGACGCACTCTCCCTGAATCGGAGCGCAGGCGACGACAACCCGCTGATCCTGCTCCGCGTGGCCGTGAGGCCGCTCTCACAACCGCCGTTCCCGATCGAGAGGATCGGCCTCATATGACCGGTGGCCGCGACCCCCCACGAGGTCGGGTGAGTCCGATGACCATGGCTGACTCGATCCCTTCGCCGATCTGAGGGTGGGGTGGAACGGACTGCTAGTCTTGACGTCCTGCGCCCCTAGCTCAGTCCGGATAGAGCGTCTGACTACGGATCAGAAGGTCGGGGGTTCGAATCCCTCGGGGCGCGCCAGCACATCGCTGCTCAGAAGGGGTGTGCAGAGGGTGCATCGGCGCATGCCTCGGAGACCACGGCGTCTCCTCAGGGCAAGGGTGTTGGCTCCCTGGCGCCGAGAGGATGCTCAGCCTATCTTGCCCGAGCAACCCGCGAGGAAGGGCTCCCGTGACCAGATGGCAGAGAAGATTCACCGCACTGCCGCTCGTGATCGTGGTGCTCATCACCGGGTCCTCGGCGAGCGCCACCTACCCATCCACACGTTCGGCTCACGTAGACGCCTTCGCCCGCTCACGGTCGATCTCGATCGGCACCAGCGCACCTGACACGACGTAAACGCCGCTCTCCGGAAGCGCCATCTCCGTCCATCCCTCCCACTCCGCCACGGTGCCTGTGACGACCACCGATCTCGAGGCGACTTTGACGATGTCGGCGCCGAGCCGCTCGTGCGTTCTCAGCCAGGGGTCGAGATGGGTGCCGTCCGGCCGCCGCCACGAGAGGTAGCGGTCGATCGGAGTCAGTGGATAACGGTGCTTCAGGGTCGGCCGCACGGGTGCGATCAGCGTGTCCAGACCGTGGTCGCGACCGATCTCGGCCATCCGCTCGATCATCCGACGGCTGAGGCCCTGGTCGCGACGCTCGCGAGCGATCGGGATGCCCAACGCGCGAATGGTCGGCGCCGACGGTACACGGGGCGATGGCCCTCGGTCACGAGTCGAATCCGTGTCGTGATGCGTCGTATGTCTCCGTCACGCCGCGGGGATCGGTGCCCGACGCCGATGACCTCCTGGCGCTCGTCGTCCCAGGCGTAGAAAAGGAACTCCGCGTACTCGGCGACCACGCGCCCGAACAGGCGCTTCAAGACGGCCCCCTCGTCATGACCAGGTCCGGAGCCGCATGACTGTCCGCGTGAGGGAGTTTGCCGGGCCACTCGGCTCGCGTCGGATGGAGCTCTCGCTCGGCATCTCGCCGGATGGCGATGCCGAGCGTCTTTGTGCCATCTGTCGACGCGGGAGTGGGACCACGCTGTTCACCATCGGTGCCGATGGCAGCTCTACCGATATCTCCGGCGATCATGATGAATGCCAACCCGACTGGGGACCGACCGACCGCATCGCCGCTGAGGCGACCGGCTGGATGGGGAGGATCGTCACGATGGACCCCGACGGCTCCAACCGGCTCTTCGTGATCCGGGGTCGCGACGCGGATCGGGCGACCTCCTTCTCCGCCCCGAGCTGGTCGCCTGACGGGGCTCGAATCGTCGTCGGGTCGACGAGTTCCAGGAACGCCGTCCGGACCTCTGGATCGTCGATGCCGACGGATCCAACCTCACCCCGCTCACCGATACCCCTCGCCTCGGCGAGTACGCCCCGATCTTCTCCCCGAACGGCATGCGCATAGCGTTCCTGTTCAACGACGCGAAGGAGGGATACGGGTTCAGCGACATCTTCACGATGGCGACGGACGGCTCGGACGTGCAGCGTCTCACGCGCACGCCGAAGCGTCGCGAGTTCACCCGGTCCTGGCAGGCGGTGTCCCCATAAGAGGCCCAGTACCGTTGGGCGTGATGCATTCCGAACGGATGATCACGGCCCCCGACGGACGGTCGCTGCGCACGGCCGTCACCGGTCCCGAGGAAGGGCTCGCGGTCTTGTGGAACACCGGGAACCCGGGCTCCTTCCTCTCACCGATCGACGAGGAGACGGCGGATGCGGAGAACGTTCGTGTGATCACGTACGACCGGCCCGGCTACGGCCGCTCGACTCCGAAGCCCGGTCGCCGAGTGGTCGATAGTCCTGCCGACGCCGAAGCGGTACTCGACGCATGGGAGGTCGAGGAGTGCGCGAGCGCCGGATTCTCGGGCGGCGGCGCTCACGCGCTCGCGGCAGCGGCACTCCTCCCCGGCCGAGTGCGCTGTGTCGCCGTCCTCTCAGGTGCGGCGCCGATCGATGCGGAAGAGCTCGAATTCACCGATGGTCTGACCGCGACGAACGCCGCCGCGACCGAGCACCTCGATATCGACCGGGCGACCCAGTTGCTCGAGATGGAGCCGGAGCGACAACGCATCCTGGCCGACCCGAGAGCCGCGCTGGAGCTCTACGCGGCGGAGATGCCTCAGGCGGACCGCGACCTCCTCCGAACGCATCCACAGATCGAAAGCCAGGTCGCGGACGCGATGCGAGAAGCCGTGGTGGTTTCCAGTGAAGGATGGCTCGACGACTCGGTCGCCTACGCCGAGCCGTGGGGTTTCAACCCAGGATCGATCTCCGTTCCAGTGAGCATCTGGCACGGCCGTGACGACACGGCATCCCCGCTCGCGCACGGCCGATGGCTCGCGAGGAGCATCGAGGCTGCCGAGCTTCGTGTGCTCGACGGCGGTCACTACGCACCTCTCGTCGCCTTACCCCAGGTCTGGGCGTGGCTGCGTGAGCGATCACGAGCCACGTAGCGACCGGTCGACGACCCCTGGATCTCCGTCGGATCAGAAGGTCGGCGGTTCGGCTCCCTCGGGTCGCGCTCTCACGACCTCCGGCTTCGGGCTCCGGCTCCGTACGACCCCAGGTCCGCGAGCAGGCCCAGAACGACGAACACCCATCCGAGGAACGAGACGCCTTCGACCGGGTTGTAGACGAGCACGTAGAGGAACGTCGTCCACGGCAGGAAGATCAGCCCCAGGAGCGGCACGATCCATTCGTCGAACGCACGGTCGACGAGGTTCGTGAACAACCACGTGAACCCGAGCGCGACCCTCGGCCCGATCAGGGCCATCAGCACGATCAGACATCCCATTCGGCGAACTCCCCCCAGCTCGTGAGCGACGCCCACGAAGGCTACCTCACGTTCACTAAGCTCGGGAACCGTGACCAGGCTCGCCCGCCTCGGCATCGTCAAGCCGCTCGCGATCCGTGACTTCCGGCTGCTGTGGCTCGGCACGGTCGTCTCGTTCCTGGGTGACGGCGTCTACGTCGTCGCGATCGCCTGGCAGGTGTACGACCAGTGGAACCGACCCGGGGCCCTCGCGGGCGTCGGTATCGCGTGGAGCCTCCCCCAGGTCGCGCTCGTACTGTTCTCGGGCGTGCTCTCCGACCGCTTCGACCGCAGGAAGCTGTTGATCGCGGCAGACGTGATCCGTGGCCTCTCGATCGCTGCGCTCGCAACGCTCGTCACCCTCGAGGTACTCGAGCTGTGGCAGGTCTATGGGCTGGTGGTGCTCTTCGGCGTCGGGCAGTCCCTGTACGGTCCGGCGCACAACTCGATCCTGCCCGATCTGGTGCCCAAGGAGATGCTCGTGCAGGCGAACTCCCTGGCGCAGTTCTCGCGCCCGTTCGCGATGACCTTGCTGGGTCCCGCTCTCGGGGGTCTGCTGGTCGGGACGGTCGGCGCCGGTCTCGCGTTCTACGTCGACGCCGGCACGTTCGCGTTCTCCGCCCTGATGCTGCTGTTGATGCGCGGGGTCGCCCGAACGGCGCCCGAGGGAGGGCATGCATCGGTCTGGCACGACGCCCGCGAGGGGCTCCGTTTCGTGTTCCAGCGGCCGTGGCTCTGGGCGGGCATGGCGGCCGCGACGATCAGCCTGCTGTGCACCTGGGGGCCGTGGGAGGTGCTCGTGCCCTACCTGGTGAAGAACGAGCTCGGCGGCAGCGCCGCTTCCCTCGGGCTCGTCTTCGCGGCCGGGGGTGCCGGCGCCGTGCTCGCGGCGGTCACGATGGGACAGCGCGACCTGCCTCGTCGCCCGATCACGGTCCTGTATTGGGCGTGGGCGATCGCCGCGTTCGCGACGATCGGGTTCGGCGTGTCGCGAGCCGTCTGGCACGCGATGCTCGCCAGCTTCGTCATGGAATCGGGCATCACGGTGCTGCTGGTGCTCTGGTACACGCTGCTGCAGCGCCTCGTGCCGTCGTCGATCCTGGGACGGGTCTCGTCCCTCGACTGGCTGATCTCGGTCGCCGGTGTCCCGTTGTCGTTCGCACTGGTCGGGCCGCTCGCGGAGGCACTCGGCACACGCGGGACGCTGATCCTCGCGGGAACGGTCGGAGGGATCGTGATCCTGCTCTTCCTCTACCTCGTGCCGGGATCGCGCGCCCCCGAACGAGACGGATCGGTCGAGGCCACGAGACCGGCGGATCCGCTCACCGAACGTTCATCGAGCCCGGCGTAGACTCGTCGTCATGGAGTACACCCACGTCGGCCGGCTCGGCCTCGTCGTCTCACGGCTGTGCCTCGGCACGATGAACTTCGGCCCTCACACATCGGAGGCCGACTCTCACACGATCATGGATGCCGCGATCGCCAACGGCATCAACTTCTTCGACACCGCCAACGTGTACGGACGCCACCTGGGCGTGGGTGCCACCGAGGAGATCATCGGACGCTGGAGCGCCAAGGGCAGCGGCCGCCGAGACAAGGTCGTGCTCGCCACGAAGGTCTACGGCACGATGGGCGATTGGCCGAACGAGTCGCGCCTCTCGAAGCTCGCGATCGTCCGCCAGTGCGAGGAGTCACTCCGCCGCCTCGGCACCGATCGCATCGATCTCTATCAGATGCACCACATCGATCGGAACGCGTGGTGGGACGAGATCTGGGAGGCGATGGATCAGCTCAAGCGCACGGGCAAGATCCTCTACGTGGGCTCGTCCAACTTCGCGGGGTGGCACATCGCCCGCGCCAACGAGATCGCCGGGTACCGGCACTCGCTGGGCCTCGCAACCGAACAGTCGCTCTACAACCTCACCGCTCGGACCCTCGAGCTCGAGGTGATCCCGGCGCTCGTCGAGTACGGCATGGGCTTGATCCCGTCGAGCCCACTCTCGGGTGGACTGCTCGCCGGTGCCCTCTCGAAGGTCGAGGAAGGTCGGCGGGGCACCGAGTACATGCAGGGGGAGATCGAGGCGCATCGCTCGACGTTGGAGCGGTGGGAGGCCCTCTGTGCCGAGATGGGCGAGGACCCGGCTCACGTCGCCCTCGCGTGGCTCCTTCACCAGCCGGCCGTGACCGCCCCGATCATCGGTCCACGCACCGAGGAGCAGCTCTTGCACGCGATGCACGCGCTGGACATCAAGCTCCCCGGCGACGTGCTCGCGAAGCTCGACGAGATCTTCCCCGGCCCGGGCGGACCGGCGCCCGAGGCCTACGCCTGGTAGGCGTTCGGCCGGGGTTCGGCACGGGTCAGCAGCACGTCCTCGGTCTCGGCATCGAGTGGCACGTCGTGCTTGAGACGCAGGTACAGGTCGCGCAGGAACCAGACGAGCACGATCACCAGGATCGGATGTCCGATCGCTAGGTCGACGTGCATCCATTCGGGCAGGCGGAAGTTCTCGGTGGTGAGCTGGGCCGTGACGAGCGCGATGAACGAGAACTCAAGCGTCCGACGGGGCACGCGCGGCAGGGCCCATGCCACCGGCAGGATCCACGCGAAGTACCAGGGGAACAGCGTCGGTGAGAACAGCATCATCAACAGGAACGACCATCCCCACGCGGCCGCGAGGAACGAGACCGAACCCTCCTTGGCGTGGCGCATGACCTGACGCAGGATCGTGAACAAGCCTGCGGCGAGCGCCGCGAACATGCCGAGGCGGGCGAGCACGATGCCGATGGTGGCGCCGAGATCGCCGGCGACCACGGTACCCGCCGCCTCGAAGATCCGCTCGACCAGGGCGGGCGGAGCGATCCAGGAGCCGTGTTGCACGAGCTCCACCATGCCGAGGGTGGGGTTCGATCGCTGCATGAACGGCACGACGGCGATGAATCCGATGCCCATGACGGTGCCGATGTGCGCGGCCGCGACCTTCCAGCGCCGTGAAGGCTCTGCGCGGGTCACGACGTAGGCGATCAGCAGGACGAGCGGCACCGCCGCGGAGATCTTCACGAGGGCCCCCACGGTGAGCGCCACGGTCGCGGGCAGCTCTCGCTGGGTGGCGACGAAGTAGATCGCGGCGGCGACGGCGAGCATGACGAGTACGTCGACGTGGCCGCCACCGACCGTGTGGAACAGGACGATCGGGTTCAGCCCGATCATCGCGGCCGCGTACGCCTGCCGTTGGGGCCGCACACGGCCGACCAGCCGGACCACGAACCACAACGAGCCGAGGCTGGCCGCGATCGCCACGGCGCGGAACGCCTCGATCACGTCGACCAGGCCACGGAATACCGCGGTGATCGCGGCCGCGAGCCACACGAACACCGGGCCGTAGACCGAGGGGGTGTCGCGCCATCCATCCCAGACGAACCGCGAGATGTCGTTGGCCGGGAAGTCCGCCGGGGTGCTCACGTATGGGTTCTGCCCGTAGCGGCTGAGGATGCGGCCGTAGAACGCGTAGCTGAACACGTCGCGGGACAGCAGCAGGGGAAGCATCAGCACGACGACGTGGTAGGCCACCGCCATCCACACCACGGTGCGGGTCGACACCTCGCCGCGTTCGGCCGCCCACAGGACGAGCAGGAACGCCACCCCTGCCGCGATCATCGCGACGAACCCGATCACGATCAGCACGCCGTGCGGCAACCGGTCGAGGAACAGCAGGCCGGCGAGGATGCCGATCGGGCCGTTGCCCTGACTCTCCGGCAGCACCGGGTGGTACGGGGATCCTGGGGTCGCCGCGATCAGGGCGACGGCGCTGAAGGTGGCGACCGAAGCGGTGATCGCCCGGCGACCCGTGAGCCAGCCGTCGACCGAGCGTTGCAGGGCCTGAACGCGAGACATGTGCGCCCGAGCTTACGGGAAGTCGTCAGGTCCGCGCTACGCCGAGCGAGGCCTCGATCTCCCGTGCGGCGGCGGTGACGGCAGGTGCGTATCGCCGAGCGCCGATACGGGAGACGCGCGACGTCGGGCCCGAGATCGAGACCACCGCGACGAGCTCATCGTGGTGGCCGACCACGGGCGCGCTCACCGAGCCCACGCCGTCCTCCCGCTCGCCCGCGCTCGATGCCCACCCCTGTCGCCGGACGGTCGCGAGTTGGCGATGCAGTCGATCCTCGACGGGCGTCGCCGCCGTGAGGGCTCGGGCCAAGGCGACGAGCTCACTGCGCGCCGGTTCCCCCGTCCATGCCATGAACACCTTGCCCGCGGAGCCGACCCAGATGGGCAGCTCCGTGCCGACGGGTACGAACGTACGCAGCTCGCTCGAGGACTCGACACCGTCGACGCAGACCCGCCCCCCGAGCGAGCGGACATAGAGCTGCGCGCTCTCGCCGGTGGTCTCGGCCAGACGCTCCAGGGCGGGATGCGCCACTGCGCGCAATGACGGTTCCTGAAGGGCGGCGGCGGCGATCTGCAGCAGTCTGGGGCCGAGTCGGTACCCCCACCCCCCGACGTGTTCGATCATGCCGTGGAGTTCGAGGGAGCCGAGCAACCGATGGGCGGTCGTGCGTGGGAGACCGGTCGCCGCCACGACCCCCGCGTGGGTCCTCGCGCCGTGCTGGACCGCATCGATCACGGCCACGCTCCTGTCGAGGACGCCGACGGACGTCTCGGCGATCCGGCGCACACCTTGGGCATCTGATACCTTCATGTTCCATATATCGGTATCACAGTTCCATATATCGGAACAACTCGGGGAGAAGAGACCCGCGATCCGATCCCCTGCGGAAGGAGGAGATCGACCACCGTGCCTCAGACGCTCGCCGAGAAGGTGTGGGAACGCCACGTGGTGCATCGAGCCGAGGGTGAGCCCGATCTGCTCTACGTCGATCTCCACCTCGTTCACGAGGTGACGAGCCCCCAGGCGTTCGAGAGCCTGCGCATGCACGAGCGCGCCGTGCGCCGCCCCGATCTCACCGTCGCGACGATGGATCACAACGTGCCGACGACCGACGGGCCGGTCACCGACGAGATCAGCGCGCGTCAGATGCAGGCGCTGCAGACCAATGCCGACGAGTTCGGCATCACGCTCTATCCCTGGGGATCCGCCGGCCAAGGCATCGTGCACGTGATCGGTCCCGAGATGGGCTACACGCAGCCCGGCATGACGATCGTCTGCGGCGACTCGCACACGTCGACGCACGGCGCGTTCGGCGCCCTCGCGTTCGGCATCGGCACGAGCGAGGTCGAGCACGTGCTCGCGACGCAGACCCTTCCGCAGCACCCCGCGAAGACGATGGCGGTGACCGTTGAAGGCGACCTGCCCGACGGCGTCGGCGCCAAGGACATCATCCTCGCCATCATCAACCGCATCGGCACCGGCGGGGGCGTCGGCCACGTGCTCGAGTACCGCGGATCCACGATCCGAGCGTTGTCGATGGAGGGGCGCATGACGATCTGCAACATGTCGATCGAGGGCGGTGCCCGCGCCGGCATGGTCGCGCCCGACGACACCACCTTTGCCTACGTCGAGGGCCGGCCGCACGCCCCGAGAGGCCCCGACTGGGAAGCGGCGCTCGACGCGTGGCGAACCCTTCCCAGTGATCCCGGCGCGTCGTTCGACGCTGAGGTCGAGATCGATGCGACCGAACTGAAGCCCTACGTGAGCTGGGGCACCAACCCGGCCCAGTCGGTCACGATCGACGAGGCAGTCCCCGATCCCGAAGGCCTCGTCGAGCCTTCGAAGCGCGACGCGGCCACTCGCGCGCTCACGTACATGGACCTCCGACCGGGCACGCCCATGCGCGAGATCCGGCCCGACACGGTCTTCCTCGGCTCGTGCACGAACTCGCGCATCGAGGACCTGCGCCTGGCCGCCGAGATCGTCGGCGGGCGCCGGGTCGCCCCGAACCTTCGCGCGCTCGTGGTGCCCGGCAGCGTCTCGGTGAAGCTGCAGGCCGAGGCGGAGGGGCTCGATCGGGTGTTCACCGAGGCGGGGTTCGACTGGCGCGGCGCCGGATGCTCGATGTGTCTGGGCATGAACCCCGACATCCTGCAGCCGGGGGAGCGCAGCGCGAGCACGAGCAACCGCAACTTCGAGGGACGACAGGGCAAGGGCGGACGCACGCACCTCGTGAGCCCCGCCGTCGCCGCTGCCACCGCCGTGCTCGGGCGCTTCGGCACGCCCGACGAGCTGCCGGCCAAGGAGGTGGTCTGACGTGGAGCCGATCGCCGTGATCGAGGGCACCGCGGTGCCGCTCGACCGTTCCGACGTCGATACGGACCAGATCATCCCCGCGCAGTACCTGAAGCGCATCGAGCGCACCGGGTTCGGGCCGTTCCTGTTCGACGAGTGGCGCAAGGACCCCGACTTCGTCCTCAACGACGAGCGCTACCGGGGCGCGAGCATCCTGATCGCCGGCGCGAACTTCGGGAGCGGCTCGAGCCGCGAACACGCGCCCTGGGCACTCGAGGACTACGGATTCCGGGCAGTGATCGCGCCGAGCTTCGCCGACATCTTCCGCAACAACTGCTTCAAGATCGGCCTGCTGCCGGTGGAGCTGCGGGCCGAGTCGGTGCGTGCGCTGATGGACGCCGCGCTCGACGACCCGACCACGCGCATCGTGATCGACCTGCCCGACCGCGCCGTGCGCGCGCCCGGGCTCGACGAGACGTTCGACATCGACGAGTTCACGCACTGGCGCCTCGTCGAGGGGCTCGACGACATCGGCCTGTCGCTGAGGAACGAGGAGAAGATCAGCGCGTTCGAGGCGACGCGCCCGAGCTGGCTCCCGACCGCCTGAGTGCCCCCTCGTTCCCGCCCTGCGGCGCATCGGCCGGAGGGCCAGGAAGCGTGTCCGCACGACGCAGCCGCAAGATGTCGGACGAGTTCGTGCGGCATCCCCGTCGATCGAAGAAGATGCGATCGCGCTCACCCGTGAAATCCCCGCTCAGGTTCGCCGGCTCGCGACCGGAGCGGAACGAGAGCACCAGCGTCGGAGTGCCGTCGGGATCCACCCGGTAGAGGGCCGCGTTCGACCCACATCGGTCCCCCGCCTGGGCGACGTAGGCGGTGCCGTTCGGAGAGACGGTGACGGCGTACTCGTCGTGGTCGGTCGGCAGCAGGGGAACTTGCTCGCCCGTCCTGATGTCGTAGCGCCAGGCCGTCGCGTCCTCACCCACGGCCCATGTCACCCACGGGTAGGCCACCGTGCCCGGGAAGAGGCACCCACATCGATTCGTGGTCTCGGCGAGCAGGGTGCGCTCGCCCGTGGAGGCGTTGTAGAGGAAGAACCGCCACTTCGCCCCCGGGCTGCCGAACCGATTCACGCCGTACACGACCCACGTCGTCCCTCTGTGGGTGTCGATCGCGGGGTTCCATTGCCAGTGACCATCGTTGAGTTCACCGAGCGCCGTGCGCTCGTTCGCTCCCACGTCGAAGAGGAACAGGTCGCTCTCTCCACGCCGGACCTGCTGGTAGACCAGCAGGTCGGTGCCGGCGTCGAAGCCGCCGACGTACCCCATCGTCCTGCTGGCGCTCACCCGTCGCATCCCTCCGGCGACGTCGACGAACGCGGCGAGATCGGTGCTCCTGCTCGCGACCTCCGCGGACCACGCGAAGAGTCGGCGCGACCCGACGTGGGTACTGGCGCCGTAGCCCTCGAAGATCGGCCCGCCCTTGACGACGTCGGGGTTCTCCAACGCCGATGCCATCAGCGCAGGCGAGGTCACCAGCAGTGCGGCGATGATCGTCAGACGGATCGCGGTCCTCATGTGCGCCCTCCCCCGGGGGGATCGGTTCGGGTGTCTCGCGGAACCCTACGGTTGCGAGGCCCGGGGCACAACCGGCGTTCGGCCTAGACCTGGCTCACGAACGCCTGCACCGTCGTGCCGTAGGCCTGCGGATCGAGGTTCCAGCAGCCGATGTGCTCGGCGCCGTCGCACTCGATCAGGTCGACCTGCTCGGGCAACAGGTCTGCGAACTCACGGCTCGTGCCGATCGGCACGGTGGTGTCGTCGGTGCCGTGGAACACCAGGAACGGCGTCTCGTACCGGCTCGTGTCGGCGAGGTAGTCGAGTGCAGGCCAGTCCACGTCGAACCGCACGTCGGCCATCCACTTGGCGACCGAGGTGAGCGACTGCGGCAGAGGCAGACCCAGCACGGGAAGCGTCTCGCGCGAGGCGTTGTCGTCGACCGTCGTCGAGAAGTCCAGCATCGGGGCGTCGAGGATCACCGCGCGCACCTCGCCGGCGAGCGACGAGCGCTGCAGGAACGCCATCACGATCCCCCCGCCCATGGAGTAGCCGTCGAGCACGACACCGTCGGATCCCTGCTCGAGCGCGTATCGGACCATCGCCTCCAGGTCCTCCCACTCGGTGAGGCCGTACCGTAGCTTCCCGCTCGGATCCTCGGGCGTACCCGAGTCGTTGCGATAGGTGGTCACCAGCGTGGGGAATCCGGCCTCGGTGAGGATCGGCACCATGCGCAGCCCGTCGGCCGGTGAGAGCGAGTTGCCGTGGACGACGATCGCCCATGTCGGGCCATCGGCCGGGCCGAGCCATGCGGGGTACTCGCCGAGGGGACCGGCGACCGTGAGCGACTCCAGGCCGAGCCCCGAGTCGGCCGGCTCCATCGGGTACGCCCGCACGTCGAACTCGGCGGACGTGCCGGGCAGCGGGAGGTCTCCGTTCACCAGGGCGAATCGGCGCTCGAACGTTTCGCCGTCCGCCGTGCCGGTCGGCTCAAGGCGGCCGTACCCGTCGGCCCACCGCAATCCTTGGACGCCCTCGGCGGTCACCCCCAGATCGTCCTCGAGCGGCCGAAGGGTGATGGAGGCGCCGACCCCACCGGCATCGGACAGCTCGACGACCTCCACGTTCGGTTCCAGCTCGGCGGTCGCCGCCCGCATCGCCGCCGCATCGAGCGCACGTTCGTCGAGCACGTTCGAGAAGTAGAACCCGCCGCCCAGGTAGAAGAGAGCCGTGAGCATGACGATCGAGGCGCCGACGATCCACGGCCAGCGACGACGACGCCTCGCGCCGACCGCAGGATGCGAGTCCGCCGGGTCGCTCATCCGGTGACCCCCGCCCGTCGCTCGGCCTCGCCGCGGGTGCGGTCGGTGAGCGCGCGGAGGGCCTCGCTGTGCGTCACGGTCACGTGCTCGGGATGCGTGAGGCGCCGGGCCTTCCGCGGCACGCGGGCAAGGTCCGCCTCGAACCGAACCCGACCATCGGCGATCGACGGCGACGGGGTGAGCCGGCGCCCTTCCCGCATCACGGCTTCGAGCATGGGCTCGGCGCCGGCGGGAGCGTCCTCGTCGCGGAGGCAGAGCACGTCGTCGTGCTCCCCGTTGCGAGGGCGCCAGACCTGCTTGCGACCCGGGGGGCTCACCTTCGCCGACGAGAGCTTCATGACGGGCCGCCCGTCGTACTCCACGAGCTTGTAGACCGAGTCGACGTACGGCGCGTCGGCGGACACGCCCAGCTGGGTGCCGATCCCGAACGCGTCGACGGGCGCGCCGGCGCGCACGAGCTCGTGCACCTCGAGCTCGTCCAGGCCCCCGCTCGCGAAGATGCGTGCCTCGGGCAGTCCCGCCTCGTCGAGCAGCGCTCGTGCACCTCGAGCGAGCACGTCGAGGTCGCCGCTGTCGAGCCGCACGCCCAGCGCGCCGTCGAGCCCGAGATCTCGGATCACCTCGATCGCCGCACGCACGCCTCCCAGCGAGTCATACGTGTCGACGAGGAACGTCGTCCGGTTCGGGTGGTCCTCGGCGAAGGCGCGGAACGCCTCACCCTCGGTCGGGAACGCCTCGATGAACGAGTGCGCCATCGTGCCCGCCACGGTGAGCTCGTAGCGGCGGGCCGCCTCGACGTTGGACGTCGCGGCGAACCCCACGAGGGCGCTCGCCCGTGCGATCGCCATCGCGGCCTCGACCCCATGCGTGCGCCGGAAGGCGAAGTCGACGAGCTGCCGCCCCTCGGCCGCGAGCACGTAGCGTGCGGCCTTCGATGCGAGGGTGGTGTGCAGCGTGATCTGGTTCAGCAGCACGGTCTCGACCACCTGGGCGACCGCGACCGGGGCCGTCACCTCGAGCATCGGTTCCTCGGAGTAGACGACACGCCCCTCCGGCACCGCCCAGACCTCGCCCGAGAACCGCAGGGTCGAGAGGTCCTCGAGCGCCCGATCGTCGAAGCCCATCGAGCCGAGCGCCGCCAGCTCGTCGTCGGTGAACGAGAACGACTCGAGGAAGTCCAGGCACGACTCGAGACCGGCCGCCACCAGGAATCCGCGCGCCTTCGGGAGTCCCCGCACGTAGAGGCTGAACGTCGCGAGACCGTCCATGTCGCGGCGCAGGTAGCTGGCCGCCATGTTGAGCTCGTACAGGTCGGTGAGGAGCCCCCCGGGCATGCGCGTAGGCTACTCGCATGTCGTCAGATCGCATGTCGTCAGGCCCTGCGGCCCCCGACCAGGAGCGGTTCATGGCCCTCGTCGCCGAGGCGCTCGACGCGCTGCCCGAGTGGGTGCACCGCACGCTGGACAACGTCGAGGTGCTCGTCGACGACCACCCGCCCGACGAGTCGATCCCGACACCCTCGGGCTGTACGAGGGCATCCCGCTCACCGAACGTGGCAGCGACTACTCGGGCGTGCTGCCCGATCGCATCACGCTGTTCGCGATGCCGATCGCCGCGGAAGCGGGGCCCGACGACGATGCGCTGAAGCGCGTGATCGGCGAGACGGTCGTGCACGAGATCGCCCACCACTTCGGCATCGACGACGAACGGCTGCACGAAATCGACCGCTACTAGTATGAATCAGAGTAGCCCCCTCGATGACGAGGCCGCGATGCGCCTGGCGCTCGACGAGGCGCGGTCGTGCGTCGGGTCGGGCGACGTCCCCGTCGGCGCGGTGGTCCTGCGTGGCGGGGTGGTGATCGCGGCGGCGGGCAACGCGAGGGAACGGCTGGGCGACCCGACCGCGCACGCGGAGATGTTGGCGTTGCGCGAGGCCGCACGCCGCACCGGATCGTGGCGGCTCGACGGATGCACGCTCGTCGTGACGCTCGAGCCGTGCGCGATGTGCGCCGGTGCGATCGTGCTGGCGCGGGTCGACCGGGTGGTCTTCGGCGCCGACGATCCGAAGGCGGGCTTCGCCGGTTCGCTCGGCGACCTCGTTCGTGACCCGCGCCTGAACCACCGCGTAGAGCTGACGTCGGGTGTGCTCGGCGATGCGTGCGGCGACGTGCTGCGCGCGTTCTTCCGGCAGCGTCGCGGTGGCGCGGCGGATCAGTCGCCGGGGTGACGCGGCGACCGCGCGTGCACGGCCTCGTGGATCTGCTCGGCCACGTGCGGGAGTTCCCGCTGCATCGAGTCGAAGTCGCGTTGGTGCATCACGATCGCCGTGATCGGCGTCGACGCGACGACGCTGGCGGTGCGTCGGTCCCCCTCGATCAGCGCGACCTCGCCGAAGAAGTCGCCCGGGCCGAGGTCGGTGAGGTGGCGCCCGTCCTGGGTGACCTCGACGTCCCCATGGAGCAGCACGAAGAACTCGTGGGCGAACGCGCCCTGGTCGCAGAGGTGGTAGCCGAGGGGCAGGTCCACGACGTCGGCGTAGCCCGCGACGTGCTGGCGTTCCTTCTTCGACAGCCCCGCGAACAGGGGCACCGCCTCGAGGTCCTTCGCGTCCACGTTACGCCTCCGGCTTCCTCGGCCGAGCTCCGACGCCCGGCTCCCGTCGTTCGCGATGATGCCACGGAACCGCCGCGGCCCGCGTTGCTAGACTCGTCGACGGAGGCGTGCCGGAGCGGACGAACGGGACCGCCTCGAAAGCGGTTAGGGGTCTAAACCGCCCCTCGCGTGTTCAAATCACGCCGCCTCCGCGCTGATGTCGCCGACGTGCGACGATGTGGACGAGTGCGCACCACGCGGTGCGCACTCGTCGCGTCTCTCTATGCGACATGGCGGGAGCGGTCGACCGGTGGATGGCCTCTCGCGCGCGTCGCTTCCTGCGGATTGTCGCGCACCTTCCCCGTCGATCTCGATCGGTCGTCCTCCTGCTCGAACCGTACGCTCACGACCTCCTCATCCGTGCGCTCCTCCTGCCCGGCCGACCGCCGGAGGGCGAGGCGGTCCGACCGGGTCAGCTCGCCCTGGAGTGACCGGGGCCACAGCCGAAGCTTCAGCACGACGTTGAGCGCCGCGCCGACGAGCATGAGCTGGGCGCCCAGGTAGATCCACGCCAGCAGCCCGATCACCAGCGCGAAGGACCCGTAGACGTCGGACGAGGACGCGATGCGGTTCCCGACGATCATGCTCCCGGTGGTGAGGAGGGCCGTCCATCCGATCCCGGCGAGCACGGCGCCGGATGCCACGTCGGACCAGGCCACGTCCGCCGCGGTCAGCACGCGACGGCGAGCGGGAACCCGAGCCAGCCGTGGGCTCGTTGGAAGCCGTCGATGACCCGCAACGGTCGTCCTCTGTCCAAGCCCAACCTGCGCCCCTCGGTCGCGGCGACACGCTCGTCGTCTACTCAGTGACCTTTCGCAACGCGGCTCCCGCGGCGTCCTGCACGGAGCCCTTGGCCCGCTGCGCGAGACCTTTCGCCTCGAGGGCGCGGTCGCCCTTCAGACGACCGGCCAGCTGGCGGACCGCCCCGGCCTGCTTGTTGAACTGCCCCTTCGCCTGTCCCTTCCTCCCGGTCATGACCGACCTCCTGTCTCGCCGATGGCCGCCGCCGCAGGTGTCCCGGTCCCCCGCGTCGCGAACGCCGAACTCGGCGGCACGCACACGATGACGGCGGCCGCCTCGACGTCGATCCTGAGCGATCGGGTCGCCGGCCGGTCACCACCGTCCAGCTCGTAGGGCATCTCACGATCGAGCTTGATCCGCACGCGCCGGCCCGACATCGTCTGCACGAATGGCGAGCGTGCGGTCGTGCCGACCGCCGCCCGACCCAGCGTGCGCACCCACTCGAGGGCCCCGTCGGCGGTGACCACGCCGATCTCGAGCAGGCCGTCGTCGGGCCGCGCGTGGTCGAATGCCTCGATGCCGCCCATGATCGTGCCCATGTTTCCCATGAGCACCGAGCTCACGTCGCCGTCGAACCACAGAGTTCGGTCGACCTTGACGCGCGCGCGGAACGGAGGGACGCGGATACCGGACGCTCCTGTGACCACGTAGGCGAGCTTGCCGATGCGGTTCTTCAGGCCGGCGTCGGCGTCCCTGATCATCAGGGCATCGACGCCGACGCCCGCCATGACCGCGAACCGCTCGCCGTTGATGCGGCCCACGTCCAGGCGCGTGCGTGAGCCGCGCATCGCGACCCGCACGGCTCCCGCGATGTGCTGCGGGATGCCCAGGTTGGTCGCGAACAGATTGGCGGTGCCCGCAGGCACGACCGCCATCGCGGTGTCGGATCCCGCCAGGGCGTCGACGCACCGCTGGACCATGCCGTCGCCCCCCCATACGAGGACGAGGTCGGCTCCGGCATCCATCGCCCTGCGAACCCGCTTGGGCGCGCGCTTGCTCTTGGACACCTCGAACCACAGAGGTTCGGTGACACCCTCCTCCGCCAGTCGGCGCCGCAGCTCGATCAGGCCCCCGCCCGTCGTCTTGCCCGTATGCGCGACCACGGCGACGGTCGTCATCGGACCTGCTCGTCGGGGGGCCTCACGGCGATCGTCGCCGTCACGAGCGCTCCCGCGCCGAGCACGAGGCTCCCCACGACGTCGGTCACGTGGTGCATGCCGGCGTAGATCCGCGATACGGCCACGAGCAGCGGGATCGCGACCGCCACGAGCCACACGATCACGCGTGACCACCGGCTCCGGAGGTGTGGCGTCAGGGCCAGCGCGAGGCCGAAGTAAAGGGCGATCGCGGCCGCGGTGTGCCCGGACGGGAAGCTGGACGTGGGAGGGGAGGCTTCCAGTTGTGGAACGGTGGGTCGCTCACGCGACACGATCAGCGTGGTGAGCAGGAAGACGGACACCTCCACCGTCAGCGCCACGATCAGGAGCCCTGCTCCCCGTCTCCAGCCGAACGATAAGAACGCGATCACGACGACCGCCGCGACAGCGATGATCCATCCCGTGTCCCCGATGGTGGAGCCGACGTGGGCCACGGCGCTCACTGATTGGGTGCGACGGTTGAGGAACCAGTCGTTGACCCACTCGTCCCACTGCCCGAGCGGCCCGCTGAGGAGCCCCTCGGTCAGCGAGAGGCCGAGGCCCGCGAGGATCGCGCACATGACGACGGCTCCGGTTGCTCCGACCCCGGCGGCGACGGCCACAGGACGCCGGGTCCGGAGGGGTCGTTCTTCGGGGCGATCGGTCGGACGATCGCCTGGGCGGTCCTTGGACGAGACCGAGCTGCTTTCCACGGCACGAGTTTCACCGCTCCCGGTCTCTCGTAAACGTCCTGATCGAGCGGCTTTCCGACTCCGTGCCCTTCTCGTTCGGGGTGCACTCGATCGCCGGGGGGCGAGGGCAGGCTCGTACGTGTCCTGGACGGCCCGGTCGCCCGGGAGGCCGCGGGTCAGTAGCGTCCGTCGTGACGCATCACGCGCGGCCGCCCGTCGGGGTCGACGATCGTGCGGTAGAGGGGTTGCGCCCACCATCGCTCCCACCAGCGCACGTCCGGGAACCGGTGGGCGCGCAACCGTCCGGGTGGGCGGGGGCCGCGACGTCCCCGCTCGTGCCAGTCGTCGAGCGCCTGCGCCGCCTGGTGGGCGAGGTCGAAGGCCTCGATCGGGTCGACCAGTCCCCGATCGTCGTCACGGCCGAGGTGCTCACGCATCAGGGCGAGTCGCAGCCCGCGGGCGAACGCTCGAGCTCCGTCGCCGTGACCCCCGGGTCGAGTGGCTCGCGTCGGTCACGGGCGCCGTCGACGACCGCGCACGAGAGCTCAGAGTCGTGCGTCCACGACCGCCGGTTCAGGTTGTCCGAGCCCACCGCCACCCACGTGTCGTCGACCACCACCGTCTTGGCGTGCACGTAGATGGGCGTACCCGCCTCGTTCTCGAGGTCGTAGATCGCGAAGCGGTCGCGCCCGACCGCCTCGAGGCGATCGACGAGCTCGAGCTGCGCGAGCCGGTGGGGCGGGCCGGAGAACGGCCCGTTGCGTTCGGGGATGCGGGGCACGATCACGATCACCTTCAGCGTGGGGGCGCGCTCCATCGCCTCGGCGAACAGCGCGCTGACGTCGCTGGACCATAGGTACTGATCCTCCACGTAGATCAGCGTGCGGGCGCGCTCGAACGCCTTCCGGTAGGCGCGGACGATGCTCCGCTCTCCCTCTGGGGCGAACGGGTACGGAGGTCGCTTGGCCGGGTACGTGCGGAGCACCTGCACGGCCATGTCGCCCGCCCGCGGTGGGTCGGGCGCCGAGTCGGGCAGCGGATCAGGGTGCGGTGGGTGGTCTGCCACCTTCGAGAGCATCGAGCGCAGCGGCGTGCGGCGGTCTTCCAGCGGCGTAGGGTCGTTCCAACGTTCGCGGAACGTGTGATCGAGATCGCCGACGGCCGGGCCGCGGACACGGATCTGGATGTCGTGCCACGGCGGGTGCTCGCCGTATCGCTCGTCGAGGTCCTCGGGTTGCGGGTCCCCGCTGTGCTCGTGATCGTCGCGCCGCCCGTGGCACAGGTCGATGCCGCCGACGAACGCCACGTCGCGGGAGGAATCGCCCTCGTGCCGGATCAGGACCAGCTTCTGATGGTGGGAACCGGCCCATCGGACCCGCTGGTCGAGAAGGATTTGGCCACCGTCCTCGTTGACTTCCCTGGCCAGCGCGACGTGATGCTCCAGGTGGAAGCCCGTGACCTTCGGGTGCGACCGCCACACCAGCCCGCGCACGGCGACGCCGCGCGTCGCCAGGTCCGAGAGGACGCCGGCCAGGTCTCGGTCGTCGACCAGCCGCACGTCGGGGTCGCCCCGCCAATCGGCGAGCGACACTGAGTCGTCGGGTCCGGTGAGGCAAAGGGTCTCGTGCAGGGCCTCGAAGTACGGGCGGCCGTGCACGAGCGCCTCGACGTGGTTGCCCGCGCTCCAGGCGATCCCGTCGCCGCGCCGGCGGTCGAGCGAGGTCGCGAGGTTGCCGCGCTCGTGCGGGCCGAGGAACCATCGCTCGGTCGCAGGGTCCCCCGACATGGCCCCGAAGCCTACCCCGAACCCACGCGAGCGCGCCGCCGGAGCGCGCGGGCCCGTTTGAAGGACCGTCCGCCTGGGGAAGTCGGCGCCATGACCTCGATCACGCAGGATCACACGCTCCACGGTGTGGACGCATCGCCGCGGCGTGCCGGTGCGTTCTTGGCCGACGCCGTGCGGCGCTTCCGCGGGTCCGACGGGACGAGCCACACGCGGGCGCTCGCGTATCAGGTGTTGCTCGTCGTCCTCTCGGGGTTCATCGGTCTCGTTGGCCTCGCGAGCATGCTCGCCCTTCCGGAGGTTCGCCGTCTCGTCCAGCACCTGTCCGTGTCCGTCTCGCCCGGTCCATCGGGAAGCCTGCTCACGGAGGCCGCCCAGCAGGGAGCGAGCGGCGGAGCCGTGGCGGCCTTCGTCGGGCTCGCCACCGCCTGGATCGCCGGCACCTTCGCGATGGCACAGGTGGAGCGGAGCGCCAATCGCATCGCCGGTCTGGACCGGGACCGTCCGACCGCCAGGCGATACGTCGTCGCGGCGCTCGTCGCCGTACCGGTAGGTGCGCTGCTCACCCTCGGAGGTCTCGCGATCGGGGCCGGGGGCGCCGTCGTGAGCGGATTGGGGCTCGAGGAAACTGCCCGGGTGGTCTGGGAGGTCGCGCGATGGCCGGTCGGCCTGGCGCTCGCCGGAGCCGGGCTCCTGCTCCTGCTGCGTGTCTCGCCCGCGATGCCGCTCGGTTCGACGCGTCACGTGCTCGCCGGCGCCGGCGTCTCGCTCGTGCTCTGGGCTTCCTTCACGGCGCTGTTGAGCCTCTACTTCGCCCTCTCGAGCTCCTCGAGCCGCACGTACGGGCCCTTGCTCGCGGTGGTCGCGCTGATCCTCTGGGCCGGGCTCACGTCGCTCGCGCTGCATCTCGGCATCTCGACCACCGTCGAGCTCGAGCGCTCCTGAACGAGCCAAGGGTTCGCGGAACCGCCGTGTCTTTGGGATCCTCGCTGCGGCCTCAAGGCGACCTCCCGCACGACCGTTGATGGGAACCATGGATCGATCTGACCGCTCCCCCGGCCGCGTCGCCGTGGTGATGCTGATGGCCGCGGTTCGCGACGTTGCTCGTGTCGTCCGCGATCGCCGGATCGCCGCCCAAGGGAAGGTTCGGCGTCGGCGACTCGATCATGCTGTCGGCCAAGCCCGAGTTGCGACCGCTCGGATACGGGGTGAACGCCAGCGTAGGCCGTCAGTTCGGCGCCGGGGTGTGGATCGTTCGGCACAAGGCCGAGGACGGCACGCTTCCCAAGCGCGTGATCGTGCACCTGGGCACGAACGGCACGATCGACCCCGGCGATTGCGACCGGCTCGTCGGCTACGCCGGACCCAAGCGACGCGTGTTCCTCATGACGATCACGGTGCCTCGCGCCTGGGAGGAGCCGAACAACGAGACGCTGAACGCGTGCGCGAACGCTCACGACAAGGTGCACGTGATCCGCTGGTGGTCGAAGAGCCCACGACCACCCCGAGTGGTTCGCCGACGACGGCTTCCACCTCAACGCCGCGGGACGCGCGGTCTACGTCCGCTTCGTCGATCGGAAGGTCGACGACGTGCTGGCCGAGCTTCGCGCGCGGGCCGCTCGCTAGACTCGTCGCGGTGGCCTGCCCGAGCGGCCGAAGGGACACGCCTGGAAAGCGTGTAGGGGGGCAACTCCCTCGAGGGTTCGAATCCCTCGGCCACCGCCGGTCGCGTTGCGGCGACGCTCAGTCGTCGGTGAGCTGCTTCGTGTACCGCGTGAAGCTCGAACGCACCCGCATACCGACGTGTTCGTAGAGCCCGAGCGCGCCCGTGCGCGAGTCGGTGGACAGGCCCGCCCGCCGGTATCCCACGCCGTGGAAACGCCTGAAGCTCTCCTGCAGCAGGGCACGGCCGAGCCCACGGCCTCGATAGGCACGGTCGACGGCGAGCTGCTGGGTCCAGCCCTCCACGTCGTCATCGACGCCGTAGTGGTAGTTGAGCGCGACGCCCACGATGCGATCACCGTCGACCACGAGGGGCACGAGCTCGGAGAGCACCTCGTCCCGGTGCAGGAACGCCGGCGCCCAGTTGTCGAACCCGTGCGATTCCCGGTCGTCCCACTCGTCGAACGCGACGTCGATCACCTCGAAGACCGCTCGATCGTCGTCCCCGGGGCGGAAGTCGCGGAACGAGAGGCCGTCCGGCAGGGCCGGAGCCGGCGGCGGCTCGTCGGCGAGGTCGATGCGTAGGGCCCACGCCGTATGGCCGGCCTCGTAGCCGTGTGCGGTGAAGAGGGGTGCGGCGTCGGTGCGCCTGTCCGACACCGTCTGGCCGACGGAGTCCCTGCCGTCGGCTCGCGCGACCGCCCAGGTCCATGGCAGCAGGGCCGATCCGATCCCACGATCGCGGTGGGCCGGGGCGACGTCGACCTCGGCTCGGCCCATGAACACGTCGCCGCTGGCCGCAAGCTCATCGTCGTGCCACACGGTGATCGACATCGCCTCGAGGTCGAAATCGGGTCGCTCCCATTCCGCCGCGATGTCGCTGCGGGCGATCTCGGCCGCTCCGTCGTCGTGTTCCTCGGCCGCGGCGACGAGCCGGAAGGTCGCCTCGAGGTCGTCGGCCGTCGACGGCCGTGCCGTGTAGCCGTCGGGCAAGTCGATCGGGTGCATCCCCTCAGGGTACGGTCCAGCCGGGGCACGGCTCGGGAGTGACGGGTCCGGGGAGCGGCTCCTCGCCCTCGAGCCACCGACGCACGTCGTCGAAGTCCGTCCAGGGCACGAACTTAACCCCGTCGCGCTCGCAATGCGCGATGAGCTCGAGCTTGGCGAACGTCACGTCTGCGTAGAGCGCCCCGTATCGGTCGCTCGAACCCTCGCCCACGAACGCGACGGCGACGTCGGCCCGGCGACGGGAGAGCACGGCCTGCATCTTGCACGTGCCGCACCCGACGCACTCCGTGTGCCGGTTGACGAAGCGCAGTCCCCCAGGTCGGTCGTCGTCGTTCCAGACCTGCTCGTTCGTGATCACGGGGATCGGCGGCACACCGGCCGCGGCGAGGAGGGGCTCGATGTAGAAGCCGAAGCCGTCGGACGCGACGGCGACGTCGATGCCGTTGTCGTGGGCCCACCCGACGAACGGTGCGAACGTGGGGTCCATCCTGCAGTGCGTCTGCACGAATCCGAGGAGCGTGTCACGGTCGGCGTCGAGCATCGCGCTCTGTGCCGCGATGACCTCCTGTGATCCCAGGGCACCTCGTTCCCAGGCCTCGTCGAGCGACTCCCAGTCTCCCGGGGCGAACGCCCGCAGCAGGTGCTCGGCGGCGTCGTGCAGGCAGGCGGTGCCGTCGAAGTCCACGACCACCGCACCGACCTTCACGGGCACGATGCTACCGAGAGCGGTGCTCGCCCCCTGGTCCTGGCAGACTCTCACCGTGCAGCAGGCCGAACGACTCGCGCTCGGGCTCGTCGCTGCCGAGCGCGCTCGCAGGGCGAACGTGACGGGCGCCGAGGTGCTCGAGATCGACGGGCTCGTTTTGGCGCTCGCGAACCTCCCCGATCCCGCGCTCAGCTCCGTCGTGGTCGAGGCGCTACCTCGTGACGCCGTGGCCGCGCTCGCGGCCGCCGAGGCAGAGTTCGCGCGTCGGGGGCTGCAGTTCGGCGTCGATCTCCAGGTGGGGCGCCATCCTGAGGTCGATGCGGCGGTCCGCTCGATGGGACTCACCTGCATCATCCAACGGCCGGGCCTGGTGATCGATCCGGGGGCCCTGCCCGAGGTGCAGGTGCCCGACGGGGTCGAGATCCGAGCGGTCGATGGCCCGGATGACGCGGAGGCCCTCGTGCAGGTCGGCGTCCTCGCGTTCGGGGACAATCCCGACACCGGACGGGCCTTCTACGGCGCCGGTGCCCTCGGAGCACCCGACGCGCAGATGTTCGTCGGATGGCAGGGGGCGGAACCGGTCGCCATCGCCGCTGGGTATCGCGACGGCCCCACGACCGGGGTGATGGGCGTCGGCGTCGTGCCGGCGGCGCGGGGTCGAGGGATCGGATCGGCGATGACCGTGCGGGCGGCGCGGGCGTTCACAGGTGCCGACCTCGCCTGGCTGCACCCGAGCGACGAGGCACGGTCGATGTACGCGCGGCTCGGCTTCGAGCAGGTGTCCGAGTGGGAGGTGTGGGTCCGAGAACCGGGGGCGGCGGACGACGTCGACGTGGAGGCCGCCCGGCTCCCGTGAGTCACTCGGCGGCGCCGTCGACGATCTCGCGATCGTCCAGAGGCTCGTCGAGCTGCACGATCACTCGCTTGAACACGCCGATCTCGATGCAGGCGACGTCTCCGGCGTTCGGATCGCGGCCCTCGTACAACGTGATCGTCACGGCGACGGCTCCGTACTGCACGTCGACGCGATCGAGCACAGCGCACGGTTCCACGCCGCTCACGAAGTCGATGGTGACGCTGGTGCCGTCGCCGTTCACGGTCGCCGAGTCGAACGGCCGCGCGTACACGTCGGTCATGCCGGGTGTCGGTTCCACGAGCACGGGACCCCCGTCGCCCGGATCCGGATCGTCGGAGATCGGTCCGGAGCTGACGGGCTCGTCCGGATCGCCGGTCGAGGCGGCGATCGCGGCGCCCGCGACGACGACCAGGAGCACGGCGATCGACGTGAACAGGATCCAACGAGAACGGCTGGTGGTGCGCATCGTGACCTCCGGGAAGCTCCTGGGCCCGCTCGCGGGCCTGGCGTCGCTGTCTCGGGTTCGACGGCCCGGGACCGTTCGCAGGTTCCCGCCGACGTCTCCTATCCGGTGCGCATCGACGCCGGCAGGCAGGGCAGCTGTTCGATCGTCGAGGTGGGGAAGACAGCTTGGAACGCGGGATCGTTCGCCTCGCCGGGCCGGGTGCCCGCCGTCGTCGCGACGTCGGCTTGGGTGAGGTCCGCGAGGAACTCGGCGACCTGCTCCACCGTGTAGCCCTTGCGCTCGAGCAGCTTCTCGTCGAGCCACATCTGTGTCGGACGCGCCTTCAGGATCACGGGCCGGCCGGCGGTGCCGCCGAACGCGGACTCGACCGCGCTGCCTAGCCGGTCGATGTCGATCAGGAACGCGCCGATCGCCGCGGGGTCGCGTTGCATGCCGTGGTCGGCGGTCAGGATCATCGCCCACTCCCCGCGGCCCACCTCGTCGTTCAGGAACCGGACGAAGCGGCGGAGCTCGCCGTCCTGGACTTCCAGTCCGTCGGTCATCTCCTCACCGTCGGCGGAGAACTGATGGCCCATCGTGTCGATGATCTTGTAGTTCAGGTAGAGCAGGTCGGGCACGCGGTCGCGTCCGAAGCCCTCCCGCTTCACGAGCTCCTCGAAGAGGGTGGTCTGGTACGGGGAACGAGCCGGTGTGTTGAACCCGTTGGCCATCTGCTCGATCGAGAAGCCGCGCCAGAGGCCGTCGAGGCTGCCGTCGCGCTGGTCGAGAGCCGTCTTCGCCTGCTCGAACGACGCGTCGATCGTGTCGTCGTTCACCCACTCCGGCATGCGGTAGTAGGGCCGCATGCCGTCGGTGAGCCCCCATTCGTTCGCCGTGTCGTCGCCGCCGGTCGCGGCCCCCTGCACCTCGCGAGCGATCGCGATGTCGTCGTCGCCGCCCTGCCACGCGAGTCCGTGGCCCATCATCATCAGGTGCGCCGAGAGGCTCGCGGCCCCGCCCACGATCGGCTCGTTGTCCATCGCGAGGTCGTAGGCGTCGGCCAGGGTCGGCAGCTTCATGAATGTCGGGCCTTCGGCGTTGGGCTTCTGCAGCGACCCATTGATCCAGATGTATTCATCGGCGAAGCCGTGGTGGCGGGGGTAGGCGCCGGTGCCGATCGTGGCGTGGCTCGGAGGGGTGTTCGCGGGCGCCGAGTTCAGCTGAGCGTCCGTGAACCATGCACCTTGTCGAGCCAGCTGCCGCAGGTAGGGCCACGACCGTGGCCACCGCTCGAGCAGGTCGACCCCGGCGGAATCCCAGACCATCGTGACGAGCAGCTTCGGTGGCGTCCGCTCGTCGGTGGGCAGAAGTGCCTCGTCGAGCGCCCGGCCGTCGGGCGCCGTGAACCCGTCGAATTCCAGCATCGACGCCGCGGTCTGGGAGACGTCTGTGAGCATCGCCGGTTCGTCGTACACACCGGGCTTCACGATGCCGGGCCCGTACAGCAGCAGGGGCACCTCCTGTGTGTGGTCGAACGGGGTCGCATGCGTGAGGCCGGAGGAGACGTAGTCGGGGTAGGGGGTGATCATCTGCAGATCGCCGCTGCGCACGAGATGGGTGCCGTTGACGGTGCGGACCAGCACCTCTCTCGGCACGGCCTTGCAGACCTGGCGGGCCAGGCGGTCGGGCGCGACCGTCTCGGTGTCCGACGGGGCAGCCGGCGTCACGGTCGCCGGTTCGGCCGCGGCCGGTGGTGCGGCGGGGTTCGAGCCACCCGATCCTGGCCATGCCAACGCCGCCACGCCGATCGCCACGAGGACGACCACGGTGACCAGCATCGAACGTCTACGGAGGGGTGCCGACAGGGGCATGGGGCTCCCAGGGTACCGTGGCCGCCGGGCGTGTCCGGTCAGTCCAGGGCTGTGAGTGCGAACGCGAGCGCGAACCCGAGCACGACGAATAGGCCGGTCCGCAAGCCCGAGTCGCGGTAGGCGTCGGGAAGCAGGGAGTCGGCGATCAGGGCGAGCAGTGCGCCGGCGGCGAAGGACTGCACGGTCGCGACGGCCCCCTGGTCGAGGCGATCGAGCGTCGCGCCGAGCGCCGCGAAGGCTGCGCTCACGGCGGCGACCACGAACCACAACGCGACCACACGACCACGCGAGTGGCCGGCCGCGATCATCCCTCGCGTGGAGGCGAGAGACTCAGGCACGTTGGAAACGAACACGGCGATCAAGAAGGTCACGCTCACCGCGCCACCGGTCGCGAGCGAGATCCCCAACACGAGGGACTCCGGGATGCCGTCGAGGACCGCCCCGAGCGCGATCGGCAGTCCGCCGTCATCGTCGGCGATGCCCGGGTCGCGACGCCGATGGCGGCGGCCTCCGTACCTGACGAGCGCGGCGTCGCCGGCGGTGAAGGCGATGGCGCCCAAACCGAGGCCGAGCACGACCGGCCACAGGTCGGTTCGCCTGAACGCCTGATCGACCAGTTCGAACGTGACGGCCGTGATCAGCGTTCCCGCGCCGAACGCCATGATCGCGCCGACCGTGCGTGTCGACAGGGTGTATCGGGTCGCGAAGAGCGCGCCGAGCGGCAGCGCCGATGCGGCCAGGAACCCCCAAAGCGCAGCTTGCACCACGTCGTCCATCGCTCGCCTCCGCTCGTCGGACCCCCCACGTATACTGCCCGTGGCCGTGCTAGGCGGGGAGCTAGCGGTGCCCTGTACCCGCGATCCGCTTCAGCGGGGCTGAATCCCCGCCCGAGGCCCGGAAGGTCCGGGGCAGCCCTCGGAACGGAGCGTTGAAGGTCGGGTCCTGCGCGACATCGGCCCGCGAACCCGGTCAGGTCCGGAAGGAAGCAGCCGTAAGCGGAAGCCGGTGGGTGCCGCAGGGATGCCTGGCTGGAGCTGCCGTTCCAGGTAGCGACCGAGTCATCCGTGGTCGACGGCGGGTGCACGGCCACCTTTCTCGCCCCGCTTGGGGGGCGGCGTGATGGCGAAGCGAGCTGGTGGCCCGGCGGGAGCGGCGGGCGGAGAGCGGCCGACGGGGAGCGTAGGAGGCACGTGGCGGACGAGACGCAGCACCAGGCCCTGTACCGGCGCTACCGACCGCAGACGCCCGCCGAGGTGCTCGGGCAGGATCACGTCGTGCGTGCGCTTACCGGCGCGATCCGTGAGGGCCGCCTGCACCACGCGTTCTTGTTCTGCGGACCGCGAGGCACGGGCAAAACGTCGACCGCTCGCATCCTCGCCAAGATGGTCAACTGCGAGCAGGGACCGACGGCCGAGCCGTGCGGCACGTGCTCGCAGTGCGTCGCCGTGCGCGACGGCACCCACCTCGACGTCGTCGAGATCGACGCGGCAAGCCACGGGGGGGTCGAGGACGCCCGCGAGCTGCGCGAGAAGGCGCCCACGGCGCCGGTGCAGGGTCGCGAGAAGGTCTACATCATCGACGAGGCTCAGCGCCTGTCTCGCGAGGCCTTCGACGCGCTGCTGAAGGTCTTCGAGGAACCGCCGACAGGCGTCCGCTTCGTCCTCGCGACCACCGAGCCGCACAAGATGCCGGCCACGATCGTCGGGCGGTGCCAGCGGTTCGACTTCCGGCGTTTCACGCTCGAGACGCTGTCGGACCAGCTGATCTCGATCGCCTCGCAGGAGGGCGCGACGCTCACCGCTTCCGCCGCCCACACCATCGCGCAACAGGCGCAGGGCTCGTCCAGGGACGCGCTCTCGATGCTCGATCAGGCCAGCGTCCTCGGGGGCACCACGATCGACGACGACGTGGTGCGCACGCTCCTCGGCGCCCCACGTGGCGAGGTGCAGCACGAGCTGGCCGACGCCGTGGCCATCGGCGACGCCAAGGGGGTCTTCGAGATCGTCGGGCGTCTGGTGCAGGACGGACAGGACCTTCGCAACGTCACCGCCGAAGCGCTCACGCACTTCCGCAATCTGCTCCTGGTGAAGACCGCCCCCGGCCAGGCCGACCTCGTCGACGTGCCCGACGACGCGTACGAGACGCTGCGCATCCAGGCGGAGAAGTTCTCGCCCGCCGAGCTCGCCAGGGTACTGTCCCTGCTGCTGGCGGCCCAGAACGACATGCGGTGGACGACCTCCCCGCGGCTGTCGTTCGAACTCGCGCTCGTGCGCTCGACCATGCCCGAGACCGACGACGACCCTTCGGCGCTCCTCACGCGCCTCGAGCGCCTCGAGCGCCTCGCCCACCTCGACCCCGGGGCCGTCGTGCCTACCGCTGCCGACGTCGCCCACGCGCCGACACCGAGAGGACCAGCCGACGACGTCGAGCCGATCGCCGCGGTCGACCCCCCGGTCACTGTGGCGGTCGTCGAGGCGGTCGGTTCCTCGGAGAGAAGCGACCGGGAGACCGCGGAGCCGGAGATCCCCGATGGATCCCCGACGATCGTCGTCGACGACGGCGAAGCGCCTGATGAACCGACGATCCAGATGCCCGTGCCGCACGCGGCCGACGCCGGCAGCGTCGACGTCGCACTCCTGCGGCGTTCCTGGCAGCCCTTGCTCGAGCACCTCTCCGCGAACCGACAGATGATCCTCGCGGCGATCCTCGAGTCGGCGACAGTGGCGAGCTACGACGGCTCGACGCTCGAGCTTGCGTTCCCGCCCGACCGCAAGGTCGGCCCCCAGAAGGTCGAGGGGAAGAAGCCGGAGCTGCAGGCGGCGCTCGGCGACCTGTTCGGCGTCAGGCCCGACATCGTGTGCGTCGTGCGAGAGGTCCGCGACGCCGCCGGGCCCGCCGCGGTCGAGATCGTCGAGGAGGACGAGGTCGTCGACGAGGCCGAGGCGCTCAAGCGGGTGCAGGAGATGCTCGGCGCCCAGGTCGCGGCCGAGACGGAACGGGCGGAGTAGTCGTGTACGAGGGTCCGATCCAGGAGCTGATCGACGAGCTGGCCAGGCTCCCCGGCGTGGGGCCGAAGTCGGCGCAGCGGCTCGCGTTCTGGCTCGTGAAGGCCGACCCCGCCGACGCGAAACGTCTCGCGGCCGCGATCGTGCAGGCGAAGGATCGCATCGCGTTCTGCCGCGAGTGCGGCAACGTCGCCGAGGGCGATCTCTGCCGTATCTGCCGCGACGAATCCCGCGACCGCACGCTGCTCTGCGTGGTCGAGGAGCCCAAGGATGCCGCCACGATCGAGAAGGCCGCGTTGATCAAGGGTCGCTTCCACATCCTGGGCGGCGCGATCAGCCCGCTCGACGGCGTCGGCCCCGACGACCTGCGCGTGCAGGAGCTGCTCGACCGCGTCGAGCGCGACCACGTGACCGAGGTGATCCTCGCGACGAACCCCAACCTCGAGGGCAACGCGACGGCGATGTACGTCGCGGCGCTGTTGAAGCCGATCGGTGTTCGGGTCACGCGGCTCGCGAGCGGCCTGCCGGTCGGCGGCGACCTCGAGTACGCCGACGAGGTCACCCTCTCCCAGGCCCTCGACGGCCGCCGGGAGATGTGAGGGTCACCCCTGCATGATCAGACCCTCCGCCGGCGAGGTCAGCGACCGGGCCCTCGTGCTGTACGCGTTGGTGCGCCGCGGCTCGATCGAGTACGTCGTGGCCGAGACCGAGGGCGACTTCGGCCGCATCCGCCAGGCAGAGGCCGCCTGCCGCGAGACCGACGACTGGCTCGAGCGCGAGGCCGTGTGGCCGGCCGTCACCGAGGCCGAGCGCCGGCTGTTCGAGGGTCCCTCGGGTTCCTGGCCGCGTGAGGCGGTCGCCGACGCGATGTGGCGCAAGGAGGCGCTCGGCACGCTGCTGTGGGCCCTCGAGCACCTCGAGGTGATGCCACCGTACGGGCTGGAGTTCGAGCAGCAGCGCCTCGACGAGGCGGTGATGCGCTATGGATCGGTCGACGCGTTCCGCTCCCACGGACGCTTGCGCCCCGACGAACAGATCGAGGCGGCGTGGCTCGAGGCCGACGCCTGGTTCGGCGCCACCGAGGGTCGTGCGGGGGAAGACGCGCACGTGGCCTCGGCGGCGGCCGAACGATTCCGAGCGCTCAGTTGGCTCCGCGATCGCGACGCCGCACCAGCCTGACCACGCCCCAGCCGATCAGCGCGATCACGCCGAGCGGGATCAGGTAACCGAGCCCGACGACGACCGCGCCGATGATGCGCAGGAACCCCTGCACCGCGAGCTCGAACGAGTCGGCCAGGCTGGGGTTCTCGGGGTCGGAGCCCGGGTCCTCGCGCTGCACATCGCGCTCGCGCACCTCGACCTTGATCGTGGCCTCGGCGACCTGGTCCTTCAGGAAGTTCAAGCGACCCTGGATGTTCTCGATCTGCAACTGCACGTCATCGATCAACGCGGCGAGCCGCAGGATCTCCGAGGTCGACGTCGCGTCGGCTTGGATGTCGAGCAGCAGCTCGCGACGGTCCTTCAGGATGTCGAGACGGGCCTGCAGGTCGATGAACTCGGCGGTCACGTCCTGGCCCGTGATGTCTTGGAACTCGACCTCGCCGTCGAGCTGACCGGAGAGCGCGCGCAGCGCCAGCATCGTGTCGTCGAATCGCTTCGCCGGCACGCGAAGGGTCAACGCCCCGCTTCGCTCGTCGCGCGAGCTCGACTCGAGCACGAATCCGCCGTTGCGCCGGGCGATCTGCGTGACGCCGGCAACCCCCTTCGAGAACGAGCCGTCGGCGATCACGATGCCGATGCGGCCGTCCCGGATGATCTTCGTCAGGTCGCCCTGCTGCTCGGGCACCGCGCCGACGCCTTGCAGTGAAGAACCGGGGGCGGCGGCGTCTCGCGCCGCCTCCTCCGAGTAACCGAGTGCGGCACGTTCCGATTCACTCAGGTTCCCGAATGCCTCGTCGCTCTGGTAGCTCGCGTCGCCGGCGGGCGCCTCACCGGGGGCAGGTGCCACGGTTGCCTGCGGGCCAGACTCGCTTCCCCCAGTACTTCCACCGGCGCCGCCGCCGTCGGCACCCGAGACGGCGTCGTCCACCTCGGCGAACCCGGAATCGCCGCCGGATTCGTCGCTCGAGCCCTGCGACAGGAAGCCGATGCCGCCGGCCAGCACCAATACGGCGACCAACGCCGCCGCGATGCCGCCCCACGCGTGACCGCCGCCGCGTCCGCGTCGAGGAAGGCGGCGCGGCCCGCCGGAGCCACCGTCGAGCGCCCGGTCGGCCGAGGAGAGCCGGTCGCGCTCTCGCGCGGCGACTTCCTCAAAGTCTCGTTCCAGCAGCTGGAGCGAGCGGATGTCCGTGTTCATGCCTCCACCTCCGTGGTGAGCTGCATCCCCCGCTCCTGCAGCAACAGCGCGACCTTCCTCAGCCCCCGGCTCACCCGCTGCCGGGCGTTCTGCTCGGTGCACTTCAGGCGCTCGGCGACCTCGGCGTACCCGAGGCCGTCGATCACGCGCAGGCGCATCGCCTCGCGCTGGTCGGGGCTGAGCGACTCGAGCGCTTCGGCGAGCGCCTCGCGGATCGGCGCGAAGTCGATCAGGTCCTCGATGCGCTCGTAGTCCTCGGGCGGCAGGTCGCGCTCCGGCATGCCGAGCTTGCGACGGGCCGCGGCGTCGACCTTGCCGTTGCGGAAGAATCGCCCCAGCCGGTGCCGCGCGATGCCGTAGAGCCATGCCACGCCGTTCACTCCCTGGTCTCGATAGGTCGCCCGCGAGGCGAACGCCTCGGCGAACGTCTCCGCGGTGAGCTCGGCGGCGGCCTCCGGGTCGAGCGTGCGGCGCGCGAAGTAGCGCAGCAGGTCCTCGGCGTGTCGCCGGTACAGCTCGGTGAAGGCCTCGGGCTCGGTGCGCGAGGCGATCAGCAGTTCCGTGTCGGTGCGCTCTTCGGGCACGGCCTCACCTCTCGTGTCCGTCCCGCGGATCGGGTCGTGCGGTGTCCGTACGACCGATCATGCCGTAGGAGCGTGGGCGTGTGACAGGGGTGTGACGCTCGAAGCGTGCTCCCGGTTCCTCGGTCAGCGGGTGAGCACGATCTTGCCGAGCTGACGGCCCGCCTCGAGGCGATCGAGCGCCTCGGGGAACTCCTCGAAGCCGAACGTCGCGTCGATCGGGATCTCGATCGCCCCGCTGCCGACGAGCTGCATCGCGTCGGCGAACTCCTGATGGTCGTTCATCGTCGCCCCGATCACCTCGAGCTGGCGCCAGAACAGCGTCGGAAGGTGGAGCTCGGCCGTGCGGCCCGTGGTCGAGCCGTTCGTGACGAGCCGTCCGCCCCGCGCGAGCGATCGCAGCGAGCGATCGAACGTGAGCGTGCCGACGTTGTCGACGACGATGTCGACGCCCCGGCCGTCGGTGTCGGCACGGACGAGTTCGTCGAAGCGCTCGTCCGTCTGGCAGCCACCGGTCGCACCGTGGTGCGCGGCCCACCGGAGCTTGGCAACGTCTCGCGTGGTCACCCACAGCCGGCGCGCTCCGAGTGCTCGGGCCAGGAGGAACGCGGCCGTCGAGGTGCCGCCGCCGACGCCCACGACGAGGAGGTCGGCGCCGGGCTCGAACCGAGCGCGGCGCAGCATCCGTAGCGCCGACGACGTCGCGAGCCCGGCCGCGGCGGCCGCTTCCCACGAGAGCGAGTCGGGCTTCGAGCGCACGTTCTCTGCCGGCACGACCACCGCGTCGGCGTGGGTGCCCCATCGGTGCTCGCCCACGATGCGGAGGTCGCGACAGAACGGCACGTCGCCGTGGGCGCACGCGGGACATGCGCCGCACGAGGTGGACGGGTCGATCACCACCTCGTCGCCGATCCGCAGGTCGTCGACCTCGTCGCCGATCGCGTCGACGACCCCCGCGCCGTCGGCGCCACTCACGTGAGGGAACGACGGCGGGGCCGGCATGCCTCGGGCCACCCAGAGGTCGAGGTGGTTCAGGGCCGACGCCCGCAACGCAACGCGCACCTCACCCGCGCCGGGCTCCGGCTCGGGCACATCGTCGAGCACGTACGAGCCGGGGCCGTCCGAGTCGTGCAGGAGCCAAGCGCGCATCCCGCGATGGTACGTTCGAGCGTGCTCGCGGGACCGCAGGAAGGGGTCATCGGCATGTCCGCGCTCGGGATCGACGAACTGCAGGGAGGCCTCACCCACATCCTGGGGTCGCCGCGTGACGAGGGCAGGCTCGAGATGGTCGTGCGGCGACCCGCCGAGGACGAGCGCGAGGTCGTGTCAGAGGCGCGGATCGAGCGGGGCAGGGGCGTCGTGGGCGACCGATGGGTCTCGGAGCCGAAGCCGTCACCCGAGGCCGAGGTGACGCTGATGAATGCGCGCTGCGTCGCGTTGCTCGCGGGCGAGGTCGATCGATGGCCGCTCGCCGGCGATCAGCTCTACGTCGACATGGATCTCGGCGTGGAGAACCTGCCTCCCGGCAGCCGGGTGCACGTCGGCGACGTGCTGCTCGAGGTCAGCGCGAAGCCGCACACGGGGTGCGCGAAGTTCTCCGCACGGTTCGGCGCCGAGGCGCTGCGGTTCGTGAACTCGGCCGAGGGCCGGGCCGCGCGCCTTCGAGGCCTGAACGCGAGGGTGGTGCAGGGCGGCATCGTCCGCGTCGGTGACGTCGTGAGGAAGAGCTCGGAACCGACCCTCGCATGAGCGATTCCTATCCGCGTCAGGCCGCGCGCACCCGCAACTTCAACCTCGGACTTCCCCGCGCGTTCACGATCGCCGACGACGGATCGCGGGTGGCGTTCCTGCGCTCGAGGGCGGGCGACGACCCGGTGGCCGGTCTGTGGGTGCTCGATGTCGACGGGGGGACGGAGCGAGAGGTCTTCCATCCCGCCGGCGCCGAGGAGCGCCTCACGCAGGAAGAGATCGACCGACGCGAGCGCACGGGTGAGAAGCAGAGCGGGGTCACGTCGTACACGACCGATCGCGGCCTTCGGACGGCCGTGTTCGTCTTGGGCGAGGGGCTCACGCACGTGGATCTCTCGACGGGCGCGGCGCGATCGCTCGAGACGTCGGGTCGGCCGTTCGATCCGAGGCTCGCGCGCGACGGTGCTCGAGTCGCGTACGAGACGGGCGGATCCCTGCGAGTGCTCGACCTCGCCACGGGTGACGACGTGGTGCTCGCCGACGATGAGGACCCCGATGTGCGGTGGGGCGTTGCAGAGTTCATCGCCGCCGAGGAGATGGAACGGCGGCGCGGGCACTGGTGGGCGCCCGACGGCGAGCGGCTGATCGCCTGTCGCGTCGACGATCGTCCGGTGTTGGTGTGGCACATCGCCTCGCCGATCGATCCTGCGGCTGTGCCTCGCGCCGTGCGGTACCCGCAGGCAGGCACCCCGAACGCGATCGTGACCCTGCACGTGCTGGGCGTCGACGGCTCACGGGTCGACGTGACGTGGGATCGGGCGGGGTTCGAGTACGTGGTCGCCGTGTCGTGGACCGAGGAGGGCCCTCCGTTGGCGCTGGTGCAGTCGCGCGATCAACGCGACGTGCAGGTGCTGGCGATCGATCCGGACACAGGGACGACCGAGGTCGTCTGGCGAGACCACGACGATCGGTGGACGCACGTGACGCCGGGTGTGCCGGCATGGCTGCCGGGCGGCCGCCTGCTGACCGTGGGCCACCGCGACGACACCCGGGTGCTGCTGATCGACGACGAACCCGCCTCCCCGTTCGGCCTGCAGGTCGACTCCGTGATCGACGCCGGCGACGTCGTGTGGTTCCTGGGAACCCGCGAGCCCACGGAGCTGCACGTGTGGCGGCTGGCCTCCGACGGCGACGCCGATGCAGGTGAGCGACGGTGAAGGTCAGCATGGGGCAGTGGTCGGCGGCGATCTCGCCGTGCTGGTGAGCGAATCGGTCACCGAGCCGCTGCCGACAGCGCGGCTGGTCCGTGACGGCGAGACGCTGCACACGTTCGACCGAGTGGCGGAGACCCCGGTCATCGCCGGCCGATCCGACGTTCCTCTCGGCGGGCTCGCGCGAGCTGCGGACGGCGATGTTCACTCCCGTCGGGTCGGGAGCCCGCGGAGCCGCTCCCGGTGCTGCTCGATCCGTACGGGGGTCCGCACTTCGGACGGGTGGTGCGTGCCCAGCGGCCGCTGCTCGAATCGCAGTGGCTCGCCGACCAGGGGTTCGCCGTGCTCGTGATCGACGGTCGAGGCACCCCGTACCGCGGCGTGTCCTGGGAACAGTCCGTGCACCGCAGCTACCTCGATCACGCGCTCGAGGATCAGGTCGAAGGGTTGCAGGCGGCGGCAGAGCGGTACCCGTTCCTCGATCTGTCGCGAGTGGCGATCAGGGGATGGTCGTACGGGGGGTACCTCACCCTCGGTGCGCTGCTGCGCCGGCCCGACGTCTTCCACGCCGGCATCTCCGGCGCCCCGGTCACCGACATGCGTCTGTACGACACGCACTACTCGGAGCGATACCTAGGCATGCCCGACACGGACGCCGATGCGTACGCGAACGCCGATCTGATCCCCGATGCGCCCAACCTGCGGGGCGAGCTGCTGCTGATCCACGGCCTGGCCGACGACAACGTGCACGCGGCGCACTCCCTGCGCATGTCGAAGGCGCTCATGGAAGCCGGTCGCCCCCACGCGTTCATCCCCCTGAGCGGCATCACGCACCGGCCCACCGATCCCGCTGCCGCTGAGGCGATGCTGCAGATCGAGGTGGACTTCTTGCGCCGTGCCCTCGGCGTTGCCGGACCGCCGAGCCCCCCGGATAGACTCGACGTCGACACCGGCGGCGACAGGAGCCCACCCCCGCATGCCCATCATCGTCCAGAAGTACGGCGGCACGTCCGTCGGATCGGTCGAGAGGATCCTGGCGGTGGCCGACCGGGTCGTTCGCGCGCGCGAAGACGGCAACGACGTGGTGGTCGTCGTCTCGGCGATGGGCCACACCACCGACGAACTCCTCGCGATGGCGAGCGAGATCGCGACCGTGCCCGACCCTCGTGAGCTCGACATGCTGCTCACGGCGGGGGAACGCATCGCGATGTCACTGTTGGGGATCGCGATCAACGCGCGGGGATGCAGGGCGGCGAGCTACACGGGCTCGCAGGCCGGCATCATGACCGACACGCAGCACGGCTCCGCGAGGATCGTCGAGATCAGGCCCAAGCGCATCCTGGAGGCGCTCGGGTCCGGCAACGTCGTGGTGCTCGCCGGCTTCCAGGGACTGAGCATGAGTCAGTACGAGATCACGACGCTCGGGCGGGGTGGCTCTGACCTCACGGCGGTGGCGATGGCGGCGGCGATCGGGGCCGGTGTCTGCGAGATCTACACCGACGTCGCGGGCGTCTTCACGACCGACCCACGCATCGAGCCGCGGGCTCGCAAGCTCGACGTGGTGAGCTACGACGAGATGCTGGAGATGGCCGCCGCGGGGGCCACCGTGCTGCAGTCCCGGTCGGTCGAGTACGCGCGGCGAACCGGCGTGCAGCTGCACGTCCGGTCCTCGTTCGAGGACGAGCCGGGCACCTGGATCCGGGAAGTGGAGGAGCCGATGGAAGGTGTGTTGATCTCCGGGGTCGCGCTCGACACCGATGAGGCGAAGGTGACGCTCGAGCGCGTGCCCGACAGGCCCGGCGTCGCTGCCACGGTGTTCAAGGCGATCGCCGACGATGTGATCTCGATCGACATGATCGTGCAGAACGTGTCGCATGCGGGCGCCACGGACCTCTCGTTCACCGCTCCGCGGGCCGACCTTCCCCGCGTGCACGGCGTGATGGAACGGCTCGTGAAGGAGATCGGCGCTGACTCCTACACGATCGACGACGACATCGCGAAGCTCTCGCTCGTCGGTGCGGGCATGAAGAGTCACCCGGGGGTCGCCGCCGACATGTTCGACTCGCTCGCAGGTGAGGGCATCAACATCGAGATGATCTCGACGTCGCCGATCCGCATCTCGTGCGTGATCAGGGCCGGCGACGGCGAGCGCGCGGTCCGCGTCGTGCACGAGCGCTTCGAGCTCGACCGGTCGGGCTCGTCGCCCGACATCCCCACGGGCTGACGTCATGCCGTTCGACGAGCTCGGCGAGGCGATGGCGAAGGGCGCCCCCGAGGGGGCGTCGTCGATCCCGCCGCCCCCCGTACCGTCGGGTGGTTCGCCGATGCCGCCCCCGCCGGGTTCGGTCGGAGGGGGCGAGGATCCGCCGCCCCCCGAGGGGCCCGACCAGCCAGAGCGCCCGACGACCGTGCCGATCGTGATCGCGATACTCGCGACCGTGCTCGTCGGCGTCGGCGCGTTCGCCGTGGTGTCGTGGGCGAGCGGCGGGTCCGGGTGCGCCGCGGGCGACTTCGAGTCGGTGCGCTTCGGATACTGCGCCCGAGCGCCGGGGGGGTGGACCGCCTCCGCCGCGCAGGGCGACGACGAGTCACTGGACCGCTTCCTGCTGCAGGACGGTGCGGCCACGATCACGGTGACCGCCGTGCCCCTCACGAAAGGACAGGATCTCGCGCGCTTCGAGCAGTTCGTGCGGGGATACGCCGAGGATGCGGGGGGTCGGACGGGCGCCGGCGCGTCGCTCGAGGTCGACGGGGCCGAGGCGGTCGCGTTCGACGTGACCGTGGAGGGGCCCGACGGCGTCGTGCGCTCCCGCGAGGTGCTGTTCACGAGGGACGGTGTCGCCTGGCGGGTGACCCTTGCCGATGAGGACGTCGGTTTCGAGGCCAACCTGCGCCGACTCGACGAGTTCCTCGAGTCGTGGCGCTTCACGTAGCGGCTACGCGGTCGGGCGGAACCTCGCTGGTACGGTGACTCGACCATGAAGGTCGCCGTCATCGGAGCCACCGGAGCCGTCGGCCGGGAGATGATCCGCATCCTCGAGGAGCGCCGGTTCCCGGTCGACGAGTTCGTCCCGCTCGCCAGCGCGCGCAGCGCCGGGCGACTCGTCACGTTCGCCGACACCGACCACGAGGTACGCGAGCTGACGGTCGATGCGGCCCGCGGCGTCGACGTCGCGTTCGTGTCGGCGGGAGGCGCGATCTCGAAGGCCTTCCTGCCCGAGATCGCGGCGGCCGGGGCGGTCTGCATCGACAACTCGAGCGCGTTCCGCATGGACCCCGACGTGCCGCTGTCGGTGCCAGAGGTGAACCCCGAGGCGCTCGAGGGATGGCCGCACCCCGGCATCATCGCGGTGCCGAACTGCACGACGATCACGACCGTGCTGCCCCTCGGGCCTCTCCACCGGGCGGCCGGCTGCACGTCCCTCGTGCTCTCGAGCTACCAGGCCGTGAGCGGCGCGGGATGGAAGGGGACCAGGGAGCTCGCGGAGCAGGTCGAGAAGCTCGGTGGAGATGTCGAGGCGCTCGCCCGTCCCGACCGCGACGCCCTGCCTCAGGGTGAGGTCTTCGCCAAACCGATCGCCTTCAACGTCGTGGCCAAGGTCGGTGAGTTCGAGGCCGACGGCTTCACGAGCGAGGAGTCGAAGATGATGGCCGAGTCGCGGAAGATCCTCGATGCCCCCGAGATGCGCGTCGTCGCGACCTCGGTGCGCGTGCCGGTGGTGACGGGGCACGCCGTCTCGATGCTCGCCGAGTTCTCACGCCCGATCTCGGTCGGGGAAGCCCGCGAGCTGTTGAAGGCGGCGCCCGGCGTGCGGCTCATGGACGACCTCGCGACCGGCACCTTCCCGTCGCCGCTCGATGCGGCCGGCGGTGACGACGCCCTCGTCGGGCGCATCCGTCAGATGCCCGGCCGCGACGACGCGCTCGCGCTGTTCAGCTGCGCCGACAACCTGCGGAAAGGGGCTGCGCTCGACGCGATCCAGATCGCCGAGCGCCTCTTCGTACGCTGAGCGGGTGGGTCCGCGGTAGGGTCCACGCATGGACCTGAACTACGAGGGATTCATGTCCGACGTCGTCCGGGCGTTCGAGCTCGTCGGGGTCGCCATCCTGCTCGTCGGCAGCGTGCTCGCGTTCGTCGGGTACGCGCTCACCCTCGCCCGCGGCACGGCGCGGCTCGCGGCGTTCAGGGATCTCCGGGCCGGACTCGGCCGATCGATCCTCCTCGGCCTCGAGGTGTTGGTGGTGGCCGACATCGTTCGGACGATCGTGGTGGAGCCGACCCTGGAGAGCGCCGCGACCCTGGGCGTGATCGTGGTGGTGCGGATCTTGCTGAGCTTCGCGATCGACGTCGAGGTCGAAGGGATCGCGCCATGGCGCAGGGCAGACCGTGACGCCGGAACCGAGGCCTGACATGGACATCGAGACGCTGCGAGGCATCCCGCTCTTCGCCGAGCTGGACGACGACGGGCTCGAGGTGGTCGCCAGGCTCGCCACGGAGTTCCACGCCCCGGCCGGGCAGGTGCTCGCCGAGAGGGGCCAGCCGGGTTCCGGTCTGTTCATCATCGAGGAAGGAACGGTCGAGGTCGCCATGCCCGACGGCGTCGCCGTCGAGCTCGGCCCGGGTGAGTTCTTCGGCGAGGTCGCGCTCCTCACCGACTCACCACGCAACGCCCGGGTGCGGGCGCGGACCGACGTGCGATGCCTCGCGATCTCGCGCCACGTGTTCACGCTGCTGCTCGACGCACAACCATCGATCGCCGCGACGATGCTCCCGATCGTGGCGCGCAGGCTCAGCGGGCACTGACGCGACGCGTCAGTTGTCGTCGGTGGGTTGACCCCCGGGCGTCACGTCGGCGACGAGTGGTTTCACGAACCACTGGCCGTAGTCCTGCCACCCTTCGCGTCGGTAGAACGCGATCGAGGCCTCGCGCCAGGTGGCCGTGACGAGTGCCATGCGGAAGCAGCCACGCTTGCGGGCGAGCTCCTCGGCACGACGCAGCAGCGCCGTGCCGGCCCCCGTGCCTCGTACCCGTTCCGTCACGACGACGTCGTTGACCCGCGCCTGGGGCCGATGGTCGCCGAGCCGCTGGTGGTACTCCATGTCGATCACACCCACGACCTTCCCGTCGAGTTCGGCGACGAGCGTGACGTTGCCGAGTCGACGGAGACGACCCGAGAACGATTGGCGGTGCGTGGGGTCGTCGGCAGTGCCGGCCGCCACCCCCCGGCCCAGCTCCACGAGGAGGCCGGCGACCTCGGCCCAGTCGTCGGACGAGGCCATGCGGACGGTGATCTCGCTCATGGGAAGGGGCAGTCGCACGGTGCGTCGCCGCACCGTGGGCACGTCGCCGCGTACCTGGCGACCGCGGTCTCGAGGTCGATGCCTTCGAGGTTCGCGAGCGAGGCGAGCCACGCCATGACATCGCCGAACTCGTGCTCGAGGTTCGCCCGGTCGCCGGTCCGCATCGCCTTCGCGAGCTCCCCGACCTCCTCGGTGAGCCACCGGAACGTGACGTCTCGGCCCCGGGCCTGGTCGCGCTCGAGGTAGAGACGGGCCATCGAGGACTGCAGGTCGCGGATCTCCATGGGTGTCGGAGTCTAGTGCGACGAACCCGCTCGCTCCGGTCAAGTTCCGCGTGCTCGCATGCCGAGGCTAGGAAGAAGCCTGCACCGCTCCGGCGACCCCGCGTTGCGCGACGCCCTGCAGCGGTTCGAACGAGCCGAGGGCCGAGCTGGAGGAGACCGAAGAGCGGCGACGCCACCCGGTAGAGAGCGACGCGGTGCACCACTGGGACGGGATGGCTGCCCGACGGGCCGCCGCAGAAGGGAACGGACCGATGAAGCGTCGCCGAGATAGTGGCGTGCGTGAATGCGTCCACCCAGAGGCTCAAGAAGCTCCGGTGCATCCGTCAGGTGCTGCGTTCCTACGAGTACATCGCGTGAACGGCACGATGATCGACGAAGCCGCGAGGGCGGCCGCCGAGCTCGATTCGACCCTCGACCAGTCGATCAGGAAGTCATTCGCTGAGCGTGACCGGCTCGAGGAGGAACTCGCCGCCTCTATCGACCACAACGCTCGGTTCGAGTCGGTCCGTGCCCGATCCGCCGACCGGAACGGGAGCGTCACCGTCACGGCCGCGCCGCAGGTCAGCGACCTACTTCCTCGGTGAGCCATCGGAGCGTGGCGACGCGCCGGCGCTAGTCGTCGCGTTCCCTGTACAGTTGCGCCATCGACGCCTGAAGCTCGCGGATCTCCATCGTTGGAGGAGTCTATTGGCGGAGGTCGGTGCCCTCCGTGGCTGGACGTTCGCTTTGGTTCGCCGCCTCCAGTTGATCGACGATGTCGTCTACTTGACAGACAACGCCTACGGCGGGTGTTACCACTACGAGCGCTGGATAGCGTCGATACGAGGAGTACGATTGCTCGGCCGAACCCACCCCAAGCCCCTCCTCCACGATGCGAGTGACGCCGATCTGCAGCTCGGGGTCGGCAACGTGCTCGCGCTGAGCGCGCGATCGATCCTGGGCCGATCATGTCTCGTGGCGCGCGTGTTCACGCTCGACGCCGGCGCACCGCTCGAGATTGGCGCCTCGGGCGACCGCATGGCGCGACCGCTCGATCCGTCGATCCGCGACCAGGCCGCGCTTGCCACGTCGATGGTCAGCGCATCGATCGGCCGCCCCGCCGGATTCCGGGCCGCCGTCGTGACCGGGCGTGTCCGCGGGCGCGCCGTGGCGATGATCGAGGTGATCGCACCGGCGGACGCGATCGAGGCCCGCGCCGAGGATCTCGGCTGGCTCGCGACGACCGCCGCCCTCACGATGGATGACATGATCGGTGGCTACGTCGAGATCCCCGGCGATGCCCCCGGTCAGATGCGCATGGCCGATCTCACCCCTCGCGAGCGCCAGGTCCTCGGATTGTTGACCGAGGGAGCAACATCAGCTCGCATCGCGGAGCGCCTCGGGATCAGTCCCAACACCGCACGCACGCACGTCCAGAACGTGCGCGCCAAGCTCGGCGTGAACTCGAGCCTCGAGGCCGCCGCCGTCGCCATGCGCCTCGGTTCCGTCGGCCTCGACGAGCGCCCGAGCGCTTGACGCGCTGAGTTTCCCCGAAGTTCATCCTCTCCCTACGTCGATGGACGTACGGAACCTACGTTTCGGCCCGATACATTCCTCCTACGTTGGTTGAGATGAGGACTAGGCCGGCCGGGGGATGACCCTGTCGGGCCTACGGGGGGTGCACTGAACCCCCGGGTCACCGAGGCGGAGGACCAGATGTCGAGAACGTCGGGAAGCAGCAAGTTGTCGCGCGCGCTCTTGGGCGCGCTTTCTTTGTTCCTGGTCACTATGAACCTGATCGCGGTCCCGGCGTTGGCTCAGGAGGTAGCCGGCCCCACCATCGCAAGCGACAAGGCCGACTACGCGCCTGGCGAGCTCGTGACCCTAACCGGCACCGGTTGGGCCGGCGACACGACCGTCAACATCGTGGTCAACGACACGCTCGGGAAGACGTGGGCGCGGGACGCCGACGTCCTCGTCGACGGAAGCGGAAACGTCATCGACTCGTTCAACCTCCCCGCCTGGTTCGTCTCCGACTACGACGTGACCGCGACCGGGAACGAGACCGGCCGCGTCGCGACCACGACCTTCACCGACGCCGTGACAGTCGACTACCAGCACTGGCTCGACCTAGACGCCGATTGGGCCAACGGAGCGCTTCAACAGACGAACTCGGCCTACTTCGAAGGAGAGATGGTTCCTCACTACTTCGAGGCGAAGAACCTTTCGCCTTCGACCAACTACACCTTCCGCATCACGTTCGACTATAAGTGGGACACCAAGAACATCTGCGGGTTCTCGGGGCTCGGCACGTACAACACCGACCGGACTCCAGCCAATGTCGACGGGGTCGCTCCGGCACTCGACGGCACGAACATCACCGGCAGTGCCGGGTCAGGCAACTTCTACACCGTGGGTGCCGATGTTACCGGTATCGGGGCGCTGTCGGGTACCGGCATCCAGCGCTACGTCGAGGTCAGCTTCACGTCTGCTGCGTCAGCGCCGAGCGATGGCCTAACCCGCTTGTACTGGGGCCTCGAGCTCTCCCTGCCGAACGCCGACGGAAGCGGATGCGCTGGTGCCCGCGCATGGCCGGGCGCCTCCCTCCAGACCAACGTCGCCGACGGGGCGACAGGAGTTCCGATCGGCGGCGGCGGCACGCTGCAGATCAACCCGAAGGCCGTGCAGGCGAATTCCGATCTGCTCGTGACGAAGTCGGATTCGCCCGACCCCGTCGTGCAGGGGAGCAATCTCACGTACACGGTAGTCGGCACGAACAACGGTCCAGGTACGGCGACGGACGTTGAAATCAAGGACACCCTGCCTGCATTCACGACGTTCTCGAGTTACACAGTGAGCGCCGGGTTCAGCAACGTGACGTGTAGCGCGAGTTCCGGGGTGGTGACGTGTAAGGGCACGAACAGCGATCCCTTGATCCTCATCCCGGGCAGCCCCATCACCATCACGATCACCGTCGCGGTGGCCGCCAACGCTCCGACGGCGGGAACCGTGCAGACGGGTGAGTGTGCCCAGAACGCCGATCGCACGTCCGGGACCGCAGGGGTAGATCTGTGCAACAAGGTGGCCATCACCACAACGTCGACCGACACGAACTCTGCCAACAACAGCGACACCGAACCGACCAATGTGACTCCGTTTGTTGCTGACGGAGTGTTCACGATCAAGAAGGTCGTCGAAGGCGGGCCTGCCGAATACACGGGCACGTTCACGATGACATACACGTGCACCAAGGCCGGCAGCCCCAACATCGGGCCGACGGACGTCGACGTGTCGTTCCCCGACGCCGATGGAGAGAGCACGTCGATCCCCGAGGGCTATCAGTGCTCGGTCGTCGAGAAGACGAAGGCGGCCCCAGCGACTGACTACAGCTGGGGCTCGGAGACGATCACTGGTCCGATAACGATCACAGCCGCGGGTCCGAACGTGATTACCGTCACGAACCCGATGAGTCGTGACGAGGGCTCGATCGAGCTCCGCAAGGTGTGGGTCGGCACCGCCGGCAACGTGACGGTCTCGATCGACCAGGGTGACACCAACATCGACTCCGCGGTGGCCGACGGTGAGAACGCCAGCACCGACGCCAACACGGTCGACACCGGCGACTACTCGGTGTCGGAGACCTTCACCCTGGCCGGTTCGGCCGATGACTACGCCAGCGAGCTCGCGTGCTTCAACGACAACGGCGCGGGCACCGGCGGCGTGGCCGACGACGGCATCAAGAACGGTGACGAGCCCGTCGTCTCTTCGACGAACGGTTCGGTCTCGGTCGCTACCGGCGACGACATCGTCTGCACCTTCACGAACACCCGTGACGAGGGCTCGATCGAGCTCCGCAAGGTGTGGGTCGGCACCGCCGGCAACGTGACGGTCTCGATCGACCAGGGTGACACCAACATCGACTCCGCGGTGGCCGACGGTGAGAACGCCAGCACCGACGCCAACACGGTCGACACCGGCGACTACTCGGTGTCGGAGACCTTCACCCTGGCCGGTTCGGCCGATGACTACGCCAGCGAGCTCGCGTGCTTCAACGACAACGGCGCGGGCACCGGCGGCGTGGCCGACGACGGCATCAAGAACGGTGACGAGCCCGTCGTCTCTTCGACGAACGGTTCGGTCTCGGTCGCTACCGGCGACGACATCGTCTGCACCTTCACGAACACCCGTGACGAGGGCTCGATCGAGCTCCGCAAGGTGTGGGTCGGCACCGCCGGCAACGTGACGGTCTCGATCGACCAGGGTGACACCAACATCGACTCCGCGGTGGCCGACGGTGAGAACGCCAGCACCGACGCCAACACGGTCGACACCGGCGACTACTCGGTGTCGGAGACCTTCACCCTGGCCGGTTCGGCCGATGACTACGCCAGCGAGCTCGCGTGCTTCAACGACAACGGCGCGGGCACCGGCGGCGTGGCCGACGACGGCATCAAGAACGGTGACGAGCCCGTCGTCTCTTCGACGAACGGTTCGGTCTCGGTCGCTACCGGCGACGACATCGTCTGCACCTTCACGAACACCCGCCAGACAGGCGACCTGACGATCACTAAGACCGTGACCGGTGCGCCTGCCGGGTTCACCGGTTCCTTCACGGTGAGCGTGGTCTGCACCGACGATGGTGGCACCTACACGCGGACGATCGCGTACCCGACCCCGGGCGACGTGACGATCACCGGTATCCCATCGGGTGTGTCCTGCACCGTGACGGAGACGTCGAAGTCTGCCGCGCCTGCCGGATACGTGTGGGGCTCTGCCGTCATCACGGGTAGCCCCGCGAGCATCACGTCGGGGGGCAACGCCCAGGTCGGGATCACCAACCCACTGAGTATCGACTCCGGCGCGCTCACGATCGGCTTCTGGCAGAACAAGAACGGCCAGGGGATCATCAAGAACTACTGTGCGCCTGCGACCAACCAGAAGCTGGTGGAGTTCCTCCGGCAGTTCGCACCGTTCCAGGATCTGTCGTCGACGGCTGTCTGCGCGAACACGAACAGCGCGCCCAAGCCGGACCTCGATGACGCACAGAGCTACGTCTTCGATGTCGTCAAGCTGGCGACCTGCACCAGCAGCAGCAAGACGTGCAACTCGATGCTGAAGGCGCAGATGCTGGCGACCGCACTGAACGTCTACTTCAGCGACCCGAACCTGGGAGGGAACCGCATCGGTGCCTTCAACGGGAACGGAGCCGGGCAGCAGCACGATCGGCGGCCTCAGCGTCGACCTGACGACGATCTGTAAGTCGATCGGCGGCACCGGCGGGGGCACCTGCAACGGCATGTACACGCTGGCGCAGTCGCAGTCGGTGCTGGGGGCGGGCGGAACGCCCACCTCGTCCGGCATTTCAGCGCCTGAGACGTCGCTGACGGTCTCGCAGATCCTGTCCAGGGTCGCTGCCTACTCGAACTCAGGTGGCGTCCAGTGGTACAACCAGAACAAGGCGAGTCAGGTCATCGCCAAGGACGTCTTCGACTCGATCAACAACGAGGTAGTGAAGTTCACCACTTGATCTGAGGCGTTCGACACGAGCGTGAAGGCGCGGGGCTACGCCCCGCGCCTTCACGATTGAGGTCAGACCGAAGCGTAGGAAACCCGGAGCGTGAACGAGACGCTCGACGAACCGGACACCTCCCAGATATAGGCGCCGGGCGCCAGCCCACCCGCGAGCCGCAGCACGCTAGGCCCGGAGCTTTCCAGCTCCACTGTGCCGTTGGCGGCGATCACCCGCAGGCGCAGGGTCGGGGTTCCACCGCCGCGCTACGGCCCTTGCCCTTGCCGCCTCCACCGCTCGATGCGAACTGAAGCTCGTTCGCGACCGAGCCGTCGCCGACCGTGAGGGCGAACGTCCTCTTGGAGCGTTTCGACGAGATCGAGCCGTTGAAGGTCGGTGGTCGTCGTCGTTGGGGTAGGCGAGGGTGACGGAGAGCCCTGGGTCGTTCCACCGACCAGGAAGACGCTCGTTGCGACGTTCCAGTGAGTGTCGAGGTATGAGCCCGTCGAAGGCGACGTGTGGAAGTAGTCGTCGTGGTTGCAGTCCAGCAACCACTCGTGGGCGGACGGGCAGTCCTGTGTCATCGTCACACCGCTCGCGTCGGGATAGCACATCAGGTCCGACTCGTCGGTGCAGTGGTATCCGCCGGTGCTATTGGGCGCACTGAGCTGCACGGCGCCGAGCGTGTGCATCAGCTCGTGCACCTCGGAGAGGTGGTCGCTGCGTCCCCAGCAGCCGCTGTCGACACGGGCGTAGTGCGGGCCCCTGTTCGAACCGTTCGTGAGGCCCGCCGTGTCGCCACCGCCCACCTGAGCGATGCCGCAGTAGACGGTCGCGTCGGCCCAGATCACGTACTTGCGGTCGCTACGGTTCAGCCCCGACGCGCGGAGTTCGGTGATCGTGTTCGACAGGGTGTCGTCACCGGTGGACGAGAGCACGACGTGTGCGACGTCGAGCACGCAATCGGATGACGTTGCGAACCGGATGTGTCGCTCGCCGCCCGTCTCGGCGGCGCTGTGGTTCACGACCGTGTCCATCTGGCCGGCCCACGTCGCGATCAGCGGCGCGATGTCGGCGAAGCGGTCGGGGCGGTCGCTCGCCACGGCGTACACCGCCTGCACCCTCGAGCCGTCGGCGCCGTTGCCCGTGCACCAGACGCCGCTCGTGCCGATCTCATCGGTCACCTGCTGCGTGGTCTCGGTGATGTCGGCGACCGTGCGTCGCTCCGTAACGTCGATGCCGCCCGGCGCCGGATCGGGCCCGTGGGTGCATGCCGCACCGCGCTCGCCCAACTCGATCCGGTACTGACCCGCGCAGGCGCCGTTCGCCTTCCGCTCGAGACCCTCGAACACCAGCCCCTTTGCCTTGTCCGAGCGCTGGTGCCGAGGCTCTCGAGCCCCTCCCGTCGTCGCGATGCCTGCGATCACGAGCGTGACCGCCAACCCCGCGAGCCAGATCCGACGTCCCATCGATCCCCCTCAGCCGATCCGCGGTGCGAGCGATAGCCCGTACCTGCCTTCGGGTATCGGCACGGAGACCGGTCTCGCCTGAATCACACGGTGTAGGGCCGGCGGATGATTTCACGGGGCCCATGCGGGGGACGCCGTTCGGCATCCCTCTGCGCAGGAGGCGGTTCGGCGCTCACGCTCGCGCCGAGGGCCGGCGGTCCCTACGTTGCGACCAAGGAAGCGGTCAAGTTTCGTGCAGGTGGAGACCGATGTTGGAGATGAGCTGTCTCGGGAGGGGCATCATGGCCGACGACATCGTGAACCACCGATCCGACCCGTTGCTGGATGGTGCGCTCGAGCGCTTCGAGCGGGCCGAAGCCGAGTTGGAGGAGACCGACGAACGGCGGCGCCGGCTCGCCGACGAGGCCGCACGGGCCGCCGCCGAGCTCGAGTCGACGCTCGACGAGGCGATCAGGAAGTCGATCGGCGAGCGTGACCGGCTCGAGGAGGAGCTCGCCGTCGTCGCCGACCACATCTCTCGGCTCGAGTCGATCCGTGCACGATCGGCCGGCCGGAACGGAAGGGTCACCGTCACCGCCGCCCCGCAGCTCAGCGAAATGGGTGAGGAAGGCTCTTTCGCGGTCGGAGAAAGAGCCGAGACGGATGAATCGGCCGATTACGTGAGCCGCTGGTCGGAGCTCACGAAGTCGCGGGACGGGGACACGGCGCTCTCATCGTGATCTGACCACCGATTTGTCTACCGACCGGTAGACAAGGCATAATCTGCCGCATGGTAGAGAGCGAGGCCCGCCCGCCCGCGTCGTCCACGATCGTCGAGGCTCTCTCCGGCAAGACGATGTTGCTCACCGGGGTGACCGGCTTCCTCGCGCAGGTCGTCTTCGAACGCCTCCTGGCCGACTTCCCCGAGACCCGCGTGGTCCTGCTGGTGCGGAGCCAGACCGGGACCACGAGCCGCGAGCGCGTCGAGTACCTCTTCCGCAAGCCCGCGTTCGACGCGCTGCGTGAGCGGGTGGGCGAGACGGGCATGATGGCGATGCTGGACGAGCGCGTCGAGGTGATCGACGGCGACTTCAGCCGCGGCAAGCCCGAGATCCCGGCCGGCATCGACGTCGCGATGCACTCCGCGGCGACGGTCAGCTTCGATCCCCCGATCGACGAGGGGTTCATGACGAACCTGCAGGGGGCGATGAACCTCTACGGTGGGGTGATCGCGAGCGGCTCGACCCCGGCGCTGGTGCACGTGTCGACCGCGTACGTCGCCGGGGTGCAGAAGGGTGTGATCCCGGAGGGACCGCTCGAGCATCGGGTCGACTACATGCTCGAGCTCGAGCTGGCGCTGGCCGCTCGCAAGGACGTGGAAGCGGCCAGCCGCAAGCCCGAGATGCTGAACGCATTCATGGATCTGGCGCGTGACGAGCACTCCCGCGCCGGTCCCACGACCGTCGCCGACGACGCGGAGGAACGGCGCCAGAAGTGGGTGACGAAGCGACTCGTCGAGTACGGACGCACCCGCGCCCGCTCGCTCGGGTGGCCCGACGTCTACACGTTCACGAAGGCGATGGGCGAGCGGGCGGTCGAGGAGCTCGCCGCTGAGGCGAACCTGCCGCTCAGCATCGTGCGCCCGTCGATCATCGAGTCGGCCTACACCCACCCGTCCCCGGGGTGGATCGACGGGTTCAAGATGGCCGACCCGATCATCCGGGCGTACGGGCTGGGGCAGATCCCCGAGTTCCCGGGCATCCCCGAGGGCATCATCGACATCATCCCGGTCGACTTCGTCGTGAACGCGTTGCTCGCAGTCGCGGCGAACCCGCCGCCGGCCGGCGAGGTTCATCACTACAACGTGAGCTCGGGCTCGCGGAACCCGCTGCGGTTCTTCGAGCTGTACGAATGGATCCGCGCCTACTTCGAGGAGCATCCGTTGCCCGAACGCGGCCGAGGCGAGCACAAGGTCCCCGAGTGGGACTTCCCGGGCAACCTCACCGTGGAACGCATGCTGCGGCGGGCCGAGCGCCTCACCGACATCGCGGAGCAGGTCGTGACCCACCTGCCGAAGTCGAAGGCGATGCGCGACGCCGTGCGTCGCGTCGATCGCGACAAGGCCCGCGTCGATTTCGTGAAGCGCTACAGCGACCTCTACGGCATGTACACCGAGACCGAGGTCGTCTACACCGACGACCGCACGCTCGCGCTCTTCGAGTCGCTGAGCGCCGAGGACAAGGCGACGTTCCCGTTCGACGCGGCGATGGTCGACTGGAAGTACTACCTGCAGGACGTGCACTCGCCGGCCGTGACCCAGTCGTTGCGGGAGCTCTCGAAACGCGATCGCGAGCGACCGACCGTGACGATCCGCGAGCGTGAGGAGCCGGTGCTCGCGCTGTTCGACATGGAAGGCACGATCATCTCGTCGAACGTGGTCGAGAGCTACGTGTGGGCCCGCATGGCCGACCTCACCCCCGAGGAGTGGCCGCGCGAGCTCGCGAGCGTGTTCGGCCGCATCCCGGGCTACCTGCAGATCGACCGGCGCGATCGCGGCGACTTCCTGCGCTCGTTCTTCCGGCGGTACGAGGGCGCGAGCGTCGAGGGCATCGACCGACTCGTGTCGGGCCATGTCGCCGAGTTCATGCTGCAGAAGGCGAGCGCGGCGGCGATCCGGCGCATCCGGGAGCACCGCGCCGCCGGGCATCGCACGATCTTGATCACCGCGGCCGCCGAGGCGTTCGTGCGACCGCTGTCACCGCTGTTCGACGTGGTGATCGGCGCTGAGCTCGAGGAACGCGACGGCCGGTACACCGGGTTCATGTCTGCCCCGCCGCTGGTGGGCGAGGCGCGCGCCGCGTGGCTCCGTCGGTACGCCCTGCTGGAAGGCATCGAACTGAAGCACTCCTACGCCTACGCCGACTCGTACTCCGACCTGCCCCTGCTGCGGGCGGTGGGCAACCCGGTCGCGGTGTCTCCCGACGCGTCGCTCTACCGCTACGCGCGCCGCCGCCGCTGGCCGATCGAGGAATGGGGCATGACCAAGGGCATGCCACGGGTGCGTTTCCCCAGGCCGGCGGTGCGCACGTGAGGGCGGTGAGGCGGTAGATGGCGCTCGCGCTCGAGTACTTCCGGTCGATGCCGCGCTACGTCGGATCCAAGGTCGCCGGGCGTCGTGTGCCGGGCCTGGTGGCCGGCGGGCCGCTCGCGCCGCTCCGCCTCGCGACCCAGCCCGATCCACAACCGCGGGGCGATGGGTGGGCGCGCCTGAAACCGACGTTGACCGGCATCTGCGGCAGCGACCTGTCCACGATCGCCGGCGAGTCGTCGTTCTACTTCTCACCGCTCGTCTCGATGCCGTTCGTGCCGGGGCACGAGGTCGTGGGCGAGCTGCTCGACGACTGTGGCGATCACGCGGCGGGGCAGCGGGTGACCCTGTCGTCCGTGCTCGGTTGCGCGGCACGCGATCAGGCCGAGCTCTGTGAGCACTGCGCCGCAGGGGAGTACGGACGGTGTGACCGCGTCACGGTCGGTTCCTTGAAACCAGGCTTGCAGACGGGGTTCTGCTCGAGCACCGGTGGCGGATGGAGCCGCATGATGCTCGCCCACCGGTCGCAGCTGTGGGCCGTCCCTGACGGCATCGACGATCGCGTCGCGGTCTTGATCGAACCGCTCGCGACCGCGATCCACTCGGTCTTCCGCGCTCGTATCCCCGAGGGCGCCGACGTGCTCGTCGTCGGCTCGGGCACGGTCGGCCTGCTCACGCAGGTCGCGCTCCGCCGGTTCGCGCAGCCGGGGCGCGTGATCGTGGCCGCGAAGCACACGGCACAGCGGGCGGCCGCGAAGATGGCCGGTGCCGACGAGGTCGTGCGCCCGGAGCACGCGCTCAAGGCGGTTCGCCGTGTCGGACACGCCGTGAAGCTGAGGCCCGAACGCGGCCAGGAGTTCCTGCTGGGCGGCGCCGACGTGGTATTCGAGTGCACCGGTTCGAGACGCGCGCTCGACATGGCGCTGCGAACCACGAAAGCGGGAGGACGGGTCGTCGTGAGCGGCATCCCCGCGGGCGGCGCCGATCTCACGCCGTTGTGGTTCCGCGAGCTCGAGCTCGTGGGCGCCTATACCACCGGCATGGAGGACACCGACGGCGGTCGTCGCCACTCGTTCGCGCTCGCGCTCGAGCTGGCCAGCCAGATCGGCCCGATGCTCGCGCCGATGGTCGGTGCGACCTATCCGCTCGCGCGGTGGCGCGACGCGATCGATCACGCGATGTCGGCCGGCCGGCTCGGCACGTTCAAGGTGGCCTTCGCGCCGCAAGAGAGCTCGCATGCGGCTTCGGCCGCGACCGAACCCACGACCTAGGAGACGACCGAGATGCCCAGACCCGGATTCGTGCTGCAGGTGGACGAGCGGACGCCCCCGCTGCTCGTCCACGAGGGCGAGGGCTACCGCATGCAGAAGTTCCCGTTGGGGACGCGGGTCGTCTATCCTCCTGATCCGCTTCCCGGGGTCCGCGACGTGCCGGCCGCCGTGCGTCACGCACTGCTGAACCCCGTCGGAGACTCGAAGCCGCTTCCCGAGCTGCTCTTCTCGGGCATGAAGCTCACGATCGCGATCGACGACATCTCGATCCCGTTGCCGCCGATGCGCACGCCAGACATCCGCCAACCGATCCTCGAGCACGTGATCGAGCTCGCCGCCCGCAAGGGCGTCGAGGACGTCGAGCTGATCATCGCGACCGCGTTGCACCGGCGCATGACCGGGGCGGAGATCCGCCGCGCCGTCGGCGAGCGCGTGTATCGCTCGTTCTACCCGGAGCGGCTGAAGAACTTCGACGCCGAGGACCCTCACGGCCTCACCCACATCGGCGTGACCGACGAAGGTGAGGACGTCGAGATCTCCGCGCGGGCCGCCGAGAGCGACCTGATCGTCTACGTGAACATCAACCTGGTGGCGATGGACGGCGGCCACAAGTCCGTCGCCGTTGGCCTCGCCGGATACAAGAGCCTGAAGCATCACCACAACGTGCACACGATGCTGCACTCGAAGTCGTACATGGACCCCCGAGAGGGCCACAGCGCGATCAACGACTCGGTGAATCGCATGGGCCGGGTGCTGAAGGACGCGGGGGTCAAGGTCTTCCAGATCGAGACCACGGTGAACTCCGACACGTTCCCGTCGAACCTCGGCTTCCTCAACAAGCGCGAGTGGGAGTGGAGCGCATCGGACCAGGGCCTGATGATGGCCGCGAAGAAGGCCAACGACTTGGCGCCGCCGCGCGTTCGCCGCGAGTTCTTCCGCCGCATCGAGGCGCCGTACAAGCTCACGGGCGTGAACGCCGGCGAGGTCGAGGCGGTGCACGAGCGCACCCTCGCGAACCTGCACCGCCAGCAGCTCGTCGAGGTGCAGGGCCAGGCCGACGTGCTGATCATGGGCGTGCCCTACCTGGGGCCCTACAACGTGAACTCGATCCTGAACCCGATCCTCGTGCACTGCCTCGGGCTCGGCTACCTGTTCAACATGTATCGCAACAAGCCGCTCGTGAAGCAGGGCGGCGTGATCATCCTGCACCACCCCGTGCCGTGGGAGTTCCACTCGATCCACCACCCGAGCTACATCGATTTCTTCGAGGAGGTCCTCGCCGAGACCACCGATCCGAAGACGATCGAGTCGAAGTTCGAGGAGCGGTACGCCACCGACCCGTGGTACGTGCACCTCTACCGGACGAGCAACGCGTACCACGGCGTGCACCCGTTCTACATGTGGTACTGGGGCGCCCACGGCCGCGACCACGCCGGCGACGTGATCTTCGTGGGCGGGAACCCGTCGAGCGTCGCGCGCCTCGGATACCGGCGCGCCGACTCGATGCGCGACGCGCTCGAGATGGCCAAGGACACGGTCGGGGTCGTCGCCGACGATCACCTACTTCCATGCGCCGCCCGTGATGATCGCGGACGTGCGATGAGGGCCCGAGCGATGGGGGCGCTCGAGCACCGAGGGGGAAGCGCATGAGCCTGCGCGGCGAGCTGAAGACGATGGCGGAGGGGTTCCGTTGGGGTCGTCGTCCGATGGTGCCGCGCAGTGCCGAGCCGCACACGCCCCCGCGCGAGGACCCGATCTTCCCGACCGATTGGGCCCGCACGGGCGCCGGCACGGCCACCCGGCTCGTGATCCTGAACGTGGGCCTCGGTCCGCTGCTGCGCAGCCAGGTCGCGCTGCGCGTGTACGGCCTGGAGCACCTGCGGGCGTTCGACGGCGGCGTGATCTTCTTCTCGAACCACTCGAGCCACCTCGACGCGACGATCATCATGACCGCGCTGCCCGAGCGGTGGCAGGAGAAGACCGCGGTGGGCGCGGCTCGCGACTACTTCTTCGACGTGTGGTGGCGCGCCGCCTTCACCGCGCTCACCTACGGCGCGTTCCCGATCGACCGCTCGCGCGGCGCACGCAACGCCGTCACGAAGGCGCGGGAGCTGCTCGACGAGGGGTGGAGCCTCGTCGTCTTCCCCGAGGGCACGCGCTCGCCCGACGGGCACGCGAAGCGATTCCGCCACGGCACGGCGCGGCTGTGCATCGAGGCGGGGGTCGGCGCGGTCCCGATCGGCATCCGCGGCGCGTACCAAGCGATGCCGAAAGGCCGTTGGTGGCCACGCGCCGGACGTCCGCCCGTGCGCGTGCGCATCGGAGCGCCGCTGTTCCCCGAGGAAGGCGAGACGCACCAGGCGTTCACCGCGCGCATGACCCAGGCGGTGGCCGAGCTGCTCGACGAGGACCGCACCACCTGGTGGGAGGCGCTGCAGCGCGCGGAGCGTGGCGAGACCCCGCCTCCCGTACGGCCCGAGCAGGCCCGGAGTGGCTGAAGCGCTGGGAGGGCACCCGCCCGATCGAGCGTCGCGGCAGCCGGAAGACCTGGGAGTAGCGCGTGCCCCGCACCGGCGGCGAGCAACGGCGTACCACGATCGTCGCCGAGGCGATCCACCAGTTCGGCCGCGACGGCTACAAGGGCGCGAGCATCGAGAGCATCGCGACCGCGGTCGGCGTGCGCAAGCAGACGCTGCTGTACTACTTCCCGAACAAGGAAGCGCTGCTCGAGGCGTGCCTGGTGGCCGCCGGTGAGCGCCTCGGCGCCGAGCTCGCCGCCGCGCTCGAGGGCAAGGAGACGTACTGGGACCGCGCCGAGGCCGTGATCCACGGGGTGTTCGGCCTGGCCGCGGAGTGGCCGGAGTTCCCGATGTTCGTGCGGGAAGCCGCGCGGCTCGGCCCGACGGCCTTCGACCGGTTCGCCGACGTGCTCGATCCTCTGCGGCTGCCGAGCGATCGAGTTCCTGCAGGCGGGCATGGACGCGGGCGAGATCCGCAAGCAGGATCCCGCGATGCTGCTGTTCACGCTCTACACGGCGGTCGTCGGTTCGCTCACCGAGGCGAGCGTGCTGAACGCGGTGGTCGGGTCCGACACCGGCCAGGCGTCGTTGCGCCGTCGCGAACGTGAGGTGCTGCTGTTCGTGCGCGCCGCGTTGCGCCCCGCGGACTGACCTCTTCGATTGCCGGGCGCGCGCCCGTGCCGCAGGATGCGTGCGTGGACATCCGGGACGAACGCCGCGACGTGACCGCTCTGTTCGCCGATCTCGTCGGCTCGACTGCCCTGGGTGAGCGGCTCGATCCAGAGGAGCTCAAGCTCGTTGTCGGTGACGCCGTCGCCCGCATGGTCATGGCGATCGAGGCGTTCGGGGGCACCGTGAAGGACCTCGCCGGCGACGGCGTCCTCGCACTCTTCGGCGCTCCCACCGCGCACGAGGACGACGCCGAGCGCGCGGTGCGCGCCGGCCTACGCATCATCGACGACATCGCGACGTTCGGGCGAGAGGTCGCGGAAGGCTGGGGCATCGACGCCCTCAACGTGCGGGTCGGCATCAACACGGGGCCGGTCATCACGGGTGCGATCGGCGCCGGAGATCGGGTCGAGTTCGCGGCGCTCGGCGACGCGGTGAACGTGGCCGCCCGCCTCCAGTCGCACGCCCACCCAGGCTCCGTGCTCGTCGGACAGGCGACGCAGCAGGTCGTCGTCGATCTGTTCGCGTGGAGCGCGGATCGTGCGTTCGAGTTGAAGGGCAAGTCCGAACCCGTGACCGCGTTCACCGTCGTGGGTGTCGCCGACGGCAGCCGCGTCCGCACCGATCCGGGTTCGGGGCCGCCCATGGTCGGCCGCGACCTCGAGCTCGCGCGTCTGCGAGCGGCGGTCGAGGGGGTCGCCGCCGGGGCCGGCGGGGTCGTGTTCGTCACCGGCGAACCGGGGATCGGCAAGACGCGGATGGTCCACGAGCTCCGCCGGGCGTTCGGCGGCGAGACGCCCGAGCACGGGCGCTCGCTGTGGTTGGAGGGCCGATGCGTGAGCTACGGGGGCTCGATCCCGTACTGGCCCTTCCGCGATCTGCTGCGATCGTGGCTCGGGGTCGGCGAGGACGAGCCCGAGCTCCGCGTGCGCGTCGCGCTCCGTCGCCAGGTCGACCGCCTCACCGGCCTGCATCCCGACGAGCTCGTCCCGTACCTGTCCGCTCTGCTCGGGCTCTCTCCCGCGCCCGGTGAGGCTGAACGGCTCGAGGAGCTGTCACCGGAAGCGCTGCAATACCGCACGTTCGAGGTCGTCCGCGCGACGCTCCGCAGGCTCGCGGAGGACGGCCCGGTCGCCGTCGCGCTCGAGGACCTTCATTGGGCCGACTCGACCTCGATCCAGCTGCTGCAGGAGCTGATCGCCGACACCGAGGCCGGCGCCCTGCTCGTCGTGTGCACGCTCCGTCAGGAGCGCGATCACGGGGCCTGGCGACTGAAGGAAGACGTCGCCCGCACGCTGCCCCACCGCTTCCACGAGGTGGGGCTCGAGGCGCTGTCGGGCGACGCCGGACGTGAGCTGCTCACGGCATTGGTCGGACGGGACACGCTCCCGGCCGAGGTGGAGCGCCAGATCCTGGAGCCGGCCGAGGGGAACCCGTTCTTCCTCGAGGAGCTGGTTCGGTCGATGGTCGATGCGGGCGCGCTCGTCGCCGATGGCAACGGCGACGGATGGCGGTTCGACCACGCGGTCGACCTGCAGGTCCCTCCGACAGTCGAGAAGGTGATCCTTGCGCGGATCGATCGGCTGCCCCCGGCGTCATACGAGGCGGTCGTGTCGGCCTCGGTGATCGGGCGCTCCTTCAGCCTGTCCTTGCTGCAAGCGGTCGCGGCGGGCGACGACGTCCGTGCCGCTCTCGGCGATCTGATGCGTGTCGACCTCGTGCGTGAGGGGCGGCGATGGCCCGATCCCGAGTACCGCTTCACGCACGCGCTGATCCAGGAGACGGCGTACCGCACGCTCGTCGCGGACGACCGGACTCGTCTTCATCGCAGGGCCGCGACATGGCTGGAGCAGCATCACGCCGGGCGGGAAGCCGACGTGGCCGGTCTGCTCGCCCACCACTGGCTCGGGGCTGAGGACGAGGACCAGGCCGTGTTGTACCTCACGGTCGCCGGCGACCGGGCGCGCCAGGACTACGCCCTCGACGAGGCGATCGCGTACTACCGGGAACTGTTGCCCCTGCTCGATCGCCGCGGCGAGCGCCAGGAGATGGCCCTCGTGCTCCTCAAGCTCGCGCTGGCCCTCCATATGTCGTTGCGCTTCGCGGAGGCCAACGACACGTATCAGCGCGCGTTCGTCCATTGGACCCCTCCGCCGGCGCCGGACCGGGTGCCCGAAGCGCGCCTGCGGGTCGCATCGAGCCTCCTCCCCGACGACGCCGACCCACGCTCGGCGATCGCATGGCCGAACATCCAGCTCTGCATGCAGTTGTTCGACCGGCTCGTGGAGCAGTGGCCGGAGCGCACGATCGTGCCGTCGCTCGCCGAGCGCTGGGAGGTCGCCGACGACGGCCTGCGATACGTCTTCCACCTGCGCGAGGGACTCAGGTGGTCCGACGGTCGGCCGCTCACGGCATACGACGTGGAGTTCGGTATCAAGCGGGTGCTGAACCCAGAGGCGCCGGGCTCATCGGTCGCGATCTACTTCGTGTTGGAGGGCGGTCAGGAGCATTACCTCGGTGAGCAGCCCGACGCGTCAGCGGTCGGCGTGCGGGCACTCGACGACCGCACCGTCGAGTTCCGCCTCGCCGCTCCCGCGCCGTACTTCATGAGCGTGATGAACCGGCCCGACGGTGGACCGCAGCCCCGGCACGCGATCGAGGCGTCGGGCGATGCCTGGACCGAGCCGGGGAAGCAGGTCGTCTCCGGCGCGTTCCGCGTGACGGCACGCGATGCCAGTGGTCTCGTCCTCGAGCGACGGCCGGACGCCGCCGCGGCACGCGTCGGCAACGTCGCCCGGGTCGAGTACCGTGCATCTCGCATCGCCGAGGCCCTCGATCCCTACGACCGCGGCGAACTGGACATGATCACCGCCCGCTACACGCCGCGGCTCGCCGACCTCGTGGAACGCAACCTGCCCGATGCGAAGGTGGGCCAGGCCGGGTGGTCTGGCTACCTCGCGTTCGATCACACGACCACGATCGGATCGAACCTCGAGCTGCGACGAGCGCTGGCGCACGCGGTCGATCGGGACGCGCTCGCCGCCGCGATGCCCGCCAACATGGTGGTGGCGACGGGTGGGATCGTGCCGCCCGCGCTCCAGGGGCACACCCCCGAGATCTCGCTTCGGTATGACGCCGACGAGGCCAGGGCCTGCCTCGCTCGATCGGGACACGCCGGCCCGCTCTCGATCGCGGCGCTCGACGACGACCACCCCATCCTCGACCCGGTCGTGGACGGCTGGCGCTCCGTCCTCGGTCTTCGGGTCGACCGCGTCGTGTGGTCGCTCGACGACATCGCGACGATGGATGCGCCGAGCGAGCAGTCCCCGATCTACTTCACGGGCTGGCTGCCGGGATACGCCGATCCCGAGTACTTCCTGCGGCTGCTCTTCCACTCGCAGAGCCGCACGAACGAGGGAGGTTTCGACCACCCACCGTTCGACGAGCTGATCGAGCGCGCACGCCAGGAGCGCAGCGACCGCGGGCGACTCGCGCTCTTCCACGACGCCGACCGCATGGCCGTCGCCGATCGCGTCGCGGTGATCCCGATCGTGTACGGCCGCAGCCTCGCGGTGCTGAAGCCGTACGTGCACGGCTGGTGGGAGTTCGGGAAGACCTCGGCGAACTTCGCCGATCTCATTGTTGATCGCACCCGGGACTGAGCCCCAGGCAGACTCGACCCGCTTGACACGATGAGGAATGGGCCACCGACGCCCGCTCGGCTCAGGCGATGGAGTTATGGAGCCTTGGCGGTGCGCTGGGCCAGGTCGCGCATCGAGATCACGCCGACCAGGCGATCGTCATCCACGACGGGCAGGTGGCGGAAGCCACCCGAGAGCATGAGGTCGAGCGCTTCTCCCAGGGTGGCATCAGGGTCGATCGTGACGGGATCGGGGGTCATCCACCGCTCGACGCCCGCGACCCGTGCCTCATCGGCGATGCGATGGTGCGCGAGCGCCCGCAGGATGTCGCGCTCGGTGAAGATCCCGACGATCCTTCCCTCCTGGAGGACGAGCGTCGACCCGACCTCGCTCGTCGCCATCACGACCGCGGCCTCCATCAAGGTCATGGTCGGCTCGACCGTGACGAGATGGGTGCTCATGATCTCGCGAACCGTAGTCATCGCTCGCCTGCCAGGCCCCGACGTCCTCTGTTCAGTTCACCACCGATGTCAAGGGGAAGGCGTTCACACGGGCGGGAACTCGTCGGCCGCGAACGACCGCAACACGTGGTCGGCCCCGGCTTCATGCAGCTGGTCGACGGTGTACTCGCCGGTCGCCACGCCGACCGCGATCGTGCCCGCGCCGTGTGCGGCCTCGATGTCGCGAGGCGTGTCGCCCACGACGATCACCTCGGCCGGATCGATCTCGTGGCCCGAGAGCGCCTCCGCGCGCGCGATCGCCGCCCTGGTGAGGTCGCTGCGCACCGACGAGTCGCTGCCGTACCCCCCGAACAGGAAGAACCGCCCCAGCCGGGCGCGGGAGATCTTGATGTGCGCGGCACCTTCGATGTTCCCCGTCACGAGCCCGAGGAGCGTGTCGGCCCCGACCAACCGCTCGAGCAGGTCGTGCACGCCGGGCATCGTGCGGTAGCCGGGCGACTCGTCGACTTCGATCGGCAGGCGCAGCACGTAGCGCATCATCAGCCGGATCACCTCGTCGGTCGTGGGCTGGCGCCCCATCGTGCCCTCGAACGTCTCTCGCGCGACGACCGGGTCGGTCATGCCGACCTCGCTGAACCTGCGGATGTCGCCGTCGACCCCGAACGCCTCGCGGAACGCGTACGACCAGCTGCGGCCACCGGCCCCGCCGGTGTCGATCAGCGTGCCGTCGACGTCGAAGAGCACGACCCGTCGGTGGACCATCGCTAGCGCCTCCGGAGCGCCGCGCGCGCCGGCCCACCGTCGCCGCCGACGAGGCGCAGCGGCATCACGACCAGGTCGTACTCGCCCTGCTCGACGTCGCCGAGGTCGAGCCCTTCGACGATCACGACGTCGTTCGACAGCAGCATCACGTGCGTGGGGTGTCCCGCGGAGCCCCGGGCCTCGATGCCGAGGAAGTCGATGCCGACCAGCGCCAGTCCGTGTTCGACGAGCCACCGCGCGCCGTCGCCGCTCACGCTGACGTACGACTCGGGGAACCCGTCGGGCATCGACCGCCACAGCTCGGAGTTGTCGGTGCGCAGCAGCAGACGCTCGGTGCCGGCGGGGACGGCGAGCGCGTCGAGGTCGCCGGCACCGAGCGCGCCACCGCGGCCGGTCGCGTCGGCGACCCAGCAGGGGCCGATCAGCACGTCGAGCGGCACGCGATCGATACCGATCCTGCCCTCGACGAAGTGCACCGGCGGGTCGACGTGGGTCCCTGAATGCGTGCCGAGGTGCAGCTCGCTCACGTTCGCTCCGTCGCCCGAGGCGATGCGCTGGTTCGGGAGCAGCTCCACGGAGGGGTTCCCCGGCCACGTCAGCAGAGCGGGCGAGATCGGCAGGGAGACGTCGATCCATTCCGTGCGCGCGCCGCCGCGCGATTCGCTCACGTGTGATGCACCCCCGCCGGCCGCGTGCGCAGGTGCCAGTGGTTCGGCTCGATCAGCTCGTCGGACTGCGCCGGACCCCACGATCCCTGCTTGTAGAAGAAGAGGGGCGACGGCTGCTCCAGCATCGGGGTCACGATCTCCCACGCGCGTTCGACGCCGTCCTCGCGGGTGAACAGCGTGTGGTCGCCGTCCATCGCATCGTGCAGCAGCCGCTCGTACGCCTCGGCGAGCGCGTGCGTGAACGACCGGTCGTAGTCGAAGTCCATGCGCACGGTCTGCAGCTGGTAGCCGGGTCCGGGAATCTTCGCCTGGAACGCGAGCGAGATGCCCTCGTCGGGCTGCACCCTGATCGTGAGGTGGTTCGAAGGGATGTGGTCCATCTCGAGTTCCCGGAACAGCACGTCTGGCGCTTGCCGCAGGTAGATCGCGATCTCGGTGTTCCGCTCCGGGAGCTTCTTGCCGTGCCGCATGTAGAACGGCACGCCGTCCCAGCGCCAGTTGTCGATCCAGAGCTTGGCGGCGATGAACGTCTCCGTCTGGCTCTTCGGGTCGACGCCGTCCTCCATGCGGTAGCCGTCGTACTGACCGCGCACGACGTCGGCGGGGTCGATCGGTCGCACCGCCTGCAGCAGCTTCACCTTCTCGTCGCGGAACGCCTCGGCTTCGAGCGCGCGCGGCGGCTCCATCGCGAGGAAGGCCATCACCTGCAGCATGTGGTTCTGCAGCAGATCCCGCACGGCCCCGGCGTGCTCGTAGTAGCCGGCTCGCCCCTCGACGCCGATCGACTCGGCCACCGTGATCTGCACGTGGTCGACGGCGTCTCGGTTCCACACGCGCTCCCAGATCGAGTTCGCGAAGCGGAACACGACCAGGTTCTGCACCGTCTCCTTGCCCAGGTAGTGGTCGATGCGGAACAACTGATGCTCGTCGAAAGCCGTGTGGATCTCGGCCGAGAGCGCCTTGGCCGAGTCGAGGGAGTGCCCGAACGGCTTCTCCACCACGATGCGCGAGTTCGCGGTGTTCGCTCCGATCGCGGCGAGGCTCTTCACGATCGTCGGGAACGTCGACGGCGGCACGGCGAGGTAGAACAGGCGCCCTTCCTGCGCGCCGAGGTGGTGATCGGCGTGTTCCAGCGCCTGCTTCAGCCGGCCGAGCGCGGCTTCGTCGTCGAACCTTCCCGAGATGAACGAGAGCGAGTCGGCGAAGGGCTTCCATACCGCCTCGTCGAGCGGCGTGCGCGAGTAGGTCTCGACCGACTCCCTGGCGTGTTGGCGGAACGCGTCGTCGTCCCACGGGTCCATCGCGAAGCCGATCACGCAGTGCTGCTCGGGGAGCAGGCCCGCGACGGCCAGGTTGTACAGGGCGGGGATGACCTTCTTCTTCGTGAGGTCGCCGCTCGCGCCGAACACGACGATGGCCTGGGGGTTCGGTGGTCGCAGCGACATCGGTCAGCTCTCCTCGGGCTCGCGCAGCCGACGGTAGCGGCCGATCAGCCCGAGCGTCGACGGGTCGTGCGAACCGACGGCGGGCTCGGCGTCGGCCCGGAGCTCGGGCAGCACCCTCAGCGCGAGCGACTTCCCGAGCTCCACGCCCCACTGGTCGAACGAGTCGATGTGCCAGACCGTGCCCTTCGTGAACACCTCGTGCTCGTACGTCGCGATCAGCTGTCCGAGCGTTCGAGGCGAGAGTGCACGCGCCATGATCGTCGATGTCGGATGGTTCCCGGCAAACGTGCGTGCCGCGACCTGGTGCGCGGGCACGCCCTCGGCCTCGACCTGCTCGCGGGTCTTGCCGAAGGCGAGCGCTTCCGTCTGTGCGATGAAGTTCGCCATCAGCAGATCGTGGTGGCCGGGCACGGCATCGGTCGGCTGTGCGAAGCCGATGAAGTCGGCCGGCACGAGCCGCGTGCCCTGGTGCAGCAGCTGGTAGTACGCGTGCTGGCCGTTCGTGCCGGGCGTGCCCCACACGATCTCGCCGGTGTCGTAGGTGACCGGGTCGCCGTCGAGGTCGACCGACTTGCCGTTCGATTCCATCTCGAGCTGCTGCAGGTAGTCGGAGAACGCCGATAGGTGGTGGCTGTACGGCAGGATCGCCTTCGTCTGCGCACCCATGAACGTCGCGCACCAGATACCGAGCAGGCCCATCAGCACGGGCATGTTCCGCTCGAACGGTGTCGACCTGAGGTGTTCGTCGATGTCGTGGAACCCGGCGAGCATCTCCCGGAACGCGTCGGGGCCGATCGCGATCATCAGCGACAGGCCGATCGCGGAGTCCATCGAGTAGCGGCCGCCGACCCAGTCCCAGAACCCGAACATGTTCGCGGGGTCGATGCCGAAGTCCTTCACCATCTGCTCGGCGGTCGAGACCGCGACGAAGTGGCGCTCGACCGCCCGGTCGTCGCCCAGCCCGGCGACCAGCCACTCACGAGCACTGCCCGCGTTCGTGAGCGTCTCGATGGTGCCGAACGTCTTCGACGAGATGATGAACAGGGTCGTCGCCGGGTCGAGATCGCGCGTGGCCTCGGCGACGTCGGCGCCGTCGACGTTCGAGACGAAGCGGTAGGTCATCGAGCGGTCGGTGTGGTCGCGCAGCGCCTCGACCGCCATCTTCGGCCCCAGGTCGCTGCCACCGATGCCGATGTTCACCACGGCGCGCATCCGTTCGCCGGTGTGGCCCGTCCAGTCGCCCGATCGCACACGCTCGGCGAACGCGCTCATGCGGTCGAGCATTTCGTGCACCTCGGGCACCACGTCGCGCCCGTCGACCTCGATGCGCGCGTCGCGTGGGGCGCGCAGGGCCACGTGGAGCACCGCGCGATCCTCCGTGACGTTGATCCGCTCGCCGGCGAACATCGCGTCGATTCGCTCGCGCAGGCCCGCTCGCCGAGCGAGCGCCACGAGGAGCTCGATCGTGTCGTCGGTCACGACGTGCTTCGAATAGTCGAGGAAGAGGTCGCCGGCTTCGGCTGAGAGCCGCTCCGCGCGGTGGGGATCGTCGGCGAACAGCCCACGCAGGTGCGCCGACCGCATCACTTCGGCGTGCGCGGCGACAGCTGCCCACTCGGGCGAGTCGGCGATCTTCACCCCGACGCCTTCTCGTCGTGGCCGCCGAACTCCTTGCGCATCGCCGAAAGCACGCGGTTCGCGAACTCCGCCTCGCCCCGGGACTCGAAGCGGTCGAAGAGGGCCGCCGAGAGCACGTGCGCGGGCACACCCTCGTCGACGGCGGCCAGCAGCGTCCACCGGCCCTCGCCGGAGTCGCTGACGCGCCCCTGGAAGCCGTCGAGGTCCGGATCGGCGAGCAGGGCCGCGGCCGTCAGGTCGAGCAGCCACGATCCGATCACGCTTCCGCGTCGCCACACCTCGGCGACCTCGGTGGTGTCGATGTCGAACCGGTAGAACTCGGGCTCGCGCAGCGGGGTGGTCTCGGCGTCGGCGTCACGCTGCTCGTTCCCCACGTTCGCGTGTCGCAGCACGTTCAACCCCTCTGCGTAGGCCGCCATGAGGCCGTACTCGATGCCGTTGTGCACCATCTTCACGAAGTGGCCGGCGCCGGCGGGGCCGCAATGCAGGTAGCCGGCCTCCGCCGTGCTCCGTCGGGTCGACGAGTCGCGGCTCGGCGTGCGCGGTGCCGCATCGACCCCGGGGGCGAGCGCCGAGAAGATCGGGTCGAGGTGCGCCACGATCTCGTCTTCGCCGCCGATCATCATGCAGAACCCGCGATCGAGCCCGAAGACGCCTCCGCTCGTGCCGACGTCGACGTAGTGCACGCCCCGCGGCTCGAACGCCTTCGCTCGCTCGATATCGTCGCGGTAGTAGGTGTTCCCCCCGTCGATCACGATGTCGCCGGCGTCCATGAGATCGGCGAGCTGCGACGCGGTCGAGCCCGCGAACGCGGCCGGCACCATGATCCACGCCGCCCGCGGCGGTGTGAGCTTCGCGACGAAGTCCTCGAGCGATCCGGAACCGGTCGCACCCTCGCCCTCGAGCTGTGCGATCGCGTCGGCGCTCACGTCGTAGACGACGACCTCGTGGCCGGCTCGCATCAGGCGGCGCGACAGGTTGGCGCCCATGCGACCGAGTCCCACCATGCCAAGCTGCATCGGTTGCACCCCTTCGCTCATCGCGGGCTGACGCCCACTCAGTCATCCTCGCAGACCGAGGCGGGGGGGCAGCGGGGCCGCGACGGTTACGAGTAGTACTCGACGATGAGGCGCTCTTCGACCGCGACCGGCAGGGGCACCTCGTCGCGCTCGGGCTGGCGCGAGAGCGTTCCCTGCAGCTGATCCTTGTTGCGGTAGAGGTAGGGCGGTGGGTCGGGCGTGATCTCCGCGGCCTCGCGGACCGAGACGAAGTTCTTGGCCCTGCCAGAGATCTCGATCGTCTGCTCGGGCTTCACGCGAGCGCTGGGCACGTTGAGGCGCTTCCCATCGAGCAGCACGTGGCCATGCGAGACGAGCTGGCGCGCCTGGCGCGTGGTGAGCGCGAAGCCTAGCCGCAGCACCACGGTGTCGAGCCGGGTCTCGAGCCTGCGGATCAACTCCTCGCCGGTCACGCCTTGGCTCGCAGTGGCCTCGTCGTAGTAACGGCGCATCTGGCTCTCGCTCACGCCGTAGATCGCGCGGAGCTTCTGCTTCTCGACGAGGCGCGTCTGGTACTCGGAGATGCGCTTACGGCCGCGGCCGTGTTGGCCGGGCGGGTAGGGGCGCTTGTTCGACGGGCAGTTCGGACGACCGCAGAGCGGCTCGCCCACACGACGACAGGTGCGGTGCTTGGGTCCGATCTTGTCCATGGCTCTCCCGTGATCCTCCAGCCTGTTGGGTGTTCCCGCTGATCAGGGCGCGTGGGCTGGGCTGCCCCTGACCGTGGAGACGTCGCCGACTGCGACAGGCGCGCTGCGAGAACTCGTGCCCTTCCGGTGTCCCCCGAAGATACCAGCTGACCTGCGAAGATGCCCCGCGTGGACGCCGCGCAGGACCGCATCGTCGGCAGCATCCTGGGTCTCGCCCTCGGCGACGCGCTCGGGGCGCCCTTCGAGTTCCGGCGGGCGCACGATGTGCCCGAACCGTTGCCGGCGTTCGAGCTCGAGTGGATGGGGCTCCCGCCGGGGTCCACGACCGACGACACGGCGATGGCCCGCAACCTCTGGACCAGCCTGGTCGCGACCGGCGGCGAGCTCGACATCGGCGACGTGCTGCGTCGGCACCTCGAGTGGCTCGCGACATCGCCTCCCGATGTGGGGAACCTCACTCGCCGGGTGCTCGGCGGGTGGCGTGACGGGGAACCTGATCCCGCGCGCGAGTACGTGGCCAGGCGTGGCCCGGAGGTGAGCGCCGGGAACGGGAGCGTGATGTATTGCGCGCCGCTCGGCCTCGCGTATGCGAGGCGACCCGACGAGCTGCTCGCCGCCGCCCCGGCCCTCAGCGCGCTCACCCACGCCGACGAGCGATGCCGCACGGCGTGCCTGGCGGTGACGCTCGTCGTCGCCGCGCTCGTCAGGGGCGAACCTGCCGAGCCCGCCGTGCTGGAGGCGCTGGCCGCGGTCGACGACCGCGAGGGCGCCGAGGAGCTCGAGTACCTCGTGGGTGCCGCTGGCATCGAACGCCCGATCGACGGCCCCGACCAGGGCTTGGTGTTCTTCACGGCAGGGGTCGCGATGCGCATCGTGGCTGAGAGGCGGCCGTTCGAAGAGGGCCTGCGCTCGGTCGTGGCCTTGGGTGGCGACACCGACACGAATGCCGCGGTGGCCGGGGCGTTGCTCGGGGCGCTCCACGGAACCGAGGCGCTGCCGATCGCCTGGCTCGGGCACCTGCAGGATCGGTCCGCGATCGAGGCCGAAGCGCGGACGCTTGCCCGGCTCGTGTTCTCTTACTAGTCTGGTACAGATTAGTAAGACTCAACGCCGACCGTGTACTCGACCTCGTCGCTGTCGTCGAGGCGGCGCACCATGCCCGAGTTCGCGAGCTGCGACAGGATCCGCTCGGTGAGGCTCGCCGACACGCCGAGCGAGCGCGCGAGGCTGTCTCTCGTCCACACGCCGTAGGGATCGCGGTTCAGAGTGCGGACGATCGCGCGGCGGGCGTCGGCTTCCTCCTCGTCGTGAGCACGCTCGAGATCAGTGTTCATCGGATGTCACCTCCGGTGCACGATGGGCGGACGAGGGTGGTTCGTCAGTGTCCGACGACGGCGCGGGCCAGGGGAACGGCGCGCTGGGAACGTTCCCGCACCGTTCGCCGGGCGTTCATCGGTCCATGCCGCGGCGAACCGCTCGTGTGACATGCCCGGGAAGAGGACTTCGGATACGGTGCGGACGTTCCCTGCGGGGAGCGGGGGGAGGAGCGACCACGATGGAACCGAGCGAGATCTTCGAACTGATCGTGAAGGCCGACGAGAAGCTGAAGTACGCCACGGCGGGGAAGGGTGATCTGCGAGCGAAGCAGGCCGGCGAGTTGCTGGCCGAGGCCCTTCGTGAAGCCGAGGCGATCGGGAACGACGCGCTCGTGCAACAGGCGAAGGTGCGTCTGGCCGACCTCGACGCGATCGTCGGTGGCGGCGAGGGTCCCGACTAGTCCCGCGAGGCGGGGGCGCCATCCCGCCAGCGACGGAAGACATCGCGCATCGCGTCGCGCTGCTCCTCGGAGACCTGGTCCTCGGTCAGGCGCCCTGAGACCTCGATCGTGGCCCGGAACTGCGACATCACGGCCGCACACCCGGAGCACTCACCGACATGGCGGTCGAACCGAGCCCGGTCAGCGTCGCTCATCGCGCCCTCGACGTAGTCGGTGATGGCTTCGACCAACTCCCGGCACGTCAGGTCGTCACCGCTCGGCCGGGTCATGAGGAAGCCTCGATCTCCATCTCGCGCTCCAACGCCGCGCGCACCTTTGCGCGGGCTCGGTGCAGCAGCACACGCTGATTGGTCTCGGTCAGAGCCAGGGCGTTACGGGCCTCCTCGGAGGTCCATCCCAACACGTCTCGCAGGCGGATCACCTGCGCCTGCATGGGCGGCAGCGCGTCGATCGCCCGGCGCACGACGTCGAGGGTCTCCGACGACGCCAGCCGCGTCTCCGGGAGGCCTCGCCAATCCGCCGGCAGTGTCGACCAGTGGCCGGCCCACTCGTCACCCGTCCCCAGGAAGCGATCTGGGTCGAACGACGGAGCCTCAAGGTCGTCGCCCGCCAGCGTTGCGAATGGCACGCTCCGTCCCTCGCGCTGACCCCGCGTCTTGGCGATGTTGCTCACGATGCGCAGGATCCACGTGCGCAGCGACGACCGGCCCTCGAACCGGTCGATGCCATGCAGCACGCCGAGCCACGCCTCCTGCACCACCTCTTCGGCGACGGCCTGCGACGAGACGTACATGCGAGCGACCCGGAGCATCATCGGCTGCAGCCGCTCGACGAGCGACATGAAGGCGGCCTCGTCGCCTTGGCGGAGGAGCCGGATCAGCTCGGCGTCGTCGCCGGACGCGATGACGGTGTCGTCCACGACGCGAAGACTAGCGGGGGAGACGACCAGCAACGACGAGGCGTCAGGTGGGACGGACGATCCGCACGACCGGGGTGCCGTAGCCGGCGACGGATCCGTACTGGACCTCGCCGCCGGGACCCGGGTGACGGGCGTGGATCATCGTGCCACCGCCCACGTAGAGGGCGACGTGGCTGATCGGCGAGTAGAAGAACAGCAGGTCACCCGGCTGCGCCTGCGACAGCGACGACACGACTGCTCCCGAGCTCGCCTGCGCGGCCGAGGAGTGCGGCAGATAGACGCCCGCCTGCGCGTAGGCCCAGCTGGTGAGGCCCGAGCAGTCGAACGTGTCGGGTCCGGCCGTGCCCCATACGTAGGGTGACCCGAGCGCCGAGTCGGCGGCTCCGATCGCGATCTGGGCGGCGCTCGCATCGGGCGGCGGCACGTACCCGCCGCCGCCACCGGTGGTGGTCCCGCCGCCGCTCGTGCCCGTGTCGCTCGCCGCGTCGGCTTCCGCGGCCGCCGCGGCGGCGGCCTGCGCCTCCTGACGCTCGATGTAGTCGCGGTACTCCTGGTCGAGCTGCGCGGCGAGCGCCTTCTGCTCCTCGAGCATCGACTGGATCTCGGCCCGTTTGGCCTGCATCTGGTCGAGCTCGGCCGTCTTCTCCTCGATCGTGTCGGCGTAGCGGTCGGCCGCCCACTGGGCCTGCTGCCGGGCGTTCTCGGCGGCGGTCGCGAGATCGGCGTCGTTCTGGGCGAGCGCCCCCATGAACTCGAGGCGGTCGGAGAACTCCGAGAGGTCCGATGCGCCGAGCAACACGTCCATCTGGGAACCGGCGCCCGTGTACGCCTCGACGGCGCGGTCCTCGAGCTGGCCCATCGCCTCGGCCGCGATCGCCTCCGCAGCTTCCTTGTCATCCAGCGCGTCGGCGAGCCGGTCCTGCACACCTTGGAGACGGACCCGAGCATCGTTGTACTGCTCGATCGCGATCTCGAGCTCGTGGCCGATCCGGTTGGCCTCGGCCTGGGCGGCCTCGACCTCTGCCTTGGTGGGGGCGGCGACCGATGCCGATCCTGCGGCGACGACGATGGTGGGGACGACGAAGACGACGGCTATCGCGAGCCGTGCGATCCGCTTCGGTGTGCGGGTCATCGTCCTCCGGTGATCGGCCTACAGAAATACGAAAGGCTCCGGTTCTCCGGAGCCACCGCGAACGAGGCTACCGAGCGAGACGGGGGTCGTCAAATCTCTGTTGCGTCCTGCGGAACCGTTTTCCTCGGGCCCGCCAGGCCGCGACGCGCTCCGCCGGACCCTGAACGACCGAGGGCGGGTCGCGTCGTGCACGACCCGCCCGTCGGTGTCCTGGTCGGGACGGCGGGATTTGAACCCGCGACCTCAGCGTCCCGAACGCTGCGCGCTACCAAGCTGCGCCACGTCCCGAGGAGCTTCGAGTGTAGCGATTCGTCGCAGCTCCAACAGCGTCGCTTCCGGACGGCACGCGAACCGGAACGGCGCGAACTTGCTCGTGCCGAGCCCGGGTGATGTGTGCAGGATGGCGCCACCCATGCGCATCACACCTTTGACGAGCCGCCGCGGCATCGAGCAGTTCGTGACGAGCGCCCCGCCGAACGGTCGCGGCAACGGCATGCAGACCTGTCCGCCGTGCGTGTGCCCGGCGACGAGGAGTTCGTACCCGAGTGCCGCCGTCTCGGGGGCCGAGTCGGGGGAGTGCATCACCGCGACGCCGAATCGGTCGGACGCCTGCCTCGGCGCGACGGTGAGGTCGTGCCACCGGATGTGCGCGTCGTCGAGGCCGAGCAGCTCGATCGGCAGTCCGTCGAGCTCGATCTCGAGTCGGACGTTCGTCAGATCCTGCCATCCGTCGGACACGAGCTGCGCCACGAGGTCGGGCGCTCGGCCTGGCGCGGCGCGGCGCGGCTTCCGATGCCTGCGGAAGTACGCGAGGTAGTTCAGGGGGCGCGGCGTGTAGTAATCGTTCGAACCGAGCACGAACCACGAGGCCAGCCGCCCACGCACGGGCCGTACGGCCTCGACGACCCGTTCCACGGCCTCGGGTTCCGCGAGGAAGTCGCCCGTCACGACCGTGACGTCGGCCTCGGGCAACGATGCGAGGAAGCGCGCCTTCGCCTCGTCGCCTCGCACGAAGTGCAGGTCGCTCAGGTGCAGCACGGTGAGCGTCTCGGGACCCTCGCCGTCGGCCGGTAGGATGTCGAGACGGTGCCGCACCAACCGGTACCAGCGGCGTTCGATCGCCACCCCGTAGACCACGCACCCGACGCCGACCAGCGCCAGGAGGCCGAGGATCTGCGGCAGCGAACGGGGAAGCATCTGGAGGAGTGTAGTGACCGAGTCTCCCTTGAAGACCGAGATCCACGAGCAGATGACCGCCGCGATGAAGGCTCGCGACGAGCTTCGATTGGGCACGTTGCGCATGCTGATCTCGGCGATCCGGTACAAGGAAGACGAACTGGGCCACGAGCTCAGCGACGATGAGGTGCGCGAGGTCGCCGGCAGCCAGGTGAAGAAGCGCACCGAGTCGATCGAGGCGTTCGAGCAGGCCGGCCGGACAGAGCTCGCGGCCAAGGAGGCCGCCGAGCGGGAGGTGCTCGCAGCCTTCGCCCCCGAGCAGCTCTCCGACGAGGCGGTCGATGCGCTCGTCGACGAGGCGATCGCCTCGACGGGCGCAACCTCGATGCAGCAGATGGGTCAGGTGATGGGCGCGATCATGGGCCGGGCCAAGGGAACGGTCGACGGCTCGGTCGTGCAGGCCAAGGTCAAGGCCAAGCTCGGCGGAGGCTGAGCCGCACTACTTCCCGACCACGATCGTCACGGTCGAGCCCTCGGCAGCGGGTGTGCCCCCGGGTGGTTCCTGGCGGATCACCTTTCCGACCTTCGAATCGTCCTCGACCTGGTCGTAGTCGATCTCCACCACGAAGCCGGCATCCTCGATCGCGGCCCTCGCTGCTCCCGCACCCATGCCGATCGTGCCCGGCACCTCCGTCTTGGGCGGCTTCCCGGTGCTGACCTCGATCTTGACCGCGATGCCGAGATCGACGGTCGTGCCGCCGGCCGGGCTCTGCGCGGCGACGATGCCCTGTGGCTCGAGCGAGTCGACCTCGACGACCGACGCGTTGAAGCCGGCTTCCTCGAGGCGGGCGATCGCCTTGTCCCTGTCGAGACCCACCACGTTCGGCACGGTCGCGGTTGGAGGCGGCGGGGGCTCCGGGAAGCCCTCGACCGGCATGCCGCTCACGACCCGAGCCATGTAGGTGCGCCAGATCGGCGCGGCGACCGTGCCGCCGAAGACGCTGCCCATCGAGTACGGGTTCCCGTTGGAGCCCACCCAGACCGCCGTGGCGAGCTGCCGCGTGTAGCCGCAGAACCACACGGCCTTGTTCAGGTCCGACGTGCCGGTCTTGCCGGCCACCGGGCGCGTGCCCCATCCGTAGAACGCGCTCGCGGCCGTACCGCTGGCGGGAACGCGCTGCAGCATCGCCGTGATCAGGTGCGCGATATCGGGACGGAGCGCTCGTTCGCAGTCGGGTTCGTGCTCGAACAAGGTGTCACCGTCGCGCACGATCGTCTCGACCGTGTACGGCGAGCAGTGCACGCCGCCGTTGGCGATCGTGGCGAAGCCGACCGCCATGTCGAGCGGGGAGACCTCGGCGGAACCCGTGGCGAGGGAGGCCACCGGTGGCAGGTCGTTCGTGACCCCCATCTTCGAGGCGACCGGCGGCACCGTCTCGGGCCCGATGTCGAGGATCAGCTGCGCGAACACGACGTTGATCGAGTTCTCGGTGGCCGTCCACAGGTCGACCTGGCCCTTGCCGCTTCCTTCGGCGTTCGAGACGCACCCGTCCTCGTCCTGCCAGAGCGGGCTGCAGAACGGCGACGCGCTCGAGTACGTCTGCGTCGGCGGCACGCCTTGTTCGAACGCCGCCGCCAGCACGAACGGCTTGAACGCCGATCCGGTCGGGTGGGGGTCGGTTGCCAGGGCGAGCTCATCCTCCATGAAGTTCTTGCCCGAAAGCATCGTGCGGATCGCGCCGGTCTTCGTGTCGACCGTGACGATCGACGTGTCGGGGTTCGCCTTGCCGTTCGACGGGATGAACACCCGGTATGGCTGGTTCGCCGCCTGCTGCGCGTACTCCTGCCAGATCGGGTCGAACGTGGTGGTGATCTTGAGACCGCCCTCGAACAGCGTGCGCTTGCGCGCCTTGACGCTGCGGCCGAGCGTGTCGAACTGCCCGTTCGCGTTCTCGAGCACCTGACGGATCATGTACCGCACGAAGAACGGCTGCTTCCTCTGCTGCAGCTTGCCGACGCCCTTCGGGAGTTTCACCGGTTGCGCCTTGGCTCGTTCCTCCCGCTCCGCACTGATGCCGACGGGCGACTCAGGTCCGAGGGCGCCCATGCGCACGAGCACCTCGTTGCGTCGTACGAGCGCCCGCTTCGGGTGGTCCACTGGGTTGTAGTCCTCGGGCGCCCTGATCATGCCGGCGAGCATCGCGCCTTCGGTGAGCGTCAACCTCCGGGCCGGCTTGTGGAAGTAGAACTGGGCCGCGGTGCCGATGCCGTAGACGCCGTTCCCGAAGTAGATCTGGTTCAGATAGAGCTCGAGGATCTCCGGCTTCGAGTACTTCTCCTCGACCCTGATCGCGAGCGCCAGTTCCTGGAACTTGCCTTCGAAGCTCTGGTCGAACTGCCCCAGCCCGAGTGTCGCGCCCACGAGCTGCTGCGTGATCGTGGAGCCGCCCTGCACGACCTGTCCGGCCTGCGCGTTCTCGATCAGCGCCCGCACGAGCGAGCTCCAGTTCAGGGCGCCGTGCTCGTAGAACTCGGCGTCCTCGATCGCGAGCACCGCGTTCTGCGCCACCGCGCTGACGTCCTTGAGTCGGATCAGCTCCCGGTTGTCGAGGTAGACGGTGGCGAGCTCCGTCTCGCCGTCGTTGGCGTAGATCGTCGATCGCTCGGGGAAACGTGGGATGCGGGTGAAGTCGGCCCCGAGCGTCGAAAGCTTCGCGTCGACCCGCATCACGCCGAACGCGACGCCGACGAACGGGGTCGCGATCAGGAACGCGAGCAGACCGCTCGCGAGCAGGATCACGGGCACCAGCAGGATCGCGGCCAGCGGTTTGAAGGCCGGACGGTCGGAGATGGGCCGCGGATCGGGCCGACGGGGAACGGAGGACTGAGGCATGCGGTGCGCCCAGGATACCCCTCGCTGCCTGCGGGTACGATGGAGAACATGCGACGCGTGGCCCTTCGTTCCGCCGTGCTCGGCGCACTGTTCGTTGCGGTGTCCGGCCTCGTCGCCGCGCCCGCGGTGGCCGCCGACGCCACCCCCGTCGTGGTGCTGCGGGTCGAGGGTGCGATCGACCGCCCCCTGCTGAGCTATCTCGACGATCGGCTCGCCCAGGCCGAGCGCGACGGGGCGATCGTGGTGCTGCAGCTCGACACGTCGGGCACCCTCGGCCAGGACGGCGTCGCTCTCGCGCAGCGTGTCGTCGATCTCGACGTTCCCGTGCTCGCCTGGGTCGGGCCCACGCCCGCCACCGCTGCCGGCACGGGCATGCTCCTGCTGTACGCCTCGTCGCTTGCGGGGGTCGCTCCCGGGTCACAGACCGGCCCCCTCGAGCCGATCGACCTGCTCCACCCCGACGATGTGCCGGCCGACCTCGGTGCCACGATCGAGGGATGGATCGATGAACGGGGCAAGGACACGCAGCTGGACCGGGCCGACGAGCCGTTGCCGGCGGCCGACGCGATCGAGCTCGGCATCGCCTCCGTGGCCGCCACGTCGGTCACCGGCTTCCTCGCCGAGGTCGACGGGCAGACCGTGCAGACGCCGAACGGTCCGGTCACGCTCGACACGCGCATCGCGACGAGTGAGGCCGAAGCAGAGGAAGGAACGGTCGCCCTGCGCTTCGACAACCTCGGGCCGATCCAGCGGATCGCCCACGCGATCTCGACCCCGTCGATGGTCTATTTCCTGCTCGTGTTCGGGCTGGCTGCCCTGGCCTTCGAGATCACCCAGCCCGGGTTCGGCTTCGCCGGGTTCGCGGGCGTCGGCTTGTTGGCGCTCGCCGCGTACGGGCTGTTCGTCGTGCCGCCGACGATCCTCGGCATGGCGCTGTTGCTCGGCGGCATCGCCCTGATGACCCTCGACGTGCGTCTGCGCAACCTGGGCGTGCTGACCGGTGCCGGCTTGCTCGTGTTCGCCGCCGGGTCGGTGCTGGCCTGGTCAGGCGTCGACGATGCGATCCGCATCTCGCCCTGGCTGATCGGTGGGGCGGTCGTCGCGTCGCTCCTGTACTACGGCTTCGCGCTCACCGTGGCGCTCCAGTCGCGCGATCGCATCGTGAACACGCAGAAGGGGCTGATCGGGCTGATCGGCGAGGCGCGCGGCAAGCTCGCCCCCGAGGGGCCCGTCTTCGTGAAAGGTGCGATGTGGCGAGGACGCGCGCAGGGCGACCCGATCGCCCCCGGCACGAAGGTGCGGGTGCGGGGGGTCGACGGCCTCGTACTGCGCGTCGAGGAAGAGCCGGGAGCCGAGCCGGCCAGCGCATCCAGCGGGGTGGCCGGCCCGGCCTGAACCCGTCCTTTGCGCCGAGGGTGTGGCGTTCCCGTGGCGGTCCTCGACACCTTGCCGGGCTCGGCAATCCTCGGCCGATTCTTCCTCCGAACTAACAGGTGAGATGTGGAACGCCGCCGAGGACTGGCAGCACGAGGCCGCGTGTCGAGGCCAGGATGCGATCTACTTCTTCGCGCCGAACTACTTCGAGCGTCGGGAGCAGAAGAACGCGCGCGAAGCCGTCGCGAAGTCGTTCTGCATGCGGTGTCCCGTCCGAGAATCCTGCTTGGAGTACGCGCTCGCCGCTCGGGAGGCACACGGCATCTGGGGCGGCCTGAACGAGATGGAACGCCGCCGACTGCTGCGCGAGCGGGCGCGTGCCGCCAGCTGAACGTCCGGGGGGTTGCGCTCGCCGTCGGCCGAACCGTGCGAGTATCCCTCGCCATGGATGACCGACGGGTCCTCGATCGCATCGCCGAGCTCGGCCTCGAGCTCCCGCCGCCACCGAAGGCAGTGGCGGCGTACCTGCCCGTGCGGGTCGCGGGATCGCTCGCCTTCGTTGCGGGACAGGTCGCGATGGTCGACGGCGCGGTGCTGCATCCCGGCCGCCTCGGCGACGAGGTGAGCGCGGACGACGCTGCGCAGGCCGCTCGCCAGGCGGCCCTGCAGGCGCTCTCGGCCCTGCGGGAGGCGCTCGGCTCGTTCGAACCGCTCGCCGGCATCGCACAGGTGACCGTGTACGTGGCGAGCGCGCCCGGCTTCATCGACCACCCGGCGGTCGCCAACGGGGCGAGCGACCTGCTGGTCGACGTGCTGGGTGAGGCCGGACGTCACGCGCGGGTGGCGATCGGTGTGACGTCGCTGCCGCTCGGTACGTCGGTGGAGGTCGCGGTCACCGCCCAGCTCGGTTGAGCTCTGTTCGGTCCGGACGAGGAACCGCGTTCAGCGGGGGAACCGAAGGTCGCCGTCGCGTCGACTGACGCCGGTCCGGTCGAAGTACTCCAGCATGGGAAGGGCGAACTTCCTGCTCGTGTGGAGCGCCTCCCGGAAGGCGCTCACCGTGATGCCCTCGGTCGAGCCTCGCACGATGTCCTGGGCACGAGCGACCAGGGCGGGGGTGAAGACGAGCTCCTTCGAGACCCTCACCGCGAGCCCGGCGATGACGGCGGCCTCGACCACGTCGCGCCGCACGCCCGCCCCTTCCAGCTCGGCGATCGTGGGAGGGGTGGCCTCGTGGTCGCCGCCGATCGCCGCGAGCAGGCGCTGCACATCGGCGTCGTCGGTGTCGAGTGAGACCCGATGCCCGGCCAGGCGCGCCGTCGTCGCCGTCCGCTCCACGAGCCCGGCAGCCACCACGGCATCGATCGCCGTCTCGACCAGGCCCGGGTCGGTCGGCGCTCCGGCCGTGCGCAGGGCATCGCGGACGATCGCGCGCACCTCACCGATCGGTGCCCCGGGCGCGAGCGGTTCCTGTTCGTGGAACCCGCTGAGCATCGACGTCACGGCCTGCTCCCACGCGGTCCGGACCGCCGGATCGACGGCCCAGGTCCCGATCGTCGTCGCCGGGTCGGCCCGACCGCCGACCAGACGTGGCACGTCGCCGATGACGACGGCCCCCCGCTCTCGGACCAGCACGGCCGGTAGCTCGTCGGTTCGCGACGCGAGTCGGGCGGCGAGGCGCTCCGGAGCGTTCGACGCCTTGCCGGGCGCGAGGTCGAGCACGAGACCGCCGGCCACGGTCTCGCGACGGCCTGCCTCCCGCAGGACCAGGTGATCGCCGACGGCGAGCACGAGGGGATGCGAGATCCGTAGTCGTGCGAATGCCGTGCCGTCGGGCTCGAGGCGGTTCCCATCGAGGAAGCGCACCCGCGCATCCGCTACCGCGGCGCCCGCGTGCACCTTGAACGCGCCCCGGGCGGTGATCGCTTTCGTGAGCCCTCGCACCGAGCTGAGCTCGACGTCGAACAGCGAGGTCGGCAACCAATCGCCGGGATGGGCGATCACGTCGCCGCGTTCCAGCTCTCCGCGTTCGGCCCCGACCAGGTTGGCGGCGACCCGCGCCACGGGGCACGCGCGGTCTTCGCTCTGCCGATGGGTCTGCAGGGACCGGATCCTCGCTCGCCGGTCCCCCGGCTCGATCGCGATCTCGTCGCCGGTCGCGAGGCACCCCCCGGTGAGCGTGCCCGTCGCGACGGTGCCCGCGCCCTTGATCGTGAAGACCCGGTCGACGAAGAGCCGTGCCGGCGTCGGCAGCGGCGCCGGCGCTCGCTCGAGCATCGCGTCCAACGCGGCTCGCAACTGATCGAGCCCCTCGCCGGTCGCCGATGAGACGGGCACGACGGGTGCCCCGGCGAGCGTGGTTCCTTCGAGGCGCTCGACGACCTCCTGCTCGGCGATGGCCAGGGTCTCGTCGTCCACCAGGTCGAGCTTCGTCAGGGCGACCACCCCCTGCGCGACTCCGAGCACGTCGAGGATCTCGAGGTGCTCCTCGGACTGCGGCTTCCAGCCTTCGTCGGCCGCGACGACGAAGAGGACGAGGGGCGCGGGCCCGACGCCCGCGAGCATGTTGCGGATGAATCGCTCGTGGCCGGGCACGTCGACGAAGCCGACCTCGCGTCCGCTCGGGAGTTCGCACCATGCGTACCCGAGGTCGATCGTGAGGCCTCGTCGCTTCTCCTCGGCCCACCGGTCGGGGTCGATGCCGGTGAGCCGTACGATCAGCGACGACTTGCCGTGGTCGACGTGACCGGCGGTCGCCACGACCCGATGCGCGACGCCGGCCACGTTTGGATGCTCGACATCCGCCACGTCAATCCTCGTCGTCGTCGAGGTCGTCGCCTTCCAGGGCGTACCACGTCGCCCGCGCCAGATCGGGGACCTGCTCCTCCGTGACCGTCCGCAGATCGAGCAACACGTGATCGCGCTCGACGCGGCAGAACACGCTGGGACGACCGGTGCGCAGGCGGACCGCGAACGCCCTCGGATCGGGAACGGTGACGCGGACGCCCCACGATGGGAGGCCGGTCTCCGGCATCGATCCGCCGCCCACCACCGACTCGCACCGATGCACGTGGGCATGCTCGAGATCGCCACCGATCGTCTCGCTGAGGAGCTGTGCTCGCCGCCGCACGGACTCGGTCGGCTCCCGAAGCATGCGGACGACCGGCACTTCGTCGACGTCACCGGTCACGGCCATCGCGAGCACCTGCTCGAGCGCCGCCACCTGCATCTTGTCGACGCGCACCGCCCGTGCGATCGGATGACGGCGCAGCTTCGCCACGAGCGCGGCCCGGCCGACGATGATGCCCGCCTGCGGACCGCCGAGCAGCTTGTCACCGGAGAACGTCACGAGATCGGCGCCGTCGGCGAGCGCGTCGGCGACGGCGGGCTCGTCGCGCGGCATGCCATGGCCGTGCCGAACCAGGCCCGAGCCCACGTCGAAGAGGAACGGCACGTCGTGTCGCTGGGCCAGCCGCGCCAGCTCGGTGGCCGGCACCGAGGCGGTGAACCCGACGACCCGGTAGTTCGAGGGATGCACCTTCAACACCGCACCGACGCGATCGGAGAAGGCCGCTCGGTAGTCGCCGATGCGGGTGCGGTTCGTGGTGCCGACCTCGACGAGCTTCGCCCCAGATGCGGCCATGATGTCCGGGATGCGGAACTCCCCGCCGATCTCGATCAGCTCCCCCCGAGAGACGAGGACCTGCTTCCCCTTGGCGAGCGCAGCCAGGCTCAGCAGCAGCGCCGCGGCGCAGTTGTTCACGACCAGCGCATCCTCGGCGCCGGTGACCGCCAGCAGCATCGACTCGGCGCGGGTCGAGCGTTTCCCACGCGCGCCGGTCTCGCGGTCGACCTCCAGGTCGCTGTAGCCACGTGCCGCGCGCGCCACCGCCTCGACCGCCCGTTCGGGCAGCGGTGCTCGCCCGAGATTCGTGTGCAGGATCACCCCGGTCGCGTTGATCACCGGGGTGAGGCCGACCGAGATGCGCGAGGCGGTGGCGATCGCTCGAGCCAGGATCTCGTCGTCGGTGGGCCGTTCGCCGTCGTGCGCGGTTCCGGCACCCGCGCGCACCTCGTCGAGCACGGCGCTGACCGTGTGCTTCAGCAGCGGGCGACCGACGGTGGCCGCAGCCCGCGAGCCCGGCTCGGAGCGGAGCAACGAATCGACCGAGGGAAGCGAGCGCCGAGCGTCCATCATGGGATGGAGCCTATCCCGCGAGGCACCGGCGCGGCCCTCATGGGCGGTCGCGGGGCTTCCGTGGCAGGATAGGGTGCGATGGCCGACACCCGCGAGCGTCCCGCCTTCCAGTCGTCCCAGGTCACGAGCATGATCCGGGGCGGCGGCCTCGACGTCGAGGTCTCCGACGGCTCGATGGCGACCGAGGACATGATCCTCAACATCGGGCCCCAGCATCCGTCGACCCACGGCGTGCTCCGGGTGGTGCTCGAGCTCGACGGCGAGGTGATCGTGCGCGCCGAGCCGGTGATCGGCTACATGCACCGGGCGGCCGAGAAGCTCGCGGAGTTCCGCGACGCGCGCCAGACGATGGTGCTGATGAACCGCCACGACTGGATCAGCGCGTTCAACAACGAGCTCGGTTTCGTGATCGCGGTGGAACGGCTCGCCGGCCTCGAGGTGCCCGAGCGCGCCCAGTGGATCCGCACGATGTTCGCCGAGTGGAACCGCATCCTGAACCACCTGATGTTTTCCGGCTCGTACCCGTTGGAGTTGGGTGCGATGACACCGATCTTCTACGCCTTCCGCGAGCGCGAGATGATCCAGGACCTGATGGAGAGCGCGACCGGCGCGCGCATGCACCACTCGTACTGCCGCGTCGGGGGCCTCAAGGACGACCTGCCGGCCGGGTTCCTGCAGCGTTCCGTCGGCGTGCTCGCCGCGGTGCGCAAGACGATCCGCGACTTCGAGTCGCTGATCATGGGCAACGAGATCATCTTCGCGCGGTGCCGCGACATCGGCGTGCTGCCGGCCGAGACCGCCGTGGCCTACGGCACGAGCGGCCCGGTGCTGCACGCGAGCGGCGTGCCGATGGACCCCCGCAAGGACGAGCCATACGAGAAGTACGGCGAGGTCGAGTTCGAGGTGCCGGTGGGTCAGACGGGCGACAGCTACGACCGGCTGTGGGTGCTCGTCGAGCGCATGAAGCAGAGCTGCAACATCATCGAGCAGTGCATGGACAAGCTTCCGGCCGGCGAGTTCCGCGCGCCGAAGCTGCCGAAGACCCTGAAGCTCGAGGGCGAGGCGTACGTCCGCACCGAGAACCCGCTCGGCATGATGGGCTACTACCTCGTGGGCAACGGGAAGACGCAGCCATACCGCCTGAAGATGCGCACGCCGTCGTTCTCGAACGTCAGCGTGATCCCCGCGATGCTGCCAGGCACGCAGTTGCCCGACCTGATCTCGATCCTCGGGTCGATCTTCTTCGTGGTCGGCGACGTCGACCGCTGAGCCCGTGATGCCGCGCGACCGCGCCGCCGCGTGAGTCCGCACGTGGACCGTTGACGACCCACGCCAACCTCGCCGCCGCGGCCGCGCGAGCTCGTTCCGTCGCAGATGACGTGTTGTTCCCCGCGGCGCAGACGACCGACCGCGCACCGTTGGTGCCGGCCGCCAACATCGAGGCCCTCCGCGATGCGGGGCTGCTCGGGCTGCAGGGCCCGGTGGGTGTGGCCGGCGGGCTCGGAGCCGGCCATGTGGAGGCAAGACCCGTGTTCGAGTCCGTCGCCGGCGGGTGCGGGGCGACGGCCTTCGTGTGGGCGCAGCACCACGGCGCGGTGCGCCGGGTCGCCGGAGGGGACGGCCCGGCACGCGAGGTGTGGCTCTCGAGGCTCTGTGACGGATCGACCCTCGCCGGCATCGGCTTCGCGTACCTCCGCCGGCCCGGCCCGGCGGCCGTCCGGGCTCAACGTATCTCCGACGGTTGGCGGATCGACGGCGAGGCGCCCTGGATCACCGGATGGGGGCTGATCGACGCGCTGGTGGTCATGGCCAGGGCCGACGACGGCACGGTGGTGACGGTCGTCGTCGATCGTCCGAGCGAGCACGACGCGCTGCATGCCGGTGAGCCTCAGGCGCTCGCCGTGATGGGTGCGACGGGCACCGTCGCGCTCGGGTTCGACGCGTTGGAGGTGCCCGATCGTGACGTGGCGGGGGTGCAGACCGACGACGCGTGGCGGCGACGCGACCGGCTCGGCTCGGCGCTTCCACCGGCTGCCCCGCTCGGCATCGCCGACCGCGCGACCCGGTTGCTGAGTGAGCGACCATCGGAGCCTGCCTCCACCGCCTCCGCGGCGCTCGAGCTCGAGCTCGCCGAACGACGGGAGGCCGCCGACCGCGTGGCTGTCACGATCGCCGGGTCGACGACCGACGGCGTCGCGATCGACGACGTGGTGTCGACCGGCGCGACCGAGCGCGACCGCGGACTCGATCTCGCAAGGCGCTCCACCGACGCGCTCGTGGCCGCGAGCGGCGGCGGCGCGATGTCGCTCGCCCACCCTGCGCAACGGCTGAGTCGCGAGGCGACGTTCTACCTGATCCAGGCCCAGACGGGCGATCTGCGGGCGATCTCGCTCGCTCGTGCCGCCCGTTCAGGCTGACCTGCGTCCGGTCGCCCGCACCCTGTGCCGGCGAGCGGCTCCAGTTGCCCGCCTCTGCGTGCCGATACCCCGAGGATGGGACGACGCCCAAGGGGTTCCGGCGTGGAGACGATCGGGTTGTTCCGCACCCGGGCGGCGCGTGACGGTGCCGTGGATATCTGGGCCAAGGGTTGGCGCCTCGAATCGCAGGTGCCCGCCCTGGTTCCCGTGTTCATCGCCGTCGGCTTCCTGTTCTCGCCGTTCCCGCTGCCGGTCCGTGCGTTCGGCGCGGCCATGCTGCTGGGGTGCGCGTGGATCGTGCTGCGGATGTCCCGCCTGGGGTTCCGGGTCGATCTCGCGGGCGTGCAGGTGACCGACGTGACGCGCACGCACCGTGTGGTCTGGGAGCGCTTCGACGGGTTCGTGGGCGAACGCAACGAGCACGAAGGTCGGTGCGTGCTGCTCACCACCGACGGGCAGCGCCTCCGGTCGCCCGGCACCCTCGACCCCGATGAGATGGATCCGTTCTGGTCGGAAGACGACGTCTCCGCTGTCGATCAGCTCAACCGCCTCGTCGCACGGGCGCGACGGGCGCAGACGGCTGGGACCCTTCCCGGCCCGGCCGATCTGACGGAGCCCGAGCCCTCGCCGACCAACGCCGGCGACGATGGCCTCGAGTCGCCGGGCGCGCGTCGACTCCGGTCTATCGCTGGCGGTTGAACCAGACCCCGCCGGGGCCCCAGTAGCTCATGCCCTCACCCCACGTGGCGATCGTCTTCCCGGCGCTCGTGATCGCGATCTCGCCGTAGTCGCCGTACGGTTCGCGGAAGCCTCGCCGGGTGAGGTATGCGAAACCACTCGTGACATCGGACAGGCGCACCGCGTCGGTCCAGTTCGCACCTGCGTCGCCGGACTCGCGGTACCAGACGTTCCAGACGTTGCGATCGCCGTCGCGTGTCTGCATGTACCAGACGCGCACGTCACCCGAGGCCGTCGCCGCGACCATCGGGAACCCCGACTGCTCGTGCGGCTCCGAGATCGCCACCGGCGTCGACCACGTATCGCCACCGTCGTCGGACGTGGCGACGAACGTGCGCTGACGCGCCCCGTGGCGCAGGGCCCCGTCGTACACGAAGTACAGCCCGCCGGCGTCGTCCGCCGCCACCGAGCTGTGCCCGATGTAGAAGTCGGACGGACAAGCGACCGAGATGCAGGGCACGCCGATGCGCACCGATGCCACCACGACGTTCGTCCAGGAGTCGCCCCCGTCGTCGGATACGAGGGCATGATGCTTCACCACGCCAGCGGGGGCGCCGCCGGGCCCCGAGTAGCTGATGCTCGACTGCGCGAGCACCAGGGTTCCGTCGCTCGTGATGTCGCCGTCGTAGGCGAAGTAGTACCGGTCGGAGTCCACGACTCGGCGCCTCGTCCACGTCGTGCCGCCGTCGCTCGACCTCGCGACGAACGCATCGCCGCCGCTCGGGCCGTTCCACGTCACCCAGACCTGCTGCCCGTCGTCGCTCACCACCAGTGCGGGCTTGTCGTTCCAGGGGACCTTCCCCTTCGTGGAGACGGGATCGGTCCAGGTACGGCCGTGGTCGTCGGAACGGGAGAAGACGACGTTCCAGGTGTCCATCCAGATCGCGTACACGGCGCCGGTGTCGGGCACGACCTCGATGATCGGATCGGCCTGCCATGGTGTGCCCGCACATCGGCACACGGGGCGGGCCTTCGACCAGGTCTTGCCACCGTCGCGGGAGCGCTCGAACATCATCACCGCGTCGGGACAGCGCTCGCAGACCGGCGACCCGTACCGGGCGACCATGATGTAGACCCATGGCTCGTTCGGATCGGCGGCGATCGCGGGTTCCCAGTCGTTCGCACGCGGGTGCACGATGCGAGCGCCCGCCCAGCCGGGCGCGGGCGCCCTGTCGACCGCGCCCGTGCGTCCGACCTTCCCGGCTATCAAGGCGTTGTCGTAAACGGAGATCCGCTCGGCGATCTCGAAGACCTCGTTCTCACCGGGCGCACCGGGGCCTCGCGCGGCGGTTCCCGCCACCGGTCCCGACGCCACGCCGCTAGTCGCAGCGAGGAAGGCGGCGCCCGCCACTACCGCGGTGGCGAGCGTCGTGACGATGCGGCGGGTCGGACGGCTCACAGCTGGCGGTTGATCCAGACGCCGCCGGGCCCCGAGTAGCTGTCGCCCTCGCCCCAGACGCCGATGAACTTCCCGCCGTTCGTGATCGCCGCCTCGCCGTAGTCCCCGTAGGGCTCTCGGAAGCCGGCCGCGGTCTTGTAGGCCGTGCCGCTCGTCGCGTCGGAGATCTTCACCGGGCTCGACCACGACACCCCGCCGTCTGTGGACGCGCGGTACCACACGTTCCATGCGTCTGGTCCGCCGTCCTGCTGCATGTAGAACGCACGGACGTCGCCGGTGCCTCGCGATTCGATCGCGGGGAACGACGAGAACACGCCGGCCGTGGACAGGGCGGTTCGAGCGCTCCAGGTGGCGCCGCCGTCGCTCGACCGTTTCGCCCAGATCGTCTGGGGGCCGCCGGCCGTCGTCGCACCGTCGTACAGCATCACGAGGGCACCGGTCGCGTCGGCGCTGACCGCCGAGTGGCCCAGGTAGTAGTCGGCGCTGCACCCGCCGGCCACGCACTCGGCACCGAGCTCCGCCGAGTCGACGACGACGTTCGACCACGAGGATCCCTGGTTCGTCGAGCGGATCGCGTGCACCTGCACCTGCCCCTCTGGTGAGGCTCCGGGCCCGGTGTAGCTCACGCTCGACTGCGAGAAGACGACCGTGCCGTTGGGCAACACGTCGCCGTCGAACGCGAAGTAGTAGCGGGTGGAGTCGACGACCTTCGTCTGCGTCCAGGTGCCGCCCGCGTTGTGCGACTGGGCGATGTACGGGTCCCCACCGCTCGGGCCGTTCCATGCGACGTACACGTGCTGTCCGTCATCGCTCACGGCGAGGATCGGCTTGTCGTTCCAGCTGACCTTGCCGTAGGTCTTCACGGGTGCCGACCAGGTCGCTCCGTTGTTCGTCGACTTCGAGAAGTAGACGTCGAAGTCGTTCATCCACACCGCGTAGATGTGGCCGGTGCTCGGCACCACCTCGACGATCGGGTCGAACTGCCCCTTCTGGCCGCGGCACTCACACAGGAACTGATCCGCCATCCACGTGGCGCCTCCGTCGTTGGAACGACGAAGCACGATGTACGGAGTGGGGCACCGATTCCCGCACGCGTTCGGCCCCGTGTACCGCGTGGTCATCATGTAGACCCAGGGGGTGGTCGGCGCGGCGGCGATCGCGGGTTCCCAATCGTCGGCCGTGGGGCTGGCGAGCTGCTCGCCGGACCATCCCGGAGCGGCCGCCGCCACGATGGGCTCGATCTGGCCGAGCTCGCCCGCCCGGCGGGCGTCGTCGGCCGCGTTCAGACGCCGGTCGGTCGAGGTCGCCTGCTCGATCCGCTCGGCGCGGGCCCTTCCGGGCGCGAGCGAGCCGGCACCGTCGCTGCCGGACGCCAGGATCGCCGTCACGGCGACGAGCGCGATCGCCAGTGATGTCGCGATGGTCCTGGTCCACGTGCTGCCCCTTCACCATGCTGCGCATCCTCCCGCTCGACCGGCCCCTCGGCCGGACGCTACACCGGGACGCGGCCGGAGCGCTACCGTCGGAGGTCCGGCGTGGCGGCCACGTCGGAGCCGATAGGCTCGCGAGCCATGGCCGCGACCTCTACGACCGGACCTGCGAGCGTCCGCCGAGCCGAGCCGGCGTTCGAGCGACGGGGGCGCCTCGCGCGGCAGCTGATCGCGGTGCCCGTGGCGGCGCTCTTCCTTATGCCGCTCTGGCTGATGATCGTGGCGTCGTTGCGTCCGCTCGGCCAGGCGCCCCCGCAGACGGTCCAGTGGTTCCCGACGTCGCCGGCCTGGAGCAACTACGCGGAGGTGTTCGATGCGGTGCCGTTCGCCCGCTACACGGCGAACTCGCTGCTCGTGGCCGCTGGTCGCCGTGCCGCTCTCGGTCGTCGTGGCCTCGTGGGCCGGGTTCGCGATCGCGCGGCTCCCGCGACGGTCGCGCGTCTTCCTGATCGGGTTCTGCGTCGTCGTGCTGATGATCCCCGCGACGTCGCTGCTCGTGGGGCGGGTGAGCGTCTTCCGCTGGCTCGGACTCACGGATACGCCGATCCCCCTGATGGCGCCCGGCCCTGCTCGGCATGTCGCCGCTGTTCGTGCTGCTCTACGCGTGGACCACCTCGCGCGTGCCGAACGACCTGTTCGACCTCGCGCTCGAGCGCGGCCTCTCGCCGATCGCCACCTGGTGGCGGGTCGCGATGCCGCTGCAGCGCGGCACGACCGCGGCCGTCGCCTCGCTGGCGTTCGTGATCTCGTGGGGGAACTTCCTCGACCCGCTGATCTACATCTATGACGGTCGCTGGTTCACGGTGCCGCTCGGCATGCGGTCGCTCGCGATCGTGCCGGTGACCGAGCAGCCGCTGATGCTCGCCGCGTCGGTGATGGCCTGCCTTCCCGTGCTGGCTGCGTTCCTGTTCGTGCAGCGTCGACTGTTCACCGACCCGAGACTGGAGGTCTCAGGATGACCCACGCTCGACCGGTCGCTGCCCTCGTCGTCATCGGCCTCGCGCTCGCGGCGTGCACGAGCGATGATGCATCCGCCTGAGCCCGGTGAACTGACGACCGCATCGGTCTGGGTGTCGGGCGACCCTGAGGAGACGCAGGCGTTCGTCGACGTCGCCGCGGCGTTCGAGGAGTCGCAGGATGCGATCGACATCGACCTCGTCGTGATCGCCGAACGCGACGACCTGATCGCGCGTCTGTCGACCTCGCTCGCGGGAGGCGAGCCGCCCGACGTCTTCCTCATGAACTACCGCTACCTGGGCCAGTTCGAGTCGAAAGGGGCCCTCGAGCCGGTCGGGCCGTACCTCGACGCCTCCGATGTGCTGTCGGCCGATGCGTTCTATCCCGAGGCGATGACCGTCTTCCAGAACGACGGCGTCCAGACGTGCATGCCCCAGAACGTCTCGAGCCTGGTCCTCTACTACAACCGCGACCTGTTCGAGGCCGCCGGCATCGAGCCGCCCCCCTCCGAGGGCTGGAAGTGGAACGACATGGTCACGGCCGCCACGGCGCTCACCCAGGACACCGACGGCGACGGCGAGATCGACGTGTACGGCCTCGGCACCGACGTCGAGATCATCAGGGTGGCCCCGTTCGTCTGGTCGAACGGCGGCGACATCATCGACGATCCCGAACGGCCGACCCGGTTCACGATCGGCAGCCTCGATGCGATCCGGCCGATCCAGGCGTTCCTCGACCTGCGTGGCGTGCACGGCGTGACCCCGACCGACGAGGAGGCCGAGTCGGCGGACTTCGAGACGAGGTTCCTCGAGGGCTCGCTCGCCATGATGATGGAGTCGCGCAAGGTCGTGCCGTCGTTCCGCACGATCACCGACTTCGATTGGGACGTCGCGCAGCTGCCCGTGCACAAGCAGCCGGCCACGGTGCTGCACTCCGACGCGTACTGCATGACCGCGGCGGGCGAACACAAGGATCAGGCGTGGGAGTTCCTGGAGTTCGCGCTCGGGCCGCAGGGCCAGGAGATCGCGACGGCGACCGGCCGCACCGTGCCCTCGCTGCGCTCTGTGGCCGAGTCCGATGCCTTCCTGGACCCGAGCGTGCCGCCGGCGAGCTCGCAGGTGTTCCTCGACAACATCCCCCACATCCAGGCGGTGCCCCACATCGCGACGTGGCCCGAGATCGAGGACGTCGTCAACGCGCTGCTCGAGGAGGCCTACTACGAGCCGACCGGTCGCGGCGAGGCCGGCGAGCTCGTGGTCTCGATCCTCGACCAGACGCAGCCGCTGTTCGAGCGGGCGAACTCGGGCGGCTGACGCGTGACGATGAGGGTCGACCGGGCGCGGCTGGGCCTGTGGCTCATGGCCGCGCCGTTCCTGGTCGGCGTCGTCGTGCTCGTGGCCGCGCCGGCTCTCGTCACGCTCGTGATGTCGCTGTACGAGTGGGACCTGCTGCAGCCGGCCCGCTTCATCGGTCTCGACAACTTCCGCGAGCTCGTCGGCGACGTCGCGTTCAGGGCCTCGTTGCGGAACTCCCTCATCTACGTGGCGATCGCGGTGCCGTTGCGCGTGGCGATCGCGCTCGGCCTCGCGCTGCTGATGCACCGTCGCATGCACGGGGTCGGGGCCGAGCGGGCGGGCGTGTTCTTCCCCACGGTGATCCCCGACGTGGCCTACGCGCTGCTGTGGCTCTGGATCCTGAACCCCCTGTACGGCCCGCTGAACCTGTTGCTCGGGGCGATCGGGCTGCCCACGCCGTCGTGGCTCTCGGTTCCCGCGTCGGCCCGGTGGGGCGTGATCATCATGGGCCTGTTCCTGATCGGGGAAGGCTTCCTGATCGCGCTCGCCGCTCGACGCGCCGTGCCGGGGGAGCTCTACGACATGGCCTCTGCGAGCGGCGCGGGCCCGTGGGCTCGCTTCGCGCGGGTGACGCTGCCGCTGATGACGCCGGCCCTGCTGCTGATGGCCACCCGCGACACGATCCTGAGCTTCCAGGCGACGTTCGTGCCGGCGTTGATCGTGACCGAAGGGGGACCGCCTCCGTACGGCACGACCTATCTGCCGCTGTTCGTGTACCGCAACGCGTTCGAGTACCTGCGCTACGGGTACGCCTCGGCCGCGACGGTATTCATGTTCGTGCTGACCGCCTCGATCGTGTGGCTGCAGTACCGCGCGTTCGATCGGGTGCGCCGAGGGGGACTCTGGGCGGGTTCAGGCCTCGGCGGCTGAACGACGCTCACGAGCCGCCCGCAGGAACGTCGGCTCGGCGACGTCGGGGGTCGCGGCCACGAACCACCGGAACCGCCCCAGACCGGATGGGTCGGCCAGCATCACCGCGCGGCTGCGGCCCCCCCACGTGCGTACTGCCTCCGCGCCGCGGCCGGAATCGAGCAGGTCGTGCTGGCGCTCGAGCTCGGTGTGCAGCCAGTCCTCGAACCCGAGCGCGATCAGCGTGTCGTGTTGCGAGGCCGTCGGGAACGCTCGCAGCCCGTGCGCCGCAGCGGCCTGGGCGAGGAACCCGAAGTCCACGCCCGCGGTGATGTCGGTCCTGCCGGGCGCAGCGAGCAGGTCCTCGACGACACGGTGCGAGACGTATCCGTGGGCCGGGCCGCCCGCTCCGTGGTCGGAGCCGTAGTCGATCGCGAGCAGGGCGCGCGGCGCCGGCCCGACCAGCGCGCCGGTGACGAACGTCGCCGCGCCTGTCGGCACGACCGACTCGTCGTCATCGGTCGCCTCGAGGTCGGTGACCGGTTGCACCACCTCGACGAGCCGGTCGTCGGCGAGGCCGACGTGCACCTCGCGCGGCCCGGTGTCGGTCGATCGGAGCCGCCGGAACGGAAGGTTGTCGAGCAGTTCGTGGGCGAGGATCACCGCCGGGGCCCCCGCGGTCGGCATCGCCTCTCGCACGTCCACGCCGTCGATCTCGGCGAGGGCGGCGCGCGCTCCGAGACTCCGTTCGACGGCCGTCACCCGCATCGTCAGGTCGGCGAGCTCGGGAAGCAGCGCCCGCAGCAGCGTGCCGTCACCGGCGCCGACCTCGATCAGCTCGACCTCGTCGGGCCGACCCATCGCCTCGTGCAGGTCGCGGATCGCCTCGGCGAGCAGCTGGGCGAAGATCGGGTGCACGTGCGGGCTCGTCACGAAGTCGCCCACCGGGCCCGCGCCGATCGGTGGATCGTCGTAGTAGGCGCCGGGCGCGTAGAGGGCGAGCTCCATGTACCGGTCGAAGCGCATCGGCCCGAGCCGGCGGATCTCGTCGGCGATCGTTCGGGCGACCGCGCTCGGCCTCTCGGCGTCCATCGAGCGGCAGGGTACCTGGGAGGATGAACGCTCGATGAGCGAGCAGATCCGACACGCCGCGTCGGTCATCGCCGTCCGTGACGGCGATGGGGGGCCCGAGGTGCTCGTGCTCGAGCGCGGGGCCGAGAGCCGGTTCCTTCCCGGGTACGTGGTGTTCCCCGGCGGAGCGGTCGACGCCGACGACGCCGCGCTGGCGGCACGCTGGTTCGACGACGACGGCGAGGCGGCCCGCGCCGCGGCGGTGCGCGAGCTCGTCGAGGAGGCGGGCCTCGCCCTCACCCGCGACGGGCTCGTCGATGCGGGCAACCCCGACTCCCTCGATCCGGTGCACGCCGCGCCGCCCACCACCGACCAGCTCCACGAGCTCGCGAGGTGGGTGGCGCCCGACGAGGTGCCCGTGCGCTTCGACGCCAGGTACTTCGCGATCGCCGCGCCGGGTGGCCTCGAGCCCGCGCCCGACGGTGCGGAAGCCGCACACGCGTGGTGGGCCGCGCCGCGAGCGCTGCTCGCCGAGTGGCAGGTCGGTGCCCGCAAGCTCTACTGGCCGACCTATGCCACGATGCTTGAGCTCGCGGCGTGCGAGAGCACCGAGGCGATCGCGACTCTCACGTTCGAGACACGCGAGCCCGACGACGACGAGGTCGTGCGGCTCCCACGTTCGGTCTTCTGGGAGGACTGAGGGCGATGCTGCCGATCGTGCGCGTGCTGGCCCCGAACCCGAGCGCCTACACGCTCGAGGGCACGAACACCTGGGTCGTGGGCGAGGCTCCCTCGGTGGTCGTGATCGACCCGGGACCGGACGACCCAGCCCACCTCGACGAGGTCGCGCTCACTGCCGGCCCTGCCGTGAGCGCGGTGCTCGTCACCCACGACCACCCCGACCACGCGCCGGGAGCCGCATCGTTCGCTGCCCGCGTCGACGCACCCCTGTACGCCTTCCGGCTCGCCGGTGCGGAGCACCTGCGTGACGGACAGCAGCTGCGAGCGGGTGCCGTGACGCTCACCGCCGTGCACACGCCCGGACACACCAGCGACCACATGGCGTTCCACGTTCCCTCGGAGGGCGCCTTGTTCACGGGCGACGCGGTGCTCGGCCGCGGCACGAGCTTCATCGACCCCCCCGACGGCGACCTCGCGCAGTACCTGCGATCGCTCAACCGCATGCAGGAACTGGCCCCCCGCACGATCTACCCGGGCCACGGGCCGGTGGTGCTCGGAGCCGCCGCCACGCTGCAGGAGTACCTCGACCACCGCGCCGAGCGAGAGCAGCAGGTCATCGAGGCGATCTCGCAGGGGCCTCGCACGATCCTCGACGTCGTGAGCGACATCTACGCCGCGTACCCACCCGAGGTGCACGAGCTCGCGGCTCGGTCGGTGCTGGCGCACCTGCTGAAGCTCTCGGCGGAGGGCCGCGTCGAGCAGAAGGGCCGCGGCGACGACGCTCGCTGGGAAGTCGTCGCGCCCCGGTCGTGCGAGCGGTGCGGCAAGCCCGTGAAGGGCCGCGCGCGCTACTGCGGCACGTGCAGCCTGATCTTGTTGCAGGAGGGCACGGCCGACAACCGGTGACGGAGCACGATGCGCCCACGCTTGGGGACCTCGATGCGGTCCTGGCGTGCTAGCTGACGCATCGCCCGGGTCACCGACTCGCGGGTCGTGCCGCAGAGGTCGGCGAGATCCTCGTGGGTGAGACGCAGCCCGATCGCGACCCCACCGGGCACCGGATGGCCGAACCGGCCGGCGAGTACCTGGAGCCGTGCGGCGAGCCTGGTCGGCACGTCGAACCACGCCAGATCGGCCGCGAGGCGCGCCGTTCGCTCCGCTCGCCGCACCAGCAGCGACACCGCCTCGCCCGACTCGATCACGCGAAGGCGGCCCGGTCGCAGCGCGCGGACCGTCGCCTGGGCGAGCCGACCCTCCTCGTCGGTGTCGATGCCGTCACCGGGCCCGCCCGCGCCGTCGCCGGGGCCGAGCACGTCGAGCACGAGCCGGCGCCCGTCGTGGCGGAGCACCTCGACCATGAACGCGCCGTGGGTCACGACCCGCATCGGCGGAGCCGGCTCGCCCTGCCGGACGACCACGCCACCGGCGCGCACGGCGATCTCGAGGGGAGGCGGACGTAGCCCCCGCTGCTCTGCGCCCGCTGCTCTGGGGCGACCATCGGCACCGGCTCCTTCCGGGGGAGGAGCGCGACTTCGGGGAGCAGGACCCTACCCGCCACCTCCGACATCGACGGAGGTGCGCATGCGCCGGACCGGCCGATGCATCGCACCCCTCTGAACGGCTAGGCTTGCCGCGAGCCCGACGACGATGAGCTCAAGGAGGAACCCTCGTGGCCAAGTCGAAGCCGAAGCTCGAGCCCGTGCTCACGGCCGTCCCGCTGTTCGAGGGGCTGTCGAAGCGCCATCTGAAGAAGCTCGCGTCGCTCGCGGAGATGGCGAACTTCATGAAGGGCGCGTCGGTCGTGAAGGAAGGCGACCCCGGTGACAGCTTCTACGTTGCGCTCAGTGGCGAGGCGAAGGTCACCGTGAAGGGAAGGACCGTTCATCGCGTGCTGCCGGGTGACCACTTCGGCGAGATCTCGCTGCTCGATGGTGGCGAACGCACCGCCACGGTCGTGACCCAGACGCCCATGACACTGTTGATGATCAAGCGGAAGGACTTCCTGAAGGAGCTCGAGCAGGACCCCGAGGTCGCGGTCTCGCTGCTCGAGAGCCTGGCGCGCATGATCCGCCGCGTCGATCGGTCGCTGGCGCGCTGAGCTCTCGAAGCTGCCCGCATGAAGGTCGAGTTCTACCGCCCCGGGCCGCCGCCACCCGCCGATCAGCCGGACGCGGAAGCGCCCCCGCCCACCCTGGTCGGTACCGCCACGTGGACGAACGGTGAGCCGGTCGTCGACTGCAGCGACGACGAGCTTCGGGAACTTCTCGAGCGCGCGTACCGCAAGATGCCCGTCGTGACCGACGACGCGTCGTACCGCCGGTTCGGCACGCACGGCGAGGTGCAGATCCAGCCGGGCGATCTCGAGTGGTTCCGTGCAGTGTCGTTCGTGCGGGCTCCTGCGGAGGCCGGGGTCGAGGCCCGACTCGTGCCCGGCGTCACCGAAGGCGGCTACGACCCGGCCGCTGGCTACCGGCGGTTCGAGGACTCGATCGAACGCCTGTCGACCGGTAAGTAGTCTGAGATGGGCTAGCCGTTCGATGCGAGCCAGCGCTGGCCCGCGTCGCAGAACGAGCGGAAGTCGCAGTGTGTGCACCACCGTCCGGGTGTCGGGTCGAACGCGCCCTGGCCGATCGCGGTGAGTGAGGCGTCCACCCGTTCGCGCACGACCGCCGGATCGTCCATCGGCTTCGTGACCTCGTCGCCGCTCGCGAGGTAGAGGTAGGTGAGGGTGAGGTCTTCCGGCGCCTTCCCCCAGATCTCGACGGCGGCGAGCCCGTAGACGTCGAGCTGCAGACCGAGGGTGGGGTCGTCGTCGGTAGGCTTGCGGCCCGTCTTCCAATCCACGATCTCCCATGGGCCGTCGTGGTCGCCGAAGATCGCGTCGATGCGGCCGCCGACGGTGAACTCGCCGAGGCGGAGCAGGAACGCGCGCTCCGCGTACAAGGGCGATACCGATGAGAACCGGCTGCCGAGGAACGACTCGCGAAGGCGCTCGACGCGCCCGGGGTCGCCGGCGAGCTCCTCGTCGGTGAGGTCGGGACGGTCGTCGAACTCGAGCAGCTGGCCCTGGCCTCGGGCCCGGCGCTCGATCCAGGCGTGGATCTCGGTGCCGATGCGTGCCGCCGGCCCGCTGAAGCGTGGCAACGGACGCACGCGCGACCAGTAGAAGCGCTTCGGGCACATCACGTACGTGATGAGGTCGCTCGCGCCGACCGCCGGGGGCACGCGCTCGGCGCTCGGACCGCCCTCGACGGCCTCGCGCTCGCGCAGGTGCGAGGCGAGCTGGCGCCGATCGATGGTCACACGCTCGAACGCCTCGCGGCCGTCGGCGTCGAGGGCGTCGACGAGCGCGGTCTGGACCGCACCCGCCTCGATCGCGGCCACGGCGGTGCGCCGCCATCCGTCGGGGAAGGCCGCGTCGGTGTCGTCGGGCCTCGCCGGTCCCGGCCAATCGCGCACGAGCGACTCGCGGTAGCCGAGCATCGGGTTCTGCTCGGGCTCCGCGTCGTCGCCCGAGGGGCGTCCGTCGGCCTCGATCGTCACGTCGGCCTCCTCGGTCGTCGTTCCCCAGTCGGCGAGCTCGGCGAAGAACTCGCTCGGGCCTTTCGCGCGCACGTTCTCGCCGTACCAGTTCGAGGCGCTCACGTGCAGCGACCGGCGCGCGCGGGTGAGAGCGACGTACATCGTGCGGCGTTCCTCGATGACCTCCTGGGCCTGCAGATCGCGCTTGAAGTGCGAGAGCACGCCGTCGAACGAGGGCAGGATCGCCGCGTCGCCGCGCAGCTCGAAGTCGAGGGAGTAGCCGCGCTCGGCCGGGTTCTGCTGGATGCGCTTCGAGGGCATCAGCCCGGCCGCGACGCCGGGCACGAACACGTGGTCGAACTCGAGCCCCTTGGCCTGGTGGATCGTCATGACCTTGACCGAGTCGGACTCGCTCGGCTGCACCGGCTCCCACTCTTCCTTCTCGAGGGCCTCGACCGAGTCGACGTAGTCGAGGAACGCGCGAAGCGTGAGCTCGCCTTCGACGGGCTCGAACGCGTGCACCTGATCGAGGAACGCCGCGAGGTTGCGCGAGCGCTGCGCGGCCGCGGCGCGATCGACGTCTGCCTCGAGCTCCTCGACGATGCCGATGCGCCGGATCACCTCGCCGAGGAACTCGGGCACCGGGCGGCGCGCGTCGACCCGCAGCGCCGAGAGCTCGCTGCGGAACTCCTCGAGCCGCGCGCGACCCTCGTCGGAGAGGCCCTCGACCTCGTCGAGGTGCTCCAGGGCCTCCGCGAACAGGAACGGCGTCTCCTCGTCGTCGCCGCCCTCGTCGCGCCAGGCGTAGTTCTTGCCCTTGGCCCAGCTCGCGACGAGCGCGAGGTCCTTGAAGCCGACCCGGTAGCGGGGGCCCATGAGGATGCGGGCGAGCGCCACGCTCGCCATCGCGTCGTTCGCCGCACGGGCGTACGCCATGACCTCGACGACCTCGGGCGTGCGTAGCAGCCCGGCGAGGCCCACGATCTCGGCGGGGATCTCGCGCTCGGCGAACGTCTGCTGCAGCAGGAAGAACAGCCGGGACGTGCGGCACAGCACCGCGACCTCGTGCCATCTCGTGGGCGCGACGCCTTCGGCTCCTTGAGCGCCCAGATGCAAGGCGAGGATCCGGTCGGCGATCGCGCGCGCCTCGGTGAGCTCGTCGCGGTGCGATGTCACGCTCACCTCGCCCTCGCCGTTCGGACCGAACGGCACGAGCCGCTTGTCGGGATCGGGACGCTGGGCCGGCGGCAGCGGCGAGATGATCGTGTCGGCCGCATGCAGGATGCGCGCTCCCGATCGGAAGTTCGTGAAGAGCGGCAGCCGATCGGCGGGCGTGCCGTCGTCCTTCGGGAAGTCGGTCGGGAAGTCGAACAGGTTCGACAGCGACGCCCCGCGCCACGCGTAGATGTTCTGGTCGGGGTCGCCGACGGCGGTGACGGGATGCCCGCCGGCGAACATCGCCCGCATCAGCTTGGCCTGGGCGACGTTCGTGTCCTGGTACTCGTCGAGCAGCACGGCGGCGAAGCGGTCGCGGTATTCGTGGCCGACCTCGGGGTGTGCGGTCGCGACCATCACCGCCAGCTCGATCTGGTCGCCGAAGTCGATCACGCCGAGGTCGCGCTTGAGCCGGCGGAAGACCCCCACCGCCTTCGCGAGCTCGATGCGCTCCAGCGCCGTGTAGTAGACGCGATCGGTGCGCGCGATCTCCTTGAACACGGGCAGGCGCCCCTCGACGAACGAGACGACGTCGTCGGGATCGACCAGATGGTTCGCGATCTGCCCGTCGAGGTTGAGGATCTTGTCGACCACGCTCGGCTGCCACTCGGTCTTGGTGTGCTCGAACGTCATCTCGTCGAGCACACGCCCGGCCAACGTGACGCGTTGCGCCTGACTCAGCACGCGGCGGCCAGTCTCGATGCCCGCGAGGATGCCGAACCGATCGATCACCTGGGCCGCGAGACCGTGGTAGTTCAAGATCTCGGGTTCCTCGCCCTGGGCGAGCTCGACACCGGCGAGCGCGCGACGGATGCGCGAACGCAGGTTGTCGGTGGCCTTCACGGTGAACGTGAGCGCCAGCACGTTGCCGGGCAGCACGCCCGCGACGTCGCCGTCGACCCGGCCGAGCGCCGCGAGCGCCAGGTACACGATCCTGGCCGCGATCACGCTCGTCTTGCCCGAACCGGCTCCGGCGATCAGCACGCTCGGCTCGAGCGGCATGGTGATCGCGCGCCACTGCTCGTCGGTCGGCGGCGCTCCGCCCATGGCCGTGACGACCTCGGCGGGGAAGCCTGAGCTCATGCCGGCACCTCCTGCGGCGCGCCGCCCCGCACGACATCGACCGGGAACACGGGCTGCCCTTCCGCGTAGAGCGGGCAGAGCGTCTGGAAGTCGCAGAAACGGCAGTTCGCGTACGGGTTCGGCCGGAAGACCTCGAGCTCGGTGAGCTCGCGCTTCCTCGCGATCAGCGCCGTGAGGCGTTCCCGCATCTCGGCCTGATAGGCCTCCTCGTCGCGCTCGGTGACCATCCACTTGCGGTAGTCGATGTTCGGGCTCTTCCAGTTGCCGCGCAGGAACGCGAGCTCGACGGTCCTCACCGGTTGGAACTCGGCGAGGTCGGGCGACTCCTGCACGGCGAGGTAGTAGATGCCGAGCTGCAGGCTGTCGCGCGGCGGCCCGGCGCTGTCGCTCTTGCCGGTCTTGAAGTCGGTGATCACGTACCCGTCCTGCACGGCGGGTCCGATGCGGTCGATGTAGCCGATCACCTTCGCGCCCTCGAACTCGAACTCGAAGAAGCGCTCGATGCCGGCGGCGGGACGGTCGGCGTAGTTCTCGAACCAGTTGCGGAGCATGTGGTCCTTGGCCAGCGTGAAGAACGCCTTCGACACGGCCATCGACGGGAACTCCTGTTGACGCCACCGCTGCTCGAGCGCCTCGACCATCGCGCGCGGATCCTTCACGAGCTCGCCCTTCTCCACCTGTTCGAGGATCGTGTGAACCGTCTTGCCCACCCACGCGTGGTAGCCGCCCGGCTTGCCGAGGCCAAGCTCGTCGCCGAGCACGTGCATCAGCTCGCATGCCTCGAGGTTCGACAGCCGTGAGTACGAGACGCGGATCGTCTCGTGCAGCGGCCGTCCCGTGTCGGTCCATTCGCGCTGGAACCACCAGCGGCGAGCGTCGACCTGCAGTGCGACCAACCCGTCGAGGGCTGCGACGCGCTGCCACGCCGGGCGCGCCTCGTCGCCGAGATGCGAGCGCCAGGCCGCGGCCGCCTCTCGCGTCGAGACGGGGTCATCGAACGGCCCGACGGGCACGGCCGACCACGTCGTCGCGTCGATGAACCGCGAGCGCGCCGAGCGTTCCTCGGCGTCGGGGTGAGCGTCGGCGCAGGTCAGCACCACGCGGCGCTTCGCTCGAGCGAGGACCATGTCGAACAGACGCCGCTCGTCGTCGAGGCGCTCGCGGTTGCGCTCGGCGTTCGTGACCGGATGCTCGAGTACGGCGAGATCGAACATGGGCTCGGGCCTCGACAGGCTCGGGAAGTTGCCCTCGGTCACGCCGGTCACGAGCACCGTGTCGAACTCCCGCCCGACGGTGCCGTGCGCGGTCAGCACCTGCACCGCGTCGGCGCGCGTGCGCTCCCATGCGGAGTAGCCGGGGCCGTGCCGGCCGGCATCGAGCGCCTCGAGGAAGGCCTCGACTCCCGCATCGGCGCTGGCCTCGTCGGTCTCGGCGACGACGTTCGCGAAGGTCACGACCGTGTCGAGCTCGCGACGGGCGTCGGCGCTTTCACCTGCGCTGTCGACGAGCCGTCGGGAGCAGGGCAGGTGCTCCCAGAGGTGGCGGAAGGCATCCTGCACGCTCATGCCGGCGAACAGAGACGCCCGCGCGAGTGTCTCCCGCGCGGCCACGACCGCGTCGGCCTCGGCGGGTGTCAGTCCCTCGGTCACGTCGAGCGCGTTCGCGATCGAGCCGGTCGTCGCCCGGGCCGCGCGCAGCAGCCCTCGGGCGGCGGCCGGGGAGAGTCCGACCACGTCGGAGACCAGCAGCTGCTCGATCAGCGTCTCGCGCGCGGTCTCGTCGGCGACGAGCCACCGCAACGCGAGCACGTAGGGGCGTGTCGCCGGCTCGGCGGTGAGCGAGAGTCCCCGCTCGGGCATCGCGCGAGGGATGCGCGCGTCGTCGAGCGCGCGAAGCAGCCCGCCGAGGTGGGCTCCCTGGCGCCGCACGACCACCGCCATGTCGTTCCACCCGACCCCGTGCTCGACGTGCAGGCGGCGGAGCTCCCGGGCGATCGCCGCGTGCTCGTCGCTCGCGTGGGGTGCGACCCACGCCTCGACGGCCGGCGGCTCGGGTGCCCGGTGGTTCGTCGCCAGCACCACACGCGCGCATCGCTCGAACACGTCGAGGAAGCGATCGAGCGGGGCACGGCTCGCGCCCTGGAACGAGAAGACGTGGGCATCGGGGTTCGCGGCCACCACGAGGTCGGGAGCCCGGAGCCCGCGCAGGATCGCCTCCGCCGCGAGCGTGGTGTCGTGGTAGTCATCGACCAGCACGTGGTCGAACGACGGCTCGCCCTCGAGCGCTTCCCCTGCCGCGCGCTGCAGCACCGTGGCGAAGTCGGCGAGGTTCATCGCGTCGAGCACCTCCTGGTACTCACCCAGGAACCCGGCCAGCTCGCGCCAGCCCGTCAGCCCACGCCGGTCGGCGGCCTCGACGATCTGCTCGGGCGTGAGGAGTGCTTCCTGCGCACGGGAGAGGAACTGCCGCACCTCGTCGGCGAACCCCCGCATGCCGAGGAGCGGACCATAGGCGGGCCACCGCCCAGGGTCCTGGGCCTCCAGCAGCTCCTGCACCTTCGCGAACTGCTCGGTCGCCGACAAGAGTTGCGGTGGCTCTCCCTCGCCCGCCTGTTCGGCATGCGCCTTCAGGACGCGGTTCGCGAGCCCGTGCATCGTGACGACGTGCAGACCCGAGAGCGAGGTCGGAAGCCGCTGCAGCAGCGCCGATCGCGCCGCCTCGCGTGCCGACGACGAACCCACGACGAGCGCGACCCGGTCGGGGTCGGCGCCCTGCTCGACGAGCCGGGCGAAGCGCTCCCGCAGCACGGCGGTCTTGCCCGCGCCGGCCGGGCCGGTCACGAGCAGCGTGCCCGAGGCGTGGTCGAGCACGAGCGCCTGGCGCTCATCGGGGGAGAAGGGGGGCGTCACACCGCGGATGCTACCGCCGCCTACCGACAGCCGCGTCCTAGAGGTCGGGGCGGGCCGGCACGGTCACATCGCGCAGATCGTCGACCTTGCCCTCGATGACCCGGCGGTACCAGCGTTCGACGTCGGCGGGTCCGAGCGCGCCGACGAGCACCCCATCGCGCAGCACGATGCCCTCGCGGCCGCCGAGCCACTCGAGCGCGTCGTCGAGCGTCTCGCTCGGCGCGACCACCGGCGTCTGGGCGATCGGCCGTACGCCGTCGCGCACCGGCCTTGTCGGATCGCGGCCGCCGACCTTGCGCGCGCTCTCGATCGAGACGGTGCCGACGACCTTCCCTGCCTCGACGACCGGGAACGCCTGACCGTCGGCGCCGCGCAGGTACCCGTCGAGCGCCTGCAGGAGCGTCATGTCGATCGGCACGGTTGGCGGTGGTGGCCGCATCGCCTCGGCAACCGTTCCCTTCACGAGCTGGTCGCGGATCGCGATGCGTTGATCCATCCCGCGGCCCGCCGAGATCAGGATCATCGCGACGTACCCGAGGAAGACGGCCGTGAAGACATCCCCGTTCGCGATCAACCAGACTGCGATCCCGCCGATCAGGGCGCCGACCGCGATGCCTCCATACCCCGCGGCTCGCATCGCCGTCCGGCGGTTGCCCGTGATGCCCCAGACGGTGGCCAACATCATGCGTCCTCCGTCGAGGGGGAACCCCGGCAGGGCGTTGAACCCGGCGAAGATCAGGCTGAGCCATGCGAGCGAACCGAGGGTGTCGGCGACGAGACCGTTGGTGAGGGTCTCCCCGAACCAGAACACCCCTGCGAGCACCAGCGTGGTCGCCGGTCCGACGAACGCCACGAGGAACTCGCCGAGCGGACCCTTGGCGCTCGCCTTCGTCTCGGTGGCCCCGCCCCAGAACACCAGGGTGATGCCGGAGACCGGCAGGTCGAGCGAGCGAGCCATGATGGCGTGTGCCGCCTCGTGCAGGAGCACGCTTCCGAAGAAGAGCACCGCGGCGAGCACGGCGATCGTGGCGGCCTCCGCAGGCTCGACGAACAGGCGGGTGAGGTCCTCGTAGCGCAACCAGATGTAGAGCGCGGCGATCACGAACCACGACGTGCTGACGTAGAGCGGGATGCCCCGCACGGTCGCGACCTTCCAACGGTTGCCTCCGCCCATCACTCACGAGCGTACCCCGGGGCGACGTTCTCGCCGGGTCGCGCCGATGCATCGGTTCAACGCGGGTGGGCCCTCTGTCGGGCACCTACCGTAGGCAGATGAGTTCGGTCGTGCTGTTCACCCGCGATCTCCGCGTGCACGACCATCCGGCGCTGGTCGCCGCGGTGGGAACCGGCGAGCCCGTGGTGCCCCTGTTCGTGCTGGATCCCTCGTTGCTGGATCGCAGTGCGAACCGGCGGCGGTTCCTGATGGAGGGTCTCGTCGATCTCGATCGGTCGCTCGTCCGCCGGGGCTCGACACTGATCCTGCGCGAAGGCGACCCCGTCGCGCGGGTGCTCGACGTCGTGCGTGGATCCGATGCCCGAGCGGTGCACGTGTCATCCGACGCCGGCTCGATCGCTCAGCGACGGGAGCGTGCGCTCCGGGAAGCGTTGTCCGCCCGTGGCGTCGACCTCGTGGTCCACCCCGGCGTCGCGGTGATCGAGCCGGGCGAGGTGGCGCCGCCCGGCAAGGACATCTACTCCGTCTTCACCCCCTACCACCGCGCGTGGGCCCAGGCCCCCCGCCGGGGCGTGTTGGCTCCGCCGACGTCGATCGGGACCTCGCCGGGCCTCGATCCCGGACCGAGGCCCGACGCCGGGGCGGCGCCCGCCGACTCGATCGACCTTCCTCGGGGGGGTGAGACCGCGGCGCGCAAGCACCTGGAGGCGTACCTCGCGCACGGTGCGTCGCGCTACGCCGAGGTGCGGAACGACCTCGCCGCCGACGCGACCTCGCGCCTGTCGCCGTACCTTCGGTTCGGCAACGTGAGCGCGAACGAGGTGGTCGCGTCGGCGAGCGAGGTTCCCGGCGCGGAGGAGCTCGTGCGCCAGGTGGCGTGGCGCGACTTCTACGGTCAGCTGCTCGCGCACGACCCGGCGATCGCGTGGCGTGACTTCCGGGAACCGCCCGACGACCTGCCGCCCGTGCCCGACCACGACGGCTACCTGTTCGAGCGCTGGCAGCTGGGGCGCACGGGCATCCCACTCGTCGACGCCGGCATGCGGCAGCTCCGTCGGGAAGGGTTCATGCACAACCGCGCCCGCATGGTGACGGCCTCGTTCTTGACGCGGCGGTTGGGCATCCCGTGGCAGCGGGGGGCCGAGCACTTCATGCGGTGGCTGGTCGACGGCGACCCGGCGAACAACTCCGGCGGCTGGCAGTGGGCTGCAGGCACCGGCACCGACCCCCGCCGGTCGCGCTCGTTCAACCCGGTGCGCCAAGCGGAGCGGTTCGACCCCGACGGCACGTACGTGCGGCGGTACGTGCGCGAGCTCGCCGAGGTGCCGGCGCCGTGGATCTTCGCGCCATGGTGGGACCCCGAGCTGCTGCGCCTGACGGGGTATCCGACGCCGATCCTCGAGGTGCCGTCGACGAAGCCGCCTGGCCCGGGGCTGAGTTCCCCTCAGTCGGGCAGGTCTAGGTCGAGCAGGTCGCCGAGTTCTCTCGCGTTGCGTACCGCGAAGTCCCGGTAGCAGTTGTTCATCAGCACGTGGGTCTCGCGTACCTGGCCCGAGAGTTCCTGCACCTTGGGAACCCACTCGGCGAGCTCGCCGTGGGAGTAGTCGTATCGGAATCGCTCGCTCGCGGTCTCGGCCTTCGACTCCCAGGCCTTCGGGTCGCGGCCGTGGAAGCGCACCATCGCGAGGTCGTCGGCCGTCGCCGCGGCGATCGGCGGCAGGCTCGAGTCGAAGCCCTGCGGCATGTCGACGCAGACGTACGGCAGCCGCAGCCGCTCGAGGAAGCCGAGCGTCTCCTCGACGTTGCGTTCCTCCATCCAGCTCTTGTGCCGGAATTCGACCGCCACGCGGAAGTCGGGCAGCCGCTCCGCGCACTCTTCGATGTAGGCCTTGTTCTTCTTCGAGATCACGAACCACTGCGGGAACTGGAAGAGCACGGCACCGAGCTTGCCCGCTGAGTGCAGGGGCATCAGCGCGTCACGGAACCGCTGCCAGACCTCGAGCACGACCTCGTCGGGGAGCTTGTCGCGGTAGACGCGGCGCTTCGAGAGCGTTTCCTCGGGAAGCTCAGCGGCGAGATCCTTGTAGAGCGACTCCGTGCGTGTGGGGTGGTTCGTGAGCAGTGAGTAGGCCTTGATGTTGAACGTGAAGTCTGCGGGCGTGCGCTCGATCCAAAGCACGGAGTTCTGCTCGCTCGGCGGGAAGTAGTAGGTCGAGTCGACCTCCACGAGCGGGAACCGCGACGCGTAGAACTCGAGCCTCGCCTTGGCGCTCTTCGCCTCGGGCGGGTACCAGTGACCTTCCTTCACGAGCGTGGGGTCGGTCCAGCTCGACGTGCCAATCTTGACGCCGATCATCCCATTGGACTTCTTCGCGTACCCGCTCAGAACGGTCAACGGCGCACCCGATAGCGCAGGTGAAGCACACGGTTGCCCTGAATCACCACGTCAGGATCCTCCAACAGGTGCTGCGCATGGACCGACCCGAAGTAGCGCTTGCCGGACCCGAACACGACGGGTACGACGTCCATGCGCACCTCGTCAATCAGGCCCGCGGCAAGCACCTGGCCACCGACGTCGCCAGCGGCGACCTCGACCATGCGGTCACCCGCGAGCTCCTGCGCCTTGGCCACGGCTGCCTCGACGCCGTCGACGAAGTGGAACGGCGCCTCGGGATGCCAGCCCTCGGGCCTGCCCCGGTGAGTCACGACGACGACGTGGTCGACCCCGCCCGGAGGCTTCCCATCCCAGCCGTCCGTCATGTCGAAGACGTGGCGCCCGACGATCGTCGCCCCGATCTGGTCCCAGTACGGCCGGGTGTAGTCGTAGGACGCCTGCGACACCTTCAACTCGCCGCTCTCGTCCAACGGGACGTCACCGCTGAGCAACCAGTCGAACAGCGGTCCAGGCTGGTCGCTCTCGTCCGCGATGAAACCGTCTACCGACACCGAGGCGTACATGACTACTTTGCCCACGGGGCGCTCCTCTGCTTTGGGTGCCCTGAGATTAGCGATTCGTGAGCTATCGCTCTCACGCCGGCGGAGTTGGAGGCCCTGCTCACGTGATGGGGCTAGCTGCGAAGGAAGGTGCGCAATGACGAGGAAGCGAACCATCGCCGAGATGCGAGAGCGGGCCCATCAGCTGGGTTGGCACATTGAGAAGGTCGAGTTCGAAGATCGCTGGAAGGTCATGTATTGGCGCAACGGGAAGGTCGGCGACTACGCCCATCACGCGTATCAGGATGCCTCGACGGCGCGCTTGCGCGAGTGGCTGGATCCAGAGTCGGCATAGGAAATTGGCGTGGGGCAACCTGCGAACAAATGGGGGTCCCGATGAGAACGCGACCGGCCATCAGAGGTACCGCGCCGATGCCATCGCCACCACCGCGAGGATGACCAGAGAGAAACTCACACGCTCGGCGACGACGAGCCGGTGCTGCAAGGCACCGATCTGCGCAGCCGTCTCGGGCAGGGGCGTGCCGCCCGATCCGGCGACCTGCTTCCCGAGGGAAACGAGTCGACCGATCGTGGGACGCGTGACGCCCGCGGCGACGACGAGCCCCGAGACCGCGAGCAGAGCGCCCACCGTCAACGAGGCCCCGAAGCTCGAGCCGATCCAGTCGCCGAAGCTCGGATACGACTGCCAATCGCGCCAGTACAGGAACGACCCGGCGATGACGGTGAACAGGGCGTCGATGAAGACGACATCCACGAATCGGCGCCGGCGAAGCTCCGACATGAACGGCGCCCCTGCTGCACCGAGGGTCGCGGCGCTGGGCTGCACGAACACCACCACCACGAACAACGACCCGACCCAGATGACCCCCGTGACGATGTGGACGATCCGAAGGAACACCATGGGTGCATCGATCGCCAGCAATCCCTCTCCTCTCCGGACGCCCGCGAGTCTCCTATGGATCGAGCGCGAGCGCCACGCGTCGAGGGAGACGCAGTGGGGCCACCTGCGACCGGTTCGGTGTACCGATCAGGATGCGGCCGTTGGCCATGCGAGGCGGCGCTCAGGCGGCGTCGTCGGGCGAGCTCGTGGCGACGCCGTTGCGGCGAGCATCGCGACGCTCGGCGCGCCCGTTCTTCCGCTCGATCACGGCGTTCTTGGCCTGCTCGGCCTTCTGCTTCGCAGTGTCGAGCAGGCGACGTGCCCACACGTACTCGGTCGACAGGATGCCGAGGCCGACGAAGATCAACAGCCAGCCGGGACCGGGAAGCACCAGCAGTGCGACGCCGGCGAGCAGCACCACGAAGCCGGCGATCGTGACGGCGATGCGCTTGCCGTTGCGAGCGATGAATCGGCCCACGGCCTTCGTCCAGATGATCGAGGGGTGGTCGTGCCACTTCCTCGCCATGCCGGGCTCGGCGAGCAGCTCCTCGACGACCGCGCTGGCGTCGCGCTCCTCGGGGTCGTCGCCCCATACATCGTGGCGGTGGAGGTGGTCCGTCATCGGAACCACCATCCTCTCACGGCCCGGATGAACCGTGGAAGCCCTCAGTCGTCGTCGGCGTCGCCGTCCCCGGATCCTGAAGAGTCGCCGCCGCTCTCGTCTCCCGAGCCGGAGCCGGACGAGTGGTCATCGGAGCCCGAACTCGGGCTCGAGGAGTGATCGTCACCGCCAACCGAGATGTCGTCGCTTCCGACGGGCGAGTTCGAGGGGGAGTCGGAGGGCGGCGCTGGGGACCACGACGGGGACCAGTCGTCGTGCTGGCCGCCCTGCCCGTTCCCGACGCCACCGCCTCCTTGGTCGTCGGCGGTGGGAGCCAGGGTGACCGACCGGCCGACACTGACCGGCTCCGGTGTCTCGCTGAGCTGACGCGCGGTGACCGCGAACGCGCCGAGCGAGACGGCCCCGGCGAGCACGAGTCCACCCACGGCGTACGCGCCGACGATCAGGATCCGCTTCATGACCGGAGCGTAGAGGGGTACGGGCTAAGAGGAGGTAAAGGGTATGCCCGGCCTGCGACCCCTGGGCCAGCGCTTCATCTCGTAGACGTCGTCGCGCGCGATCAGCCACGAGATGTGCTCCCACCACTCCAGGGCCTCGGCCCCCGAGGGCGCCTCGGGCATGATCGGTCCGTAGATGGCTCGCGCGTGGCCGAGGCGCAGGCTCGGCACGCCGAAGACGTCGAGCTCGCGAGCGTCCCGATACGCCTGGACGACCTCGTCGGCGAGGCTCGGGTCTGATCCCGCCCGATCGACGAGGTCGGGCACCCCGGCGTCCTCGGCTGCCCGGCGCACGACTTCGGATGAGATCGGTTCCGCCTCATCGTGCACGATCGTGCCGAGCGCGACGTAGAACGCCTCGATGGCGGCGTCCCCACCGTCGCGGCGCGCGAGAGCCATCGCGGTCAGCGACTCTCCGTATCGGTCGGCAGCCTCGTGGAACGGCATCTCGAGGCCGGCCGTGTTGATCTCCAGGCTGAAGAGCCGCCACTCGATCGTGAACACGCCGCGATCGCGGAGGTCCCGGAGCCATCGCGACGTCTCCCATGCCCACGGGCAGCCGGGGTCGATCCACACGACCAGGGTGGGCCGAGCCGCCGCAACGCTCACGGGATGTGCGCCTCGCCGGGCTTCGCGCTGCCGTCGGACTCGTCGCCGGACCCGGTCGTGGGCCCCATCTCCGGCGCAGGTCGCAGCCCAACCTCGACGAGGCAGCCTCCATCGGGCGGCCCGATCACCTCGAGGGACCCGCCCCACCGTTGCGCCAGGTCGCGAGCGATCGCGAGCCCGAGCCCCGAGCCCCCCGGAGGGGCGGTCCGACCCCGGGCGAAGCGCTGGGTGACGGCGTCTCGTTCGTCGGGGGCGATGCCGGGACCGTGATCGCGTACGGCGAGCATCGTTCGCTTCGGGCCCGGCGTCACCGTGACCTCGATCGGACCGGGCGCGTATGCCGTGGCGTTGTCGAGCAGGTTGTCGACGATCTGATCGAGGTCGGTTGGGTTGGCGTGCACAGGCGCAGGACCGGCCGCGACGGCAGTGACCGCGGCGCCTCTCTCGACCGCCCGATCGGCCCACCGCTCCGCGCCGGCGCGCGCGGCCTCCCCGGCGTCGGCCTCCGTCGGCGCGCCCTCCTCGACCTCGTGGGCCATCTCCAGCATGCGATCGACGGTGGCGGCCATGCGATCGACCTCGAGATCGGCCGCCTCGAGCTGGGTGCGCAGCGCCGGGTTGCCGGCCTCGTCGGCCGCGCGTTCGATGCGGAGCTTCATGCCTGTGAGCGGCGTACGGAGCTGATGCGATGCGTTCGCGACGAACGAACGCTGCGCCAGGAACGTGCGCTCGACCCGATCGGCCATCTCATCGAACGACTCCGCGAGGTCCTGCACCTCGTCGGGTCCGGTGATCGTGCCGGCCCGGGTCGACAGATCACCCCGGCCCAGGCTTCGCGCGGCGGCGGCGAGCTTCGTGAGCGGCCGCGCGAGCGATCCGGCGAGCACGAAGGCCACCAGCATGCCCGCGAGGAGTCCGGCGAGGCCGATCACGACGACGGCGAACGTGATGCGCCGGACGGAGTCGCTCACGCGCTGCACGTCGAGCGTGATGCGCACGGCCCCGATGATCACCGGACGCCCCTGGGGGTCGTCGACGATCGGCGCGGAGGCCAACAGTAGGTCGACCCCGAGTTCGTCGCTGGTGCGCACGATCGCCGAGGGCTGCCCGTCGACGAGCGCGGTCAGCACCTCCGGGCGCTCAGGCGTCGCGTAGTCCTCGCCAACGGCCGAGGTCGGAGGGTTGGGGAACGGGTTCGCGTCGGCGAGCACCACCCCTGAGTCGTCCATCACGAGTACCCGCCCTTCGATCTGCTCGGAGTAGCGCTCGGCCTGGCGCGTCAGCTGATCGCGAGATCTCGGTGCCAGCGATGACTCGTCGAACGATGCGGCGAGGGCCTGGGCGGTGACCTTGGCCTGGCCGAGCATGTCCGACTCTGCGCGCTCGCGCAGGTTCACGGCGAGCGGCACGGTCAGGGCGACGATCACGGTGACCAGCACGTACGCGAAGGCCATGACGAGTCGCGTGCGAACCTTCGTGTGACCCTCCTCAGTCCGTGATGCCTGTGGGAGCGGCGAAGCGGAACCCGACCCCGCGGCTCGTGGTGATGTAGCGCGGGTGGCTCGGATCGTCCTCGAGCTTCTTCCGCAGCCACGAGATGTGCACGTCGAGCGTCTTCGTCGGGCCGAACCAGTGCGGGTCCCAGACCTCGTCCATGATCTGCTCGCGCGGCACCACCTCGCCCGCTCTCGACATCAGCAGCTGCAGCAGGTCGAACTCCTTGGCCGCGAGTTGAACGTCCTCGTCACCCTTCGTCACCGTTCGGGACGAGGGGTCGAGGGTGATCGCGCCGATCGCGATCGGAGATCTCGTGGCGTCGTCGTTCCCGGCGCGCCCACGGCGCATGATCGCGCGCATGCGAGCGACCAGTTCCCCGGCACTGAAGGGTTTGACGACGTAGTCGTCGGCACCGAGCTCGAGCCCCACGATGCGATCGACCTCTTCGCCGCGGGCGGTGAGCATGATGATCGGCACGTCGGAGTGGCGTCGGATCTCGCGACACAGATCTCGACCGTCCCCGTCGGGGAGCATCACGTCGAGCAGCAGGAAGTCGGGCTCCCCGTCCTCGTACGCAGCGCTGGCCTCGGCGAGCGTGCCGGCCACCTCGGGGTCGAACCCCTCGCGCGCGAGATGCTCCGCCAGCGGCTCGGAGATGCTCGTCTCGTCCTCCACGACGAGCACACGGGGCTTCATGAAGGGATGGTAGCGGCGGTCCGCAAGACTTCGGTGGAGAACTCTTGTCACTCTCCTTGTGTCGTGTCACTGCCGCCGGTTAGAAAGCTCCCACCGTAGGGGATCGCGGGTCCCAGGTTCGAGGGGAGGGAGTTCACGTGTCCATCTCAGTGAGAACATCCGCTCGCAGCGGGAGGATGCAGGGGCGCTTGCTCCGCCTCTACGGAGTTGGAGTGGTTGCGGTCGATCTTGCTCTTCTACTCGTCGGGATCCAGGCTGGCGCTCTGGGAAGTGAGTCGACGGTTGACCTCGTGGCCTGGATCCTGCTGATCTCAGCTGCCGGGCTGATTCCGGTTCCTTCGGGCCGCGGCGTTTACCTTGGCCTCGACTTGCCGCTTGTGCTCGGGGCGGGCTTCGTCTTTGGGCCAGTGACCGCGGGTGTCCTCGCGTTGCTTGGGGTGCTCGACATCAGGGAGCTCAAACGAGAAATCCCAGTTGGGAGAGCAATCTTCAACCGAGCGCAGGTGTCGCTGAGCGCAATGGCAGGTTCATGGATCTTCCACGGCGCAGGCGGCGACTTGGCCTCGCTGAGCTCGGCAATCCTGCCCGGCTTTGCCGCCCTCATCCTCGATGCTGCTGTCAACTACTTGCTCGTGTCTGTGTATTGGCGAATCAAGAGCCGTCGCCCCTTGATTGACATCCTTGGCGACATGCGGCTCGGTTCCGCAAGGAGCTTCTCGGTGGCATATCTCTGCTTTGGCTTTCTCAGCGTGCTCGTGGGTGCCGCCTACCTCGGCTGGGGCATCGCCGGAGTACTGGCATTCACTGCTCCCGTCGCGCTTGCCCGTCAAGCGTTTCATGAGCGCCACATGCTGGAACGAGCCGATCGCCGACTGCAGGACAAGGATGAGGCACTCCGGGATGTTGAGGCGCAGATCCTATGCGAACGCCGTGATGAGCGGCTCGTTCTTGCGGGGGAACTGCACGATGAGATCTTGCCACCGTTGTTCAAGGTTCACCTAATGGGGCAGGTGCTGAAGCAAGACCTGAGTAATGGAATGCTTCTTGAGCTGGATGAGGATCTGCCAGAGCTGCTGTCCGCAACCGAAGCAGCTCAGAGTGCGATTCGGGACCTGGTCAGGGACTTGCGCCGATCTCGGTTGGGACCGGGCGGCCTGCTGGAAACGGTTCGTCTTCTCGCGGCCCAGTTGGAAGGGGCCGGTTCAGCTCGGCTTTCCCTTCACCTTGAGGAGATCCAGGCCTCGCATCTTAGTCAGCTACTTGCGTACCAAGTCGTGCGGGAGGCGATGAACAACGCCGCTCGACATGCAAAGGCGGCGAGTATTGAGGTTCGAATACGGCAGCAGGAGGGGCTCATTCGTCTGGTGGTGAAGGACGACGGAGTGGGTTTCGATACAGGGACCGTGGATCGCGAACACCATTTCGGGCTGCAGCTCATCGCGGAGCGCGTTGAAGCCGCTCGGGGATCAGTCGTTGTGGATTCGAGATTGGGTCGGGGCACCACGATCAGTGCCGTTCTGCCACCCGATGTCTAACGCCTGAGGCCACCGATGCGGCTTGCCCAACGAAATGAATGAGACCCCCCGAAGGGGATCTCAAGCCACACCTAGCGGCGGGCGTCGCGGGATCAGCCGCGCCAGTGAGCGCCGCCGGCGATGGCGACGGCCATGAGCGAGCTAAGCGCGATGGCGATACGCCGTGCAATCTTCATATCAAATCTCCTTCTCCGACGGTGCTCTCACACTTCTGTTGTTGGTACCGCCCCCACTCGGGGGACCTGCGGCAACTATCGGGGGACACCCGGTTGGGGGACAACGGGGAGTTAACGCTACTTCGAATGACGTAGTCCACAGGAACCGTCGCCAATCCCCAGGCTGGCCTGCTTCCAAAGCCCGCGTCTTGGCTCCAAGATGACGGGATGCAGGCTTCCTCTTCGTCGGACCACTCTCGCTGGCGATCCGTCGGAATCACCGTGTTTCAGCTGGCGGTAATCATTCCCACGCTTGGGCTGGGAGCCTGGTTGCTCGTCCAAACCCCGAGCGAGAGCATCTACCCTGAGCTTCTGCTGTGGGCGCTTCTGATCGGTCTGGTCGAGCTGCTGGCTGTACCCGTCTGGCGAGGCCTTCAAATGGGCGTGGGCTTCCCGCTGCTGCTCATGGTCGCAATCCTGTATCCACCCGGGATCGCTGGTGTCATCGCCCTCTTGGGAGCCTCAGACCCGCGCGAGTTCAAGCGTGAGGTCTCCTTTCTCCGGGCCCTGTTCAATCGGTGCCAGGTTGCCCTCTCGGTGATAGCCGCTAGCGCTGTCTTTCACTCCCTGGCGTTCCTCACAAAGGACGGAAGGTCTCCTTCGTGGATCTTGCTGGTCGCGGCCTCGCTGGCAGCTGTAGCCGACTATGTCGTGAACAGCACCCTCGTTACTGTCTTCGTCTCCCTGCGCGTAGACCTACCCGTTCGCGAGGTAATGCGGGAGCTGCGGGTTGGGAAGTTGAGCGACTTTCTCGTCTCCTACATGGCCCTGGGCGTCCTGGGTCTAGCCCTCGCCGTCGTCTACGTCGAGGTCGGCTATTGGTCCGTGCCAGCCTTCCTGGCTCCTCTCTTGTTGGCGCGCCAGGTGTACTTCAGGTCGCAGGCGCTCGAGGAGGCGCACAAGGAGCTCCAGGACCGCGAGCAGGTGCTGAAGACGCTGTCGAACGCCATGGCGGAGGAGCGCGCCGACGAGCGGCTGCAGATCGCCGGGTACCTCCACGACGATCTGGCGCAGGTGCTGTTCCGGCTCTCGATCCAGGTCGACGTCGCGCGCAAGCTGCTCGAGAAGGACGACATCCCGGCCGTGCGAGACCAGCTCGAGAAGATCCGCGAGTCCAAGCAGGCGACGTCCGATCGCATCCGGGCGCTGATCCGCGACCTGCACCGCTCCCCGCTGGGCGCCAAGGGCCTCGCCGAGGCGCTTGAGTCGTTCACCGACGAGGTCGGGCGAGACGCCGACGTCACGTACCACCGCGACATCGACGAGATGCCGCTGCCGGCGCCGATCGCCCTGCTGATCTTCCACATCGCCCGCGAGGCCGTCATGAACTCCCTCAAGCACGCGCAGGCCTCCGACTTCTGGATCAGCGTGAACGAGGACGCGGCTTGGATCGTGCTCGAGTTGCGCGACAACGGCGTCGGCTTCGACACCGATGCACCGGGACCCGAGGGTCACTTCGGCATGGCGATGATGAGCGAGCGTGCCCAGGTCGGTGGCGGCACGTTCGACGTGCGGAGTGCCCCCGGCGAGGGAACGACGATCACCGTGAAGTTCCCGAGCTCCCTGCTGCAAGCCGAGGTTCCTCCCCAGGCCGTGACCGGCGGGGCAGGCGACGTTCAGGCCGGAGGTGCTTCCCCCGGTACATCGGGAACCACACCGGAGGCCGACGATTCTCGGCGAACCGTCCCCGCATGACGATCACGGTGAACGCGACGATCCCCGCGTAGAGGAAGACGTCCCCGATCGACAGCACGGTCGCGATCGGTGGGGGAAGCCCGATCACGTCGGCGAGCGGGGCCAGCACGTCCGATGACGTCATCAGGTGGTGCTTCCCGTCGTCGAGCGCGGACGGGAGCATGCCGCTCGATCCACCCGCCGCGCGGATCGCCGCCTCGCTCACAGGCATGCCACCGTTCAGCGCGATCACGGCCATGTTGAGCGTGAGGCCGAGCAGTAACAGGGGCGCGGCGGGCAGTCGCCGATTCACCCAGACGAATGTGAGGAGCAAGACGTAGCTCCCCACAAGTGCCGCGACCGCTACGTCGTCGTCGAGCCAGCGCCTGAGCGGGATGACCTGCAACACGAGCCCGGCGGTCGCCGCGCCCCACCAATACACGTGGATCCGCTCGAAGTTGCGCACGCTACCGCCGGCGATGAGCCCGGCGACGAGGCCGACAACGGCGATGATCAGAACGACGATCATGGTGGGGAAGGATGACGCGTGGGGCCGCGATCGTCCCATCGGTTCGAGTGCAAGTCCAGTTGCGAGCGGCGCAGAGGTTCGACCAGGGCCGAACACGCCGTATGCCCGTACGCTCGAAGCATGGCCAGCACGACCGACAGCGGCTACTTCGGGCCCGAGAGCGTCTCATGGCAGGTGCACCGCGAGGTCACGGTGCTGTTCGGTGGTGCGCGCGCGCTGCTGATGCAGGCCGCCCATCCGCTCGTGGTCGCCGGTGCCAACCAGACGGGCATGTACGAGCGGAACCCATGGAAGCGGCTGCAGCGCACACTGATCCTGACCTACACACTCACGTTCGGAACCAAGACCGAGGCGCACGCGGCAGCCGACAAGATCAACGAGGTGCACACTCGCATCAACGGCATCGATCCTGTCACCGGCAAGCGCTACGACGCCCTCGACCCCGAGTTGCTGCTCTACGTGCACGCGTGCCTCGTCGATTCGGCGATCCTCTTCGAAGCGCTCACCGTCGGGAAGCTCGACGATGCCGGTCGTCAACGCTTCCACGAAGAGCAGATGCTCGCGGCGCAACTCTGCCTCGTCCCTCGCGAGATGATCCCGTCGACGTGGCAGGGGCTCCGCGCTTGGCTCGCCGACTTCGAGGATCGAGGAGAGCTGCAGGTGACCGACGGGGCCCGCAGGGTGTTGGACCTGTTCTTCGATCCACCCGAGGAGGCGGAGTGGCGTCCGGTGCTTCGCGGCGTCTCACGGCTCGCGTACGGCACGTTGCCCGATGCTATCCGCGAGATGTACGGCGTTCCCTTCGGTGCGGGGAAGCGGGCAGCGACGCGAGCGTCGTTCCCGTTGATCCGCGCGGTGCGACCGGCGCTGCCGCCGAAGTATCGATTCATCGCTCCCTACACGGATTTCCTGCTGCGACAGCAGGGCATCGACCCGGGCGCCGATCTCGCCGAGGCGAGGAAGCGGGCCGGCATCCGGCTCTAAGGGGAAGAGGGGCACCCTCGAGGTTCGGCGTCGCGTGCCAGACTGCGGTCATGACCGCTCCGCTCGACGTCGATGCGTTGTTGCTCGACATCGATGGTGTGCTCGTCACTTCGTGGCAGGCGCTGCCGGGCTCGGTGGAGGCCGTCGCTGCGCTGCGTCGTGGCGATGTGCCGTTCCGGCTCCTCACGAACACGACGACGCACACGCGCCTGGGACTCGCCGCGACGTTGCGCGAGGCCGGCTTCGACTTCACGCCCGACGAGATCGTGACGGCCGTGACCGCGACCGCGAGCCACCTCCGCTCTCTCCATGCGGGGGCGAAGGTGTTCGTGTTGAGCGACGGCGACCCGCGTGAAGACCTCACGGGGGTGGAGCTGGTCGACGTCGATCGGGCCGATGTGGTCGTGCTCGGCGGGGGGTGCGACGACTTCAGCTACGAGATGATCAACCGGGTGTTCCGACGGCTGAACGAGGGCGCCGCGTTCGTGGCGATGCACCGGAACCTCTATTGGCGCACGAGCGAAGGACTCCAGCTCGATGGAGGTGCGTTCGTCGCGGCACTCGAGGCCTCGTCGGGCGTCACGCCGGCCGTGTGTGGGAAGCCGGCGTCCGCCTACTTCCGTGCAGCGCTCGACATGCTCGGGGTGTCGCCCGAACGAGCGGCGATGGTCGGGGACGACATCATGAACGACGTCGCCGGCGCGCAGAGCTCCGGGCTCGTCGGAGTCCTCGTTCGCAGCGGGAAGTTCCAGCCCGCCGACCTCGACCGTGGCACGCCCGACGTCGTGGTCGACGCGCTCGCCGACGTGCCGGCGCTGCTCGGACTCGGTGGCTGACGTGGCTTCGGACCGCGCCGCGTCGCCCGGGTTGTTCACGGCTATCGCGCCGCAGTACTCCTGGGCGGGCGCGGTGCTGTCGTTCGGCCAGGATCCGCGGTGGCGCAGGTTCATGGTCTCCAAGCTCGGGGCCGTGCCGGGGTCACTCGTGCTCGACGTCGCCGCGGGCACCGGGCTGGTCTCGCGCGACCTCGCGGCTCGCCTGCGGGTCAACGTCGTCTCCCTCGACCCCAGCGAGAGGATGCTCGTGGCGGGACTGCCCGCGAACGAAGCGGCCGGGTTCCGCGGCCAGATCCGGCCGGCGCTCGGTCGGGCGGAGGCGCTTCCGTTCGCCGACGGCACGTTCGACGCGCTGACGTTCACCTACCTCGTGCGCTACGTCGACGACCCCGCGGCGACGCTCCGCGAGCTCGCCCGCGTCGTGCGGCCGGGGGGCGCGATTGCGTCGTTGGAGTTCCACGTGCCGCAGCGGCCCATGCTGCGGGCGGGTTGGTACGCGTACACCCGCGGCGTGCTTCCGGTGCTCGGATCGTTCATCTCGCCGCAGTGGCGGCACACCGGCAACTTCCTCGGCCCCAGCATCAGCCGGCTCGAAGAACGGGCGCCGCTGCCCGAACAGGTGCGGTGGTGGCAGGAAGCCGGCATCGGCCACGTGCGCTCCCGCGAGCTGACGCTCGGCGCCGCGGTGGTGATCTGGGGCGTGAAGGCGGGCGGTCGTGCAACGTAGTCCGAACGGGCCTTCGGAGCGTCCGGCGTTCTACGCGCTGGAGCCGGGGGGGTGGCGCGATTGGTGGAGCCTGCTCCATCCGCCGTACACCGTGTGGCACCTGTCGTACGTGGTGATCGGTGCGTCGCTCGTCCCCGACGTGAACATGCGTTGGCTGGGCGAGACCCTGCTCGCCTTCTTCCTCGCGATGGGCATCGCCGCACACGCGCTCGACGAACTGCACGGACGGCCGCTCCGCACCCGCGTCTCGAGCGTCGTGCTCGTGGCCGTCGCGGTCGTCGGCCTCGCCGGCGCCGTCGCGCTCGGCATCGACGGCATGGTCGAGGTCTCGCCCTGGCTCGGCGTGTTCATCGTGGTGGGGGCGTTCCTGGTGGTCGCCTACAACCTGGAGTTGTTCGGCGGCGCGTTCCATTCCGACTTGTGGTTCGCGCTCGCGTGGGGGGCCTTCCCGGTGCTCACCGCGTACTTCGCGCAGGCCGCGGCGCTCAGCCTGGCCGTCATGCTCGCTGCCGCGGCCTGCGCGATGCTCAGCGCGGCGCAACGTGCGCTGTCGACGCCCGTCAGACGCCTCCGTCGTCGTGTCGTCGACGTGCGCGGAGAGGTGACGCTCGACGACGGGGTCCGAGAACCGATCGACGCCTCGACCCTGCGTGTCGCTCCCGAGTCGGGGCTCCGGTTCCTCTCGATCGCGGTGCCGCTCCTGGCGGTGGCGTTGCTCGTCGCCCGGCTCGTCTGATCTGGACTACTCGGCCGACACGATCGCGAGCACCTCGTCGGCGTAGCGATCGAGCTTCGTCGGGCCGATGCCTGGCACGGCCGCCAGGTCTGCCCAGTCGCCCGGCTTGCGCTCTGCGATCTCGGCGAGCGTCGCGTCATGGAAGATCACGTACGCCGGCACGCCGTCTGTCGAAGCGCGCAGGCGACGCCACTCCTTCAGCCGATCGAACAACGGTCCGCCTCCGGCACCGACCGTGACCGAGGTGCGCGACGCAGCGGACCGGCGAGCGGCCTCGGCCTTCACCACCCCGATCTCCCGCAGGAACGGGCTCGGTGCGGAGCGCGGTTCGCGCGGCCACGACAGGAACAGGTGCTCCCGCGCCCGTGTGATGCCCACGTACAGCAGCCGTCGCTCCTCGTCGGGATCGGCCTCGCTCTTCCGGGCTCGGTAGGGGAGCTCGCCGTCGAGGAGCCTCGGCAGGAACACCGCCTCGAACTCCAGCCCCTTCGCACGGTGGTAGGTCATCAGCTGCACGCCGCGACCCTCGCGTTCGGCGGCGAACCGATGCTCGAGTTCAGCCAGGAAGCCCTGGACCGTCGCCTCGTCGCCGGCCGCCCTCGTGTACTCCGACGCGAGCGCCCGCATGCGCCCGAGGTCGGCCTGCCGCGTGGCTTCCTCGTCGCCAGCGTCGTCGCCCGGCCCGTCGGGCGCGTAGCCGATCGAGTCGGTGATCGCCTCGACCGCCCCGGCGACGTCGGTTGCCCCCTCGGTTCTGCGGAGCCGGGCGATCACGCCGCGTGGCCCCGGACGCCGCAGGAACGACCCATCGCGCACCTGGTACGGCACGCCCGCGGCAGCGAGCGCTTCCTCGTAGGTCTCGGAGCGGGCGTTGATGCGGTAGAGCACGGCGACCTGTTCCCACGGCACACCCTGGCCGTGCAGCCGCTGGGCCTCACCGATCACGAACGCGACCTCGGCCTCGGGGTCGGGCACCGCGCGCGCGGTCGGGTTCGGCCCGTCGTCGCGGGTCGCTCGCAGCGTCTTCTGGAACCCGCCCATCGACCGGGCGAGTGCGTTCGCGACCGTCAGGACCTGCGGTGACGACCGGTAGTTCTCCTCGAGCCGAACGACCGTGGCGTTCGGGTAGCGCTCGGGAAACGTCAACAGGTGCTCGGGTGAGGCGCCGGTGAACGTGTAGATCGTCTGGTAGTCGTCGCCGACGACGCAGAGCTCGTCGCGGCCCCCGAGCCACCGGTCGAGCAGGGCCTGCTGAAGCGGGTTCACGTCCTGGTACTCGTCGACCGTGAACGCATGGAACCGCTCGTGCACCAGGCGGGCGGCCTCGGCCTCGTCGCCGAGGAGCCTCACGAGCATCAGCAGCATGTCCTCGAAGTCCATGCGCCGTTCGCCCTTCGTGCGCTCGTACGCCGCGAAGGTGCGCTGCATCAGGTCCGCCGGCAACGGGGGCGTGCGGTCCTCTGCCTCGATCGCTTCGAGGTAGCCGGCCGGGTTCACGAGCCGGTTCTTCGCCCACTCGATCTCGCCGGCGAGTTCGCGCCGCGGCAGGAACCGGTACGCGCCGGGCAGCCCGTTCGCGATCGGGTTCAGGATCTGTGCCTTCGTGTTCAGCACCTCGGGGAGCCCGCGACCCGTGAACCTCGGCCAGAGGGTGCCGAGCTGGCGCAGTGCCGACGCGTGGAACGTGCGGGCCTCGACGCCTTCGACCCCGAGCCCGGCCAGGCGCGCCTTCAACTCACCGGCCGCCTTCTCGGTGAACGTGACCGCCAGCACGGCGGTCGGTTCGAACGCGCCGACCTGCACCTGATGGGCGATGCGGTGGGTGATCGTGGTGGTCTTGCCGGTGCCGGCGCCCGCCAGGATCGCGACCGGCCCTCGCACGGCTTCGGCGGCTTGACGCTGGGCGTCGTTCAGCCCGGCGAGTGGGTCGGTTCCTTCTGTCATCGACGCGACGCTACCAGCGGCCTCGGACGCATCTTTGAACGAACCGTTTCAGCATCACCGCCCTGCGGCCGATAGGGACCCTATGGCTTTGGTTGAGAACAGGCCGCCCGCGGACGTCTCGGGCCGCGTGCCGCTGCACTACGCCGCGCTGTTCGGCGACCTCCCTCGCGCCCAGGAACTGGTGGACTCGGGCGTCGACATCCGCATCGGAGACCACGACGGGCAGACGCCACTGCACTACGCGGCCCAAGGATGCTCGGTCGCCGTCGCGGAACTGCTGCTCTCGAGTGGCGCCGACGTCGACGCCGAGGACGTGGACGGCAACACGCCGTTGTGGTGCGCGACGCTCCGCACCCGCGGCGAGGGTCCGATCGTGCAGGTGCTGCTGGGTCACGGCGCCGACCCCCACCACGAGAACAACGACGGCCGCAGCCCGGTGAAGCTCGCGAAGGCGCTCGGCGGCGTCGAGATGTCGGTGCGCAGCGCCAGCTGACCACCGCGCGGAATCCACGCACCCGATCCACACCACGGCGCTATCCCTGGGCGGGGCTTACCCTGAACGCATGACCGATCTCCCCACGACCCTCGGCGCCTTGCGCGCGTCCGGCTTCCTCGACCGCACCGTGAAGCAGGAGCTCCGCGACAACCTGCTCGCGAAGCTGGCTTCCGGTGACGACCTGTTCCCCGGGCTCGTCGGATTCGAGGGCACCGTGCTGCCGGCACTCGAGCGCGGCATCCTCGCCGGACACGATCTGATCCTGCTCGGGGAGCGAGGTCAAGCGAAGACGCGCCTGGTGCGCGCGCTCGTGCAGTTGCTCGACGAGTTCGCGCCGGCGGTCGAGGGAACCGAGACGAACGACCACCCGTACCGGCCGATCAGCGCGCACGGCCGAGCGCTCGTCGACGAGCACGGCGACGACACGCCGATCACCTGGATCCACCGCGACGACCGGTACGCAGAGAAGCTGGCGACCCCTGACACCAGCGTGGGTGACCTGATCGGCGACGTCGACCCGATCAAGGTGGCTGAGGGTCGGTACCTCGGCGACGAAGGCACGATCCACTACGGCCTGATCCCTCGTACCAACCGGGGCATCGTCGCGATCAACGAGCTGCCCGACCTGCCCGAGCGTATCCAGGTGAGCCTGTTCAACATCCTCGAGGAGCGCGACGTGCAGATCCGCGGCTACCGCATCCGGTTGCCGCTCGACATGCTGCTCGTCGCGACCGCGAACCCCGACGACTACACGCACCGTGGCCGCATCGTCTCGCCCCTGAAAGACCGGTTCGGCACGCAGATCCGCACGCACTACCCGGAGACGCTGCGGGAGGAGATCCGCATCATGGATCAGGAAGCCGCGCGGATCGACGGGGCCGTGCCGCTGCGCGTGCCGATCTTCATGAAGGAAGTCGTTGCGGCGCTCACCGCTGAGCTCCGCCGCTCGGCGCACGTGAACCACCGCAGCGGCATCAGCGTGCGTTATTCGATCGGCAACCTCGAGACGCTGCAGGCGGCGGCCGTTCGACGGGCGGCCCGGGCCGGCGAGCCGGAAGCCGTGCCGCGCGTGGTCGACCTTCCCGCTGTGCTGATGAGCTCCGAGGGCCGCGTCGAGTTCGACACGATCGAGGAGGGCCGCGAGGCCGATATCTTGCTGCGGGCGATGCGCACGGCCGAGCTCGAGGTGTTCCGTCGGCGATTGTCGGGTTACGACTTCGCGCCGCTGCTCGAGCGGTTCGACGAGGGCCTTGCGGTCGACACGGGAGAGCTCACGCCCGGGAACGAGTTGCTCGATGCGATCGGCGATCTGCCCGGCCTGGCGAAGCTGCTGGAGCGTCTCGGTGTCGAGGAGGAGAGCCCGGGTGTCGCGGCGAGCGCGCTCGAGTTCGCGCTCGAAGGACTGTACCTCTCGCGTCGCTTGAACAAGGATGGCGGCGACCGAAGCGCGCGGTACACGGGCCCCGAGGCTGCCTGAGGGCGCAGGCTCGTAGTATCCGGCGCGATGTCACAGGTCCACGAGTGGGTCGGGTTCGCGGTGGTCGCGCTCTTCGCGATCGGCTGGCTCTGGCCCCTCGGAGCGCTGATCGCTCGGCGCGGGCCGGGTGAGCGGTACTGGCAGTGGTTGACGGTCGCACAGGTGGCGGCGGGGTTGCAGGCGGTGATCGGCATCGTGCTTCTGCTGCTCGGACGCCGCCCCACCGAGTGGCTCCACTACGTCTACGGCTTCGGGCCGATCGTGATCCTGATCATCGCGCACGCGCTTGCGCGCGACCTGCAGAAGACCCAGCCCGGCGCGAAGCCGATCCAGCCGTGGGTGCCCTTCGCGTTCGCCGCGTTCATCTGCTTCGGGCTCACCCTTCGAGGCCTGATGACCGGCCTCGGGATCGGCTGAGTCGCCGATCGACCGTGCTCCCTCCATCCTCGGGACGAGCTGGCGGGACATCGCCGAGGGCAGACGTCGCGGTGACCACGGTCTACAACCATTTCCCGTCGCTCGACGAGCTCGTGCCCGCATGCGGTGAGCTCTTGATGACCGGCTCCGTCCGCCTTTCCCCAGAGGATGCGGCGCTCGTCGTCGGGACCGGCGGTTCACTCGAGGAACGGCTCGAACGGGTGGGGGCAGAGCTCTTCGGCTTCTACGAGCGCGGGGGTGCGCATCTCGACATCTTCCCGGGGGAGCGTGAGTTGGCGTCGATCCAGGAGTGGGAGGCCTACCAGCGATCGACGGTCGAGGCGTTCGTCCGCGAGGCGGCGAAGGCAACGCGGGCACGCGCTCAGACGATCCGCTCGTGAGCGCGTTCTTCGATCTCTCGACGTTCAGGGCGCTCGAACGCCGCGGGTTCGATGCCCGTTCTGCCGCGCCGACTCATGCCCGTTCTGCCGCGCCGACATGGCCCGCGCGGCGGCGGAGGTGTTCGCACACGAGGGCCGGAGCCGAGGAAGGAGACGGTGATGCAGACGGAACGAGAACGGGGAGCCGAGCGGGGGTTCGGGCTCGAATCCGATGGCGGGGAACGGCTCTCGTGGATGGGCGAACCCACGATGCTGAAGGTCATCGGCCAGGACACCGGCGGTCTCTACACCGTGGCGGAGATCATCACGACCCCCGAGGGGCTGGTGCCGTGCACGTGCACCATCGGGAGGATGAGGCGTTCTTCGTGCTCGACGGGGAGGTGACGTTCTCCGGCGGTGACGACGTCTTCGACGCCGGGCCGGGGGGATTCGTGTTCGGGCCACGGGACGTGCCGCACCGCTACACCGTGCGTTCGGCCAACGCCCGGATGCTGATGGTCTTCTCGCCGGCCGGTTTCGAGGGATTCATCCGTGAGACCAGCGAGCCGAGCGACTCGCTCGAAACGGTCACGCTCGACCACATCGACTTCGACCTCATCGTGGCCGGCGCCGAGCGCCACGGGGCGGAGGTCCTCGAGTAGCCCTCAAGTCGCTCGCCGCCCCGGCCGAACTCCGAACCATGCCTGGAGTACAGGAGTGTGGGTCCGCGCACGCGGCCGTCGCTCGAGCGCTCGGTCGTCTCGACGCCTACAGCTTCTTCGTGCTGCCCGCGCACGACTGGAACGCCGACTTCGCCGTGATCGGGACCACGGGCGCCTTCCTGATCGCGGTGTGCGATCTCACCGGCGTCGCGCTGGTCGATGCGAGGCGCCCGGTGGTCGGGGATCAGGCGGTGCCGGCGCTCCGGAAGCTTCGAACCGGGGCGCGACGGTTCTCCGGGCGGCTGACCAAGGCATCGGCGCTCGCCACGGTCGTGCCGATCGTTTGCCTGACCGAGGCGGTCGCCGGGCCTCCCGTCGACGCGGCCGGCGTGCGGTTCGTGAAGCTCGCGGACCTCTCCCGGGACATCTCGGCCCGACCCGGCGTGCAGTCGCACACCCGTGCTCAGGCTGCGGCGAGGGCGCTCGGTGTGCACGTGGCCGGCGACCAGCGCAGGCACTTCACGGTCCGCAGCTGACCTCGCATACGACCTTGTGCGGGAGCGCGCGTAGGCTGGTCGCATGCGCTTCCGCTACTCGCGGTGGGACGGCACCCAGGATCCGTTCGGCCCCGACGTGCCCGCTGCCGACGTGCTCGAGGAGCTCACCGACGAGATCCTGATGGGTGGGGGCGCCGACCATGCGCTCCAGCGCTTGCTCCGTCGAGGCATGCAGGGCCGATTCACCGGGATGGACGCCCTGCGTGATCGCCTCCGGCAGCAGCGCGAGCGCGAAGAGCAATTGCTCGATCTCACCGGTCCGCTCGAGGACATCCGAGAACGCCTCGAGGAGATCCTCGAGCGCGAGCGCACCGAGCTGAGCTTCCGCGACGACGACGACGCCCGCCTGCGGGAGGGGTTCCTCGACGCGCTGCCGCCCGACGCGCCAGGCCAGCTCGGAGAGCTCCGCGAGTATCGGTTCGCCGACCCGACCGCGCAACGGATGTTCGACGAGCTGCAGGAGCACATCCGCGAGCAGGTGATGGGCTCGTACTTCCGGCAGATGGCCGAAGGTATGCGGACGATGTCTCCCGACGACATCGCTCGCTTCAAGGACATGCTCGCCGAGCTCAACGGCCTGATCGAGATGCGTGAGCGCGGCGAGGACACGCAGGCCGGGTTCGAGGACTTCATGTCTCGCCACGGGGGCTTCTTCCCCGACGATCCGCGCTCGCTCGACGAGCTGCTCGAGGGGATGGCTCGCCGCATGGCGGCGATGAGCGCCATGATGGCCTCGCTCTCGCCGGAGCAGCGCGAGGAGCTCGCGCGTCTCGCGGAGCAGGTGATGCAGGACATGGACCTCGCGTTCGAGGTCGACCGCCTGAACGCGAACCTCCAGGACGCCTTCCCGGGCATGGGATGGGGCCGGGGCGAGGGATACGGACAGGGCTTCGGCGACGGAGAGGGCATGCCGATGTCGGCGGCCGTCGACGCGATGGAGCGTCTGCACGACTACGAGGAACTCGACCGATCGATGGAAGGCGAGTATGCGGGGGCCAGCCTCGACGACGTCGACGAGGACGCCGTGCGCCGAAGGCTCGGCGACACGGCCGCGCAGGACCTGCACCGGCTGAAGCAGATCGAGCGCATGCTCGAGGAGGCCGGTCTCGTGCAGCGCCGCCAAGGGCGGCTCGAGGTCACCCCACGCGGGGCCCGCAAGCTCGGGGAGCGCGCGCTCACGCAGATCTTCGAGGAGCTGCAGCGAGATCGAGAGGGAACGCACGAGGCGCGCGACGCCGGCGGCCTGGCCGAGCCGACAGGGGCGACCCGTCCCTGGAACTTCGGCGACCACGGGCAGCTCGCGGTGCAGCGCACGGTGTTCAACGCGGTGACGAGGTCGACGCCCGGCGAGCCGGTGCGCCTCATCCCCGACGACTTCGAGGTGGTCGAGGCCGAGCAGCGCACCGAGACGGCGACGGCCCTGCTGCTCGATCTCTCGTTCTCGATGCCGCTGCGCGGACACTTCATCCACGCGAAGAAGATGGCGCTCGCGCTGCACGCGTTGATCGAGGGCCGCTATCCCCACGACACGCTGTACCTGATCGGCTTCAGCGAGTACGCACGTCGGCTGCAGCCCGAGGACCTGACCACGCCCGGGTTCGAGCGCGTGTACGGCACGAACATGCAGCACGCGTTCATGCTGGCGAACCGACTGCTCTCGCAGCACCCGCGCGCGACGCGGCAGGTGATCATGGTGACCGACGGCGAGCCGACGGCGCACCTCGAGGGGGATCAGGCGTTCTTCTCGTGGCCGCCGGTGCCGGAGACGATCGAGCTGACCCTCGCCGAGGCGATGCGTCTCGCCAAGTCCGGCGTGCGCCTGAACATCTTCATGCTCGAGGAATCCGAGGGCCTCGCCCGGTTCATGGAGCGCCTTGCACGCATGACGAAGGGGCGCGTCTTCCTGATGGACGACGATCGGGTCGGCGAGTTCGTGCTCCGTGACTACGTGGCTCGCCGCTCTCGGTGACGATGCCGGTTCACCGGAACGCCGTCAGCTCGCGGTAGGGTCGCTCCCGTGCGGCGGTTCGTCAAGATCGTGGTGTGGACCCTCGTGTTCGCGATGTGCGCGGCCGTGGGCGCGGTCGTCGCGGCGAACACGAACCCGTTCCCTCCCGGGGTCGACGACCCCGGCGCGCGGCCGAGTGCGGGTTCCCCGACCGACGAGCCCGAGCCGAGCGGGTCGGGGGGCTCCTGGCTCGTACGCATCGACACCCGCACGTACCACGACCTGTTCGTGGGCGGGCGGTGTGCCGCCAATTGGCGCGTCGACGCGGGCATCGCCGTCGCCGACGGGCCGATCGACTCCGCAGGGGCGGCGACGCTCAAGAGCGAACTGCGGTGCGATGAGCCGACGGCACAGGTGCAAGCCGAGCGGATCGATCTGCGGGCGGTCGGGGTGCTTCGCGACGGAGAGCTGCGGTTCCGTCTCGAGGAGACCGGACGCAGCCCGGCCGGCTCGCAGGAGCTGAGCGGGTTCCTGGAGACGATCCCGACCCTGCGCCTCGAGATGCCGGCGCGGGACGGCGCGACCGCCAGCTTCGACCTCGAGATCCCCGACGGCGGGCAGGGAACCTTCGGCGCAGCGGGAACCGTGGTGCTCACCGCCGCCACCGCCTAGGTCGCGACGCCCGCGGCCGAATCCCACCACAGCGTGATCACACGCTGCTCCGGAGGGCCTGCGCTCCACAGACCGCCGTGCTGATGGAGCCTGGAGCCGAGGGCACCCGCGATCTCGTCGTCGCGCTCGGGCGGCAGGCAGAGGCGGCGGCGCACGAGACCGATCGCGTCCCCTCGTCGTTCGAAGCCGCTTCCCGCTGCGTCCGCGGTATCGACGCGGTCGTCACGATGCACGTCGAGCCCGAGCGCATGGCAGAGGGCCTCCGCGTCGTCGGCGCACGGACGGTCGGGACGTTCGAGATCGTGGAAGCGCAGCCACAGGTCGTTCATCCACGAGAGCGGGTGCCGGTCGGTGAGCTCGATCACGACCCGGCGCCGGGCATGCTCCGTGAGGGCGGTCAGGAAGGCGCCGAGGTCGGGGACGTTGTAGGCGACGTGCCCGCAGACCGCGACGTCGGCGGTCGGCGTCTCCGACGCCACGTCGGGCCAGCGCCCGAGCACGGTCGTGACGGGGAGCCCGATGCTCGCCGCCCGGCGCGCCGTCGCCTCGAGCATGTCGATCTGCCCGTCGACCCATATCAGACCCGTGCATCGCCCGGCCAGTGGGAGGCTCGTCGCGCCACCACCCACCCCCACGTCGAGCACGATCCCCTCGTCGCCGAGGGCCTCGAGCGCGCGCGTGGTGGTCGACGTCGGTACCGACCGAACCTCCCCGTCGACCGCACGCTCGGCGCGACGTGCGAAGAGCTCGGGCGGGAACCCGTACGGTGACTCCGGTGCGGCCTCGAGGATCGCCGGTGGGATCGCCCACGATGCGAGCGCGCCGGCCCATGCTTCCCCGAGCGCCGTGGGGTCACCCGTCACCCAGCACCTCGTCCGTGTCGGCGCCGAGCAGCGGCGGCGCGAGCCTGGTCGGCAGCCGCTCGCCGTCGAACCGGAGCGGGTTCGCGACCAGGCGCAGCGATCCACCCCGCGCCGGGTCGTCGACGTCGTCGACGAGGGCGGCGCCCTCGGGTGAGGCGAACACCTCGTCCATCCTGCGGATCGGGGAGGAGGGCACCGATGCGGCCTCGAGCGCGCGGAGCCAGTGGGCGGCGGGGCGGGTGGCGAACGCCGCCGCGAGCAGCGACACCAGTTCGTCGCGGTTCGCGACGCGATCCTGGTTCGCGGCGAACCGATCGTCGTCGGCCCACTCGGGGTGTCCGACGACCTCGCAGGTTCGGCGGAACAGTCGGTCGTTCCCGCCCGCCAGGATGAACGGGCGATCCGACGCGTGGAAGGCCTGATACGGCACGATGTTCGGGTGGGCGGTGCCGAGGGCGGAGGGCACGACATCTCCGATCAGCGTGTTCGCCGCCTGGTTCACCATCGCGGCCACGCTCGCATCGAACAGCGAGACGCTGACGTGGCGGCCGAGGCCCGTCCGCTCGCGCTCGGCGAGGGCCGCCAGGATGCCGATCGCCGCTTGCAGGCCGGTCACCACGTCGAGCAGCGCCACCCCTGCCTTCACCGGCTCGCCGTCCGGCTCTCCCGTGACACTCATCAGGCCGCAGAGCGCCTGCACGATGATGTCGTACCCGGGCCGGGAGGCCTCCCCCGTTGCATCGTCGCCGAACGCGGTCAGCGAGCAGCTGACCAGGCGTGGGTTCGCCGCTCGCAGGTCGTCGAGGGCGAGACCGAGATCGGCCATCAACCCGGGGCGGAAGTTCTCGATCAGCACGTCGGCCGTGGCGGCGAGCCGGGTGACGGAGGCGACCCCCTCAGGTGTCGTGAGGTCGATCGCGACCGAGCGCTTGTTCCGATTGAGCGACAGGAAGTACGCGGCGTCGTCGCCGGCGAACGGCGGCCCCCAGTGCCGGGTGTCGTCGCCCTCGGCCGGGCGCTCGACCTTCACGACATCGGCGCCGAGGTCACCCAACGTCATCGTGGCGAGAGGCCCCGCCAGCACGCGAGACAGGTCGATGACGCGGAGCCCGGCAAGCGGTGCGGGCGCCGTCCGGGAACCGACCGTCATGGCCGCAGCCTACCGGTGCCCGTGGCCTGCCGGGTTGTCGTGGGGTGCGACTGGCCCTGGGGGGCCCCGGTCGGGCATGATGGCCTCGTGAACGAGCAGAGCCTGGATCGGGTGAACGCCTTCCTGGCCGAGGTCGCCCAGCGCACGGCCGTCGGCGAGGTGATGGCCGTGACTCCCGCCGAGATCGGGCGCGAGCTCGGCTTCCCCGACGCCCTCTCCACCGCGCGGGCGGTGCGAGCGCTGATCGCGCGCAGACGCCTGGAGCCGGCGCAGGGTTCCTATCGACTGCTCGACAGCCGGCCGGTCGACGCAGGCGAGAAGGAGTCGCTCGGCCGCCCCCCGCGCACGGCCCGTCAGCCTCGCGCCTCGGCCACGACGCGGGCAGAGCCGGGCGCGGCCCGGTACTCCGACTTCGGCCGAGCCGTGGTGGACCGGCTGGTCGAAATCGGTCGCGAGGCCGCCGAGATGCGCGCCGCGCTGCGGTCGGCTCGTGAGGAGTCGCGCGAGGCCCGTCAGGCCCGCGACGAGGCTGAGAGCCGCGCACGGACGCTGTCCGACAAGGTCCGGGAGCTCGAGGCTCGGGCCGAGATGGCCGAGTCGAACCTGCGGACCATGCTCGCCACGGTGCGCGCGAAGAACTCGGAGGATCCGGCCCGCGATGCGAGGGTCTCCGACACGGAGATGGAGGCGATCCTCGGGGTGCTCAAGGGCGACGATGCGGCGGTTGAGGCGCCGGGACCAGAGACCGTCTGAGGCCCTTCAGGCGGTCGGTGCGCCGCCTCCGTGACGCAGGAAGGCCTCGTAGCAGGCCGCCTCGTGCTCCTGCCCCATCGCCTGAAGCGCGAGGTCGTCCGCGCGACACCGCGTCTCGATGCCGAGCTCGGCTGCGCGCCCCGATTCGACGACCGGGCACCGAGGGTGGAACCGGCACCCCTCAGGGATGCGCGTCGGGTCGGGCGGTTCGCCGGTCAGGATCGGTCGATCGAGACCCCCCGCTTCGGGTACCACGTCGAGCAGGGCCTTCGTGTAAGGGTGCTCGGCCCGCAGCAACACGTCCTCGGCGGGTCCGATCTCGACGATGCGGCCCAGGTACATGATCGCGACCCGATCGGCCACGGTCCAGGCGAGACCGAGGTCGTGGGTCACGATGATGATCGTGAGCTCGAGATCCTCGCGGAGCTTCATCAGCAGCTGCAGGATCTCCCCCCGCACCGATGCGTCGAGGTTCGAGACCGGTTCGTCGGCGACGATCACTTCGGGCTCGAGCACGAGCGCGCCGGCGATCACGACGCGTTGGCGCTGCCCACCCGACAGCTCGTGCGGGTACCGCAGGAAGAACCGCTCGGGTGGGCGCAGGCCCGCTCGCGAGAGCGCCTTGGCGACGAGCTGCTCCTCGGGCTCCCCGTTCGGCCCGCGGTCGATGCCGTGGATGCGCAGGCCTTCGGCGATGATCTCGTAGATCGTCTGTCGCGGGTTCAGGGTGCCGGTCGGATCCTGGAAGACCATCTGCACCTTGCGCCGGTAGGGCTTCAAGTCGCGAGGAAGCGACTTCCCCTCGTAGAGGATCTCGCCGCCGTCGACCGGTTGCAGTCCCATGATCGCCCGCGCGGTCGTGGTCTTGCCGCATCCGGACTCGCCCGCGATCGCCATCACTTCGCCGCGATGGAGCTCGAACGAGACGCCGTCGACCGCGCGCGAGCGGGTGCCCTTCTTGCCGCGAAGACCTTCGAACACCCCGACGCGACCCTGGAAGGTGACGTGGAGGTCGCGGACCTCGATCACCACCTCACGTTCAGGAGCGGCGGGGGGCGGTGCAGCGGCGGCCTCTGTCTGGCTCACGTTCCGGCCCCGGTCGCGGTCTTGGCTGCAGGCACGAGCAGGCAGGCCGCCCTGCGACCCTCTCCCGCCGGGTAGAGCTCGGGGATCACCGTCGAACAGTCGTCGAACGCCTTCGCGCAGCGAGGGTGGAACGAGCATCCCGGGGGCACGTCGGCCGGGTCGGGCGGGTCGCCTCCGAGCCCCAGCGGCTTCCTTCGGAACCGCTGGTCGCCGATCTCTGGGAACGCGGCAGCGAGCGCTTCGGTATATGGATGCTGCGGCGAGCGGAACACCGACTCGGCGGGTCCTTCTTCCACGATCTTGCCTGCGTACATGATGGCGAGCCGGTCGGAAGTCTCGACGAGCACCGAGAGATCGTGGGTGATGAAGATCATCGAGAGGCCGAGATCGCGTTGCAGCTCCTTCATGAGGCGCAGCACTTGTGCCTGGACCATCACGTCGAGCGCGGTCGTGGGCTCGTCGGCGATCACCAGCGACGGTGAGCACGCCAGCGCCATCGCGATCATCACGCGCTGCTTCTGGCCGCCCGACAGCTCGTGCGGGAAATCCTGCATGCGGCGGTTCGGCAGCCCGACCTGTTCGAGTAGCGATCCCACGCGGACGCGGGCCTCCTTCTCACCGGCCTGCTGATGCACGGTGATCGCCTCGGCGATCTGATCGCCGATGCGCTTCACGGGGTTCAGGGCATGCATCGCTCCTTGGAAGATGATCGAGGCACCGGTCCAGCGCACGGCGCGGAGCCGCCCGGGCTTCATCTCGACCACGTTCTCGCCCTCGAGCAAGATCGTGCCCTCGACCTTGGTCTTCGGCGGCAGCAACCGCAGGATCGCCGCGGCGATCGTCGACTTACCGCAGCCCGACTCTCCGGCGAGGCCGACGACCTCACCCGCCTTCACGGCCATGTCGACGCCTCGGACCGCCGGCACGCCGCCGCCGGACGTGTGATAGGTGATGTGCACGTCATCGAGGGTCAGGACGTCGGTCATCGATCCCTCAGCTTCGGGTTGATGATCTCGTCGAGCGCGAATCCGATCATCGTGAACGACAGCACCACCAGCACGATGCAGATGCCCGGCGCCGCGATCCACCACCACCACCCGAGCGTCGTCGCGCCGTTGCTGAACGCGTCCTCAAGCATGCTGCCCCAAGAGACGCTGAACGGGTCGCCGAGGCCAAGGAAAGACAACGCGGTCTCGGACAGGATCGCGATCGCGACGACGAGCACGGTGTTCGCGAGGATCACCGGCGTCACGTTCGGCAGCACGTGTCGCGTGATCATGTGCCAGTCACCGCCCCCGAGCGCCCTGGCCCGTTCCACGTACGGGCGCTCGCGCACCGACAACACCTGTGATCGCACCAGACGCGCCGTGCTCGGCCACGAGGTGAGGCCGATCACGAGCACGATCGTCGAGAGCGACTGCCCGATGATCGCCGCGAGCACGATGGCGAGGGCGAGCCAGGGCAGCACGAGCGCGAAGTCCGTGAATCGCATGAGGAACGTGTCGATCCACCCGCCCCGGTAGCCCGCCACGATGCCGATCAGCGTGCCGATCACCATCGTGATGACCGAGGCCGTAAGCCCGACGAGCAGCGAGATCCGCGCGCCCTGGATGGTGAGGGTCAGCACCGATAGCCCGAAGTCGGTCGTGCCGAACGGGTACTCGATCGAGGGAGGAGCGCCCACGGGTCCGTCCGTCTTGAGGCTCGGGTTCGTGCCCGATTCGTCGGCGAACACGGCGAAGATCGCGACGCCGATGAAGAAGAGCAGGATGGCCAGGCCCGCCATGCCCATCCACGACCGACGGTACTGCTTCCAGAATCGGCTGAGGGCCACCTTCCGGCGCGCACGGCGGATCTGACGGGGCGATCGGATCTCCTCGTCGATCGTGTCGAAGTCGGGCGGACTGGTCGTCAGGCCGGGCTCTCCACCCGGTGTGATCGGTGGCGCGTGCATGGGTCAGGCCTCCCTCACGCGGGGGTCGAAATAGCCGTAGACGAGGTCGGCCACGAGGTTCAGCGCGATCACCGCGGCGCTCGCGAACAGGAACACCCCCTGCAGCAGAGGGTAGTCCCGCGCCTCGAGTGCGTTCACGGTGAGGAGACCGAGCCCTTGGTAGCTGAACACGTATTCCACGGTGATCGCGCCGCTGAGCACGAACCCGAACGACAGAGCGATCAGGGTGATCGTGGGCAGGAGCGCGTTGCGCACGGCGTGTCGTCGCAGCACGAACTTCTCGCGCACCCCCTTCGCCCTCGCGGTGGTGATGTAGTCCTCACCCAACACGTCGAGCAGCGAGGATCGCATCACGAGGTAGAACTCGGCGAGGAAGGCAAGGGTGAGCGTGAGCGTAGGAAGAAACAGATGGTTGAGGACGTCGGCGATGTAGTCGGCGCCGGTCAGGTCTTGCCCGAGTGACACGCGCCCACTCGCGGGGAACCACCCGAGCGTCGTCGAGAACAGCAAGATCAACAGCATGCCGAGCCAGAACTCCGGCATCGAGTAGAAGACCAGCGAGACGCCCATCGACCCGACGTCGGCCTTGCCGCCGCGGCGCCATCCGGCATAGATACCCAGCATGATGCCGATGACCGCGGCGAACAGCGTCGAGATGCCGACCAGCACGACCGTCGGCCAGAGCGCGTCGAGGAAGACCGAGACGACGGTCTCGTTCGGTCGAAGGATGATCGACTCACCGAAGTCCAGTCGCAGCGTGTCGCCCATGAAGTCGAGGAACTGCCCGGGGAACAGCGGTTCGTCGAGCCCGTACTCCGCCCGCAGCTCCGCCTGTTCCTCGGGGCTGAGCTGCGCTCCCTGACTGCGCGTGAGCAGGGCGACCGGGTCGGCCGGCAGGATCCGGAACAGGAAGAAGTTGAAGACGATGACGGCCAACAGGGTGAGGAACGCCTGGAAGATCTTCCTCAGGACGTATCCGCGTGTGCCCACCCCGTCAGCCGCCTCGTCGCCTCCTCAAGTGCGATGCTCAGGCTCGGTCCTCGTCGGAGCCACGGCTGCGCGCGAACATCACCCCTCCGATCACGATGATCACCACGGCGGCGATGCCGATCCACACGCCAGCCGGGATTCCGCTCGACCCTCCGCCAGCCGAGCCGGCCTCACTCGAGGCTGGCTCGATGCTCAGGTATGAGTAGTTCCCGTACTGGCCGAGGGCGAAGCCACCGTTGCCTTCCTCGTCGGGTGTGGGCTGGAACTGGAAGCCTTGCCAGCGGTCGCTCCGCCATGCCTCCAGGGTGTTGTCGTAGTAGAGCACCAGTTCGGGGCGCTCTTCGTAGAAGATCTGTTGCATCCGGAACACGATCTCCTGGCGTTGCTCAGGCGACGTGGCTCCTTGCTGGTCCTCGTAGAGCTTGTCGTACTCGGCGTTGGACCAACACGTGTCGCTCCAGGCTCCGCACGCCTTGGTCGTGTTCGCGTAGAGGATGAAGTCAGGGTCCGGGTCGGGCCCCCACCCCCAGATGTACATGTCGTAGTCGTTCGCGAGCCAGGCGTCGATGAGCTTCGAGTCCGTGAGGGCCTCGGTCTTCGTCTGCATGCCGATCTGGTCCATCCACCCTGTGATCAGCTCGCCGGCCCGAACCCCGTTGCTCGACTCCGATCGGACGATGAATCGGAAGTCCAGATCCTCGCCGCCGTCGGGCATGTTGCGGATGCCGTTGTCGTCGGAGTCGACGTAGCCGGCGTCGTCGAGCATCGCGTTTGCGGCCGCGATGTCGCCGTCGGGCAGCGTCGCCTCGCCTGGATCCCAGTGCCAGAACGGCACGGCGGGAACGACCTGGGTCGTTCCGAGGGTGCCGTAGCCGCGCAGGATGCGCTGGATCAGGCTCTCCTTGTCGATCGCGGTCGCGATGGCGGTGCGCACGACCAGATCCTGGAGCGCTGGGTGGCCTGTGTACCCCTTGCACTCGGGCCGCGACGCCGGGAAGCATTGGTTGAAGCTCATCTGGTCGAATCCGAACGCGCCGCCCACGTTCGTCTGGATGCCTTCCTGCCCTTGGAGCGAGGCGAACAGGTCGGCCGGGATCGACGCGGCGTAGTCGGTTTCTCCCGCCTTGAGGTCTTGAACCATCGTCTCGGCGTTCGTGTACCGCTTGAAGATGACTTCGTCGAGCGTCGGCGCGCCGCCGAAGTACTCCTTGTTGGCCGTCATGGTCCAGTCCTCGTCCTTGTTCCACTCGGTGAGCCGGAACGGGCCCGAGGTGACCGGGGCACTGCCGTCAGCGTTGAAGTTCTCGAACTTTCGGATCTCGTCCTTCGACATGCCGCCGAAGATGTGCTCGGGCATGATGTAGACCCACGGCGGGAGCAGCGGCGCGATCGTCGGCTTCGTCGTCTTCCATAAGAGGGTGGTGTCGTCAGGCGCGGTGATGCTGTCGGTGGCCGGGAAGTAGCTCGTGAACGTCGACCAGTTCTGATCGATGATCAGGTTGTACGTGAACGCGATGTCGTTCGCGGTGAGCGGCTCGCCGTCGCTCCACGTCACGTCGTCGCGGATCTGGATCGTCCAGGTGAGGCCGTCGGCCGAGAGGCCGCCGTTCTCCTCGGTAGGGATCTCGGTGCCGAGGTTGGGCACGGGGGACATGTCTTCCTGCGAGAAGTCGAAGAGCAGGTCGTACTGCATCGACAAGAGCTCGTACTCCGGCGCTTCGATGGCGCGGAGCGGGTTCACGGTCACCATGTTGTTCGTGAGTCCGAAGATGAACGTCAACGGTTCATCGGCCGCGCTCGTGCTGGCGTCCTGCGCCAGCGCCGTGCCGGACAGGCCGAGGCCCGCCAGCATCCCGAACGCGACGATCGTGGCCATCGCCTTGTGGGTGGTCCTCATGCCGCGCCTCCTGTCGTGCACCCTCGTCGTGCATCGGTCACCGCGGCCGTGATGCGGCCGTCTCCATCTGTCTTACGCATGTGGTGCGACCCCCGGTTGGTCGATCGTCAGCGTCCTGGCGTCGGCGTCGAGGGTCGCGGTGACCCCCAGCGGCATCGACGCCAGGTGCTTCCCGTGGCCGAGAGGCAGCTTGTATAGCACCGGCACCCCGAGCGGGGCTAGATGCCGCTCGAACGCATCCTCGAGCGAGCGGTCACGGGGGGCCTGCGGACGCTCCTCTCGCCACCCGCAGTCCTTCATCTCGCCGATCACGACCCCGACGATACCGTCGAGCTTGCCCGCGAGCCGCAGCTGATCGAGGTGGACCTCGATGATGTAGGTGGGTTCGTCGACCTCCTCGAAGAACAAGATCGCGCCGTCGAGCACGGGATCGAAGGGGGTGCCGATCAGGTGCACGAGGGTGAACAGGTTGCCGCCCACGATCGGCGCGGTGGCCTTCCCTGGCGCGATCGCTCGCACGTACGGATCGTCAGGGTCGCGCGGCACCGGGCCCGCACCGCCTTTCATGAAGGCATCGAGCGCCGAGTCCCAGGTGAAGGCCGTCCGCTCGGGGATGCCCATCGATCCGAGGCCTGGCCCGTGCAGCGTCGCGAGGCCGGTGCGTTGGCGGATCGCGATGTGCAGGTTCGTGATGTCGGAATACCCCATGAGCGCCTTGGGGTTCGCCGCGATCAGGCCGTAGTCGAGGTGGGGCAGCACCTGCATCGCACCCGTGCCGCCCCACAAGACCTGGATCACGTCGACATCGGGATCGGCGAACAGCGCGTTCAGGTCGGCTGCTCGCTGCTCGGGCGAGCCTGCGACGTAGTCGTCCTGGGCCCACGCCCCGTCGGTGAGCTTCACGCGGAACCCGCGCTCCTGCCACCACTCCACGGGCCGTTCGATGTCGCTGCGATTGTAGTAGGGGCCGCTCGGGGAGCAGACGCCGATCGTGCCGCCGACGGGCAGCGGGGCGCCGAACAGCGTCGCGGCGACGTGATTCACGCGGTGGCCGTCATCCACGATCGGAGCGTTCGTCCGAACGGATCGGTGCCCGAGCACGCCTCGAGGCGCGCGACGTTCGGTTCCTCCCCCACGATGTCGCGGATTATGCAGGAGCGATCCACGCCGCGCTAGTCCCCGGTTCCGGTTCCTTGACCCGCGTTCGACGACGAGTCGGGGATGCTCCTCGTCGCCCGTGCCACGATGCCGGTGATGAACGCGGTCTTGGCCTCGGTGTAGGACAACGTGTCCTTGGGGTGGGCGGCGGCGAGCTCGCGCTTGAGCGCAGCGTAGGCCATCGCATCGTCGGGGTGCGCCCGGAGCCAATCTCGGAAAACGAGGTGCCGGCGCTCCCACGTCGAGCCGGCCGCGCAGACGTGCAGGTGGAACGATCGCTCGCCGTCGACGTCGCGACTGAAGTACTCGTGCTCCACGTCCCATGGGTCGAGCACCCACCGGTAGCCGAGGGCGGTGAGCGGCTCGACGTACGCGTCTCGAGGCGTCATCGCGGAAAGCGAGAGCTGCATGTCGACGATCGGCTTCGCCGCCAGACCCTGCCACGGCGGTCGACCCGACGTGGTCGATCCGAACGACCAGATCGGGCAGGAGCGAGCCGATGATGCGGGCCGCCTCGGCCTCGAACCGGTCGGACCAGACCGGATCGGGGTCGGCGATGCGGTAATCGCGACCGCGACCACCGGACTCGCCCGGCTTCGCGCGGGTGCCGTGGAGGCGGGCGAGCAGCACGAGCGCGTCGAACAGGGACTGCTGGGCCGGGTCGTTCGCGGCGGTCTCCTCCGGGTGCCATTGCACGCCGATGACCCACGGCTCGACCGTCGGGTCGACGGTGGGCCCCACGTCGAGCTCGATCGCTTCGACGAGGCCGTCGGGGCTGCGGCCCGCCACCCGCAACCGGTCGCCGACCCGCTCGACGCCCTGGTGATGATGCGACGAGCACGAGAGGTCGCCCGACTTCGTGATGGCGGCGAGATACGACGTCGGTTCCGGGGTCACCGCGTGGCGCCTCTCGGTGCCCTCGAGCGGCACGCCGTGCTCGAGCAGCTCAGGCCGGTCCGGCAGGTGCTGATCCAGCGTGCCGCCGTAGGCGACGTTCATCACCTGCATGCCGCGACAGATGCACAGCACTGGGATCCGGATGCGTTCGGCGGTCAACAGGAGGTCGGTCTCGAAGGCATCGCGATCGGACTCGACCCCGTAGTTGTGCTCCACGTCCGGCACGGCTCCGTACCGGGCGGGGTCGACGTCACCGCCGCCGACGAGGAGGAGCCCGTCGAAGGGTTCGAGGATCTCCTCGGGGGTGCCGAGCTCGCCCGGCGAGACGATCGCGGTGCGGGCCCCCGAACGTCGGAGCGCATCGATGTACGGGCCCGGCACTCCGTAGCCGCCATCGGGCCAGCGGGCGACTCGGTCATCGGCGAGGTGGTACGCGACGACGGCGACGAGTGGGCGATAGGCGCCGTCGACGCCCGAGCCACTCGTCTTCACGCGGACGCCGCCAGCCCGGCGAACCGCGTGAACACCTCGCGTCCCTTGGTCTCGTGCTGATCCTGCAGCTGAGCGGCCTCGTCGCGGATCTGCCTGGCGGGCTTGCCCCACGATGTCTCGAGCGGGCCGTCCGCCTGTTCGAAGGCGCCGAGCCACATCTCGATCTCCAGGCTGTCGATCTCGAGATGCCATTGCACGCCCCAGGCATGGTCGCCCACGCGGTAGGCCTGATTCGTGACCCGATCTCCGGTCGCGAGCTTCGTGGCCCCATCGGGCAGCTCGAAGGTGTCCATGTGCCATTGGAAGACACGGTCGCCGTCGCGCGTAGTGGGACACGAGGGCATCGACGTCGGCCGCGGAGGTGGGTCTGATCGGCTCGTAGCCGACCTCGCGAACGGGCGCCTTCATCACCGCGGCGTCGACGGACCAGGCCAGTAACTGCGCTCCGAAACAGATTCCGAGGTACGGCATGTCACGGTCGAGGGCCTCGAGGGTCAGCTCGCGGGCTTCTTTGATGAACGGCTGCTCCTGCGCGTGCTCGACATTGTACGAACTGCCGAACAGCACGACCCCCGAGATGCCGTCGAGATCGGGACGAGGGTCTCCGTCGAGGGCCTCCCAGATGGTCGTCGAGGCTCCGGCGGACTCGAGCGCCGAGCGTGCGATGCCGAACGTCTCCTGCGGGTCGCAGCGCACGAGCAGGATCGGATCCATGGGGGCGATTCTAGGTGTTACGGTCGGCTCATGAGTACCTCGATCGACCCCCACGACATGCTCGATATCGACCACCTGCTCACCGACGACGAACGGGCCGCACGTGACACAGCGAGGGAATGGGTGCGCGGTCGCATCCTGCCTGAGGTCGAGGAGTGGTACGAGGCGGGTGAGTTCCCGGCGCGAGAGCTCGCGAAGGAGCTCGGACGAGATGGGCTTCCTCGGCATGCAGTTGAAGGGCGAGGGCATGCTCGGCCTGAACGCGGTGGCCTACGGACTGGTCGAGCTCGAGCTGGAAGCCGGTGACTCCGGCCTGCGGTCGTTCGTCTCGGTGCAGAGCGCCCTCGCCATGTTCGCGATCCTCACGTTCGGCAGCGATGAGCAGCGCGCGGAGTGGCTGCCGCGCATGACGAGCGGTGACGCGATCGGATGTTTCGGTCTGAGCGAGCCCGACTCCGGGAGCGACCCCGGGTCGATGCGGACGTTCGCCCGGCGCGACGGCGACGACTGGGTGCTCTCCGGCACGAAGATGTGGATCACGAACGGCAGCGTGAGCGACGTCGCGATCGTGTGGGCCAACACCGACGACGGCGTGCGCGGGTTCGCGGTGCCGTGCGACTCGCCCGGATTCAGCGCGCCCGATATCCACAAGAAGATGTCGTTGCGTGCGAGCGTGACGAGCGAGCTCGTGATGGACGACGTGCGTCTCCCCGGGGGCGCGATGCTTCCCGGGGTCGAAGGTCTCAAGGGCCCGCTGTCATGCCTCAACGAGGCTCGTTTCGGCATCGTCTGGGGCGTGATGGGCGCGGCGCGGGCGTGCTTCGAGGCAGCCCTGAACTACTCCAAGGAACGAGTGCAGTTCGGCAAACCGATCGGTGCGTTCCAGCTCACCCAGAAGAAGCTCGCCGACATGGCGCTCGAGATCGAGAAGGGCTCGCTGCTGGCCTACCACCTCGGGCGCATGAAGGACGAGGGGCGGCTGCGCCCCGAGCACGTCTCGATCGGGAAGCTCAACAACACCCGCGAGGCGATGGAGGTTGCCCGCACGTCGCGAGGCATCCTCGGCGCGAACGGCATCACGCTCGAGTACCCGATCATGCGCCACATGACGAACCTCGAGTCGGTGATCACCTACGAGGGCACCGAAGAGGTGCACACGCTCGTGATCGGAGGACTCCTGACGGGCCACCGCGCGTTCGTCTGAGGCCGGTCGGCCTCAGCGAACGACGTCGAGGCCGTCGAGCACGAGCACCTCGATCGGGTTCGCGAGTAGCTCGGTCACCCGCCGTCGATACTCGACGTAGTGGCCCGAGTCCCGATGGGCCTGGAGCGCCTCGTCGTTGCGGTAGCGCTCGAAGAGATGGAACGTCACCTCGTCGGCATCGTCGGCATCGTCGGCATCGTCGCCGTGGCGTCGGTAGAGGTCATAGCGTTCGCACCCCGGTTCCGCACGGGTGTGCTCGACCATGAACGAGAGCAGCTCGTGCAGAGCCTGTTGCTTCCCCGCGATCGGACGGAACGACGCGAAGACGATGACGGCGTTGTCGCTCATGGTGGTGCCGTAGTGTACCGAGGCCCACGGGTCCGCCCGCCGACTTGGGACGTATCGGAGCGGAGGGAACATGGCGCGACTGCTGATCGTCGACCCACTGTCGGTCACCGAGGAGTTCGGCATCGGGGCGGGATGGGCAGGTCCCGAGCACGACGTGGTGATCCCGCCGGCGTTCGCTTTCGACGACCTGAAGCCCTCGCTCGGCTCGGCAGAGGGGATCTTGACCGCGCACGGCCTCGTGACCGAGGAGATGATGGCGCTCGCTCCCGGCCTGCGGCTGATCGCGAAACCGGGCGCCGGGGTGGACAACATCGATGTCGATGCGGCGGTCGCCCGCGGGATCATGGTGACGAACGTGCGGGGCGTGCGAGGACGATCCGTCGCCGAGCACGCCCTGTTCATGATGACCTACCTCGCCCGGCACGGCTGGATGCGCGACGACCCCGCCTGGCAGGGGACGACGTCGGTACAGCTGGGAGGGAAGACCCTCGGCATCGCCGGTCTCGGCGAGATCGGCGGCCATCTGGCCCGGTTCGGTCATGGACTCGGTATGGAGGTCATCGTGCACACGCGGACGCCCGCCCCTGATCGGGTCTCGGGTGTGCCCGTCGCGTTCGTCGAACGACCGGCGTTGGTCGAACGGGCCGATTCCTCGTGCTCTGCCTCCCGTTGACCGATGAGACGCATCACATGATCGACCGCACGACGCTCGCTTCGATGAAGGACGACGCCCGCCTGATCAACGTCTCGAGGGGACCCGTCGTTGCCACCGACGACCTGGTGGATGCACTCCGCGACGGGCGGCTGGCCGGCGCGGGGCTCGACGTCACCGACCCCGAGCCGCTGCCGCCCGATCACGAGCTGCGGTCGTTCCCGAGGGTCCTGATCTCACCGCACAACGCGGGCCGCACGTTCGAGTCACAGGCTGAGGCGCTGGGTCGCATGCGGGAGAACGTGCGGCTGGTGCTGGCCGGCCAGCCGCCGATCGATCTCGTCACCCCGTAGGTGCGTTCGCTCGACGCCAGGCTCGCTCGCCGCGTTCAGCACGCCTCGACGGCGCTCATCGCGTACCCCAGCATCGTGTAGTAGCCGACGGTCAGCACGAGCTCGACGATCCCGGGTGTGCCGAGCAGGTCGACCACGGCGCGGAACGTCTCGTCCGAGACGGCGCCAGTCTCGCAGAGCTCGTCCACGAGGGCGACGAGCGTCGCCTCGCGTGCCCCGAGGTTGCCGGCGTCACTCTCGAGCGCCGCGATCGTGCCGGGCGTGATCGCCGGCGGATCGCGCGGCACCGAGGTGGCGACTCCCAGACGAACGAGCACCCATGTGCCCGTCCGGTGCGCGAGCGTGGCGAGCTCACGATCCGCATCGGTCAGATGCGACTCGAACCGGATGACGTGTCCGAGCTCGGCGACCTTCTCCGCCATGACCGGCGAGTGGAGCAGCACCTCGAACGGACGGGGCATCGTTCCGCGGCTCCCCACGATCCGGTCGAACACGTCCCGGGCTTCAGTGCCGAGCTCGTCGCGGGAGGCGATCAACCCGATCCGGCTCACGGCATGCCTCGTCGTCGTCGCGGGCTCATGGACCTGTCCTCCGTGGTCCGGTACCTCTCGGTTGGGCTCGATCGGGGAAGGTCGAGCGCGCGAGCAGGGTCGCGACGTCGGCGACCTCGGGGCCCTCGCCCGTCGCGTTCGAGGCGTCGTCGAGCATCACGAGGCAGAAGGGGCACGCGGTCGCCACGACGTCGACTCCGGTCGCTGCCGCCTCGGCGAACCGCGTCTCGTTGATGCGTGCGTCGCCGCCTTCCTCCATCCAGAACCTGGCGCCGCCCGCGCCGCAGCAGAACGAACGCTCGCGGCTCCTGGGCATCTCCTCGAGAGAGCCGGTCACCGCACCGAGCACCTCGCGCGGCGCGTCGTAGTTGCCGTTGTGCCGGCCGAGGTAGCACGCGTCGTGATACGTCACCGTGACGGAGTCGCGCGACGGGTGCAGCCTGCCCTCGCGTACGAGCTTCGCCAGCAGCTCTGAGTGGTGCACGACCTCGTACGTGCCGCCGTAGTCCGGGTACTCGTTCGCCAGCGTGTTGAAGCAGTGGGCGCAGCTCGCGACGATCGTGGTCACGCCCGCATCGTTCAGCGTCGAGACGTTGCGCTCGGCGAGGGTCTGGAACAGGAACTCGTGCCCCATGCGCCTGGCGGGATCGCCCGTGCAGGATTCCCGTCGGCCGAGCACGGCCATGTCGACGCCGGCGGCCTGCAGCAGTCGCGCGGTCGAGCGGGTCGCCTCGCGCGCCCGCTCGTCGAACGCGCCGGCGCACCCCACCCAGAAGAGCACCTCGGGTGCAGGGTCGCCGGGTGCCAGCACGCGCACGTCGAGGCCCTCGGCCCAGTCCATGCGGGCGCTCGCCGGCTGGCCCCACGGGTTCTCGCCGGGACCCTCGACCCCGCGCAGCAAGGCGCCCGCCTCCGACGGGAACCGCGACTCGGCCATCACGAGGTGACGTCGCAGGTCGACGATCGTGTCGACGTGCTCGATGTCGACCGGGCACTCCCGCACGCACGCGCCGCACGTCACGCAGTCCCACACGACCTCGTCGGTGACCGCGTTCGGCACGAGTGGCTGCAGCTCGACCTCGCCGGCGGGCGGCCCGGCGACCACATGGTCGCGCAGCCCCATGATCAGCAGCTTCGGGCTGAGCGGCTTGCCGGTCGCCCAGGCGGGACAGACGTCCTGGCAGCGGCCGCATTCCGTGCACGAGAACAGGTCGAGGGTCTGCTTCCGCGAGAGGTCGGTCGCGACGGCGGCACCGAACCGCAGGTCCTCCTCGGGCCCCTCGAGATCGATGCGGAGCGGCTTCGAGCCGCCCGCCCGGGCCCGCCTTCGCGAGCCACACGTTCGGCGCCGCCGTGACGATGTGCAGGTGCTTCGAGCCCGGCAGGTAGACGAGGAACGCCAGCACGAGCAGCAGATGCAGCCAGACGAGCACGCGCTCGGCTCGCTCCAGCGTGACCGCGCCGAAGGCCGTCGACCGAGCCCGACGAGCCAGCCTGAGACGGGCCCCCCAGCGTCGGTGAGACCCGAGCGCGACCCGCGTCGCCTGCCACAGCAGCAGCGAGACGACGATCGCCGTGATCATCATCAGGATGCGGTCGGCCTCGTCGAGGTGCGATCCTCGGAAGCGGTCGGGGCGCTGCACCTTCCTGATCCAGACGGCCGCCGTGACGCCGGCGAGCACGGCGACGGCGAACACGTCGACGAGCCACGCGAACCAGGTCGTGTCGCCGATCAGGGGAAGGTGACCGTCGGGGTCCACGATCGCGATCGCCGCCTCCACGATCGTGGGCAGCAGCACGACGAAGCCCCAGAAGATCGCGGCGTGCATGAGTCCGGGCACGAGCCGCTGGAAGAGCTTCCGCTGGCCCGCCGACCTCGACGAGCTCACGCCGGGTGCGGTCGCCCTTAGGCCCCGCCCGCTCTGGGTCGTCGGGCCGCGCCGCGCGGAGCGTGGCGACACGCGGGGCCGCCCGACGCCAGGCGAGCGCGAGCGCCGCGGCGAGGACCGCGACGAGCAGCGTCGCGCTCAGCGCCCGGTCCGTCGGCGGACCTCCTCGACGAGTGCCGGCAGCACCTGGAAGAGGTCGCCCACGACACCCAGGTCGGCCATCTTCAGGATCGGGGCCTCAGGGTCCTTCGTGATCGCGACGATGCGGCGCGAGCCCTTCATGCCGACCGCGTGCTGTAGTGCTCCGCTGATCCCGGCCGCGAGGTAGACCTCAGGCTTCACGGTGGCGCCGGTCTGTCCGATCTGCATCGCGTACGGCACCCAGCCGGCGTCGACCGCGGCGCGAGAGGCGCCGATCGAGGTGCCACCGATCGCGCCGGCGAGCTCCTCGAGGAGCCGGAAGCCGTCGGGCCCGCCGAGCCCACGTCCCCCGGCGAGCACGACCCGCGCGTCCTCCAAGCCCGGCCCGTCCGCGACGGCGTCGATTCGGTTGAGCACCCGCGTCGGGACGAACCCTGTCGGCTCGACCACCTCGACGTCGACGACCTCGGCCGAACCTCCCACCGCCGACGGTTCGAACGACCGCGGCCGCATCAGCACGAGCCGGGGCGCCGGGCCGCCGAGGTCGACGTCGACGATCGTGGTGCCTCCCAGGATCTCCGCGCGTGCCCGATCGGTCGACGGGAGGTCGACGGCGTTGGCCATGAGCGTGGAGCCGGTGATCGCCTGGAGACGTCCGGCGACGTCACGCCCTCGATATGACGACGGGAACAGCACGAGGTCGGGGGAGTGTGCGGCAACGAGCGTGGCGAATGTGTGAGCGGCCACCCTCGAAGTAGGCTCGGCCAGACGCTCGTCGTCGGAGGCGAAGACGCGTACGGCGCCGTGCTCGCCCAGCGTCCTCGCAGCTCCCATCGCCCCCGGTCCCAGCGCCACGGCGCCGATGTCGTCCCCGAGGGCGCGTGCCTTCGTGAGCAGCTCGAGCGCGGCCGACGCCACCCCGTCGGGCGCCACGTCGGCCCAGATCCACACGGCCGCCACTCAGATCACCCGCGCGTCGGCCAGGAGGTCGGCGATCTCAGCGGCCGTTTCGGGTCCGGCCTCGGTCACCCGGCCCCCCGCCTTCTCCGGCGCGGCCTCGACCGAGGCGACCGTCTGCGATGACCTCACGTCGTCGTCGGCGAGCCCGAGGTCGGCGAGCGTGGGCCGGTCGAGGGGCTTCGACTTCGCGGCCATCACGCCCTTGAGGCTCGGATACCGGGGCTCCGCCACGCCGGTCGTCACCGTGACCAGGGCCGGCAGCGGACTCTCGACGACCTCGGCCCCTGTCACGGTCTGCCGTTCGGCGTGGAGCTCGGAGCCGACGACGTCGAGCGACGTGACGAACGTCACGCTCGGCAGGCCGAGCAGCTCGGCGACGGTGATCGGAAGGGTTCCCGTGTAGCCGTCGGTCGACTCGACCGCCGCGATGACGAGATCGGCATCGACCGAGCGGATCGCCGCCGACAGCACCCTGGCGGTGACGAGGGTGTCGGCGCCGCGCACGGCGTCGTCTGTCACCAGCACCCCGCGCGCGGCTCCCATCGCGAGGGCGCGTTGCACGGCCGCGGCCGCGACCTCGGGGCCCATGGAGATCGCGATGACCTCACCGCCGTCACGCTCCACGAGCTGCAGGGCTCGTTCGAGCCCGTACTCGTCGCCGGGGTCGAGCGAGCCGTCGGCACCTTCTCGCACGAGCAGATGGTCAGCACCCAGCGTAGGCGTGCCCTGAGGCTCGGGGACCCATTTGACGAGCACCGCGATGTTCACGGGCCCGATGCTAGCCGTTGCTAGGCTCGCGATGCAGATGGCGACCCGAGGAGAACCGATCTTCCTGGAGGACATCGAGGTCGGGCTCGAGCTCGCGACCGAGCCTCGCGAGGTCACGGCGCACGACATCACGGTGTTCGCTGACCTCACCGGCGACCACAACCCGTTGCACGCGGACCCGGCGACGGTCGCCGAGGGCTCGCCCTACGACGCTCCCATCGCCCACGGCCTGCTCGTCACATCGATCTCGAGCGGGCAACCCACTGCCGCCGACGACTGGGCGCTCGGCATCTATCTGGAGGAGTCGCGGACCTTCACCGCCCCCGTTTACGCCGGCGACTCGATCCGCACCGTGTCGACGGTGTCCGAGGTGCGACGATCACGCTCGAAGCCCGATCGAGGCGTGGTCACGATGCGTGTCCGGGTGCTGAACCAGCGCGACGAGGTCGTGCAGGATGGCATCGACATCGTGCTCGTCGGTGCCCACGAAGCCTGATCCGGCATCAGCCGCGTTCGAAGTACCTGGTCATCTCCCAGTCCGTGATGCAGAGGTTGTCGAAGATCGCCTGTTCCTGCACGGCCGTGTTCAGCAGGTGCCCGTAGACGAAGTCGCCGAACGCTTCCCTCGCGACCTTGCTCTTGCGGAACACGTCGATCGCCTCGTGCAGGCTCGTGGGCACCCGGGGCACACGCTTCGCCTCGTATGCGTTGCCCTTGAACATCGCCGGCGGCTCGATCGCGTTCTCGAGGCCGTGCATCCCCCCGGCGATCGTCGCGGCGTACGCGAGGTAGGGGTTCACATCGGCCCCGGGGATGCGGTCCTCGACCCGTGCCGCGGTGTGCTCGCCGACCGTGCGGAACCCGCACGTGCGGTTGTCGCGGCTCCACACGATCGCCGTCGGCGCCCACGAGCCCAGCTGGTAGCGCTTGTACGAGTTCACGAACGGCGCGAACATGAACGACATCTCGCGCGCCGTCGCCATGAGCCCGCCCATGTAGTGACGGTAGGTCTGCGACAGGTGATGCTCGGCCTTCTCGTCGTACATCAGCGACTTCGTGCCCTTGGCGTTCCACACGCTCGAATGCATATGACAGGAAGAGCCGGCTTCCTCCATCGTCCACTTCGCCATGAACGTGGCGGCCACCCCGTTGGCGGCGCAGATCTCCTTGACGCCGTGCTTGTAGAGCACGTGATAGTCGGCCGTCGTGAGCGCGTCGGCGTACGTGATGTTGATCTCATGCTGGCCTTTGCCGAACTCGCCCTTCGAGAACTCGATAGGGATGCCGGCTCCCCGCATGCCGTTGCGGATCTGGCGGATCACCCACTCGTCCTTGGTGGTCTGCAGCATGTGGTAGTCCATGATGTAGCTCGACGACGGTCGGGCGTCGCGATAGCCGCGCTCCGCGAGTTCGTCGTAGCCGTCCTTGAACAGGTAGAACTCGAGCTCGGACCCCGTCTTGATCGTGTACCCGGCCTTGGTCGCTCGCTCGATCTGTCGCTTCAGGATCTGCCGAGGCGCGACCTCGACGGGCTCCCCGGTCTCCTCGTCCGCGACGTCGCAGATCACCATGACCGTCTTCTCCAGCCACGGGCACCATCGGAGCGTCGAGACGTCGGGGACCATGCGGAAGTCGCCGTACCCGGTCTCCCAGCTCGCGTACTCGTAGCCCGGGAGCGGCTCCATCTCCATGTCGATCGCGAGCAAGTAGAGACAAGCGTGCAAGCCTTCCTCACCGAGGACCTCGTGCAGGAAGAAGTCGGGCATCACGCGCTTGCCCATGAATCTGCCCTGCAGGTCGGTGAACATGCAGAGCACGGTGTCGATCTCGCCCGCGTTCGCCCGTGCCTCGAGCTCCGTCGCGTCGAGCAACCCTTGCTGCTCCATCACGCCTCCTCAACCGTGCCCTGAGATGGATGCGGCGGCCGTCACGGCCGCCGCATCCATGGTTCAGGATCAGCCTCGATCATCTAGCCCGACGACGGCGGTGTCGATGAGGGCTCATCGCCACCGCGCAGGATCGCCCCCTGCTCTTCGGACGACGAGGAGTATCCTGCTGCCTCCGGCACGCCCTTCTCGCCCTGCGTGAGGGCGAACTCCTCCTCTGGGGAGAGCACCAGGCGGTGCCTGCCCGCGATCGCGAAGTAGAGGATGCCCAGAACGAAGTAGACGGCGACGCCGTACACACCCGGCCGGTAGTCCTCGTTGAGGAAGATCGACACCAGAGCCACCACCGCGATCACGCCGGCCAGCATCGCGCCCGCCTGACCCCACGGGCTCACGTACGGGCGATCGATGTTCGGGAGCTTGCGACGGAGCAGGACGAACGAGATCGCCTGCAGCGTGTACGCGAGCACGGCTGCGAAGACGGCCATGTTCAGGATCGCGGCCACGACCTGAGCGCCGAGATCTCCTTCCTGCCTCCCGAGGTACCAGACGACCCACAGCACCGCGTAGCCGACGACGGCGCCCGCGATCAGGGCGACGTGTGGCGTCTTCCGCGTCTTGTGCGTGACCGAGAGGAACTTCGGGAAGTACCCGGCCCGCGAGAGCGAGTACGTGTTCCGCCCGTACGCGTACATGATCGTGAAGAAGCTCGCGATCAGGCCGACGAGCCCCATCATGCCGAGCAGCACGGCGCCGGTGTTGTCGCCGAAGATCGCCTTGAAGCCGTCGAACAGCGGAGTGCCCGATTCGCCGATCGCGAGCGCGCCGCCCCCAACCCCCGAGTTGAGCAACAGGACGCCGATGCTGAGGAGCAGCAGCGTGTGCATGCCGCGGATCGTGCCCTTGGGCACGTCGCGGCGAGGATCCATCGATTCCTCGGCCGCGAGCGGCACCTCCTCGATCGCGAGGTAGAACCAGATCGCGAAGGGCAAGGCTTTGAAGATTCCGCTCACCCCGAACGGCAGGAACGAGCCGTCGCCGGCGGGCGTCTCACCACCTCCGTCGGCGATGTTGAACCACAGATCCGGGCTGAACTCTCCGCTCACGAGCGCCGCGACGTAGAACACGAGCAGGATGCCCATCGCGACGACCGTGATGATCACGGTGAAGCGGAACGTGGCCTCGACGCCGCTGATGTTGATCGCGAGGAACACGATGTAGAAGACCGCCCACCAGAACGGCTCGCTGTTCCAGAACGGATCGCCGACGATGTTGAACAGGTCCGCGATCGTGGATTGCGCCAGCAGCGCGATCGCACCGCCGACCACGGCGGTCGTGATCACGTACTCGGCGTTCTCGGCGAGTCCCGTGAGGAACCCGCCCCACGGGCCCATGGCCGAACGCGCGAACGAGTACGCGCCTCCGGTGTGCGGGAGTGCCGGGGACATCTCGGCGATGCTGTAGCAGAGCCCGTAGTACATGATCGCGATGATGACCGTCGCGATCAGCAGGCCCCCGAAGCCTCCCACGGAGAGACCGAAGTTCCACCCGTAGTAGTCGCCCGAGATGACGGCGCCGACCCCGAGTGCCCAGAGGGACCACACGCCGGCGTGGCGCCGGAGCCCTCGTTCCTCGAAGTAGCCCTCGCCGACCTCTCGGTACGTGACCGATCCGACCTTGCGCTCGGACATGCGTCACCCTCCCTCCCGGCGACCCCCCGTCGCGCGGACAGTCGGTATGGAGACACAAAAGGGGTTTGTCTGTCAAACGTCCGAGACGGGCTTCCGCCGCCTCCAACCGAGACCGATCGCCGCGACCGCGATCGCCACGGCGGCGAGGGCGGCGGCTGGGACGACCCCCCACCACGCGACCGCGTCGGCCAGGAGGAGGCCGACGAGGATCGAACCCACTACGACCCATGCACTGGGGCGGAGCCGCAGCCACCGCAGGGTGACGAGCAGGGTCAGCGGGATGCCGAGGATCGGCCAGAAGTTCCAGCCCTGGGCGGGACCGGTCACCACGGGCACGCCGACGCCGAGCACGTCCATCCGCCCATGTTACGGCGTTGACCATTTTGACAGGCTTTGTCAGACAAACTAGTCTGCGGTCGCGACGAGGGGGCTCATGTGGCGAGGAAGCGGTTGTCGTTCCGGGTACGAGACGACCTCTTGTCGCGCATCGCGACCGGAAGGATCCCGCCCGGATCGAAGCTTCCGCCGGAGCCTGAGCTGGCCGAGGAGATGGGGGTCTCACGCCCGACGCTCCGCGAAGCGCTCCGATCACTCGAGGAGGACGGGTTCGTCACGCGAACCCGTGGAGCCGGCACGTACGCCACTCACCGGCCGAGGCTGCGGAACAACCTCGACGTGAACTTCGGTGTGACCGAGGCGATCCGCGCGGCCGGCATGGAACCCGGGACGAGCCAGGGTGCCGTGCACACCGACGGCGCCACCGACGACGAGGCTGCCAGCCTCGATCTGCATGCGGGTGACCCGGTCGTGCGGCTGGAGCGTGTGCGCACGGCGGACGGCATCGCGGTCGTGCTCTCGGTCGACGTGGTGTCGGCCTCTCGCGTGGCGGCGACGGAGCTGTCCTCGATGCCGCTCGACGGTTCCGTCTACGAGCTGCTCGAGCGGCACGGCGCCCCGGTCGAACACGGGGTCGTGACCGTCGAGCCGGCGAAGGCCGACCGTGCCCTCGCGAGGCGACTCGGCGTGAAGAGCAGTGCCATGCTGCTCTACCTGCGGCAGATCGACTACGGGCGCGAGGGGGAACCGCTGCTGCTCTCTCACGAGCATCACCTCGCGGAAGCATTCGAGTTCACCGTGGTCCGACGCGGGCCGGGAAGGAGGATCTGATGATGACCGACGTCGGCAAGGCGATGCGGATGAAGCGCGTGATCGACCCGGAGGGCGTGTCGGTGATCTGCGCGCTCGACCACGGCATGACCTCACCGACCTTCCTCGAGCCGCTGGCCGACATCACGCAACGCACCCGGGAGGCGGTCACCGGCGGTTCCAACGTCATCATGATGAGCAAGGGCATGATCAGGATCGCCGCCGAGGGGTTCTCGCCCACGACGTCCCTCGCGCTGCTGCTCTCGGCGAGCGCCTCGCCCGACGGCGATCGCCCCGAGATCGTGCAGATCGCCGAGGTCGAGGAGGCCTTGACGCTCGGCGCCGACGCCGTGGTGTTGTTCACCGCCCTCGGCGGTGACACCGAGGCCGGCATGATCGACATCCTCTCGGCGGTGGGCCGGGAGTGCGCGATCCTCGGCATGCCGTTCATCGCCGAGGCCGAGTTCCCGACGACGTACGCGACCGTCGAGGAGCTCAAGCAGCAGTATGGGTTCGAGTACCTGCGCCGGAACGTGCGGCTGTGCGCCGAGCTCGGGGCGGACATCGTGAAGACGAACTGGCCAGGCGATCAGGACTCGTTCGCGAAGTGCGTCGAGGCGGCCAACGGCATCCCGGTCGTGCTCGCCGGCGGCTCCCGGCTCGAGGACGACGAGCTGCTCTCGCGCATGGAACAGGCGATGGCCGTGGGCGCGATCGGCTGTTCGGTCGGTCGGAACATCTTCATGCACGCGAACCCCGAGGCGATCACCCGGGCGCTCTCACGGGTGATCCGCGAGCGATGGACGGCCGAGAAGGCGCTCGACGCCTTGCGGCAGGAGATGGCCTAGATGCGTGCCGCATTCATGACCGACGTCAACGCGGTCGAGGTCCGCGATGACGCGCTCGAGCCCGAGTTGGACCCCGCCGGCGCGCTCCTGCGGGTCGAGGCGTGTGGCATCTGTGGCACCGACGCGCGCACGTTCTTCAACGGCGATCCGAAGGCGCCCTCGCCCTGGCAGCTCGGCCACGAGCCGGTCGGCGTGCTGGAGCAGGTCGGCCCCCAGGCCGACCTGCCCCCGGGCGTGGCGCTGGGGGACCGGGTGTTCCTCGGGTCGATCCTCACGTGTGGGGAGTGCCGCTGGTGCCTCGAGGGCTTCCAGAACCTGTGCGAGCACCACCTGCTGTACGGCTACGACCCGTATCCGGGGGCCTATGCCGAGGTGGCGGCCGTGCCGCCGATCGCGATGAAGAACCTGATCCCGTTGCCGCCCGAGCTGCCGAGCGACCTCGCGACGGTCGCCGACCCGTTCGCGTGCGCGCTGAACGGCATCGAGCAGCTCGACGTGCGACTGGGCGACACGGTCGTGATCCTCGGCACGGGCCCGATCGGGTGCTGGCAGGCCGTGATGGCGCGCGATCGCGGCGCGTCGAGGGTCTACCTCACCGACGTCTCGGGCGATCGGCTGAAGATCGCGCTCGACGCCGTCGGGCACGTGGTCGACGACTCGTGGGTCGCCGGCGACGACAACGGCGTCGAGGAGGTGCTCTCGCGAACGGGGGGGCACGGCGCGGAGCGGGTCAGCGTGGCGGCGCCGGCGAAACCGGCCCAGCAGGCGGCGCTCGAGATGGCCGCGAAGCGCGCCACGGTCGTCTACTTCGCCGGGCTGCCCAAGCACGATCCGGTCAGCCCGCTCGACATGAACCAGCTGCACTACAAGGAGCTCGATATCCGAGGGGCGTATGGCGCGACGCACCGTCAGTACCGCATCACGATGGACTACCTCGACCGTAAGCAGGACCTGCTCGCCGCGGTCGTCACGCACCGGTGGCCCTTGGAGCAGATCGGCGAGGCGTTCGAGACGATCCGTTCGGGCAGCGGGCTGAAGATGGTGATCGTGCCGTGACCGCTTCCTACGTGATCGGGTGCGACGTCGGCAGCCAGGGGACGAACGCGGCGCTCTACCGCGACGACGGCGAACTGATCGCCAGCGCCTACGAGACCTATGACCTGTCGTACCCGTCGCCGGGATGGGCCGAGCAGGACCCCGACGACTGGAACGCCGCCGTCGAGCGCACCTGCCGGCGCCTGGTCAGCGAGTGTCCGGACGGTGCCGGCGCGATCCGCGGGCTCTCATTCGGCTCGCAGCTCGACGGCATGGTCGTGGTCGACGGGTCCGGGGCGCCGCTGTATCCCGCCATGATCTGGATGGACCGGCGCGCCGAGGTGCAGGCCGCCGCCCTCGCCGCGGAGATCTCGCCTGCGGACTTCTACGCGGCCGTCGGCGCGAACCTCGACTCGTCGCATGCGGTGTTCAAGGCGATGTGGGTCCGCGACGAGCGCCCCGACGCGTGGAGCCGGGCCGCCCACATCATGCCGCCCGGCAGCTACGTGCTCCGGCATGCGACGGGGACCCTGGCCGTCGACTACTCGAACGCGTCGTCGTTGGCGCTGCTGGACCCGCGCACGCGGGCGTGGTCCGATCGTGCGCTCGCCGCCACAGGGATCGACGCGGCGATGCTGCCCGAGCTCGGCGCCGGGACGCAGGCGATCGGTCCGATCACCGCCTCGTTCGCGGAAGCCAGCGGGCTCGATCCCGCGACCACCGTGGCGCTCGGCTGCGGCGACGAGATGGCCGCCACGCTCGGCGCCGGCGTCTACGCGCCCGGCGACGTCTGCGACGTCGTGGGCACCGCCGAACCCGTCTGCGCGGCGAGCGACGAACCGCGCGAGGACCCGACGATGTTGGTGGAGTGCCATCCCCACGCCGATCCCGACGCGTGGCTGCTCGAGAACCCGGGGTTCGTGTCGGGCGGCAACCTGCGGTGGTGGCGCGATCAGTTCGCGCAGGTCGAGCGCGACGCGGAAGCCGTCGGCCTCGGCGACGCGTACGACTTCCTGTCGGTGGAAGCGGGTCACGTCGATCCGGGCGCCGAGGGGCTCGTGTTCCTGCCGTGCATGCAGGGCGCCATGGCCCCGGAATGGAACGGCGCCGCCCGCGGCGTCTTCTACGGGCTCACGCTCGCCCATACGCGCGACCACATGACCCGCGCGATCCTCGAGGGCAGCGCGTTCGCCCTGCGCGACATCCTCGACGCGATGCGCAACGCCGGCCTCGACGTGCGCCGGCTCGTGATCGTCGGCGGCGGCGCGAAGGGTCCGCTCTGGCGACAGATCAAGGCCGATGTGACGGGGCTGCCGGTGCGCGTGCCCGAGTCGGTCGAGACGACGGCGACCGGAGCGGCGATCCTCGCCGCGGTCGGCGCCGGGGTGCACGCGAACGTGTCCGACGCGGTCGCCGCGTTCGTTCGGTTCCGTCCCGATGTGCACGAGCCCGACGACGCCAACCGCGAGGCGTACGAGGAGGCGTACGGGCGCTACCGGGCGGTGTACGGAGCGCTGCGCCCGGTCTTCGGCACCTGAGGTGTTCCAGCGGTTCCAACCTCAGGGCACCCGTCGGGGATCACGGGGGGATCGCGAACGTTCCGGCCTCGAGGTCGTCAGCGATCCTCCGCTGTTCCCGACGGATCTCCCATGATCTCGGACACCCGGTCCCTTCCTGCATGGGCGCACACACCTGACCGCCTTGGAGGAGCACATCGGTGAATCGTTCACCGTTCGCATCGGCGTAGGTGATGAGCACGCCCGGGTATCCATAGGTCCCTCGTTGCGAGACCGCCAATCCAAGGACGATCTGGAACCCACCGTGCTCGATCGCTTCGCCCGAGACCGTCCAGCCTTCGAGGGGCTCGAGGCGGCAACCTTCCGGCGGGAAGGAGCGTGAGGAGCCGACGCAGATGAAGCTCTCGCCGCGTCCAGTGGAGGCAAGTGCGTCGACAACACGAAGCTCGGGCGGAGCGTCGATCAACCGTACTTCGGCGATCTGAAGATCCTCGATGCTGTTGGAACCCACGACCTCGACGCCGATCGACACCGGACGATCGACCCGCGTAGGACGCCCGTCAACGTCTGGCCGCCCGATTCAGCCCCTTGGAGCGGTCCCGGATGCAATGTGCTTGGGCGGACTTCGTCCTTCCGAGTGCATGAGATCGAGATGGCAGCGGTCAGGGTGAGTACGAACGGGACGAGGGGCCGTGGGAGCCATCGCGGCACGGCTCGATCAATCCTCGGGGGTCACGTAGGCGGCGGTGATGCCGCCGTCGACGATCAGGCTCGAGCCCGTCATGTAGCTCGAGTCGTCGCTCGCGAGGAACAGCGCCGCCTTCGCGAGTTCCTCGGCGTGACCGAGGCGCCCCATCGGGATGTGCACGAACCGGCGCTGCTTCTTCGCCTCGTCCGACAGCAGGGCGAGCAGCAGCGGCGTCTCGATCGGACCGGGGCAGAGCGCGTTGCACCGGATGCCCCTGCGCGCGTACTCGACCGCGATCTCACGCGTCATCGCGAGCACGGCGCCCTTCGACGCGGTGTAGGCGGTCTGCGACGTCGCCGCGCCGAGCCACGCGACGAACGACGCGACGTTGATGATCGAGCCGCCGCCGGTCTCGAGCATCGCGGGGATGCCGAACTTGCAGCCGAACATCACGCCCTTCACGTTCACCGCGAGCACGGTGTCCCAGATCGACCCGTCGGCATCGGTCACCGACCCGTCGTCGAGCGGCATGATGCCGGCGTTGTTGTAGAGCACGTCGAGCCGGCCGAACCGCTCGATCGCCGCGGCGACCATCGCCTCGGCGTCGGCCTCCTTCGAGACGTCGGCGTGCACGTAGAACGCCCGCTCGCCGATCGCCGACGCCGTGGCCTCGCCGGCCTCGTCGTTCACGTCGGTGAGCACGACGTTCGCGCCCTCGCTCGCGAACAGCTCGGCCGCCACCTTGCCCATCCCGCTGCCGCCCCCCGTGATCAGGGCCACCTTGCCGTCGAGTCGCATCGCAGAGCCTCCCGTCGTTCCGAACGGCCGAAGGGTACGCCCTGGGTCTACGATGCGCGCGTCGAGTGCGAGGGAGGCGACCCGATGACCGAGCTGATCGTGTTGGGCGGCGAGCGCGTGGAGGCCGCTCGACGGAGCGACCGGTCGCGTGGTCGAGCCGGCGAGCGGTGCGCCGATGGCCGAGGTGGCGACGGGGGCCGCGCAGGATGCGACGCCGCGCGGTCGACGTCGCGACCCGGGCCTTCGAGGAGGGCGCGTGGCCCCGACTGTCGGCTCGTGAGCGCGGTCGGGTGCTGACGAAGGCCTCCTTCCTGGTCCGGGAGCGCCAGGAGCGGCTCGCGCGAGCTCGAGGCCCGCAACGGGGGCAAGCCGATCTCGGCGGCCCGCGGCGAGATCGACATCGTCGCCAACGTCTTCGAGTACTGGGGCGGCGCCGCGAACAAGATCACCGGCGAGACGATCCCGATCGTGCCGCCCGGGCTCGACGTCACCCTGCGGGAGCCCGTGGGCGTCTGTGCGCTCATCACCCCGTGGAACTTCCCGGCGGTGATCGCGAGCTGGAAGATCGCCCCCGCGCTCGCGTGCGGCAACACCGCGGTCGTGAAGCCCGCATCGCAGACCCCGCTGACGGCCCTGACGCTCGCCGAGATCCTCTACGAGGCGGGACTCCCCGAGGGCACCCTGAGCGTGCTGCCCGGGCCGGGATCCACCACCGCGAGTTCGCTTATCGCCGATCCGCGCGTCGCGAAGGTCTCGTTCACGGGATCCACCGAGGTCGGCACGTCGGTGATGCAGACGGCCGCGACGAACATCACGCGCGTCTCGCTCGAGCTCGGCGGCAAGTCGGCCAACGTCGTGTTCGACGATGCCGACCTCGACGTCTGCGTCGAGAAGTCCCTCTGGTCGGTCTTCGACAACGCCGGGCAGGACTGCTGCGCGCGATCGCGCCAGTTCGTGCAGCGGGGCGTCTACGACGAGTACCTCGAGCGCTTCGCCGCACGGACCGAGGCGATCACCGTCGGTCAGCCGCTCGACGACGCGACCGAGATGGGGCCGCTGATCTCGTCGGGGCAGCGGCAGACCTCGCTCGACTACCTGTCGATCGGCATCGACGAGGGGGCGCGCCACGTCACCGGCGGCGACGTGCCCGACGGCGACGGCTTCTTCATGCGCCCGGCGGTGCTCGCCGACGTCGACAACGCTTCGCGCGTCGCGCAGGAGGAGATCTTCGGCCCGGTCGTCTGCCTGATCCCGTTCGACACCGAGGAGGAAGCCGTCCGACTCGCGAACGACTCGCCGTTCGGCCTCTCGGGCACGATCTGGACACGTGACCTCGGCCGGGCGATCCGGGTCGCCAAGGACATCCGCACCGGGAACCTCAGCGTGAACTCGGCCTCGAGCGTGCACACCGAGGCCCCGTTCGGGGGGTTCAAGCGGAGCGGCATCGGACGTGAGATGGGCATGGCGGCCGTGCAGCTCTACACCGAAGTGAAGAACGTCTACTTCAGCGAGGAGTGAGCTCGATGGATGCGTGGCGGGCGGCGCTGCGCGGCGATCCTCTCCCGTGGCTGCTCGAACGCGGCGACCCCGCGGTCCGCCATCTCGCCCTCCGCTACCTCCTCGACCAGTCCGAGGACGCGCCCGAGGTCCGACGCGCGCGTACGGCCGCGATGCGGTCCGGCCCGATCGCCGCGACCCTCGCCGCCCAGGATCCGGCCGGGTTCTGGGTCAAGCCCGGCGCCGGCTACGCCGCCAAATACACGGGCACGGTGTGGTCGCTGATCTTCCTGGAGCAGATGGGCGCCGATGCCGGCGACCCTCGGATCCGTGCGGCCTGCGAGTACGTCCTCACCCACGCGATCACCGACTCCGGCGGATTCGGGATGTCCGGAAGCATCTCGGAACGGCCGCCGCCTCCCTCGACCGTCGTGCACTGCCTGAACGGCAACCTGCTCAGGTCGATGATCGCGTTCGGGTGGCTGGACGACGAACGCGTCCGCCGGGCGATCGCCTGGGAGGCCAGCGCGATCACCGGTGATGGGCACGATCGCTTCTTCGTGTCGACGACGAGCGCACCCGGGTTCGCGTGCGGCGTGAACGGCGGCGAGCCCTGTGGGTGGGGCGCCGCGAAGGCGATGCGCGGCCTCGCGGCGATCCCTCCGCGCCGCCGGACGAAGCAGGTGCGCGCGGCCGTCGAGACGGGCATCGGGTTCCTGCTCTCGGTGGACCCTGCGACGGCCGCGTATCCGACGGCGACGAGCATCAGCTCGTCCTGGTTCAAGCTCGGCTTCCCGTCCGGATACGTGGCCGACGTTCTGCAGGTCGGCGAGGTCCTCGCCGACCTCGGCAAGGCGAGTGACCCACGACTGGTCAACACGGTGGACCTCGTCGTGTCGAAGCAGACGCCGGGTGGCCGTTGGCTCAACGAGTACTCCTACGCCGGGAAGACTTGGTTCGATGTCGATCGCCGTGGAGAGCCCAGCAAGTGGGTGACCCTGCGGGCGATGCGGTTCCTGAGGGCGGCGCTCGGCGGATGACGTGGTTCGGCTCCGGCTTCGGGCCATCGGTACACTCGCGGCATGTCTGAACTCCCCGAAGAGCTGCAGAACCGTCCCGCCCGCGCGGCCGGACAGGAACCCACGGCGACGCTCACGCTCGATGCCTACTTGCGCATCAAGGCCGAGCTCGAGGAGCTCACGGTGCACGGACGTGAGCGCATCACCGAGAAGATCAAGGTGGCTCGCGAGCACGGCGATCTCAAGGAGAACGCGGAGTACCACGCCGCGAAGGACGAGCAGGGCCTGATGGAATCGAAGATCCGCAAGCTTCAGCACATGCTGCGCGATCCCGAGATCGTCGAGGCCCCTGAGCACGCCGACGAGATCGGACCCGGCATGCTCGTCACGATCCGGCCGATGGACGATGACGATGACGACGAGGAGACCTACCTGCTCGCCGAGCACGCCGAGGAGAAGGCCCCAGGGGCACGCACCGTGACCACCACGTCTCCGCTCGGGGCTGCGTTGGTGGGCGCCGCGGCGGAGCAGGAAGTCGCCTACGAGGCCCCGGCGGGAACCGTCCGCTACGTGGTCGTGAGCTTCGAGCCGTTCGCGGGGTGACTCTCGCGAACTAGTCTGGTTTGGACTAGTGACGAACGAACGAGCGGACCGGTCCGAGCGAGAAGCCCCTCGGGTTCGAGACCTGCCCCCGCCCCGCAAGAACGAGAGCGCTGCGGGCGGTGCGATGCAGCGCCTCCTCGCCTGGCCCTACCGGGCGATCCTCGCGTTCTTGATCTGGACGGGGGTGCGGCCGTGGCAGCTCACGCTGCTGTCCCCGGTGTTCATCGTGCTCGCCGGGTGGCAGATCGTCGAAGGGAACTGGCTCGTCGCCGGCTTCCTGCTGATCGTCGGGAGCCTGCTCGACGTCTTCGACGGCTCGGTGGCCCGTCACCGAGGCGAGGAGAAGCGGTCGGGCGCGTTCATGGACTCGGTGCTCGACCGCGTCTCGGACATGATCCTGTTCTCGTGCCTGTTCTGGAACCTGGCCGCGCAGGGCGAGATGGTGCAGGCGGGGCTCGCGCTGCTCACGCTGATCGTCAGCCTCGGGGTGAGTCAGATCCGAGCCGAGGCCGAGGCCGTCGGCATCAGCCTCAGCGAGGGTCTGTTCCAACGCCTCGAGCGGATGCTCGCGCTCATGATCGGGCTGCTGATCCCCGGCATGATGTTCCCGGCGCTGATCGTGCTCGCGACGCTGGGGGTGTTCACGGTGGTGCAGCGTGGATTCACCGCACTGTCCCGGGCCTGACCTCGGAAGGGGGGCACGTCGATGGAGTACGTGAGGGTGGGGGCGCTCGGCGAGATCCCCGAGGGCGAGATGCGGGCGTACGACACGCCCGCCGGGCGGGTCACCGTGGCCCACATCGAGGCGAACCTGTACGCGTTCGGTGACGAGTGCACGCACCAGGGCTGCTCGCTTGCCGAAGGCGAGTTCGACGACCGCGCCGCGACGGTCGAGTGCCCGTGTCACGGCAGCGTCTTCGACGTGGAGAACGGCGAGCCGATCGAAGGCCCCGCCGCCGACCCGCTCTCGATCTATCGAGCGCGTGAGGTCGACGGGTGGGTCGAGGTGGCGACGCGACCGGGCGAGGGGTAGGCTCGCCCACTCACCGCGTGCGAGGGAGGCAGCCAGCATGAGCGACGTCCGCACCCGTTTCGACCTGCAGCCGGATCAGATCCCGAGCGCGTGGTTCAATCTCATGCCCGACATCGTGAAGTCGGGCATCGAACCGCTGCCGCCACTGAGCCCGCAAACGAAGCAGCCGATCGGTCCCGACGACCTCGCGCCGCTGTTCCCGATGTCGCTGATCGGCCAGGAGGTCTCGACCGAGGAGTGGATCGATATCCCTGGCGAGGTGATCGACATCTACGGGCTCTGGAGACCGTCGCCGTTGTTCCGCGCGACCCGGCTCGAGCAGGCGCTGCAGACGCCGGCACACATCTACTTCAAGTACGAGGGCGTCTCGCCCGCCGGCAGCCACAAGCCGAACACCGCCGTGCCGCAGGCGTACTTCAACAAGGAGGCCGGCATCCGGCGCATCGCGACCGAGACGGGCGCGGGGCAATGGGGCTCGGCCATGGCGCTCGCGTGCCAGATGTTCGGCCTGGAGTGCGACGTGTACATGGTGAAGGCGTCGTACGACCAGAAGCCGTACCGCCGCATCTTCATGGAGACGTTCGGCGCCAGCGTCGTGGCCTCCCCGAGCGACAAGACGAACAGCGGACGCGCGATCCGCGAGGCGCACCCGGACTCGACCGGTTCCCTCGGCATCGCGATCAGTGAAGCCGTCGAGGACGCCGCGACCCACGACGACACGAACTACGCGCTCGGCAGCGTGCTCGGTCACGTGCTGCTGCACCAGACCGTGATCGGCCTCGAGGCGCAGCGGCAGATGGAGATGGCCGGGGAGCGTCCCGACGTCGTCGTCGGCTGCGTGGGCGGCGGCTCGAACTACGCCGGCATCTCCTACCCCTTCATGGCCGGGAAGCTGCGCGGCGAGACGCCCGACATGCGCTTCCTCGCGACCGAGCCGGCGGCGTGCCCGACGCTCACGAAAGGGCGGTTCGCCTACGACTACGGCGACACGGCGCAGATCGCGCCGATCGTGCCGATGTACACGCTCGGCCACGATTTCGTGCCGGCGCCGGTGCACGCCGGCGGCCTGCGTTACCACGGCGACGCCCCGTCGCTGTCGCTGCTCGTGAAGCACGGCCACATGGAGGCGGTGGCCTACACGCAGAACGAGGTCTTCGAAGCAGGGCTGATGTTCGCGAAGGCGCAGGGCGTCCTGCCTGCTCCCGAGGCGAACCACGCAGTGAAGGGCGCCATCGACGAGGCGATCGCCGCCCGAGACGCCGGCGAGGAGCGCGTGATCCTGTTCAACCTCTGCGGGCACGGGCATTTCGACATGCAGGCCTACGACGACTACCTCGCGGGAAGGCTTCCCGACTTCGAGTTCGACGCCGCCGACGAGGAAGCCGCGCTCGCGAACCTCCCCGAGGTGCCGATCCAGGTCTGAGGAAGCCGGACCGCTCAGTCGTTGAGGGCGTTCGGCATCAGGCGGAAGGACTCGACCACGGCGTCGGTGACCGCCTGGGCGAGCAACTCGTAGCCACGTGGGGTGAAGTGCAGCCCGTCGGGAGCGCGGACCAGCTCGGCCTTGCCGCCTTCCCAGTAGAACGGCGTGTACTGGCCGTCGCGGGTCGCGAACCGGTCCCACGTATCGACGTAGATGGCGTTCGGCGTCGCATCGACCACTCGTTCGTAGATGGCGTTCTGGCGCTGCATCACGTCCCACCGTTCCTTGCGTTGCACGATCGGCAGCCCGGCCCATGCGACGTGGGCGCCGCCGTCGACCGCGATCCTCGTGAACTCCTCGACGCGCTTCTCGTAGCCCGCGGGCCACTCGAACGAGCCGATCTCTGCGACCACCTGGCCCCCCGGGGTCTGCAGGCTCTGGTTGTCGTTGTCGCCGATCATCACGACGACGAGGTCGGGCGAGAAGCCGTTCTCGATCTGGCGCATCGCGGTCATCCAGTCGAAGTAGTCCAGGCGAGAGAGTCCCGTCGAGATGCGGCCCTGGCGGGTCAGTCGCACGAGCGCCGGGCGGAACTCGCGCTCGAGGTAGACGCCGAGGCCCGCCGCGAGCGAGTCCCCGACCACGGCGACCCGCAGCTCGTTCGTCGGGGTCGGCCGGCGGATCTTCGTGTCCTTCACCACCGGCTCGTCGGGCTTCGGCGAGACCGAGACGTCGGGATCGAGCGTCGGCAGATCCTCGGGCTCGGGCACGTCGAGGGCGCCTCCCGGCGCCTCGTTCGGATCGCGACCGAGCGCCCGGATCGCGCCGTCGGTCAGGGCGGTGAGTTGCACGAAGTCGCTGATCGCCGCGACCGGGCGGAGCACCCACAGCGAGACCGTGCGCCGCGCGCCGAGCGGCTGTGCCTCGGAGGCGCGCTTCAGGCTCGGGGCGTACAGCGCGCCCCACACGAGCAGCGCGACGAGGACCACCATCAGGACCCGGCCGGCCGGCATCGTCGCGCGCCCTCGCGGCACAGACGTGCGTGAGGGGTCGCGCTCGGGATCCGGGTGTCCCGGCGTCGGTGTGGGTTCGTCGGTCACGGTCGTTCCTCGGTCATCAGAACTGGAAGTAGATGAAGGGTGCCACGCCCTGGGGTCCGAGCGTGGTGATCACGAACAACGCGCCGGCGAAGGCGAGGCCCATCGGCACCGGCCGCCATCGTGAGATCGCCTCCTGCAGCAGCAGGCCCGGGTCCCGGGGGGCGTACTGCAGCATGAGCATGAACGCGATCGTGCCGATCACGAGTGGGGTCACGACGTCGGTCGGGGTCGTCCACCCGAACACGAGGCGCCCGAGCAGCGTGAACGCTGTCGCCATCGAGTCGGCGCGGAAGAACACCCATCCCACGCAGACGAGCGCGAACGTCGAGAGCCGCTGGCCCCACAACAGCATGGGGGTCTCGGTCCGCTCCGGCAGGTGGGTGCGCTTCCAGGCGCCGATCGCTTGCCCCACGCCGTGGTAGAGACCCCAGAACACGAAGGTCCAGGCGGCACCGTGCCACAGGCCGCCGAGCACCATCGTGACCACGATGTTCACGTAGGTGCGGATCTCGCCCCGCTTCGAGCCGCCGAGCGGGATGTAGAGGTAGTCGCGGAGCCATCGCGACAACGTGATGTGCCAGCGGCGCCAGAAGTCCTGCAACGACCGTGCGGAGTACGGCCGGTCGAAGTTCTGGGGGAACTGGAATCCGAGCATCTTCGCCACGCCGATCGCGATGTCGGTGTACCCGCTGAAGTCGGTGTAGATCACGATCGCGTATGCGAGGACGCCGAAGAATGCGTCGATCGCCGAGTGGCTCGCGGGGTCGCCGAACACCGGGTCGACCATCGTGGTCGCGAGGAAGCTCGAGACCACCACCTTCTTGAACAGGCCGCCGATGATCAACCACGAGGCCCCCGCGACGTCGATGTGGCGCGGGTCGCGTCGCACGTCGAGCTGGGGGATCAGCTCGTCGGGCCGCACGATCGGTCCGGCCACGAGGTGCGGGAAGAACGACAGGTACAGGAAGACGTCGATCCAGCTCGCGACGTGCGTGTGTCCGCGGTAGACATCGACGATGTAGCTGATCGCCATGAAGGTGAAGAACGAGATGCCGACGGGCAGGATCAGCTGCACGAGCGGCAGTCCGAGGTTCTCGAGGCCCATCTCCGCGGCCGCGTTCGTGAGGTTCAGCGAGAAGAACCCGTAGTACTTGAAGTACAGCAGGGGGAGCAGCGCGAGCGTGACCCCCGCGACCATCGCGATGCGCTTGTGTATCTCGTCGGTCTGCCGGGCCACGGCGATCGCCCCGAGCTGCGCGATGGCCGAGACCCCAGCGAGCAGCCAGATGAAGTGCACGTCCCACCACGCGTAGAAGACGTAGCTCGCCCCGATCATGAACAGCTTCCAGGGCAGTGGTTTCGGGTTCAACAACCAGTGGCCCAGGAAGACCAGGGCGAAGAAGATGGCGAAGTCGATCGTGGGGAAGAGCATCGACGCAGAACCCTAACGCACGCGGGCGGACGGGCCCCGTCAGAGCTGGGCGAGTCGCCGCTCGAGGAACGTCCGCTCAGCAGGGTTCGTCGCCAGAGCGAGCGCGCGTCGGTACGCGGCGGCGGACTCGGGCGTCCTGTCAAGTCGCCTGAGCAGGTCGGCCCGGGCGGCATGGAACAGGTGGTAGCCGTCGAGGTCTGCCTCGAGCGGATCCAGCAGCGCCAGCCCTGCCGCTGGGCCGTCGGCCATCGCCACCGCGACCGCACGGTTCAGCTCGACCACCGGGCTCGGCGCCGTGGCCGCCAACGCCCCGTAGAGACCGGCGATCTGCGGCCAGTCGGTGTCCTCGGGGCGCGGCGCCTGTGCGTGCAGCGCAGCGATCGCCGCCTGCAGCTGGTAGGGACCGGGTGTTCGGTGCCCGATCGCCCGGTCCAGCACGGCGACTCCCTCGTCGATCATGTCGTGGTCCCAGCGTGCACGGTCCTGGTCCTCGAGCAGCACGAGGTCGCCCGACGGGTCGGTGCGAGCGTCTCGGCGGGAATGCTGCAACAACATCAGCGCCAACAATCCCTGCACCTCGGGTTGGCCGGGCATCAGCCGGTCGACCACCCGTTCGAGCCAGATCGCCTCGTCGCAGAGGTCGACGCGCACGAGGTCGCCGCTCGTGGCGCTGTACCCCTCGTTGAAGACCAGGTAGAGCACGGCGAGCACGCCGCCGAGCCGCTCCTCGAGCAGATCGCGTGGCGGCACCCGGTAGGGGATGCCGGCGTCGCGGATCTTCTTCTTGGCCCGCACGAGCCGTTGCGCCACGGTCGGCTCGGGCGAAAGGAAGGCGCGGGCGATCTCCCTGGTCGACAGGCCCCCGACCGTCCGCAGGGTCAAAGCCACTCGGGAGTCCATGGGCAGGGCTGGGTGGCAGCACGTGAAGATCAGTCGCAGACGTTCGTCGGGGATCTCTTGCATCTCGTCGGTGTCCATGCCCTCCAGCGCGCGCAGCTGCTCGGCCGATTCGGTCTTCCTGCGACCGACCTGCTCTCGCCGGATGCGATCGATCGCCCCGTTGCGGGCCGTGGTGGTGATCCACGCCCCCGGGTTGTCGGGGATGCCCTCGCGCGGCCACCGTTCGAGCGCGATCGCGAACGCATCCTGCACCGCGTCCTCCGCGAGGTCGAAACTGCCGACCGCGCGGATCAGGGTCGCGAGCGCCCGCCCCGATTCTCGCCGGAAGAGACGATCGACGACGTCCTCCGTCGCTGCGGTCAACCCTGTGGCATCTCCGGAAGTTCCGCCACAGGCCGGAGCTCGATCGTGCCGTTCCGTGCTCCGGGGCACGCGGCGGCGGCTTCGATCGCGTCGTCGAGGTTGTCGACCTCGAGCAGGTAATAGCCGCCGAGCGTTTCCTTGGTTTCGGCGAAGGGACCGTCGGTGACGAGGCGCTCCCCGTCGCGCACGCGCACGCTCGTCGCCTGGTCGACATCCACGAGGGCGTCGCCGGCCTTCATCCACCCCTTCTCGGCAAGCCAGCCGCTGTAGTCGTACCACCGCTTCATGTCGGCCGCCTGCTCCGCTTCGTTCATCTCCGGGTAGGCGCTCATGGCGCCGTAGATCAGCAGCATGTACTGCATCCTGCTCCTCCTCGCGTTCGACGGACCGTTCACCGTGTTCCATCCATACGACGAACGAAACGCTTCGTTCCTCGACATCCTGCCCGAAGTCGACCGCCGGCATCCGTAGGCGCGGGGCGATGGGTGCGGCACGAGCCTGCTACAGGCCGCGCTGCGATGGCCACGAACAATCCGGCATCGGTGATCACGCTCGAGGGCACCGAGGAGATCCACACGCTGATCGTCGGCGCGGTCTGACCGGGCTGCGGGCGTTCGAGTGAGCACCCTCAGGTAGCCTGAAGGTCCGATCGGCGCCGCGGCTCGCCGCGACACGATCATCGGTCACGATCACACGGAGGAGATCGCATGTCCCGCGAGAGCGACTGGGCTGTGTTCGAGAAGGCCTGTGAGATCACCGCTTCGGCGGTGCGAGGAACGATGACCGGTAGCGACGGACAGCAGGCGTCGTTCGTCGCCGAGGTCTTCCGGTCCGTGCACGAAGCACTGAAGTCGGTAGCCGAAGAGATGCCGAACAAGGACTCGAAGGCCGGGTTCTGAGGGGCGGAAGTGGTTCAGGCCCGCCGGGTGACGTCGCGCATCGAAACGATGCCCACCACGCGACCCTCGTCGACGACGGGCAGATGGCGGAACCCGAACGCGAACATCGATTCGAGCGCCTCGTGCGCGTCGACCTCAGGCCCGATCGTCTTCGGGTCCTTCGTCATGAACTCGCTCACGGCATGATGCTCGGCATCGAAGTCCGACCCCACCGCGCGCAACACGTCGCGCTCGGTGAAGATGCCTATCAGGTGATCTCCCTCGAGGACGAGCGCGCTTCCTACCTGACGGGTGCTCATCATCGTCGCAGCGTCGGCGATCGTCGTGCCGGGCGAGACGGTCGTGAGATCGGTGCTCATCACCTCACGGATCACGGTCATGACTGGCCCCTTCGGAACCTCGGCTCCCGGCGAGCAGCCTAGTCCGCGCGAGCAGGCGCGGGAAGCCCTGCTCGCCTGGTACCGGCCTCGCCGACGCGCGTACCCCTGGCGGCAGCTCGCTCGCCGCGGGGCGCGGTTCCCGGACCCGTACGCGGTGCTGGTGAGCGAGGTGATGTTGCAGCAGACCCAGGCCGCCCGGGTCGAGACGACCTTCGAGGTGTTCATGCGGAGGTTCCCCGACGTGCGCTCCCTGGCGGAAGCCTCGCCGGCCGATGTGCTTCGCACATGGGGCCGGTTGGGCTACCCACGACGGGCCGTCGCGCTGCATCGTGCCGCGGCGGCGATCGTGCGGCTCCACGGCGGCGACGTGCCGCGCGACCCGCTCATCCTGCGCACGCTGCCCGGGGTCGGCGACTACACCGCGGCGGCCGTCGCGAGCCTGGCGTTCGGCGTGCCGGTGGCCGCGATCGACACGAACGTCCGTCGGGTGTGGGCGAGGGTGGATCACGGCGCAGAGCCCGACGAAGTCGGGGCTCGCGACCTCGCTGGCGCCGCCGCCGATTGGCTCGATACGCGCCGACCTGCTGAATGGAACCAGGCGCTGATGGACCTCGGACGCGACGTGTGCCGGCCGACCCCTCGCTGCGACGTCTGCCCGTTGCGTCCCTGGTGCGTGTTCGCCGCGTCGGGGCGCAGCGGCAGGTCGTCTACCCGCCGTCAGCCGAGGTTCGAGGGATCGCTCCGGCAGGTCCGCGGCGCCGCACTGGCGGCGCTGCGTGACAGATCGCCGCGGACGTTCGCCGGGCTGTCGCGGGCGACCGGTGCTCCTCGGGACCGCCTGGTCGACGCGGTGCGAGGACTGCACCGTGACGGTGTGGTCGTCGCCTCGGCCGGCGCCCTCGAGGGACGCGACCGCGGCCGAGTCTCGCTGCCCGACTAGCTCCCGTCGTTGCGGAGCGCCGGGAGCACCTGTTCCCCGAACAGGGTGACGGCTCGAGCTGCGTCGTCGAACGCCATGCCCGGGTAGTGGAGCCGCACGATCAGGTCGGCCTCGTGCCGCCCGCCGAGCGAGCGCACGATCGGTTCGAGCGCGTGCGCGACGTCGTCGGCCGTGCCGGCCGCCGTCGAACGACGCGCGGCGTGCTCGTCGCTCACCACCGCCTCGAGCGAGTCGTGCTCGGGCGTGTCGTGGCCTGCATCCCAGGCCTCATAGGCGCCCAGCTGGTGCATCACGCCCGGTGCGACCTTCTCCCAGGCATGCTCCTCGGCGACGAACGCGTTCGCCATCAACGCGAGATGCAGCGTCGCTGGGTCTCGCCCGGCTGCCCGCGCGCCATCCTCCATCATCGAGACTGCCCTGCGGACGTGGAGCGGGTCGTCCGCGTCGGTGATGTGGCCGTCGCCGAGCTCGCCGGCCCGCCGGAGCGCGGCGTCGACGTAGCCCCCGAGCAGGATCGGTGGCCCTGCGGGTCGGGCGGGTGGAGGCGTGATCCGTACGCGCTCGTACTCGAACACGTCGCCCTGATGCGAGAACCGTTCCCCCGTCCACGCCTGGCGCAGGATCATCACGGTCTCGACCGTGCGAGGCAGCCGCTCGCGCACCGGCACCCCGAACATGCGGAACTCCTCGGAGCGCCAGCCGATGCCGAGGCCGATCGTGAGGCGCCCCCCGGAGAGCTGATCGACGACCGCGGCATCCTCCGCGAGACGCAGCGGGTCGTGGAAGGGCGTGAGGATCACTCCCGTGCCGAGTCCGATCGTCGAGGTCGCCTCGGCGAGCGCGGCGCACATCACGAGCAGGGAGGGAAGGTAGCCGTCGGATGCTCCGTGATGCTCGCTCACCCAGGCGGAGTCGAAGCCGACCGATTCCGCGAGCCGGACGAGCTCGATCGTGTCGCGGTATTCCTGCGCGAAGGAACGATCCGATCCGGCCGGGACCTGGCCCGTGAACAGCCCGATGCCGATGCGCACCGTCACGAGCTGACGCTACCACCGAGGACACGGTGAATACGCCATTGACGGTGCACGGCAAGGCGCGTACGTTCTCGAGTATATGAGAGCGATTCTCAGTCTTGTTCTCGTCCTGGCGCTCGCGGCCGTCGGCTGCGGGCGTGGGCCGGAGCGGGGGAACGGGGGCGACGGCTCGATCGACGTGGTCGCGAGCTTCTACCCCTTGGCGTTCGCGGCTGAGCGTGCGGGCGGCGACGCGGTGACCGTCACGAACCTCACCCCGCCGGGTGTGGAACCGCACGACCTCGAGCTCACCCCCGACGACCTGCAGTCGATCGCCGAGGCCGACGTCGTGGTCTACCTGGGAGGTGGGTTCCAGCCGGTCGTCGAGGACGCCGTCGAGGCCGAGGCCACCGGTGTCACGATCGACGCGTTCGAGGGCATCGAGCCGGCGCCCGCGCCGCCGGCCGAAGGTCACGGCGACGAGAGCGCCGAGCCGCTCGAGGAGGCGAGCGACCCTCATGTGTGGCTCGATCCCATCCTCTACTCGGGCATCGTCACCCGTATCGCGACCGCGCTCGACGAGGTAACTGGCGTCGCAGACGCCGATCGCTTCGCCGCGAACGCCGAGGACTTCGGCGTGGAACTGTCGACGCTCGACGACGAGTTCCGTCGAGGGCTCGCCCGATGCGGCACCCGGGTGATGATCACGAACCACGCGGCGTTCGGATACCTCGCCGCCGCGTACGACCTCGAGCAGCGGGCGATCTCGGGGGTCTCGCCGGAGTCCGAGCCCGACCCCGAACGCATCGCCGACCTCGCGGCGCAGGCGAACGCAGAGGGAGTCACCACGATCTTCACCGAGGTCCTCGTCTCTCCCGAGGTCGCCGAGACGCTGGCAGCCGAAGCCGGCATCGACACCGCGGTGCTGAGCCCGTTGGAAGGGCTCACCGACGATCAGGAAGCGGCCGGTGATGACTACCTGTCCGTGATGCGGCAGAACCTGGAGGCGTTGCGAGATGGCCTGGTCTGCACCTAGCGTCCAGCCCGTGTCCGGCGGTGACGCGCGCGAGGAGCTCCTCGGGGGCAAGGGACTGACGTTCGGGTACGGCCGCGAGCCGGTGCTCGAACTCGTCGACCTCTCGGTTCGCGCGGGCGAGTTCGTCGCGCTCGTCGGGCCGAACGGATCTGGCAAGTCGACGCTGCTTCGTCTGCTCCTCGGCTCGCTCGAACCCGATGCCGGCGAGGCCAGGTTGTTCGGCCGGCCCCCGGGGAGCGTGCACCGCCGTGGGCGACTCGGCTACGTGCCGCAGCGCCCCAATCTCAACTCGGAGCTGCCGGCCACCGTGCGGGAGATCGTGTCGGCCGGCCGGCTCACCGACGGACGATGGTGGCTGCCGTTGTCGCGCGCCGATCGTCGACAGGTCGATCATGCGATCGCGTCCGTGGGCCTCGCCGATCTCGCCAGCCGCCCATTGAACGAGCTCTCGGGTGGTCAGCAACAGCGCGCGTTCATCGCGCGGGCGTTCGCCAGCGAGCCGTCGCTGCTCGTGCTCGACGAGCCGATCGCAGGGGTCGACGCCGCCTCGCAACGGCTGTTCCGGGACTCGCTCGTGCATCTGATCGGTCAGCACGGAGCCGGTGTGCTGCTCGTCTCGCACGAGCTCTCGGCGGTCGCCGACGACGTCGATCGTGTGATCGTGCTGAAGCGCACGGTGCTGTTCGACGGCGAGCCCGCGGACCTGGCCGCGCGAGGGGTCGGAAGCCTGGGCGTGCACGCCGAGGACCTGCCGATCTGGCTGGAGCATCTCTCGTGATCGCCGAGGTGGCGCTCCCGTACCCGTTCGACCTCGCCTTCATGCAGCGTGCCCTCATCGCGTGCGTCGCGGTGGGGGCGTTCGCCCCCACGATCGGCGTGTTCCTCGTGCAGAAGCGGCTGTCCCTGATCGGTGACGGTATCGGGCACGTCGCGTTCGCCGGTGTCGGAGCGGGGCTGCTCGCGGCGTGGGCGCCGCTGTGGACGGCGCTCGCGTTCGCGGTGGGGGGATCGCTCGGCATCGAATGGTTCCGAGCCCGTCGACGTACGTCGGGCGACGTCGCGCTCGCGATCCTCTTCTACTCCGGCATCGCGCTCGGCGTGGTGCTGATCTCGGCCGGCGACGGGCTCTCGGCGAACGTGCTCACCTACCTGTTCGGGGGCCCGCTCACGGTGACGAACGACGAGGTGTGGGCGATCGTGCTGCTCGGCCTCGGCATCGTGGTCGCCGTGTTCGTGCTGCGCCGCGCGATGTTCTCGGTCGTGACCGACGAGGAATGGTCGCGGGTCGCCGGGCTTCCCGTCGGCGTCCTGAATGCGCTGCTCGCCGTGCTGACCGCCGTCGCCGTCGTCGCCGCGATGCAGATCGTCGGCATCCTCCTCGTGGCCGCGATGATGGTGCTGCCGGTGGCGAGCGCGCAGATGCTCGCGCGCTCGTTCTCGGGAGCCCTCGCGATCTCGGTCGCGATCGGCGTCGGCTCGTCGGTCGCCGGGCTCGCGTTGTCGAGGGTGTTCCCCGGGGGGCTCGCCACGGGAGGCACGATCGTGCTGGTCACGGCGGGCGTCTTCGTGGTGGTCGCAGTCGCTTCCCGCGCCATCGCCCGGGGGCGGGGCGCGCGGGAGGCCGACGTATGATGCGGCTCGTGGCGCCAGATCTGCACTCGACCGTCGCCGAGCGGTTGCGCGGCGTCGGGCAGCGATACACGCCGCAGCGGGAAGCGTTGGTCGCGTCCCTCGAGCGCGCGAGGACACCCCTGTCCACCGCCGAGATCGTCGAGGCGCGAACAGGCCCGCAGAGCTCCGTCTACCGTAACCTCGCCGTGCTCGAGCACGCCGGCGTGGTGCGCCGGGTGGTCACCGAGGGGGAGTTCGCACGGTTCGAGCTCGCGGAGGAGCTCACGGAACACCACCACCACCTGATCTGCTCGAACTGCGGCAAGGTGGAAGACGTGACGATCCCGCCCGATCTCGAGACGACGATGGATCGCGCTGTCGACAGGCTGGCGAAACGGAGCGGGTTCGCGAAAGTACGTCATCGCCTCGACCTGATCGGGACCTGCCGCACGTGTGCGTGAGCCTCGTCAGGGTGTGAGGTAGGGCTGCTCCGGCTGCTCGATGGCCTCGATCGACTCGGCCTGCACCAGGATGTCGCTGCCGAGCGGATAGATCGGACCGACGACGCGGACCCAGTCGTCGGTCTCGAAGCTTCCCGGAGGCGCGTCCACGACGGTGACGTAGCTGATCGTGGCGTCGGCGACGCAGCACGTGATCACGAACCGTGTCAGCTGGAAGCGGTCGGCCTCGCCGGGCTCCTCGGTCACGAACCCCTCGATCGTGACCCGCTCGCCGGCCCGGGCCTTGAGCGCGGCCTGCGCATCGACCACCGCTCGTGCGGCCGCGACGTCGACGAGGTCGATCGGCCCGCTCACGATGCGCGCGCTCGATCCGATCGCGGTCGAGTTCGAGCGCCGGTCCACCGCGTAAGAGTCGAGTGTGGCCGGCGGCAGCGTGAGCAGCAGCACCACCGGCAGCACGATCACGCCGAACATCCAGGTCTCCCGGGTGCCGAGCGGTTCCGGGGCGCGCACCCTGGCCGACGCCAGACGTCCGACGGCGGCGACCGTGGCGAGTCCGGCCCCGAGCGGCACGAGCCACGCGGTGCGCGTGGACAGGTACAGCGACGTGCGCCCCGCGACCAGCAGGAACCAGAAGAGCCCCGCCCATGCACCGATCGCGAGCGCCGCCGCCACACGCGGCGCGCTGAACCGAAGGCGCTCGTCCTCGTGTGCGCTCATCCCGTCATCCCCAGATCACCTGGATCCAGAGGGTCGCCGCGAGGGTGGTCGCGCCGACCGCGATCACCACCGTGCGCAGGAACCCCCGCCGATACGTGCCCACGTACAAGGCGGCGAGCTTCAGGTCGACCATCGGTCCGAACACCAGGAACGCGAGCTGCGCCGCGGGACCGAATGCCGTGAACGAGGCCGCGACGAAGGCGTCGGACTCCGAGCACAGGGACATCACGAACGCGAGCGCCATCATCGCGATAAGGCTCAGCACCGGCAGGCTCGCGACACTGTTCACGATGGACTGCGGCACGAACGTCTGGATCGCGGCGGCGAGCGCGGCGCCCATGATCAGGAACCGCGCCATGAACACCACGTCGCCGGTCAGGTGCCCGAAGAACCGGCGCCACCGTGCCTCGGCGTCATCGACCTCGTGCGCCTCGACCTGGTCGGTCCGTGCCCGCAGAAGGTCGCCCGAGCGCAGCCGACCCATGACCCATCCGACCGTCATCGCCACGATGAAGCCGAGCGCCAGGCGCCCGAGCACCATGATCCAGAGGGTGTCTCGTCCGCGATACGCCACGAACGTCGACGCCACGACGACCGGGTTCACGATCGGGGCCGCCAGCATGAACGTGATCGCCGCGCTCGGCGCGAGCCCCTTCGCGGCGAGCCGCCGGGCCACGGGCACCGAGCCGCACTCGCAGACCGGGAACGCCACGCCGGCCGCGGCAGCGGCCGGCAGCTGCAGGCCGCGCGGGAGCAAGGCGATGCGCGCGAACGCCGAGGCGGGCACGAGCACCTCGATCGCGGCGGAGACGGTCGCTCCCAGCAGGATGAACGGCATCGCCTCGACCAACAGCGAACCGAAGACGATCAGCAGGTTCCGCAGCCACGGCAGGCTCGAGGGGTCGACGACGCGCACGAGCAGGGCGACGGCGACGAGCACGACCAGCACCGATGCGATCCGAGGACGGTCGCGGTCGCGTGGCGGCGGTTCGGACGACGGTGCTCGAGGCTGTACGTCGACGGCCATCAGCAGTACCTCGAGAAGGCCACGGCGAACGAGGGATACACGTCATCGAACAGGGCCGGACCATCCGAGAGTGCGTCGCGCAGCGCATCCGCCACCTGTTGCGCGGTGAGCGAGCGGTCCACGAGCACGTCTCGATCGAGGAAGAGACCGTCCGCCGCCACCTCCGCGACGACCGGCGCGCCGAGCGCCGCATCGACATCCGTCGCGAGGTCGGCGGCGTCATCGGCCGGGTCGTCGGGGAGCGATCCGGTGCCGGCCACCACGAACGTCGCTCGGGGCACCAGGTCGCGGACCGCCGAGACGATCTCGGCGGTCGCCGTGTCGACGCGCTCGATCTCTCCCCCGAGCACGATGCCCAGCACGTCGGTGACGCCGTCCACGCCGAGGTCGCCGGAGGTGACGATCGCTTCGGCCTCTGCCGCCGAGCGACCCGGGTCGTGACCGACGCGGGATACGGTGTCATCGTCGGCGGCATCGAGATACCAGCCGTTGCCGATGATGCCGCGGTCGGTGGGACCGGTCACCATCGCGGCCACCCGCGCCCGCCCACCCGAGTCGTGGTCCAGGTCGTCGGCGAACGTGGCGATGACCGAGCCGGACCCCGGGGTCGACCAGGCGCGTGAGATGTCACCGTCGTCCTCGCGGAACGCCGTGCCCGTGATCCCGTGGCTCGAAGGCCGGCCGCCGGTGCCGATCGTGGTGAGCGTCGCGGCGGGGTCCAGCGGCACGGAACCGGTGGTGCCTCCGAGCGTTCCTGAGCCCTCGCGCAGGCCTCGGCGCAGGAACGGCCATGCCGCCGGATCGCCTTCGAGATCTGCGGAGCCGAGGCCCTTCCACGCGATGATCACCACGAGCGGGGGTGCATCTCGATGCTCGAGCGCGACGCCGTCGATCGCCTCGCCGGTCCGGACCTCCGGGTGATCGCGCGTGAACCCCGTGATCGACTCAAGCGTGGGAGCGATCGCGTCGAGACCGCTTCCCGCAGGCAACTCGCCCCGTCGTACGCCCGCGCCGAAGAACACGATCGGCACGCGGGTATCGGGCACACCGTCGGCCTCACCCCCCGCCTCGGAACCCGGCCAGGGCACCCGCGTGCCGGGCTGGACCTCCGTCGAGACGATGTCGAGACCCTCGGTCGCCGCCATCACGTCGGGCGACCGTCCCTCGCGGAAGCCGGCTGCGATCTGATGACGGAGCGCCGAGGGGAGGGGGCAGAAGGGGACCGCAGCCTGCGCATCCGCCTCGCCCGCATCGCAGCTGCTGCCGACGCAGAAGATGCGGAGCACCACCGCCGGTGCGCCCACGAGAGCCAGGACCAGCAGCAAGGTCGAGAGCCGACGACCGATCAGCACGCTTCCACGCTACCGCCTCCGACCAGGGTGTCCGCTCGCGTCCCGGGGCGTCACAGACTCTCCACGCGCCCGGGTTGTCGCGCTCGCTCGGGGTCGTGTTCCCTATCCCGACATGCCCGTCCGCCGATCTCTCGTTCCGCTCTCGCTCGCCGCCGTGTTGGTCGGCCTGGTGCTGGTCCGCCCTCCGATCCATGCGGAAGCCCAGTCGGGCGCGCGGGACCTCGTGTCGGTTGCGTGCTCGCTCCCACACGACGAGCTCCTCCGCATCTGGCGTGGCTGGCGGCCCGACCGAGGGGCGCAGCTCACCTTCGTGCCGAAGGAGCCGAACTTCGTCGGTTCCGGTCTGCCGCACGTCGGCCCGTGGGATTACATACAGACGGTGCCGATGCTCTGGTACGGCCCCGGGTTCGTGCGGGCGCAGGGCGAGGTCGACCGTCCGGTCACCGTGGCGGGTATCGCGCCCACGGCGGCGGAGCTCATGAAGTTCGACGGGTTCCGCGCGCCCGACGGCCAGCCGATGACCGAGGCGTTGCTGCCCGAGGTCGAGCGCGAGATCCCCAAGCTGCTCGTCACGATGGTGTGGGATGCGGGGGGCATCAACGTGCTCGAGGCACATCCCAACGCATGGCCCTTCACGAAGTCGCTGATCCCCAGGGGCACGTGGTACACCGACGCGACCGTCGGGTCGTCGCCGACGAGCACTGCGCAGATCCACGCGACGATCGGCACGGGCGCCTACCCCCGTCACCACGGCATCGTCGGGCACAACATGCTCGTGGCCGGGCGCATCACCGGCCCGTGGAACCAGGGCCCGACGTTCTTCATCGAGCCGACCTTCGCCGACGTGTACGACCGTGCCATGGGCAACGAGCCGCTCGCGGGCATCATCGGCACGGTCGACATCCACTTCGGCATGCTGGGCCACGGCTCGTTCTTCTCCGGCGGCGATCGCGACCTCGCCCTCACCCGATCGGTGATCGGCGGCGAGACGCTCACCGACGAGGGGTTCGAGTGGAACCTGCCCGAGCGTGAGGCCGCCTACTACGAGCTCGCCGGGTACGCGAACGACGTCGAAGGGTTCGAGCAGGACAAGGAGGCGGTCGACCGGGCCGACGGTCAGCTCGACGGCAAGTGGCGGGACAACGATATCGAAGAGCTGCTGCAGGGCTTCGATACCCCCGCCCGCACCCCGTACCAGCAGAGGGTCGTCGAAGAGGTGATCCGGCGCGAGGGCTTCGGCGCCGACGGCGTGCCTGATCTGCTGTACCTGAACTTCAAGGAGATCGACTACGTCAGCCACGTGTGGTCGATGAACTCCCCGGAGATGCTCGACGCCGTCGTGGCACAGGATCGCGCGATGAAGGACCTCGTCACGTTCCTGAACCGCGAGGTGGGCAAGGGGGAGTGGGCGATGGTGCTCACGGCCGATCACGCATCGATGCCCGACCCGGCGGCGAGCGGCGGCTATCAGATCTCCACCGGCCCGATGCAGGAGTTGATCGACGAACGCTTCGGACGGCCGGGCGGCCCAGAGATCGTCGAACTGATGCAACCCACACAGGCCTTCTTGAACGTGGAGGAGCTCGAGGCCAACGGGCACACGGTCGACGATGTGGCCCGGTTCATGATGACGTTCACGCAGGCCCAGACGGCGGGCGGCGGGGTCGTCCCGAACCCCGGCGAAGAGAACGACGCGGTGATGCAGGCAGCCTTTCCGTCCGCGCTGATGCGGGATCTTCCGTGCTTGCCCGAGGCCGCGCGCTGACGTGCACGAGCGCTTCCGGGGCACGGGGGTGCGGCTCGTCTATCCTGTGGCGGTCCCCATGACCTCCCGCGGGGTTGTGGGCTGCCCGAACGACTCCTTCCCCACGACGTGAGAGAGGAACCCGCTCCATGGCCGCGACCAGCGTGAAGGCTCCGGCGGGCGAACCGCCCCTGTCCGGCTCGAGCTCGGGTTCCGGATCCGGCTGGCTCGGCTCGTGGTGGATGGTCGGTGGGCTCGCCCTGCTGATGCTGTTGGTGCTGGGCTGGAAGTTCCTCGTCGACCCGAGCCTCTCGGCGCCGACGCGCGATCCCGCTTGGTACACGTGGCGCGCGCAGGTGATCCTCGAGGCCGACCCAGTGCGCGTGGCCGAGGAATGGGGCCCCGACGGGCTGTTCGCCGGCGGCTACCGGGTGACCGTGCCGCTCGCCGGCGCGCTGTTGCAGCAGGTGGTCGGCATCGATCGGTACACGTTCAGCGCCTACCTGATGATCGGCATCCCGATCCTCACGGGTCTCGCGCTCGGGGCAGCGCTGTTCCGAAGCCGTCGAGATCCGCTCGTGGTGCTGACCACGCTGCTCGCCACTGTGGCCTTGTTCCTGACGACGCCGTACGTCGGCTACCTCGACAACATCACGGTGCTGTTCCTGCTCGCGCTGATGATCCCGTTCGTGCACGAAGCTCGAACGTCATGGGGGGCGAGGACGGCGCTGTTCCTGATCGGTATCGCGGCCGCCTTCACGCATCCGACGACGTGCGTGATCTTCGGCGCCGTGCTGATGGCGGTGTTCGGCTTCCACTTCCTGACGAGTCGGTTCTCGCTGGGCGCCGCGCTGCGTTCCGATGCCCCGATGCTGATGTCGGTCGGCCTCGGCATGGTCGCAGGCCTCGCGATGTGGGTGGTGGGCATCTGGGGGAAGCCGGCGAGCCTCGCCGAGGCGGCGCTGCCGCCGCCTTACTCCGCGGAGTTCTTCACCGAACGGCTCGTCGAGTGGGTGACATCGTTGCAACCGCTCGTGATCGTGCCGTTCATCGTGATCGCGATCGTCTCGACGATCCTGTTGTCGCGCCGAACGCGCGAGCCGGCTCGCACCGAGGACCAGGTCTCGATCTGGTGGCTCGTCGCGTTCGCGGGCGCGGCGTCGGTGTTCACCGGTGCGGCGCTCCCGTACTACCGGTTCATGAACGCGAGCGCCGCCCCGATGGCGCTCGTCGGCCTCGGGGCGTTCGTCGCGATCCGCTGGCTGCTCCGGGGCCGGCACGGCCCAGCCCTGCTCGCAGGGGCGCTCGGCGCGGTGCTCGTCGTGGCGTCGCTCGGGTACGTGCTCTTCGACGGCGTCGAGAACCGTTGGGTGAGCGAGACGAACCAGTGGGCGAACCAGCAGGTGCGCACGTCGCTGGCCGCCGTGAACGAGGTCGTCGACGCCGCCGGTGAGCGACCGAACGTGCTCGTCGTGAACTACGGCGACACCGACGACCCGGCCACCGACACGAACACCGCCTACGGCTGGGCGAAGACCTACACGAACGTGTTCCGTACCGGACTGCCCGGCGAGGCGATCGAGCGATCGGTCACCTACCTCGGCACCCTCGAGAACTTCCTCGCCGGCGAGCGGACGACGTCAACCGCCGAGAGCGAGGGGTACACCGACGCCGCCACCGCCCACTGGTGCGAAGCGTTCGGTGGTCCCGACGACCTCTGCGACCCCGACGACAAGCGGGCCGACGACTTCCAGCCGCGATTCGAGGAGTTCAGCGAGCCGCCGGTCGTGTTCCTGATCGGGCAGTACTACGGCGGGTTGTGCAACGGCATCCAGGAGTGCTCGGCCGAGATCGAGCAGCAGAAACTGGAGACCGTCGCGTCGCAAGGCGTCGAGGTCGGACCCGACGTGTACGTGATCGAGGGAGACGGTCTGTACGCGCCGTCTCCCGATGTGGTCGAGCGCGCGCAGGCCGCTGCAGCCGAGGAAGCCGCGAAGTTCGAGGCACACCCCGGTCCGCTCGAGAACCTGCCGCAGAACCTGCTGGTGGTCCTCCTCCTCGCACTACTCCTGATCGTGCCGGGCTGGCTCGCATCGAACTGGCTCGGCATCCGCACCACGGTCGACCGCATCGCGTTGATCCCCGGCATGTCGGTCGTGATGGTGCTCCTCGCCGGCATCGCGGTGCTGACCGTGTGGCGAGGGCCGCTGAGCGTCGCCAAGGGGTGGACGGTGGTCGCCGTCGCGATCGGCTTGGGCGCGGCGCTGCGCGTGGCCGACGCGTGGTTGCGCAAGCCGCTCGATGCGTTCGGCGGATTCTTCAACGCGATGTTCGCGGCGTTCTCCAACCGCGACTTCTCGGTGCTGATGGGCGTGCAGTTCCTCGCCCAGGCCGGCCAGGGCGTGGTGCAGGGGGCGATCGCGAAGTCGCTCGCGTTCGGCGGCCAGGAAGGCTTCGACGTGCAGAACCTGCCATCGGCCGACTACCTGCTCACCGTGGTGCTGGCGCTCTACGTGCCGTACACGCTGATCTCGCCCTTCATCGGCGTGTTCATCGACCGCTTCCCGCGCCGGCGCGTCGTGTGGTGGGCCGACATCGTCACGGCCGTCGTGGTCGTCGTGGTCGCGCTCGCCGTGCTCGCGCCTCTCGGCTCCGACACGACCCAGGGCAAGACCTTGGCGACCGGGGCGCTGATCGTGGGACTGCTCGCCGTGCAGGCGTGCGTTCGCATCGCCCTCGCCGTGAAGTCCGCAGCGATGCCCGACGTGCTCTCGGGGAAGGACCTGCTGCAGGGCAACGGCCTGTCACAGGCGGGCGGCGCCCTGGCGCAGATCTTCGGCATCGTCTTCGGCGGGGCGCTCGCCGGGTTCGTGCCTCCGTTCGTGCCGGTCGTCGTCGGCGCCGTGCTGCTGCTGCTGGGCGGTTTCGTCGCGAAGCAGCTGCGTCACGCCGAGCTGCGTCCGCACGAGACCACGTTCACACAGGAGGCCTCGCAGGTCGTGCGGAACATCGTGGCCGGCCTGAAGGAGGTCGCGAGCCGGGCGCCGGCGGCGCTGGGGCTCTCGTCGTTCCAGATGCTGCGCTACCAGTTCTGGGGGTTCGGCCTGTTCGTGTTCGGCCTCTACGCGAAGAACCTGGTGGCCGGTGGGGACTCCGACACGCTCTCGCTCGTGCTCTCGGGTCTGGGCGGCCTGATCGGCGGCGCGCTCGGCATGGTCGTGGCGCAGAAGTACAAGGACAAGGTGCCGCCGGTGCGACTCTTGCTCATGTCGATGGTGCTGCTCGGCATGGGCACGATCGTGGGCGGACTGTTCGTCTCGGTGGCCGGGTTCGCCGCGATGCTGTTCATCGGCTTCTTCTCGTTCTTCGTCGGCAAGATCTCGGCCGACACGATCATGCAGCAGACGATGCCCGACGACTTCCGTGGCCGGGCGTTCGCGCTGTTCGATATCGCCTACAACCTCGGCTACATCGTGCCGGCGGTGATCCTCTTCCTGCTCTGGACCGAGGACAGCGAGGTCACCACGCGCTCGATCCTGCTCGTCTCCGGTGTCGTGTTCCTCGGCCTGACCGCACTCGTGGCGGCGTGGGCGCGGCGCATCCGCGATCAGTTCGCCCCGCAGGACGACCTGATCGAGATCGATGGCGAGACCGTGGTGCCGGCCGAGGTCGACTGACCGGCGTCAGTCGGTCGGCGTGATATCGCGCGGGTACGACGGGAAGTACCTGGGGATCAGTCCGAGGCCGAACGCGCCCAGGATCTGCTCCTTGGGCTCCCTGGCGAGCAGGAACCTGAACGACGCCTCGACCAGCGCCTCGGGCGTGCGGTAGCCGGCGCCGAACCGTTCCCACTCGGCGCGCGACATCGTCACGTCGTAGTCGGTCGTCGATCCGTCGACGTCGGTGAGCCGCACGCGGAAGCGCGAGAGCACGTTCTCGACATCGCTGCGCGAGATCTCGATGACCGGGGCGTCGGTTGCATCGTCGTGCATCGTGAGGGGCATCGTACCCTCAGGTTCGATGCTTGAGGGAGCCCCGATCCATGCCTGAGCTGCAGACCCGCGATGCGACGCTCCACGTCGAGATCGAGGGCTCGGGCGTTCCCATCACCGTGTTCGCCCATGGGTTGACCAACTCCTGCATGGAGCTCGCCGCGTTCACGCCGATGGCTCCCGGCACGAAGGTGCGGTTCTGCTTCCGCGGGCACGGACACGCGAGCACACCCGAGGCCGGCTCCTATCGGTACGCCGACTTCGCCCGTGATCTCGACGCCGTCGCTCATGAGACGGGCGCGACCTGCGCCGTGGGCACGTCGCTCGGCGCAGGTGCGCTCGCGTACTTGCTCGCCCGCGAGCCCGACCGGTTCGAGCGGGTGGTATTCCTGCTGCCGCCCTCGCTCGAGGGCTCGATCGGCGACCGGCCGATATTCGAGCGCACGGCCGAGCTGCTCGAGACGCTGCCCCGTGACGAGGCGATCGAGGCGATCCTGTCGGAGTCGGGGCGGGCGAAGAACTACGAGACGCAGCCAGGGCTCCGGGAGTTCGACCTGCTGCTGTGGCAGGACATGAACCCGGTGGGCGTGGCGCGTGCGATCCGCCAGGTCGTGCGCGACGCCGCCGTGCCCGACCTCGGCGTGCTCGGGGCGGTGCGCGCGCCCGCGCTCGTGATCGCTCGGGAGGGCGACGTCATCCATCCCGCCGACGTGGCCCGTCGTCTCGCCGGCGCCATGCCGAACGCCGAGGCGATCGTGCTCGATTCCGAGCAGGACCTGCTCGCGTCGATCCCGATGCTCGTGGAGCGGGTCAGCCGCTTCCTCGCGGGGGCGCCGTGAGCGAGGTCGCGACCCGCCGGGCGACCGACCGCCGGGGCGAGCTGATCGGCTCAGGCCTGTCGATGGCGATGGCGGTGCTGTTCGCCGGGGTGGTGATCCTCGGGTCGAAAGTGCAGGCGGGTGGGCCGCCGTTCGTGACGCTCGCGATCAGATTCGGCGGTCAGTCGGTGCTGCTGGTGGGCCTCGCGCTCGCGCTCCACCGGCCCGGGCTGCCGGCCCCCGGCGAGCGGCTCGCCCTCGCGCTCGCCGGCACGCTCGGCTACGGCACCGAGGCCGCGCTGTACTTCTCGGCGCTGAACCACGGGTCGGCGGCCGCGGTGACGCTGCTCTTCTACACCTATCCGGTGTGGGTGATGCTCGCCACGATCGCGCTCGACCGGCGTGCACCCTCGCCGCCGTTGTTCGTCGCGCTCGCCCTCGCGATCGCCGGCAGCGCCGTGGTGGTGCTCGGCGGCGGCGAGGGCACCGATGTGGAACCGCTCGGCATCGCCCTCGCGCTCGCGACCTCGCTCACCTACACGGCCTACCTGATCGGCACCGACCGCCACGTGCGTCGCACCGACCCGGTCACGGCCGCCGGGTGGCTCGGCGCCGGTGCGGCGACGTCGAACGTGGTGTTCGCGATCGTATTCGGCTCGTTCGTCGTGCCGGCGGGCGCGACGCCCGTCCGTCTGGCCGCGATCGTGCTCGTGTCGGCCGGCGCGTTCGCGACGATGCTCGCGGGCCTGCAGCGGGTCGGCGCGGTGCGCAACGCGATCATCGGTGTGATGGAGCCGCTCACGGTGGCGGTGCTCGCGGCGGTGTTCCTCGATGAGCCGATCACCGCCACGGTCGCGGTGGGCGGGGCGTTGATCTTGGTGGGCGCCGTGATCGCGTCGGTCGTGCGCACGACACGCACCGCGGAGCCCAACGTCTGATGGCCGGCGCGCTCGAGGTCGAGCTGCAGGCGATCACCCCTGCGCTGCGGGTGTCCGTGGTCGCCCTCGAGGTCGAACCCGAGCAGCGCCGGTTCGTCACCCCGGTCGAGCACTATCTCGAGCTCTGTGACTGGAAGGGCTCGCCGTGGCGGCCGTTCGCGGTGCTGGAGCGCAGCGAGGTCGTGGGGTTCGTGATGCACGGGGTCGACCCCGACGACGACAGCGCCTGGATCGGTGGCCTCGTGATCGACCGCAACCACCAGCGCCGCGGCGTCGGCCGGGCGGTCGTGGACCTGCTGGTCGCCCGCGCGACCGCCGACGGCCGGGCGTCGGCGTTGAGCTACGAGCCCGCAAACACGGTCGCGAAGACGCTGTATGAGCGAGCCGGGTTCGTCGAGACCGGCGAGCGCGAGGGCGACGAGGTCGTCGCTCGCCGGCCGCTGACGGCCTCGCAGCGGCTGCGGTAGCGTCCGGTGCGATGACGACCGACGCCCTGTACTCGCGAGACGCCTACCTGCGATCGTGCGAGGCCACGGTGGTCGAGTCGCGCGACGACGGCGTCGTGCTCGACCGCACAGTGTTCTACGCGCGGGGCGGAGGGCAGCCCGGTGACTCGGGCGTGCTGCGGTGGGGCGAGGGGGAGTGCCGCGTGCTCGACACCACCAAGTCACGCGACGACGGCGAGATCGTGCACGCGATCGACCCCGCGGGCCCGCCGCCGCCCGTCGGCGCGGCCGTGACCGCCGAGATCGACTGGGACCGTCGGTACCAGCACATGCGCACGCACACCGCGCTGCACGCGCTGTCGGGGGTCGTCTTCACCGACTTCGGCGCGAAGGTCACCGGCGGCAACATGGAGTCGGGCGGCGTCGCCCGCATGGACTTCGAGCTCGACGGCATCAGTCAGGAGTTCGGGCGCGAGGTCGAGGAACGTCTCAACGCCCGCCTCGCCGACGACGTCGAGGTGCTCGTGCTCGAGCTGCCGAGGGCGGAGGCGCTCGCCGACCCCGATCTGATCCGCACGAAGGTCTCGCTGATCCCCGAGTCGGTCGATCCGATCCGCGTGATCGACATCTCCGGCATCGACAAACAGGCCGACGGCGGCACCCACGTCGCGTCGAGCGGCGAGGTCGGGCGCGTGAAGGTCGTCAAGACGGAGTCCAAGGGCAAGGCGAACAAGCGCATCCGCATCCAGCTCGAGGAACCGTGATGGAAGCAGGGCGCATCCCCGAGCCGGCGACGAACTCCCAGACGCCGGCTCGTTCCTCGGCGGCATGCGCAGCCGTCGGTTCGTGGCGTTCCTGCTCGGGGCTGCCTTCGCGTTCGCGCTGACCCATGCGATCGGCCGGTCGGGGTTCCCCGACTGATCGAGCGGCTCTGACGCTACTCCGGGATCGTGACCTGCACGACCTCGGCTGAGTCGAGCAGCGGCATCCAGAACGATCCTTCGGCCTCGACCACGAGTTGGTTCGCGTTGATCACGCCCTGTTCCCCGATCACCCATGGCCCTGTGATCTCTCCGGTCGCCGGATCGATGCGACGCAGTTCCGGGCCGAGATTCGACGCGATCCACAACGCGTGGTCGAGGGCGAGCAGTCCGTCGGGGTAGTCGCCGACCTCGTCGAACGTCTGGACCTTCTCGGTGGCGGGATCGATGCGCTGCACGACGTTGGTGTCGACGGCCGAGATCCACAGGGCGCCGTCGAGCTCGGCCATGACCTGGGCGCCGAGCTCGACCTCGATCGTCGAGACGACCTTCGACTTCATCGGGTCGATCCGAGACACGCTCGTGTCGAAGTAGTTCGAAACCCACAGGTCGCCGAACGCAGCCGCCACGAACCGGGGCTCGTCCCCGACGCGGACCTGATCGGTCACGCGGTTCGTGTCGGGGTCGATGCGGGCCAACGCGTCCGAGCCCTCGCAGACGACCCACACCGATCCGTGGGCCTCGGCGAAGCCCTCGGGTGCGCTGCAGGTCTCGATAGTCGCGACGACCTCGTCGGTGGCCGGGTCGATCCGGCTCACGGAGGCCTCCCCGGAGTTCGAGACCCACACCGCCTCGTCGGTGGCGATCGCCTCCAGGGGTACCTTCCCGACGGGGATCGTGGCGGCGACCGATGCCGTGACCGGATCGATCCTCGAGACCGACGGTTCGCCGCCCGAGTCGAACTCGGAGTTCACGACCCACAGGCTGTCGAACCCCGGGGTGATGCCGATCGGCTCGCCGCCGACAGAGACCCGCGCCACGATCTCGGCGACTCGTGGTCCCGCGGTCGTCGATGCCGCCGCGGTCGTCGACGGATCGGCGGAGTCGCTCGAACCGCACGCGGTGAGCGTGACAACCAGCAGGGACACGATCGCGAGAGCGCCTCGGCCGCGTGACATGGCCGCGAGCCTAGGTGCGGCGAGCCCTCATCGGAAGGGAAGGGCAAGCATCTGCAAACATCGGCCCCGCCTGATCAGCCTCCGAGCAAGGCGGCGAGCGCCGAGATCGCGATCGTCGCCACGAGGCCGCCGACCGTGAGCATCAACCTGAGCTGTGATGGGATCGGCGACCGCCCGAACGCGAAGTAGAGGAGCGGGCCCGCGAACGGCACGAGCAGCACCACTGCCATCCAGCGTGCGCGGAACGAGATCGGCTGCGATTCCTGACGGATCAGGTCCCAGAGGGCGATCGTGACCCACGCCGCGTACAGGATGCCCGGCAGCACGTAGCCGTACAGACCGAAAAGCAGGCTCCACCACGAGGCGGCGAGCGGGGTTCCGAACACGGTGAGCTCCTTGTCGACGGTGGCCTCAGCAGGCTCGATCGAGCCGACGGCGCGGATGCGGTAAGGCTGCGGCACGCTCTGCTCCGGGATCGCCGGGCGGGGCGGGGCGTTCTCGGGGTCGGGCATCGTGGGCTGGTCCGGCGGCACCGGCTGCTCACGCCAGTCGCCGTGAGGAAACGCCCCGTCGAGCGCATCGAGGAACCGCACCCCCGCGTTGAGGGTCGGCGCGAGCGAGCCCCCGCCGATGTCGGCGAGCCAGGAGTCGCACCCGCGCAGCAGCTCGATCGCCGGGGGCGCCGTACGTCCGGCGAGGTTGCCGGAGAAACAATCGCCCCCCGCAGCCGGCGCGCCGAGCGCGAGGTCGGCCAGCCCAGAGGCGCGCACCAGGTTGTCACGCACCTCGTTCCCGCTCGTCACCCACACGTTGCGATCGATGTTCGGCAGCACCGCGATTCCGTAGGTCTCATGATCCTGCACGAGGTTGGAGGCGATCAGGTTCCCGACCCCACCGGTCACGAGGATGCCGGTCCCGAACGTCGGGTAGGTCAGCGCCTTCGTGTCGGCGGTCGTGGAGTTGTTGTCGTGCACGAAGTTCCCGGCGATCACCATCTCGCGCTGCGGCGGGTCGGCCTCGGAGTCCAGCGTGTTCGGCACGATGCCCGCGAGGTTGTATCGCCACTCGCTGTTCACGATCGCGAGGTCGCCGCCCGCGTTCGTGCCGCTGAACCCGAGCGCGTTGTGCTCGGCGAGCACGTCTCGCACCACGGCGTGACACGGGAAACACTGGCCGATGTAGAACCCCGAGTCGGGCGATCCGCTCGCGTAGGACCGGTCGAATTGCCCCCAGTCGGAGTCGTAGGCGAACACGCCGTAGTCGCCGTTGTTGTACGCGGTCAGGAACGATCCCCAGTAGCCGTGCACGCTCGTCCACTGCACCCCGTTCAGCAGGTGGTTGCGCACCGTGAGGTTCTCGACCGTGACGCCGTCGGCCTCGATCACCTGGATGCCGATCGCCCGTTCGAAGCCCCCGTCGATCACGACCCGGTTGCGGTCCATGCCGCGGATCGTGAGGAACGGCGTGGTCACGGTCACCGACTCCCGGTAGACACCGGGGTCGATGAGCACCATGCCGCCCGGCCGGGCCGCGTCCACGGCCTCCTGGATCGTCGCCGCGTCGCCCGGTACGCGCACGGTCTCGGCGAACCCGCTCGGCACGGGCTCGCGCCCGGGCCCGACGTCACCGCTCGCACCCGGGAGCGGCACGTCGCCGACCAGCACGATGCCCGCCATGCCGGAGGCCGGCGCGCCGTGGTACTCGCAGAAGTACGGGAAGGCGCCCGGTTCGTCGAACGTTCGGTCGTACTCGTCGCCGGGTCGCAGTTCGCCGGAGTCCCACGAACCGTCGTCCGCCTGCACGGTGTGCGGGGTCCGCCCGTCCATCATCCACTCGACGGTCTCGCCCGGCTCGACCCGCACGACCGGCGGTGAGAACAGGTTGTCGATCGCGCTGACGGTCGCGCCGTATGCCTCGGCCGCGGCCATGGGTGCCGCGGACACGAGGGTCGCCAGGGCGCCAGCGAACACGAGCGCGATCGGGCGGCGGCCGGTCATCGCGCCGAACGCTAGCACCCCCTCGTCGGCCATCCTCGGTGCGGGGTACGCTCGTCGGCGATGGCACCCGAACGCCTCACGAGCCTCGACGCGAGCTTCCTGTACCTGGAGACGCCCGCCGTGCACATGCACGTGGCCGGCGTTTCGGTCTTCGATCCACGCGATGACGGTTCGCTCTCCTACGACGACGTGCAGCGGGTCGTCGAGGCGCGCCTGCACATGGCTCCCCGCCTGCGTCAGCGCGTGATGCGCGTGCCGTTCGGGCTCGCGCGCCCCCTCTGGGTCGACGACGACCGGTTCGACCTGGACTTCCACCTGCGGCGCGCGGCGATCCCGTCGCCGGGCGGGAGGTTCCAACTCGAGCGGGCCGTCGGGCGGGTGCTCTCGCGCCCGCTCGATCCTGCCAAGCCGTTGTGGGAGCTCTACGTCTTCGAGGGCCTCGCGGAACGCCGCACGGCCGTACTCCTGAAGATGCACCATGCGCTGGCCGACGGCATCTCGGGCATGACGATCGCCTCGGCGCTGTTCGACCTCGCACCCGACGCCGAGATCGGCACCCCGCCGCCGACGCCGTGGATCGCCGACGCACCTCCGACGCGCGAAGACCTGTTGCGCGACGCTGCCCAGGATCTCGTGCTCCACCCGCTCGAGGCGATCGGCCACGCCGTGGGCGCCCCGGCCCGCACGTTGGCCGTCGTCGCCGAGACGCTCTCGGGGGTGCGCGACGTCGTGGACATGGGGGCCCCGCCGGCCGGGCCGTTCGACACCGAGATCGGCCCCGCGCGGCGCTTCGCGATGGCGGAGGCGTCCTTCTCCCGGATCCACGAGATCAAGCGCAGGCTCGGCGGGACCGTGAACGACGTCGTGCTCACGGCCGTGGCGGGCGGCCTCCACGACCTGCTGGAACATCGAGGCGAGGACACGCGCGGCCGCACCCTGCGGGTCATGGTGCCGGTGTCGGTCCGGTCGAAGGCCGAGCGAGGCGAGGTGGGCAATCGGGTGGCGCCGGCGTTCGTCGACGTGCCGGTCGGGCAGCTCCGGGCGCGCAGGCGGTTGCAGCGTGTGCGCCGCGCCACGGCTCAGCTGAAGGAATCGTCGATGGCAGTGGGGGCCGACTCGATCATCGGGCTCGGTGCCTACGCGCCGCCGGCGTTACATGCGATGGCCGCGCGCCTCGCCAGCCGCGGCCGATGGTTCAACCTCGTGGTGTCGAACGTGCCGGCGCCGCAGGTGCCGCTGTACCTGGCGGGTGCGCCGCTCGTCGCGAACTATCCTGCGATGCCGCTCGGCGAGCGGAGCGGGCTCTCGGTCGCGTGCACGAGCCTCGCGGGAACGATGGCGTTCGGGCTCACCGCCGATTGGGACTCACTTCCCGACGTCGAGGTGCTCGCCCGGGGTATCGAGACCGCGATCGACGAGCTCGAGAAGGCGGCGGCGGCGACGCCGCGGCGTTGAATCAGTTCAGCGTCTCGGCGTGCCAGTCAGCGATCTCGGCGAGCCACCGGCCCGGGGCCTCCATCTGCGGCACATGCCCGAGATCCGGGAAGATGCGCCCGCGCCAGGCGGGGTGCTCTCGCAACGCGGCCTCGGCATGGGCGGCGGGGACCAGCCGGTCGCGTCGACCGTGCAGCACGAACACCGGGCATCGAACACCGTCCATCGCCCGCCGTGCGATGTCGGGGCGCCGACCGAGCCGCCGGAGCGACCGCCAGGCGTCGTGGAACGCGGCGGGAGCGTCCGGATCGAGGGCGCGCTCCTTCATCTGATCCACCATGAGCTGCACGACCTCGTCGGGGATCGCCCGTGGATCGGCCGCGATGAACCGGAATCCCAGGCGCACCGCTCGCTCGGCCTCGAGGCGGCGCATACGCGTCTCGAGCACCAGCGGGCCGAGGCCCGGAGCGTCGTAGGCCGCGAACCCGGCGATCACTGCGGGATGTGGGAGCGCCCCTCGGACCCACGGGAACGGGGAACTCGTGAGCACGAGCCCCGCGAGCGACTCCGGCTCGACGGCCGCGTGCAGGATGCCGATCACGCCGCCCATCGAGTTGCCCACGAGCACGACCCGCCCGCTCGCATGGGCCGCCAGGAACCGCGAGATCGCCCGGCGCTCGTCCATCAATCCCGAGCCGCGACCCTCGCGAGGGGAGTACCCGAACCCGGGCAGATCGAGGGCGATCACACGGCCGAGGCCCGACAGGCCGGGGGCAACCTGCACCCAGTTGACGTGCGAGCCCCCGAGCCCGTGCACGAGCACGAAGGTCGTCTCGCGGGGGCCGTCCCACTCGCGGTAGGTGATCGGGCCGTCGAGATCGGCGACCTGCAGCTGGGGCAGTTCGAGGCTCACGGGAGCCAGGCTACCGGCCTGCGAAGATGCATCTCGTGGATCCCACGTCGGACCTCCGCCTCCTCCTGGTATCACGGCATCCGTTGATCGTCGTTCGGGTCGACGACGAGGCCCGGTTCCTCGGCGTGCTTCGCCGCGCCGCGAACGATGCCGGGATGCAGCTGTGGACCTGGTCCGCGGCTCGCGGTTTCGCGAGCGATGGATTGCCGCCACAGCCGTCGACGGCCGACATCACCCAGGCGCTGAGCTTCGCAGCCGAGCTGAAGGACCCGTCGGTGTTCGTGTTACTCGACGTGAAGGCGGCCCTCGCCGACGCGAAAGTGGTCCGTCGCCTGAAGGAGTTCGCGCTCGAGGAGCCGCCGGGCCAGACGGTCGTGTTGACGTCTCCCGATCTCACGATGCCGCCCGAGCTCGAGGGTGTGGCCCTGCCGTGGACCCTCGAACCTCCCGACGTGGGGGAGGTGGCGGCGCTCGTCCATCAGGTCACGGGAGAGCTGGTCGAGCGAGGGCTCGCGATCTCGCTCGACGAGGCCGCGCTCGATGCGCTGACCGAAGCCGTCCGCGGCATCTCGCTGCCCGAGGCGGAACGTCTGATCCTTCGTGAGGCGATGGCCGAGGGTAGGCTCCATCGCGATGACGTGGCCGACATCCGGGAGGCGAAGGCGGAACTGCTGGCCGACGACGGCGTCCTCGAGCTCGTTCCGACCGATGTGCGGGGCCTCGATGCCGTGGGCGGCATGGAGACCCTGAAGGACTGGCTGAGCGTGCGCGGCCGCGGGTTCGAGCCCGAGGCCCGTGCGTTCGGGCTCGATGCGCCGCGGGGGGTACTGCTGACGGGCGTCCCGGGTTGCGGCAAGTCACTCGTCGCGAAGACCCTGGCGCGCGCGTGGAGCCTGCCGCTCGTGCTGCTCGACCCCGGCGCGATCTACGGGTCGTTCGTGGGCGAGTCCGAGGCTCGGATGCGGCGGGCGTTGCGCACCGTCGAGGCGATGGCCCCCGTCGTGCTGTGGGTCGACGAGATCGAGAAGGGGTTCGCCGCCGGCCAACGGTCCGGTGACGGCGGCACGAGCATGCGGGTCCTCGGCTCGTTCCTTCGGTGGCTTCAGGAGAGGCCCGACGGCGTGTTCCTGGTCGCCACGTGTAACGACATCGGTTCGTTGCCTCCGGAGCTCTTGCGGCGCGGCCGGTTCGACGAGACGTTCTTCGTTGACCTGCCCGATGCGCCAGAGAGAGCGGAGATCCTCGCGCTTCAGCTTCGCGAGCGTGGGCGAGATGCCTCGGCCTTCGACCTCGACGGGCTCGCTGCTCGCACGGAGGGCTTCTCCGGGGCGGAGCTCGAGGGTGTCGTGGTGGCTGCCCTCTACCGCGCCTTCGCCGACGGAGCCGAGCTCACCACCGACCGCATCGAGGTCGAGACACTGGCCACGACCCCGCTCGCCCGATCGCGCGCCGACGAGATCGCCAGGATGCGGGCGTGGGCCGATGGACGCGCCGTGTTCGCGGGGGCCGCCCCTCACCGCCTCGATGACGATCCGTGACGCTTCCTCGACATCCTCGGCCCGGTCGGTGTCGAACGACGGGTGAGGAGCGGGCCGGATGGGAAGGTTTCCGCAGGTCACGGTGTTAGAAGGTGTTAGAAGAGGTACCTGAGCCGGGGCGAGGGGGAGGAGCTGACTTGACGTGCCAGACCGGGGATCGTCAGGTCGAGGCAGGAGTCACGAGACCTCCACACCGGTTCAGCTTTACAAAGGTGAGGCGAACCCCTTACCATACGCACGAGCGGCTGCCAAGGCGTTTTCTTCAGGACGCCCCGATCCCCTGCAGCACGTACCGCCCGAACGACCGAGGAACTCGAGTTCCCGAGGACCGATGATGTCGCACCATGCGATCGAGCGGCCTCGAGGAGGAGCGTGATACGAAGTGCCGGAGCCAGCGCGTCCCCTAGGGACCGATGACGCCGATGACCTGCGACTCTACCTGGAGGCGGCGGCCCGCGAGCCGCTGCTCACCAAGGAGGAGGAGGTCGAGCTCGCCATGACGATCGAGGCGGGCAAGGAGGCAGAGGAGCGCCTCCGTGCCGGGCGCCTGCGGTCCGAGAAGAGCATCGCGAAGGCTCGCCGTGACGTTCGTACGGCCGAGGCCGCGCGCCAGCGATTCATCATGGCCAACCTGCGATTGGTCGTCTCCGTGGCCCGCAAGTACCAGGGTCAAGGTCTGCCGCTCCTCGACCTGATCCAGGAAGGGAACATCGGGCTCATGCGTGCCGTCGAGCTGTTCGACTGGCGCCGGGGGTTCAAGTTCTCGACCTATGCCACATGGTGGATCCGTCAGGGCATCACGCGCGCGATCGCCGATCGCTCACGCTCGATCCGCCTGCCGGTGCACATCCACGACCGGCTTCGCAAGCTGAACCGCACGCGGTTCCAGTTCGCGCAGTCGATGGGTCGCGAGCCTTCCCGTGAGGAGCTCGCCAAGGCGCTCGACACCACGGTCGAGGAGATCGACGACCTCACAGAGATGGGTCGCCGTGAGCCGCTGTCGCTGCAGTCGCCCGTGGGCGAAGACACCGAGCTCGGCGACCTGATCGAGGAGGTCGACTCCGACGCCGCGTTCAACGAGGTCGAGGATGCCCTGCTCCGAGAAGAGATCGGCGGCGCCGTCGACCGAGTGCTCGACGAGCGCGAGCGGCACGTGGTGGCGCTTCGCTACGGGCTCGAGAACGGTCAGCCGCTCAGCCTGCGTGAGACCGGCAAGGTGCTCGGCCTCTCCGGGGAGCGGGTGCGCCTGATCGAGCGCGAGGCGCTGCGCAAGCTGCGCGACTCGAACCTGATCAACGCGGTGGCGCTGGGGTAGACCCCCCGGCACCTCGGAACCACCGATGAGCGGCCCCTCGGGGCCGCTCATCGCGTTCTCAGGCAACGGGGTGGGTCGTGCCGATGCCTCGACCGGTGGAAGGGCTCCACAAGACAGATCGGCGCAAGCGGGGGCAGCCGGCGATGAAGAGCCTCGAGCAACGCGAGTGAACGGAGGCGGGCCCAAGGGCGGCGCGAGCTAGGATGCCGAGTGTGGTTGACGACGCCTTGATCCGCACGATCCGGTCGGCGGTGATCGGGGAGGACGAGGCGATCGACACCCCCTTCGGGCTGCGTCGAGTCACCTACACCGACTACACGGCCTCGGGGCGGTCGCTGTCGTTCATCGAGGACTTCATCCGCGACACCGTGCTGCCGCTCTACGCGAACACGCATACGGAATCGAGCGGCACGGGTCTGCAGACCACACGGTTCCGCGAGGATGCGAGGCGCATCGTGCGTGAGGCGTCCGGCGCGAACGAGCGCGACCATGCCGTGATCTTCTGCGGCAGCGGGTCGACCGGAGCGATCGCCAAGCTGATCGACTGCCTGGGGCTGCGCCTGCCGGCCGAGCTCGACGACAGGTACGCGTTGCTCGAGCGCATCCCGGCCACCGAACGTCCGGTGGTCTTCATCGGTCCGTACGAGCACCACTCCAACGACCTGCCGTGGCGGGAGTCGATCGCCGACCTCGTCACCGTGCCCGAGGACCATGACGGCCGCATCGATCTGGCCGCGCTCGAACGCTCACTGCAGGAGCACGCCGATCGCCCGCTGAAGATCGGGAGCTTCTCGGCAGCGTCGAACGTGACCGGCATCCTGTCCGACGTCCCGGCGCTCTCGGCCCTGCTGCACCGTCACGACGCCTTGTCGTGCTGGGACTACGCGGCCGCAGCGCCGTACGTCGAGATCGAGATGACGCCGGGGGGCGACGAGAGCGCCGCGCTCGACGCGATCTTCGTCTCCCCGCACAAATTCGTCGGAGGGCCGGGCACGCCGGGGGTGCTCATAGCCCGGCGCGGGCTCTTCGCCAACCGCGTGCCGAGCGTTCCCGGAGGCGGCACGGTCGCCTACGTGAACCCCACCGAGCACGTGTACCTCGACGACATCGAGCACCGGGAGGAGGGTGGAACCCCCGACATCGTCGGCTCGATCCGGGCAGGCCTCGTCTTCCAGTTGAAGCGGGCCGTGGGCGCCGAGGCGATCCGAGAGCGCGAGGAGTCGTTCACACATCGGGCGATACATCGATGGGAGGAGAACCCGACGATCGAGATCCTCGGCAGCCACGAACTCCCGCGGCTGTCGATCGTGTCGTTCGTCGTCCGGCACGAGGAACGGTTCCTGCACCACAACTTCGTGGTCGCGCTGCTGAACGACCTGTTCGGCGTGCAGGCGCGGGGAGGGTGCTCGTGTGCGGGCCCCTACGGCCACCGACTGCTCGGCATCGATCTCGACACGTCGCACGAGTTCGGGCGCGAGATCGCCCGCGGGTGCGAGGGCATCAAGCCGGGATGGGTGCGGGTGAACTTCAACTACTTCATCACCCAGACCGTGTTCGACTACGTGCTCGACGCGGTGGACATGGTGGCGACGCACGGATGGCGGCTGCTGCCCCGCTATCGCTTCGACGCGGCGACGGGCATGTGGCGCCACGTGGACGGCCAGCCCGAACCCCCGATGTCGCTCGACGATGTCGGATACGACGGAGGGGAGATGGCGTTCACCGGTCATCGCCATCACGCGACCGAGTCGGCTCTGGCCGCCCACCTCGACGAGGCGCGAGCCGTGCTCGCCGCGTCACCGTTGCCGTCGCCGACCCCAGAGAGACGCACGGCTCGACGTCGGCGAGGACTTCGAGCATCTGCGCTGGTTCTGGCTGCCGGAGGAGATCGCCGCTCGCGTCTGAGCCGGCGCAGCGTTCACGCATGGCCGACGGCACGGTCGAGGCCGGGCGGAGCACACCGAGCTGGGTCATCGAGTCGAAGAGCTCGCCCGATCGCACGGCCTCGACGGCATCGACGAAGGGCATCCACCGCAGCGCGAGGTCCTCGGTCCCGTCCGGCGCCGGTTCGCCTTCGCTGAGGACGGTCGCCACGGAGAGGGCGCCGGTCTCGTCGGTCACGGGGTTCGCGAGTGAGAACCGCATCAGCTCACGCCACGTCGCCCCTCGAGATCCGGTCTCCTCGGCGAGCTCCCGGCGTGCCCCGTCGAGCGGGTCGTCGCCGATCGGCACCCCGCCCTCGGGGATCTCCCAGGAGTAGCGTTCCAGCGTGTACCGGTACTGCCCGACGAGGAGGGCGGCCCGCTCGTCGAGTGCGACCACGCCCACCGCGTGCGTGCGTGGATGCACCACGCCGTAGACACCGGGCTCGGGCTCGCCATCGGGCCGAAGCACCTCGTCGTGGAAGACCTGGATCCACGCGTTCTCGGAAGCCAGCCAACGCGAGGTGCGCGTCCACGGGCTCGGGGTGTCATCGGGAGGGATCCGGGCCGCCGGCGATCGTGCGAGCGCGCGAGACGGCGATCTCGAGCGCCGCCCGGTAGCGCTCACGGAACTCGCCCGGTGACTCTCCGGGGTGGGCCATGAGGGTCTCGCCGTACATGATCGCCAACGTGTGGCGCCGCAGGAGCGATGCACGATCGAGCCCGGAGCGCGGCCAGACCTCGTGCGTGCCCCAGACGCCCACCGGGACCACAGGCGCCCCCGACGGGATCGCGACACGCGTGAGCCCCGATCGGATGCGCTGGAGCCCCTGATGGGGGTCGTCACTCACCCTTCCCTCGGGGAAGATGCCGACGCACGAGCCGCTCTCGGCGGCGGCCACGGCCTCGTCGAGGGCACCGGTGTCACCGGTGCCACGGCGGATGGGGACCTGCCGGGCCTGCACGAGGATCCATCCGATCACCCCTCGGAAGACCTCGGCCGCGATCAGGTTGCGGGTCGCTCGCCATCGGTGGGTGCCCGTGACGGCCGAGACCGCCGGGCCGTCGAGCACGCTGAGGTGGTTCGGGGCGAGGATCACGGCACCGGTTCGAGGGACGTGCTCGATCCCCTCGATGCGCACCCTGAAGACGATCGACATGATCGCGTGGACCAGCGGCGCGCCGATCGTCCAGATCCAGTTCATCTCGCGCCTCTGCACGCGCGGATGCTACCGAGTCGGCCGGCCCCCGGCCGGTGACGTTCAGTCGTCGACGCCGGGGAAGACGACCACGGACCGGATCACCTCGCCCGCAAGCATCGCGCGAACAGCCTCGTTCAGGTCGTCCTCGCTCAGGGCGATCTCGCGGCTCACCATCGCGTCGAGGTTCAAGGAGCCTTCGATCGCCCACCGCGCCATCCGCGGGAAGTCCTCGCGGGGGATGGGGTCACCTCCGTCGGTGACGACCAGGTTCACCTTGTGCGGATACGCGGCTCTGTCCGAGCCGTTCCAGGCGATCGTGACCTCGCTCGGTATCGGGGGCACGCCGATCGCGACCGCGGTGCCCGCGAAGCCCAGCATCTCCACCGCCTGCCGCACACACTCGGGGCGTCCGACCGCCTCGAGGGCCACGTCGACTCCTTCGCCGTCCGTCAGCCGGCGGACCGCCTCGACGGGGTCGCCCGCCGATGCGTCGACGGTGTCGGTGGCTCCGAACCCGACAGCCCACTCGAGCTTCGCCGGCACGACGTCGACCGCGATCACCCTCGTCGCGCCGGCGACCCGTGCCCCCTGCAGCGCCGCGAGACCGATGCCGCCCAGACCGATCACCGCGACGGTCGCGCCGGGCCATACCTTCGCGGTCTGGACCGCGGCCCCGATCCCGGTTGAGACGCCGCAACCCAGCAGGCAGGCGCGGGAGAGGGCGAGGGCGTCGGGCATCGGCACGACCTGTGGCTCCGTCACCACGGTGTGGGTCGCGAGGGTGCCGCAGTGCAGGACGCCGGTGAGCACCTGGCCTCCCGTACGGTGCACGCGCGGCGGCTGGTGCAGCTCGTGTCCGCACCGGCGCGGCGCGCCACGCATGCACTGGCGGCACCGTCCGCACGGCACCGCCCACGTGAGCACGACCCGGTCACCGCCGGTGACGGACGTCACGCCGTCGCCGACCGACGCGACGACGCCGGCCCCTTCATGGCCGAGCAGCATCGGCCATGGGGCGCCCCAGTTCCCGTGCTCGATCGCCCAGACGTCGCTGTGACACACCCCACTCGCGGCGAGCCGCACGAGCACCTCGCCGGGCCCCGGCTCGTCGACAACGATCGGCTCGACGCGGATCGCCGCGCCCGCGTGTTCGACCACCGCCCCGAGACCGTCCGTGGTCATGACACCCCCTGCTCGCCGAGAGGCGGCCATGCTAGCGTCAGCCGCATGGACACCCAGGCTCTGCGGGACCTCGCCGCTTCCCGATACGACGCGTTCGTCGCAGAGCTCGAGCAGATGGTGAACGTCGACTGCGGGTCGTACACGCCCGACGGTGTGAACGAAGTCGCGGATCTCTGCGAGGCGCGGATGAGCGAGCACGGATGGTCTGTGGAGCGACGGGTGCACACGCCCGAGGGCGACCAACCGCAGCTGGGCGACCTGGTGATCGGCACGCTCGGGGGCGGTGGAGGACCGAACGTGCTGCTCGTGGGCCACATGGACACCGTGTTCGACGAGGGCACGGTGGCCGAGCGTCCCTTCCGCATCGAGGGTGACCTCGCTCGAGGACCCGGCGTGTCCGACATGAAGGGTGGCCTGCTGACAGGGTTCCACGCGGTCGCCGCCCTGCAGGATGCGGGCTTCGACGGGTTCGGGCGCATCACCTACGTCTGCAACCCCGACGAAGAGATCGGCTCACCGATGTCGGGACCGGTGATCCGCGAGCTCGCAGCCGTGCACGATGCGGCATTCGTGCTCGAGGGGGCGCGGGCCAACGGCGACATCGTGAGCGCCCGCAAGGGCATCACCGACTACACGATCGAGTTCGTCGGCCGTGCCGCCCACGCCGGCGTGGAGCCCGAGAAGGGCGCGAACGCGGTGCTCGCAGCCGCGAAGTCGACGGTCGCGATGCAGGCGCTGAACGGCCGCTGGCCGGGGGTGACGGTGAACGTCGGGGTGGCGCGCGGTGGCACCCGCACCAACGTGGTGGCCGAACGATGCGTGCTCCAGGTCGACCTGCGGTCGCCGGAGCTCGCGACCCTCGAGCAGGCCGAGGCCGAGATCGATCGCATCTGTGCGCACCACGGCGTCGCCGGCGTGACCACTCGCGTCGATGGCAACGGCTGGCATCGCCCGATGGAGAAGAAGGAAGGAGGCGCTCGTCTCGCGGCGCTCGCGATCGAGATCGCTTCGGAGCTCGGGTTCGTGTTGCGGGACGCCGCGACGGGGGGCGCGAGCGACGCAAACACGACGAGCGCCGCCGGCACCCCGACGATCGACGGCCTGGGCCCAATCGGGGGAGACGACCATGCCCCGGCGGAGTGGCTCGACCTCACGAGCGTCGTGCCCCGTGTGGCTTTGCTCGCGGGGTTGATCTCGAGGGTCTGACGAGCCGATGCAGGACGAGCACGGCCGTCCGTTCGTCGAGGACTATCGAGAGCTCGTCGAGGGCATCCCGGCGATCTTGTACATCGACCGCCCCGACGAGTTCTCCACGAACTTCTACACGAGCCCGCAGGCTGTGGCGCTGCTCGGCTACTCACAGAAGGAGTGGGGCAGCGACCAGGATCTCTGGATGCGGATCATCCATCCCGACGACGTCGACGCTGTGCGAGCCAAGAACGAGCGGTCGAACGCCGGCGGTGAGCCGTTCCACGCGGAGTACCGCATCGTCGCGAAGGACGGGCGCATCGTGTGGATCCGCGACGACGCTCTGCTCGTGCGCGACGAGCACGGCGAACCGAAGTACTGGCGGGGCATCATGCTCGACGTGACCGCCGAGAAGGAAGCGGAGGAGAAGCTCCGTTGGAGCCTCGAGGTGCTGCGTCGCACGATCCAGCAGCGGCGCGAACTCGCGCAGAGGATCGAGACCGCACAGGAAGAGGAACGACGCCAGATCGCCGCCGACATCCACGACGATCCGATCCAGGTGATGAGCGCGGTCGACCTGCGGCTCGCGATGCTGGCCGAACAGCCCGAGACGATCACGACGGCCGCCTTGGGGGAGCTGCAGTCGACCGTGCGCGGATCGATCGAGCGGCTGCGGTCGCTCGTCTTCGAGCTGCGTCCGGCGACGCTCGACCGCGAAGGGCTCCTGGTCGCGATCGATCAGTACCTGGCCCACGCGGCGAAGGAGATCGGGTGGAGCTACGAGGTGATCGACGAGCTGACGCGCGAGCCCGAGCCCGAGCTCCGCGTCTCGATCTATCGCATCGTGCAGGAAGCGGTCGCGAACGCCCGCAAGCACGCCGACGCCCGGCATATGTCGATCCGGGTGACGACCGCCGGGGATGGGGTCACCGTGCTCGTCGCGGACGACGGCACCGGGTTCGACACCGACCGGGTGGACACCCCCGAGCCGGGGCATCTCGGACTCGCCACGATGATCGAGCGAGCGGAGCTCGTCGGCGGGTGGTGTCGCGTCACGAGCGCCGCTGATGCGGGCACCACGGTCGAGTGCTGGCTCCCTTCGGAGGGGGAGCGCACCGAGGTCTGAGGCCTGGTCAGCCCTAGTCGGGCTCGAGCACAGGGGCGAGCATCGGTGCGGACTCGTTCGCGACCACGAGCAGCTCGGCGCCGAAGACCGTACGGAACCGCCGCGCCACGCCACGCGGACGCCACCCGCTCGGCACAGGAGCGACGACCTCGAAGCCGCCGCGCATCCAGTTACAGGAGATCGGCGACGGGGCGCCCGGTGGGATGCGGCGGTTCAGCTCGTCGGCCAGGGTGAGTGCGGTCGCGGCCCTGAGCACCGCCGGCCGGTCGTCGTCGGGAACGAGCCTTCCGTACGGGCCGAGCCGTGTGTCGTCGTCGGCCTGGCGCAGGATCGCGGTGAGCGCGCCGAGATCGGCGTGGGAGAACCCGGCGAGGTCCGCGGCGATCACGATATTGGCCGCATGCTCGAAGCGGTTGTAGTAATCGATCGCTCGCCCGAGGTCGAGCAGGGTCGCCGCGTGCGCAAGCATCTCGCGCAGGCGGAGCGGCGCCGTCGGATCGAGCGCCTGGATCAGGTCGGCCGCGAGGCCGGTGCGCCGCTCGGCAGCCGCCGCGTTCCACGTGCGGAACCGAACGGCGAGGGTCGCGACAGAGATAGAACGGACCCACTCCGGAGAAGGGGCGGTCGCCCCGGCGGTTGCGAGGGCGAGGCCTTCACGGAGTCCGCGGCTCGACACCACGATCTCGCTCGCACCCAGATGCTTCGCGATGCCCTGGATCACGAGCGCACCGCCCACGATCGTGTCGGATCGATCGGGGTTCAGCCCCGGCACCTGTGCACGTCGCTTCATCGACCGCCCGGCCAGCTCGTCGATCACGGTCGCGAGACGTTTGTCGGCGAGCCGGTACCCGTGGAGCAACGGGAGGGGGTAGTCGGTGCGGCGCAGATCGATCTTGGCGAGGTTCCGCACGGTGCCCCCGATGCCCACGAGCTGATCCCGCGGGTCGAGTTCCGTGATCCCGGCCTCGGCGATCGACGTCTTCACCGACTTGCGCAGGGCCCGGATCTCGTGCTCGGCTGGTGGGTCGGACGTGAGGAAGGCGTCGCTCACGCGGAGCGACCCGAGCGGCATCGACCATGAGCGCACGAGCCGCCGATCGCGGAACGAAGAGATCTCGGCACTGCCTCCGCCCACGTCGAACGTGAACCCGCTCGTGACCGGCAGGTCATGCACGGCGCCGTAGAACCCGAGCGTCGCCTCGTGGTCGCCGTCGATCGTCTGCAGCGGCACGCCGAGCCGATGGGCCCGCTCGATCAGCTCGGGCCCGTCTGTCGCGTCGCGCACGGCCGACGTGGCGACGGCGATCATCTGCGACGCGCCCGCGCCCTTGGCCACCGCCACGAAGTCGCGCAGTGCCTCGAGGGTGCGCTCGATCGCTTCGGGGCCGAGTCGATCGGAGTCGCGGAGCTCGCGAGCGAGGCGCAGTGGTGCGCGGGCGTCCTCGATCACGTCGAGGTGCTCGCCCTGGCGAAGCCGGAACACGATCATGCGTCCGGAGTTCGAGCCGAGGTCGACGACGGCGAAGGGTCGATCGTCGGGTGCAGGGTCGAAGACCGCGCTCACGCCCCGAATGCTCCCACACACAGGCGTCTCGGCGATGGCCGGCGGCGTAGGCTCCTCACGCCATGCGGCGCCTACGACCGGAGACCGTGTACCTCGTCTACTCGATCGGCGAGGGCTTCTTCTTCCACCTGATGTCGGTGCTGTTCAGCGTGTTCCTGATCGTGGAGCTCGAGCTCGACGCGCTCCAGCTGCTGCTGCTCGGCACGGTGCTCGAGCTCACGTACCTGCTCTTCGAGGTGCCGACCGGGGTCGTCGCCGACACCGTGAGCCGTCGCCTCTCGGTCGTGATCGGACTGTTCGGCTCCGGTGTCGCGTTCCTGGTGCTGGGCGTCGCCGGGTCCTTCGCGATCGCCGTGCTCTCCCAGGCCGTGTGGGGGGTGTTCGCGACGTTCCAGAGCGGCGCCGATGTCGCCTGGCTCACGGATGAGATCGGGGAGGAAGCCGCCCAGCCGATGTATCTGCGGAGCGAGCAGTGGTGGCAGTGGGGATCGCTCGTCGGCATCGTGGTGGGAGTGACGATCGCGTCCGTCTCGGACCTTCGCACGCCGATCCTCGTATCGGGGTTCGGATTCCTGGCGATGGCGCTCTTCATGGCGGTGGCGATGAAGGAGGAAGGGTTCCGGCCCGAACGGCGTCAGGGCGAGCGCTTGCACACGTCGTTGGCCACGACCGTCCGTGACGGAGTGGCCGCGGTCCGGGCCCACCACGTGTTGCTGCTGATCCTCGGCACCGCGGCCCTGCACGGCATGTCGACCGAAGGGTTCGACCGTCTCAGTGACCTGCATCTGCTCGAGGACATCGGGCTGCCCTCGGTGGGCGGGCTCGAGCTGCCGGTGTGGTTCGGCATCCTCGACGGGGGCGCGCTGCTGTTCGGCATCGGCGCGCTCGCGATCGTGAAGCGTCGCGTGCACCTGCAGGGGCACGGAACGGTCGCCCGGGTGCTCGCCGTCGTCGATGTGGTGCTGGTCGTCGCGGTTGTGGTGTTCGCCGTCTCGTCGAGCTTCTGGCTCGCCCTCGCGGCGTTCTGGCTGGTGGGCACGCTGCGCAGCGTGCGGGAGCCCGTGTTCACGGCATGGATCAATCAGGGTTTGGACGCGAAGACCCGCGCCACGATCAACTCGGTCGGCGGGCAGTCCGACGCCATCGGCCAGGCAGCGGGCGGGCCGGGCATCGGCCTGATCGCCCGGTCGGTCTCGGTGCCGACCGCGCTCGTCGTATCGGGACTGCTGCGACTTCCTGCCCTGGCTCTGTACGCCCGCGCGATCAAGCGAGGCACGGTCGGTACGCTCGCGCCGGACCAGATCGACGAGGAGCTACATCTCGAGGACGCGCCGACGAGGGCCGAGGTGCCGGAGGGCCCCGACGAGCCGTCCGCGCGATAGCCGCCGGCGTCCCTACTGGTTCGCGGGCGGCACGTCGATCACGGAGCGCCTGCGGACCTTCGACGACTCTGTGCGTTCCCAGTCGCGGATCGCCTCGGCGATGCCGATCAAGATCGCGCCGCCACCGGTCATGGCCACGAGCCGGCCGAGGGGCGAGCGCTTCAGGCCGGGCACGCGCATGAGCAGCGGCACCGACACGATCACCGCCCCGGCGAGCACGCTCCGCAGGCGTCGGCCCGCGGGCGACTCGAGGAACTCCAGCAGCTCATCGGCTGCGATGTCGGCTCGCTCGGCGAGGTGCTTGATGCGCTCCAGGCTGCTCATGGCATCCAGGGTAGCGCGGGTTCCCGCGAGCGAAGCCCGCACGCGTAACTGGGCCGGCGCAGGGAGCCGTTCGCTCACCCCTCGGCGCGAGCGCCGAACGGGGTGGCAGGCTCGGGGGTCTGCACGGAGATGCGTGCGTCGACGACGACGGCACCGTCGGTGTGCACGATGACCGGGTTGCAGTCCATCTCGGCGATCGCGTCGTGCGCGGTCGCGATCGCACCGAGCCGCAACACCACCTCGGTGAGCGCCGCGACGTCGGCCTTCTCGGCGCCTCGGAACCCGTCGAGCAGCGGGAACGTCGCCAGCGAGTGCACCATCTCGTCGGCGTCGAGATCGGTGAGCGGGGCGACCCGCACCGCCACGTCGCGTGTGAGCTCCACCGTCACCCCCCCCGCTCCCACCGCGATCACCGGGCCGAACACTGGGTCGGCGACGGCGCCGACGAGCATCTCGACGCCGGGTGTCACCATCTCCTGCACGAGGAAGCCGTCGAACTGCTCCCCGGCCGCGAGCACGCGCTCGGCCATCGCGGTCGCCTCGGCCAGCACGTCGGCGGGGAGGAGATCAAGCACGACGGCGCCCGACTCCGTCTTGTGCACCGGGCCGACCGCCTTGAGCGCGACCGCGCGATCGAACGATGCCGCCGCGTCGGCCGCTTCCTCAGGTGACGTCGCGCGAGCCTGCCGAGCGGTAGGAACCCCGTAGCAGTCGAGCAGGGTGCGCACCTCGTCGGGGGTGAGCCACCCTTCGCCACGCGTGAGCGCGTCAGCGATCACGGCAGCGGCCTCGTCCTCACGGGCCTCGAACGACGGCACGGCGCCCTCGGGCTTCGCACGCCACACCCCGAGCTCGGTCGCGTGCGCGAGCGCGATCGCTGCCTGCTCCGGGTAGGCGAACGAGGGGATCCTGAGCCCGGGCGCTCGGAGTGCATCGGGCAACCCGCGTGACGACATGAAGCAGGTGAGCACCGGGATGCGACCGTCGATCCGGGTGATCGCGTCGACCAACGCCGTGGCGACGGCGGGGGCGTCGGATTCGAGCGGCGGGATGTAGATCGCGATCATCGCGTCGACGTTCGGATCGGCGGCGACCGTGCCGATCGCCTGTCCGTAGTCCTCGGGGGTGGCCGAGGCGATCATGTCCACCGGGTTCGACAGTGATGCCTCGTCGGGCAGGAACGCCTCGAGGGCAGCGACCGTCTCGGAGGCAAGCTCGGGCACCGACAGGCCGGTGGCCTCGCACGTGTCGGCGCACAGGATGCCCAGTCCGCCGGCGTTGGTGACGATCGCGACGCGGTCGCCGGTCGGCACCGGTTGGTTCGCGAGCAGCGTCGCCACGTCGAACATCTCTTCGAGCGTGTCGGTGCGGATCACGCCGTGCTGACGGAAGAGCGCGTCGACGGTCGTGTCGCTGGCCGCCAGCAGGGCACCGGTGTGCGACGACGCGGCGCGTTGCCCGGCTGCGCTGCGTCCGGACTTCACCACGACGACGGGCTTCGTGCGACCGATGCGACGGGCGAGCCGGCCGAACCGGCGCGGGTTCCCGAAGCTCTCGAGGTAGAGCATCACCAGGTCGGTGCGATCGTCCTGCTCCCAGTAGCAGAGCAGGTCGTTGCCCGAGACGTCGGCCTTGTTGCCCACCGAGACGAACGTCGACAGGCCGAGCCCGAGCTCAGCCGCCTGCCCCATCACCGCGAGGCCGAGGGCGCCGCTCTGGGACAGGAATCCCACGCGGCCCGGCGGAGGCCACGCCGTGGAGAACGTGCCGTTCAGCACGAGCGCCGGGTCGGTGTTCACCACGCCCATGCAGTTCGGGCCGATCAGGCGCATGCCGCTGGCGCGGCACACCTCGAGCAGGTCGCGCTGGCGCGCGAGGCCCTCGGGGCCGGTCTCGCCGAAGCCCGCCGAGATCACGATGAGCCCGCGCACGCCTTTGGCGGCGCACTGGCGAGCGACATCGACGACCCCTGCCGCAGGCACCGCGATGAACGAGACCTCGACGTCGCCGGGCACGTCGTTCACCGACGGGTACGCGGGCACGCCCTGCACCGCCGGCGCGCTCGGGTTCACGGGGTACACCACGCCCTGGAACGGACCCGACAGCAGGTTGTGCAGCAGGCGCCCTCCGATCGATGATGGGTCGCGCGACGCGCCGATCACCGCGACCGACATCGGCTCCAGCAGCAGTCGCACCGCCGCCGCCGCCGCCGCATCCTCCCGTTCCTCGTAGCGTTCGGCGGCCTCATCGGTGATCTCGGTCGGGAACTCGACCTCGACCTCGCCGGGCACCGCGCGGATGCGCACAGCGAACCCCGTGCGCCGGAACACGTCGATCATGCGGTGGTTCTCCGGCAGTACCTGCGCCACGAAGGTCTCGATGCCGCTACCCTGTGCCGCCTGGGCGAGATGGGCGATCAGGATCGATCCGAGTCCGTGGCCCTGCAGTGCGTCGGCGATGCTGACGCTCACCTCTGCCCGCGGCGCGGTGCCCTGTCGCACGTATTGCGCACCCCCGATGACCGTGCCCTCGGGGCCACCCGCGAACGCGAGCAAGGTCAGGTGGTCGGCGTAGTCGACGTCGACCGTCTTGGCTGCCACGTCGGTGATGTCGACCGACATGCCCCAGAACCGCAGACGCCGCGACTCGTCCGACAGTCCGATCAGGTAATCCTCGACACGCTCGCGATCCTCGCGCCGGGCCGGGCGGATGTGCACGGTGCGGCCATCGCGCAGCACAACGTCTGTCTCTCGATGGGCCGGGTACCGGCCCCGATCGTCATCGGTCTCATGCATCGCGGAGGCGGACGGGAATCGAACCCGCCTGGGAGCGTGCGCCCCCACGTCGGTTTTGAAGACCGCGGGGCCCACCAGGAACCCTGACGCCTCCGTCACAAGGCTACCCGCCTCGTCCGGCGTCGCGTGCGAGGCGCTACACTTCCACTAATCTAAGCCAGACTAGGCCGGGGGATCGAGCCAGACGAGGAGCAGGAACGATGGCGACGAAGGTTGAGATCGTGGTGCTGGGGCTGTTGGCTGAAGGGCCGATGCACGGGTACGACCTGCTCGAGCGCTTCCGCACGCGCAGTATGGGCTTCTGGACCGAGCTGAGCCGCGCGTCGGTCTACCAGGTGCTCAAGCGATTCGAGCGCGACGGACTGGTCACGGGCAAGGCGCAGGAAGGCCGGGAAGGGCCGGACCGCAGGGTCTTCCGCATCACGAGGCAGGGACGCGACCGCCTGGCCGAGGGCGTGATCGAGATGGCCGGCGACCTCGTACCGCTCGACTCCCAAGCAGCCGTGGCGCTGGGATTCGCGCACGCGGTGCCTGCTGCAACGGCCAAAGCCGCTGCCGACGCGCGTGAACGCTCGATCCGTGACCTGCTCGAGGCCCTCCGCACCGAGCTCGATCGCACGGCCGCCGAGCACGACCCCGGCCGTTCGGTGTCGGCGGCAATGCTCCGTCAGCAGGAAACGTTCGCCGAGGCCGAGCTCGCGTGGCTCACGACGTATCGCGCGACGCTCGGGAAGGTCCGCCGCTAGCGGGTCGCCGACCCTCCGGCTCCAGGTCGGTGGCCGACCGTACGATGGGAAACACGATGGAAGCTGCGTTCTTCGACCTCGACAAGACGATCATCTCAAGGTCGTCGTCGCTCGCCCTGTCACGTCCCCTCTACCGGGCCGGCATGGTGTCTCGGTCCCAGCTGCTCCGTGGCGCTTACGCCCAGCTCGTCTACCTGTTGGTCGGGGCCGACGAGGACAAGATGGAGCGCCTCAAAGAGGGCATGCTCTCGCTCACGAAGGGCTGGAACCAGGATCAGGTCGAGACGCTCGTGCGCGAGGTGATCTTCGACGTGATCGACCCGTACGTGTATCAGGAGGCGCTCGACCTCATCGCGCTGCATCGCAGCGAGGGCCGGCGCATCTACATCGTGTCGAGCTCCCCCGAGGAGGTCGTGCGTCCCCTGAGTCAGCACTTCGGCGCGAGCGGGGTGATCGCGACACGCGCTGAGATCGACGACGACGGTCACTACACGGGCGAGCTTGCGTTCTATGCGTACGGGGACCAGAAGGCCGAGGCGATCGAGGGGCTGGCAGAACGGCTCGGCATCGACCTCGATGCCTCATACGCATACAGCGACTCGGTCACCGACCTGCCCATGCTCTCGGTCGTGGGGCATCCGGTCGCGGTGAACCCCGACCGAGACCTTCGCCGCGAGGCCGAAGAGCGCGGATGGCAGGTGCGCGACTTCCGGCGGCCCGTGCGGTTGCGCACGCGCATCGCGCAGGCCGTGCCGCCGCCGAAGCCGTCGATCGCGGCCGCCGTCGGCGCAGTGGGGGTGGCGGTGGTGCTGGTGTGGGTCGTGTTGCGATCTCGGACGCACCGAGCGGAAGGCTGAGCCTCCCGCGTTTGCGCCGTTCCCTGGTGGGGTGTACGTTCGGGCGGGTGCCGAGAGGTACCTGCGAGGGGAGCAGAACCCACGCGCGAGTCATGCCGCGGGAGGCATGCTCAGGCCCCGGGGGCCACGCCGCCGGCGCCCGAGCACGTGCAGACGAGACGCTTGATACCTGCTCCCCTCGCTCTATGTCCGGGCGCGGGCCGTGGACGCGGGAGCCTGGTCAACCGGACGCGGCGGGATGCTCCAAGAGATCGGCCAGCCGCTCGGCCCGGATCGCGGCCTGCAGCGGGCGAGCCGCGCCCACGTCGCGCGCTATCAACGCGAGCTCTCGCTCGACCGACGGTGCGAGCGGCGCCATGCGATCGTGCACCAGCGGATCGAGGCGCCCCACAGCCCTATCGAGCCGTTCGATCGCGATCGCGAGTGGTCCCTTGCGGCGTGTGCGGTAGTCGTCGAGCGAGATGACCTGTGCCATGTCCTGAACGATAGCCCAGGGGTCTGACACGGCCGGTATCACGCTCGATGGATGATCGTGGATGCACACCCGACGTGTGCATCCCGTGCCTCCGTCCGCTAGCTGCAGGTTCCCGTTCCGGAATCGCGCACCGTGCGAGCGACGTCGAGGAACGACCAGGAGTAGTTCGCGGCGTCCAGCTGCAGCTTCAACACGCCGAAGCCCTTGAATCCCGCGTCGGCCGTCGCCTTCGGCGTGCCGGACGACTTGCCGCCGGTGCCGACGACGAACTGTCGGATCGGCAAGCCGAACCCTCGGTCCCAGCGTTCGTACGTGTGGCGATGCCCATTGAGATACAGCTCGGCACCTTCGGACGCGAGGACACTGGCGAACGACTTGTTGGAGTGATGCGCGATAGCGAGCTCGCACTGATGGTCGTCGGCCTGGAGGTCGGCCTTCAGCCACGACCGCTCTCCGGTGCAGCTGATCCCAGACACGGAGCAGTTCGTGTTCAGCGCCACGATGTGCCAGTCGCCGAGGTTGAACGAGTAGTAGCCCTTCCTCGGGTCGGTGGCGGTCGAGCCGTACTGCGTGAGGACGCTGGAGAAGTACTGGAAGTAGCCGGCCGCGTTCGGCGTCTCGTACTCGTGATTGCCCGGCACCGGAGCGGTGATGGACCTGAACACCCCCCATGTCGGGTCGTAGGACTTGAGGAACTGGGCGTACTCTCCGCGCTCGTACTGCGCGTCACCGAGCATCAGCACGCTCGTCGGATGGATCACGTCGGTGATCAGCGATGCCGTCTTGCGCTGAGCGGTGTTGGGACTGTTGGCCTTGGCGATATCGCCAGCGGCGGCCACGGTGACGGTTGCGGCGGACGCCGTTCCGGAGAGGAGCAGGCTGACGATGACGACGCAGAGGAGCGAGGTGATGTGACGATGGTTCGGTGCGGAGCAACGCATGGGGAGGCCTCCTACTATCGAGCGGTTCACAAAAGCTCAATGGCAGGCCTCCGGTCAAGACCTAGACCGGAAATAATTCGTTCCATGTCGGCCTATCGGGGGACACGCCGATAGCTCAACTGGCCGACGGTCCGTGCCGATACCCGAAACATGGTAGCGATGCGGCCCGACGACCACGTGGCGTTCGTGGGCCCTCCTGGCGCCGTGCTCAAGTCGCCGGTCCCAGGGGAGCTCGGCGTGATCCAGCGCGTCGGGTACGGCGCCGTGCACGTCGTGTGGGAGCGCTCTCCCTTGCTCATCGCCTGGCCGCACGAATGGATCGAGCGACGCGAGCCACGGGAGCGATGACTTCAGGGCGGCGCTTCAGGCCACGCGAACGCTCGTGACCGGCGCGAGTCGCTCGTGGACCTGGAACCACGAGCCCCCCGCGTCGGGCGAGCCGAACACGTCGCCGCTCGTGGCGCCGAAGTAGAGCTCCATGTCCGGCCCCTGGCCGGCCGAGCCGAACGCCTGTCGCAGCACCGTGAGGTACGCCTCGTTCGGCGGCAGACCCTCGCCGTGCGCGACCCACGTCGATCCCGCATCGCGTGTCTCGTAGACGCGCACACGGGCGTCGGGGGTCACCCGGTCGATGTCGGCGACCAGCGGGATCACGTAGGCGCTGTCGGCATCGGCCGGATCGATCACCAACGGGAACCCGAACCCGCTCGGCAGCCCGGCTTTGATCTCATGCCAGCTCGAGCCCTCGTCGTCGCTGCGGTAGACGTTCCCGTGGAACTGCATGAAGAGCCGTTCGGGCCTGGTCGGTGCCCGGTGCATGTTGTGCACGCACAGCACGTTCGTGCCCTCTCGCGCTTCCTCGGGCATGTACTCGGGGACGATCCCGTCGTACCCGGTGCGCCAGGTCTGACCCCCGTCGTCGGTGATCCACACGCCGGCCGCGCTCACGCCGACCGCCAGCCTTCGTGGGTCGCCGGGCCAGGGGCAGATCGAGTGCAGGGCGAGGCCGCCGGCACCGGGCTGCCAGTCACCGGCCTGATGCTCCTTCCAGAGGGAGTCGTTGAGCGACCACGACTCGCCGCCGTCGGTCGACGTGAACAGCGCGGCGGGTGCGACGCCCGCATAGAGCAGGCCGTCGGCCTCGCCGGGCATGATCATCCAGATGCGCTCGAGGCTCATGTCGCCGCCCTCGGGGAACGCGGGACCGTCGGCCTGCAGCCACTCCCCGGTCGGGTCGTCGGCGTACATGAGCCTCGGGCCGTAGAACCCCGATGTGTGGCTCGCGAAGTATCGCCCGGTGCGTGGATCGCGCGTCGCGAACTCCACGATGTCGCCGGGGAACGCCCTGGAAGCGATCTGGAACGGCTCGCCGGCGCCCGGCTCGCCCCTCAGCACGAACAGTCCCTTCTTGGTGCCGACCAACAGCTCCGTCATCACTCACCCTCCCGAGATCGACGGGAGCACATGCAGCACATCGGTCGGCCCGACGGCCGAACCCTCGCCGGTGCGCTCCCCGTTCACGAACACGTTCACATGGGGCCGGACCCGGCCCCGTTCGTCGAGGATCCAGCCCACGATCGGCGGGTGACGTCGCTCCAGCTCTCGCAAGACCTCGCCCACGGTCGAGCCCGGAAGGTCGTGTTCCGACGTCTTCCCGGCGCGTTGGGACAACGGCGCTCGCAGCATCACCACGGCCATGGCGACGAGCCTACCCCGGCCCGCCGACGTGCGTGCTTCCGGTTCCTTGCCGTCGTCGGCGTCAAGACCTGGGGGCGACCGGCTGCCTGATGATCGTGCGCATGCGCTCGGGAGCCGTGCGCTGCGGATCGCTCAGGTAGACCTCGTGATGCTTGCCGACGGGCATGAACCCCTCACGCTTGACGAACCCGTACAGACGCTCGAGCGCCGGCCGCTCGGCCGAGAACGGACCCCGGTGCAGGACCTGCGCGCAGGCGCCCTCTCTGAACGGCTCGAAGCGCACCAGGTCCAGTGTCTCCATCTTCCGGCGGGCACGCACCGTCGCCATCGTCTCGGCGACGAGCTCCGGCGTGACGATGCCTGGTTGTGCCAGCATCAGGGTCCAGTCCCAGTCGGACTTGTCGTCGAAATCCCAGACCCGGGCGTTGGGGATCCACCAGAGCCCTTCGAGCGGCATGACCGCGAAGTCGATGCCACCAGGGAGCTTGCGGACCCGGAACTTCAAGGCATACGCGACCGAACAGAGCGCCTCCACAGCGTGCGTGAATACCTTGGATCCGTTCGGGTCGCCGTGGCCGTCGACCATGAGGTAGTTGATCGTCGGCACGTCGACCAGCGCGGGCTCCTCGCGAGCGTCGTAGAGGTCGCCGAGCTCGCGTCGGTAATCCACCTTGGGCACCTTCGTCGCCGTGACCACCATGACGCACCTCCTTCTCACCCAATGCGTACACCCGGCGGGGGGGTCCGTGCGGGGCCGGGGGTCCCCCTGCGTGGGGGCCACAATGGGCCGTTCGGCGCTCAGGCGGGCCCGCGAGCGAGGAATCCCTCGGCGCCGGCTTCCTCGTCGTAGCCGGTGCCGACGGTCCGCACGTCGACGAAGCAGACCTCGGCGAGCAGGTCCACCCAGGTGGCACGAGGATCCCACTCGAGTCGCTGCGCGAGGTTGCGGAGAGCTCCTACCCGCTCGTCCGCGACGACGACGGAAGGATCAATCGCGGGCCGACGCAGACAGGCACCCGAGGTCGTCGAGGTCGCTCGTCGCGAAGGCCGCTGAGAACGCGAGAGCGCCGGGATCACCGGGGAACTCGTCGCCGCCCGAGAGTTCTTGGCGCGTGGCTGCGGCGAGCGCCGCCGCGACCTCGTCGACCGTGTGGCCGGCATCGGCGAGGGCCTGCTCATCCATCCAGATCTGGGTGGGACGCGCGCGCCGCACGACGTCGGGGCCGTCGGGTTCGGAGAAGCGGTCTTCGATGAACGCAGTGAGCGCCGTGATGCCGATCGGAAGCGCCCCCGAGATCGCGGGGTCGTACTGGTGACCGTGGTCGGCCGTGAGCGTGAGGGCCCACTCGCCCTCGCCGACCTCGGCGTCGAGGAAGCGCACGAGATCCTCGAGGGCATCGTCCTGCCAGCGGAGCGTCTGGCCCACCTCCTCGCCGTTGACGCTGAAGATGTGGCCGACCGAGTCGATCGCCTTCAGGTTCACGTAGAGCAGATCGGGCACCTCGTCGGCGCCGAACCCTTCCCGGTGGATCACTTCCTCGACGATTCGCGTCTGATAAGGCGAGCGAGCCGGGGTCTGGAACCCGTCGTCGAGCGCGTCGAACGGGTAGTCGCCCCACGCCTCGTCGACCACGCCGTCCTCCTGGTCGAGGGTGGCCAGATCCCGCTCGAGCCCGGGCACATCGTTCACGTACTCGGGCATCTCGAAGTAGGGCGCCATGCCGGTCGTGAGCTGCCAGGAGTCGCCCTCGTCGCCGCCGGTGCTTGCGTCTTCCTGCTCGCGCATGATCGCGAGGTCGGCGTCGCCGCCTTGCCACTGGGCACCGTGGCCCACCATGCCGGTGTGGGCGCCGAGGGTGGCGACCACGCCGACGAGCGGCTCGTTGTCGTGCGCGACGTCGTAGAGATCGGCGAGCGTGGGCAGCAGCAGGGTGCCGGGTCCGTTCTGCTGAGGCTTGTCGATCACGCCGTCGATCTGCTGGTAGAGGTCGATCACGCCATGGCGGCGAGGGAACGCGCCCGTGCCGATCGTGGCGTGCGTCGGAGGCGTGTTCGACGGCGACGACCCGATCTCGGCGTCGTCGAACCAGGTGCCCTGGTCGATGAGACTCGAGAGGAACGGCCAATCGTCGGGCCACTGGTCGAGCACGTTGCGGCCGGCGCCGTCCCACACGAGCGTCACGAGCAGCTTCGGGGGTCCCGCGCGCTCGCCGTCGGGCAGCAGCGCCCGCGTCAGCTCGTGCCCGTCGGGCGCGTCGAACTCGAAATCGAGCATCCCGGCGTTGGTCGGCGCGATGTCGGCGAGCGTGGCTCGGCCGTCGACACTGCCGAGTGCCGGCACGCGTCCGGGCGCGTAGAAGAGCAGGGGCACCCGCTGCACGTAATCCCACGGGCCCGCGTGGCTCAGGCCGCCGCCCACGTAGTCGGGCTCGGCCGCGACGATCTGGATCTCGCCGCTCGCCGGGGCCTTCGTCCCTTCCCAGACACGCAGGAGCTGCCGTGACGGCAGGTCGCACGCCGACGAGCGCCCTTTCTCGGCGCGGGCCACGTCGCTCGGCGGCGCGGCCGGGGCCGCCGCTTCCGTCGAGGTCAGCTGCACCGCGAGCGCGGCGAGCAGGCCGGCCACGAGCACGACGGCCAGGATCTTCGTCCAAGCGGCGGGGAGTGGGCGTGCTCGGCTCACGGGCGGCCAGCCTACCGGCAGGGCGTTCGGTCGATCAGTCTCGCGAGTCGCGCAGGCAGAGCGGGTGCTCGAGCATTGGAGTCGGGATCGCGGCCAGGAACGCCGGATCGTCGGGGTGCTCGATGTCGCCCTCGCCACGCACGACGTCGGCTCGGGGCATCGCCATGAGGAACGTGGCGACGTCCTCCACCGTCGAGCCGGCGCGTTCCAATGCCTCGGTGTCGAGCCAGATCTGGGTGGGGCGCATCTGCTCCACCACGTCAGGGCCGAACGCATCCTCGATCGATGCGGTGAGCGCCGTCACGTCGTAGCGGTCGGCCCCGGTCACCTCCGGGTCCCGCGCCATACCGTGATCGGCGGTGAGGATCATGGCCCACTCTCCGGAACCCACCCGCTCGTCGAGCAGTCGGATGAGGAGACCGAGCTCCCGATCCTGAGCGCGCAGGCCGTCGAGCAGCTCCACTCCGTCGGCGCTGTAGCTGTGGCCGAGCGAGTCGAGCATCTTGTAGTTCACGTAGAGCAGGTCGGGCACGTCGTCGGCGCCGAAGCCCTCCCGCTCGATGACGGCCTCGACCAGGTCGGTCTGCCACGCCGAGCGCGCCGGGGTGTCCCAGCCGCCGAGCAGGCTCGCGATGTCATGGTCGCGCCACATCCCGTCGTCGGCGCCGTCGGCCCGGTCGAGCGCCTCCGTCTCCTGCAGGAAGCGGTCGTCCATCGATGGATCGTTCGCGTAGTCGGGCATGGCGTAGTACGGCGCCATCTCCTCGGCGAGCTGCCATCGGGGGGCGGAGTCGTCGCCGCCGGTCGCGGCATCCTTCGGCTCCCTCGTGATCGCCAGATCGCGGTCGGCTCCGTGCACGAACGAGCCGCGACTCATCATCAGCAGGTGGGCCGAGAGCGACCCCACGGTGCCGACCAGCGGCTCGTTGTCGAGGGCCAGGTCGTACCGGTCGCCGAGCGTGGGCACCCGCAGTACTCGAGGTCCCAGGTGCAGCGGGCGCTCGATGCGTCCGCCGACGCGCACGAACTCGTCGGGGATGCCGTGCGTGCTCGGGAACGCGCCCGTGCCGATCGTGGCGTGGCTCGGCGGCGTGTTCGACGGCGATGCATCCAGGGCCGCATTCGTGAACCAGGCCGAACGGTCGCCCAGCTCGCGCAGGCGCGGCCAGCCCTCGCGCCACCGCTCGAGCACGTCGGTGCCCGCCGAGTCCCAGATGACCGTGACGACGAGACGCGGCACATCGCGTTCGGCGGCCGGCAGCAGCGCCGCCGACAGTGCGGTGCCGTCGGGAGCGTGGAACCCCGGGAACTTCAGGATCCTCGCGGTGGTGGGCGCGACGTCGGCGAGGCTCACGCGCTGGTCGTACACGCCCGGGCGCGCGATGCCGGCGCCGTACACGAGGAGGGGCACCTGCTGGGTGGTGTCGAACGGGGATGCGTGGGACAACCCTCCGGCCTGCAGGCTCTCCGGCGGGATCAGCTGGATCTCCCCGCTGCGTCGCGGGTCCGCGCCATGGGAGATGCGTCGAACGAGCTCGGGGTCGAGCGAGGCGCAGACGGCTTCGGAGAGCGCGGCGACCGACGAGGGATCGGCGTTGGCCGAGGGTATGTTGCCGCGTGGCGGAGTGTCCGCCTGGGTGCTCACGCAGGCCGCCGTCAGCGCAGCGACCGAGATCAGCTGGACCGCGATCCGGAGCGGCGCTCGGTGCACGTGACGGCGGTGCGTGTGCGTCCTCGTCGTGTGCGGCATGGCCGTCACCCTACCGATGACGGGCGTTCCTGACGGTGGGTCAGGACCAGTTCGGCGTGGAGTCGATGCGGTCGCTCTTCGACAGGTTCTTCGCGCCTGAGCCGTTCTGCTTGACGACCCAGATCTGGTTTCGGCCGGTGCGGGTGCTCGCGAAGGCGATCCGATCTCCGTTCGGAGCGAACGTCGGGTGGGTGTGCGCACCGCCGTCGTTCGTGACTCGACGTTGACGGTCACCGTCGGCGTCCATCAGCCAGATCTGCTTCGATCCGCCGCGGTCACTCACGAACGCGATCGTGCCGCCGTCGGGAGAGTAGGCGGGTGCCGACGACCGTCCTTCGTCTCCGGTCAGCATGAGGAGCGAGCCGCCCGAGGCATTCATCGTCCACACGTTCGTGTCGCCGCCTCGGTCGCTGTCGAATGCGATCCGTGCGCCGTCGGGCGACCAGGCCGGGGCCCGGTCGCGCGCCGCATCGTCGGTGAGGTTCGCGAGGCCGCTGCCATCGGCGTCCATCACGAAGATCTCGGCGTCTCCCGTCCGCGTGCTCGTGAAGGCGATGCGATCACCGTTCGGCGACCATGTCGGGCGGGTGTCGGCGCCGTCGGCGTCGGTGAGGCGCGTCCGGTTCGAGCCATCGGCGTCCATCACGAAGATCTCGGCGTCTCCCGTCCGCGTGCTGGAGTAGGCGATCCGCGAGCAGTCCGGCGACCATGCCGGGTCGCGGTCGGCGGCGGCGTTCCTCGTGAGCCGTGTCTTCAGCGCGCCTTTGCGCGTCATCGTGAAGACGTCCACGTTGCCGCCGCTCGACGAGGTGTACGCGATGCGACCGCACGTGGAGGTCGGTCCCTCGAGCGCGAACGCGGCGGTGACCGATCGGGCTTGATCCATCGTGAGCTGGCATGTGCCGGTGCCGACACACGAACCGCTCCAGCCGGCGAACACGGACCCGGGATCGGGATCGGCGGTGAGCGTGACGGCGGTGCCGTCGACGAAGCCGGCCTCGCAATCGTCGATGCAGTCGACCCCAGACGGCTCACTCGTGACGCGCCCCCCTCCGTCGCCCGAGAACGACAGCGTCAACGTCTCGAGCGTCGTCGTGGTCGCCGAGAATCGCGCGTAATAGGACTGGGTCCTCGCGCCCACCAGCCCCCATTCGGTGCCGCTTCCGCTCCACGTGCCGCCGGCCTTCGTGAACTCGCCGCCGACGTGCAGGCGGTGACGGCCGACGTCGGGAGTCAGGGCCCACACGCCGTTGTACTTGCAGCAGATCCCGGGGTTCCACGGGTCGGCCTCGGGGATCACGCGACCGGTGTCGGGGTCGATCACGACGAGACGTGGGGCATGGTGGCAGTCGGTGTTCGGGCTGTCGTTCGCGTCGCACTGCTGCGCCTGCTGCTTCGCCACCCATTGGAAGTGACCACCCACGTACAACAGGCCGTCCATCCACGCGAGGGCCTGCGACGAGCCGGACGTGTCGGTCTTGAATGTCTGGTCGCCCGTCGTGAGATCGAATCCGGCGGCGAAGTCCGAGCCGCCGGAGCCGAGGTAGACGGTCGGCTTCCCCGATCCCGGATCGTTCTGCACGAGCACGCTGATGCCGAACGCTGCGCTGTGATCGGGGAGGTTGCCCGGAGTCCAGTCGAGGACGGCGCCGGTGCCCGCGTCGACCTTGATGGCGGCCTTCGAGGCTTTCCGGGTACCCCCTTCGAGCGTGCTGTCGCACTGGCAGGCTGCGACGATCGTCGAGCCGATCGACACCATGTCACGCACCTGCGGCGGGGTGTTGTGACCTCGAAGCGAAGGATCGGTCTCCACTTCGGGCGCGTCGTACCCGGGCGATGGCGCGCCGTTCGTCTCGAACGAGAGGAGCTTCGACGTGCCGACGAAGACCGCCCCCGATGTCGCGAGTACGCTCTTCGCCGTGGCCGTGCTCGGTGCGAACGGGGCCACCGATCCGTCGCTCGGGTCGATCGCCGCGACGTTCTTGCGAGCCAGGCCCCCGACACGGTCGAACGATCCGGCGAGATAGAGCAGTCCGTCAGGACCGAGCGAGAGGTCGAAGACGGTTCCCGCTGTTCCTGACTTCGTGACCTCGGGCACGGCGATGGACGTGATCGGTGCTCCGGAGTCGGCGTCGAAGACGGCCAGGCTGGCTGCGGCCTGCACCTTCGTGCCGTTGGCGTCGCGCATCTCGCTGAACGACCCCCCGACCCACACCTGGTTGCCGGACACGACGATCGCTCGCACGAGCCCGTCGACCATGCCGACCTCGTCGGACTCCGTGGCCGGGATCGCGGCGTTGGCCGGGACGGCAGGAAGCAGCGAGATGATCGATGCCACCAGCGTCGCGATGAGCGCTTTCACGGACGTGCGGGCGTGTCGTCCGTTGAACATGAAGTCCCGATCCCTCCGGGTCGATGGGTGACTCCTTGCGACCTACGCCGAAGGAGCGTCGCACGGTCACATGCCGCTGGCATCGGCCGGAAGTCGTAACTCGCGAGTTCTCGGTCACGGGTCGGCCGCGAGCGGTCCGCCCCCGTACTCGAAGTGCATGCCGTCGGGGATCAAGAAGTCGCCGCCCCAATTGAACCCGAGGTCTTCGAAGATCGCGACGATGCGGCGGTCCATCGTGGGTACAGCGCCGAACGCGTTTTCGGGGGCGTTGATGTCGACCGCGGCCCCGTACGCATGGAACGAGGGTGGGTTCGTGGGGCTGCGTGCCACCGTGCGGGAGTTGAAGCACCCGGCGGTCGAGTGGATCATCGCCCCCAATCCCGCGCGTTCCACCCGATGCATCGCGCGCACGAGATCCTCCATGAAGCCGCGGTGGCAGGTGAGCCTGCCGAGCAGAGGTACGGCCCGGCTGACGAGGTTCGCGTCGCTCCAGGCCGGGTCGATGCGGAAGGACCCCGGGTTCGTGGGGTCCGGCGCGGCGGCGAACTCGCCGAACGCCTGCTTCAGCACGACGGGCGGGTTCACACCGCTCGCCACCCTCATGTACGGGCTCCCGCCGGGGAGCTCGACCCGCATCGGCTCGTTCGCAGGGAGCAGCGGGCGCACCATGCTTTCGAATGCGTCGAGGCCCGGCTTCCCCTCGGGGAAGGCCCAGAGGTACCGGTCATCGACGATTCCCAGGTGTGTGCCGACGTCGCGGGAGACGAGCAGCTCGCTCCAGCCGATCAGCTCCTCGGGGACTACGGCGCCCACGCGCACCGACGTGTCCCCGAACTCCAGCGTGCCGCCCACGCCGAGCCTTCGCACGACGGCGCTGCGCGTCCCGAGCACCCCCTGCCCTCGCGCGAGCGCGTCGACCACCTCGCCACGGACACGTGCGGGAAGGAACGGAGCGACCTCGACCGGGTTCACGGCGAAGGCGTCGATCGGGATCGCGAATGGCGGGTCCGGACGGTCGATCACGTCGCCACCGGCGTCGAGCGAGCGCGTCAGCCAGCGCGAGTCGCCGGCGACGACCACGGTCGACTCGAGCCCGCGGACCGTGCGCACCCGCGCCCGGAAGTCGAGCGGCAGCCCGCCCGGCGTCCAGGCGAGGAAGTACGGGGGAGGCTCGGGGGCGGCGGGAGCGGGCGCCTCAGGAGCGGCGATCCCTCCGGCGGCGCCGACGGCAGGTGCCCCCACGTGGGCCGGGCCGTCTGAGGCCCCGGCCGCGACCGGCACCGACGCTCCTGGCGGACCAGAGAGGGTGAGCGCGACCGCCGCGATCCCCAACGCCGCCACCACTGCGAGGAAGGCCCACCGCCGAAGGGGCATGCCACTCATGAGGCCGCTCCTCGGCGGGTTCTTTGGGGTGGGGGCGCGCCCATCGCCGGAAGCCTACGTGGCAGGAGCGCGGTGGTACTCGAAGTGGTTGCCGTCGGGCACGATGAAGCGGCCGCCCCAGGCGAAGCCCCATCGCTCCATCACCGCGACGAGCCGCGGGTCCTGATCGGGGTGCACGCCGTAGTAGTTGCCGGCGATGTTCATGTCGACCGCGATGCCCCACGAGTGGTGCGAGAGCATCGCCGATGGATCGCGCCCGATGAACCGGGGCGCGAAACACCCGTCGTAGGTCTCGACCAGCTCCCCGAGACCCCTGCGCACGAGCTCTCTCACGACGCCGCGCAGCTGGGGCATCACCGAGCGGTGGCACGTGACCAGGCCGAGCACGGGCAGGCGGGCGGTTTCCATCTGCGCTTGCGTCCATGTCGGATCGAGGTCGAGGTAGCCCGGGCGACCAGCCTCAGGACGGGCTGCGAACTCGCCGAACAGCGTCTTCAGCATGACGGTGGGCAGCACCGCATCGCCCGGCCGGAAGTACGGGGTCTCGCCCTGCGCGCGGACCTGCACCCGCCCGTAGGGACCGAGCTCCGTGGGGAGCAGTCGGTCGAAGGCGACGCGGAGGGCGTCGGTGCGGAGTGCCCGGCCGGGCGCGGGCCGCAGCAGCAGCGAGCGGTCGGTCCGTACGCCGATGCGGCGGCCGGTCTCGCGGGAGACCATCAGCTCGGCCGCGCCGACGGCCTCGTCTGGCAGCACCGCCGCGATGCGCACGTGCTCGCCGCCCGGGAATCCGAGCACGGCGCCAGGCCCCAGTCCGCGCACCACCGCCGACGTGGCCCCGAGCACCCCCTCGCCGGCGATCAGTGCCTCGGTCACCGGACGGTCGGCTGCCGGCAGGAAGGCCACGAACGTCGCCGGATCGACCGCGATCGTGTCGAGCGGGATCCGGTACCCACCTGCCGGTCGGTCGATCTCCTCGCCGTCGGCATCCCAGGAACGGGCGAGCCAGGTGTTGTCCTGGGCGACCGTCGTGACCCGTCCGGTCAGCTGCAGGGACCGGACCGCGTCGTCGAATCCCGCCGGCAGACCCCGCGGCACCCAGACGAGGAACGTCTCGGGCGGCGTGGGGCCGGGCGCCGGCAGTGCGGGGCCGTCGCGCCCACCGGCGCTCGGCGTCGTCCCGCCCTGCAGCGCCACGGTGACCACCGCGCCGACGACGAGACCGGCGATCGCCGCCGCCCCGGGCCGCACGCCGCTGCGTGCGCGACCCCTCACGTCACCCCTCACGGCGCCACCGCCGGGAGCCCTCGCACGGGCATCGAGCTCGCGATCTCGAGCAGGTCCCCCAGTGGCAGGTTCGTCTCCAGGAACAGGTTCGTGTCGTCACCGACGATCGCGAGCCGCCGCCCGAGCCCGTCGGCGGCGGGCTCGAAGTATGCGACGCCGCCGCCCGGCAACGTCACGCGGGTGGCGTCGGGGCCTACCGGTCCGAACGCGCGACCGGTGCGGCGACCCGGTCGCTCGCCCACGCGCAGGTAGTCGAGGCCGTCGACGTAGACGAGCAGCGACCTCGGCGCACCCACGCCCTCGGGCGGTGCCACGGCCGTGGCGAGCTCGAGGGCACCGGTGAACGTCGGGGTCACCGGCCGGTAGCCGAGGCGTCCGGCCAGCGACGCGATGTCGAGGGCACCCCCTTCGCGCCCGGGGATCTCGAACAACGACGGGTCGGGTTCCCCCGCCACGATCGAGGTGGCACGCACGTCGAGGATCGCCGTGCTCGGCGCCTCGACCGGCAGTCCGAAACGGAGCTCCCAGTCGCGGCGCCGTGCGCCGTCGGCGGGGAAGACCGTGATGCGCACGGGCAGCCACGACTCCGCATCGAGCAGCAGCTCGACCCGGTCGCCGTCGAAGAACGGCCGCCACGTGCCGCCGAGCCGCAGGAACGGGAACATCGGCGCAGCCCGGTCGAACGTCGTCTCGACGTGTACGACCTCGCGATCGCCGGCCTGCTCCGTGCCGAGCACGCGGATGCCTCTGGCTGAGCCGACGGTGCGAAGAGGTACGACGAGGTCGGCCGGCAGCGGCGCCGCGAGCGAGTACGGCGAGGTGGTCGTGACGGTCGTGCGTGTCGTCGGGCAGGCGTCGGCGGGCAGCCCGGTCGGGCACCCTGTGGGCCCCGAGAGGTAGGTCGCCGGCATGTCCTCGACGTACGTGATGTCGGTGGGGGTCCACGCGGCCGAGGGGTAGGCGGTGCGGTCGTCGACCTCGAGGCGGAATCGCTGCGGTGGGAGGAACGCCACGCGCATCTGCAGCCGTCGCTCGGGCACTTCGCGGGAGAGGCCCCGTTCCACGATCTCGAACGTGCCTCGGAACGAGTCGAGGCCCGGTGAGGCCGCGCGCACGCCTTGGGCGACGGCCTGGGCAGAGATCGCCTCACGGTCGCGCCCGCGGAACGGTCCGCCCACGATCACGCTGCCGATCACCGCGCCCGCGACGACCGCCGCCGCCACGGGCATCGCGCGGCGCAGCGGCGCCCGATGCCTGCGGGAGGAGGTCGCGGTCCGCTCGCGGGGGGGAGCCTGCTCGAGCGAGCCGACGATGCGGTCGACCAGGTCGGGCACGGGGTCGGCCGGGCGGATCCGCACCGCGGCGCGCACCCGGCCCGAGCCGTCGGCGAAGGCCCGGCACGACGCACAACCCTCGACGTGCGAGTCGACGTCGGTCACGCCGCGCCCACCGACGTGTTCGCCGTCCATCCGGGCAGAGAGCACGAGCTGCGCTCGATCGCAGTTCATCGCCGCCACCCTTCGCCCGGTCCGTCCGCCGCCACCTCGCGCGACGGACCGGGCTCGTCCTCGGCGATCGCCGCGCAGAGCGCCTGCCGGGCCCGGAACATGCGGCTCTTCACCGTTCCTGGTGCCACCGCGAGCACGTCGGCGGCTTCCCGATAGCTGAGCCCGAACACCTCGACGAGCAAGAACGTCTCCCGGTGCTCGTCGGAGATCGAGCGCAACGCCTCGTCGAGCACGGCGTGGGACGTCGCGTCGGAGACCGCACCCTCGACCTCGCGGTCGCCATCGTGCACGAGCGGGAACCGCCGAGCCCGGAGCGAGTCCATCGCGCAGTTCCTGGTGATGCTGAACAGCCACGATCCGAACTTCCGGTCGCCACGGAATCCGTCGAGGAAGCGGAACGCCCGCAGGAACGCGTCCTGGGTGACGTCGGCGGCGAGCTCCCGGTCGCGCGTGAGGTGCCAGGCGAACCGGTACACGTCGGCCTGGTACTCGCGCACGAGTTGCTCGAACGCGGTTGGGTCGCCACGGCGCGCTCGGTCCAGCGTACGGGGGTCGGCGTCGCGCACCCGTCTCCTCTCGTCCTGTCGGGCGTTCGCTCGCTCGGTTCCTCGCTCGGTTCCGTCGGCCACGCAAGCCTAGGCCCGTCGGCAGGCCCTCTGCGAGGGGACCGGCGCAGGGGCGGAAAGGTTCCCTGCACCTCATCCCCCGCGCGGATCGCGGACCTCGGCTCCCGGTTCAGTCGGGGAGCGGGTCGAGCGACACGATGGGCGCGAACCCGGGGGTGGGCACCGACGCGACGGCGTCGCCAGTGCCGAGGTCGAGGACGTCGATCCGCCCCCCGACGGCCGCGAACAGCGCCGTGCCGTCGAGGGACATGCCCAGCCCGGAGATCGGACCGGGTGCGGTCCAACGGTCCGCGAGCGTCAGCGACGCCGTGTCGATCGCGAACAGCGGACGGTCATCGCCGGCCGAGGCCACGAAGAGCGTGCCGCCGTCATGGCTCATCGCGACCGACGTTCGTCCGTCGACCGTGCCCAGGTCGACCCGGCCGGTTCGCTCGACCTCGAGGGTCTCCGTGTCCATCACGGCCACGAGGCCCTGTCGTGCGTCGACCACGTAGAGCGAGCGCCCGTCGGGCGAGGGGGCGATCGCCTGGTCGCTCGCGGCGCCACCCCACATCACCTTGGGAAGCCCGGCGCAGAAGGCCCAGCCCTGACGCAGGTTCAGCACGTGCACGAAGGTCTCCTCGGGCCAGTCGCCACCGGCGCCGGATCCGTCGCCGTCACCGCCTGACCCGCCGGAGTCACCTGAGGCGCCTGAGTCGCTGCCATAGGAAGCGCCGCCATAGGGGTTCGTGCCGCCGGTGTCCTCGTACGCGTCGGCGTAGGCGCCGGGTCGGTTCGAGTACAGCGTGTACATCTGCGACGTGACCGGGTCGAACACCTGGCCGAGCCGTACCCCGGGCATGCGCTGCGGCGGAGTCTTGAACCGCCCGTGCACGGGCCGCACCTCGCCGGTCGCCAACTGGAGCACGACAACCCGGTAGACGGCCGGGGTCTCGGCCGGCAGGTACTGGATCAGGAACAGCCGCTCGTCGTCGATCGAGAACGCCTCGGGCTCGTAGTTGCCGTCCAGGCGGAAGCGCATCGGCTCGCCGCCGCCGGCGGGGTCTGCGACCACGATCGTCGTCCGGACGCGAGGCACGGGCACGCCGGGGGCCGCGCCGGGCACCGGTTCCACGAGGGCGATCGCGCGGCCGGAGACCGAGGCCACCGCCACATCGAGCTCGCCTCGCACCTGCTGGGTGCCCACGGTCCCGCCCGACCGGGAGTCCACCGACGTGATCGTGGTCGACATCCCGTCGCTCGTCGCGTGGTAGAGCGCGTCGCCGTCGGGAGCAGCGACCGTGCCGGCGCCACCCGCGAGCAGGGCGCCCGACGTGGCGTCGATCGCGAGGTCGCCACTTCCGGTCGACGCGAGCAGCACGCCGCCCGGGGTGCCTGCCCGTCCGGCGGTGTCGGGCGGGTTCGCGGCCCGATCAGGGGTGCAGGCGGCGAGCGCCGTGACCGTGACCGCCAGGGCTGCGAGTCGGCTGGTCCGCATCGTCGTCCTCCTCGAGCAGGGCGCCGCCATCGGACGCGCTACCCCACATACCGCCCCGGGATCGGATCGGTTCCATGTGCACCCGTGGTGGAACCACACGCGTCCCTCGTCGGTCTGCTCGTCGACGGCAGGACACGAGGAGGGCGATCATGCGTGCACGGGCTCTGGTGCTGACGACGGTCACGGTGGTCGCGCTCACGGCGCCCCGGGCGTCGGCGAACGGAGGCGCCTACATCGAGTTCGCAGGCACGCATCATCTGCCCGGTGAGCAGGTGACGGGCACCGTCTACGTCTCTATCCCCGCCGGCAAGACGGAGCTACTCGATCGCGGTCCGTTCTACGCCTACGTGCTGCCCCCAGGGACGGCGATCGACCCCGGGCGAGGGCTGCCAGCCGGCGCGATCAGGGTCGGCACCTTCACGATCGAGCAGGGGAAGGATCAGACGGAGCTGAAGGTCACGTTCACTGTGCCTCAGACCGAAGGCGACTACTACTCGTTCGGTCTGTGCAACGACCCGTGCACCCTCAACGGCTTCGGCGAGCCGGTGAGCGGCGTGCTCTCCGTCGTCGCCACGGAGCGGGAAGCGGCCCTCCTTGGCGACGTGAGCACGCTGCATTCCCAGCTCGCCGGGTTGAAGCGCGAGCTGCGCAAGGGCGAGAAGGGCGCCGAGGAGGAGCTCGCCTCGTTGTCGGGCGCCCTCGACGAGAGCGAGGCCGCGCGACAGGCGCTGACCGATCACGTGAGCAGCCTCGAGCAGCAAGTCGCCGCGGCGGATACGGCGCGCGAGGAAGCAGCCGGGCGTCCGCTCGTGCACCCCTGGGCGGCGGCCGCCGTCGCGATCGCGCTGATCGCGCTCGCGCTGGTGTTCGCTGGTCGCCGTCGTGGCCGCGACTCGAGGGGCTCGGACGACGTGGTGCCCGAGCGCGTGTAGCCGCAGGGCCGGGCGTCGGTCTGATCGACGGGTTGCACGACCGCGCCACGGGGTCCAGGGTGGAGGCCATCGATCCTGGGAGGGGGAACGATGGCCGACGAGAGGTACGACTACACCGGTGTGCACGCGTTCGTGTTCATCAACGAGGTGGACCCGGCGATGGACGTCGTCACGGGAACGATCAAAGAGGCTGGCGCGGGGGTCACGACGATCCGTGACGTGATCGACGCACTTCGCGCCTACGGACCGCCCGACGGTCCCGTGATGTTCGCGGCCGAGCTCGTCGGCAGCTCGAAAGGCTTCGCGCACCTGCGTGCAGAGACGCTCGCCGAATTGCAGGATTTCATCGGTGACGGGCTCTCGCGTCGCGGCGTGCACTGCAGCTACGGCGCGGAAGGCGGCACGGCGACGGTCGGCACCAGGAAGGCAGGGGCCAAACGCGACACGCCCGAGGTGATCGGGCTGATCCGGTTGCGCGTCAAGAAGGGCCAGCTGCAGTCGGTGCTCGAGGCAGTGGCCAGCCAGGACGAGGGGGCGCCGCTGAAGGACACGTTCAAAGGGGCGTCGGTGGTGTTCAGCGACTACGACATCCTGTTGCAGCTCGGGGGCGACACGTTCGAGGAAGTCGCGAATGCCGCCGCCGGGCCGCTCCAGGGCATCCCCGGCATCGCCTCGACGAACACCGCCTTCACCGACGCCCGGCGCTACGAGGGCTGATCTGCGTCGACCTCGCTCAGTCGCGCGGTGACCCGGCGGGCACCGACGACGTGACCTTTGGCGCGGTAGGCGTCGAGCGCTCGCCGCCACCGATCCGCGGCGTCGTCGGATCGACCGATCCCGGCCAGGACGTCACCGTAGGTCCGGAGGAGATCGGCGCGCAACAACACTAGGTCGGTGCCCTCGAGCTGTTGCAGCCCTTCTTCCGCCAGCCGGACCCCCTCGTCGGGGTCTCCGAGCTTGGCCCTGGCGCGCGCCCTCGCCATGCGCCAGCCGACCTGGGCCTCGATGTCGAACTCGGCGGACATCTCGGCTGCCACGCCGGCGAGATCCTCAGCTTCTTTGGAGCGCCCGAGACGAGCGAGCACGTCGGCCAACTGCACCGCCAAGAGGCTGCCGTTGCCCACGTCTCCGTTGTCGCGAAAGAACTCGTACGCTCGGCGTGCTGCCGCCTCCGATGCCTCGAGGTTGCCGGCCTCGTCTTCGATGATCGCCAGGGCCGCCTCGGCGCCGGCCGCAGACCGCTGCAGCCCGAGCTCGGTGAGCTCGGCGGCGGCCTCGGCGGCCAACTCGCGGGCCTCGTCGGTTCGGTCGAGGTAGGCCAGGATCTCGGCCTCCTCGACGCGCAATTCCGCGGTTGCCGCGAGCCCGAGGGGAACCGTTGCCCGGATCCCCCGGAGTTCCTCCAGCGCGTCGGGAAGCGGCGTCGCCCCTCGGATCGCTGCGCTGAAGACGTAGTCGGCGGCGCGTCCGACGGAGCGAGCGTTGCCGCTCGCGATCGCGTGCTCGAGCGCGCGTCGCGCCGACCGCTCGAACCCTGCCGCGTCTCCCACGAACCAAGCCACCGAGGCGAGCTGGTACTGACATTCTGCGAATCCTTCGTCGTCGCCGAGCGCCAGCAGGGCGTCGGCCTGATCCCGCACGATCGCGGCGACCTCCTCAGGCGGTGTGGCCCTTGGGTCGTACAGCATGGCCGACGCCGTGCGCAGGTGCTCGAACCGAAGCCGTAAGCGCTCGTCGCCCGCCTGCGCGGCCTCGGCGACGGCGATCGTGACGGCGGCCTTGAACCCCTCCGGGTCGGCCGCATCACCCATCGCCTGGCACAGGGGCAGCCGCAGTCCGGCCCGCGTGCCGGGCTGCGTGGCGAGAGCGACAGCCCGCTCGAGCAACCGGATCCCGGCCGAGGCGTCACCCCGTTCCACGGCTCGGCGGCCGGCCGCGCCCAGACGGGTGGCGGCGCGATCGGCGAGCGCGTGCGTGGCCTCGTCGGGCGCTCCGAGCTGGGCCCGGTAGCCGTGCGCCTGAGCGAGGTGATACCCGGCGATCTCGTCGAGCTCCTCCGGTCGTTCCGCCGACCCGGCCTCGAGCCGGTCGGCGAACCGCTCGTGCAGCTCTGCGCGCCGAGCTTTCGGCAACGACCCATACGCCGCGTCGCGGAGCAGCTGGTGCTGGAACTCCAGCGCCCCCGAGCTCTCCGGGGTTCCCGACGGCGCTCGCAACAGATCACGTTCGAGCAGCCGCTCGACGACCGCGTCCAGGCCGGGCGAGTCCGGCTCAGGGACCAACTTGGCGAGCTCATCGGCGGAGAACACCTTCCCGATCACCGAGGCGTGGACGAGGGCCTCCTGCTCATCGGGGGGCAGGCGATGCAGCCTGGCAGTCAGCAGGCCGGTGAGGGTCGGCGGCGTCGAGGTGGCGGTCGCGAAGTCGAGGGCGGTTTCCCACCGGTCGTCGCGGCGAGCGAGCGTGCCGTCGTCGAGCAGCATCGCCACGTACTCCTCGAGGAACAGCGGATTGCCGCCCGCGGTGGTCGCCAGCGCGACGGCCAGGGCGTCGTCGATCCGACCGTCGCCCACGATCCCGCGCACGAGCAGCGCACCCTCCTCGTCGGTGAGTGGCTCGAGTGAGATCGCGACCGCGTTCGCGGAGCCGCCGCCCCATGTCGGACGCTGTTCGAGCAGCTCCGGTCGGGCGACGGCCACGACGAGCACCGCGACACCGCGGGCGCGTTCCATGAACTGCGCCACCAGATCGAGGAACGTCGGCTCGGCCCACTGCAGGTCGTCGAAGACCAGGGCGAGCGGCCGAGCGGCGGCGAGCAGCTCGAAGAAACGACGGATCGCCCACGCGGTCTCCTCCGGGGCGCCTGCTGGACCTCCGAGCCCGATCGCCTCGCTCACACGGGCAACGATCGTGTCGGCGCCATCGGGCATCAGGGCGGCCACCTTCTCCCGCGCTCTCTCGGCGTCGTCGTCGCGCTCGATGCCGGCCGCGGCCGCGACCGCCTCGCTGACCGGGAAGAACGTGATGCCCTCGCCGTAGGGCAGGCACCGCCCGCGCAGCACGAGCGGCTCCGAGCCCAGACGCCCGACGGCCTCTTCGACCAGGCGCGTCTTGCCGATGCCCGCGTCGCCCATCACGGTGACGAGTTGAACGCGCCGATCTCGCATGGCTCGCCGGTATGCGAGGTCGATCAGCGCCAGTTCCTGCTCGCGCCCCACGTGCGTGCTCCGAGAGCGCTGCCGCTGCCGGTCGGTGAGTCCCACGAGACGGAAGGTCGACACCGGCTCGTCGAATCCCTTCAGATCGAGGGTCCCGGCGGGCTCGACCCGCACGGAATCGCGCACGAGGCGGTGGGTGTCCGCAGCGAGCAGGATCTCGCCGTCGCCGGCCCGGCCCTGCAGCCGGGACGCCAGGTTGGCGGGATTGCCGAGTACCGCCGGGCCGCCGCCGGCGACGACCTCGCCCGTGGCCACCCCGGTGCGCACCTCGAGGCGCACTCCCCATCGCCGCTCGAGCTCGTCGTTCAGCTCGGTGAGCGCTTGGTGCATCTCGGAGGCGGCGCGCACCGCGCGCAAGGCGTCGTCCTCATGCACGTCGGGTACGCCGAACGTCGCCACCACCGCGTCGCCGATGAACTTCTCGACCGCGCCGCCGTGTCGCCGGATGACCGTACGCATCGCCTCGTAGTAGCGGGTCATGACTCCGCCCAGGGTCTCGGCGTCGAGTCGTTCGCCCAGCGACGTGGACCCCACGACGTCGGTGACGACGACGGTCACCGGGCGGCGCGAGCCGGCACCGGGAAGACCGTGCTGGGCGGAGCCACACGCAGGGCAGAACCGCGCGCCGGCGGGCAGCGACGCGCCGCAGGTCTGACAATTCGGCAACGGTTTCGGCCCCCCTCTTCGAGCCGCGGGTGGTTACCGACCGAGCATGCCACGAACCCGGTGACGACGGTCACGGCCACGTCCCCGGCCACGCGGCTCGACGTCCCCTAGCCGGCGCCGGGAAATCGGCCGCCCTGGGGATCGACCGCGCGGGGTCACGGCGGTTAGCGTTCGCATCCCCTCGGTGCAACGGCCCAGGCCGGGCACCGACTCTCCCTCGCACTTCCCTCCGCGCGACGCCGTGTCGTGCGGTGGTGCCCGTGCACGTGTTGGAGGGTCCATGCAGGAAGTCGCCCGGATCGTGCTCGCCCTCGAGGCGAACGACGTCGCCGAGGAGGTGATGCACTTCCTCGACCGCAGCGGCGGCGCCCGCGTCGTGGCCACCGCATCAGACGATCGGCAGCTGGTCGAGGCGGTGCGGCAGCTCGAACCCGATGCCGTCGTGGCGCAGCCGTCGCTCGTCGAGCCGGCGGCAGTGCGGGGGCCGGCTGTGCTCGCGCTCGACACCCGTGAGTCGGTGGCGTCCCTCCGCGCGGCGATCCGCGTCGGTGCCCGCGGCTTCTACCTGTGGCCCGGTGAGCGCGATGACCTCGCGGGGGCGGCCGCCGCCACGGTCGCGGTGCCCGAGGCCGGCGAGAAGCGGGCGACCGTCGTCGCAGTGCACGGGGCCAAGGGCGGTGTCGGGTCGACGTTCGTTGCCACGCATCTCGCCCAGGCCTTCGCTCGACGGCGACTCGACTGCGTGCTGATCGACGGCGATCCGACCTACGGCGACGTCTCCGCCGCGATCGGCGTGCCCATCGACGACGTGCACACGATCGCCGATCTCCTGCCGCTCGTGAACGAGCTGTCGACCGCGCACCTCGACGACGCGACGTGGATGCATCCGGCGGGGTTCCGCGCGCTGGCAGCACCCGATCCGGAGCGAGCGGGAAACGTGACGCCAGGTGACCTCGCTGCGATCGTGCGGGTGGCCGCGTCGAGCTGCGATGCGGTTGTCGTCTCGTTGCCGCGCGAGCTCGGGGGGCTCACGGTCGCGGGGCTCGAGAGCGCCGATCGCGTGCTCGAGGTGCTCTCGCTCGACGTGCTGTCGTTCCGAGCGGCCACGCGGGCGATAGAGGTCGTCACGCCCCTCGGTCTGAGGGCACATGTCGGCTTCGTCGTGAACCGTGCAGGGCGGAGCGAGATCACGCCCGGTGATGTCGAGCGGGTGTTCGGAGCCGTACCGATGGCCGTGGTGCCCGCCGATCGGGCGGCGCCACGAGCCCAAGATCGCGGTCGCCTCGTGCCGCCGAAGGGGCGGGTGGGACGTGCGTTCGGCATGCTCGCCGAGCGCCTCCTTGAGGACCGGGAAGGCGCATGAGCTCATCGCGAGGACTCGGACGAGTTCGTCGGGTTCGGTCCCATCGAGTTCCTGCTCGGAGCCCGATGTGATCGAGGTCGCTGTCAGGGGGAATCTCCGCACCGGGCCTCGACACACACGACACATCGCGGCCGCAGGACCTGGATCGCGGCGGCAACCTGCGCGACTCTCGTTGTCTCGATCTGGGCGATGCTCGCCGTCGCCGAGCCCGCCGTCTGCCAGGCGCTCGGTGGCGAGTCCTTCCGTAACGGCAGCGAACACGCCTGCAGGAACGAGTTCGGCGGCAACGGACCAACAACTCGAGCGAGGGGATCACGTTCTTCGACCGATCCACCACTGGATCCGCCGTAGCAGCCTGGGGTTCGTTCATAAGCACTGATCAGCGCCGTGCCCAGGTCATCGTGAACGCGGCCCTACGCGGTGGGTGCGAGCAGGAGCCTTAGGAGTTCCTTGAAAGTCTCGCCGACCGCGCCGTGATGCCTGCCGCCAGGACAGCTGCGACGAGCGTCGCCGGCAGGGCGAGTTCGAGCGAAGAACCGATACCGAAACCGGTCCCAACGACGGCCGTGACCATCCCTGCGGTTCCGACAACCGTCATCCGCCACTGATCGAAGGAGGGGCCACCCACCCCGGCAGGCTCAGAACGACGACTCACGATGAGCATCGGTATCAGCAGGGCCGGCTTCAGAAGATTCGCTACGTTCTGGATGGAGTTGCCCGCGGCCAAGTTGCCTTCCTGAAGGATGTCGATGACGTGCACCGAGGTCGCACCGACCCCAACGATGGCGACCTCGATCACCGTCGCCTCTCGAAAGCCGTCCCTGCGCCCCGCAGCGATAAGACGCAAGACGCCAAGTGCGAGATTGGCGAAACCCATCTCCTGCTGGAACGGACTGCCCTTCCGCTAGTCGATCGACTCCGCGACCGCATCGGGCGTGAAGACGTGACCGAAGAACCCGCTGAGACCGCTCGCGCCCACGCCGAGCATGAACAGGTAGATCAGGTACACCTCTACCTTCCAGAGACGATCCTTCGCGCTCGTGTCGAGTCGCACATGAAGGGCGGCGAGCAGCACCGGAAGCACTGAGAACGCGAACACCCGTACAGCAACCGGAGTCCACGCGCAGTTCCCCATCAGACGTCATCGGAGCAGTGGAATCGCTGCGCGATCGCGAACGCCAGCCCTGAGGTTCCACCGGTCACGAGGGTAGCTTCATCGGCGGAGCGCAGGGTCATCCCAGTAACCATGCGCTACGGATCCGAACTCCAAGCGGGGGCCGAGTTGATCGTCATCCCTGGCCCTCCAGCAGATGCTTGAGGCTTTCCCAGATGGCCTGCTCCCCGCGCCGGCCCATTTGGGCGACCAATGGGCGCATCACCTTGAGCATGCCACGCGGCTTCAGATCCCACGCCCACCGCATCCGTGTCCCCTCGGGAACGGGGTCGAACGTCATGGTGCCCTGAAGATCCATCGAGGACATGTGCACGGTTTCCTCGATCCGCCGGGGTCGCTCGAAGCCTGTGAACTCGATGACCATCTGGACGGCTCGACCCATGCTTGCGGTCTCCGCCCGGAAGCGTGTGCCGACGCCGATCGGTCCCTGCGAGATCAGTTCGGCGCGACGCATCTTCGGGTTGTAGCGAGGTTCATTCCGTTCATCGGCGACGAAGTCGAACACCTCTTCCGTCGGTCGTTCGATCACGATCTCGCCCTCGACACGAACCATCTCGGGTACCTCCCGCTCCTACGATGCGCTCGGAGCGGCGGCTGCCCAGGGTCGGAAGTGCCGCGAGCTTGGGGCCCTCTCGGGATCACGCGATCCTCGTTGGCTCTCCCGGGCGCAGGTGCGTGTTGAAGAAGGAGACGATGCGGCGGCGGGCGTCCTGCGCTGATGGCTCGTGGTAGTCGGAGGCCCCCGCGAACACACCCATCACCACGAAGATGAAGGGGGAGGGGTCGCCCGCGCCTTCGTGGTCGTTGAGGAACGCGTGCCCGGCGTCCGGGTACTCCTTGACGTCATGATCGATCGCGAGCGCCTGAAGGACCCGGTCGAGCTTCTTGGCTGTCCCTCGGTTGCCCCGGTCTGTCGCCCCATAGCTGCCTACGATGGGACAGGCACCCGCCAAGGCGCTCTCGGTGTAGGCGTCTTTCGGGTTGCCGACGCCGTAGTTCACGCTCGATGCGGAGAAGCCGTGCCCGGGGGCCAGCAGCAAGGCGAACCCGCCGCCGATGCAGAAGCCGATGACCCCGATCGTGCCCGTGCATCCGTCTTGGCCGGCCAGCCAGGTACGCACCGCTTCCACGTCATCGAACGCTGCTCCTCGGCGGGCGCGCAGATCGCGACTGATGGAGATCAGGCAGGTCATCGTCCCGCCGCCCCGATGGAAGAGGTCGGGCGCCACAGCCAGGTATCCCTCACCCGCCAGCCAGTCGGCCTGGTTGCGTAGGTCCTGGCTCATGCCCAACGCGTCGTGGATCACGACCACCCCGGGCCACGGCCCATCGCCCGACGGACTGGCCAGATAGGCGGGCAGCTTTCCTCGAGGACTCGGGATCCTCAACTCCGCCATCGCCCCCTCCTTAGGGTTGTCGCTGAGCGTACCGTCGCAGTCGGTCTCTGACGTCCGACCAAGCCCCGGGCCCCTCCCGGTGCCCGCGAGGGATGAGAAGTCCAACGGATCTGCCTCCCCCGACATCCTTCGACGGGGTCCCCCGACAAGAACCTGGAATCGGTCGGGTTGGGGATGGGTTCGCGCCCCGCGGCTCGCTATCGTTTGCTTCCCCTTCGGCGGTCTCGTAAGCCGACCGCCGACTCTCCCTCGAAGCACCCCTCGTTGGTGACGCGCGAGTTGTGACGGAGGTCGGTGGTGACTGTGGAGGGTGGCCAACAGGCGCGGGTGAGTGCGGATGCGCTCGCCGGTGTACGTCGACGACTGCGCGATCAGTTGCGCGAGCGTGTCGATGCACGTGGGCTGGCCACGTCACCCCGCACCGAACGACGGGTGCGCGTCCGCGAGGAGGCGCTCGCCCTGTTGCGGGACGGCGGCGAGATCCTTCCCCAGCGCGAGCTCACCCGCATGGTCAACGAGGTTTCTGACGAGGTCGTCGGGTTCGGTCCCATCGAGTTCCTGCTGCAGGATCCCGAGGTCACCGAGGTCATGGTCAACGGACCCGACGACGTGTACGTGGAGCGAGGGGGGCGCATCGAGAGGGCGCCGGACGGTCTATTCGAGGGGGAGGAGGCCATCCTGCATCTGATCGAACGCATCGTGGGACCCTTGGGCCTGCGGGTCGACGAATCATCGCCTTGGGCGGATGCGCGACTTCCAGATGGTTCGAGGGTTCACGCGATCGTGCCGCCCCTCTCGCTCCGCGGTCCTGCCGTCACGATCCGCACGTTCTCTCGCGTGCCGTTCACCGCCACCGATCTCGTCGGCGGCGGCACGATGGGTCCGCGCATGCTGGCGTTCCTTGCGGCATGCGTGCGAGGCCGAACCAACGTGATCGTGAGCGGCGGGGCCGGAAGCGGTAAGACCACCCTGCTCGGCGTGCTGAGCGGATACATCCCCGACGGCGAGCGCCTGATCACGATCGAGGACGCCGCCGAGCTCCGGCTCGCGAAGCCGCACGTCGTTGCTCTCGAGGCGCGACCGGCCAACGTGGAGGGGAAGGGACAGGTCACCGTTCGTGACCTCGTGCGCAACGCCCTGCGCATGCGACCCGACCGCATCATCGTCGGCGAGGTCCGAGGCGGCGAGGCGCTCGACATGCTGCAGGCGATGAACACCGGCCACGAGGGGTCGTTGTCCACCGCGCATGCGAACTCCTGCCGTCACCTCCTGTGGCGCCTCGAGACGATGGCGATGATGTCCGATGTCGACCTCCCGGCAGTGCACGTTCGCAACCAGGTCGCATCGGCCATCGACGTGGTGGTCCACCTCGCCCGACTGCGCGGAGGCCGACGGGTGGTCTGGGAGATCGCCGTGATCGAGGGCACCCGCCGCGGTGAGCCGATCGTGACCCCGGTCTTCCGGTACCGACCGCGCCATGGTGCCGACGGGCATTTCGAGGCAACCGGCACCGTGCCCTCGATCACCACGACGCTGGCGGACCGCGGGGAGGACGTCGACGACTGGATGTTCGCACCGGAGGACGACCGGTGAGCGCGCTGGCCCTCACGCTGCTGGGGATCGCGGCGTGGTTGGCCGAGCGAGGGTCACGAGCGACCCGTCGCCGTCGCCTCGGTCCCCTCGGCGCACACGCGTCTGCGGCGCCGGGGAACGATGTGGCGCGCACGATTCCGACCTGGGCGATCTGGGCTGGGGTGGGAGCCGTGATCGGGTTCATCGCATCCGGCCCTGCGCCGGCGATCGGCGGAGGAGCCGCGGGCGCGCTCGTGTGGCGCCTTCGCGAACGGCGCCGGGCCCGAACGAGGGACGCCGAGCGAGACGAGCAGGTCGTCGACGCGGTCGTGTCCATCACCGCCGCGATCCGAGCCGGCCGTTCCGTGCCGCAGGCGCTTTCGTTCGCGGCATCCGAGGCACGCCCGCCGCTGCGTGACTCTCTGCGTCGGCTCGATCGGTCCATCGACCTGGGCGTGCCGCTCGACGAGGCGGTCGCTGCCTGGACGCGCGAGGTCGACACCGACGATGCCCGCCTCCTCGCCGGGGTGCTGACCCTCCATCGCCGCAGCGGTGGTGATCTCCCCGCCGTCCTCGACGAGGTCACGGGAACGCTTCGCGAGCGACGCGCCGCGCTCCGCGAGGTTCGCGCGCTCACCGCCCAGGCTCGCCTCTCGGGCACGATCCTCGGCGTGCTGCCGTTCGGGTTCTTCGCGTTCCTCTGGCTCACGTCGCGCTCGGAGATCGAGGGGGCGTTCCGCTCATCTGCCGGAGTCGCCGCGATCACGCTCGGCCTCGTGCTTGAGGGGTTCGCGTTCCTGTGGATCCGGCATCTGCTGGAGGTCCGATGACTTCGCCGCTCGCCTCGTGCCTGATCGTGGCGACGGTGGTGTGTTCGATCCTCGGGGTGCACCAGGCAGTCAGCGATCGCCCGTCGCTCAGGCTCGCGGGGCGACGGTCCTCGGGCGCGCGCAATGCTGCGTCCGGCCGCTGGGTGGCTCGCCGGCTCGCTGGTTCTCTGGCGGACAGGAGACGCCGGGCCGCCGTCGACGCGGAGATCCCCCAGCTCCTCGACCTGCTCGCGGCGGGGTCGTCGGCGGGGCTCGCGGCGCCACTCGCGCTCCGGCGCGCCACCGAAGGGCTCGCGGGGCCGCTCGCCGACGAGGTACGAGCGACCGTTCGGGCGGTCGACCTCGGCGCGCGGTGGCGCGATGAGCTCGAGGCGCTCGCCGATCGTCTCGACCTTCCGGACCTCCGGCGCGCGGTCGCTGCGCTTACCCGCACCGAGTCGCTCGGAGCGTCGCTGGCCCAGGCCACATCGGAGCTTGCCGCTTCTGTGCGACAGGCCCGGCGAGCGGCTACCTCGGAGCGGGCCCGCACCGCGCCGGTGAAGATGCTCTTCCCGTTGGTGTTCCTCGTCCTCCCCGCGTTCCTCCTCCTCACGGTGGTGCCCGTGTTGCTCACCACCGTGCGGTCCATCAGCTAGGTCAAGGAGGTGCTCGATGCAGGTGCTGAACACCTTGTGGCTCGACGCGGCCTGGTTCATGCGTCACCAGCTCCGGCGTGAGGAAGGGCAGACGACGGCGGAGTACGCGCTGGTGATCCTGGCGGCGGCCGCTGTCGCCGTCGTCCTGATCGCCTGGGCGCGGTCGTCGGGGCGGTTGCCGGCGTTCTTCGATCAGGTCATCGACCAGGTGATCGGAGACGCCAACGGCGCGTAGGGGCGTTCGCAAGGGAGGCCAGCGCGGCACCGCCGCCGTGGAGTTCGCCCTGGTCCTGCCGATCGTGCTCGCGATCGTGCTCGCGCTGGTGCAGGTCGGCCTGCTCGTGCGGGACCGGCTGCTCGTCGAGTCGGCGGTGCGCTCCGGGGCGCGCACCGCCGCCGTCGAGCCGAGCGACGACGCCGTGCGGACAGCGGTGTTGCGCGCCGCGCCGGCGCTCGACGCGGGCGCGGTCTCGCTCGCGGTTGCCCGCCCCGGCAACCGAGGCGAGGCGGTGACGGTCACCCTTACTTATGTGGCCGCGGTTCGGGTGCCGTTCGTCTCCTGGCTGTTCCCGTCAGGGGTGTCGATGAGGGCGCAGGCGACCGACCGGCAGGAGTTCACGTGATCCCCCGCGCCCACTCGCAGCGCGGCTCGGTCTCGATCGTGGTGGCCGGGGTGGCGACCGTCGCCCTGGTCGCATCGCTCGGCGTCGCCGACGTGGGGAAGGCGTTGGTGGCCCGTGCACGAGCGAGGGCCGCGGCCGACGCCGCGGCCCTCGCCGCTGCGCAGGAGCTTGCGCTCCCCGGTGGTCGCACGCCGGCCGAGCTCGCCGGGGACTACGCCGTGCGCAACGGCGCCACACTCGTCTCGTGCGGTTGCGCGGCCGGCACCCTCGGAGCTGCGGTCGAGGTCGAGGTCGCGATCGGTCCCATGTTCCTGGCCGAGGACCGTCTGACGGTGCGAGCCCGGGCCCGCGCGGTCATCGACGTGCCCGTCGCCTGACCTCGGCCAGTCCTGGATCCTCCAGCCCGTGGTCTCGTCGTCTCACCGACCGCGATCGCGTTGCCGTCGAACCGGTGTCCCCAACGGGCAGCGCGGCCGCGAGGCCCCCGCGAGCCCGTGTACCGACGGGACGCTCGCGATCACGTGTTCCACGACCCGTACGCCTTCGCCTCGTCGGCGGTATGGCGGATGGTCGACGTCGGGGCCGATCGGGACTCGAGGCTCGAGTCCCTCCGCCGCTACGTCGAGCGGTGATCGTCGGGTCGCTGAGGAGGCTCCGCGCTCGGTGCGATCGGTACGCCCATCGCACCGCCGCGCCCCCGTCGTCGTCGCCATGCTCGTCGCACGCCCCAGAACAGCATCCCGAACAGGAACAGCACCATCAGGAACGCCACCACGGGCACGATCACCGCGCTGAACGACAGCACGGAGGAGACCGCATCCTCGCCGAGCGAGAGCACCGGGTTGCCGGCGCCGCCCGTGAAGGCCGTCGACGCCGGGCGCACGATCGCGCGGGCGCCGTGGGTCGCGCCTGCCGCGGCGACGCCGAGCACGACCGCGAAGGCCGGATCGACGGCATCGTTGCCCGTCGCGGCGAGCGCCACCAACGCGCCCGCGACCGGCGCCACCACCACGCCGATCGCATGCAGCACCGAGTCGATCGCCGGCATCTTGTCGCCGACGAAGTCGACCACGGCGATCACGCCGATCGCGAGCATCACGCCTGGGTCCGAGAGCGTGTCGTACGGAGCGTCGAGCGTGATCAGGTCGGTCCAGCGAGCGAGCCCGCCGAGGATCAACAGCGGCAGGTAGGCGTTGAGCCCCGCAGCGGTCGAGAGCGCGAGCGCGGTCATCGTTCCGACGACGGCATCCATCACGATCGATCCCTCGGGTCGATCACTCCAGACCCCTCGCACGGGGGTCGCGATGGCGGGGCGCGTGGTAGTCGGGGTCGGCTCGCAGCACCAGGTACTCCACAGCCGCCCAGGTCGTCTTCGATCGAGGGTAGAAGGCGAGCGGCACGAGCACGAGCACGAGCACGCTGACGATCGTGAGCGGGAGCACGGGGACGTCGGGCACCGTCAGCACGAGGCCGACCCCGAGCACCACGATCCATAGCCCGATGCCCACGACGTAGTTCAGCACCATCGCCCCGAGGTAGCCGCCCTGTTCCTTCTCGAATCGCCACTCGCACCGAGGACACGCTGTGCGCATCACGAACCACGACACGAACGTGTCGCGGTCACCGCATCGGGGGCAGCGCCCGCGCGCCCCGCGCAGGAGCGTCGCCAACGTGCCGGTCTCCGGGTACAAGGGCCGCGACGGCTCCGCGTCGCCGGCCGGCCCGCCGGCGATCTCGGCGCCGATGCCGTCGCGATCCGGATCGAGCGAACCGTACGGGTTATCCGTCGTAGATCACCCAGAACTTCACGATGCGCTCCCGGATCACCCACGTGCCGGCCGACCCCTTCGGCGTGACCAGCACATCGCCGGGACCGATCGTGAGGGTGCGCCCGTCGTCGGTAACGATGTCGGCGTCGCCCTCGAGGATCAACGCGACCTCGTCGTAGGGGCGTTCGAACGACCATGTGTCGGGATCGCGTTCCCAGAACCCCGTCGTGAGGCTGCCACCGCCGGTGGAGAAGACGTCGGCTTCACGACCTCCCGACGGGATCTCGCCGGGCGGATCGACCAGCGCGCTCCACGTGCCGCGGTCGCCGGCCTTCTCGACCCTGATCGTCGCATCCTGCGTCATCGCTCATCCGCCGACTCGCCTCCCGAGGGGGCCCTCGGCCCCACGACGCAAGGCTACCGGGGTTACGACTTCTGGCGGGTCCGTCGTGACATGGACCGGGGGTATGCTTTCCCGACCATGCCGAAGCAGCAGGGGAACCGGCCGAGACGCACGCCGCTGGGCCGCAACAGGCGGGCCGAGCTCGGCGTGATCGACTTCACGCTCGCGAAGCGGGCGCTCCTGCGCGACGCGCAGGTCGGCGTGCTCGGGCTCACCGACATCTGTGACGCCCACCCCGAGCTGCTGCGCGCTGCGAAGCATGTCGGTGAGCCGACGAAGCACGACTGTCCGGTCTGCGGCAAGGTGAAGCTCGTGCTGCTCGCCTACGTCTACGGCGAGGGGCTCCGCGATCAGAACGGGCGCGTGTGGTCGATCGACACCGGCCTGCGCATGACGGCCGCCCATCCGGGTGCGAGCTGCTACGTGGTCGAGGTGTGCACGAACTGCCAGTGGAACCACTTGCGCGAGGCGTTCACCGCGCGGCGGACCGCCACCGGATAGCGAGGTCGGTGGCGTCCGCACCTGCCTGCGGCGCAACCACATCTCCATCGCTCCGTCACACCATGAGGAGCCACGTCGTGCGACCTCGTGGATACAATCAGAGGTCGTGTCGACCGCAACCCCCACGCGCCCCGAAGGGGCCAAGCACGTTCCCAAGCACGCCCCCAGCACGAGGAGGAAGGGATTCTTCCGTCGGTTCTGGTGGGTGTTCGTCCTCGTGCCCCTGCTGGTCGTCATCGCGCTCGGTGGATCGCTCTACATGGCGTACGCGCGCATCGACCTGCCCGAGACGCTGCCGCCGATCCGAACGAGCTACCTCTTCGATCGCAACGGCGAGGTGCTCACGTCGCTACACGGCGCCGTCGACCGCAAGATCGTCGGGCTGAAGCAGATCTCCGACAACCTCGAGCACGCCGTGATCGCCACCGAGGACGCCGGCTTCTACGACCATCCGGGCATCGATGTTCGCGGCATCATCACGGCCGCCTGGACCGACCTCGTGAAGCGCGACACCGTGGTGGGCGCCTCGACGATCACCCAGCAACTCGTGAAGAACGTCTATGCGGGTGAATACATCGAGCACTCGAACGGCACCCAGGAGTACATCGTGCCGCCCCGCACGATCAAGGAGAAGGTCCGCGAGGCCTTGCTCGCGATCAAGGTCGAGCAGGAGCTCTCGAAGGACCAGATCCTCGCCAAGTACCTGAACACCGTCTACTTCGGTCACGGCGCCTACGGCGCGGAGGCCGCCGCCCAGACCTACTTCGACAAGCCGGCGACGGACCTCACCGTCAACGAGGCTGCCGTGCTCGCCGCCGTGCTGCACGCGCCGAGCCTGTACGACCCGATCAAGAGCAAGTACGACAACGCGTTCCGGCGCGACTACACGCTCGACCAGATGGCGAAGTACGGCTACATCCCGCAGAGCGAGGCGAACCGCTTGAAGTCGCTGAAGTGCTGCGGCATCCCCCGGTCGCAGAAGCAGGAGAACGCCCTCATCTCGAGTCCCGCCGGTTCCGAGTACTTCGTCGACTGGACCCGCTCGCGCCTCTTCGAGGAGTACGGGAGCGCCCGCGTGTACGGCGGTGGCCTGCAGATCGAGACCACGCTCGACCTGAAGCTGCAGCGCATGGCGGAGGCGGCGGTCGAGACGAACCTTCCGGATACGGACTACAACCCCGATGCCGCGCTCGTGTCGATCGACAATGAGACCGGCGAGGTGCTCGCGATGGTGGGGGGTCGCGACTGGAACGAGTCCAAGCTGAACCTCGCGACGCTTCCCTGCGAAGGATGCGGGCGTCAGGCCGGGTCGGCGTTCAAGCCGTTCACCCTGGCAGCGGCGCTCGACCAAGGGTTCGCTCTGCGCGGCCAGTACTGGTCGGGTCCGTCGACGATGACGATCGCAGACCCCCAGTGCGCAGGTCCGGACGGCCTGTGGACCCCCACGAACGCCGGCGACAGCTCCGCCGGCACGGTCGATCTGTACGGGGCCACCGTGAACTCCGTGAACACGGTGTACGCGCAGCTCGTCGCGGCGCTCGCCGGCGGGCCGGCCGACGTGGTCGAGATGGCACACACCCTCGGGATCGAGTCCGACCTCCCAGCGGTCTGCTCGATCACGCTGGGTAGCGTGCAGATCAACCCGCTCGAGATGACGAACGCCTACTCGACCCTCGCGGCCGACGGCGTCTACCACCGGGCAAACCCGCTGCTCGCGGTCGATCGTCCGAACGGGGAGCCGGCGGACCGCAAGGTCGCCTCGCGGCCCAAGCCCAAGTTCGACACCCCCGACGTGCCGCGAGCCGTCACGTCGGCCCTGCAGGGCGTGATCCAGGGGGGGACGGGGTCGGCAGCGTCGATCTACCCGTGGCCCGCGGCCGGCAAGACCGGCAGCGCCCAGGACAACGTCGACGCGTGGTTCTGTGGCTACACCGTGCAGCTGTCCACGTGCGTCTGGGTCGGCTACCCGGAAGAGCAGCGTCCCCTGATCAACATCGCCGGCGTGTCGACCGTGTACGGCGGCACGATCCCCGCCGCCATCTGGCACGACTTCATGCTCGGGGCGATGGCCTACGGGCAGGAGGAATGGGACTGGGAAGCAACGCCGTTCTCGACCGACTTCACCCTGACGGGAACGGAGGGCGCTCCCACGCCGATCGCGTCGCCCACGCCGTCGCCGTCCCCGTCGCCGAGCGAGGAACCGAGCCCGAGCGAGGAACCGAGCCCGAGCGAGGAACCGAGCCCGAGCGAGGAACCGTCGCCCACCGACGATCCGAGTCCGACGGACGATCCTTCACCGACCCCCTGAGGCATCGCGAGTTCGAGGTCCTCGCTGAGCTACGAGGCTTCGTGCAGGGTGGTGCCGCGGCGCGAGGGCGCGAGCTCGTCGAGCGGCAAGCTGGCGACGATCGAGGTACCGCGTCCCGGTGAGGAGCGGACCACGAACGAGCCGCTCGCGAGCTCGACGCGCTCCCGCATCGAGGCGAGCCCGACCCGACCGTCACGCAGGAAGTCACGCGCGAGCCCCGCATCGAACCCCTGACCGTCGTCCTCGACCTCGACCCGCAGCTGCGAGTCGTTGGCCTGCACCATGACCATCACCTGGGTGGCCTGCGCGTGCTTGGCGGCGTTGGACAACGCCTCTTGCACGACGCGGTAGGCGAGCGTCTCGAGATCCTCGGGAAGCGGCACTTCGACCCGCCCGGCGAACTCCGTGTCGACTCCCTGGTCGGCGCCGAACCGCACGAGCGTCTCGCGAAGCGCCGGGAGCAACCCACGTTCCTCCAGCACGGGCGGCCTGAGGCCCGACATCAACCGGCGGAGCGCGTCGGCCTCGCCGGCGAGCTCTTCGCGGATCTTCGTGAGCACCTCGACGCCCTGGTCGACGTCGCCGGCTCGGATCATCAGCAGCGCGGCTTCGAGCGAGAGCGACGCGGCGGACACCCCTTGCACCGGCCCGTCATGCAGGTCGCGCGCGATGCGGTTGCGCTCGGCTTCGATCGCGGCGTTCGTCCGGCGCATCAGCCGGCTCCTGTCCTCGTCGCGGTCCTGCAGGAACTGGAACAGTGACCGGATCGTCTGGTCGGCGACGCGCGCCGCAGTCACGTCGCGCACGAGCAACAGTGTCCGCGGTGGGGTGGTGGGCACGGCCGATGTGCGCGACTCGAGGTGCAGCACCTGCCCACCCGGACGTGAGATCTGCGACTGTCCGCCGGCTCGGAGGCCCGCGAAGGCGTCGTCGGCGCCGACGACCACCGAGGCCAGGGCCGTCCAGGGCTGATCCTCGATCGATTCCCGCGGCAGGGCGATCATCTCGGCGAACGCCTCGTTCGCTCGCAGCACCACCCCAAGTTCGTCGAGCTCGACGATGCCGTCCTCGGCCGTCTCGAAGACCAACCGGAGGTGCTCCTCGGACTGGCGGAGCGTCTCGTTGGCCTCGCGCACCCGTTCGAGCGCTTGGTCGGTCTCGGCGAGCGCGCGTTCCCGCTCTTCGAGCGCCTCACTGGTCTGTCGGTGCGCGATCGTGCTCGCCGTCTGGTTCGACAGGATACGAGCCGCGATACCGAGCCCGAGCAGCAGGATGATCGCGGTCGACTGCGCCCCGTCGATCCCGCGATTGGTGTCGAAGATCGCCACGACCGCAAGCGCCGCACAGGCCGTCACCACCGACAGGCTCGTGAGCACCGGCCGGGCCCAGCGCCGAGGCGCCGTTGTTGCCGTCCCGCGGTCGGAGATGCCGGTGAATACCGTCCACGCTGCGAACGCCAGGGGGCAGAGCATGAACGGCAGTTCGATCGAGGCGATCGTGCTCTCGAACGAGCCTCGGGTCCAATGCCAGCCGAACGTCGCGGTGGCCGCCGCCGTGACGGCGAAGATGCCGAAGAGCACGAGGTGTCGACGTGAGGGCGCCCACAGCGCAAGCGCGCCGAAGGCCGCGACCTGGAACGCGGTGACGGCGCTGAAGACCGCGGCGGTGATCGACGCCTGCGGCGAGGCGTCGAAGGGTCGCACGACCACGTACATCAGCGCCGTGACCGAGGCGGCGATCAGGAAGACGTCGGTGCCGATCTCGATGCCGTCGCGTTCGTCGAAGTGGTCGCGGAACTCGGCGCGCGCGAGCTGCACCAGCGGCACGAGGAACAGGGCGAACGCCAGATCGGTGGCGCGTGGCTGGTAGGTGCCCGGCTCGCTCACGTCGGTGACCAGGAACACCACGTTGACGGCCCCGAGCATGAACAGGGCGTAAGCGAGATGCACCGTGCCTCGCCACGCTTCGCCCTTCCCGACCGCTCGCAGGATGAGGCCGCCCGAGAGCAGGCAAGAGCCGGCCACCATGGTCTGTGCGGCCAGGCCTTGTTCCCTGGAGCCGCTGGGGAACGCCATGAAGGTCACGACGGCGGCCACCGCGGCGGCGCCGAGGAACAGGCCCGTGGCAGTGCGTGCACGCGGGCGGACGGCGACGTCGCTCATGTGGTCTCCATGATGCCTGCTGGGGACACCCGACTCCATCACCCGACCGGGGGTCGTTGGAGACCAGACGGACTAGCCCGTCGAGGGGACGGATCCAGGGCTCGGCACGCTCTGCGTTACTCGATCAGGCGGCGGCGCAGGGCCTCGGCGACCGCGGCCGTGCGGTCCGAGGCGCCGAGCTTCTCGAAGATGTGCTCGAGGTGGGTCTTGACCGTGTCGGGTGAGATGTAGAGGCGCTCGGCGATGTCGCGGTTCGTGTGCCCGAACGCGAGGAGCTGCAGCACCTCGATCTCGCGGGCGGTGAGGGTCTCGGCCTTGCGGTCGCGTTCCTTTGCGGTGGAGAGCTCCTCGGCGAGCGCGACCACCAGCTGGGGGTCGATCACCATGTTGCCGCCCGCGACCAGCCGCACGGTCTGGATCAGGTGCTCGGCGTCGCGGGCCTTCAACACGTAGCCGCGGGCGCCGGAGCGCACGGCTTCCACCACGAACTGGCGGTCGTCGTAGGCGGTCAGCATGATCACGCCGATGTCGGGCCACCGGTCACGGATCTCACGGGCGGCCTCGAGACCGTCCATCTCCGGCATGCGGATGTCGATCAGGGCGATGTCGGGGGTCTCGGTGCCGATCAGGTCGAGCAGTTCCTTGCCGTCGGCGGCCTCGCCGACGACCTCGATGCCGTCGGCCATGTCGAGGTACCGGCGCAGGCCCTGGCGCACCAGCGAGTGGTCGTCCGCGATCGCAACCTTGATCGTCACGTTCCCCTCCTGAGGGCCCCCGAGTTCCGAACATCCTAATCGTTCGCGGGGTGCATCGATGCGAACCGCATCGCCGGGCGCCCCGGCTGCATCAGAACACGTCCCACCACGTCACGAACAGCGCGCCCATGAGCGCGTACCCGCCCGCGAACGCCGCCACGATCACGCGCTCAGGGATGCGGCGGCGTTCCGCGGCGCGGGCCAGCACCCAGAACGCCGGGAAGATCACCGCGACGAACCGCGGCATCGAGAGCAGCGGGCGCGTCGGCCAGACGTAGGCGAGTGGAAGAGCGAGGCTCGCCACCGCGTAGACCGAGTACGTGGGCCGCAGCCATCGCAGGCCGGCGAGCACGGCGAGCAGCACCACGCCGACGACGAGGGCGTCGATGAGCCAGTAGCCGCCGAGCCGCCACGCGTCGCTGCCGGCGTCGATCAAGGTCGTCCACGGGAACCGCGTCTCGCGGAGCCAGTTCCGCTGCGCCGTCCACGGCGCGGTGCCGTCGTCGTGCTGCACGCGCCACCAGGCGAAGTAGAGCAGCGGGCCGAGCCCCACGAAGAATGCGGCGGCCAGGCGCGGCAGGAGGGCGCGGCCACGGCGCCGATGCTGCAGCACGGCTTCGACGCAGAGCGCGAGCGCGATGAGCAGGCCCACGCTGCGGGTACTCGCCGCGAGCGCCCCGGCGAGGGCGGCCAGCCACCACCGGTCGCGCCGAGCGAACCAGAACGCCGAGATCGACGCCAACAGGTACGGGCCCTCGGTGTAAGGCGCCAGGAAGAAGAACGCCGTCGGGAAGATCGCGATGAACAGCACGGTGAGCCGTGCGGCCTCGCGCGACATGCCTTCGAGTCGTGTGAGCCCGTGCAGCATCACGAGGGCCCCCGCGAAGCAGGCGTTCGAGACCAGCAGGGCGGCGCCGAGCGGGCCGATGCCCGGAGGCCACGCGACGATCCTGATCAACAGCGGGTACAGGGGGAAGAACGCGGCGCTGCCATCGGCAGGGTCGTACCCGCGGGTCGCGATCGCGAGGAACCACGCTGCGTCCTGTCGTTCCGACGCGGTGACCAGCGCCTGCCATCCATGGGTCGGCGGGGCGATCGGCCAGCCCCCGACTGCCGGCGGGCCCTGTCGTGAGGCGATCAAGCCTACGGCCACGAGCCCGAGCACCGAGAAGCCGATGCGCACCCCGAGGAACACGAGCAACGAGTCCCGGAGTCCCTCACGGAGCCTCACCGGCGCGCCCTCGAGGCCGGTCGCGTCCGCGGACGGCTCCGTCACGCCGGCACCACCACGGTCCGGGGGATCGGAGGATCGGCTCGTCGTCGGCGCTCGATCTCGATCGGCTCGTGCTCACTGCGGATCCACGACACGACGCACCATACGAGCACGGCGGCCCGCAGCAGCACCATGACCTCGAACAGCTCCTGGGACGAGCCCGGCGCACCCTGGAGCCGACCGAACCACGTGAAGCGGGTCACGAACACCGCCACGTCGGTGAGCGAGAACGCCAGGAACGTCCAGAGCCGCGGCAGCGCGAGCGCGAACCAGGGCAGCAGCCAGAGCCCGTACTGAGGCGAATACACCTTGCTCGTCAGCAGGAACGCCACGAGCAGCGGCAGACCGAGGGTCCACCGAGGGAAGTCGGGATGCCTCCTGGCTTTGATCGCCCACACGGCCGCGATCGACGCGAGGAAGGCCGCGAACGACCCGACGTTGATCGCTCGTGTCGACGGGCACATCTCGAGGTGCCGGCAGGCGAGGTACCAGAGGCTGTCGAAGTCCGCGGCGCGCTCGCCGTTGAACCGGAAGAACGTCAGCCACGCCGAAGGTCCGACCACCGCGAAGGGAAGGTTCACCAGGAGCCAGGCTCCCGCGGTCGACCAGGCGAGCACGATCGCGCCGTCGGGGCGCCGTTCCCGGAGCCGTTGCACGATGAGCGGCACCGCGAGCAGGGCGGGGTAGAGCTTGGTGGCGGCGCCGAGCCCGAGGGCGACGCCGGCCGCGCGATCCCGATGGCGAAAGAAGGCGAGCAGACCGGCGGTCGCGAACGCCACGGCGACGAGATCCCAGTTCACCGTGCCGTAGACGAGCAGGGTGGGCGCGAGGGCGAAGTACAGGGCGCGTGATCCGTTCGCGACGTAGAGCATCACGGCGATCGCCGCCGCGAACCCCGTCAGCAGCAGGGCGTTGACCCAGTAGAACGGGGCGTAGTCGTCACCGGATATCCACGACGCGAGCCGCATCACGTACATCGTGACGACCGGGTACTCGTCGCAGTTGCGACCCTCGACCGGCTCGCAGGCGTCGAGGAAGGGCAGGCGAGAGCCTCGGAGTTGCTCGGTGTCGAGCAGCGGCACGACGTCCGTGTAGCAGAGCCGGCGGTACTGACGGAGGTCGCCCCACTCGCCGGGGGCACACGGGGCCTTCGAGGCGGCACCGAACGCCATCGTGCCGATCACGCACGCGAGCACCATGCCGAGGCTGGTGGACCTGCGGACCTGGCGACCCATCGCGCCGCATCGTGTCAGGTCTTGGCGTGGGCCCGCCACCGGTCTCCTCGGATGCTCTCGCCTCCCGGATGCTCACCCGCGAGCGCTCGGGCGGAGACCGTGTGAGCGCCGACTCGTAGAGTGTCCGGTCGTGAGGTACCGCGTGGAGCAGCTGGCGTCGACCTGCGACGTCTCCGTCGACACGGTGCGCTACTACCAGGCGCGAGGGCTGCTGCATGCCCCCGAACGGGAAGGCCGGGTCGCCTGGTACGGGCCCGAGCACGTCGAGCGTCTCGCAGAGATCCGCTCGTTGCAGCGCAAGGGGCTGACGCTCGCCGCGATCAGGCGGGTGGTCTCCGGAGAGCTCGGCCACGCCGATGCCGACCTCGCCGCGGCCATCGCCGCGGCCCGTGGGAAGGCAGGCGACCCCGATGACCGCATCGACAGCGGCGAGCTGATGACTCTTGATGCGTTCTCGGTCGCGAGCGGCGTGCCGGCGTCGTTGATCCAGGCGGTGGAGCGTGAGGGCATCCACCTCGGTCGTCGCGTCGAGGGCGAGGATCGGTACACCGCGGCCGACATCGAGCTCGTGCGCACGGCGCTCCGTCTGCTCGAGTTCGGGCTGCCGCTGCCCGACCTACTGGCGCTCGCCCGCGACGCTGATGCGGCCATGCGGGGCCTGGCCGATCGCGCGGTCGACCTGTTCGACGAACACGTGCGCAAGCCGATCCGCGACACCGCCGGCGACGACGAGCAGGCCGCCACGCAGATGGTCGAGGCGTTCCGCGAGCTGCTGCCGGCGGTGACGACGCTCGTCTCGCACCACTTCCGTCGCGTGCTGCTCGAGACGGCGGAGGCGCACATCGAGGAACCAGCCGCAGACGAGGGTGCCACGTGAGCGCACCGTTGCCGCAGGGGGACGAGAAGCGTCGAGCCGTTCGGCGGCTGTTCGACTCGATCTCTCCTCGCTATGACCTCGTGAATCGGGTGATGACGTTCGGCATGGACGTCGGCTGGCGCCGCACGGCGGTCGCATCGTTGCGGCTGCCGGGTCGATCGTTCGTGGCGGATCTCGCCTGCGGCACGGGCGATCTCTGCCGCGAGCTGGATCGGCGTGGTTACCGTGCCGTCGGGTTCGACTTCTCCCACGGCATGCTCGTGAACGCGCGCACCGACGTGCCGTTGGTGGAGGCCGACGTGCTGCAGCTGCCGATCGCCGACCGCGGGGTCGACGGCGTCACCTGCGGATTCGCGTTGCGCAACGTGGTGTCGCTCGCCGGGTTCTTCCGCGAGCTCGGGCGCGTCGTGCGCCCTGGCGGTCGTATCGCGTTGCTCGACGCGAGCGAGCCCGACAACCGGCTGGTGCGCGCCGGGCACGGCGTCTACTTCAACCGCGTCGTGCCGATGATCGGTGGCACGCTGTCGAACAAGACCGCCTACTCCTACCTGCCGAAGTCGATGGCCTACCTTCCCCAGCCGGCCGAGATGCTCTCGATGCTGGGCGAGGTCGGTTTCCACGATGCGCACCGGCGCCAGCTGTCGGGCGGGCTCACCCAACTGCTCATGGGCACCCGGTCGTGACACCCCGATCGATGCGGGCCACACCTCTGGGAGGGGCGTTCGATCTGCTCGCCGCATACGCACCGCTCGCCGGCTTCTTCTTCGAGCGGGAAGGCGTCGGGGTCTCGACGGGGTCGCTCGCAGGCGCGTCGGAGATCGGTCCTGAGTCGGATCTGCGCTCGCTCGCTCGGAAGGTCCCGACGGTGTTGCGAGACGTCGATGACCGCGACGGCGTCGCACCCATCGCGGTCGGGGTGCTGCCGTTCGCGCCGGATCCCGCGTCGCTGTGGGCGCCGCGGCGGGCCGTCGTGCGCGCCGACGACGGTGAGACGTGGCTACTCGACCTCCCCGACGAGAAGAGCGAGGCCGGGCCCTTCCGTCCCGAACGGGTGGTCGGCGACCTGCCCCACGAGGCGTTCCGGCCCGTGCAGCTGACGGAGGAGCCGTCCTCCGAGGTCTACGCAGACGCCGTGCGGGCGGCCGTCGAGCGCATCGAAGCGGGTGATCTCGAGAAGGTGGTGCTGGCGCGGACCCTGCGCGTCGAGGCCGGGCGCGAGCTCAACGCCCGGCGGCTGCTGCACCGCCTGCGCGCCGTCGAGCCGCACTGCTACACATTCGCCGCGCCGACGTGGTTCGGACCTCCGTCTTCCGTCGTTGGTTCCGACACGGAGGTCCCTGCCACGTCGCGTGAACCGACGCCGGGGAATGCCGTCCCCGCACGCACCCTCGTCGGCGCGAGCCCCGAACTGCTGGTGTCGCGGCGCGGCGATCGGGTGCGCTCGACCCCGCTCGCCGGCACCGCGTCCCGCTCGGGAGACCCCGACGAGGATCTCGCGAACGCGCAGGCGCTCACCCGCTCGAGCAAGAACCGCGAAGAGCACGCGATCGTGGTCGCCGCGGTCGCCGAGGTGCTTGCGGGGTTCTGCGACGACCTCACGTTCGATGCCGAGCCCGTGCTCGAGCCGACCGCCAACGTGTGGCACCTCGCCACGCGCTTCGAAGGCACGCTCCGCGACCCATCGGCGAGCGCGCTGGACCTCGTGGCCGAGCTGCACCCGACGCCTGCCGTGTGCGGCACGCCGTCGATACGCGCGCGCGAACGTATCGCCGAGCTCGAGGGGTTCGACCGCGGCGGCTACGCCGGTCCGGTCGGGTGGGTCGATGCCCGGGGCGACGGGGACTGGGCCATCGCGTTGCGGTGCGCGTTGCTCGACGGCGAGCGAGCGACGCTCTACGCCGGCGCCGGCATCGTCGTCGGGTCCGACCCCGCGGGCGAGCTCGACGAGACCGATCGGAAGTTCCGCGCGTTCCTCGACTCGCTGCGTTGGGGCTGAGTCCTCCCGTCAGGCCGGGGGAAGGGCGGCCTTCGCGGCCCGTCGCGTGAGACCCAGCCGGCCGAGTTCCAGCGAGGCGAGCGCGGCGTGACGCCCCGACCGCAGGTCGCCCCAGGGGTCGGTCGTGACTCCCGCGATGCGCGAGTACGGGAAGCGGGTCGCGGCCCGCAGCGCCAGGTACCCCTCGAGGCCGATGTCACCTGCGTCGAGCGCTCGGCCGATGCGTCGACGCTCGCGCGCGAGCGGCGCGCGGATCACGAGCCAGCCCGCGATCAAGGGGATCGTCGGCCCCAGCGCGATCACGAGCCCGATCAGTAGGGAGATGTTGAAGATCGCGTCCTTGCTGGCCTGGCCCTTCTGCACGGTGCCCTGGCCGATCGCATCGATGCGATCGGCGATCTCCTGGATGCCGCCCCCGATGAGGGGCACCTCGGCGAGACCCTCGAGAGCGCCGGCCGCATCGGAGACGCCCTCACCCGCGCCGATCACGCCGTCGCTCAGGCCGCTCAGTTCGTTCACGGCGTGGCCGAGCGTGTAGCCGATCGTGCACCACAGCAAGAGCCAGAGCACCAGGATGATGTCGATCGTGCGGGACGTGCGGTGTGACACGGCTGCCTCCGTTGAGTCAGCGGGGGACGATCGAGGGCGTCACGACGCAACATGACTCGCGACCTTCCCCGGATCCCTGCGTCCCGGCGGTCTAAGAGAACCGCGCGAGACGGTACTGGGTTGACTGCCCGGCGGCCGTGGGTTTGGTGCCGCTGCACGACTGGTTCGCGGGATTCCAGGCGCCTCCGACCTTGGTGAATTCCCCGCCCACCCAGAGCGAGCCTCCGCTCTGGTGGAGAGCCCACACCCCGTTGTATTGCGGGGTGATGGGGATCACCCAGCCGGGATCCCTCGCTCCGGAGAGCGTCAAGGCCACGAGCCTCGGATGGAACACGTCGTTGCCCACACATCTGAAATGGCCACCGACGATGTAGCGATCGTCGAACCTGATCACGACTTGGGACGATCCGTTGGTGTCGGTCTTCCAGATCTGCTGCCCGTCGAACGTGAGCTTCTGCGTGAAGTCCGACCCCCCGGCCGCGAGCACGACACCGTCCGAATCGATCTCGAGGCTCCACCCGAACGCCGCGCTTGTGGGGCTGATCTGCTTGTTCCACGTATGGTCGATGCGCCCATCGGGCAGGAGTCTCACGATGGCCTTCTCGAGGGTGGCCGATCCCGTCGACTCACCCGGGTTCAGTGCCCAGTCGCACTTGCAGGCTGTGAGCCACCCTCCTCCCGGCATCGGCGCGATATCCGTATACATGGGCGACGTGCCGTGGGCCCGAAGGGAAGGATCGGTCTGCACGGTCGTGGTCGCGAACGAGGGCACCTTCGCGCCGGTCCTCGTCCAGGCGTTCATCTTCCGCCCACCCCCGAGCACGAGGCTGCCGTCGACCAACACCGATTTCAAGGCGGAGGCCGAGAATCGGTCGCCCAGGCTTCCTGTGGCGCCGTCGAATTCCAGGAGGTTCTTCGAGCCGTTGGCAGCCCCGAAGGTTCCCGCAGCGTAGACATCCGAGCCATCGACCGAGAGGTCCCAGACCATCGCGCTCGATCCGCTGAGCTCCGGGATGGACACCCCGGTCGCCTTGAGGCCCGTGGTGGCGTCGATCGCGGCAAGTCCGTTCGTGCCGGACTGCACCACGTTCCCCTTGCGGTCCACGAGGGCGGTGAACTTCCCGGCGACCCAGAGAACGTTCCCCACCTGGACGATCGCGCGGACCTTCCCGTTGACGCCGAGCGTCTCGTCGGGAGTCGTCGACGGGAGCGCCGCTGACGCTGTCGTCGCGGATCCGGTAAGGATAGCCACGGTCGAGATGCACACGAGCGCAGCTTTCACACGGCGGTATCGATCGTGCCCCATCGCACTACTCCATCTGGATGCCCGAGGCCATCCTCAGGTCGGGCGTCATACCATCAGGCGTTGCCGTTCGGGTCAAGGCTATTCCCGAGAACTACATCGAACGGCCTAGGCCGACCCTAGCGCGAGTCTGAACCGTCGCCGGCGAGCGTGTCTGCGATCCTCTTCACCGCGGCGGCTCTGAGCGCTGATGAACGATCGAGGTCGACGACGGCCTCGACGACGTGGAGGCGATCCACGATGGCGTCCTCCATCGCCGGTAGCAGGTCGGCAGCATGTTCGACGCGCACATGGGTCGCGCCGGCTGCCCGCGAGAGGGCAGCGATGTCCATGGCATGCGGCGTCAGGAACAGGTCCCGATGCTCGGGGAGAGAACGTTGGGGAAGCCGGGCGAAGATCTCGCCTCCTCCGTTCGCGATCACCACGAGGACCAGGTCCCCCGTCTGCCGTCTCGCCGAGATGAACGCCCCCACGTCGTACAGGAAGGAGAGCTCGCCGAGCATGGCGACGGTCGGGCCACCGGCGGCGATGCCCAGGGCGGTCGAGACGAGGCCATCGATGCCGCTGGCGCCGCGGTTCGCGAGGATGTGGAGACCGCTGCGCGGCCTCATCGCCATATCGAGGTCCCGGATCGGCGTCGAGTTGCCGACGAAGAGGGTTCCTCCGGATGGGATCGCCGCAGCCACGTCGCGCGCGATCCGAGGTCCGAACGGCTCGTCGACGCCGTCGAGGAAGTCGTCGAGCGCTGCTCGAACCCTCCGGTCGGCCTCCCGCCAGGCTTCCGTCCAGACATCCGGCGCCGGCACGACCTTCATGGGGCGGTCGTGCAGCGCCAGTGCGAGTGCGTCCGGGTCGACGCCGATGCGCCACGTCGCGAGGCGCTCGGGGTCGGGGTCGAGGTGCCAGCGATCAGCCACGATCAGTCGCTCCGCCGATGCTACGAACGCCTGCGTCGCGCGGGTCGTGGGCGCCGCGCCGATCTGCAGCACGACGTCGGGTCGGTGCGCCTCGATCCACGCGGGGTCGCCGAGCAGCGCCTGACCGGCGAGCAGCGCTTCGTTCGGCTCTCGGACGTTCGACGTCGGTTCCGCGAGGACGGGCCATCCCAGTTCCTGCACCCAGAGCCTCCACTCGGCCGAAAGGTCGCCGGGCCAACCACCGACCACGACGGCGCCGCGGGCGCCGGAGGCCATGGCCGCGAGGCGTTCGGCTTCCTCGGTCGTGAGGTCGGCATCAGGGCGCGCAGGAAGCTCGACCGGTTCGCCGGTCGGGGCGGGGAGCTCGACGTCGATCGATGGGCTGAGGGGTTCCTCGAATGGGCAGTTGACGTGGACGGGGCCGACCGGGTCGCCGTAGGCGGCCTCGAGCACTTCGCGGGCCGCCTGACGCCACCAGGCTTCCTGTCCGGTCGCCTCGGGCACCGGCAGGTCGAGCGTCGAGCGGGCGTATCCGCCGTAGAGCCCGACCTGGTCGATCGTCTGGTTCGCGCCGGTGCCGCGCAGGCGCGGCGGGCGATCGGCGGTCAACGCGACCAGCGGCAGGCGGGACTGCGACGCCTCGACCACGGCGGGAAGGAATTCCGCAGCAGCGGTGCCGCTCGTGCAGGCGACCACGACCGGTTGGCCGGTCGCACGGGCGAGCCCGAGCGCGAAGAAGGCGCTCGAGCGCTCATCCAGGTGCACGTGCAACGTCACGGCCGGATGACGCGCGAGCGCGAGCGCGAGCGGTGTGGAGCGGGACCCAGGGGACACACACGCGTGTCTGACGCCCCCACCCACGAGCCCGTCGACCAGGGCCCAGGCGCACGCGAGGTTGAGGTCGCCGACGTCCATCACATGCCGCGCCAGAGCCGCGCCGCTGCGGGGACGACGTCGCCCGACGACTGATCGACCGCGGCCAGCACCAGGCCGAGCGCCATCAGCAAGCCGCACGCGGCATGGGTGGCCGCCGTGCCCGTGAGCACCGGGATCAACTCGCGCCCGGTGGCCGAGCCGGCGACCTCCATCGGGCGGATCGCGAGTACCCACGCGATGAGGCCCACGAGCGCCCACTGCGGCAGGCCCGCACCGTCGACGGCGATGCCGACGATCACGCCGAGCGCGATCGTCGCGAAGGCCGCGATCACGGTCGCCCGATATACGTGCCGGGTCGCGCGGTCGCCGATACGCACGGCGAGGGTGCGCTTGCCGCTCGCCTCGTCGGTCGGGATGTCGCGCAGGTTGTTGGCCACGAGGATCGCGACCGCGAGGAAGCCGAGCGCCGCCCCACCCCACCAGGCTGGGGTCGGCACGGTCTCCACCATCACGAACGCGCTGCCGCAGGTGGCCATCAGTCCGAAGAACAGGAAGACCATCAGCTCGCCGAGGCCGAGCCCCGCGTACGGGCGAGGGCCGCCGCTGTAGAGCACGGCCGCGATCAGGGCGAGCGCGCCCACGAACAGGATCAGCAGCGGCTCCGTCGCGAGCGCGAGCGCCAGGCCCGCCACGGCCGCGACGCCGAGCGCGACGAGCGCGGCCGCGAGCACGGCCCGCGGCGAGGCGGTCGCGGTGGCCGTGAGCCGCGGAGGCCCGAGCCGCTCGTGCGTGTCGACGCCTCGCACGCCGTCGAAATAGTCGTTGGCGTAGTTCACGCCGATCTGCAGACCGGCGCCGACGAGCAGCGCCGCCGCGAACCTCCACCAGATCACTTCGCCCGCGGCGGCGGTGCCGAGTACGACGGGCACCAGCCCGGCCCCGAGCGTGCGTGGCCGGGCGCCGCGCCACCAGAGGGGGAGCTGGCTCGGCCGTTCCCGCGTGGCCGTCACGGCCGCTTCGGGAACCGGGAGAAGTCGGGCGAGCGCTTCTGTTGGAAGGCGTCGCGGCCTTCCTGCGCTTCCTCGCTCATGTAGTAGAGGAGCGTCGCGTCGCCCGCGAGCTGCTGCACACCCGCGAGGCCGTCGGTGCCGGCATTCGACCCAGCCTTCAGCAGACGCAGGGCGAGCGGTGAGAACGCGAGCATCTCTCGGCACCACTCGACGGTCGTACGTTCGAGCTCTTCGACGGGCACGACGGCATTCACGAGTCCCCATTCGAGCGCGGTCTCGGCGTCGTACTGTCGACAGAGGAACCACACCTCCTTCGCGCGCTTCTCGCCGATCTGGCGCGCGAGCAGGTTGATGCCGTAGCCGCCGTCGAAGGATCCAACGCGAGGTCCGGTCTGACCGAACCGAGCGTTGTCTGCCGCGATCGTGAGGTCGCAGCACAGGTGCAGCACGTGGCCTCCGCCGA
>CAVSLG010000004.1:0-20232 GCA_963728665.1 uncultured Actinomycetes bacterium | reverse complement strand
CGGGTGGGTTCATCCACGAGCGGAGCGTACCGACAGGCGCTGACACGTCGAGACATGGAAGAGGGGAGGCCGCGGGCACGGCCTCCCCTCCGATCGCGGGCGGCTGGGATCAGGTGTCGCCGCCGCCACCCGAGTCGCCGCCACCACCGGCGCCGCCGTCGTCGGTCCCGCCTCCGCCTCCGCCGCTGGCGACGTAGGTGTTGTTGCCACCACCGGTGCCGTCGTTGCCGGCAGTGTTGTCACCGTCGATGCCACCGCTGGTGCCGTCGTTGCCACGCGTGCCATCGCCGTCCCCCTGCCAGTTCCCGTTCCAGGCACCGCCACCGGTGCCGTCGTTGCCACGGGTGTTGTCCCCGTCACCGTGCCAGTCGGCTTTCCACGTGTTGTTACCACCACCGGTGCCGTCGTTGCCACGGGTGTTGTCCCCGTCGCCGTCGTCATCGTCGGTGCCGTCGACCTCGGTGGTGGCATCCTCGTCGCGACGCACTGCGTCGTCGTCGAGGGAGATCGGCGAGACGCCGCTGGCCTCCTGGTCCGGCACGCTCACCAACGCGATACCGGACACCAGGACGACGATGCCTGCTGCGATCGCTACCTTCGTCCACATCGTCGATCACTCCTCCCACGTGCCGCTTGTCGGCCTCGTGTGTCGAACCTAGCCATGGGGCATGAGAGGTCGGTGAGCTCGAGGTGAGGCTCCTCTCACGGTGGAACCTTGGGCTTCCAGGCCCGCACCCGGACCTTGCCGAGCATGGGCTGCGGGGGGATCGCCTCGGTCAGCGGATCCAGCTCGGCCACGATCTCGGCCGCCGACGGGCGGTCGCTCGGGCGACGCGACATCGCGGCAGTCACCAGCGACGAGAGGGGATCGGGCACGTCGCGGGGCAACGGCGCCGGATCGAGCACGAGCTGAGGGAACCGCGCCTCGCCGTTCGCGGTGCGATCACCGTCGGGGAACGGGCGGGTGCCCGCGAGCGCTTCGTGCAGCGTGACACCGAGCCCCCACACGTCGGTGGCGTGGCCCATCTCGTCGGCCAGACCGGTGCCACATTGTTCCGGCGCCATGTACCGATCGGTGCCGACCGGATAGGTCGTCGTCCGCGCTCGCTCGATGGTCCGCGCCACGCTCAGGTCGATCAGGCGCGGCGGCGGCGCCATCATCACGTTCTTGGGCTTCACGTCGAGGTGCAGGACGCCGGTCGTCGCGATGTAGTGGATCGCCGAGGCGAGCTGCAGCACCAGGGGGATCGCTTGCTCGACGCCCAGGCGACCCTGCCGTCTGATCAGCGTCGACAGGCGGGGACCCTCGACGAGCTCCAGCACGATGTGCGGACGTTCGTCGTCCAGCGCGATGTCGAAGCACCGGGGGAAGGACGGGTGTGAGAGGCGCCCGAGCGCCTCTGCCTCAGCCGCGAGGGCGGCTCGCGCCCGCTCGTCGTCGACCGAGCCCGGCTGCAGCATCTTCACGGCAACGATGCCGAGGATCGTGTCGTCCCACGCCGCGTACACGTCGTGCACGTTGCTGGAACCCAACAAGCGCACGGCGGTCCGGCCGGGAGCGATCTGCTCGCCCTCGGCCAGGTCCCATCCGAGCGGCTCGGCGGGGGCCGGCGCGCGTTCGGCTCGTCCGATCCTCATGCGCATAGCCTGGTCGCGGGCGGTGAGACCCGAGTGAGGCCCGCATGAGAGTTCCCTCATGCAGGCGGTCTGCGGTCCTCGCGCCCGCGCCGCCGTGGAATGATGACGGGGCCGGCGCACCGGACCCCGGCATCACGCGATGCAGACCGAGACCCCTACCCCCAGCCGTGACGACGCGCCGCCGTCGGTGCCCGAGGCGCCGGTCGCCCGAGACCCGTCGCCCCGGCGCGTGTTCTGGGGTCTGCGGGCGCGCATCGTGTTCTGGTCGATCCTCGGTCTCGCCATCGCGGTGCTGGCCGGGGTCCTCGTCGTGCGGCAGGCGTTCCTGGTGCAGCTCGACAACCGGATCGACGACGCGCTCGTGCAGGAAGCCGACGAGCTGCGCAGCCTGAGCAGGGGACGGGACCCGCTCACCGGGGAGCGCTTCGACGACGATGTCCGGCGCATCTTCGAAGTCTTCCTCGATCGGAACGTGCCCGCGCGCAACGAGGCCTACCTCGCGTTCGTCGACGGGCGGCTGATCGAGCGTCGCGACGCCGTGGCCAGCTCGTCCGGGCTCACGGATCACGCGGACCTCATGGACCGATGGGCGTCGTTCGAGACCTCCGAGCGCGGTCGCATCGACACCGTCGCCGGCACGGTCGACTACCTCGCGGTGCCCATCGACGCCGGCGGTGAGGTGCTCGGCGTGTTCGTGATCGCGCACTTCCGCGACCTCGAGACCGCGCAACTGACCAGCGCCGTGAACGCGGCGATCGAGGTCGGGTTGATCGTGCTGCTGCTCGGCTCGGTGATCGCGTGGCGCATCGCCGAGAGCGTCTTGCGACCGGTGCGGTCGGTGACGACGACGGCGAGGCGCATCTCGTCCGGCGCGGACCTCACCGAACGACTCCCCGTGACCGGCCACGACGAGCTCGCCGAGCTGTCCTCGACGTTCAACGGCATGCTCGACGAGCTCGAGGAGGCCTTCGACACCCAGCAGCGGTTCGTCGACGACGCGGGTCACGAGCTGCGCACACCGATCACCGTGATCCGTGGCCACCTCGACCTGATGGGCGACGATCCCGAGGATCGACGGGCCACCCTCATGCTGATCGACGACGAGCTCGAGCGCATGCACCGCATCGTGAACGACCTGCTCACCCTCGCGAAGGCGGAGCGGGCCGACTTCCTGCGGCTCGGGCCGGTCGACCTCGCGGCCCTCACCGAGGAGGTGCACGCGAAGGCCGAGGCGCTCGCAGAGCGCGGCTGGCGCCTCGGCGCCGTCGGCCGCGGCATCGTGATCGCGGACCGGCAGCGTCTCACCCAGGCGATGATGCAGCTCGCGCAGAACGCCGTGCAGCACACCGCCCCAGGCGACGAGATCGAGATCGGCTCGCGCGTGCTCGGCGCCGACATGGAGCTCTGGGTCCGCGACACGGGCGAGGGCATCGCGCCCGACGAGGTCGAACGCATCTTCGACCGGTTCGCGCGAGGCGGTCGCAAGCGGGCGTCAGACGGGGCCGGGCTCGGGCTCTCGATCGTGCGAGCGATCGCCGAGGCGCACCACGGGCGCGTCGCGGTGACGAGCCAACCGGGCGAGGGGAGCCGCTTCGCCATCGTCGTGCCGGTCGACCAGCCGGCGGATGCGCCCGAGGCGCCCGCGTGAGCCACGTGCTGATCGTCGAGGACGAGGAGCGCATCGCCGCGTTCCTCGACAAGGGGCTGCGTGCGAACGGCTTCACGACCGTCGTCGCGCCGACGGGGGAGCAGGCGCTCGCGCAGCTCCGCGCCGACACCTTCGACGTGGTGATCCTCGACATCGGCCTGCCGGGGATCGACGGCTACGAGGTGCTCCGCGAGCTCCGGTCCTGGGATCCGGGGATCCAGGTCGTGATGCTCACCGCACGTGACGAGGTCGACGACACCGTGCACGGGCTCGAGGGGGGCGCCGACGACTACGTGACGAAGCCGTTCCGCTTCGAGGAGCTGCTCGCGCGAATCCGCGCCCGGCTTCGGAGCGAGCGCGCGACCACCTCGACCACGATCGAGGCCGGCGACTGCGTGCTCGACCTGCGCACCCGTCGGCTGCGCGTCGACGGCACGGAGGTCGAGCTCACCGCGCGGGAGTTCACGCTCGCCGAGACGTTCTTCAGCCATCCCGGGCAGGTGCTGAGTCGGGAGCAGCTGCTGAGCCGCGTCTGGGGATTCGACTACGACCCGGGCTCGAACGTGGTCGACGTGTACGTCGGCTACCTGAGGAAGAAGCTCGGCAACGATCGCATCGCGACCGTGCGCGGCATGGGCTACCGCTTCGACACCTCGCCCGCCTAGCCGGCGGCGACCTCGGCCAGCACCTCGTCGGCGAGCGACAGCCCCTTCAGCGTGTGCTCGATGTCGTAGCCGAAGCCGAACCGGAGCCCCTTCTTCAGGCCGAACATGTCGCCGGGCACGAGCAGCACGCTCCGCTTCGTCCGGATGCGTTCGGCGAGCTCGAGGCTCTTGATCGGCAGGTCGTACTTCGCGTAGGCGATCGCGCCGGCGTCGGGCCTGTCCCAGGTGAAGATGTCGTCGTGGGTCCGCAGCCACGCCTCGAGCCGCGGGTAGTTGGCCCGCACGATCGCTCGCGTGCGGCCGAGGATCGCCTCGCGCACGTCGGGCAGCATCGCGAACGCGGCGAGACGATCGCTCACCGCCGACGGGGTGAGGGTCGTGTAATCGTGGCGCTCCCAGATGCGGGCGATCATCTTCGGGGGCGCGACCGCCCAGCCGACGCGCAACCCCGGCATCGCGAACGCCTTCGAGAGCCCGCTCGTCACGATCACCCTGTCGTAGCGCCCGAAGAACGTGGGCGTGGCGACGTCGGTGTCGAGCTCGGCGCCGCGGTAGATCTCGTCGGCGACGATCCAGGCGCCGACGCGGTCGGCGGCCTTCACGACCTCGTCCATCTCGGCCTCGGTCAGCACGTGGCCGGTCGGGTTGTTCGGGTTGCAGATCATCACGGCCTTGGTCCGCTTCGTGACCGCGTCGTGCAGCTGGTCGACGTCGAGCTGCCATCCGTCGTCCCCCAGTCGCAGCCGCACGCGGTCGCTCGCGCGTCCGAAGGCCGTTCCGAGACCCCATCCCTGCATGTAGTTGGGCACCATGAACGCCAGCCGGTCGCCGGGTTCCAGCAGAGCCCAGAGGGCGAGGAAGTTCGCCTCGGACCCGCCGTTGACCATCGTCACGTTCTCGGCGGTAGCCCCCGGGTACCAGGCGGCGACGTTGGCGCGCGTCTCCTCGGACCCTTCCGAGAGCGGGTAGCCGAGCGTCGTCGCGAGGAACGCCTCGGCGTCGGCCACGGGGCCGAGCAGCTCACGGATCGACATGGGAACCACCCCCGACTCCGACAGGTCGTAGTCGACCTCGTGCCAGTGCAGGGACTGGTACCGCTCCATGCGGAACTGCTCGATCGTCATGCGTGAGCCCTTCGTCGGGGTGGTCCTGCGAACGTAGCATCCGACGCCGGTGCATCGCCGGGTAGGCTGCCGACCGTGGGTCGGGTCCGCATCCTCCGAGCCGACGACGTGCGAGCGGCGATCGACATGCGCGCCGCCATCGACGCGTGCGAGCGGGCGTTCGTGGCCTACTCGTCGGGCGCCGCCGAGCTTCCCCGGGTGATCCACCTCGACGTGCCCGAGGCGCGGGGCGAGATCCACGTGAAGGCCGGGCACCTCCACGGTTCCCCGTACTACGCGGTGAAGGCGGCCAGCGGGTTCTCCGGGGTCGAGCCGCCGGCGATCGACGGGCTCGTGATCGTCTTCGACGCGCGTGACGGATCGCCGGCGGCGTTCCTGCTCGACGGCGGGTACCTCACCGATCTGCGGACCGGAGCGGCGGGGGGAGTGGCGGCGCGCCATCTGGCGCCCGAGCGCGTCGACCGCGTGGCCGTGATCGGCACCGGCGCCCAGGCCCGCTATCAGGTGGAGGCGCTCGCCGAGGTGCGGCCAGGCTTCTCCGAGGTGCAGGTCTGGGGACGGAACCCCACGCATGCGCAGCGAGCCATCGAGGACCTGCAGACCCTCCTCGGAGATGGTTGCGCAGTCAAGTATCTGGCGTCCCCCCGCGAGGCGGTCGACCGCGCCGACGTCGTCGTCACGTGCACCGCCGCCCGCGAGGCGCTCGTGGACGCGGCGTGGCTCGCGCCCGGCGCGCACGTGACCGCGGTCGGTTCCGACGGACCCGGCAAGCAGGAGCTCGACCCGCAGATCTTGCGCAGCGCCGATGTGCTGGCGGTCGACTCGGCCGAGCAGTGCTCGGCGCTCGGTGAGCTGCAACATGCCCTGGACCAGGCCGCGCGGGCGATCGAGCTGGGCACGATCTGCGACGGCGGCGCCGTGGGACGCACGGGAGAGGGGCAGCTGACCGTCTGCGACCTCACCGGCGTCGGGGTGCAGGACGTCGCCGCCGCGAACGAGGTGATGCGCGCCGTCGGCGAGCGCGGCGAGACGATCGAGCTGTGACCGACGATGCGGGCTCGTTCGACGACCTGCCCGCCGACGAGCGCGTCGCACGGCTGCGTCGGCTCGCGGAGCGCGCGCTCGAGCGCTACGACCTGCCGTCGCCCTCGATCGAGCTGATCACCGACGATTGGAACTGCGTCTTCCGCGTCGACGCCGCCGACCGATCGAGACACGTGCTGCGCGTGAGCCTCCCGGGCCGCCGCACGTTCGACGAGGTGAGCGGCGAGATGACGTGGCTCGCGGCGATCGCCGCAGAAGGGAGCGTCGTCGTGCCGGTGCCGCTTCCGGCTCGTGACGGCTCCCTCGCGGTCGAGGCATCGGCCGAGGGCGTGCCCGAGGCCCGCACCGTCGCCGTGTTCGGGTGGATCGAGGGCGAGCAGCTCGCGAACGACATGACCGAGCGGAACCTCGAGACCTACGGCGAGGTGGCGGCGAGGCTCCACGGGCAGGCGAGGGACTTCGTGCCGCCGGCGGGCATGAAGACGTGGGACTCGCCGTACCCGTTCCTCGAGCCCGAGGTGCTCTTCGACGCGGGGCATCAGGCGACGCTCGGGCCGGCCGGCGTCGCTCCCTTCGAGCGGGCACGAGCCTCGACCCGGGAGACGATCGAGCGGCTCGCGGTGACCGAGCCGCCGCGCATGATCCACGCCGACCTGCACGAGGAGAACGCGTTCGTCCGGGCGGACGGATCGATCGCGATGCTCGACTTCGACGACTGCATGCTCGGATGGCCAGTGCAGGATCTCGGGATCACCGTGTTCGAGCTCGCAGCTCGCGACGACTTCGAGCCGCTCGAGGCGGCGTTGCGACGCGGGTACGAGCGGGTCGCCTCCTGGCCGGAACGCGTGCCCGGCGAGGTCCGGGTGTTCGCCGCCGATCGGTGCCTGATGCTGTCGAACTACATCGTGCAGGACCACGACCCCGAGTACCGGGCCGACGCGCCCGCATACGTCCGCCGGTGGGCCGCGAGGATCGATCTGCTGCTGGGCTGACCCCCGCGGTTCAGCCGGCGAGGCGGGCGATGATCTCGTCGTGCACGTGCCCGTTCGACGACACCACGCTTCCGAGGTGGCGCGTCGGCGATCCGTCGAGCTGGGTGACACGGCCGCCCGCTTCCTCGACGACGATCTGGAACGCCGCGTAGTCCCAGATGTTCAGCTCGGGCTCGACCATCGCCTCGCCGGCGCCGCGTGCGACGAGCGTGTGTCCCCAGAAGTCGCCGAAGCCCCGTGAACGCGGAACGGTCGAGACCATCTCGACGACGCCTCTCCGGCGGTCGTCCGGCCAGGCCTCGAGTCCCGCATGGAACACCTGCGCCTCGTCGAGACGGTCGACGTCGCTGACCGCGATGCGCCGGCCGTTCATGCGCGCGCCGGCGCCGCGTGCCGCCTCGTACCGCTCGCCGATCGCCGGGGCGTTCACGACCCCGAGCGCCAGCTCACCGTCGACCTGCAGGGCGATCAGCGTGGCCCAGATCGGGATGCCACGGGCGTAGTTCGCGGTGGCGTCGATCGGGTCGACGATCCAGACGCGGCCGGTCGCGCGGTCGCCGCCGCCCTCCTCCTCGCCGAGCACGTGATCGTCGGGGAACGCCGCGGCGACCTGCTCGCGAACCATCGCCTCGATCGACGTGTCGGCCTGGGTCACGACGGTGCGGTCGGCCTTGTGCTGGACCTCGAGCCCGTCGCCCAGGAAGAGTCCCATGCCGATGTCGGCGGCCCGGTCGGCGAGACCGCTCGCGAACGCACGCTCGTGCTCGTACACGGCGCGAGCCTATCGGTCGGCGACCGTGCGATGTCCGACCTTCGGCCGAGGACCGCTCGAAACGATCTCGGGTAGCCTGACTGGACCTATGCAGACGACCGTTGAGAACACCGAGAAGCACACCGTCAAGCTCACCGTCGAGATCCCGCCCGACGAGTACTCGAAGGAGCTCGACGCCACCTACAAATCGATCGCGAACCAGGTCAAGATCCCCGGGTTCCGCAAGGGCAAGGTGCCCAAGCAGATCATCGACGCGCAGATCGGCCGTGAGGTCGTGCGTGACGAGTTCCTCGAGCACGCCGTGCCCCAGTACTACCGCCAGGCCGTATCGGAACAGGACCTGGCGCCGATCGCCGACCCCGAGATCGACCTCGAGGGCTTCGCCGACGACGCACCCCTCGTGTTCACCGCCACCGTCGAGGTCCGGCCTCGGCTCGAGCTCACCGAGTCCGAGTACACGGGCCTGAAGGTCACCAGGCCGAGCGTCGAGGTTGCTGAGTCCGACGTCGACGAGTGGATCGACCGGCTGCGGGAGCGGTTCGCCGAGCTCGAACCGGCGGATCGGCCCGTGATCGACGGTGACTTCGTCACGGTCGACGTGAAGGCCCTCGCCGGCGACGAGGAGATCGACGGCCTCACTCGAACCGACTACCTCTACTTCGTGGGGTCGGGCGAGTTCGGATCGGCCCTCGACGAACAGTTGCTCGGCACGAAGCCGGGCGACATCCTCAAGGTCTCCGAGGAGATGGGTCCTGGGGCGGGCGAGTCGTTCGCGGGTCAGACCGCCGACCTCACCGTGCTCGTCAAGGACGTCAAGGCCCGCAAGCTCCCCGAGGCCGACGACGACTTCGCGAAGACCGCTTCGGAGTTCGACACGATCGAACAGCTCCGCGACGACCTCCTCACCCGACTCGGCGAGATGAAGGAGCGGGAGGCCACGGCGGCACTTCGCGATCGCGTGCTCGACGCGATGATCGACTCCATCGAGGTCGACATCCCCGACACGCTGATCGACGACGAGACCGAGCATCGCGTCTCGCACGCCGGGGAACGCGCACAGCGCGCCGGCCTGACGCTCGATGATCTGCTCGAGGCGCAGGGGTGGGACGAGGCCCGGCTCCGAGAGGATTCGCGCGACCACGCGGTCCGGGCGATCAGGGCCGACCTGGCCCTCGAGGGCGTCGCGCGAGCCGAGAAGATCGAGGTCACGACCGACGAGCTGGGCACCGAGATCGCTTCCCTCGCAGAGTCATACGGTCGCGACTCGAAGGAGCTCGCGAAGCAGCTCGAACGGACCGGTCAGATCGTGACGCTGGCCGGGGATATCATCAGAGGCAAGGCCCTCGATCTGCTGGTCGAGCGTGCCGACATCGAACCCGAAGGATCCGAAGGAGCGGAGGGGTCCGCCGGGGCCGAGCCGGCCGACGGTGACCCCGAGCACGAGACATCCGACGACGCCGAGGAGACGACATGACCGACATGCGAACGAACATCACCTCCAACGACTACCTGGTGCCCGTGGTCGTGGAGCAGACGAGCCGCGGCGAGCGCTCGTTCGACATCTACTCGCGCCTGCTGAAGGAGCGCATCGTCTTCCTCGGCACCCCGATCGACGACAACGTCGGCAACCTGATCATGGCGCAGCTGCTGCACCTCGAGTCCGAGGACCCCGACAAGGACATCCACCTGTACATCAACTCGCCCGGTGGGGTCATCACGTCGCTGTTCGCGATCTACGACACGATGCAGTACATCAAGCCCGACGTGTCGACGATCGTCATGGGCCAGGCCGCGAGCGCCGCGGCCGTGCTGTTGCTCGCCGGGGCTCCGGGCAAGCGATTCGCGCTGCCGCACTCCCGCGTGCTGCTGCACCAGCCGCACGGTGGCGCCGAGGGACAGGCCGTCGACATCGAGATCCAGGCCAAGGAGATCACCCGGTCCCGCCAGCTGCTCGAGAAGCTGATCGCCCACCACACCGGGCAGCCGATCGAGAAGGTCGCCAAGGACACCGACCGTGACTTCATCCTCACGGCCGATGAGGCGAAGGACTACGGAGCCATCGACGAGATCATCACCACGCGCGGTATCGCCGAGCTTGCTTCCGCCGGAGTCGGCACCGTGTGATGATTCCGCTGAGACATATCGGCCGGGTCGTGGGACCCGGCCGATCGGTCCGTCGGAGAGGGAAGAGAGGCAGATGGCCAAGTTCGGGGATTCCGACCTGCTGAAATGCTCCTTCTGCGGGAAGAGTCAGAAGCAGGTCAAGAAGCTGATCGCCGGCCCCGGCGTCTACATCTGTGACGAGTGCATCGACCTCTGTAACGAGATCATCGAGGAAGAGCTCTCCGAGACCACCGAGCTGAAGCTCGACGAGCTGCCCAAGCCGCAGGAGATCTTCTCGTTCCTCGACGAGTACGTCGTCGACCAGGAACGTGCGAAGAAGGTGCTCTCGGTCGCGGTCTACAACCACTACAAGCGCATCCAGGTGGGGGCCAAGACCGACGAGGTCGAGCTGCAGAAGTCGAACATCATGATCCTGGGGCCGACCGGGTGCGGCAAGACCTACCTGGCCCAGACGCTCGCCCGCATGCTCAACGTGCCGTTCGCGATCGCCGACGCCACGGCGCTCACCGAGGCCGGCTACGTCGGTGAAGACGTCGAGAACATCCTGCTGAAACTCATCCAGGCGGCGGACTACGACGTCAAGAAGGCAGAGACAGGCATCATCTACATCGATGAGATCGATAAGGTCGCACGCAAGAGCGAGAACCCGTCGATCACGCGCGACGTTTCAGGCGAGGGCGTGCAGCAGGCTCTGCTGAAGATCCTCGAGGGAACGCAGGCGAGCGTTCCGCCGCAGGGTGGCCGCAAGCATCCGCACCAGGAGTTCATCCAGATCGACACCACGAACGTGCTGTTCATCTGCGGCGGCGCGTTCGCAGGGCTCGACAAGATCATCGAGAGCCGCATCGGGCGCAAGGGCGTCGGTTTCGGCGCCGACGTCGGCTCCCGCGCCGACAAGGACATCGGCGAAGTCTTCGCCCAGGTGTTGCCCGAGGACCTGCTGAAGTTCGGCCTGATCCCGGAGTTCGTCGGCCGGCTTCCGGTCATCACGAGCGTGGACAACCTCGACGAGGACGCCCTGGTCGACATCCTGACGAAGCCGAAGAACGCCCTGGTGCGCCAATACCAGCGCTTCTTCGAATTCGACGGCGTCGAGCTCGAGTTCAAGGACGACGCGCTGCGAGCGATCAGCGAGCAGGCGATCATGCGCGGCACCGGTGCGCGCGGCCTGCGCGCGATCATGGAAGAGGTGCTGCTCAACGTGATGTACGAGCTGCCATCACGAGAGGACGTCACGAAGTGCCTCGTCGACAAGGACGTCGTGCTCACCGGCGTGAACCCCACCCTGGTGCCGCACACGAAGACCACGAAGAAGCGCAGCGAGCGCCAGGAGAAGACCGCCTAGCTCGCTGCGCATCCCTCCGTTTCCCCACCCCAGATGCTGGAAGTCGGGGTTCCGGCGTTCCATGATTCCGCGGTGGGGCAGCGAGCCCCGCTGAGCGAAACGGGGGGGATACCGATGGAACCTGATATCCGACGCGAGGCCACCGGCTTCGCTAGGAACTGGTGGCTGTTCCTGATCACGGGCGTTGCGTGGCTCTTGATCGGGGTACTGGTATTGCGATTCAACGTCACGTCGGTCGCGACCGTGGGCATCCTGCTCGGCGTGATGTTCTTGGGAGCGGCGATCAACGAGTTCCTCGCATCGACGACCGTCAGCGGCGGCTGGAAGTTCGTTCACATCGCGCTGGGGGTCCTGTTCGTGCTCGGGGCGCTCTGGGGCTTCTTCCGGCCGGTGGACACCACGTTCGCCCTGGCCTCGGTCCTGGGCTTCCTGCTGGTGCTGATGGGATCGATGCACGTGATCGGCGCCGTGCTGTCACGCGAGGGCAACCCGCTGTGGTGGCTAGGCCTGACGGTCGGCATCCTCGAGATCCTGCTGGCGATGTGGGTGTCGCAGCAGTACTACGACGCCCGGATCGCGCTGATCCTGATCTGGGTGGGCTTCATGGCGATCTTCCGCGGCATCGGCGAGATCGTGATGGCCTTCGAGCTGCACCACGCAAAGAAGTCGATGGAGGTGGCCGCCTGAGTCGCCCATCGATCCGGCCGATCGCATACGCGGCGGCGCTCTGCCTCGCACTGGTGGGCTGCGCGGATCGCGACTCCTCGGGAGACGGCGACGGTTCGGAGTCGGACATCGTCGGCGTGACCTGGATCCTCGAGGCGGCATCGATCGAGGCTCTGATCGGTGAGGTCGTGCCTGACGAGACGCGGGTCACCATCCGGTTCGAACCCGATGGCAGCGCCGGTGGGTCCGCGGGGTGCAACAGCTTCGGCGGCTCGTACTCGGCCGGCGACGACGGCTCGCTCACGATCGAGGCCGGGGGTATGACCCAGATGGCGTGCGAAGAGCCGCTCATGCAGGTGGAGACCGCTTACGTGGCCGCACTCGGTGAGGTGGGCTCGTTCACCGTGACCGACGAAGGAGCCGGTCTCCTGCTCGAGGGAACCGAGACGCCCCTCGCCTATCTCGCGGAGCAGCCCCTGCCGCTCGAGGGTACGGCGTGGGCGGTCGACGGCATCGCGATCGGCAACGACGCGGTCTCATCGACGATCGCCGGCACGGAGGCAAACCTCGTCTTCGACGCCGGCGTCGTCTCGGGCAGCGCCGGCTGCAACACCCTGAAGGGCTCCTATTCGATCGATGGCGACACTCTGGGCGGAGCGATCTCGTTCTCCGAGGTCGCCACGACCAAGAAGCTCTGCGAGCCAGACGTGATGGAGCAGGAGCAGGTGATCCTGGCCGCGCTCGACGCCGCCGCGAGCTACACGATCGCCGGTTCGACGATGACGCTGTCCGACGGCGACGGCACGTTCCTGCTCTCGCTCGTCGCGTCGTGACGCCAAGGAGCCCGGCCGATCGCGGCCGGGCTCCTTCGGTGATACCGATGCGGTGAGCTCAGCTCAGGAGAGCGCCTTCTTCTTCAGCGCGTCGAACTCCTCCTGGGTGATCGCTCCGGAGTCGAGCAGATCCTTGGCCTTCGCGATCTCACCGGACGGACCTGCGTCGGCGGCGGCCTTCTGCACGTACTGCTGGAAGTCGGCCTCGGCCGCCTTCTGCTGCGCGACGTCTCGCTGCGCCATGTCCTTGCCGTGCACGATCACGTAGATGAACAACGTGAGGAACGGCAGGAACAGTAGGGCGATCAGCCACACGGCCTTCATGCCGCCCGACATCGCGTGGTTGCGGAAGATGTCGAAGATGACCCGGAACAGGATCATCAGGTACGCGATCATGAAGAAGATCACGATCGTGGTCCACAGGATGTCGCCGAGATCGATCTCTGCGAGCAACGCGGTACTCCTTTCGGTCGGAGTGGTGCGGTCGGAAGCCTACTGCACTCTGCACGGGCGACGGAACACCGCTCGTTCGGGCCCCGTTCCGTAGACTGCGCCCCATGAGCATGCCCGACAAGCCGTCCCTCGACGGCCTGGAAGCGAAGTGGGACGAGTGGTGGGAAGCCGCAGGCACCTACCACTTCGATCGCACGAAGACGAGGGACGAGGTTTACGCGATCGACACACCGCCGCCCACGGCGAGCGGATCGCTGCACATCGGCCACGTGATGTCCTACACGCACACCGACCTCGTGGCGCGCTACCGACGCATGTGTGGCGACGAGGTCTTCTACCCGATGGGCTGGGACGACAACGGGTTGCCCACCGAGCGGCGCGTGCAGAACTACTTCGGCGTCCGCTGCGATCCGTCGCTGCCTGCCGATCCCGCGTTCGACGTCTCGAGGCTGGAGCGCCCCGACGACGGCCCCGTCGCGGTCAGCCGACCGAACTTCATCGAGCTCTGCGAGCGGCTCACCACCGAGGACGAGAAGGCGTTCGAGGCGTTGTTCCGGCGGCTGGGGCTGTCGGTCGACTGGCGTCAGACGTACACCACGATCGGCGAGGTGTCCCGTCGCGCGTCGCAGCGCGCGTTCCTGCGACTCGTGCGCAGCGGGATCGCCTACACGGCCGAGGCGCCCACGATGTGGGACGTCGACTTCCGCACGGCGGTCGCCCAGGCCGAGATCGAGGATCGCGAGATCGCGGGCACCTACCACCGGGTCGCGTTCGACCTGGAGGACGGCAGCGGCCGGATCGAGATCGAGACGTCGCGCCCGGAGCTGATCCCGGCGTGCGTCGCCCTCGTGGTGAACCCCGACGATGAGCGCTACGCACCGTTGGTCGGGAAGAGCGCGCTCACGCCAGTGTTCCACGTGCCGGTGCCGGTGGTCGCGCACGAGCTCGCCGACCCCGAGAAGGGAACGGGCGCGGCGCAGATCTGCACGTTCGGCGACGTGACCGACGTCGTCTGGTGGCGCGACCTCGGGCTGCCGGCCCGGGTGGTCCTGCGCCGAGACGGCACGCTCGCGGGCGGCCGGTTCGGCGAGGCCGGGTGGGAGTCGCGCGATGCCGACGCGGCGAACGCGGCGATGGCGCAGCTCGAGGGCAAGGGCGCGAAGCAGGCGCGGAAGCAGATCGTCGAGCTGCTCCGCGATGGCGACTGGCTCGTCGGCGAGCCGGAGCCCGTGCGGCACGTCGTGAAGTTCTACGAGAAGGGGGACCGCCCCCTCGAGGTGATCTCGAGCCGTCAGTGGTTCGTGAAGACGCTCGAGTTCAAGGACGGGTTGCTCGAGCGCGGGCGGCAGATCGCGTGGCATCCGGGGTTCATGGGCTCGCGTTACGCGAGCTGGGTCGAGGGGCTGAACCAGGACTGGGCGGTCAGCCGACAGCGCTACTTCGGCGTGCCGTTCCCCGTGTGGTTCGCGCTCGACGACGCCGGCGAGCCGATCTACGACCAGCCGATCCTGCCGGAGGAAGCCGCGCTGCCCGTCGATCCGCTCGACGACGTGCCGCCCGGCTACACGGCCGATCAGCGCGACGTGCCGGGCGGGTTCGCCGGCGACCCCGACGTGATGGACACGTGGGCGACGTCGTCGCTCTCGCCCCAGATCGCCGCGAGGTGGGAGGACGACCCCGACCTGTTCCAGCGGCTCTTCCCGATGGACCTGCGACCGCAGGCGCACGACATCATCCGCACCTGGCTGTTCTACACGGTGTTGCGTGCCCACGTCGAGCACGACTCGTTGCCGTGGACGAACGCGGCGATCAGCGGCTTCGTGCTCGACCCCGACCGCAAGAAGATGTCGAAGTCCAAGGGGAACGTGGTCGTGCCGACCGAGGTCTTCGAGCGGCACTCGGCCGACGCCGTGCGGTACTGGGCGGCGAGCGCCCGTCTCGGCTACGACGCCGCGATCGACGACCAGCAGATGAAGGTCGGCCGTCGTCTCGCGATCAAGCTCCTGAACGCCTCGCGGTTCGTGCTCTCGATGGAGGCCGCACCCGGCGAGGTCACCGAGCCGGTCGACCGCGCGATGCTGGGCACCCTCTCGTCGGTGGTGAGCGAGGCGACCGATGCGCTCGACGCGTACGAGCACTCGAAGGCGCTCGACGTCGTCGAGCGGTTCTTCTGGGGGTTCACCGACGACTACCTCGAGCTCGTGAAGCAGCGCGCTTACGGCACGCACGGCCCCGAGGGAGCAGCCTCGGCGATCGGCGCCCTGCGCGCCGCGCTCGACGTGCTGCTGCGCCTGTTCGCTCCGTTCCTGCCCTACGTGACCGAGGAGGTCTGGTCGTGGTGGCGCGAAGGGTCGGTGCACCGGACGTCGTGGCCGGTCGCCACCGAGGTGGCGGAGCTGGCCGGTGCCGACTGCGACTCAGCGATCTACGAGGTGGCCGCCGCGGTGCTCTCGGCCGTGCGCAAAGAGAAGGCGCTCGCGAAGGTGTCGCTGAAGACGCCGGTCGACTCGGTCACCGTGCACGACACGCAGGACCGGCTGCGCCTGCTGAGCCAGGCGGCGGTCGACCTGCGGGAGGCGGGCAACATCCGGGCGATCGACCAGGAGGACGCCGACGCGTTCTCGGTCGAGACGGTGCTCGCTCCGCCACATGAGCCGCCGTCGGGCGACCCAGAGGGCTGAGCCTTCGGATGGACTACGCCGCAGCGCTCTCCGCGCTCGAGGATCGCAAGGAAACGCGCATGGTGCCCGACCTGTCGCGCATCCTCGCGCTCGCGACCTATCTCGACGATCCGCAGCTGTCGTACCCGACGATCCACGTTACCGGCACGAACGGCAAGGGCACGGCCGCCAGGGTGGCCACCGAGATCGCCTGCGCACACGGGCTTACGACCGGTCTCTATACCTCGCCGCATCTCGAGTCCGTGACCGAGCGGCTGTCGGTCTGCGGCGTCGACATCACCGAGAAGGAGTTCGCCGAGGAGCTCACGCACCTGCAGCCCTTCCTGGAGCTCGTCGATGGCCAGTCGGAGGAGCGGGTGACCTACTTCGAGGCGATGACGGCCCTCGCGTTCCTCTGGTTCGCCGACAAGCCGGTGGCCCTCGGCGTCTACGAGGTCGGCATGGGGGGCACATGGGACGCGACGAACCTGATCTCGAGCGACGTCGCGTTGATCACCCCGATCGGCCTCGATCACCCGGAGCTCGGTGCGACCCTGACCGAGGTGGCGGGGGAGAAGGCCGGCATCATCAAGGACGGCAAGGCCGTGGTCGTGCGGGAACAGGAAGCCGAGGCTCTCGCCGTGATCGAGGCTCGGTGCGATCAGGTCGGGGCGACGATGTCGCTCGAGTTCCGCGACTGGGAGGTCACCGAGCGTCTGCAGGCGGTGGGTGGGCAGGCGTTCGCGGCTCGGGGTCTGCACGCCTCGTACGACGATCTGTACCTGCCGCTGTTCGGGGAGCACGCCGTCCGCAATGCGACCGGGGCGATCGCGGCGTGCGAGGCGCTGTTCGGCGAGGCGCTCGACGAAGGAACGCTTCGAGAGGCGCTCGCCGGCGTGCGGTGGCCCGGACGCCTCGAGGTCGTCGCGCGCCAGCCCGCGATCGTGCTCGATGGCGCGCACAACCCGGCCGGCGCCGAGGCCCTCGCGACCGCGCTGCGCGAGTTCTTCATCTGGGAGCGTCTGCACCTCGTGCTCTCGATCGGCGCGAACAAGGACGTGGCCGGCATCGCCGCGCAGCTCGCGCCGCTCGTCGATGTGGCCTACGCGGCGCGAAACGAGAGCGAGCGATCGGGTGACGCCATGCCGATCGCCGAGGCGTTCGGCGATGAGGGGAAGCCCGTCACGATCCACGGCTCGATCGCCGAGGCGCTCGATGCGGCTCGGGCAGCCGCGACACCCGCCGATATCATCTGCGTGACGGGCTCTCTGTACACTGTCGCGGACGCCCGCCGGGCGCTCGGCGTGACCACCTGAGCCACTCCGCCGGCCGTGATCCGTGCCCGGCTCGACCCCGAGGAGACCGACGAACCACATGGCGACCGAATCCACCCTGCTGATCGTGAAACCCGACGGCGTGCGCCGCGGCCTCGTGGGCGAGGTGCTCCGTCGTGTCGAGGCAAAGGGGCTCGCGATCGAGGAGATGCGGCTGTTCACGATCCCGCGCGAGACCGCCGAGGAGCACTACGGCGAGCACCGGGACAAGCCGTTCTTCGGCGAGCTCGTCGACTTCATCACCGGCGGGCCGGTAGTCGTGGCGAGGATCACGGGCGACGACGCGATCACGTGCTGGCGCACCCTGATGGGCCCGACGAACCCGGTCGAGGCGGCTCCCGGGTCGATCCGCGGCGACTTCGCCACCGAGATCGGCGAGAACATCGTGCACGGCAGCGATTCACCCGGATCGGCCGAACGCGAGCTCGCGCTGTTCTTCGGGGCCTGACGGCGGAGCGCGGCGACGATGCCGGGGCTGCAGGAGGCCTTCGACCGCATCGGCGCCGCCCTCGAGCATCACCTCGAGTCCTCACACGCCCCCGGCGCCGCCCTCGCGATCACCGACCGGGAAGAGATCCTCGGCGTCGCCGTGCGTGGTCTCGCCGACGTGGCCGCCGGCGCGCCCGTCCGTCCGCAGACCCGGTTCCAGATCGGCTCGATCTCGAAGTCGTTCGCCGGCATCATCGCTCTGCAGGAAGCCGACGCCGGGCGACTCGACCTGCACGTGAGCGTCAACGAGATCCTGCCGTGGCTCGAGTTGCCCGAGCCTTTCGGCCCCATCACGCTGCATCACCTGATGCAGCACACGGCGGGGCTCGGGGTCGGCGAGGAGGACGCCCCGACGTTGGCGGGGGCGCTCTGGCTCCTGCGCGGCATTCCGCCGACCACCCCGCCGGGGGAGCGGTTCTGGTACTCGAACGACGGCTGGAAGATCGTGGGCGCGTGCCTCGAGCACGTCACCGGCACGCCGATCCATGACCTGCTCGCCGAGCGGCTCTTCGGCCCGCTCGGCATGCGCGAGACGGTCGGACTCGTGACCGAATCCGAGTACGAGCGCACCGCCACCGGCTACGAACCCACCCGGTGGGATCGTCCTCCGCAGCTTCGCCACACGCTCTCGCCGGCGAACCGCATCATCACCAACACCGCCGACGGGTCGATCACGTCCAACGTGATCGACATGGCCGCATACGCCCGGCTGCTGCTGGCGCGCGGCGATCTGCCCGACGGCCGAGGCGGCCGCATGCTCAGCGACGCGATGTTCTCGCGACTCGCCGACGAAGGCTTCGACGATGGCGACGGCATCCCGTACGCCTACGGCCTGTGGCAGGAAGACGTCGATGGCCACCGATGGATCACCCACTCCGGCGGCATGGTGGGCTACACGGCGTTGCTCGCGGTCGTGCCGGAGGAAGGTCTCGGCGCCGTCATCCTGCAGAACGGCGGCGGGGGCAAGCAGGGCATCGTCGCGGCCGCGCTCGATTCGGTCCGCGCGAGCCTCGCGGGCGCCGAGTTCCCCGAGGTCTGGGCGCCGCCCGCGCCGACCGAGATCCCGAAGGCCGCCGACTACGTCGGGCGCTACGAGGGCGACGACGGCCGCGTGCTCGAGGTCGACGCGGTCGAGGACGGGCTCGGCGTCTCGATCGGGACCCTGGACGTGCGCCTCGAACGCGATCCTCTCTCGACCGACGTGAGCGATACCTTCCTCGTCGCGCACGAGGCCCTCGACCGGTTCCCGCTGCGGTTCGCACGCGATGGCGAGGGAGCGGTCGTCGAGGCGTTCCACGGGCAGACCTGGTTCCGCGGTGAGCGCTACCAGGGGGAGGATCCCGCACCGCTGCCCGAAGAGCTCGCTCGACACGCCGGGTTCTACCGCAACGATTCCCCGTGGAACCCCGTCGTTCGCGTCGTGGCCCGCAAGGGGAAGCTCGTGCTTGACTGGCCCTACGACAGCGGCGACCAGGGAGGCGGCACTCTGATCCCGCTGGGCGATGGTTCTTTCGCGGTGGGCGCCGAGCGCGACCCGAGCCGGGTGCGCTTCGAGGGCGTGACCTACGGGGGGCTGACGACCGTCGTGAGGGTGAATGGCGGTCGCTGGTTCCGATCGTTCGAGGAGTGATCCGGTTCCGGTCAGGCTTCCTCGGCCGGTTCCTCGCGGGTCAGACCGACGGTCTCGCCGTAGGCCCAGACGTCGAACTCCGGGGGCGCATGTCCCAGGACCGTGAGCCCGGTGCAGATCTGGGACCGGTGGTCACTGCCGTGGTGGAGCACCTGGGCGAGGCGGATCCCCAGCGTCGCGTGGGTGACTCTGCCGTCCTTGTGCGTGACGACGAGGTCGGTGTCGGCATCGAGGTCTCGCTGCAGGATCGCCTCCCAGCCGGCCGCATTCGCGGTGGCGACGGATCGCACATCGGACAGCGGCACGTCGTGGGCGTCGAACTCCGCGATGCCGAGATCGCCCTGGGAGATGCAGAACAGGTACCAGTTGTCGGCGTCGACGAGGTGGCGCGCCGTGTCGAGCGTGCTGCCGTAGATCGCGGGGATGTGCCGCGTGAGCTCCTCGTCGGTGAGCGAGTTGCAGCGTTCCAGGAGCTGCTCGGTCGCCCAGGAATGATGGCGAAAGCCCTCGCGCAGCATCGGTCAGACCGCCCGGAACGCGATCGTGGCGTTGGCGCCACCGAACCCGAAGGAGTTCGAGAGCGCGAGGGTGACGTCGTGCTCGCGGGCTTCGTTCGGCGTGACATCGAGGTCGCAGTCGGGGTCGGGCGTGACGTAGTGGATCGTCGGCGGGATCACGCCGTTGGCGATCGCCATCGCGCACGCCGCGCCTTCGACGGCGCCCGCGGCGCCGAGCATGTGTCCGGTCATCGACTTCGTCGACGAGACAGCCACCGTGTGTGCGTGATCGCCGAGCACGGTCTTGATCGCGGCGGT
>CAVSLG010000003.1:0-122396 GCA_963728665.1 uncultured Actinomycetes bacterium | reverse complement strand
ATGTGTTCGACCCAGGCGGCCCGCCAGTCCGGGGCCGGGAACGGCTCGCCCAGTACGCGGTCTCCTTCGCGATCTTCCCGTCGCGCATCTCGAAGATGAACACCGCCTGGTAGACGGCGCCGCCGCCGTAGTCGAGCGTCGACTCCGCGATCCACAGGTCGCCCTCGCCGACGATGCGGCGCGGCGTGATCGTCGGCAGCTGCGGGAACGCGTTGTAGACGCCGCGCCGGTTGTCGCCGCCCACGATGCGCTCGCCCGACTGCGGCCACTCCATCACGGCGTCCTCGTGGAAGAGGTCGTCCATGCCGGGCACGTTGCGGGCGTTGAGGGTGGCCACGAGGGCCTCGACCGTCTCACGTCCACTCATCGCATCCTCCTTTCGTGGCCCGGTGGTCGAGCACGGGCCGTGCCTGCGGGCGGTGCGAGCCTACGCCTGTTCGGTCTCCCGCAGGAAGGCCAGCACGGCCATCACCCGCCGGTGCACGTCGGGCTCCTCGGTCAGGTCGAGCTTGTGGAACAGCGAGTTGATGTGCTTCTCGACCGCCCGCTCGGTGAGGAACAGCGACTTCGCGATCGCGGCGTTGTTCTCGCCCTGCGCCATGTGGCTCAGCACCTCGCGCTCGCGGTCCGTGAGCGACGCGAGCGGGGAGTGCGCCATGCGATCCTTCGCGGCGACGAGCGACTCGACGACCTTCGGGTCGAGCACGCTGCCGCCGCGCGCGACCTCGTTGAGCGCGCGCACGACCTCGTCGACGTCGGCCACGCGCTCCTTCAGCAGGTAGCCGAGTCCTTCCGCGCCGTCCTTCAGCAGGTCGTAGGCGTACTCCTCGTCGGCGAACTGCGAGAGCACGACCACGCCGACGTCCGGGTGCTGCGGCCCTGATCGCCTTCGCCGCGCGGATGCCCTCGTCGGTGCCGGTCGGGGGCATGCGGATGTCGGTGAGCACCGCGTCGGGAGCGTGCGTCTCGACCGCGGCGAGCAGCTCGTCGTAGGCTTCGGCCGTGCCGACGACCTCGACGTCGTCGACGCCGGAGAGCAGGGCGACGGTGCCCTCGCGAACCAGGTAGTTGTCCTCCGCGAACACCACGCGCAGCATGCGCGGATGGTACACGGGCACCCCCCGACGGGAAGGCGAGCGGCGTGAGCATCACGGTCGTGCTCGGCGAGGACAACGTGCTGGTGCGCGAGGGCGTGCGCGCCCTGCTCGACTCCTACGACGACATCGAGGTCGTCGGGGTCGCCGACGACGCACCGTCGCTGCTGGCCGCCGCGGCCGACCACGTGCCCGACGTGGTCGTGACCGACATCAAGATGCCGCCGAGCTTCCAGCTGGAGGGCATCGACTGCGCGCACGCGATCCGCGAGCAGCACCCGGACACCGGGGTCGTGGTGCTGAGCGCCCACGACGACGAGGAGTACGCGATCGCGCTGCTCGGCCGCGGCCACAGCGGGCTCGCGTACCTGCTGAAGGATCGGATCGCCCAGGGCGACGAGCTCGCGCGCGCGATCCGCGAGGTGCACGCGGGCGGCAGCACCGTCGATCCGACGATCGCCGAGCGGCTCTCCGGGCGCACCGAGGCCGCCGAGCGCGACCGCGAGCTGCTCGACATGATGGCCAAGGGCCTCGGGTACGAGGAGATCGCCGCCGCTCTCGGCACGACCCAGGAGGCCGTCGACCGTCAGGTGACCGAACTGTTCCGCGGCATGGCGGGAGGGGAGGGCTCGGCCGGCCTGGTCGACGAGTTCAAGCGGCTGCATTCGGCGGTCGTCGAGCAGACCGTCTCGCGCAACACGCTCGCGAGCTTCGTGCCGCAGCAGCTCGCCGAGCGTCTCGCCTCCCATCCCGAGACCGCGATCGAGCCCCAGGAGGTCGAGGTGACCGTGCTGTTCAGCGACATCCGGGGCTTCTCGACGATCGCCGAACGGCTCGAGGCCCGCGACGTCGCCGCGGTCGTGGGCCGGCACCTCGAAGCGATGGCCGAGGTCGTGGCCGCGCACGGCGGCACGATCGACAAGTTCCAGGGCGACGCGGTGATGGCGGTCTTCGGCGCGCCCGAGCCGTTGGCCGACCACGCCGAACGCGCGCTGCGGTGTGCGATCGCGATGCAGCAGCGCCAATCCGAGCTGAACGAGGCCGGCTGGGATGTCGTGGACCTGCCCGAGATGGGCGTCGGGATCGGCGTCAACACCGGTCGCGTGATCGCAGGCACGGTGGGCGGCGGCGGGCGTCTCGAGTACACGGTCGTGGGCGACGCCGTGAACATCGCCTCGCGACTGCAGAACGAGGCGGCCGGCGGCGAGATCGTCGCGACGGCCACCACGGTGGCTGCCTCGGACGGCATCGCGTGCGAGCCGATCGGCATGCACCAGGTGAAGGGCCGCGAGGAACCGGTGGAGGTCTTCCGCGTGAGGAGCCCCCAGCGATGACGTTGAGCGAACGGCGCCTGCGGTGGCTCACGCGAGCGGCGCTCGTGATCGTGGTCGTCGGGTCGGCCGCCACGGTCGCGCTCGAGATCGCCGCCGGGCGTGCCGACGAAGCGCTGTTCTCCGCGCTCCTGCTGTCGTTCCCGGTGGTCGGCTTCTTCGTGCTCAGCCGCCGTCCGGACAATCGCCTCGCATGGCTGATGGTCGCGATGGGGGTCTTCGCCGCGACCATGGGCCCCTTGACGGGCTACGGCGCGTACGCGGTCGAGCACGACCTGCCGTTCGGGCCGCTGGCGCTCGCGATCGGAGGGCCCGGGTGGGTGCCCTTCATCGCGATCTCGGGCTTCCTGCTCCTGCTCTTCCCCGACGGGCATCTGCCGTCCCCGCGCTGGCGATGGTTCGCGTGGCTGTGCGGCTCCGCGCTCACGATCGTCTTCGTGACGATCTGGTTCTACCCGGGTGACTTCGCCGACAGCGGCTATCCCGAGATCGAGAACCCGATCGGCATCGAGGCGCTCGGGCCGGTCCTCGACGTCTTCGGGTTCCTGCTGCTCGCGGCGCCGCTCCTGGTGGTGGGCGGGTTCGTCTCGCTGGTCGTGCGCATGCGGCGGACCACAGACGACGTGGTCCGGCACCAGATCCGGTGGCTCGCGTACGCCGCGTCGGTGATGGCCCTGTTCTTCCTGCTCTCGTTCCTCCCCGGCCTCGGGAACGACGAGGGATGGGGTGGCGCGATCCAGACGATCGGCGCGATGAGCTTCATGTTGATCCCCGTCGCGACCGGGCTCGCCATCCTGCGCTACCGCCTCTACGACATCGACGTCGTGATCCGCAAGACCGTCGTGATCGCGATCGTGGTGGCGTTCATCGCGCTCGTCTACGTCGGCGTGGTGGCCGGCGTCGGTGCCCTCGTGGGCTCGACTGGATCTCCGCTCCTGTCGGCGCTCGCCGCGGGCATCGTGGCCCTCGTGTTCCAACCGGTGCGGGCGCGGGCGCGCAGGTTCGCCGACCGCATCGTCTACGGCAGGCGCGCGACGCCGTACGAGGTCGTCGCGACGTTCGGCGACCAGCTCGCCGGCACCTACTCCTCCGACGACGTGCTTCCCCGATTGGCGCGTGTGCTCGGCGAGGGCGTGGGCGCCGAGCGTGCCGAGGTGCGCATGATCGTGGATGAGGAGCTCCGAACGGTCGCGACCTGGCCGCCCGACGCTCCCGGGGCCAGCGACGACCTCGTGGTGGAGGTCCGGCACCAGGGGCAGGTGCTCGGCGCGCTCGCGGTGTCGATGCCGGTCAGCGACCCGATCGACCAGACGCGCGAACAGCTCGTGCGGGACCTGGCCGCCCAGGCCGGGCTCGTGCTGCGGAACGAGCGGCTGACGCAGCAGCTCCGCGCGCGCCTGACTGATCTGCAGGCGGCACAGAAACGCCTCGTCACGGCGCAGGACGGGGAGCGCCGCAGGCTCGAGCGCAACATCCACGACGGCGCCCAGCAGCAGCTCGTCGCGCTCCAGGTCCGTCAACGCCTCGTGGAACAGCTGATCGATCGCGACCCGGCCAAGGCCAAGGAGATGGTCGTCGCGCTCCAAGTGGACACGGGAGCGGCCCTCGACGATCTCCGCGACCTCGCCCGAGGCATCTACCCACCGCTGCTCGCCGACAAGGGATTGGTGGCTGCGCTCGAGGCCCAGGCGAGGAAGTCGCCGATCCCCGTGAGGGTCGACGCCGACGGCGTCGACCGCCTGCCGCAGGACATCGAGGCGGCCGTGTACTTCTCGGTGCTCGAGGGACTGCAGAACGTCGCGAAGTACGCGCAGGCGACCTCGGCCAGCGTGTCGTTCGAACGGTCGAACGGGGAGCTGCGGTTCCGCGTGCACGACGACGGCCGGGGCTTCGATCCCTCCGAGACCGGATACGGCACGGGATTGCAAGGCATCGCCGACCGACTCGGCGCGCTCGACGGTCGTGTGGAGGTCGAGAGCGCTCCGGGGGCCGGCGCGACCCTCAGCGGCAGCGTCCCGGTGCCGGCGACATGATCACGCCGATCGATCGCCGAGTGAAGTGGCCATGGTTCGTCCTCGCGGCGTTCATCGCGATCGCAGCCGTCGGCTCCCTGCTCGTCGCGGTCAACGGCGAGTCGCTGATCGCTCAGATCCCTTACATCGTCGCGTTCTCGATGTTCGGGGTGATCGGCGCGCTGATCGTCACCCGCGATCCGAGGAACGCGATCGGCCTGCTCCTGCTCTGGGGGTGCTTCACGACGGCGGCCTCGTTCATGGCCGGAGAGGTCGGCACGTGGCTGGTCGAACGTGGCGGATCCGGTCCCGCGGCCCAGGTGGTCGGCCTGGTGTCCGGGCTCGGGTGGCTGTTCGGGATCTTCCCGGTCCTCTTCCTGTTGCCCTTGTTGTTCCCCGACGGTCACCTGCCCTCGCCACGGTGGAAGCCGTTCCTCTGGTGGATCGTGGCGATGATGTGCGTGCTGTTCGTCGTGTTCACACTCGGGACGCCCGAGGTGACCACATCGAGCGATTCGATCGAGCTCGACAACCCCCTGTACGTGGAGGCGCTCGGGGGAGTCACGATCCCCGACGCCGTCTTCGCGGTCCTGTACTTCGGCACCTGGGCCGTCTCTCTCGCGTCGGTCTTCATCAGGTTCCGCCGAGCCGGCGGGGTCGAACGCCAGCAGATCAAGTGGGTCGCGTTCGGGGTGCTCGCCGCGTTCGTCGGTGTCTTCCTCTCGGACCTCATGCCCGACGAGGTGCTCTCGGCGGTCGTCGGCGGGGCGGGATTCCTCGCGTTCCCGATCTCGATCGGGGTCGCGGTCCTGCGGTTCCACCTGTACGACCTCGACGTCGTCGTGAAGCGCACGGTCGTCTATGCGGCGCTCGCCCTCTTCGCGACCCTCGTCTACCTCTCGGTCGTCGTGGGGGTGGGAGCGTGGCTCGGTCGAGGGGATTCGCTGCTCACGATGATCGCGGCCGTGATCGTGGCGGTCTCGTTCCAGCCGGTGCGGGCGGGGTTCACGAAGCTTGCCGACCGGCTCGTCTACGGGCGCAGGGCGACGCCGTACGAGGTGCTCGCCGACTTCGCGGAGCGGGTGGGCGATGCCTACCGTGACGACGATCTGCTTCCCCGCATGGCCCGCGTGCTCGGTGAGGGCGTCGGCGCCGAGCGAGCCGACGTCTGGCTGAAGGTCGACGACGACCTGCGAGACGTCGCGACCTGGCCCGCCGACGCCGAAACCCTCGGCGCCGTGTCACTCGCCGGAGAGGACGTGCCGGCGTTGGAGGGCACCGATCGCGTGTACCGCGTCGAGCACGCCGGCGAGCTGCTCGGCGCGCTCGCCGTGCGCAAGCCGCAGAGCGACCCGATCTCACCCGCCGACGACAAGCTGGTCTCTGACCTCGCGGCACAAGCCGGCCTCGTGCTCCGCAACGTCCGTCTCACCGAGGAGCTCAGGGCGCGCTTCGATGACCTCCGCGCGGCGCAGAAGCGGATCGTGGCGGCGCAGGACCGGGAGCGTCGTCGCCTCGAGCGCAACATCCACGACGGCGCTCAACAGCAGCTCGTCGCGCTCGCCGTCAAGGCGCGCCTGGCCCGGTCGCTCACCGACCGCGATCCCGCCAAGGCCGCGGAGATGCTCACCCAGATCGAAGGGGAGACCCAGGAGGCCCTCGAGGATCTGCGCGACCTTGCCCGAGGCATCTACCCACCGCTGCTGGCCGACAAGGGGCTGGAAGCGGCGCTCACCGCTCAAGCTCGGAAGTCCACGGTGCCGGTCGAGGTCGTCGCCGACGGCGCCGACCGGTTCCCCCAGGAGGTCGAGGCGGCCGTGTACTTCTCGGCACTGGAGGCGCTGCAGAACACGGCGAAGTACGCCGGTGCGACACGGGCGACCGTCTCGCTGGGCCGCGCGAACGGCTCCCTCGAGTTCGCCGTCGCCGACGACGGCCGTGGGTTCGACCCGGGCGCGACGGGCTACGGTACGGGTCTGCAAGGCATCGCGGACCGCCTCGGTGCGCTCGACGGCGAGCTCGAGATCACGAGCCGGCCCGGGTCGGGCACGACGGTGAGGGGGCGCCTGCCGATCGGCTCGGATCCGCACGTCGAGGAGGGGACCACGAGATGACCGCTCGAACCACCGCCAGGCCGAAGGGCTTCCGCCGGTTCGAGCGATGGCTCGTGGGGCTCGGCTTCGCGATCCTGGCCTACGTACTCGAGAAGGTCGTGCTGCGCTCGGTGCGCAAGAAGGGCGCTGCCCAGCCGGCGGAGGAGGTCACGACGATGATCTCCAAGGGCGGCGAGGTCGACGTCGACCTCGATCTCTAGTCCAGCACAGACTAGTCGCGACGACGGACGAGGTCGACCACGAGGGCGAGCGTCAGCAGCAGGGCGCCGATGCCGAACGTCACGGGCAGCCACGCGGGCACGCGCTCGCTGATCGCGGTGAGCGCCGTGCCGAGGATCGCCGCGCCGGCGGTGAGCGCGAGCGCGAGCCGTCGTCCGGCCCGCCGGATCGTGGTCTCGAGCGTCGCGGCACGGAAGTTCACCTCGAGCTTCTGTCCCGGGCGCGCCCCGATCAGGCGCTCGACGGCTTCCACCACCCGATGGAAGCGCACCTTGAAGCGTTGCGCCTGATAGAAGAGCGCCTTCGGATCGGCCTTCGTGGTCATGTCGCGCACGAGCGCTCGCATCAGGAACGAGCCCGCCACGTCGAACGGGTCGAGGTCGGGATCGAGCTCGGCGGTCGCGAGCTGCATCTGGGCCAGTGCCTTCCCGGTGAGCGCGAGCGAGGCCGGCAGGGGCACCTCGTGGCGCAGCGAGATCTCGGTCATCTCCTGCAGGATCGGCCCGAGCTGGATGTCGCTGAGCGAGGCCGTGCGGTACTTCGCCACCATCTCCCCGATCTCGGCGCCGAACGCGTCGACGTCGAGGTCGGTGCGGTCCATCGCGCCGGCGAGCATCAGCGAGACGTCGGTGAGGAAGGACACGTCTTCCTGCCAGAACGCCATCAGCAGCAGCATCATCTGCTCGCGCATCTCGGGACCGACCTCGCCCACCATGCCCAGGTCGAGCAGGTAGAGCGTGTCGTCGGCCGGGCGCCACATCAGGTTGCCCGGATGCGGGTCCGCGTGGAAGAAGCCGTCGACCATGATCTGCTTGTAGAAGCTCTCGAGCAGCTGACGCGCGGCTTCCTTGCGAGCGGGTCCTTCGGGCGCCAGCGAGATGGGACCGCCCTGCACGTCCTGCATGACCAGCAGCCTCGAGGTGGAGAGGTCGCCGTGCACCTCGGGCACGCGCAGGCGGGAGTAGGAGGCGATGCTCTCCCTCATCCGCGCCATGTTCCCGGCCTCCTCGCGGAAGTCGAGCTCGCGGTGCAGCGACGTGGACAGGTGCTCGAACACCGCCTGCATGTCGATCACCTGTCGCAAGCCCGGCCGATCGCCGATCTTCTCGGCGAAGACCTCGAGCAGCGCCAGGTCCTGCTCGATCTGCTCGCGCGCGTCGGGGCGCTGGATCTTCGCCACCACCGGGTCGCCGGTGGCGAGCGTCGCCCGATGAACCTGGGCGATCGTGCCGGCGGCCAACGGCGAGGGGTCGATGTGATCGAAGACGTCCTCCCACGGCACGCCGAGCTCCTGCTCCATCACCTGCACGACCTGTTCCTCGCTGAGCGGAGGGACGTTGTCCTGCAGGGTCGCGAGCTCCTCGATGTACTCGGGCGGGAGCAGGTCGGGTCTGGTCGACAGGATCTGACCGAGCTTGGCGAACGTCGGACCGAGCTCCTCGAGCGCGGCGCGCAGGCGCTTGCCCTGCCGGCGCCGGCCCACGGCTCCCTCCTCGTCGGGGCGGCCGAAGAGCTCCTTCAGCCCGTGCTTGGCGAAGACGGCGGCGATCCGCCCGCCCCTCGCGGTCAATCGGGGGGTGATCTCGACCTCCTCGGCCGCGCTGATGCGCACCCGGGCCGCCGTCGGGCGTGGCACGTTCGTCACGACCTGCCCGTCGCCGGCGGTGTTGACGATGATCACCGTGCACCGCGCGTTGTGGCTGATGCGGTTGGGCACGTTCCCGAGCAGGAACTCCTTGCGACCGGCCATGCCCGCATTGCCCACGACGAGGACGTCGATCGACCGCTCCTCGGTGGCCTCGACGATCGCCATCGCCGGGTCGTCGTGGATCACGACGTGGCCGTGACCTCGATCGCCGGCGACCGTGCGCGCGTACGTCTGCAGGTCGTCGGCGGCCGACCTGGCGCGTGTCGCCTCGGCGGCGCCGTACTCGGTGTCGGCCGCGCTCGACGGCACGATCACCTGCACGATGTGCAGCTCCGCCCCGAACGCCTCGGCGAACGTCGCCGCCCACCGCACGGCGCGCTCGGCAGTCTGCGATCGGTCGGTGCCGACCATCACGCGCTCGATCGGGCCGGAGATCTCGGGCTGGGCCTCGGCGTTCATGCGCGCATCATGGCGGTTCGCGGCCCCGGCGACCAGGGTGGGCCTCCTGCCGGATGTCACGGCAGCAGCGATCGCAACTCTCTGTAGAAGGTGCGCGCGATCCTGGCATAGCCCGTCCGGTTCGGGTGAGGGTCTCCGAAGTACCGGTCGGAGCAGAACCACGTCCACCGGCAGGCGAGCGCGACGTTGACCGGGAGCCGACCTCGATCGCGGACGACGACCGTGTCGGTGAAGTTGTCGGTCTGGTACGTCCGTGCCACGTCCGCGACGGTCACCCCCGCGTCGCCATAGACCGTCTCGAGACCGTCGTTCAACATCTCGAAGGCTCGCGCGTCGATCCGCGCCAGATGACGCCCCCCGGGAACGAGTTCCCACAAGCCCAGGAAGGGCACGTGGTAGTTCATGCCCAGGATGGGGACGTCCGGTCCGGCCGCGGCCCGCAGCGCGTCGAGGATCTCGGAGATCCGCGTGGTCAATCGGGGGAGCACGTCGATCACGCAGGCGCGATGGAGCAGACCGGTATCGAAGTCGAGACAGGCATCGACGACGTCGTTCGCTCCCACATCGATCGTGATGAACGAGACCTCGTTCGGGTTGCGTTCGAGGAACCCGACCGCCGTGTCCAGCTGGGACCCCGCGGCATAGTCGCACGGAGAGTCTTCCCCGGAGATCATCGACGCGCTCGACTCACCGGGGCACCCGAGCTTCTTCAGCTCGAGATCTGGGGAGTGCTCTCGGATCGTTCGCCACAGCCCCTCGACGTACCCCTGCCGTGTGGAGCCTCTTCCTGGCTGGTATCCCGTCGCGAGAGAGTCCCCGAGCGAGAGGTAGAAGGGCCCGTCGTCGGTCCCCGCGCCAGATGCAGGGAGAACTCCGCCGCCCATCGAGAGGGCCACCGCCGCCGCGATGATCGCCGCAGATGACCTCCGCATCTCTTGTCGCTTCGCTCGCGCACCTGGATCGAGACTCCGCATCCGGGTCCGGTCGCGTTTCCGTCTCGCGGGTCGCATAGGCCCCTCCTTCAGGTCGCTGGCAGGTCGCTGGACGACGACGACGGTAGGCGGACGCACGAGGCAGCCGCATCGGTGACAACCCGCGTCGTCGGCGCGGGATAACCCCGATGACTCCTGACGCGGGAGGTGGCAGGATGAGCGACGCCCGCGAACGATGCCGTCGACTGAGGCTGCGTGGGAGGGGCTCGGTGAACAGGCCGATCAGGGCGATCGCGCTGGCGATTCCGACTTTCGCGATGCTGCTGGTCATCGCGTCCGCCGTCCTGTTCACCCAGGACGGCGTCTTCGGCGGCGATCCCGTCTCCAACGCGCTCATCCTGGTGGGGATCGCCTGCTACGTGGTGATCGGCGGGTTGATCGCGTGGCGTCTTCCGGAGAACGCCTGTGGGTGGCTCCTGCTCCTGGTCGGCGGCGGGCTCGCCGCCGCCGTGTTCTCGGACGCGCTGGCGACGTATGCGCTGCGAGAGGGCTTCGTGACACTCGCGTCGTGGGCGGATTGGGCGAACGCGGCGCTCTTCTTCGTGACCCTCGCGGGGATCCCGCTCTACCTCCTCGTGTTCCCAACGGGGCGTCCTCCGTCGCCGCGTTGGCGACCGGTCGCGATCGTCGTCATCGCCATCGCGATTGTGGGAACGCTCGTCAACGTGCTGGCGCCCTCGGGCGACGTCGAGGTCGAGAACCCCATCGTCGTGGCCGGCATCGCTCCGGCGCTGGAGGCGCTGAGAGCCGCGCTCACACTCGTGTTCGTCGCGGCTGCGATGCTCTGCGTGGCGTCAGTCGTCGTTCGATGGCGAAGGGCCGCCACGCCCGAACGACTGCATCTCCGTTGGCTCGCGGTCGTTGCGGTGCTCGCCGCGGCGCTGCTGATCGGGTCGATCGCCTTCGGCGCACTCGGACTCCATCGCATCGGCGACCCGCTGGGCGTGGCGTTCATCCTGGTGCTGACCACGGGCATCCCGGTCTCGGCGGGCATCGCGTTGCTCAGGCATCACGCCCACGGCATCGAGGTCGTGGCGAACCGCTCGATCGTCTACGGGGCGCTCGCGGCCCTCATCACGTCGACGTACGCGGTCGTGGTCGCCGGAGCCGGGGCCGTCGTCGGTCGCAGCGAGCGTTCGAACGTCCTGCTGGCGGTCGCCGCGACCGTCGCGGCGGCCATCATCGTCCATCCCGCGCGGCAGCGAGCCCAGCGATTCGCCGACCTGATCATCTATGGATATCGGGCATCCCCGTTCGAGCTCGTCTCGACGTTCTCCGAGCGACTCGGTTCGGCGTCGTACGACGATGCCCTTCCGCAGATGGCTCGTCTCGTGGCCGACGGGATCGGAGCTGACGAGGTCCGGGTCTGGCTCCGGACCGGCGCCGAGCTTCGCGCCGCATCGTGCTGGCCGCCCGCCGCCGCCGCATCTCCGCCTCCCTCGAAGCAGCTCGTCGACGACGAACCGTCGGAGCTCGATGATCCGGCCTTCCCCGTGCGCTACCGAGGGATGCTGCTCGGTGCGATCACCGTGAAGATGCCGCCTCAGGAGCCGATGACGCCCGCCACCGCGCGTCTCCTCGAGGGACTGGCGTCCCAGGCCGGGTTCGTCGTCCGCAACGCCTCGCTCGTCCGGGAGCTGCAGGTGTCGCGAGAACGATTGGTCACATCGCACGACGAGGAGCGACGGCGACTCGAGCGTGACCTCCACGACGGAGCGCAACAGCGGTTGGTCACCCTCTCCATGGACCTGCGCCAGGCTCGCTCGAGAGCTGCAGCGAGCGGGGACGCCGAGCTCTCGTCGTCGCTCGAGACCGCCGAGGGGGAGTTGGCTCGGTCGCTCGCCGAACTCCGCGAGCTCGCCCGAGGGATCCACCCGGCGATCCTCACGCAGAACGGCCTCGGTGCGGCGCTGCGCTCGCTGGCCGAGCGGTCCCCTGTTCCGGTCGAACTGCGCTGCGTCCCGGACGGACGCTTCGCCGACCCGGTCGAGGCGACCACCTACTTCCTCGTGTCCGAGGCGCTCGCGAACGTCGCGAAGCACGCCGACGCCTCCCACGCGTCCGTCGCCGTGAGACGCGGTGTCGATCGTCTCGAGATCGAGGTGAGCGATGACGGTTCGGGCGGCGCTTCCATCGAGGGAGGAACCGGTCTGCGTGGTCTCGCCGATCGCGTCGCGGCGGTCGGCGGGCGGATGGATCTTCGAAGCGCGCCCGGCGCCGGCACCATGGTGCTGGCGGAGATCCCGTGCGTGTAGCGATCGCCGATGACGCCGTGCTGTTTCGGGAGGGACTGGCGCGGTTGCTCACCGAGGCGGGCTTCGAGTTGGTGGGTCAGGCATCCAACGCCGACGAGCTGCTCGCGATCGTCCGGGGCGCACGCTCGAGTCGCCGTCCCCACGTGGCCGTGGTGGATATCCGGATGCCGCCGACCCACACCACCGAAGGACTCGTGGCCGCCGAGACGATCCGCGCCGAGCACCCCGAGATCGGTGTCCTCGTCCTGTCGCAGTACGTCGAGACCGAGCACGCGATGGACCTCCTCGGCGACGGCGCGGGCGGCACCGGCTACCTGCTGAAGGATCGGATCTCGGACCTCGAGGGATTCCGAGACGCGGTGCAACGGGTGGGCGACGGCGGTTCCGCGGTCGACCCCGAAGTGATCGCACAGTTGATCGGTCGTCGACGTGAGGCGGATCCGCTGGGCGATCTCACGGATCGTGAGCGTGAGGTTCTGGCGCTGATGGCCGAAGGATGTTCCAACCGGGCGATCGGCGCCGGGTTGTTCCTGAGTGAGAAGACCGTCGAGGCCCATGTGCGCGGCATCTTCACGAAGCTCGGACTCCTGCCGACGACGGACGAGAATCGCCGCGTCCTCGCCGTGCTGGCCTTCTTACGCTCGGCATGACATCGAGCTCGGACGTGGGAGGGAGCGACTCGTTAGACTGACCGAGAAAGTGTCAGGATGCGCGGACGGTCGTCCGCCATGGCATCGGACCCTCGCCGGAGTAGCTCAGCCTGGCAGAGCAACCGCCTCGTAAGTGGTAGGTCATGGGTTCAAATCCCATCTCCGGCTCTCTGCGTCCGACATCGGCGACCCGGTCGCCGGTGCTAGTATCCGCCGCGATGAACGTGCCTCGGAAGCTGTCCGTCATGTTCGCCACGGCCGTCGTCACGCTGATGGCGTGGGCAGGCACCGCGAGCGCGCAGGTGATCGTGGACCCGGTCGTCGTGTCCGAGCGCAACGACGGAGGATGGGTCTACTGGATCGCGATCGCGCTCGGCGCGCTCGGCCTGGTCCTCGTGATCTTCCTCACGATCCAGTACATGCGGTACGCGCCGCGCTTCTCCAAGGACGAGGAGGGGCTGCGGGTCGTCCGTGCCGACCGGGTGCACGTCGGCCGGGAGCTTCCTCGCCGCAACGTCGACCTCTCCCAGGCTGCCCCGCTCGTCGTCGCGCCGCCGGCGGTGCCGGCGGCCGCGCCGGCGCTGGCGCCCGCGGCCGCAGCGGCACCGGCGGCTGTCCCGACTCCGGCGGCGGCCGAAGCGACACCCGCTCCGGCCCCAGCCGCTCCCGCTCCGGCGGTGGCAGAGGCTCCTACGGCAGCGCCCCCGGCTCCCGCGCCGGCGCCCGCCGCGCCCGCCGTTCCCGAGGAGCGGCCCGAGGTCACGATGGACCAGGAGGCGTACGAGGCGGCCTTGAAGGATCTGCTCGATGCCGGCACCGACCGACGCATCGCCGAAGGCAAGGCCCGCAGGGCCGGCATGATCGCCGCCCGCAAGAAGGCCACCGGCGACGCCTGAGCCCGGCGCGTCGCTGCCGTGAGGCGGCGGGTCGAAGGAGGATCACCCGTGCGAGCCACCGAGGTGGACTGGTCTATGGGATCGGCGGCGGGTCGACTCGCCGACTGGGAGACCGCTCTCTCGCTCGGTCGCCGTATCGCCGGCCCGGGCATCTCCGTGCCGGCAGTGCAGCGTGCTCGCATGCGCGAGGACTTCGGTGAGCTGGTTCCCATGGCGGAGTCGCTGATCACCGACCACACGGGCATGGTCGTGGCCGGGTTCCGGTCGAGGGCCTGGGTCATGGCCCGCAGCGAGTGGATCCGCGCGAACCTCACCGGCATGCAGCGGTTGCTCGAGCCGCTCGCCGAGCGCGTGTTCGCCGTGAAACCGGGTCGCGCCGAGATCCGCCGAAAAGCGATGGGCGCGCAAGCCGGTGCGCTGTTCGGGTACGTCGCTCGCCGCGTGCTCGGCCAGTACGACGTGTTCCTGCCACCCGACGACGAGGGGTTGCTGTACTTCGTCGGGCCCAACGTGGCGGAGGTGGAGCAGCGCTACGGCCTGCCCACTCGCGACTTCCGCCTCTGGGTCGCGATCCACGAGGTCACCCACCGCGTGCAGTTCGGGGCGGCGCCGTGGCTCCGCGGTCATCTCCGCGGGCTCGTCGATTCCTACCTCGGCGGCGTCTCGCTCGACGGCAAGGAGCTGATCGCGCAGTTGCGCCGGGCGGTCGAGGATGCGCGCGGCGGCGCCGATGCCCGCATGGGCGGCGTGTTCCTGCTGCTCACCCCCGAACAGCGCGAGCTCTTCACGAAGGTGCAGGGCATGATGTCGCTGCTCGAGGGCCACGCCTCGTACGTGATGAACGAGGTCTCGCGCGATCACGTGGCCGATGTCGATCGAATGCGCCGGGCGCTCGCTGCCCGGCGCAAGGGCTCGGGCGTCGAGCGCAGCGTGCAGAAGGCGATCGGCTTCGAGCAGAAGATCAGGCAGTACGACCGAGGCGAGACGTTCGTGCGGGCGGTGATCGCCCAGGCGGGCATGGACGGCTTCAACCGGGTCTGGCTCGCACCCGAGCACCTGCCGTCGCTCGACGAGATCGGCGCTCCCGCCGCCTGGGTCGAACGCGTCATCGGGTAAGGGGTATGGCCTCGCGTCGCCCACCGGCGGTCGCGAGGGTGCTCGAACGCGTCATGGCCACCGTCCGCGAGCACGGGCTGGTGCGGCCCGACGAGATCGTGCTCGTCTGCGTCTCGGGTGGTCCCGACTCCGTCTGCCTGCTCGAGTCGCTGGTGCGCCTCCGGCGGCTGTTCCGGATGCGGCTCGAGGTCTTCCACTTCGACCATCGGCTGCGTCTCGACTCGTCGGCCGACGTGGCGTACGTGCGCCGACTCGCCGCGCGGCATCGACTCCCGTTCCACCTGCGCATGGCGGACGACGTGCCGGTGGCCGGCGCCTCGGTCGAGGCATGGGCGACCGCCCGGCGCACGAGCGCTGCGAACGAGGTCAGGCGCGAGGTCGGGTCGCCTGTGATCGCCGAGGGGCATACCCTCGACGACCAGGCAGAGACGGTGCTGCTGAACCTGATCAGAGGCACCGGGCTCGACGGGCTCGCCGGCATCTGGCCGGGGGAGGGCGACCGGCCCGGCTCGTCGGTCGTCCAGCCGCTGCTCGACGTCACGCGCGCCGAGATCGAGGCTTTCTGCCGGTCGCTCGGTCTGCGCCCCCGGCGCGACCCGATGAACGACGACCGGCAGCTGCTGCGGGCCGCGATCCGCCACGAGGCGATCCCGATGCTCGAGCGCATCACCGGCCGCGAGGTCAGGGCGACGCTCGCTCGCACGGCCTCGGTGCTGCACGAGGACCGCCTGGAACTGCTGCGTCAGGCCGCGGACCACGAGGCCGCGATCGTCGAGCACGACGGTGGCGAGGTCCGCTTCCGGGCGGCCGACCTCGCCGCGCTCCCGCGTTCCCTCGCCGCCCGCATCGTGCGCATGGCGCTCTGGCGGCTGGCCGCCGTCGACGACGAGGTGGCGCCCTGGACCAGGGATTCGGTCGACGCCGTGCTCGACCTCGCCGGTGGCCGGCCCGGCCGGCGGCGCGACCTGCCCGGGAACCGAGCGGCCAGGCGAGACCGGGTGTATGTTCGCGTGACATCCCCGGTCGATCCGATCGAGACGAGCATCGAGGGGGAGCACGCGTGAGCCTCACGCACGACGCGACGGACGCTACACTCCGGGTTCCCGTGAGCGCCTACGAGCCCGACATCGAGAAGGTCCTGATCTCCACCGAAGAGATCGAGGCGGCCCTCGCGGCGATGGGCGAGCGGATCACGAAGGACTACACGGGCAAGTCGCTGCTGCTCGTCGGGGTCCTCAAGGGCGCGTTCGTCGTGATGGCGGATCTCGCGCGCCATATCGCGCTGCCGCTCGAGTTCGACTTCATGGCGGTCTCGTCGTACGGGGCCGCGACGAAGACCAGCGGCGTCGTGCGCATCCTGAAGGACCTCGACCACGACCTCGACGGGCTCGACGTGCTGCTCGTCGAGGACATCGTGGACTCCGGCCTCACCTTGAAGTACCTGCTGAAGAACCTCGCGGCCCGCAAGCCCGCGTCCCTCGAGGTGGCGGCGCTCCTGCGGAAGACGGGGCTGCAGAAGGTGCCGCTCGACCTCCGCTACGTGGGCTTCGAGATCCCGCCGGAGTTCGTGGTCGGCTACGGCCTCGACTACGCCGAGCGCTACCGGAACCTTCCGTACGTCGCGACCCTGCGACCGGGGGCCTACGGCGGCGAGTAAGGCACCGGGAACCTCGTGGCCCCCTCCTCGCGTCTCAGGGACATGCGACGACTGCTCGTTCCGACGCTCCTGGTCGTGGCGCTCGCCGGCTGTTCGGGTGTCTCGGGCGGGGACGATCCGTCGGCGCGGTCAGGGGTCCGTGGCGTCGTCACCGCCGGTCCGCAGTGCCCCGTCGTCGTGCAGGGCTCGCCGTGCCCCGATCGTCCGTGGAGCGGCATCGTCAGGGTGACGACGCCCGACGGCGACACGGTGGGCGAGGTCGAGACCGACGCCCACGGGGGGTTCACGATCGATCTCGAGCCCGGCTCGTACGAGGTGCTCCCGGTCACCGACCAGGGTCGACCACCGAACGCCTCGTCCGAGGAGGTCGTGGTCGATGCCGACACGTTCACCGAGGTCACGCTGGTCGTCGATACGGGTATCCGCTGACCACCGGATGCGGAGGTCCTCCTCGTCGGAAGCCGGTGCTACCATCGGCCGAACGGGCCCGAGCGCGCCGACGCGGGGCCCTGACGTGACTTCCCCCACGAGGAGCGCACGCTGAGCCAGCAACCCGAGCCGCCGCTGAGGAAGATCGCCCGCACGCCGACGCTCTGGATCGTTGTGGGCACGCTCGTCTTCCTCCTCGTCATCTCCTTCATGGGCCGCGGGCCCGCGGGCAACCAGATCGGTCTGACCCAGTTCGAGACCGAGGTCGAGCGCGGCCGGGTCGCCGACGCGGTGATCCATGACGGCGAGCAGTCGGTCACCGGCGAGCTCACCGACGGCACCGGATACCGCACCACGTACCCGACCGAGTACGCCGACGATCTCGCCGCGCTATTGAAGGAAGCCGGCGTCCCGACCGAGGTCGATCCGCAGAAGCCGAACGCGTTGCTGGGCACGCTGATCACCGTGATCCTCCCCGTGCTGCTGATCGGCGGCATCCTGCTGTTCGTGATGAACCGGTCTCAGGGGGGCGGCGGCCGGGTGATGCAGTTCGGGCGCAGCAAGCACAAGACCGTCGCCAAGGACCAGCCCAAGACCACGTTCGGCGACGTGGCCGGTGTCGACGAGGCGATCGAGGAGCTGCAGGAGGTCAAGGACTTTCTGCAGAACCCGGCGAAGTTCCAGGCGATGGGGGCGAAGATCCCGAGAGGGGTGCTGCTCTTCGGCCCGCCCGGCACCGGCAAGACGCTGTTGGCGCGCGCGGTCGCCGGCGAGGCCGGGGTACCGTTCTTCACGATCTCGGGCTCGGACTTCGTGGAGATGTTCGTGGGCGTCGGCGCGGCGCGCGTGCGGGACCTGTTCGAACAGGCGAAGGCGAGCGCCCCGGCGATCGTGTTCATCGACGAGATCGACGCCGTGGGGCGCCAGCGCGGTGCCGGCCTCGGCGGCGGGCACGACGAGCGCGAGCAGACGTTGAACCAGCTGCTGGTCGAGATGGACGGCTTCGATCAGCGGACCACGGTGATCCTGATGGCCGCCACGAACCGGCCCGACATCCTCGACCCGGCGCTGCTGCGGCCCGGACGGTTCGATCGTCAAGTCGTGATCGACCGCCCCGACCTCGAGGGCCGCAAGGCGATCCTGCGGGTGCACGCTCGAGGCAAGCCGTTCGACTCCACGGTCGATCTCGAGGTGCTCGCCCGTCGCACCCCCGGATTCACGGGCGCCGACCTCGCGAACGCCATCAACGAGGCCGCGCTGCTCGCGGCCCGTCGCAACATGAAGGCGATCTCGATGAAGGAGATCGAGGAGGCCGTCGACCGCGTGATGGCCGGCCCCGAGCGCAAGAGCCGTGTCATGGACGAGGAGGAGCGTCGCCTGATCGCCTACCACGAGGGTGGGCACGCGATGGTCGCCCACGTGCTTGCCCAACACCGACGAGGTGCACAAGATCACCGTGATCCCGCGGGGTCGCGCCCTCGGGTACACGCTCACGCTGCCCGAGCAGGACCGGTTCCTCATGACGCGCGAGCAGCTGCGCGACGAGCTCGCGATGCTGATGGGCGGGCGCGTCGCCGAGGAGATCGTCGCCGGCGACGTGACCACCGGCGCCGGCAACGACATCGAACGCGCGACGAAGATCGCCCGCCAGATGGTCACCGAGTACGGCATGAGCGACTCGATCGGGCCACGCACGCTCGGCCAGAAGCAGGGCGAGGTCTTCCTCGGCCGCGACTGGGGCTCGACGCCCGACTACTCCGACGCGGTCGCGTTCGAGATCGACCACGAGGTGCGCGAGCTGATCGACGAGGCCCACGACGTGGCGCTCGACATCTTGACCACGAACCGCGAGAAGCTCGACGCACTCGCCGCCCGCCTGCTCGAGATCGAGACGATGGATCGCGAGGACGTCGAGGCGTTCTTCGCCGACGTCGAGCGCCGCGAGCCCCGCGCGCATGAGGAGCGATCGGTCGGGCTCGCCGTCTCGCGCCAGGCCAAGCGCGAGCCCGACGACGCGCCTTCGACGCCGGGCACGCTCCGCCCGAAGCTGGGCGGGCCCGGCCTCTCGCCCGCCTGACCTCGCGCGTTGCGCGGGTGCGCGTCGCGGGCGGTCCGAACGCGTGCGTACACTGCCCCGCATGAGCGAGCGGTGGGCCACCTTCGACTGCTACGGAACCCTCGTGGACTGGCCGGGCGGCGTCCGCGAGACGTTGCAGCGCGTCTGGCCGGAGGCCGACGGCGACGCGCTCCTCTCGGAGTACATGCGCCTGGAGCCCGGCGTGCAGGAGGGCCGCGGCATCCCCTACCGAGAGGTCATGGCCGAAACGATGGGCCAGGTCGCCGAGGAGCTCGGTCTCACGGTGCCCGAGGGGGAGACGCATGCGCTCGCCGAGGCCTTGCCGTCGTGGCGAGTCTTCCCCGAGGTACCCAGTGCGCTCTCCGAGCTCCGTGATCGCGGGTGGAAGCTCGCGATCCTCTCGAACACCGACGCCGATCTGCTCGAGGCGTCGATCTCCTCGATCGGCGTCGAGATCGACGAGCGGGTCGTCGCGAGTGACATCGGCTCGTACAAGCCGGCGTTCGGCCACTGGGAGACGTTCTTCCGTCGCACCGACGCCGAGCGCACGCGCCACGTGCACGTCGCGGCGTCGTTGTTCCACGACATCGAGCCGTGCGCCAAGCTTGGTTTGCCCGCGGTGTGGATCGACCGACGCGGCGAGTCGAGCATGGTGCCGCGGTCGGCGACGCTTCCCGACCTCAGCGAACTGCCACAGACGCTCGACCGTCTCGTGCCCGACTGAGCAGCTTTCGCGGCTAGGTCGAGGGCGAACGTTCGACCACGCGGCCCGTCTCGGCGCCGAAGCCCCAGACGTCGATGACCGGCGGCTCGATGCCGAGCGACGTGAGCGCCGTGCAGATCTGGCTCCGATGGTCGGTGCCGTGATGCAGGGCCTGGGCGAGCCGGATGTCGAGCGCGGCGTCTCGCTCCCAGCCGCCATCGTCGACATCCGTGACCACGGCGTCGGCGTCCAGATCGGCGGCGAGGAGCTCGATCCACGCCCGTTCGTCGGCCTCCATCACGGCTCTCAGTTCCTGGAGGTCGAGGTGCTCCGTGTCGATATCTCGAGCGGGATCGCCAGTCATGTGGGACAGGTAGTAGGAGTCGCCGCCAACGAGGTGACGCATCGTGTCCAGGATCGACCCGTACGTTCCGGGAACGGTCGTATCCAACTGGTCGGCGGTGAGCGTGATACATGCATCGATCAACCGCAGCGAGGCCCAGGCATGGTGCGCGAAGGCGGCGTCGAGAAGCGAACGACTCACGATGCACCGAGGATAGTGTCAGACCGGTCGCGACCCTCGCGTTCCCAGACGTCAGTGGCCGCGTCGGCGAGAAGGCCGTCGAGCGAGTCGTTGAACACCGTCGCTCTCAGCTTCCGCATGATCAGCACTCCATGGTCGACGAGGCTTGCACGGGATAACGCAGATGCGTGACACCGACTCCGGTGACGACCGTCGGGTCCCCGAGGACGATCGGTGTGTCCGCGAGGTGGTCGAACAGCCGCACTCCTGAGCCGAGCAACACGGCGGCCAGGTCGATGTGGATCTCGTCGAGCAGCCCGGCGTTCAGGCACTGCTGGATCGTGTCGGCACCGTGCACTCCCACGGACTTGTGTCCGGCAGCCGACCTCGCTTGAGCAACGGCGCTTTCGATGCCGTCGGTGACGAACTGGACGGTCGAGCCGGGCCGTGGCCAGCCGTCGGGCACGTGGTGGGTGACGATGAAGGCGGGCACATCCCAGGGGTGCTGGCCGCCCCAGCCGTCGGCGACTTCGAACGTGCGCCGACCGGTGAGCATGGCGCCGACCTCGGCCTGCAAGCTCCTCAGGTGCTCCGCGCTCGGCTGCGAGACGTGAAACGTCATGCCCATGGTCTCGCTCGCCGTGGCGACCTCGACGTCGCCCGAGAAGTACCAGTCGAACACCTCGTCGACCCCGTCGTTCGTGTCGGCGACGAACCCGTCGAGCGACATCGACATGAGTGCGATCACCTTGGCCATCGTGGAGCTCCTTTCGCGCCGCTAGAACGTCTTCATCGGGCGTGACTCGATCGCGACCAGGTCGGCGACGACCTCGTCGAGCGGTCGGCTGGCATCCAGCTCATGCGTGCAGCCCTCCCTGAGGAGCGGCTCGACCTCGGCGAGGTCATCCAGGATCATCGCTCGTTCCAGCGAAGTCTTCCCGTACTCGTTCGTCGTTCTGCGCTCGATCCGGTCGAGGATCACCGCACTAGGCGCGCTGAGCAGGACGACCGCGTCGAAGCGATCGTAGAACTTCGACTGGTTCCTCACGCACCCTTGCACGAAGAGCGAGCGACCGTCGTCGGAGTCGAGCAGCCCGGTGATCTTCTCCTCGACCCAGAGCCACTCCCCGCGGTGCAACTCGTCGGAGGACTCGACGTCCTCGCGATACTCCCGCCAGCCCGGATCATCGGTGTCGACGACGCGATAGCCGCGTCGGCCGAGCTCGGCGAGAGCCGACGACTTGCCGGTTCCCGACATCCCAGTCACCATCACCCTCGACATCGGGACGACCCTACCGAGTGTTCCGCCGTGCATGTCCTACGACGGCGAAGGAGGTGCCACGTGGCCACGCTTGATCCGATCGCCGAGATCATCGGGGACTATCGAGCCTTCGCGGCGATGCAGCGCGACCGTCTTCTCGTCCGCGGCATCGACATCGCGCCGTATCCGCTCAGCCACCTCGCCGTCCGCGTCGCCGAGTGGGACCTGTACGTCCACCAGCGGACGCTGCTCGAGCGCCATGCGAGATCGAACCGCGAGAACGTCTGGAACGGGCGTCCGATCTCCATGATCGTGCTCGCCGAGCCGCTCGAGGTCCTCGACGGCACTCCGGTCTCGCGCATCGAGCTCATCCCGCCCGTGCACCAACGCGTCTATCGCATGGGCCTCGAGCACCTCGGCGTCGTCGTCGGTGCGGAGTTCGACGAGTTCTCGCGAGCGCATCGAGCCGTGCTGACGGGACAGCAGTTCCAGAGTGCCGACGTCGACCCCGTCTACGTGCTGTTCGAGGACTTCACCCACGTGAAGTTCTACCGGCGCTCCTTCTTCGACGTCGTCGAGGACGAGGAAGGGCGCTTCGAGGGCTTCACCCACGTCGACGACTGGGTGCCACAGCGGCTGGTCACCGCCACCGGCCCGAACCCGCTGCCACGCTGATGCGCCGTGAACCGACGGATCAGGGAACGCCGGCACGGCGGGGCGCATCCACGACCGGCTCGGGCGCATGCCACACGGCCTCGACGTTGTTCTGGTGCAGGTCGCTGACGAACGCCCCGTAGTAGCGCTCGGAGTACTGCGTCCAGACCCCGGGCTCGCCGCGGACGGTCGCGCCGTTCGCGACGGCGGCGTCGAAGAACGCATCCACGGCGTCCCGGCCCTCGGCGGAGAACGCAACATGCGCCGCTGTGGTCGCGGGCTCCCCACGGCAGATCGTGAAGTCGTCCAGATCGTCGGGCCCGTAGGAGACACAGTCGTCCTGAACGAACAGTTCCTCATAGCCGAGTGGGGCGAGGGCGGCTGTATAGAGCCTCCGGCTCGCGTCCAGGTCTGCCACGACGAAGAGCACGTGATCGACGACGACGCGGCGAACCGTCATCCGCTCACGCCTATCTGCTCGGCCAGCCCGATGAGGATGCCCTCGGGGCCTCGGACGTAGCAGAGCCGATACACGTCTTCGTACTGGACCACTTCGTCGACGAGCTGCGCGCCGTGGTCGCGAAGCCGGGCGAGCGTATCGTCGAGGTCGTCCACGGCGAACATGACACGCAGGTAGCCCAGAGCGTTCACCGGGGCGTTCCGGTGATCGGCGACCACAGGCGGCGCGAGGAATCGCGAGAGTTCGATCCGGCCGTGTCCGTCCGGCGTTCGCATCATGGCGATCTCGACTCGCTGGTCGCGCAGCCCCGTGACGCGCCCTGACCAGTCTCCTTCGATCATGGATCGCCCTTCGAGTTCGAGGCCCAACGCGCCGAAGAACGAGATGGCGTCATCAAGCGATTCCACCACGATGCCAACGTTGTCCATCCGCTGAAGCGCCACGCGGCCATTCTTGCAGTTCGCAAGGTTCACGAGGTGTCCGTGAGGCGCACGAGATCAGGGGTCGGCACTGGTTGGGCGAGTGTTCACGAATGTACCCGGAGCCTTACGCGCTAGGGGAGATTGGGAGTGCCTCGGTCAGGAGCCACATGTAGCCGGGTTCGAATGCAACCGCCTCCTCGTCGAGTTCGAAGCCCACGACCAGTTCGAGTCGACAGCCACAGATGGATCGTTGCGGAGTCGGATCGCCATGCCGCACTCGGGAGAGGAGGAAGTGGAGAGTCCTCAGGTGAAGAGGCAGAAAGGATGGCCGGCCGGGTCGATCATGACCCGGACGGTCTCCTGGGGCTGGAAGTCGGCGAGGGAGGCCCCGGCGTGAAGGGCGTGGGTGGTCGCGGCTTCGAGGTCCGACACGTGGATGTCGAGATGCTGGGTCGCGGTCTGCCCGCCAGCCTCGGCCGGCCAGACCGGCGCAGCCCACTGCTCCTCGTACTCGAAGTTCAGGGTCGGCTCGGTGGTCCCCTCGGCCGGACGGATCTGCGCCCAGCCGTCCTCCGGCGGATGACCCCGCCGTGGCCCCTCCGAGGTGGTCACCGGCCGCCCGAGCAACCGTGAGTAGAACTCAGCGAGCGCCCTCGGATCCGGCGCGGCGATAGTCACTGAAGTCACCTGCAAGCTCAGCCCGTCCATCCACCGCACGCTACCAACGCCAGCCTTGGAGTCGGGGAGCCCCCGGCGCTCCGGAGGGCTTGAACGATCTCCGTCGCGATCAGCCACTCCCGCCTCGGCGAACCCTATCCTGGTCGGTGTGGAACTCGCGGTTCCCGATCCACCCCTGAGCGATGGCGTTGTCGCACTTCGAGTGCCGAGCGAGCAGGACTTGCCTGCGATCGAACGGCGGATGGTTGACCCGGACGTCATCCGGTGGATGGGCCCGTCTGAGCATCCGGCACCCGAGCTGTTGGAACTCAACCGGACGCGCTGGACCCGGGGCACCCGGGCAACGTTCTCCGTCTGTGATCCGAACGATGCCTGCCAAGGCCATGTCTGGGTTGAGGTGGACCCGGCGGACTCACATCGTGGAAGCGTGGGGTACTGGCTCCTGCCCGAGGCCAGAGGAAAGGGCTTCGCCACTCGCTCCGTGCAACTGATCTCCCGATGGGCGCTCGGGGAGTTGGGGATGGCTCGCCTCCTATTGTCGGCTGAGCCGTCGAACTACCGATCCCAACGGGTAGCGAAGCGGAGCGGCTTCGTGAAGGAGGGCATTCTTCGGTCCTATGAGGAGATCGGCGGCCGTCGCGTCGATTGCGTTGTCTTCTCGCTAGTCCCTGCAGACCTCGGCTGGGGCGAGACGCGATAGCACTCCGTGGTGCGCCAGTGTTCGTGGATGTCCTTGAGATTGGTTGCGACGGTGAGCTGGTAATTCAACTCGAGGAGCACGCCGCCGTCATCCGCAGCGTTCCATGCCGAAACAGGCGACAGAGCTCCTCGGAGAAGTCCTCCCATCGCTCGGAGGCCATCGCCGCTTGAAGTGGGCGAGCATAAGGATCCTTCCCCAGCAGCACGTCACAGAAGCTCTCAGCCGTCGCGAACCTCGCGCGGATCGCTCGGCGCTGGACGCCGAGGCTCTCGGCGAACGGCGCCAGGCTGGCGCGGACGAAGTCCTCCTGGCCGAGATCGGGGCGATACTCGCCTCGAGTCGGCCCCGGAGAAGACTTCCGTAAGAGCTCAACGTACGCGCCGAAGAACCCCTCGCCGGTCCACTGGGCGATCCCAACGACGCCGCGCGAGCGCACGACGCGGAGCATCTCCACGACGAGCATCTCTTCGCCGAACGAATCGAGGCAGCCGTCGAAGCTCGAGTTGGCGAACGGTAGGCGTCTACCGTCCGCACGGACCCACGTGATCGGACTGCTCTCCATCCTGGCCCGCTGCCGCCCCCGCTCGATCTGCGCCTGAGAGGGATCCAGCGCGGTCACGATCGCGCCACGTCTGGAGGCGGCGAGCGCTGTGTTCCCGTTCCCAGCCGCCACATCGAGCACACGGCCTCCCGCGCCTACGCGAGCAGCCTCGACGAGCGACTGCGAAGCCGGCTCGAGGATGCGAGACCAGAATGAGTAGTCACCGGCCGCGAAGAAATCCGTCGCTTCGGGTTTGGCCTGGTCAGCATGCATCCGGAATCTCCACAGACGCATCCTGAACGTCGCCAGCTGGGGTTCGCAACCGGGACGACAAGCCAAGACGGAGAGGTTCAGCCCTGCTTTCGGAACAGCACCCCGTGATGCGCGAGTGTTCGGGAATGTCCCCTGAGCACAACTGCCGCTGGCGACATGTCCAGGTCGGCGTGCAACACTTCGCGTTGACGTGACGCTCCAATTTCCAACGCGTGCCGGGCGGCCCGGCAAACTCCCTCACGCGGACAGTCTTGCGGCTCCAGACCCTGCGTTGCCTGCGTTCATGAACGAGGGGGCCGTCTTGAAGCGCCTGTTCGGGCGCGTGGTCGCCGAGTACGCGGAGTTCCTCTTCTACGCCTGGGACGACGAGCGCAAGGAGGTCATCGGCGTCGGGCACGCGATTCCCGCGGCGTGGGACGGAGACATAGCGACTCTTCCCGACGGGGGATTCGACGCGGTGATGGAGGCGCGATTCGCTCCGGAGGCTTCGGTGCCGACCGTCCTCTGCGCGCTGGGAATCACGATCGCTCCCGAGTATCGCGGTCAGGGCCTCAGCCGCCGCATGATCGAGCGGATGGCCGAGATCGGTCGCGACCACGGTCTGGACACGCTGATCGCACCCGTGCGGCCGACTCTGAAGCACCGTTATCCACTGACTCCCATCGACCGTTACCTCTCGTGGCGGCGGCCGGACGGCACCCATCTCGACCCCTGGCTGAGAACGCACGAGCGCCTCGGTGCCGACATCGTCAAGGTCGCCTCGAAATCGGTGGTGGTCACAGCCACCGTGGCCGAGTGGGAGGAATGGACGCAAATGGTGCTTCCGGAGAGCGGCGCCTACGTCGTGTCAGGTGCGCTGGTGCCGATTGAGATCGACCGTGAGCGGGACCAAGGCGTGTACGTGGAGCCGAACGTGTGGATGGTGCACCCACCGTCTCGGGCCACCAAACCCTAGGCTGTTCGAGCGTGCTGTCTCTCGAGTCAACGCGGGGTCAGCGCGGCTCGGATCCCTCTCGCAACCCATCGACGATCGCCAGATGTCGTCTGCGGAGGTTCCTGCCGTGCAGGTAGGCCATCAGCAGCAGGAGCGGCACGTGGATGGCGGGCAGATTGTGGGCGAACCACCGCGGCAGGAAGATGTCGGTCACCGAGCCGTCCTCCGCGCCCAGCGATTCGGCGACGTCGGTCAGGGGGCAGCGGAATCCGTTCGCCGCGAACAGCAGGCTCTCGCCCCCCACCACGGCCGCAGCGACGGCGGCTCGCCGGTCAGTGCGACCCGCGAACCCCGCGACCAGCAGGTAGACGACGCAGGCCTCGATCGAGAACCAGGCCAACGTGTGGACGCTCTTGACCGCCACGAGTGCGCACCGTTCTCGCATCGCTCTCCCCTCGTCGAGCATGAGTAGACCACCGTCGGAGCGGCCCGTTCTAGACTCGCGTCATGGATGCCGTGACCCGGGCCGTCGCGACGGGTGAGGATCTGTACGGGCTGCTGGGCGTGGCGCCCGGGGCGACCGACGACGACATCCGTCATGCGTATCGGGCGCTGGCGCGTCGGCATCACCCCGACGCCCATCCCGACGGCGTCGAGGCGGCGGCCGTCGCCGAGCGCTTCCGGCGGATCGCGGCCGCCTACGAGATCCTCGGCGACGAGCGTGAACGGGCGGCGTACGACCGAGCCCTGCGGCTCGAGCGCATCGCGACCGAGCGAGCGATGCGGCCCGGTCCCGTCGCCTCACACGTCGCGCCCCGCCCGACCGGGGCGGTCGGCTCCCGTGGGCGTGCCGCGTCGGCGAACCCGGCCGACCACGCGCCTCGCGTCGTCCGTGACGCCCCTGCACGTCCGCGGCAGCCGGTCGACGAGTGGAAGGTCGTGTCGGTGCTCGGCCGCGTCGTCGCCGCTCGCCGCGGCGATCGTGCTGGTCGCCGTGATCGCCCTGATGGTCGTGTCGGCGAGCGCGCGCGAGGCGGAGCCGCCACCCCCGACGATCTGGTGCAAGACGCCCGACGGGTGGCACGACTGCTGGCAGGCCACCTCGCCCGACAGGCCCTGACCGCCCTCTCGGCTCCCGCCGTCACAGGGCGAGCGGGTAGCATTCGAGCCCATGGCATCGTTCGACGACGCGAAGATCGAGCAGGGCGTCCGCCTGATCCTGGAAGGCATCGGCGAGGACGTCGAGCGCGGCGGGTTGAAGGACACCCCGGCGCGTGTCGCTCGCATGTACCGCGAGATCGCCGGCGGCGTCGGCGAGGATCCGACCGGCGTCGTCACGGTGGTCGAGGGCGCCGACTTCGACGAGATGATCATGGTGCGCGACATCCCGCTGTACTCGATCTGCGAGCACCACCTGATCCCGTTCTCCGGCCAGGCCCATGTGGCCTACGTGCCGAACAAGGCCGGGCAGATCACGGGCCTGTCGAAGATCGCGCGCGTCGTGGACGTGCTCGCGAAGAAGCCGCAGGTGCAGGAACGCCTCACGACCGAGATCGCCGACACGATCGAGCGGGCGCTCGAGCCCCGCGGCGTGTTCGTCGCGATCGAGGCCGAGCACCTGTGCATGACGATGCGCGGCATCAAGAAGCCCGGGTCGGTCACGGTCACCTCCGCGGTGCGCGGGCTGTTCCGCACCGATGCGCGCACGCGCCAGGAGGCGATGCACCACATCGGCATGCGCTGAGTCAGGCTCCCTCGAGGGGCGCCGACGCCTCTCCCGACGGCTCCCCTCGGGCCCGTTGGTGCCGGTCGACCAGCATGCCGATCGGCATCGCGAGGAGCCACGACAGCAGGGCGGCCGTCGGGTTCCAGAACGCGATCGGGATCGAGAGCAGGAAGAGCGCGACCGGGGTCGTCGACTGGATCATGCCGTAGCGGTAGGCGGACTCGGTCATCGGCCGGGCGAGCATGCCCGTGCGATGCGCGTGACGGAACAGGACCGACTCCATGCCGCTGATCGCCGCGAGCGTGAGCGCGAACAGCACCACGCTGATGGGGTTCTCCTCGTACTTGCCCGCGAGCTCGGTGGGGAAGGGCAGGAACGCCACGAACGCCAGATAGGTGAGGTTGAGGGCGATGAACCGGCGGTCGATCCAGCGCAGCACCGCGAAGAACGCGTGGTGGGCCATCCAGTAGCGGCCGAGCAGGAGGAAGGCGAGGAAGAAGCTGAAGAGCTGCGGCCCGAGATCCCCGAGCGGTTCCAGCAGCGCGGACGGATCGGTTGGCCGCCCCTGCCAGGTCGGGCGTCTCCACCGAGACGATCAGCAGCGTCATCGCGATCGCGAACACCGCATCGGTGAAGTACGCCACCCGGTCGAACGACGCGCCGTGGTCCCGCTCGTACTTCCACCGGTGACGACTCTTCTGAGACGTGTCGTCGTGCCCGCCGGTCTCTCGTTCCACTCGCTGATGCTCGCACGACGGCCGTCCGAAGCGCGAGCCGGTCGAGCACCGTTGGGCCACTACGATGACCGCATGACCGGCGCCGTCTGGCGATGCCGTGAGCACGTCTTCCCGCTGGGGGAGCGCACGCTCGTGATGGGCATCGTGAACGTCACGCCCGACTCGTTCAGCGACGGCGGGCTGCTGGGCGGTACGGACGAGGCGGTGGCGCACGGCCTGCGCATGGTCGCGGAGGGCGCCGACATCCTCGACGTCGGCGGGGAATCGACGCGCCCCGGTTCCGATCCCGTGCCCGTGGACGAGGAGCTGGCGCGGGTCGTGCCCGTGATCGCGGGGCTACGCGAGGCGGCGCCCACAGGGGTCGCGCTCAGCGTCGACACGCGCCGCCCCCAGGTCGCCGAGGCCGCGATCGAGGCAGGGGCGTCGATCGTGAACGACGTGACCGCGGCCGCCGACCCGGCGATGTTCGACGTCGTGAGGCAGACCGGCGCCGGGCTCGTGCTGATGCACATGCTCGGCGAGCCGAAGACGATGCAGGACGATCCTCGCTACGACGACGTCGTCACCGAGGTCAGGGACTTCCTCGCCGCCCGCCTCGGGGTCGCGGTCGCGGCCGGCGTCTCGCGCGATCGCCTCTGCGTCGATCCGGGCATCGGGTTCGGCAAGAACCTCACGCACAACCTCGCCCTCCTTCACGACATCGCGTCGTTCGAGGACCTGCGGGTGCCGGTGCTCGTCGGCGCGTCCCGCAAGGGGTTCATCGGTCAGCTCACCGGTGTCGACGACCCGGCCGAGCGCGTCGAGGGGACCGCGGGCGCGGTCGCCTGGTGCGCGGCCCACGGAGTCGACGTGGTGCGCGTGCACGACGTGCTCGAGATGACGCGGGTCGTGCGCGTCGTCGACGCGATCGTGCGGGGCATGCCGTCGTGATCCCGCGCCGGCGCCGACGCACGCGGTCGGCACCGAGGCCGGTCTCGTCGCGTTCCACGACGAGGGCGAGGGGCCGCCGGTGCTGCTGCTGCACGGGTTCCCGGCGTCGTCGTGGCAGTGGCGCGACTTCCTGCCGCTGCTGGCTGCGAGGTTCCGGGTGATCGCACCCGACCTGCCCGGGGCGGGCGCGTCGCGGCCGGCCGACGGCGTGACGCTCGACCTCGCGACCCTCGCCGGCGCGATGCAGGAGCTCGTCGACGCGCTCGGTATCGAGCGGTTCGCGGTGGTGGCCCACGGCGCGGGCGCGGGAGTCGCGCAGGTGCTCGCGATCGAAGGCGACGACGTCGACGCGCTCGTGCTCCTCAACGCGGCGACCCTCGATGCATGGCCGTCGCCGGGCGTGCGACTGGCCGGCGATCGACTGGCGGCCGACGGTGCGACGCCGGCGCTCGCGCGATCGCTCGTCCGCGGCGCGTTCGAGGCCGGCGCGGTCCGCCGAGAGCGGCTCACCGACGACGTGCTCGACGCGTACGCCGAGCCGTACGTCTCCGGCGACGGCCCGGAGCGGTTCGCCCGCGTGGTCGCCGGCCTCGATGGCACGGGTCTCGCGGGACGCGAGGCAGAGCTCGGTGCCGTCGCGGCGCCGACCCTGATCCTGTGGGGCGAGGACGACCCCGTGTATCCGCCTGCCGTGGGGGAGCGGCTGAACGACGCGATGCCGTCGTCGACGCTCGGGCTCCTGCCCGGGTGCGGCCACTACCTCGTCGAGGAAGCGGCCGAGACGCTCGGGCCGATGATCTCGGAGTACCTGCGCGCGCGGTACGCGCACGCCCCCCACGGTCACGCCGACCCGAACGCCGGCATCGTGATGCTGCAGCTCGAGCGGCGTCCGCCCTGGGTCGACCTCGAGGAGTACGAGCGAGACGAGTGGTTCGAGCCGGTCGCCGACGACCAGGGCGGCGCGTCGTCGGCCGCCGACGAGCACGAGGAGGGATCCGCTCCATGACGAACGCACGGTTGTTCCTGTCGGGCATCGCGGCGAGCGGCCGCCATGGTGCCCGTCCCGGAGAGAAGGACGAGCCGCAGGACTTCGTCGTCGACCTCGACCTCGAGGTGAGCGTCGACGCCGACACGATCGGGGCGACGGCCGACTACCGGATCGTGACCGACGCCGTCCGCACCGTGATCACCGAGGGTTCGTACGACCTGATCGAGGTGATGGCGCACGACATCGCCGACCGAGTGCTCGCGCTCGATCACGTGACACGGGTGACCGCGATCGTGCACAAGCCAGGTGCGGCCCGTCGTCTCGGCATCGACGGCGTGGCGTCTGCCGTCACGCTGCCTCCCGACGCCGCGTCGTGAGCGAGACCGCCACCCTCGCGCTGGGGTCCAACCTGGGTGATCGCCTCGCCACGCTGCAGCGGGCGGTCGACCTGCTCGGCGCCGAACCGGGCATCGCGCTGATCCGGTGCTCCCGGGTCTGGGAGACCGATCCGGTCGGCGGACCGCCCCAGCCCGACTTCCTGAACGCGGTCGTCCGGGCCGAGGTCGATCTCGAGCCGCTCGACCTGTTGGCCGCATGCCAACGAGTGGAAACCGCGCTCGGCCGCGTTCGCGAGGTGCGGTGGGGCCCGCGCACGATCGACATCGACATCCTGCTGTTCGACGCGAGAGCGATCGACGATCCCGACCTGGTGGTGCCCCATCCCCGCATGCGCGAGCGCGCGTTCGTGCTGATGCCCCTGCTCGACATCGACCCCGACCCGGTGTTGCCCGACGGCACGCACCTGCTCGACGTGCGGCTCGGCCTCGGCGCGACCGGCGGCGTCCGTCCGGCGGCGTCGCCGCTGCGGCTGCCCTGAGCGCCGATCGAGCGATGGCGCTCGAGTTGCGATACTCGCGCTGATGGAGATCTCGATCGTCGGAGCGGGCCGGGCGGGCACGGCGGTCGCGGTGCTGTGGCAGCGCGCCGGTCACCACATCGCCGCGGTCTCGGGTCGCGAGGCCACGACGCTGCGCGCCGCGCACCACCTGCCGGGTGTTCAGGTCCTCGGTGCGGCCGAGGCGGCGCGGCTCGGCGAGCTCGTCGTGATCGGCGTCCCCGACGATCTGATCGAGACGATCGCCCGAGCGCTCGTGGACGCGGGGGTGATCGCCCCTGGTCGATGGATCGCCCACCTGTCGGGCGCGACCCCGCTCTCGGCGCTCGACGTGGCGCGCGACGCCGGAGGTCGCCCTCTCGGGGTCCATCCCCTGCAGACGTTCCCCGACGTGGACGCCGCGATCGACCGCATCCCCGGATGCACGGTCGCGGTGGGTGCCGACGACGACGAGGGCTTCTTCGTGGCCGAACGGCTCGCCGAGGATCTCGGCGGGCGCCCCTTCCGGCTTCCCGACGAGCATCGCGCGATCTACCACGCCGCCGCGGTGTTCGCGTCCAACTACCTCGTGGCCGCAACGGGTGTCGCGGAGCAGCTACTCGCCGCCGCGGGTGTTCCCGACCCGCTGGAGGCGATCGGCCCGCTGCAGCACGCCACCGTCGCGAACCTCGCTCGCACCGGCCCCGCCGAGGCGCTCACCGGACCCGCGGTTCGCGGCGACGCGGGCACGATCGCGCGCAACCTCGAGGCGCTGGCCGCATCGGCGCCGTGGGCGGTCGACGCCTACGTCGAGATGGCCCGGCTCTCGCTCGACCTCGCCGTGCGTGGCGGTCGTCTCTCCTCCGAGCGCCGGGCCGGTGTCGACGAAGTGCTGGCGCGATGGAGCTGATCCGCGGCGCCCGCGACCTGCGCGCTCGCACCGATGCCGCTCGCGGCGCCGACCGCGGGGTCGCGCTCGTGCCGACGATGGGAGCCCTGCACGAGGGCCACCGCTCGCTGATCGGTCGTGCGAGACGGGAGCACCCGACCGTGGTCGTGTCGATCTTCGTGAACCCGAAGCAGTTCGCCGAGACGGCCGACCTCGAGGCCTATCCGCGAGACGAGGCGCACGACCTGGCGATCTGCGACGAGCTCGGCGTGGACCTCGTCTGGGCGCCGACCGTCGACGAGGTCTATCCGCCGGGGGTGGAGCTCATCGTCCCCGACCCCGGCCCTGTGGCGCGGACGTTCGAGGGAGCGTCGCGCCCCGGCCACTTCGAGGGCGTGCTCGCCGTCGTGCACCGGCTCTTCGGCGTGACCGGCCCCTGCACCGCGTACTTCGGGGAGAAGGACGCGCAGCAGCTCTTCCTCGTCCGACGGATGGTCGAGACCGAGGGCCTCCCGGTCGAGGTCGTCGCCTGCCCGACGGTGCGGGAACGCGACGGCCTCGCGATGTCGTCTCGGAACGAGCGCCTCACACCCGACGAGCGCGAGCAGGCCGGGTGCCTCTTCCTGGCTCTGAGCGAGGCCGCCGCGCTCGCGAGGGCGGGCGAGCGAGATCCACGGATGCTGGTGGCCGCGATGGCCCGAGAGGTCGGCGCCACCCCGCTCGCCCGACTCGACTACGCGGCCGTGATCGACGATCGCACGTTCGAGCCGGTCGACCGGCTCGGGACCGCGACGTGCCGGCGCGGGCCCTGATCGCGGCCGGCTTCCCCTCGGCCCGGCTGATCGACAACCTGCGCCTGCCCGACGCGCCGTGAGCGTCCGGCCGCGCTGCGCGGTTGTCGGCGCACGACCCCGTGGGCGACGATGGACCGTCGTTGCCGGCTCGATGACGTGAGGGAAAGGGGGTCGCGGAGCCGTGCTGCTCGCCGCCGATGTCGGCAACACCGAGATCGTGCTCGGGGTCTTCCGCGGCTCCGAGCTCGAGCACACCTGGCGTCTGTCGACCCATCCCGAGCGCACCCCCGACGAGCTCGCGCTCACGCTGGCGGGATTCCTCGAGCAACGCGGTATGACGTTCGAGTCGCAGGTCACCGGCCTCGTGGTCGCCAGCGTCGTGCCCGACGTGACCGCCACGATCCGGGAGATGACGGCGCGCTACTTCCCGTTCGCGCCCGTGATCGTCGGCCCGGGCGTCAAGACGGGGGTGCCGGTCCTCACCGACAACCCGCGCGAGGTCGGCGCCGATCGGGTCGTGAACGCGCTCGCGGCCTTCACGCTCACGGGCGGTCCTGCGATCGTCGTCGACTTCGGCACCGCGACGAACTTCGACGTCGTGAGCGCGAAGGGCGAGTTCGTCGGCGGGGTGATCGCGCCCGGCATGCAGGCGAGCGCTGCGAGCCTCTTCTCCCGCACCGCTCGTCTCACTCGCGTGGAGCTGGCGGCGCCGCCGAGCGTGGTCGGCACGAGCACGGTCGAGGCGATCCAGTCCGGGCTGATCTTCGGAACGGCGGGCGAGGTCGACGCGATCGTGACCCGCATCCGGGCCGACCTCCCCGGCGCGACCACGATCGCGACCGGCGGGCTCGCATCGGTGGTCATCCCGCACTGCACCACGATCGATCGCCACGAGCCGTGGCTCACCCTCGAGGGACTGCGGCTCGTCTTCGAGAGGAACGCGGTGACGGCCGATGAGTGACGACGTCGCTCCGTCCGAGGCAGCAGCGTCGTCTCCCGACGAGACCGACGAGGAACGCGGGTCCCGCGAGGCCACGATCCTCGCCGGCCGTCGCGCGTCGATGGCCCGGCTCAGCGACGCGGGCATGCCGCCGTTCGCTCTCACGCTCGAGCACGCCCTGGGGGTGAACCGGCCCACGCCGACGGCCGACGTCCGTGTCGCGCATCCCGACCTCGCCACCGACACGCAGACCGACGACGTGGTCACGATCGCCGGCAGGGTCGTGCTGAAGCGGGACATCGGGAAGCTGAAGTTCCTCGTCGTCCGCGACCGCTCGGGCGACCTGCAGGTCGTCGCCAGCAAGGCCGAGCTTCCCGCCGATCTGTTCTCGCTGCTCGACGAGGTCGACCTCGGCGACATCATCGGTGTGACGGGGCGAGTCGGCACGACACGCAAGGGGGAGCTGAGCGTCTTCGCCGACCGATGGGCCATGCTCACGAAGTCGCTGCGACCGTTGCCCGAGAAGTGGCACGGCCTGCAGGACCCCGACCTGCAGCAGCGCCGGCGCTACCTGCACCTGATCGCCGACGACGATCCGCGCCGGCACTTCCTTGCTCGCGCCGCGGTGTTGAAGACGATGCGCCGCGTGCTCGACGAACGCGGGTTCATCGAGTTCGAGGGGCCGATGCTGCAGACGGTGGCCGGCGGAGCGAACGCCCGGCCTTTCACCACCCACCACCACGCGCTCGACATGCCGATGAAGCTGCGTATCTCGCTCGAGCTGTACCTCAAGCGCATGCTCGTCGGTGGCGTGGAGCGCGTGTACGAGCTGGGGCGCAACTTCCGCAACGAAGGCATCGATCGCGACCACAATCCGGAGTTCACGATGCTCGAGGCCTATCAGGCCTACGGCGACTATCACACGATGATGGAGCTCAGCGAGGCGCTCCTCGCCGAGAGCGCGCGGGCCGTGAACCCGATCATGGGCCGCGAGCACGACGAGCTCGAGATCGTCGTGCGGGGTCGAACGATCGACCTCACGCCACCGTTCAGACGCATCACGATCCTGGGGTCCGTGAGTGAGGCCGTCAGCGAGCCGGTCGCGCTCGATCATCCGGATCTCGGCGGCGTGGCCGATCGTCACGGCGTGCACGTGGAGCCGGGGTGGGGTCCGGGCAAGATCGTGCAGGAGCTCTTCGAGAAGCTCGTCGAAGGCACGATCGAGCAACCCACGTTCGTGTGCGACTTCCCTCGGGAGGTGTCGCCGCTCGCCCGGCCGCACCGCGACGACCCGGGCCTCACGGAGCACTTCGACCTGGTCGCTGCGGGTCTCGAGCTCGTCACTGCCTTCAGCGAGCTCACCGACCCCATCGAGCAGCGAGCGAAGTTCGAGCTGCAGCTGCAGATGAAGGAGGTGTTCGGCGACGAGGTGCACCCGTTCGACGAGGACTTCCTGCGTGCGCTCGAACACGGCATGCCTCCGGTCGGCGGCCTCGGCATGGGCATCGATCGCACGCTCCTACTGCTCACCGACGCGCCGAGCCTGCGCGACCTGATCATGTTCCCCTCGCAGCGCCCCGAGTAACGCCTTGGACCCGGTGGCGGTCGGGCTCGTGCTCGCGGCCGCGGTGCTGCACGCACTGTGGAACGTGCGTCTGCACATCGCCGGCGACCGTGTCGCCGCGATGGCGATGTCGGGGTTGGTGTCGGGGTTGGTGCTGCTCCCGCTGCTCGTCCTGGATCCGCCGAGCGGCCTCTGGGGACTGCTGCTGATCAGCGGGGTCGCCGAGGCGGTGTACGGTCTCGCGCTCGCCGGCGCATACCGCCGGGGCGAGCTGTCGGTCACGTATCCGGTGGGCCGAGGATCCGCGCCGTTGATGGCGACGGTAGCTGCTGTCGTCGTGGTGGGGCAGCCGGCCACGGCTCGCACGATCGTGGCGGCGTCGCTCGTCGCCGTCGGCCTCGGGCTGTTGGCGTTCCGTTCGCATCGCAGCGGTACGCTCGCCGCGACCGGGCTCGCCCTCGTGGTCGGCGTGACGATCGCCGTGTACTCGGTCGTCGACGCGCGAGCAGTTCGGGAGGGCGCTGCCCCGCTCGCCTACCTCGCCGGCACGCTCGGGCTCGAAGGCGTTCTGATGGCGGCCACGACCGGGTTCGACGTGTCTCGCCTCCGTGCCTCGATCCGTCCGGGTGCGGCGATCGCGATCGGCAGTGTCGGCGCCTACGCGCTCGTGCTGTTCGCGTTCCGACTCGCGCCGGTGGGCCGGGTGGCGACGCTGCGGGAGATCTCGGTCGTGATCGCGGTGCTCCTCGCTCGCGAGCATCCGGGCCCCCTCGGATGGGCTGGCATCGGCGCCGTCGTGGCCGGCGCCGCGCTCGCGGCCCTGTGACGACGGCGATATGCTCGGCCCGTCGCCCGGGAGGGCACCGAAGGGAGAGACGATGTCGGACGAGTCGATCGCGGCGCTGAAGCAGGTCCCGTTGTTCCGGGGCATGTCCGACAAGGCGCTCGCCCGGGTCGGTGAGATCTCCAAAGAGGTCTCCCACCCTGCCGGCAAGACCGTCGTCGAGGAAGACCACTCGGCGGTCGGATTCCATCTGATCCTGTCGGGCGAGGCCGAGGCAACCCAGGGCGGCACGGTCGTCAGCACGATGGGCCCGGGCGACTATTTCGGCGAGATGTCGCTGATCGACGGGAAGCCGCGCTCGGCCTCCGTCGTCGCGAAGGGCGACCTGCGCACGCTCGCGATCCCGGCGTGGAACTTCAACCGGCTGCTCGACGAGAACCCCGACATGATGCGGGCGCTACTCGTGTCGTTGTCCGAACGCATCCGCCAGATGCGCGACCACGGCTGAGGAACGCGGGATCGACGCCCGGGCCTATTGACCTGGAAGGCAACATCTTCTAGGGTCCGGCCCACGGCGAGCCCGCCGCCACGGGGGACGAAGCCGCAACGGGGTACGAAGGGGGGTCTCGCCATGCGCGTGCCGAAGGTCGCCGCCGCCGTTTCGATCGTCCTGGTACTGGGGATCGCCACGCCGGTGCTCGCACATCCCGGCAACGAGTGGTCCACCGGCCCGATCCCTCACGACCGAGTCCCGCACGTGCACGACGACGCGCCCCGCGGTTCCGGTCCCGCGACGCCGGCGTCCACCGACGACTTCCAGATCCTGAGCCATCTCGTGTTGCCCGGTCGCGCTTCCGACGCCGACATCGCCCTCTACGATCACGGGCGCAAGGGGCTGTTCGCCTACGTCGGTTCGTGGCGAGACCGGTGCCGCAACGACGGGGTGAAGGTCATCGATGTGACGAAGCCACGTCACCCGAAGGTGGCGGCCGTCGCCAAGGCGCCGGGCGACAACCACTCGAGCGAGGACATGGACATCGTCGCGATCGGCGACCGTGCGATCATGGGCGTCGGGCTCCAGGCGTGCGGCCGGCGGGGCCGCAACGCCTTCGCCTTCTTCGACGTGACGAAGCCGGCGCATCCTCTGCTCCTCTCAACCCTGCGTACACCGACCGGGGTGCACGAGCTCGACCTCGTCGTCCGACCGGACGGCGTCGCGTTGGCGCTCGGGTCGACGCCGTTCTCGGACTTCGGCTGGCTGTATTTCGGTGAGCCGAGAAGCGGCGAAGTACAGATCGTCGACATCTCCGACCCTGCCGATCCGCGTCGTCTCAGCAGATGGAGCCTCATCGACGACAGCGACATCGTCTCGCTCGGGGGCGACCCGTTCGAGAGCAGCTTCCAGGGCATGGGGTCCTTCGCCACCGCGTACGCGCACAGCGTGCGCGCAGCCGACGACGGTGACACCGTCTACGTCTCGTACTGGGATGCCGGTGTGGTGAAGCTCGACATCTCCGACCCGTCGGCACCGAGCGTCGTGGGGCGCACCCAGTACGCCGTCGGTGACGACGGCGACGCGCACTCGATGTTCCCGCTCGACGTGGGGGGCACCCGGTACCTCCTGCAGAACGATGAGGACTACGACCCCGATTCGCCGGTGCAAGTGCGATCGTCGGTCACCGGATCCGAGTGGTTCACCGGGATCGACATGTGGTGGATGCCTCAGGACCTCCAGGCGACGGGGCAGATCGCCGGCGATGTCGTCGACGCCGGCGACGGCTGTCAGGGTGCCGACTACGCCGGCGCCGCCGGGAACATCGCCGTGGTCGACACCATCGACTTCTTCTACTCGGATCTGATCGACGGCTGGCCGGAGGTGCCGTGCCGGCTGATCAAGCAGACGAGGCTCGCATCCCGGGCCGGCGCGGCGGCGCTCGTCTCCAACTTCATCAGTCCGGACGACGCGTGGGCGTGGCCCTTCGGGCGGCCGGACGGCATCGCGAACGATGAGGACATGGTGGTCATCCAGGTGAACGACACCGACGGCCTTGTGCAGGCGATCCGCGACGACGGCGGGCCGGCCACGATCACGATGCAGCCGACGGAGCCGGCGGTTGGGTACCTGCGGATCTTCGACGAATCGATGGCGACGGACGGCGACGGTGACGGAGTGCCCGAGTTCGAGCAGGTGGGAACGTTCACCGGTCTCGATCACGTGGTTGGCGACCCGAGTCCGCCACGCCGAGGCGTCTGGTCGGTTCACAACACCGAGGTGCTGGGCGATCGCGCCTACGCGTCGTGGTACAGCCATGGCATCGTCGCGCTCGACGTGACCGATCCGACGGCCCCTCAACTGGTCGGACAGTTCGTGCCTGCCGGACAACCGTTCCCGGATGTGTGGGGGGTGGCGGTCGACCCGGAGACCGGACTCGTCTACGCGAGCGACATCGGCAGTGGGCTCTGGATCGTGCGACCGACGGGCGACGCCGTGCCGGGCGGCTAGAGCACCGGCTCGTCGCCGGTCGCCTCGTGCAGCGTGATCACGAGGTCCTGCAGCCCTGTGCCCTTCGCGAGGAAGCCTCGAGCCCCCGCCTCGCGCGCCGCGCGCTCGACCCCGGCGTCGGCATGGGCGGTGAGGATCACGACCGGCAGGTCGGGGTTCGCCTCATGGATCTTCTTCATCGCATCGATGCCGGAGAGGTCGGGCATCGACAGATCCATCAACACGACGTCGGGGTCGAGGGCCTCGGCCTGGTCGCACGCGGCCACGCCACCTCCCGCCTCGCCGGCGATCTCGATGTCACCGACCAGACGCAGGGCGGAGGTGAGCGCCCGACGGAACGCGGGGTGATCGTCGACCACGAGTACTCTCACGCGCGTCCCTCCTTCGAGCGTCTGGGCGTTCTGCACGTGGATCCCCTCGGTCGTGCCGCCGTTCCGTCATCGGTTGCTGCCTGTCAACGCTACCCGCTCCGGGCTCGTTTGAAGCTCGCCCATCCTGGCACCCTCCGTACTCCCCACACAACGGACCGGAAGGAGGACATTCTCATGGTCCGAACGGGGGATTCTCGGCATCCGCCGAAAGGCACCTCATCCTTCGACCGAGAACGTCCGAACAACAGGGTAGGAACGTCGACAAGGAGATGCCGGTGCGGTTCGGGGCTTACGGAGGGGCACGGGTATACTTCCTGTCAGCGGGCGCTGCCACCGGTCACCTGGTGCGGCGCCCCAGGCGCCTCGGGGGTAGGACGGGGTCCGTTGATCCCCGGGCGGAGAGTGGGACATGCGGGTCGTGGCCCGGAGGACGCTGACATGTTCGAACGCTTCACCGATCGAGCGAGACGGGTGGTGGTCCTGGCGCAGGAAGAAGCCAGGATGCTCAACCACAACTACATCGGCACCGAGCACATCCTGCTCGGGCTGATCCACGAGGGCGAGGGCGTCGCCGCCAAGGCCCTCGAGTCGCTGAACATCTCACTCGAAGCGGTGCGCCAGCAGGTCGAGGAGATCATCGGCCAGGGCCAGGCTGCTCCCACGGGGCACATCCCCTTCACGCCGCGGGCGAAGAAGGTCCTCGAGCTGTCGCTCCGCGAGGCGCTGCAGCTCGGCCACAACTACATCGGCACCGAACACATCCTGCTCGGACTGATCCGTGAGGGAGAGGGCGTCGCCGCGCAGGTGTTGCAGAAGCTCGGCGCCGACCTCAACCGCGTGCGTCAGACCGTGATTCAGCTGCTGTCGGGCTACACCGGCGGCAAGGGTGAGACCACGCCGGGTGGCGCCCCCGAGGGCCAGCAGAGCGGGTCGATGGTGCTCGACCAGTTCGGTCGCAACCTCACGCAGCTCGCGCGCGACGGCAAGCTCGACCCGGTCATCGGGCGCGAGAAGGAGATCGAGCGCGTGATGCAGGTGCTCAGCCGTCGCACCAAGAACAACCCGGTGCTGATCGGCGAGCCCGGCGTCGGCAAGACCGCCGTCGTCGAGGGCCTGAGCCAGGACATCATCCGCGGCGAGGTCCCCGAGACGCTCAAGGACAAGCAGATCTACACGCTCGATCTCGGCGCCCTGGTGGCCGGTTCCCGCTACCGCGGCGACTTCGAGGAGCGCCTCAAGAAGGTGCTGAAGGAGATCAAGACCCGCGGCGACATCGTGTTGTTCATCGACGAGCTGCACACGCTCGTCGGTGCCGGCGCCGCCGAGGGCGCGATCGACGCGGCGTCGATCCTCAAGCCGATGCTCGCCCGCGGCGAGCTGCAGACGATCGGCGCCACCACGCGCGACGAGTACCGCAAGCACCTCGAGAAGGACGCGGCGCTCGAGCGTCGCTTCCAGCCGATCGAGGTGCAGGAGCCCAACGTCGCGCACACGATCGAGATCCTCAAGGGCTTGCGTGACCGCTACGAGGCCCACCACCGCGTGAACTTCACCGACGACGCGCTGGTCGCCGCCGCGAACCTCGCCGACCGCTACATCAGCGACCGGTTCCTGCCCGACAAGGCGATCGACCTGATCGACGAGGCAGGGTCGCGCATGCGCATCCGACGCATGACCGCGCCGCCCGATGTGCGCGAGGTCGACGAGAAGATCGCCGACGTGCGCCTGCGCAAGGAGAGCGCGATCGACGGCCAGGACTTCGAGAAGGCCGCGAGCCTGCGCGACGAGGAGCGCCAGCTGCAGGAGGAGCGCGCCCGCCGCGAGCAAGCCTGGAAGTCGGGCGAGATGGACATCCTCAGCGAGGTCGACGAGGAGGAGATCGCCGAGGTCCTGAGCATCTGGACCGGCATCCCCGTCTTCAAGCTCACCGAGGAGGAGACGGAGAAGCTGCTCCGCATGGAGGACGAGCTCCACAAGCGCATCGTCACCCAGAACGAGGCGATATCGGCCGTCTCGCGGGCGATGCGTCGCACGCGCTCGGGTCTGAAGGACCCGCGTCGGCCCGCCGGCTCGTTCATCTTCCTCGGACCGAGCGGTGTCGGCAAGACCGAGCTGTCGAAGGCGCTCGCGGAGTTCCTGTTCGGCGACGAGGACGCCCTGATCCAGCTCGACATGTCGGAGTACATGGAGAAGCACACGGTCAGCCGCCTGATCGGTTCGCCTCCCGGCTACGTGGGGTACGAGGAAGGCGGCCAGCTCACCGAGGCCGTGCGTCGCAAGCCGTTCTCGGTCGTGCTCTTCGACGAGATCGAGAAGGCGCACCCCGACGTGTTCAACACCCTGCTGCAGATCCTGGAAGACGGCCACCTGACCGACTCCCAGGGGCACAAGGTCGATTTCAAGAACACGATCATCATCATGACCTCGAACCTCGGCACACGTGACATCCAGAAGGGCCCGGGCATCGGCTTCGCAGCTGCCGGGAACGAGGAGGTCACGTACGAGAAGATGAGGGACCGGGTCACCGAGGAGCTGAAGAAGAGCTTCCGGCCGGAGTTCATCAACCGCATCGACGAGGTCATCGTGTTCCGCTCGCTGACACAGGACGACGTGAAGAACATCGTTGACCTGATGATGAAGCGGGTGCGCGAGCAGCTGAAGGCCAAGGACGTCGAGATCGAGCTGACCGAGGCCGCGAAGGTGGTGCTCGCCACGCAGGGCTACGACCAGTCGCTCGGCGCGCGGCCGCTGCGCCGCACGATCCAGCGGCTCGTCGAGGACCCGCTCGCCGAGAAGCTGCTCTACAAGGAGTTCCGCGCTGGCGAGACGATCATCGTCGATGCGGTCGATGGTGAGATCGTGTTCGACCGCACCGGCGGCATGTTGCCGCCCGACGTGCCCCCGGTCGAGCTCGCGGGGTCACCCGAGTAGGAAGCGTCGGATCGGGGTAACCCGATCCGTAGCCGCCGCCTTCGGGCGGCACCAAGGCCGAAGCCCGGACCCCGTGGGGCCCGGGCTTCTCGGCGTCTGGGATCGCGGATCGCCCAGCGCTCGACGATCGCCTCGTTCGTGGTGCGGTCACTGACCCACGGTTCCCCGATTCACTTCCTTCACGTACTCCTTCGTGTGCTCCTCCCAGAGCCGGATCGACTCCTCGGTGGGCCGGAAGCTGGAAAGCGTTCCGTCCGTGTACATCACCGCGGCGTCCTTCGGATATGTCGTGGACACCCAGTCTGCGAACGGCTCCCACATCTGCGGTGAGAACTTCTCGATGTCCCAGGTCATCGAGGCTGTGACGATCTCTCCTCCACGAATCGCGAATCCGAAGTCGCTGCCGCTGAACGGGCCACGCCCGATCTCGTCGGATCTGATCGCGTGGAAATCGAACGCGCAGGTAACGCTGGAGATACCCCCAGAGTCCAAGGTCGTCGCCTCACAGGAGGTGATCGTCTGTTCGTAGCCCGAGGCTTCGAGCCATGAGAGCAACATCGACAAGCCCTCGATCCCCCCCGGGCCCGTCTCGATCAATCCCGTGAGGTCGGCGTCATCGGCCACGTAGGTCATCGCCGTCTCCGCGTCGAACGTGCCATAGGCCTCGAGGAACCCCTCAGCGACCGCCACCGCCGCGGCATCCGTATCCGCAGGGTTGGCGGCCGACGGCTCGTCGGCCGGTGTGGTGCTTTCCTGCCCAGGGGCCATCACCAGGATCAGCGCGATCGCCGCCGCTCCGATCGCCGCCGCGATGGCGAACGCCCCGAACTTGCGGTTGCGGGCGGTTCGGACCTGCCGCTTCAGCTGACGCTCCAGGGCGCCAGGCTCAGGTGACTTCTGCTTCGTGACCATCTCGTAGACCTCCCGAACGTCTGGCATCCTCGCCTCCCTAGCTCTCTCTGAGCGCCGCGCGCCCTTGCGATGCGAGCACGCGCACGGTGGTCGGCCGGATGCCCATGATGCGGGCTGCCTGTTCCGAGCTGTATCCGAAGATGTCGGTGAGCACGATCGCGGTCCGCTGACGAGGGGAGATCCCTCGCAGCATCCGACGGACGTCCTCCCGAATGTTCACGTCGTCGAACGGATCGCGGCTGCCGGCGGTCGGCACGACCTTCCTCGCCGCCATCCGTGCGCGACGTGCGTGCATCCGGACCCCGTTCAGCGCGACGCGGAACAGGTATGCGACCGGATCCTCGATCGTGTCGAGCCGGTCCCACCGCTCCCAGAGCTTCAGGAACGCGTCCTGCATGAGTTCCTCCGCGTCGGCCGAGCTGCCCGTGACGAAATACAGCGCTCGGTACAGGCGATCGTGCACGTCGAGGAAGAGCTCTTCGAAGCTCGTCGGATCTGCGGGCGCCTCACGTTCCCGGTCGAGCTTGACGACGTTGTCCTCGGCTTGCACGCGACCATGGATGCTCGACACATCCCGATCGTTTAGCCCGTCCGCTCGGATCCTCCGTGAGGATCGCATCATTCGACCCTACGCTCAGGTTCGTCGATGCGGCACCGGCGAACGAGAGCCCGGGCAGTGGGCCCGGGCTCTCGCGGATACGTCAGTCGCGCTGGGTGACGATGAGCCTGTCGTCATCGAGCCAGTCGCCATACTCGCCGGCGGCGATCCTCTCGACGTCGCCGGTCGCGACGTCCACGACGTAGATGACGTCGTGCTCGGAGTAGGCGATCCTGGATCCGTCGGGAGACCACCTCACCCGTCCGAATTCCTCGCCGCGCGCCAGGACGCGATGTTCCGTCGAGTCAGGGTGGATCCACACGCGCAGCGCCGAGCCGCCGAGGGTATCCGGGTCGACGTAGGCGAGCGCCATCCCGTCGGGCGAGTATTCGCCGAAGAGCGCGTTGCGAAGCACGATCGTCGGTTTCCCCCCGCCCGCGTCGACCGACCACAGGTCGAACTCCCCACCGTCTGAGTCTTCGCGTGGCATATGGAAGAGGATCCGCTCGCCGTCAGGAGTGAAGCTGGGGCTCATTGACCATCCTCCCGCTCTCGACCTCGGCAGGTTCGTGATCCGGTCCACGGTGCCGGTCGAGACGTCCACGACGAAGAGGTTGCCCAGCATCAGGGTCGCGCCGTCGCGCCCCTGGTAGACGAGCTGGTCCCCATCCGGAGACCAGCCCGGTCCGTATGCGTCGATGCCGTCAGGTGTGATCCGTCGCTCGTTCGACCCATCGAGGCGGGAGACCGAGATGAAGTTCGGTGGCACGCAGCAGGTCCCGTACGCGACGCTCCCCCCGTCCGGCGAGAGCGCGTACAACGAGGCCCCGATCATGCCCGCGGGCATGGGGCTCTTCGCACTCTTCTCACCCGTGGTGAGATCGAGGATGAAGTAGGAAAGCCCAGCTCCTCCCTCGACCGGCGGCGTTGGTTGGTCGGCGACCTCGGGCGCCGGCCGGTCAGAATCGGTCAGCGCGGCTGCCAGCACCGCCACGACGACGGCGCCGGCCAGGACAGCGGCGACCATCATGGCGCCGATCCTCCGGTTCCTCGACGAACGATCCTGCTTGCGCTGCTGTTCCCGCCAGGAATCCTGGTCGGGTTCCATCTGCTTGGTCGTCATCTCGTAGACCTCCCTCAGCTCAGCCATGCGGGCCTCCAGCGTTCCGGAGTACGGCTCGGCCCTGGGTGGCGAGCGCTCGCACGGTAGAGGGGCGGATCCGCATGATCTCGGCCGCGTCCTCCGAGCCGTAGCCGTACAGGTCGAGCAGGACGAGGGCGGCGCGCTGGCGCGGCGTCAGGGAGCGGAGCATGCGTCGGACGTCCTCGCGCATGTCGACCTCGTCGAACGGGTCGTACGACGGATCGATCGCCACCAGCCTCCGCGTGGCCCGGCGTGCGGCGCGCGCCCGCATGCGGGACCCATTGAGCGCCACGCGGAAGAGGTAGCCGGTGGGGTCGTCGATCCGATCGATCGTGTCCCACCGTTCCCACAACGTGAGGAACGCCTCTTGCATCAGCTCCTGGGCGTCGGCGCGGTTCCCGGTCACGAAGTCAGGGCTTTGAAGAGTCCGCGGTGCTCCTCTGCGAAGAACGCCGTGAAGTCGTGCGGGGCCTCGGCCTCGCGAGGGAACCGAACGACGTCGCCCTCTGCCTGCATCACCCTCCTGGATGCCGCGGGCGACCCCAGCGCTTAGTGGCTCTGCGATATCACAGCGCTCGACCTGTGCGAAGCCCTGGACTCACATCGTGAGTCCTCTGAGTTCCTCGGGTACGAGGTCGGCGAACTCCCACCCGGTCCACAGGTCGCTTGCGATGCGACCGGCCGGCCGGTGCACGCCGTGGTGTGACGCCCACTCGCAGACGCGCTCGACGTCGCGCTGCAGGAACGCCTGCGCATGGCGGTTCTTGCGGGGATCGACCGCTTGGGGGAGATCGATCACGGTCACCTGACCCTCCCAGACGAGCAGGTTGTAGGACGAGAGGTCGCCGTGCACGACGTTCAGGAACAGCATCCGCTCGATCGCCTTGAGGACCTGGTCGACGAGCGCCCCGGCTTCGTCGGCGTCCTCGACGTCGTAGGAGCGCAACTGCGGCGCGGCGAAGGTATCGTCGCCGACGTAGGACATCAGGATCGCGTCGCCGGTCCGCTCGATCGGCCGTGGGACAGGCGCACCGCCCTCGGCGAGGGCCCGGAGTGTCTCCCACTCACGGTCGACCCAGATCATGCCTTGCACCTCGCGTCCGAAGCGCGTCTTCTTCTCGAGCGCCACGCGCACTCGGCGTTCCTTGATGTATTCACCGTCGCGGTACATCGACTCGTCGCGGAAGTCCCGCCTGTCGAGCGGGTGGTAGAGCTTCAGCGCGGCGAGCTCCTCGCCGGTCGTGCGTGGATTGGCGCGGCAGAGGTGAACCGAGGCTTCCTTGCCGCTCTTGATCGGTCGGAGCACTTCATCGATGAGCCCCTCATCGAAGAAGTGCTCGAGCTGGTTCGCGTCGGTCAACGCGGGTCTCCTTCCTGGATGGTTCGTGGCATGGGTGATGCCGCGTCCCCGAAGGAGCTGGGCGTGTGAGCGCCGACCCGAGCGTGGGTGGCGCTACGCCGAAGCGAACCGGGAGGGACGCGGCGTGCGCGCGATGTCGGACACCGATCTCGCGGCCATGCTCATCGCCTCCTCTCGGCTCAGCAGCGCCGTCACGGCGCTGTCACGGCGCGGCGGTCGCGCCGGAGTGTTCGTCAAGGGTAGCACCGTCGTCCTCGGTGTCCAGCTGAGCCGACGATCGAGCGACCAGCACGAGCGCGACGATCAGCGCGAACCCGCTCAGTGCCATCAGCGGGATCGAGACGAAGTGGAACTTCCAGATCCACACCACGGTGCACGGCGCATCGGCGCTGCAGGAGACCGAGGCTTGACTCGGGAACCGCTCGAGTTGGTAGTGGTAGATCGAGATCGCGGCCCCGATCACGGCGACCGGCACCACGTACCGGGCGACCGAGACGTCGCGCTTCCACGCTGCGATCGCGAGGATCGGCACGAGCGGGTACATCGCGATTCGCTGGTACCAGCAGAGCTTGCACGGCACGAAATGCGCCACCTCGGAGAGGTAGAGGCTGCCGAGGGTCGCGGTGAGCGCCACGAGGAAGGCCAGCCAGAGTGCCGAGGGACCGAGGGTCTCCCACACGGCGTCCCTCGTCGTCGAGAAGCCGTCGCGGCCCGCAACCGCGAGCAAGGCGATCGCGACGACCGCGGCGATCGCGACCACGGTGAGCAGGGCGAACAGGGTCGCCATCGTGTCGACCTTCATCCCTCGAAGCCTATCGACACCGGCTCCGTGGGGTGGGGACCTTGGTCCCCCGAGCACGGGCCGCCGCATGTGATGTCGGTCCCCCGGGCTAGGGTGCCGGCCATGGGGAAGACACGGGTCGTGCTGACGTGCCGGGAGTGTCGACAGCAGGTGTCCCAGTGGGTCGGGCGATGCCCCGGCTGCGCCGCGTGGGGAACGATCGAGGAAGCCGCGTCGATGTCGATCCCGCGGGGGCCGGGCTTGCTCGATACGGCGCCGCTGATCGCAGCGGCCGACCCCGGCGAGGACCGACGGGTCTCGACCGGGTTCCCCGACGTCGACCGCGTGCTGGGTGGGGGCATCGTGCCCGCCTCTGTGACGCTGCTCGCGGGCGAGCCCGGCATCGGCAAGTCGACGTTGGTGTTGCACCTCATTGCCCACCTCGCGTCGCAGGGGAACGATTGCCTGCTGGTGAGCGGAGAGGAATCGCACGCCCAGGTGGCATCCCGGGCTCGACGACTCGGCATCCCCGGCGACGCGGTGCGGTTCGCGCCCGGCCGCGACCTCGAGCACGTGATCCAGACCGCACGCGCCGAGCGGCCGTTCCTGCTGGCGGTCGACTCGATCCAGACGATCCGCGACACGAGCGGCACCCAGATGCCCGGCGGCGTCTCCCAGGTCCGCACCTGTACCGACGCGCTCGTCGGGCTTGCGAAGGCCGAGGGCGTCGCGATGCTGCTCACCGGCCACGTCACGAAGGACGGCGACCTCGCCGGCCCCCGGGCCCTCGAGCACGCGGTCGACGCCGTGCTGACGTTCGACGGCGATCCACGTTCGGGTCTGCGGGTGCTCACCGGCGGCAAGAACCGCTTCGGCGCCGAAGGCGAGAGCGCATGGTTCGAGATGACCCCCGGCGGGCTCAGCGAGATCGACCCCACCGGCCTGCTCGTCAGCGGGGAGCGCATGCCCGGAGCGGCCACGGCGCTCGCCCAGTCCGGTCGCCGCGCCCTCGCCGTCGAGGTGCAGGCGCTCGTCGGGTCGTCCGACGGTCCGGCTCGTCGCCAGGCAACCGGGCTCGACGCCCGGCGGTTCCAGCTGGTCGCAGCCGTGCTCGACCGCGGCGCGGGCCTGTCGCTCGGTCGGTCCGAGCTCTTCGGGGCCTCCTCGGGCGGCGTGAAGGTCGACGATCCGGCCTGCGATCTTGCGATCGCGGCCGCCCTCGCTTCGGCTGCCACCGGCGCCGCGCCGCCTGCCGGCTCGGCCTTCGTGGGCGAGGTGTCCCTGACCGGGCTCGTGCGACCGGCGCCCGCGATGTCGCAGCGGTTCGCGGCTGCTCGCGCCGCCGGGGTGACCACGGTTTTCGCTCCCGGGGGTGAGATCGCACCTGCGGGTGTCCAGGTGATGCCGGTGAGGCACGTCGTCGATGCACTGTCGTGGGTGGCGGGGTCGCGCTAGCAGCCATCACACGCTGCTGAATCGACGTTCAGCCTAGGTCATTCGAGTCGTCAGATCCCCGGAATCAGCCCTCTGACCTGCGGATTTGGGTTGCGCCGCAAGGCCCGGCCGTGCTATCCTTCCATAACTAGTCAGTGCGATCCCAGTTCTCGACTTCCTGGAGGTTCCGTGTTCCGTAAGGGCGACACCGTGGTGCATCCGGAGCATGGAGCAGCAGTCATCGAGGAGTTGCGAGAGAAGGAGTTCCTGGGCGAGACCCGCACCTATCTGGTGCTGCGCGTCGCCTACGGCGATCTCACGCTGATGATCCCGACCGACTCGACCGATCAGGTCGGCCTGCGGTCGGTGGTGAGCAAGAACGAGGTCAAGAAGGTCCTCAAGGTGCTCACCGAGGAGGAGTCGTCGATGGCCGCCAACTGGAGCCGTCGGTTCAAGAACAACATGGAGAAGCTCCATTCCGGCGACCCCTACCAGGTGGCCGAGGTGCTGCGGAACCTCTCGATCCGTGATCGCGAGAAGGGGCTGTCGGCAGGCGAGAAGCGCATGATCACCAAGGCTCGGCAGATCCTGATCTCAGAGCTCTCACACGCCACCGGCAAGACCGAGGAAGCCGCCGAGATCATGATCGACGAAGTCCTCGACGACGCTCACGGCGAGAAGATCGCCGCGGTCTGACGTTCCCGCTCGGGTCGCTCCCGGGCGCCCACGACGTTCCCCGGCCTACAGGCGCTCCCCGTGCGCGCCGATGCTTCCCTCAGCATCAGGGTTCGTTCAGCCCTGCCCGCCGGCCGAGCGATCGTCGGAGCGTGAAGGAGGTGGAGACGGCCATGATCGAACGTGAGCAGGATGCACGAGGTGGCGCGATGCGCGGCTCCCTCGTCGAAGGCGTTCGCCTGATCTTCATCGCGCTGCTCGCGACCGGCGGGTTCCTGCTCGGCGGCACGGTCGCCGCGGGGAGCACGAGCCGCGCGCTGGCGTTCATCTTCCTAGGGGCGGCCGTCGGTTTCGTGATCGGCGGGGTCGCGGGGAGGCTCACCCTGCGCGCGGTGAGCGGCATGGAACGAGAGCTGCACCGCAGACCTGCGCCACAGCTCGCCGGTGGGGTGGTCGGTCTGATCGTGGGGCTCGTGGTCGCCGGCTTGCTGATGATCCCGCTGTTGCTTGTGCCGAGCGGCGCCGCATGGCCCGCGATCATCTTCGTCTACCTGGTGTGCGGCTCGCTCGGGTTCCGCGTGGGTGAGGCGAAGTACGAGGACATCTTCGGGCTCGTGGGCATGAAGCCGAGGGCCTCGGTCGCCGCGCGCGGCGACCTTCATGTGCTCGACACGAGCGCGCTGATCGACGGGCGCGTGCTCGACCTAGTCGCGACCGGGTTCGTGAGCGGCACGGTGCTCTTGCACGACGGCGTGTTGCGGGAGCTGCAGGCGATCAGCGACTCCAGCGACTCCAGCCGACGTCAGCGCGGTCGACGGGGGCTCGACGTGCTGGTCGAGCTGCAGAAGGCGCCCACCGTGCAGTTCCAACTCGTCGAGGAGGCCGGTGTGATCGACGTCGACGCGGCACTCGTGCGGCTCGCGCGGGAACGTGGCGCGTCGCTGATCACCGTTGACCACAACCTGGCCAAGATCGCGGAAGCGTTGCGGGTGCCGGTCGCACAGATCAACGCCCTGGCATCGAAGTTCCGGGTGCCCTACACGGCGGGCGACGAGATCTCGGTGCGACTCGTGAAGGAAGGCCGCGAGCACGGTCAGGCCGTCGGGTACCTCGACGACGGCACGATGGTCGTGGTCGAGAAGGCGGTCGAGATGATCGGTACCGCGCCCGATATCCGCGTGACGAACGTGATCCAGACCACGACGGGGCGCATGGTGTTCGCGGCGCTCGTGCCCGAGGCGGCGTCCTCGGGAGACTAGGTCCCGCGTGATCGGCCGGTCTGCCATGCTTCGCGCATGGAACCGGGTGACGGGAGGGCCGTCGCGATCGTGCTCGCTGCGGGCGCGGGCCGCCGGGTCGGCGCCGAGGAACCGAAGGCGTTCCTCACGATCGGCGGGCGCCCGATGCTCGCGGTGGCCGTCGGCGCGGCGGCCGCGTCGCCCTTGGTGGGGGCCGTCATCGTCGCCGCTCCGGCGGGCTGGGAGGAACGAGCGGAAGGCTGCCTCGAGGGGTGTGGTGTCCCCGTGCTCGTCGTGACCGGCGGCGAGACACGACAGGCATCGGTACGAGCCGCGCTCGACGCGGTGCCGTCCGGGACGTCGGTCGTGGCGATCCACGATGCGGCGCGCCCGTTCGCTCCCCCCGACCTGTTCACTGCCGTGATCGCGGCGGTGAGCGAGCGCACGCCCGGCGCGGTCCCCGTGTCGCCGGTCGCCGACACCGTGAAGCAGGTCGCCGACGGGCTCGTGGTCGGCACCCTCGACCGGGAGCGGCTCGCCCTGGCCCAGACGCCGCAGGCGTTCGACGTGACTGCGTTGCGGGCGGCACATCGTCGCGCTGCGGAGGCCGGTCTGGTCCTCACGGACGACTCGGCTGCCCTCGAGCACGATGGGGTCGCGGTGGCCGCGGTACCGGGCGATCCCAACAACGTCAAGATCACGACCCTGTTCGACCTCGCCAACGCCGACACGCGCATGGGCGGCCCCGGTGACTGAGGTCGTGCCCCGCGTCGGCATGGGGTTCGACGTGCATCCGTGGGCGACGGACGACCGTCGCTTGCGGCTGGGTGGGGTCGCGTTCGACGGCGAGCCGGGGCTGGCTGGCCACTCCGACGGAGACGTGGTGTGTCACGCGATCGCCGACGCGCTGCTGGGAGCCGCGGCCATCGGCGACGTCGGCAGCCACTTCCCCGAGGGTGATCCGTCGATCGCCGGCATCGCGGGGCCGGCATTGCTGGCGAGAACGCTCGAGCTCGTGCGTGGGGCGGGGTACGCGGTGCGGTCATGCGACGTGACGGTGATCTGCGAACGACCGCCGATCGCGCCGCACCGCGACGAACTGCGCTCGGGCTTGGCCGAGGCCCTCGCGATCGCCGTCGAGGCCATGTCGGTGAAGGCGACGCGGCCGGAGGGCCTCGGCCTGATCGGCGACGGCGTCGGTTGCATGGCCGTCGCCGTCATCGCATGAGCCGCGAACGCGATCGGGCGAGACGCCGTCGTCCGTCGGGAACCGATGCGACGCACCAGGTCATCTCGGGGCGTCGAGCCGTGACCGAGGCGATGCGCGCCGGGCGGGTCTCGGAGGTGTTGATCGTGTCCTCACCCAAGGTCACGCAGGGCATGCGATCGGTGCTCGAGCAGGCACACGTCGACGGCGTGCCCGTGCGCACCGTGCCCCGGGCCACGCTGGATTCGCTGGCCGAGGAGCATCAGGGGGTGGTGGCCCGCATCGGCACCGAGGCATCGGAGGCCTTGGGTGAGCGCGATCTCGCGACGTTCGCGTTCGAGGACGACGCGCTCGTCGTCGTCCTCGACGGCATCACCGACCCGCAGAACCTCGGCGCCGCGGCGCGATCGGCGGAGGCTGCCGGCGCGGCGATGCTGGTGACGCGGACCCGTCGCGCCGCGGAGGTCACACCGGCCGCCGTGCGTGCGTCTGCCGGGGCGCTCGTGCACCTGCCGCACGCTCGCGTCGCCAATGTCGCTCGGGCCATCGAGCGGCTCCAGGAGGCCGGCTTCTGGGTCGTCGGACTCGACGAGAGTTCCGACTCCACCGTGTACGACGAGGCGTGCCCCGAAGGACGGGTGGCCGTGGTGATCGGCAGCGAAGGGGAGGGCATGGCGAGGCTGACTCGCGAGCGGTGCGACCAGCTGCTTTCATTGCCCATGCGCGGGAAGGTCGGGTCGTTGAACGCAGCGGCGGCACTGGCAGCCGTGCTCTACGTGTACGTCGTGCCCCGGGTGCGCTGAGCCGGACCCGCGCGGGGTAGAATCCGGGCCCGGCCGGCGTGGCGCAGTCCGGTAGCGCAACCGACTTGTAATCGGTAGGTCGTCGGTTCGAATCCGACCGCCGGCTCAGCATCGTCGCAGGTCAGACGGGGTGTGCGCCCATCATCTGGCTTGCTCGCACGATCCTCGCCGTGTCCCATCATGTCCCGAAGGTGCTGGATAGCAGGGTAGTACCCCCTTCCCTCATGTTTGCTTCTAGTGGCGGGCGTCCGAGCTCCGACTGAACGTACGCCGGCGCGATCCGGCGGGGGAGCGGGGGGCGCCCAACCGGGGTGGTCATGCTTGGGTGTACGTGTATGGACATGAGCCACCCGGATAGATCCGCACAGCAATCTGACCTGCTGAAACGTACCTCCGCTTCTGGTGCCGAGACATCCATGGCCGCTCCTAAAGGGCTGACCCGGAGTGTGCAGCCACACCTGTGTCTTTGGGACATCTCAGGGCGTATCGTCGAGGTGCCGTTGATGTTTGGACGGGGAGATTCTTTAGCGACCACGGGGAGAAGGAGTTATCCACCCCAACGAGGAGCTGCTCCGCCAGGCGTACGCGGCCCAGGCGAGGGGGGACACAGAGAGCTATCTCGACTTCCTTCACGATGACTTTGTCCTGCATATACCTGGACGCTCGCGGCTGGCTGGCCGCTACGTCGGCCGAGAGGCGATGCGCGGACACTTCGCTGAGATCAAGCATCTGTCCGGCGGAACCTTCAAGACCGAACCACGTGAGATCTTCGCGAGCGACGAACACGGGATGGCCTGGATCGAGGCGAGCGCCGATCGGGACGTGCTGACCTTCCAGCTTCCACGGGTCCACGCTTGGCGGACCCTTGACGGCAAGTTGGCCGAGCTTTGGTTGCTGCCGCTCGACCTGGACGCCTTCGACGGCTACTGGGGACCGGGCGCATAGCACCGTGCGCCCGCCGTCTCAGCAGGTCACACGCAGCGACTCCAACCCCCGGATGATGTAGCCCGGTTTCCAGCGAGGCTCCTCGATGAGCTCGAGGTCGGGGAGGCGGCGCAGTACCGTCGCGAACGACGTCCGGAGTTCGAGGCGGGCCAGCGGCGCCCCCAGGCAGAAGTGGATGCCCGCGCCGAACGTGACGTGCGGGTTCGGCTCCCGATCGAGGCGCAGCTCGTCCGGCGAGTCGAAGACCGCAGGATCGCGGTTAGCCGATCCGAAAACGAGGCCGAGCTCCGCTCCGCGGGGCACGCGCACCCCGTGGATCTCGACGTCCTCGAGCACCCACCGCTCGAACAACTGCAAGGGCGTGTCCCATCGCATCATCTCTTCGACCGCGGACGGCACGAGCGCCGGCTCGGTGCGGAGGCGATCGAGCGCGCCGGGGGTGCGGAACAGCGCCCACCACCCGTTGCCCGTAACGTTCACCGTCGCCTCGTGGCCCGCGTTCAGCAGCAGCACGCACGTGCCGATCAGCTCGTCCTCGGTGAGCCGTTCACCCTCGTCCACCACGAGCGCCAGCTCGCTGATCAGGTCGCCCGTCGGCGTGGCACGCCGCTCGCGCGACAGGGCGCGGAGGTAGTCGGAGAACTCGATGCTCGCGGCCACGGCGACCGCGGCGTCTTCCTCGGTCGGGTGCAGCTCGTACATGCGGCAGATATCGGCCGACCACGGCCGCAGCAGGTGGCGGTCGGAGCGAGGCACGCCGAGCAGCTCGGCGATCACAGCGACCGGCAGCGGCTCGGCGATCGCCGGGAGCAGGTCGAACGTGCCCCCTCCAGCGACGGCGTCGACCAGTTCGTCGGTCAGCTCCTGCACGGGCGTGCGCATCGACTCGACCATGCGCGGCGTGAACGCCTTCGACACGAGGCGGCGCACCCGCGTGTGGTCGGGCGGCTCCATGTCGAGGATGCCGTTGTTGATCAAGTGCCAGAAGGGGTCGAGCGACGGCGAGGGTGGTTCGTGGCCCATCTCGTCGTGCGATGCCACGTGAAGATACGTGCGACCGAACCGGCGGTCCCGCAGCAGCGCGTTGACGTCGTCGTATCGGGTCACGAGCCAGTGGTCGGTGGCCTCGTCGTAGAGGATCGGCGCCGCACGCAGGCGCTCGTACACCCGGTACGGGTCGGCGACGAACCCGATGTCGTCGGGATCGAACCCGAGCGCGCGCGGATCGGCTCCCTGCACGTCGCTACGGTAGCGTTCCGCGCATGCCGCAGCCGAGTCGACGCCTCCGTTCGCTGGCCCTCTTCGCGATCCTCACGGTCGTGCTGGCGACCGCATGCACCGAGGGATTCGACGACCGCGGAGGGGACGGAGGCGACTCCCGGATCACCGTGCGCGTCGTTGAAGTGGTCGACGGCGACACGATCCGGGTCGATCTGAACGGGGAGGAGACGCCCGTGCGCCTGATCGGCATCGACACGCCTGAGATGGACGGCCCCTACACCGACGAGGAGTGCTTCGGCGAGCAGGCGACGAGGTACACGGTCGGCGCCCTCGGCGCTCGGGACGTCGAGCTGGAGTTCGACGTGGAGCGGACCGATCGCTTCGACCGCACCCTCGCGTACGTCTGGATCGACGACGGCCTGTTCAACGAGCGCATCCTGCGCGAGGGGTACGCGGTGCTCGCGACGTTCCCGCCCAACGTTCGCTACGTCGACCGCTTCACGACGGCCCAACGGCGAGCGCGCAACGAGCAGGCCGGTCTGTGGGGAGCCTGCCCGGGGGGTAGCTGCGTCGCTACGTCTTCGTGGCCCGCAGCGAGAACGTCAGCGGCAGCGGGTGACCGCCTCCGAGCCGCAGGCGGAACCGCCCGTCGTCCTCCACCGCCAGGATGCCGCCGCGTGGATCGAACGCCTCGTCGAGCCACTCGGTCAACGCGTCGATGCGCAAGCGTGCGCCGACCGCGGCCGTGATGATCTCGCCGAGCCCGTGGGCGTACTCGACCGACATGTTGGCCGTGGTGTCGGCGTCGGGGGCGGCGTACGAGCCCGAGGCCTCGAAGCGCTGGGGCTTTGCCCCGAGATAGGGGAAGTCGAATTCCAACGGGTCGATGCCTCCGACCATCTGCGAGGCCGGGTGGAGGTCGATCAGCACGAGTCGCCCCCCGCCGCGCAGCGCCGCGGACGCGGAGCGCATCCACGCGTCGACGTCAGCGATCCAGCACAGCACGCCGTACGAGGCGAAGACCAGGTCGAAGCGACCCTCGAGTTCGCTCGGCAGGTGCTGGGAGTCGGCCTCCACGAAGGCGGCGTCGAGGCAGGCCTCGGTGGCGAGCCCGCGAGCTCGCTCGATCGCAACCGGTGAGAAGTCCAGGCCGGTCGCCCTCGCACCCAGGCGGGCGAACGACAGCGTGTCGAGCCCGAAGTGGCACTGCAGGTGCAGCACGTCGAGCCCGCCCACGTCGCCCACCGCCGCTCGCACCTCGTCGAGCTCGCGCTCGGCGAGCGACGAACCGCCCGCCAGGAAGCCGGCGACGTCGTAGTAGTCGTCCTGGCCGTGCAGCCCGGCGCGCTCGTCCCACAGGGATCGGTTCAGGTCCGCATCGCCCACGCCGGGGAGCCTATCCCTCGCCACGGCGGAGGACCCGTCCTGCCCGCCGGATGCGGTCGTCCCCTCGCTGCCACGCGATCGTGCCCCCGACGACCACGGCCTCGAAGCCGTCGGGGAAGGTGTGCGGCTGCTCGAACGTCGCGCGATCGGTCACGGTGTCCGCGTCGAACAACGCGAGATCGGCCCACGCACCTTCCTCGACGCGCCCCCGACCGGACAGGCCGAAGCGGTCTGCCGGCAGTGACGTCATCGTGCGGACGGCTGCTTCCAGCGAGAGCACGCCGTCTCGGACCGCAGGCCCCAGCACGCGGGGGAAGGTCCCGTATGTGCGCGGGTGCACCGGGACGTCGGCCATCGGCCCGTCGGGTGCCACCGAGACCGCATCCGAGGCGACCATGATCTCTGGGTCGGCCAGGATCGTGCGCACGTCGTGCTCGTGCATCGCGTGGCCGATGCAGGAGGTGCTGGGCTCCTCGACCAGCAGCTGGAAGAACGCGTCGACCGGTTCGACCCCTCGCCGTTCGGCGATCGCCGCGACGTCGAGCCCGTTGCATCCTCGGTCGGCGGTCTCCTCGATCACGATCCGATCCCAACCGACCCCGTCGACCGACGACTGGAACGCGTCGCCTTCGCCCTGCTCGACGGACGTGATCAGTCGTGCGCGTGTGACGCGGTCGGCAAGCATCGCCGGGAGCTCGGCGACGGGCGCCCACTCGGGGAGCAGGGACCAGAGCACGGATGCCCACGCCGCGTACGGGTACTGGTCGCCGGTCACGTCGTCGGCATCGTGCACCAGGGTCAGCAGCTCGCTCGCCCGGCCCCACATGTGCGACGTCTCGCACTTCAGGTGACTCACGTGCACCCCGAGCCCGGCGCGGCGACCGATCTCGATCGCTTCGTTCACGGCGCGGAAGAGGTGGCCGCCCTCGCCGCGGATGTGCGACGCGTAGAGGCCTCCGGCACGGGCGGCTTCCTCTGCGACGGCGACGATCTCCTCGGTCGACGAGTACATGCCTGGCACGTAGATCAGGCCGGTCGACAAGCCGACCGCGCCGGCGTCCATCGCCTCCGCCACCGTCCGTCGCATCGCGGCGAGCTCCTCGTCGGTAGGGCCGCGTCGCTCGAGGCCCATCACGAGCTCGCGCACAGACCCGTGGCCGACCAAGGCGGCGACGTTCACGGCGGGTCCCGATCCCTCGACCCGCTCCAGGAACCCCCCGAACGATCCGAAGTTCAGATCCATCTCGGAGGGGTCTCCTCCGGCCCACGATGCGAGCTCGGTCGCCGACGATGCCGGGAACGGTGACATCCCGCAGTTGCCCACGACCACGGTCGTCACGCCTTGGCGCAGTGTCGAGGGCATCGTCGGATCCACGAGCGCACCGAGGTCCGAGTGGTTGTGCACGTCGACGAACCCGGGAGCGAGCACCGAGCCGGTGCCGTCGAGCCGGTGCTCCGCCGGAGGTTCGGGGTCGGCGGAGTCGCGGGCGATCACCGCGATCCGGCCACGGTCCACGCCCACCGACGCCGGGTAGGCGGGGGCGCCCGTCCCGTCCACGACGGTGGCCGAGGCGATCCAGACGTCCAGCACGGGCGAATCGTAGCGGCGCCGGGAACCGTCGCGGCCGGCCCAGTATTCCGCTCGCGCGGTACCGACGGTCCCTGCCGTGGGGGGTCCCACGCCCCCAGCGCACGGCCCCGATCCGTTCGATGCTGACGGTGACGACACAGGGGTACGCACGGAAGGGGTACGCCATGGGCACCGAAGATCGGCTCTCGCTGGTCTTGTTCTCCGGCACCGACGACAAGCTGCAGGCCGCCGCGGTGTTGACGGTCGGTGCGGCAGCGATGGCTCGCCCGGTCGACGTCTTCCTGCAGTACTGGGCGCTCGACGCGTTCCGGGCCGACCGCATCCTGAAAGACCACGGGGTCTCGCCGGAAGCGGGTCCCGAGGGCGAGCGGGCGATGCGTGACCAGGGCAAGACGCACTGGAGCGAGCTCTTCCGCCAGGCCAAAGACCTCGGCGAGGTGCGCATCCAGGCATGTGCGGACTCGATGGAGATGTTCCACATCACGACCGACGACCTCGATCCGATGGTCGACGGCGTTTGGGGCGTCGCGAGCTTCTTCATGGAAGCCGACGGCCCCGTGACGTTCATATGAGTATGGAGGTGCGAACGATGACGACGACGGAAGTCACTCGATCGATCGATGCGATCGGCATGGCATGCCCCGGACCGCTGATGACGCTGATCGGTGCGATCCGCGAAGGACAGGTCGGCGACCTGATCGAGGTCCTCTCGAGCGACGAGGGCTCCAAGACCGACATCCCCGCATGGGTCGCCAAGGCGCAGCACGAGCTCGTGGAGGTCACGCCCGACGACGGGTTCACGCGGTTCGTCATCCGCAAGGCGAGGTGATCGTCGATGCCGGCACGCGTGGTGGTGTTGGGGGGCGGCGTCGGCGGCACCCTCGTCGCGAACCTGCTCGACAAGGAGCTCGGCCGTGACGTCCGTGTGACGGTGGTCGACCCGACCGGCATGCACGACTACCAGCCCGGCTACCTCTACGTCGCGCTGGGGGAGGCGAAGGGCCACTGGCTGAGCCGAGAAGAGCGCACGCTGCTTCGACCCGACGTCGACCTCGCGATCGAGAAGGCCGTCCGGATCCATCCAGATGCGGGCACCGTGCAGCTCGAGCGCGGCGGCAGCCTCGAGTGGGACTACCTCGTGGTCGCGACCGGGTCTCGGCTCGTTCCCGAGCAGATCCCGGGGCTGGCCGAAGGCGCGTTCGAGTTCTACTCGCTCGACGGGGCCGAGCGGCTCGCGCAGGAGCTCCGTCGGTTCGACGGCGGCCGGCTCAAGGTCGGCGTCGCCGGCATCCCCTACAAGTGTCCGCCGGCGCCGGTCGAATTCACGTTCATGGTCGAGGAGTACCTGCGACACAAGGGCGTACGTGCGAGGAGCGAGATCGAGCTGCTCTCGCCGCTGAACCGCGCGTTCACGATCGAGAGCGCCTCGAAGCTGATCCAGCCGTACATGGACGAGCGAGGCATCGGCCTCACGACGTTCTTCAACGTCGAGACCGTCGATCCGAGCGCGGGTGTGGTCGAGTCACTCGAGGGCGAGAAGCAGGAGTACGACCTGCTCGTGCTCGTGCCGCCCCACAAGGGAGCCCAGGTCGTGATCGATTCCGAGCTCGGCGATCCCGGCGGATGGCTGCCCACCGACAAGCACACCCTGAACGTCGAGGGGCACGAGGGCATCTTCGCACTCGGTGATGCGACGAACCTGCCGATCTCGAAGTCCGGGTCGACCGCGCACTTCGAGGCTCCCGTGATCGCGAGCCGCATCGCGTCGCTGGTGAACGGCACGTCCCCGAAGGAGAACTACGGCGGCAGGGTGATGTGCTTCCTCGAGACCGGCAACGGCCAGGCGACGTCGCTTCGGTTCGACTACGAGCATCCGCCGCAGCCGCCGAAGCCGAACCGCGCCTGGCACACGGCGAAGTGGCTCTTCAACCGCATGTACTGGGAGACCGTTCCGCAGGGCCGCATCCCCGAGAACGCTCCGTTCTCGAAGCCCCCCGTGGACGCCCACACGAAGGAGTGAGTGGCTCAAGCAGCGAAGCGATAGCCACACGAAGGTGAGTGGCTCAAGCAGCGAAGCGATAGCCAGAAGGAAGCGATAGCACACGAAGGAGTGAGTTCGATGGACGAGACGATCACCAAGACGCTGGATCTGAAGGGGCTTTCCTGCCCGATGCCGATCGCGAAGACCGCGCAGGCGATCCGTGACCTGCAGCCGGGGGAGTTGATCGAATCGCTCGCCACCGACCCGGGGGCCGTGCCCGACTTCAACGCCTGGTGCACGTCGACGGGCAACGAGCTCGTCGAGCAGTCGGAGGAAGACGGTGTCTACCGCTTCGTGATCAGGAAGGGGTGAGTCGTATGGCGGCCATGCAAGCCACGCTCGAAGCGCCCGCACCGGCGCAGCTCGAGCACGTGCCGCACAAGAAGCTCGTGATCATGGCCTGGTCGGGTGACCTCGACAAGATCTGGCCGACGTTCATCCTCGGCACGACCGGGGCGGCCATGGGCATGGAGACCACGATCTTCTTCACCTTCTGGGGGCTGTTCCCGCTGGTGCGCAACGAGGTGCACATCACCGGCGAGAACTGGATGCAGAAGATGATGTCGATGATGAACCGCGGTGGCACCGAGCACCTGAAGCTGGGGAAGATGAACTTCGCCGGCATGGGGCCCGCCATGATGAAGAAGCTCGCCGACGAGCACCACGTCGCGTCGCCCGACGAGTTGCTCGAGGTCGCCCGCGACCTCGGGGTGCGCTTGGTGCCCTGTCAGATGACGATGGATCTGCTCGGTCTCACGAAGGACGATCTGATCGACGGGGTCGATGAGCCCGCGGGCGCCACGACCGCCCTGCTCGAGGCACAGGACGCGGTGACGCTGTTCATCTGATCGGGGTTGTGACCCGCGCCGCCGGCGCGACCACCCCCCTGGGAGCCTCGGCGGCGCGTGCGCCGGGCGGCGGCTGTACCCCCCGCCGCCCGGCGCTCATACGTTCGCCCCGCGCCTCACGCTTCCGACAGGAAGACGCGGAACGAGGCGCCACCCCCTTCGCGGGTCTCGAGCCAGGCCTGTCCACCGTGCAGCTCCGCGAACCGGCGAACCAGCGACAGGCCGATACCGACCCCGGGCGAGTGTTCCGACGACGAACCCGGGGCCTGGCGGAACGGCTCGAAGACCGCGTCGTGCAGGTCCTCGGGGACACCCGGGCCGGCATCCTCGACGGTGATCGACACCCCTCCATCTGCCGCGGCGCCCCGAACCCACACCCGTGTGCCGGCCGGGGTGTGCCGAAGCGCGTTCGACAGCAGGTTCTCGACGATGCGCTCCGCCTTGGAGGCATCGAGCATGAACGACCCGGGGGCGACCTCGGTCACGATCTCGTGGCCGTTCGGGTCGTCGCTCTCCTCCACGGCGCGCGCGATCAGGGCGGTGAGGTCGGTGGGCCGACGTTGCGGAGTGATGATGCCTCGCTGCAGGCGGTCGAGGTCGAGCAGGTCTCCGAGCAGGCGCTCCAGCTTCCGAGCGTTGGCGGCGATGCGGCCGACGAGGTCGAGCGCGTCCTCGGCCGGCATGTCCAGACCGGAGCTCTCGAGCGTCAGCGCCGAACCGAGGATCGAGGTCAACGGGGTTCGGAGGTCGTGCGAGACGGCCTCCAGGAAGGTGTTCTTCATCTCGTCCAGGTTCCTCAGGCGCTGCGTTGCCTCACGCTCTCGCCGGAAGGCCTCGGAGTACTTCTGCTCGCTCGTGCGCAGCGCCTCCTCCGCCCGCTTGCGCTCGGTGATGTCGACCATGAGCCCACGCAGCTCTCGAGGGCCCTGCGCGCCCCGCACGACGTGAACGACGTCGCGCACCCACACGGTGCCGCCGTCGGGTGTCTCGATCCGGTATTCCAGCGAGCGATCCTCGCCTTGCTCGATCGTGGCGCGGCAGGTCTCGAGGGTCGCGGCGCGGTCCTCGTCGGCGATGTGGTCTCCCCACGCGCGGTCCTGCCCCGGCGCCTCGGGCCCCAGCATCTCGCCGACCCGTCCCCCGAGGAACGTGAACGCCATCGTGGCGGCGTCGGCCTCCCAGAAGACCGCGTCGAGGCTCGCCACGAGCTCGTGGAACCGCTCCAGCTCGGAGAGCCTGCGGGCGTTTCCGAGGGCCAACGACGCGATGTTGGCGATGCCCTGCGCGAGGCGCACGGTTCGTTCGTCGAAACGCTCGTCGGTCCCGTCGGCGACCATCACGATCGCGCCGAACCCGTCCGGCTCCCATCGCAGGGGGGCGACCAGGACCGAGCGCGCCTCCGTGACGATCCACAGATCGCGCGGCACCTGTTCGACCACGTCGGCGTCGAGCGTGAACGGCTCGAGATCGGCGAACAGGAACGAGGCGGCCACCTCGGCGGGCACGTCACCGATCTCGGCCCTGGGGCGCGCCAGGTCCGGCTCCACGACCTGGAGCCGCGCGACGCGGAAGTTGCCGCTTTCGTCGTCGCGGACGTAGGCACCGACAGCCGCGCAGGAGACCAGGGAGGGGATCGTCTCGATCGCCTCCTGAAAGATGTCGCCAACCGTGTGACGGCCGACCAGGCGCTGCGAGAGCTCGAGGAGCGCTCCGGAGGTCTGCGCTGCGTCACGCTCGGCCGCCAGCAGGGTCGCGTTCTCGAAGGCTGCGGCCGCATGGGGTGCGAGCACCTCCACCACCTGCAGGTCCTGCTCGTCGAACTTCCCGTACCCGATGCTCGAGAGCACGATCACCCCGTTGACCCTGTCACCGAGCTTCGTGGGCACGAGCAGCATCGATTCGACGATGTCGTCGGTCCCCTCGATCTGGACCGCGAACTCGACCTCCTGGGCGTTGGGCGTCAACAGGGAGAGGCCCGTCTCGGCGACCCACCCCGTCATGCCTTCGCCCACCTGGGTCACGAGCTCTTCGAGCGTCTCCTCCTCGTACTCGGCGAAGTACTCACCGCTGAACGCGATCGGCAGGAGCGTGCTGGCGTCGGGCTGCAGCAGGTAGACGCGGCAGTTGTGGTACTCGACGATCGTGCGGAGCTCGGCGGTGATCGCCTCGCCGATCGCTTCCACGGTGCCGAGAGCGCTCAGCTTCGCGGCGAGGCTGTGCAGCATGTTCAGCTGCGCGGCGGGCCGGAACCGATCGGTGCCGGCGTCTTGCTCCTCGTCGGTCCGTGCCCGTTCCACCACCCGATCGTCTCCCGTCGTACGGATGTCCATCCTCGCATCACGTGGATCGATCGCTGGAAGCATGCGAGGCTTCCTCATCTTGCATGTCGGCGGCTCGAGACGGCGCCTGTACCCGCGGCGATGCCGGCCGGAACCGCACCGGGGTGCTTGAACCGTCGGTGCCCGTGGATACGCTCGTGTCTGATGGAATCGATCCCCTCGATCCCCGACCAGCTCGACGAGCGCTCCCGTGCGCTCCTCGACTTCGAGCGCGAGAGCTGGAAGCTCGACATCCCGAAGGAACGAGCGATCCGGGAGCGATTCGGCTTCTCGCCTGCGCGCTATCATCAGTTGCTCAACCGGGTGCTCGAGCGGCCGGAGGCCCTCGCCCACGATCCGATGCTGGTGCGCCGGCTCCTTCGGGTCCGCGACACGCGGCGCCGGCGACGCGTTGCCGGCCAGCTCGGCGTTCGCCTCTAGTCCGGGGCGACGCCGGGTGCCTGGGGTAGGATGACCCGCGTGAACATGAGCCCAGCGCGTCTGGCCGTGCTCGTTGCCCTCGTGGTGGGTGGCATCGCCATCATGATGAATGGGTTCGGCGATGACGACGCGGTGCTCGCGGGCGGGAGCACCGCGTCCGTGGAACCGACGGGGTCCTCGGGCGCGTCGCCGACCGGCGCTGCGTCGCCGACTTCGAGCGAGAGCCCGCCCCCTGAGCTCGAGCCCCAGGTCGATGGCGTGATGATCCAGGTGCTGAACGGAACGAGTGAGGTCGGATTGGCATCACAGGTCGAGGACTTCTTGGAGCTGAAGGGGTACCGCGCGGCGCTTCCGGCGGCCGACGCGCCCCAGAAGCCGGTCGAGACGACGATCGTCTACTTCCGCACGGGCGACGACGCGGAGCAGAACGAGGTCGACGCCGGGAACCTGGCCAGCCGGTTCCTCAAGGGCGTCGAGGCCGATGTCAAACCGCTGAGCGCGGCGCTCGGGTCCGACGTCGCGCCGAAGACACAGCTCGTGGTGCTGCTCGGGACCGACTACGCCGAGGCGAATCCCGTCGTATAGCCGTCCGGGTCCGCCGACTCAGCCGAGCGAGGTGTCGCCCGCAGCGACCGCCGCTTCCGATCGGTGCGCGATGCGGTCCTCGAGGCTCGCATCGAGCATCCTGCTGATGCCCTGGGTGAGGTCCTCCGGCACGAACGGCTTCGTGATCACGTCGTCCGCGCCGAGCTCGTAGCAACGACGGTGGTCGTCGCTGCGGGTGTCGGCTGTCAGGACCAGCACCGGCACGTCGCCTGCGTCTGGGTGCGAGCGGAGGACCCGGAGCACCTCGAACCCGTCGGCGCGAGGCATCATCAGGTCGAGCACGACCGCGTCGGGCAGGTGTTCCAGGGCAACCTCGATGCCGCGCTCGCCGTCGTCGGCTTCGAGCACCTCGAATCCCGCATGACGCAGGTTCACGCGGTACAGCAGCCTGACGTCAGGCTCGTCGTCGATGACCAGTACTCGGCGCATGGCGCCCCGTGTCCTCCTGTCGGGGGACGTCTGGATCCCCTACGGTGCGTATCGGATGCAACACGCACGGTTTGATACCCGGAACGTGGGAATCGAGGCACCGCCGGGTGTTTCGCTCGTTGACGGCCCCCTGGAGCCCTCATACGCTGGGGTCAGGAGGTTGCGCCGTGCTGAAGGTCTCGCAGAAGCTCGAATACGCGATGCGCGCGATGATCGAACTCGCGCAGCGGCGTGACGAGGGGGTGCTGGTGCCGGCTCGCGAGATCGCAGAACGTCAACAGATCCCGGTGCGGTTCCTCGAGCAGCAACTCGGTGCCCTCTCGAAGGCCGGGCTAGTGGAGAGCTTCCGCGGAGCCGGCGGCGGCTGCCGCCTCTCGCGCGATCCCGCCGAGATCACGATGGCCGAGATCGCTGATGCGATCGAGGGGCAGATCTTCCCGATGTTCTGCCTCGAGCCCAGCGATCACACGTGTTTCCAGGACTCACGCTGTGGGCTGCAAGGGTTCTGGGCCGACGTGGCTCGCGCGGTGCAGCAGGTGTTCCAAGAGACGACGGTGGCGGACCTCGCGGCCCGCCACCGGGGCGTCACCTCGGGGCCGACGCTGATCGCCCCGGACCAGCTGCTGTCCCGCCTGAACTGACGACCGGGATCGGTCGTCGCGTCAGGCCGACCAGCCGCGAGCCTTGGCGGCGTCCATGCCGAGGATCTTGGTGAGCTTCGTGCCACAGACAGGGCATGTGCCCTGGGCAGCCGGCCGGCCGTTCTTCAGGGTCACCACTTGCCCCTCGAACTCCCGCTTGGCCCGGCACTTCATGCAATAGCCTTCGTCGGCCATCGCCTGCCTCCTTTCGCCCGAGGCGGCCCCTGGGCAACCTCGCGCCCGATGGTCACCCCGGGAACCGCTCTGTGCAAGCACATCCACGCGGTCGGGGAACCCCGGCTGTCCCGGCCCCGGATCGGGCTCGCACGGCCGAGGCCGCGCGCGTACGATGCTTGCTCGCCCGCCGAGGCGGTCCCGCGCACCCTGGAGGATCGATGAGCGACACCCCGCAGAACATCGAGGCACTGCTGTCGGAGCTGCGCCTCTTCGAACCGCCCGCGGACTTCGCCGAGCATGCGATCGTGTCCGACGCGTCGGTGTACGAGCGGGCCAACGCGGACCATGAGGCGTTCTGGGCCGAGCAGGCCGACCGGCTCACGTGGTTCAAACGGTGGGACACCGTGATGGATTGGAACCCGCCGTGGGTGAAGTGGTTCGAGGGGGGGCAGTTGAACGCCTCGTACAACTGCCTCGATCGGCACGTGGAAGCCGGAGGCGGCCACAAGGTCGCGTTCCATTGGGAAGGCGAGCCCGGCGACACCCGCACGATCACGTACTCGGACCTGCTCGACGACGTCTGCCGCCTCGCGAACGCGCTGACCTCGCTCGGCGTGCGCAAGGGAGACCGGGTCAACATCTACCTCGGCATGGTGCCCGAGCTGCCGATCGCGATGCTCGCCTGCGCCCGGATCGGCGCCCCCCACTCGGTGGTCTTCGGCGGGTTCAGCGCGGAGGCGCTCAGGGACCGGATCATCGACGCCGAGGCGAAGGTGCTGATCACGGCCGACGGCGCATGGCGCCGGGGCACGATCGTGCCCCTGAAGGACAACGCCGACGAGGCCGTGCGTGAGTGCCCGTCGATCGAGCACGTGATCACGGTCAGGCGGTGCGGGAACGAGCACTCGTTCACCGAGGGGCGCGACCTCTGGTATCACGAGCTCGTCGCCGACCAGCCGACCGAGTGCGAACCCGAACCCATGGATGCCGAGGACCTGCTCTACCTGCTGTACACGAGCGGCACCACGGGCAAGCCGAAGGGCATCGTTCACACCACCGGTGGGTACATGACCCAGGTGGCCGCCACGCACCGGATGATCTTCGACCTGCACGAGGACGATGTGTTCTGGTGCGCCGCCGACTGCGGCTGGGTCACCGGCCACTCCTACATCGTCTATGGACCGCTCGCGAACCACACGACGGGCATCATGTACGAGGGAGCCCCGGACTGGCCCGAGCGCGATCGGTGGTGGAGCATCGTCGAGCGCTACGGGGTCACGATCCTGTACACGGCGCCGACCGCGATCCGGGCGTTCATGCGATGGGGCGCCGAGCACCCCGAGCAGCACGATCTCTCCTCGCTCCGGCTGCTCGGCTCGGTCGGCGAGCCGATCAACCCTGAGGCATGGGTCTGGTACTGGAAGGTGATCGGCACCGAGCGGTGCCCGGTGGTCGACACGTGGTGGCAGACGGAGACCGGCGCGATCATGATCACGCCCCTTCCGGGCATCACCACGCTGAAGCCGGGATCGGCCACGTTCCCGTTCCCGGGCATCGAAGCCGACGTCGTCGACGAGGTCGGAACGAGCGTCGGCCTGGGCGGCGGTGGGTACCTGGTGCTGCGGCATCCGTGGCCCGCGATCGCTCGAACGATCTGGGGCGATCCGGACAGGTACGTGCAGACCTACTTCTCGCAGTACGGGCCCGACGTCTACGTGGCGGGCGACGGCGCACGCCTCGACGAGGAGGGCTACTTCTGGCTGTTGGGCCGGATCGACGACGTGATGAACATCGCGGGCCATCGCCTGTCGACGTTCGAGATCGAGTCGGCGTTGGTCGACAACGACAAGGTCGCCGAGGCCGCGGTGGTCTCGAGGCCGCACGAGATCAAGGGCGAGGGCATCGTCGCATTCGTCACCTTGAAGTCCGGCTACGAGGGCGATGCCGCCATGCTCGACGAGCTCCGCGAGCACGTGTCGAAGGTGATCGGACCGATCGCCAAGCCCGACAACATCATCTTCACGCCCGACCTGCCAAAGACGAGGTCAGGCAAGATCATGCGCCGGCTGCTCCGCGACGTCGCCCGTGGGAATTCCCTCGGCGACGTCACGACGCTCGCGAACGCCGAGATCGTCGAGCACATCCGCGATCAAGCCGCCGCGGGCGAGGACTGAACGACCCGACGAGATGACGATCGACGTTCCGGTGTTCTCAGGTCTCGAGGCGGCGTTCGTCGCCGGTGCCCGCACGGGGGCGCTCGCGACGACCTACCCCGATGGCCGCCCGCACGTCGTGCCCATCTCGACGGTGCTGGATCTCGACCGGCTCGTGTTCGCGAGCGAAGCCGATACGCAGAAGATCCGAAACATCGGCGCGAACCCCGACGTCGCGCTCAGCTTCGACGAGTACCACGAGGATTGGTCGCAACTGAAGCAGGTGATCGCCCACGGGGAGGCGTACGTGCTCGGTGCCGGGTTCGAGTTCGAGCGCGATCGTGCCCTGCTCTACGAGAAGTTCCCGCAGTACGAGTCCGAGGCGCCGATCGAGGAAGGCTCGTCAGTGATCGTCGAGGTGCGTGTCGATCGGGTCGTGAGCTGGGGTTTCGACGACTGAGCACCGATCTCTCGCCGAGCGCGTCCGCGCCAGGGCCGATGCCCTGGCAGCTCGCGAGACGGGCCCGGCGCGCCTGGTCGTGCGGCCTGCGCTCGAGCTCGCCGACCGGGTGCAACGCGATCAGCTGGGCGTCGAAGCCGGCTCGATCACCTACGGTGCGTTCCTCTCGCTTCCTCCGTTGCTGTTGCTGCTCATCTCGGTGATTGGCATCGTGTTCCAACAGCGGGCGGAATCGGCCCAGCAGGACCTGATCGACGCGGTCGGTGACCTGCTCCCCGGGTTCGACGAGGTGGTGTCGACCCAGCTCGAGCTCACGACCGCATCGCAGATCGGCACTGGCGTGGTGGGGCTCCTCGGCATCATCTACGCGGCGTCGGGGTTCGTCGCCCGCGTGCGCCACGCTCTCGGCGTGGTCTTTAGCTCACGCATGACGGGCCTCGTCGTGGGGCGGCTGAGCGGCGCCGCGATCGGCGTGCCGGTCGTGGTCCTGCTCGTCGCTTTCGCGACCGCCGCGGCGTGGGTGACCGGACTCCGACTGGAAGGCGCGGTTGGGGTGACCGTCGAGCTCGCCGCGTTCATCGCGCTGGCCGCGTTCGGCGCCGGTACGTGGGCGCTCGTCTACCGCCTGCTCACTCCGTCACCGGGGCCGACGATCCGTCAGCACCTGCCCGGCGCCGCGGTCTTCACGGTGGGGTTCCTCGTGCTCGAGCGGTTCGGGGCCGTCTACGTGGCGGGAGTCGTCACGCGCAGCACGGCGCTCTACGGCACGATCGGGGCGATCTTCGGGCTGCTGGCGTTCATCTACGCGGCGATGTGGCTGTTCCTGCTCGCGGCCGAGATCACCGACCTGTTCCGACGCCGCGGCGAGCCGGTCATCACGAGTGACGACGCATGAACTCGAGCATCAACTCGACGTGGCGGATCTGCTCGTCGACGTCGTTGGCGTGGTGACCACCGGGATACAGGTGCACGTCGACCTCCCGGCCTCGCACCCGCAGCGCGTGCGCGTAGATCATCACCTGTCCGAGCGGACATCGGCTGTCGTGCTCGCCCGCGATCAACAGCATGGGGGCGCGCACGCGGTCCACGTAGGTCATCGGGTTCCGTTCGTGGAAGAGCTCTGGCACCTCCATAGGTGTGCCGCCCATCACGGCGACGTCCCAGGCCTGCAGGGCTGGTGCGCTCTCGTAATGCGCCGCCACCGAGTCGCCCACGGGGATCCCGGCGATGACGCCGCGCCAGCGGTCCGGGTGCAGTCCTGCGTTGAGCGTGGCGAGGTAGCCGCCCCACGACCATCCTTCGAGGAACACGCGGCCGGGATCGACCAGCCCGGCCCCGATCACATGGTCGAGGCCGGCGTTGATGTCCTCTGACTCGGGGAATCCGACGTTGCCGTAGAGCGCCTGCCTGAACTCGCGCCCGTACCCCGTCGACCCCCGGTAGTTCACCAGCAGGACGGCGAAGCCCTCATCGGCGAATGCTTGGCGCCGGGGTTCGAACGCGTCGGTGTTGTGGTAATTCGGGCCGCCGTGCACCGACACCACGGTGGGGAACGGGGGTTCGCCGTCGGGTCGCATGAACCACCCCTGGATGGGCTGGCCGGCCGGGTTGTCGAACCGGATCGGCTCCCAGGGGCGTCCGGGCGGGGGCGGGTCGGCGATGTGCAGGATCTGTGTACCGGTGCCTGCGTCACGCCACACGGGAGGACGAACGCCGTCCTCGTGACGGAACCACACGTCGCCGTACGGGCGAACGCCGGCGTGCCCGATCGTGCCGCCCGGTTCGACGACACCGGTGATCGCGCCGTCGTTGAGGTCGATCCGCACGAGGCTGTGCGTGGCGTCGTGGTCGCGGTGCAGCAGGAGGGCGTCGCCGCCGGGGTACCAGTCCATCAGCGTCGCCGTGCCCGGGAGATCGAACACGATCTCCTCCGGCGAGCCACCGCGAGGTGACCACATGAAGGGTCGGGTGAACCCGCTGATCTCGCGGAGCACCACCAGGCGCTCGTCTCCGGGCACCGGAGACCAGCCGGCGGCCACGACGGCCATCCCGTCGTCGGCGATCCCGCCGATCGGGTCACCTGTGTGCGCGTCGAGCACGCGCACCGCCGGGTTCTCGATGTTGGTGCCCTCGGTATGCCAGATCGCAACCAGCGAGGTGTCGGAGGACAAGCCGCCCGGTCCCTGGGGCCAATCTTGTCCCGCGCCCGCCGGTTGCTCGTGGCGATAGATCTCGCGGGACGGCTCCGACCCGTGACGCACGACGATCGCATAGCCGTCGTCGTCGGAGAATCCTGCTGCGACCGAGTCGCCCACGAGCGACAGGCCCGACATCCACATGTCGGGCAATCCGGGGAAGAGCGGGCGCGGATCGCCACCGTCGAACGGGGTCACCATCCACCGGCCTCGCTCGTCACCTTGCGGATCCAGCCACCAGACGATGCCGGAGCCGTCGGGTGTGATGTGGGCTTCCTCGGCCCCGACGCCTTCGGCTGAGGCCAGCCGGCGAACGCCCTCGGTGAGATCCCACGACCATGCCTGCGAGACGCCGCTCTCCGTCGAGACGATGGCGAGACGATGGGGCCTCGGCGTGTTCCATGCGACGCCGCCGACCGTCGGCACGGTGAGCCGACGTCGCCAATCGGTGGTGGTGACCAATCAGGCTCCTTCGTACGTATCGGCGCCCGCAGCGTACCGCCGAACCGCGATCACCACGGTGTCGGATTCCCGACAGGGTTGGACGGATGGGTCACCATGGACATGGGGAAGGATCCCGGGCCTCGCTCCCCATCAACACCGCCCGGGCACGTTCGGACCGCAAGCGTTCCCATGGGTTGTCCGAGGCGCCGCCCGACGATGATGTGTGGCAGATCGGACCGACCGGCCTCCGAGGTGGCTCGCGATACTCGGTGTGGCGTCGGGGTTTGCCCTGCTCGTGGTGCCCGGGCTCGTGGCCCTCATCGGACCCCTCGCCGACATCGTGATCGTGCTCCCGTCCTGAGGGCCGTGGAAATGCATTGCCACCCCACGGGGGTTTGCGGCTACAATCGTTAGCACTCGGCACCTCCGAGTGCTAGCAGTCGGGAACCGAGGCTGAGAAGACATCCACCGGTCGCCACCAGGCAGACCGACGAGCCGGAAAGGAGAAGGGATGGCCGCGAAGATCATCTCTTTCGACGAGGAAGCACGGCGTGCGCTCGAGCGGGGCATGGACCAGCTCGCCAACGCCGTCAAGATCACGCTCGGTCCCAAGGGCCGGAACGTGGTCCTCGAGAAGAAGTGGGGCGCCCCCACGATTACGAACGACGGCGTCTCGATCGCCAAGGAGATCGAGCTCGACGACCCCGAGGAGAAGATCGGCGCCGAGCTGGTCAAGGAGGTCGCGAAGAAGACAGACGACGTCGCCGGTGACGGCACGACGACGGCCACGGTGCTCGCCCAGGCGATCGTGAAGGAAGGCCTGCGCAACGTCGCGGCCGGCGCCAACCCGATGAGCCTGAAGCGCGGCATCGAGCGCGCGACCGAGCTCGCGGTCGAGGCGATCAAGAACCAGTCCAAGGAGGTCGACGACAAGGCGCAGATCGCCAACGTCGGCGCGATCTCCGCGGCCGACCCCCAGATCGGCGAGACGATCGCCGAGGCCGTCGACAAGGTCGGCAAGGACGGCGTGATCACCGTCGAGGAGTCGAACACGTTCGGCATGGAGCTCGACTTCGTCGAAGGCATGCGGTTCGACAAGGGATACATCTCGCCGTACTTCGTCACCGACTCCGAGCGCATGGAAGCCGTGCTCGAGGACCCCTACATCCTCATCGCCAACTCGAAGATCTCGGCCGTGAAGGACCTGCTGCCGGTGCTCGAGAAGGTCATGCAGGCGGGCAAGCCGGTGCTGGTGCTCGCCGAGGACGTCGAGGGCGAGGCCCTCGCGACCCTGGTGGTCAACAAGATCCGCGGCACGTTCCGCAGCGCCTCGGTGAAGGCTCCCGGCTTCGGGGACCGTCGCAAGGCCATGCTGCAGGACATCGCGGTCCTTACGGGCGCCACCGTCATCTCCGAGGAAGTCGGCCTGAAGCTCGAGAACGCCACGCTCGACCTGCTCGGCACCGCTCGCAAGGTCATCGTCACGAAGGACGAGACCACGATCGTGGAAGGTGCGGGTAAGGACGAGGACGTCCATGGCCGCATCAACCAGATCAAGAGCGAGATCGAGAAGACGGATTCCGACTACGACCGCGAGAAGCTGCAGGAGCGCCTCGCCAAGCTCTCCGGTGGCGTGGCGGTCATCAAGGTCGGCGCGGCCACCGAGGTCGAGCTCAAGGAGAAGAAGCACCGCATCGAGGACGCGGTGCAGTCGACCAAGGCTGCGGTCGAGGAGGGCATCGTGCCGGGCGGCGGCGTCGCGCTGCTGAACGCACAGGCCGCGCTCGACAAGGTCGACCTCGAGGGCGACGAGGCGACCGGGGCCAACATCGTGCGCCGTGCGCTCGAGGAGCCGCTGAAGCAGATCGCCGTGAACGCTGGCCTCGAGGGCGGCGTCATCGTCGAGAAGGTGCGTGCGCTCGACCCGGGCAACGGGCTGAACGCCGCGACCGGCGAGTACGGCGACATGCTGAAGTTCGGCGTGATCGACCCGACCAAGGTCACGCGCTCGGCCCTGCAGAACGCCGCGTCGATCGCCGCGCTCTTCCTGACGACCGAGGCCATCGTCGCCGAGAAGCCGGAGAAGACGCCGGCCATGCCGGCGGGCGGCATGCCCGGCGGTGACATGGACTTCTGAGTCCAGGCAGCATCGCACGACCGCGAACGGGGCCTCCGGGCCCCGTTCCGCGTTCCAGGGGCCGTCGGGGTTTGACCCTTCTCGTCTGCGCCGCAAGGATGGCCAAACCGACCTCGGGGGATGCGGAAGGTGAGGGGACGAGCGGCCGCCACACTCGGCGTGCTGCGCACCGCACTCCGGAACCGGTCGCTCCGTCGGGCGCTGGTGGCCTTCCTGCTGTTCAACACCCAGGAGTACGCGGTGTGGGTCGCCGTCGCTGTCTACGCCTTCCAGCAGGGCGGTGCCGGCGAGGCGGGCGCGGTGCTGGTGCTCCAACTCGTGCCGGCCGCGATCGTCGCACCCATCGGGTCGGTGCTCGCCGACCGCATCCCGCGGGCGAAGGCGCTCCTCCTGGGCTACGGGCTCCAGACCTGCGCGAACCTGTTGTTGGGCGTGTGTCTCATCGAGGCGGCCGCGCCGGTTGCCTACGCCGCGGCCATGCTGGCGGCGAGCGTGATCACGCTGACGAGGCCCGCGCACAACGCGATCCTTCCGAGCTTGGCAGAGACCCCGGGCGAGTTGACGGCGGCCAATGCTGCGTCGAGCACGATGGACGGCATCGGCACGCTGATCGGGCCGCTGGCGGGTGCGGTCTTGATGGGGCGCTGGGGGCCGGGCGGAGCCGTCCTCGCGATGGCGATCGTCTCGGCGCTCTCGGTCGTCGCCGCGCTCGACGTGCGGCCGGATCGACGGGACACGCCGCACTCCTCCGAGCACGTGAGCACCCTCCTGTCGCAGGCGCTCGGCGGGCTCCGGCAGGCCCGTGCCGAGCCCGACGTCGCCACGCTGCTCGGGGTGGGCGGCGTGCAGTTCGTGATGGTCGGCATGCTCGACGTCTTCGTCGCCCTCCTCGCGATCGACGTGCTGGGGTCGGGCGAGGGCGGTGCCGGGGTGTTGGCCGGCGGATTCGGGCTCGGCCTGCTGCTGGGGGCGGCGGGGGCGGTCGGTCTGGTGGGGGTGCGGCGACTGGCGCCGGCGGTCCTCGTCGCATTGCTCGGCTCGGGAGCCGCACTCGCGTCGCTCTCGCTGGCGTCCACCATGCCGATCGCGGTCGTCGTGCTGGCGCTGTGCGGGGCCACGATCGGCCTGTTCGCGGTGGCGAGTCGAACGCTGCTGCAGCGCCGCGCCGATGATGTGGTGCTCGCTCGGGTCTTCGGCCTCGAAGAGGCGCTTCAGATGATCGGGCTGGCGGTCGGGGCGGCGGCCGCCCCGGTGCTGGTCTCGGTCTTCGGCGCCGCCGGAGCCCTCGCGGCCGCCGGCGCGATCCTGGCGATCGTGGCGCTCGGCGCATGGCCACGACTCCGCCGAATCGATGCGGTCACGGCCGGTCCCGGCCCCGAGTTCGATCTGCTCCGACGGGTGTCGATCTTCACGCCGCTGCCCCAGCATGTGCAGGAGCAGCTCACCTGGCACCTGATCCCGTTCCGGGTCCCTGTCGGAGGCGTGGTGATCAGGGAGGGCGAGGCAGGCGATCGCTTCTATGTGGTGCGTGATGGCACGGTCGAGGTCACGAAGGGCGGAGTGCGGGTGGCCGAGCTCGGGCCGGGGGACTACTTCGGGGAGATCGCCTTGCTCCGCGATGTTCCGAGGACCGCGACGGTGACGGCCCTCGAGGATGTCGACCTGCTTGCCCTGGACCGTGACGTGTTCATCGCTGCGGTCACGGGGTCGGTGCCGAGCCGTCGGCAGGCCGACCAGGAGGTCGAACGTCGTCTCGCCGACGGTGATCGCTGAACCTCGTCTCGTCACAGAACCGCAACACGCTCAGGGCGAACCATGTCAGGGCGTGGACCGAAGTAGGGGTGGAGCCCCTCTCTCCGACAGAGAAGGCCTCGGGCCCCCCGCCCGGGGCCTTCTCCCATGTCGGATCCTCTTCGACGACGGTCCTTTGCCCACCGTCCCGACGCGACCCCGGGGGCGCGCACGCGGATCCCGTAGGTCGAGCTGGACCGTCACCTCGAGGGCGAGCAGCACTTCTCGGTGCTCGGCGCAGGGCGCCATTCAGCATCGACTCCGCTCGACGCGAGGCGTGGCCTCGGCGACGTGGCACGATACGCGCCATGTTCGAGGTGACGGTGCACATCCGCTGGCGCGATATCGACAACTACGGGCACGTGAACAACGCCGTCTACCTGAACTATCTCGAGGAGTGCCGTGACCGGATGGCGGAGGAACTGTTCGGCGCCGACAAGGCGTGGGACTTCGTGCTCGCCCGTGTCGGCATCGACTTCCGCAGCCAGCTCACGCAGGACGACGGCGAGGTGGTTGTCCGCTGCGAGGTCGCGGGATTCGGCCGGTCGAGCATCCGGACCCGGGAGCGCATCGAGAAGCTCGACGGCACAGTGGCTGCCGAGGCGGAGTCGGTGATCGTGCCGAGGGCGCCGGACGAGCCGTCCAGCAGGCCCCTCACCGACGAGGAACGGGCCGTGCTGCAGCGCGCGGTCGATGCCGCGGGAGCCTGATCAGCTCGACGGCAGGATTCGCCGTCCGTGCACGAAGTGCTCGCGGTACCACCCGTCGCCGACCCACATGATCGTCACCCCGCCGGGCGTGTTCGATGAATCGAGCGCGTAGCCATTGCCGACGTAGACGTCGACGTGGTCGACGGTGCCGTCGTCGTTCCCGTCGTAGAACATCAGGTCCCCGGGCAGCAGGCGGTCGTACTTGAGTGTGCCGTAGCGGGCCATATCGGCCGAGGTGCGTTGTGCGAGTGCCCATCCCGCGTACGGACGCGGCGGGTGCACCTTCCACGCGCCCCCGTCGTTCTCCCGCAGGGCCCACCAGGCAAGGCCCGAACAGTCGAACCCGGGGACCGGCTGCCCCCCCAGGGCTGCAGGCGGGTTCGCGCCTCCCCACTCGCCTCCCCACACGTACGGGAAGCCGACGTACTTCAGACCCCAGCGCACGATCGCCTGACGCTTCGGCCCCATCTTCGGGAGCACGATGCCGTCGTACTGGCCGCTGACCCACGGCACGACCCATGAGGGAAGCGTGGCCGCCTTGTACAGCGAGTAGGCGACCTGGGCGCGGCTGAGCGGCGTCCTCGGCCCGACGTCCATCGACTCGTTGCTGTTGTTGTAACGAAGGCCGAGCCGCAGACCGAGCATGAGGGCGCCGAACCGCTCCGGCGTGGGGAACCGCACCCCGTCGCGCGTGTGCAGCCCGTCGAGTTGTCGCGCGATGCCCCGCATGCCCAGCGCATCGATCACGACCGAATGCAGGATGCCGGTGGTCACCCCCCGATCGGGCATGAATCGCCCGTCGGGCGAACGCTTCATCCAGCCCCGCTGCACCGCGATGTTCGCCCACTTGTAGAAGCTCTGCGTCGGGTCGAGATCGGTGAAGGTGATCGTGGGGTCGACATCGGCGTGAGGAGCGAACGCCTTGGCCGCGGCCCTCGCGAGGTATTTCCGCGTCTCGATCATGTCGGGCTTGAAGGGCACGGTGCCATCGGGCTTCGCGGCGAAATCTCGCATCCAGTCGTTCGCCTTCCCGACGAAGTCGATGGCCCCCTTGGCCCACGCGTCCGAACCGTCGAGGTCGCTCCACTTGAAGCTCGCGGCTCGCGCTGATGCCGTCGGCGGGGGCTGCACCGGGAACGGCGCCGGGCCCGATCCGGACTCCCCCAGCCGCGGGAGGGAAGCAGAGGAGGCCAAGTCTGCAGCGTTCGCCGTAGCGTCGCCGGCGACCAGCGCTGTCCCCAGGGCGGCGATCGCGGCGAGCGTCACCAGGCGACGGCGAAGCGGGGTTCCCCCTCGGTACATAGGGGTAGGTTCGGCATGGACTGTGCCGGTCTTGAGCGGTGACCGAAGAGGCCGAGCGAGGAGCCGCACCTCACCCATGCTGGCACAGGTCACGCATCGGCGCCGGGCGTCGGGCCCTACGGGCCGTGGGGTAGGCTCGGCATGTGCTGGGCGAGGCCGAGGCGCTGGTGGTCGATGTGCGCCCCTTCGACGTGCACGGGGTGGGCTATGTCGACGTCACCGTCGCGTACCGCGATCGGTCGACGGCGACCGCCCGGCTCGGACAGGAAAGCGTGCCGACCGACCTCGTTGCAGGAGAACAGGTCATCGCCCGCATCGTCGCGAACATGATCGTCTCGATCGAACGATCGACGTCCTGAGGAGGATCGAGGTCAGTCCTTCGGGCCCTCCGCGCGCACCTGTTCGACCTTCGTCAACGCCTCACGCAGGTCGCGCAGCCAGTCGTCCTGATGTTCGGCCACGAGGCGCACGCACCACGCGAGCGCGTGGCTGCGGCTGCGGGCGACTCCCGCATCGACGAGCGTGTCGAGGACCTGACGCTCGGCGAGGCGCAGGCGGGTCATCGCGGGAACGCTGAGGGTCGTGAACGTCGCCCGCTGATCGGCGCAGATCACGCCCCAGCTCACCTTCCGCCCGAACCGGTGCTCGGCCTCGGCGGCGACCTTCATCCGCTGAGCTCTCGTGTCCTCGCGGAACCCGGCGATCCGTGATCCGACCGCCGCGCTCCGAGCTTCCGCGGTCTCGTCGTCAGGAAGGTCGGGCGCGGCGATCGGGCCCATTACGAGGATCTCGTCCCGGTCGGAGCTGACCTCGAGGGGGCCGCTGAACCAGCTGTCGGGCAGGCGGCCCGCGAACCAGCCCCGGGTCTCGTCGTCGGAGGCTGAGTGGTGGTGCACCGTTCGCTTCGTCATGGTCGGAGATTACTTCATTACACACATACGTCAACACGAGACACAGGACCTGATGAGGGGTTGGTACGCTGCGCCCCCATGGAGCCCCAGCCCGACGAGGCCCCCCCGGGTGCATACGGCGGCAGCCGGCTCACGAACGATCTCGAGACCCCCGAGGCACACGCATTCGCCGGTCGAGGAGACCTCGCGCCCGCCGAGCCGCCGGCAGACACCGGCACGCTGGACGGCGAGATCCTCGCCGCGATCGCGGAGCAGACCGATTGGATGACCTACCTGCTGTCCGAGCTCGTGCGCGCGCCGACGACGCTCGGCAACGAGGAACCGGGGCAGCGGGTCGTGGAAAGTGCGCTCGACGAGATCGGCCTCGAGCCGGTCGACGTAGTGATGGACGCCGAGCGGCTGCGCGCCCATCCTCTCTCGGCACCGTTCGACTGGGATGTCGGCGGCAAGCGGAACGTCGTCTCCACGTGGCCCCCCCGCGACGGGGCCGGAGCAGGTGGCCGTTCGCTGATCCTCAACGGGCACATCGACGTCGTGAGTCCGGAACCTCGGACGCAGTGGGGCGATGTCGATCCCTTCGATGCCCACCGTGAAGACGGCTGGATGGTCGGCCGAGGAGCGGCGGACATGAAGTGCGGCCTCGCGGCGATCCTCGGAGCGGTGAAGGGCCTCCGAGCCCTCGGTCTCAGGCCGGACGCCCCGATCACGCTCGAGTCGGTCGTCGAGGAGGAATGCTCGGGCAACGGGACCCTGCAGACGCTGCTCGATGGGTACACGGCAGACGCCGCCGTGATCGCCGAACCCTTCGGAGCCGCGATCACGACGTCGCAAGTGGGCGTGCTGTGGTTCAGCGTCCGGATCACGGGCGTGCCGGGACATGCCGCCGAGGGGCAGCACGCCACCAACGCGATCGAGAAGAGCCTCACGGTGATCGGCGCGCTGCGGTCGCTGGAAGCGGACCTGAACGCGACCCCCCCGCCTCCCTACGACCTCTTCACCCATCCGATCAATCTCAACGTCGGCACGATCAAGGGCGGGGACTGGGCCTCCACGGTGCCGGGCGAGTGCGTGACGGGCTACCGGATCGCGATGTACCCGGAGATGACGGTCGACGAACTGAAGGACCGCATCGAGGCGGCGGTGAGCGAGGCGACCAGCGACCAGCCGGGCGTGGCCGAGGTGCGGTACAACGGGTTCTCGAGCCGCGGGTACGACATCCCCGACGACCATCCATTGGTGACCTCTCTGGCGCATGCCTTCACGACGCAGGCCGGCACTCCTCCGGCGCTCGTCTCCACCACCGGTACCACCGATGCCGCGGTCTTCGGCAACGTCGCCGGCATCCCAGCCGTCTGTTTCGGCCCGTATGCGGAGGCCGCACACGGTGTGGGGGAACGGGTGTACCTTCCGTCCGTGGTGCAGACCGCCCAGGTGTTGGGCCTGTTCGTCAGAGACTGGTGCAGCCTGGCCTGATCGCGGCCGTCATGGTCGCGCTCGTCGTGCTGATCGTCGTCGCTCGCTGGTACGTGCGGCGGGAGCAGTCACGCGCCGGACGGGTCGATGCCCCCGCCAGGACCGCGATGGTCGAGTCGACACCGACCGATCCCACCCCGACGCTCGGCATCGTCGGCCGACGGGCCACGGCGGGGCCGCTCGTCGGCATCCCCGCGATCCGGCACTTCTTCAGGACGAACGAGGTGCCCGTGTACTTCGTCTCGGCAACGGCGTTCAACCTGCTCGGCATCGATCGCTGGGTGCGCAACTTCAGATTCGTGAACTACTACGACTCGTTCGACGGATGGCACCCCAACGTCTTCGTTCCGAAGGAGCAGAGCCCCCGCGTCTTCGAGTCGATCGAAGATATCTGCAACTACCTGCTCGGGCACAAGGAGGTCGTGGACTACGTGCATGGCCGTGGCTCCGGCGGAAAGGTCGCGTTCCTGATGTTCGACGAGGAGACGGAGACGTTGGCGACAGAGCTCGGGCTCGAGGTGGCGTTCCCGCCGGCGCAGCTTCGGCATCGTCTCGATTCCAAGATCGAGACCACGAGACTCGCGAACGAGGCGGGGGTGCCGAGCGTCCCCAACGTGATGGGACGAGCGTCGAACTACGGCGAGGCGCTCGAGCTCGCCTCGGGGGCGGGACTCGGCGACGACCTCGTGATCCAGACCCCCTACGGCGACTCCGGGCAGACGACGTTCTTCGTCGCGAGCGAGTCCGACTGGAAGGCCGACGAGGAGAAGATCATCGGGCAGGACCTCAAGGTCATGAAGCGGATCGATCCGCGTGAGACCGCGATCGAAGGTGTGATCACCCGGCACGGCACCTTGGTCGGTCCTCTCATGGCGGAGCTCACCGGCTTCCCCGAGCTCACGCCCTACGACGGCGGGTGGTGCGGCAACGACGTCTTCCCCGACGTGCTCACGCCGGAGCAGCGGTTGCTCGCTCGACAGCGCACGTACGCCGTCGGCGAGCGTCTGCGAATGGAGGGCTACCGTGGGTACTTCGAGCTGGACTTCCTCGCCGATGCGGGCTCGGGGGAGATGTACCTGGGCGAGCTGAACCCCCGGGTGACGGGCGCGAGCAGCATCACGAACGTCACTGCGGTGGCGTACGGCGACATGCCGCTGTTCCTGTTCCACCTGCTGGAGTTCATGGACGTCGAGTACGAGATCGACGTGGAGGAGTTGAACCGGCGCTGGGCGCACCCGGGCAACCTCGACGAGTGGACGCAGTTCATCCTGAAGCAGACCGAGGACACGGTCGAGCTGATCACCGAGGCTCCATCGTCGGGCATCTGGCGCATGGGACACGACGACGAGATCGCCTACGGACGGCGCGACACCGACTGGCACACGGTCGCCGACGGATCGGAGGCGTTCTACTTGCGTATCGCGAGTGCCGGTGGTTACCGATATCCGGGTGCGGACCTGGGTATCCTTGTCACCCGAGGGCGGTTCCTCGATGACGACCATGAGCTGGTCGACCGGGCCAGGTCATGGATCACGGGCATCAAATCGCAGTTCCGCAGCGTGCCGCCGCCCTCGGAAGCGCCTCCCCCGGTCGAGCCGGAACCGTTCGGCTTCAAGATGCTGTAGCGGTCCACCCGATACTCGACGATGCACATGGTCCCGTTCACGTTCCGTGCGGTGGAAGAGCTCGAGCTCGGCCCGAAGTGGGCGGGCATCTTCGACGACCGCTGGCCTCACTACCGGGAGTGGTTCCTGCGGGAAGGCGAGGCCGCTCGACCCTCGTACGCGACGAGCGTCAGGATGCTGCGGGCCCACATGCCCGAGCTGGTGCCGGCGTACGAACGGGTGGTGGAGCTCGCCGGTGGCGGCGATCTCGCCGCGCGCATGCTCTCGCTGTACAAGCCGCCGCCCTACCTCGCGGCCTGCTCGCAGGGAGCCTGGGTGCGCGAGGGCGGCCCCGTGCTCGCCCGCAACTACGACTACGCACCGAGCCGTTTCGAGGGGCTCATCTGGTCGACCCGGTTGCTCGAACGACGGGTGATCGGCACCGGCGACTGCCTGTGGGGCCTGCTCGACGGCATGAACGACGCCGGCCTGGCGATCTCGCTCACCTTCGGCGGGCGGCGCGTGATGGGCGACGGATTCGGCATCCCGATCGTGGTGCGGTATCTGCTCGAGGTCTGCGAGACGGTGGCGCAGGCGCGGGAGACGATCGCCCGGCTGCCGTTCAGCCTCGCGCACAACCTCACGATCACCGATCGCGCCGGCGACGTGTTGACCGCCTACGTCTCCCCGGACCGCGAACCGATCTTCCGCCCGTTCCCAGCGGCGACGAACCATCAGGGGCTGGTGGAGTGGCCCGAACAGGCCAAGGCGACCCGCACGATCGAGCGCGAGCGGTGCATCGTGCGACTGCTCGACGGAGACGCTGCCGACGTCGGGTCCTTCGCCGACGCGTTCCTGCGGTCGCCGCTGTTCAGCACGTCGTACTCGAACGGCTGGGGAACCCTCTACACGGCGGTCCTACGGCCGGGCGAGGGGGTCGTCGACTATCGCTGGCCGACCTACACGTGGCGGCTGGGGTTCGACGCCTTCGCCGAGGGCGAGCACGTGGAGGTGCTCGCCGACGCCTCGCCGGGGGACGAGGCGGCCGCCTCCGAGCACGCCGGCTGATCGATCGATGCGAACCGAGACCTTCCGACTCGAGACACGAGGTCGCCGTGTGCACGACCTGACCCAGCGGGTCGTGCGGTTCGCCGCCGCTGGTGACAGCGACGGGTTGCTACACGTGTTCGTGCCGCACGCTACGGCTGGTGTGGCGCTGATGGAGACGGGGAGCGGTTCGGAGGTCGATCTGGACGAGCTGTTCGAGCGGGTGTTCCCTCGCGACGACCGGTACTCGCACCGGCACGGATCGGTCGGCCACGGCGGCGACCACCTGCTTCCCGTGTTCATCTCGCCATCGCTCGTGGTGCCGGTGATCGGTGGCACGGTGCAACTCGGCACGTGGCAGTCGGTCGTGCTCATCGATCCGAACCGCGAGAACGACGTGCGAACGGTGCGGCTCAGCTTCCTAGCCGGCTGAGTCCCGCCGCTGCTACAGGTACTGTCCGGGTGCGCGTTCCTCGCCGGGTGCGGACGAGACCGCCTGCACGTCGCGCTCTCGCAGCAGCACGAGATCCTCGCCGTCGAGCTCGACCTCGAGGCCCGACGACGGCAGGAACAGCACGCGGTCGCCTTCCTTCGCGACCCGCACGTCCTGACCGACGAGGGCTACATCGCCCCAGGCCAGTCGTTTCGGGGCGGGCGCCGCGGTCGCGGGGATCAGCAGCCCGCCGGCGCTCTTGCGCTCGCCACTGTCGGGGGTTCGCACGACCAGGCGGTCGCCGGTCAGCCGGATCGACGGGCCGCCCGTGCCCTTCCTCGCGCGTGGTTTCCGTTTCGCGGGTGCCTTGGCGGTCGCCTTCTTCGACGAGCTCGAGGTCTCAGCCATGTCGGGGGAGTGTAGCGAGCGCGACCCGGTACGATGCCTCCCCATGGAAGCCCGGCGGGTGCTCGCCCGCGCCGTGAAGCGGCTCAAGGCCTCCCCCGCGATCGACCACTGGCAGAAGGGCCGTGAGCGCATCGAGGCCGAGGACCTGTTGATGCACGTGCTGGGTCACGACCCGGAGCCGGATGACGACGTATCGGGCAAGGATCGCCGCCGGTTCGAGGCATTGGTCGATCGGCGGGCGGCGGGCGAGCCGATCCCGTACATCAAGGGATACGCGGAGTTCCGAGGCCTCGAGCTGTTGACCAAGCCGGGGGTGTTCGTACCTCGGGATTCATCGGAGTTCCTCGCCGAACAGGCGATCAGGAGGCTCCGTCGGCGGAAGAGCCCCGTGCATGTCGATCTCGCGACCGGGGGCGGCACGATCGCGCTGGCCGTGGCCGACGAGGTGCCGAAGGCCGAGGTCTGGGGCACCGACGTCGCGGGTGACGCGGTACGGCTCGCGCGGAAGAACGCGAGGGCGCTCGAACTCCAGGCGAGGTTCGAGGTGGGCGACCTGTTCGGCGGGCTGCCGAAGCGGTTACGAGGGTCGGTCGACGTGATCACACTGCACCCCCCTTACGTACCGGCAGGCGAGATCGACGATCTGCCCGATGAGATCCGTGATTGGGAACCCCCCCATACGCTGACCGATCACAGCACCGACGGCCTCGGATTGATCGGGCGATCCGTGGCGGAATCGCCCCGGTGGCTCCGTCCGAACGGTTGGTTGCTCATGGAGGTCAGCCCCGACCGGGTCAAGGAGGTCAAGCGCGTGTACACGGCCGGAGGGTTCCGCGACGTGCAGAGCACGAAGGGCGGCGAGCTCAAGGTGACCCGGGTGATCGTGGGCAGGCGGCCGCGATGAGTGAGCCGCTCGTCGCGCCGTACGGGTCATGGGCATCGCCCGTCACCCCGCGCATGCTCGCGACGTCGTCGGTGTCGCTGTCCGAGCCCTGGATCGATGACGGGAGCGTGTACTGGCACGAGGGCCGTCCGGCGGAAGGGGGTCGTGGCGTCGTCGTGCGTGGCGGCCCCTGGTCATCGCCCGTCGACGTCACGCCCGAGGGCTTCAACGTGCGCTCGCGCGTGCACGAGTACGGAGGCGGCGCGTGGGCCGTCCAGAGAGGCGTCGTGGTCTTCTCCCACGACGAAGATCGGCGCCTGTATCGGCAGGACCCGGGCGAGCCGCCAGTCGCGATCACGCCCGACACCGGCGGCCTGCATCGCTATGCCGACGGACGGATCAGCGCCGAGGGCGATCGTTGGTTCGGTGTCCGTGAGCGCCACGCGGGGTCGGGACGGGTCGCCGACGTGGTCAACGAGCTGGTGGTGCTCCCGCTCGACGGATCTCGCGAGCCGCGCACGATCGCCGCGGGCCGAGACTTCTACTCCACGCCACGCATCTCGCCCGACGGACGTCGGATGTCGTGGCTGAGCTGGAACCTGCCGTGGATGCCGTGGGACGGATGCGAGCTCTCGATCGCGGACCTCGCGCCCGACGGCACCCTCTCAGGTGAGCGTCGGGTGGCCGGCCGAGATGGGGAAGAGTCGATCTGGCAGCCGAGCTGGAGTCCGACAGGGGACCTCGTCTTCGCGAGCGACCGCTCAGGATGGTGGAACCTCGAGCGCCTGGCCGGCGACGAACGCGTGGTGCTGCATCCGGCCCACGTCGAGTTCGGCTATCCGCAATGGGTCATGAACGAGACGTCGTTCGCGTTCCTGGACGACGGTCGCATCGCCTGTTGGTACGGGGATCGAGGCGTGCAGCATGTCGCCGTGCTCGACGTCGAGACGGGAGAGCTGTTGGACCTCGATCTGCCGTACTCGTCGTTCGAGCACGGCCCCGGCATCGCCGCGGCCGGCGATGGCATCGCGTTCATCGCCGGGGCACCCGACCTCCCTGCACAGGTGGTCTGGCTCGACTTCGGCTCACGCGGGGTGGAGGTGCTGCGCGAGAGCGTCGACATGCCGATCGATCCCTCGTTCGTGTCGGTGCCCCGTCAGATCGAATTCCCCACCGATGGTGGTGTGACGTCGTTCGCGCACTTCTACGCCCCGGCCAATCCGAACGTCGTGCCGCCCCAGGGGGAGCGTCCACCGCTGATCGTCATGAGCCACGGCGGGCCAACCGGGGAGGCCACGGCGACGTTGAACCTCGCGATCCAGTTCTGGACCACGCGGGGATTCGCCGTCGTCGACGTCAACTACGGCGGCTCGACGGGGTTCGGTCGCGCGTACCGGCAGCGGCTGAACGGCAACTGGGGGGTCGTCGACACGGCCGACTGCGTCAACGCTGCGCGCTTCCTCGTCGACGCCGGCGAGGTCGACGGGGAGCGGCTGGTGATCCGGGGCGGTAGCGCCGGCGGGTACACGACGCTGTGCGCCCTGACCTTCCACGACGATTTCGCAGCCGGAACCAGTCGCTACGGCATCAGCGATCTCGAACCGTTCGCGACCGGCGACACCCACAAGTTCGAATCTCGATACGAGCACTCCCTGATCGGGCCGTGGCCGGAGGCGGCCGACCTGTATCGAGCGAGGAGTCCGATCCACTCCGTGGATCTGCTCTCGACGCCGATGCTGCTGCTGCAGGGCGCCGAGGATGTGGTGGTGCCGCCGTCGCAGGCCGAGGTCATGGTCGCGGCGCTTCGGACGAAGGGGCTGCCATTCGCCTACCTGCTCTTCGAGGGGGAGCAGCACGGGTTCCGCATGGCGGAGACGATCGAGCGAGCCTACGAGGCCGAGCTGTCCTTCTATGGCCAGGTGCTGGGGTTCGAGCCGGCCGGCGATGTCCCGGTGCTGCCGATCGAGAACCTGGGCTGAGACGGTCACCTGAGGCGTGGGCCGAACGGCCCGAACCGCTCCGTCGCCGCCCGGCGAACATCTTCATGAGAGAGCAGATGTATCGCGCCCGAAAGGACCCCGATGACGAACGCGACGAAGTCCAAGCAGCGAGCCGGCCGGCAGACGAAGGCGGAGCGCCGACGGGAACAGGAGCGCCGGGCGGCCAGGCAGCGGCTCGTCTGGGCGGCGGTCGCCGTCATCGCGGTGGTGGCCGTCGTCGGAGCGCTGCTCCTGAGCGGTGGGGGGAACGACGACGGTGGGTCGACCGCGGCGCCCGCCGACGCCGTCTCGATCGATCGCGCGGCAGGCCCGCAGCTCGAGATCGGCGATCCGGTTCCGGCGTTCTCGGCTCCCGGCCTCGACGGCGGCACCGTGTCGTGGAGCGATCACCAGGGATCACCGACCGTGCTGGTCGTGTGGGCGTCGTGGTGCCCGCATTGCCAGGTGGAGCTGCCGGTCCTGGTGCCCGCGACCCAGGCGCGCGAGGGCATCGAGCTCGTGAGCGTCACGACCGCGGCCGGGCAGAACCCCGGGCCCACGCCCTCGGAGTTCCTCGCCGACGAGGGCCTGACCCTGACGACGGCCGTCGACGACGACGCCGGCACCCTGATGCAAGGGCTCGGGGTCTCGAGCTTCCCCACCGTCTACTACGTGGGTGCCGACGGAACGGTCGAGAACGTCACCCTCGGTGAGTCGCCTGAAGGCGCGATCGAGGCGAACCTCGACGCGCTGCAGGCCGGGTAGCGTGCGGCCGCCGCAGGGGGGGTCCGCTGGGACCGGGCGCGAAGCCCGGTCCCAGCGCCGGAGAGGGGGCGCAACCTCTCGGCATCGGTGAGCCTCGCACGCGCACGTGAACGCGTGATGAACCGGATCGGGCGACCCGTCGAAGCCTTCCGTTCCGTATGGGGCAGTGTCATGCGCGCGGGCAACCCCTAAGGTCCGTTCCGTGCGTATACGGGTTGGTGGACCACCGGGACATCCGGTGGGGATATCTGTGCGCCTTTTGAGAGAGGGGGCTCGCGCATGAGGAGATACGCGCGGTGGATCGCCGTCCTGGCGGTCCTGGGCATCGTCGCGGCGGCATGCGGCGGCGATGGAGGAGGAGACGAACCGACCACGTCGCCGACGGCCGACGGGGGCGAGATCCCCCGAGGCGGAACGGTGCGGATCGCGGTCTCCACGGAACCGTCGAGCGCGGCCTTCGATCCGGCCAAGGAGTACTACCAGCTCTCCTTCGAGATCTTGAAGTGCTGCCTGACCCGCACGCTGTACGCGACGAACGGCAAGCCGGTCGATGAGGGTGGCGCCGAACTGCGTCCCGACATCGCCGCCGATCTGCCGACTGTGAGCGAGGATGCCCTGACCTGGACGTTCCCCCTCAAGCAGGGGGTCATGTACTCCCCGCCGTTCGAGGACGTCGAGGTCACCGCAGGCGACTTCGTTCGCGCGATCGAGCGTGAGGCCGACCCCAAGGCCAGTTCCGCCGGGTACAGCTTCTACTACTCGGCGATCGAGGGCTTCGACGACTTCGGGGCCGGCGATGCCGACGAGATCTCTGGCGTCCGGGCCGTCGACGACTACACCCTCGAGGTGACGGTGACCGAGCCGACCGGCGACCTCGGCTGGCGGTTCTCGATGCCTGCGACCGCGCCGATCCCGCCCAACGGCGACGCGCCTCTCGGCGCCGCCGAGGGTCACACCAAGGACTACGGCCGCTACCTGGTCTCGACCGGTCCGTACATGTTCGAAGGCAGCGAGAACATGGACTTCTCGGTGCCGGCCGACAAGCAGGAGCCCGTCGCCGGCTACACGCCCGGTCGTTCGCTGGTGTTGGTCCGCAACCCGTCGTGGAGCGCCGATACCGACGATCTGCGACCGGCTTATGCCGACGAGATCACGATCGAGATCGGCGGTGCGGTGCCCGATCTCTACAACAAGCTCCAGGCAGGCGATCTGGACTACGTGATGGACCCGCCCGAGGCTGACCAGCTGAAGGAATACAGCACCGATCCGGATCTGCAGGACCGGCTGCACGTGTATCCGCAGCCCGCGACCTCGTACACGTCGATGAACTTGGGCGTGCCGCCCTTCGACGACGTGCAGGTGCGCAAGGCCGTCAACTTCGCCTACGACAAGGCCGGAGGCCGGCAGCTGGCCGGTGGTCCGTTGGTCGGCGTGAACGCGGGGCACATCTTCCCCGACGCCCTGCTCAACAACCTGCTGGTCGATTACGACCCGTATGCCACCCCCGAGGACGGTGGAGACATCGAGCTGGCGAAGGAGCAGATGTCGACGTCGAAGTACGACAGCGACGGCGATGGTGTCTGCGACGCCGACGAGTGCAAGGGGGTCGTGGCGATCTACGCATCGGACAGCGCGACCGGTCGCAAGATCGCTGCCCTCTGGCAGCAGCAACTCGAGCAGATCGGCATCGAGCTCGACGTCAAGGGCCTGACCACGACCGCGATGTACGCGAAGTGCAACAACCTGGCCGATCAGGTGCCGATCTGCCTGCAGGTCGGATGGCTGCAGGATTACCCCGACCCGTACACGTTCGGTCCGCCCCTGTTCGGCGGCAGCGACTTCGGCGCGATCTACCCGGGGTGCTGCAACTACTCGGGCGTGGGCGCGACGGAGGCCGAGATGGAAGAGTGGGGCTACTCCGTCACGTCGGTGCCGAGCGCCGACGAGAAGCTGTCGGAGTGTGCCGCACTCCCGGTCGGCGACGAGCGCACGCAGTGCTGGGCCGATCTCGACAGGATGCTGATGGAAGAGATCGTTCCGTGGGTGCCACGCACGTACACGAACCAGACCGACATCGTCGGTCCGAACGTCGTGAACTACTCCTACGACGAGTTCGGGTACATGGCGGCGCTCGATCACCTGGCAGTCGCGCCCGCCTGACCGCTCGATCCGCGACGCAGAGGAGGCCGGGGTTCAGACCCCGGCCTCCTTCTTCGTTCGGGCCAGCCGATCGGTCGGTCGTGCCCTTCAGCCGCCGATCATCGACATGCTACGCGCGGGTTGCACGAAGTCCGCGTGGTCGATGCGGTGACCGGCCCACTTCCGCCACATCGCGTCGCGCAACAACGCTTCGAGGTCGTCGTCGCTCGCTCCTGATCGCATCGGCCCGCGCAGGTCGGTCTCTTCGAGCGCGAACAGGCAGTTGCGGAACTGCCCCTCTGCCGTCAGCCGCATGCGGTTGCACGAATCGCAGAACGGCTCGGTGACGCTCGGGATCACCCCGATGCGGCCCGGAGCACCGTCGGCGAAGCCGTACGTGGTCGCCGGCTCGGCGCCCTCGCCGTCGGCGACGAGCGGGAATACCTCACCGACGCGATCGAGCACGGTGCGCGCCGGTACGACCTTCTGCCGTTCCCACGCGTGCTGGGCATCGAGCGGCATGTACTCGATGAAGCGCACCTCGTAGCCGGTCTCTCGTGCCCACCGTGCGAATCCGACGAGCTCGTCGTCGTTCGTTCCGCCGATCACGACGCAGTTGATCTTGATCGGGGTGAGCCCGGCGTCCTCAGCGGCGTGCAACCCCCGCAACACCTTCTCGAGAGCATCGCGGCGGGTCATCTCCACGAATCGATGCTGCAGCAGCGAGTCGCATGACACGGTCGCACGGTCGACCCCGGCCGCCGCGAGGGGCGCGGCCAACGTCTCGAGCAGCACCCCGTTCGTAGTGAGCGAGATATCGAGGTCGGGGCCGGCTTCTCGGAACATGCCGACGAGGGTCGGGAGATCGGCCCGCACGGTCGGCTCGCCGCCGGTGACCTTGATCGACTCCACCCCGAGCCCCACGAACAGGCGCAGGAGTCGAGTGAGCTCCTCGAACGTCAGGATCTCATCCTTAGGCAGCCATGCGAGCCCCTCGGCCGGCATGCAGTACGTGCATCGGAAGTTGCACCGGTCGGTGACCGAGATGCGCAGGTCGCTGCCGATCCTGCCGAACGTGTCGATCAGCGGACCGGTGGAGGGCGCCGGGCTGGAGGTGGGATGGGGCATGTCGGCCCAGCGTACCCCGCCTCGAGGGCAACGTGGGAGGCGACGGTCGGTCGGCGCGCGAGGTGCGAGGATGGGAGGCATGGAAACGATGGTCCCGGCCGCGGTCGTCACCGTCTCCGACGGTGTGACGCACGGCTCGCGCGTCGACGAGTCGGGCGACCTCGCCTCGTCGATCCTGCGGGAGAGCGGGTTCGACGTGGCGACACGGATCGTCGTGCCCGACGAGCGCGGCGACATCGAAGGCACGCTGCGGGGCCTATCGGAGTCGCACTCGCTCATCGTCACCACCGGCGGCACCGGCTTCGGCCCACGCGACGTGACGCCGGAGGCGACCCGAGCCGTCATCGATCGTGAGGCGCCGGGGTTGGGCGAGCTGATGCGGGCCGACGGCCTCACGCATACGCCGATGGCAGCGCTCTCGCGCGCCGTGGCCGGCACGATCGGGGCTGCGCTCGTGGTGAACCTGCCCGGCTCGCCGACGGGGGTACGAGAAGGGCTGTCGGCGATCATGCCCGTGCTGCCGCACGCCGTGCAGCTGCTCGGTGGGGCGACCGGTGCGCACCCCACGGGACACGGCGATGAGCCTCGGGAGGCGGCAAGCGGCGCCGCCGGTCCATCGTCGAGCCCACAGACGGTGGAGGCGAAGGCGGTGCGCGTGCACGGGGCGCCGCCCTGCCGAGTGGGAGCGGCGATGTCGATCGTCGTCGGTGGCGAGGTGCGCGGCACGCTCGGATGCGCCGAGTTCGACGCGGCCGCCGTCGACGCGGCTGCGGAGATCATGGCATCGGGAGAGCCCGAGACCCGCACCTTGACCCACGATCTGGGCGAGATCGAGGTCTACTTCGAGCCACACAGGCAGGCGCCGACCGCGGTGATCGTGTCGGCGACCGACGTGGCCCGAGCGTTGCGATCGCACTTGGACCGGCTCGGCTTCCGTGTGTCGCTCGTGGAACCTCGGCGCGAGCGGGTCCGCCCCGACGACGGTCACGCGCTTCCGACTGTGGATCCGGGTGCGCTCGGCGGTCGTGACGTGGTCGTCTTCACCGACCACGACGCCCCCGACGTCGCTTCGATGCTCGCGGATGCGCTCGGCTCGCCTGCCCGGTTCGTCGGGGTGATGGGCAGCCGTCGTCATGTGGGTCATCACGTCGAGACGCTTCGCGCGATGGGGTTCGCGGACGATGAGATCGCCCGCGTGCGCTCGCCGCTCGGTCTCGACCTCGGTGGCCGTGATCCCGAGTCGATCGCGCTGTCGATCGCGGCGGGGATCGTCGCCGACTCGCACGGTCGCGACGGAGGGTGGCTCGACCGGTGACATGAGTCCGGCCCTGCGCGACGAGGGCTACGCCCGCGCATCGGTCGCGGCGCTCGTAGCGATGCTCGTGTGTGGTGCGTCCGCGGCGCTTCCTCCTTCGTCGGCGGGGGGGTCGATCGAGCGGCCGCCCAACGTGCTGCTCGTGATCACCGACGATCAACCGTGGGACACGCTGCCCACGACCGGGGGTCCGCCGGCGATGCCGTGGCTGGAGTCGCGCCTCGCGGATCCGACCGATCACTGGGTGCGGTTCACGAACGCCTTCCTCAACGTGCCGCTGTGCTGTCCGTCGCGGGCCTCGATCCTGACGGGCCGCTACGCGCGCCACACGGGGGTCGAGGGCAACGGCGACGGCGCCGATCTCGATGAGTCGTCGACGCTCGCGACGTGGCTCGACGGAGCGGGCTACCAGACCGCCTTCATCGGCAAGTACCTCAACGGATATCCGTGGGACCGTGGGCCGTACGTGCCGAAGGGATGGGACCGGTTCCTCGCGAAACGGAACCTCGACGTCTCGACCACCTACGAGGGGTACCCGATCGTCGATCAGGGCGTGCCCCTCACCGCGGGCACGGGAGAGGCAGCCTACGCCACGTCGCTGCTCGCCGATGAGGCGTCCGCGTTCATCCGGGGCGCCTCAGGGGAGCGGCCGTGGTTCCTCGTCTTCGCGCCGAGCGCTCCGCACGAACCCTGGATGCCCGCTTCCCAGGACGCCGGGTCGTTCGACGGCGTTGCGGTCGCGACACCGAGCTCCCAGGCCATGAACGACGTACGAGGCAAGCCGGAGTGGGTGCGTGCGTTGCCCGCGATCGATCGCGCCGCCGAAGAAGCGCTGGTGGAGCAGCGCCGGGACATGTTGGAGACGCTCGGCGCAGTCGACCGAGCGCTCCATTCGCTCGTGGCCGACGTGAGGATGAGGGGCGAGCTCGAGCGGACGATCGTGGTGTTCCTCTCCGACAACGGCTACTCCTTCGGCGAGCACCGGTGGGTGGGCAAGCGCTGTCCCTACGACGCATGCGTGCACACGCCGCTCGTCGTTCGGTCTCCCTGGACCGACGGTCATGTGGTGACCGTCCCCGTGTCCAACGTCGACCTCGCGCCCACGATCCTCGATCTCGTCGGTCTCGACGTGCCGGGGATCGGAACAGACGGGCTGAGCCTGCGATCGGTGCTGGACGATCGGATCGAGGGTTCGGTGCCTCGCGATGCCGTGTTGATCGAGTGGGCCGGTGACGGCGACGTGCCGGCCTGGCGGGGGCTGCGGACCGACGCGTTCAGCTACTTGGAACACGCGGACGGCACGGTGGAGCTCTACGATCTCCTCGGTCGCCTCGGCCCCGCCGATCCATCGGAACTGCGCAACCGCGCCGACGATCCCGCCTACGCGTCGGTGCGCCGGGAACTCGCCGTATCGCTCGCGGAGCTGGCGGGCGACGGCCCTCTTCCGGCCCTGCCCTGACGCTAGACTCCTGCATCGTGCAGCAGCCGTCGGGTCCTCTCATCCGCGCCGCCGGTCCGCGCAGGCCGTCCCGTCAGCAGATCGCGCGACGCCGGGTGTTCGCTGCGCTGATCATGGTGCTGGTCGTGGCGCTGGTGTGGTACGCGTGGCCGCGCGACGACGCGACCGAGCAGGCGGGAGGGTCACGCCCCGATGGCGGTGGGAACGGGGGTGGCCGCAACGGAGAGGGCGGCCTGGGCACGATCGCGCCGGGCGAGAATCCGATCGATCATGTGATCTTCCTGGTCAAGGAGAACCGCAGCTTCGACCACTACTTCGGGCGATACCCCGGCGTCGAGGGCGCGACCGAGGGCGCCACGATGGACTGCTCGACCTTCGAGGATGCCGGGAACGTGAAGCTGAAGGACTCGCCGCTCGTGCAACCGCACGACCTCGGCCACGCGTTCTATCCCGGTCTTCTTGCGATCAACGGCGGAAAGATGAACGGCTTCAACTGCATCTCGCTGGGCGAGGACCTGGCCGGCTACTCGCAGTACGACCGTGATTCCCTGCCTGCTTACTGGGCCTACGCCGACAGGTTCGTGATCGCCGACCACTTCTTCACGTCGATGTACGGGCCCACGTTCCCCGAGCACCTGTACACCGTCGCGGCACAGAGCTACGGCATCGTCGACAACAAGTCGACGACGACCACCGAAGGCAACTACTGCGACGACCCCGATGAGTACACGCAGCGTTTCCCGCTCGAAGACCTCACCGAGGCGGACATCAAGCGCATCATGCGGCTCGAGAAGAACATCACCGCGTCTCCAGGTCAGCTCTTGAAGATCGCGCAGTACTGGGAGAGCACCCGCACCTGTATCAACATCCCGGTGATCCAGGATCAGCTCGAGCGCAAGGACATCAGCTGGAAGTACTATGCGTTGCCCGACAAGTGGATGAACGCCCTGCAGGCGATCCGCCATGTTCGCTTCGGCGACATGTGGGAGAAGGTGCAGGACCCCGAGACGATCCTGCGGGATCTGAAACAGGACACGCTGCCGGCGGTCTCGTGGCTGATCCCGCCGGAGGGCCAGCCCAACGAGCATCCCGGTTCCGGGACCAACGTCTGTGAGGGCGAGAACTGGACCGTCGAGTACCTGAACGCGATCCAGCGCAGCGAAGCGTGGCCCAACACCGCGGTCGTGATCGTCTGGGATGACTTCGGCGGGTTCTACGATCACGTGCCGCCGCCGCACTACGACATCATGGGGCTGGGCCCGCGTACGCCGGCGCTGATCATCTCGCCCTGGACACGTCGGGGCGACAACACCCATGGGGGCGCGATCGACGACAACGTGTACGAGTTCGCCTCGGTGCTGAAGTTCATCGAGGAGCTGCACGGGCTCAAACCCATGACCGACCGGGACGCGCGCGCCGACCCCCTCTCTGGTGCGTTCGACTTCACGCAGGAACCGCGGCTCGACCCGCTGATCCTCGAGCCGCGTGACTGTCCGAGCGCGTGACGCGGGCCCGGCTGGCGCTGGTGGCGATGTTGGCGCCCCTGCTGCTGGCCGCCGCCGACCCGGCCGGTGACGTCGGGTCGTGTCCGAACGCTCCCGGCGGCTCGGTGTCCGAGACCGGCGGTGCCGCCCCCGACCTCGTCGAGGCGTCCGGCGAGATCGTCGAGCTCGGCACGTCCGTGCTGTTCACGTTGAAGTTCGCTGAGCCTCCGGTCGTGCCCGACCGCCAAGGACGCCCCTTCCGCGTCGAGGTCGTGCTCTTCGATCCTGAGGTGCCGGCCGTGAACGCGGGGATCTATCGACGGGTGAACCGGATCCTCAGGTACGACGCCGTTCGCGATCCTGTGACGACGACCCTGCTGCTGCCCGAGGGCGGACAGAGCCGCTTCATCCCCCCGAGCGTCGAGGGCGACACGATCGTGCTGCAGGTGCCGGGCCGCACCGTCGTCGCCGACGAGGACGAGACGGGGACCTCGCCGGGTCTCGACCAGCTCCGGTGGAGCGTGATCGTCCGCGACGAGGCATCGTGCGATCTGCTCGGCGACGGGCGCCCGCGCCGACATCTGTCGGAGACATCGGAGGGAACCATCGACGTCGGCCCCGCGCCTCGGCCCGACGAGGGAGGGGCCTCGTGGACGAGCCCGGGCTTCTTCGTGGCGGTCGCGGCGCTGCTGGCGATCGGGCGTTACCTCCACTGGCGCCTCAGCACCCGCGCTGGCGGTTGAACGGGCTCAGCGTTCCCGTCGTCGGAACCCCCGAAAGTGCTGCGCCTTCGGGAAGGATGCGGATCGTGTGGAGCCGCCGGGTCATGGCGGCACGCTAGCAGCCGACTCGTGCGTCCTCGTTGACGCTCAGACCGAGGCGGGTTCGTCCTCGCTCGGTGCCGCGATGTCGGCCGCTGCAGGCTCGATCGGCGCCGGCGGCTCCACCCAGTGGGCGTCGGGAAGCCCGTTCGCGATCTGGTCGCGCCACCACTGCTGGCCGCTCTCGGGCAGCGTGTAGATCGGGTCGAAGTACACGTACTCGCGACCCAGCGCTTCCGGATCGTCGAACTCGATGCCCGTGCGGTAATTCTTCGTCCACGACGAGATGCCGCGCTCGCGGTCGTAGCTCTTCAACATGTGCACCCACCGCTTGCCGACGAAGGGCACGTCGCAGATCACGCGCGGCGTCGCGAACCCCGGCATGTAGCCGAGCAACTGGTACTGCAGGTCCTGGGCCTCGCCGACCGAGGTGCGCCAGTGCTCGGCGTTCGGGATCATGTCGCACATGTAGAAGTAGTAGGGCATGATCTTCGCGTGATCGAGGAGCATGAAGCAGAGCTCCAGCAGGTCGCCCGGTGACGTGTTCACGCCCCGCAGCAGCACTCCCTGGTTGCGAACGTCGCGGAAGCCCGAGTCGAGCACCATGCGCGCGGCGTCGCCGACGAGCGGGGTCACCTGCTGGGCGCAGTTCACGTGGGTGTGCAGCGCGATGTCGGCGCCACGCTCGACGGCGAGTGACCCCATGCGATCGAAGGCCGCCTTCACGTCGTCCTGCAGGAAGTGCTGTGGGATGCCCATCAGGCCCTTCGTCGCGATGCGGATGTCGCGGATGTTCTCGATGTCGAGCAGCGACATCACGAAGCCCTCGAGTCGCTTGATCGGCACGTTGGCCATGTCGCCGCCGCTCACGACGACGTCGCGCACCTGAGGTGTCTTCCGCAGATAGTCGAGCATCATGTCCCAACGCTCGTTCTGCTTGATCTCGAACTTGTACTTCAGCACCTGCAGCGTGTCGTTGCCGACGAGGTCCATGCGTGTGCAGTGTCCGCAGTACTGCGGGCAGGTCGGGATCATCTCGGCCAGCACTTTGGTGGGGTAGCGGTGCGTGAGTCCCTCTACGGCCCACATGTCGGCCTCGTGGAGCGAGTCGCGGGACGCCATGGGGTGCGACGCCCATTCGGTCTCGCGGTCGCTCAGCGCCGGCGCCATGTACCGTCGGACGCGGTCCGCGCGTAGGTCGTCGACCTCCATCGTGTTGACCATCTGTGGCGGGATCAACATCGACATCGTCGCGCGCTCTTCCTGGTCGCGACGGATGTCCTCGAGCAGGTCGTCGGTGAGGTGCTCGCCGAGCGCCTCCTTGAACTCCTTGAGGTTCTTCACGGAATGCGCGCGCTGCCACTGCGCTGACTCCCACTGCTCCTTCGTGACGTCGCGGTAGCCCGGAAGGCGGGTCCAGTCGGGTTCGGCGTACTCGCGCCGCACAGGGTAGTGGAACGGCTGGTCCTCGGCGGCGTGGGCGTGGGCTTCGCGATGGGCCGGACGGACGTTGCTCTGCCTCTCTCTGGCGCTCACGGGCCACCTCCTGCGTCTGCTCAGGCCGGCGACAGCATCCTCCGCGCGTTCAGGACGGGATGGCGCCTGGCGTTCCTTCGTCGAAATTCAAGGATAACCGAAGAACGTCCGGCGATACACGCCAAGAACCGAAGGATATCCGGTCACAGACCGATCGGGGAGCCGCTGGCTTCGGGACCGTGACGCTCAGCGTCGGCGGCCGCCGCCACGGTTGTCGTCGCGACGGGGGCGCCGCTCGACGCGCACCTCGGCCACCTGCTTGGGCAGTCGAGCCTTCATCGGCGCGTGGCCGGTGCGTTCGAACATGACCATCACGTGGTCGGCGCGCTGTTGGCGCTCGAGCTCTCGCCACCCGTTGGCGAACAGATGCTTCTGGCGGTTGGCGGCGGTCTTGCGCAGCGTGTCGGTGCCCGGCACCTTCACGTACAGGCGCTCGTGCAGGATCTCTCGGTAGTCAGCCATCGTTGGACAAGGGTAACAGGCGTCAAGCAGGCTCCGACCTGGGCCGATAGCTGAGGAGAGATGGAGGCTCCCACGGCTCGGGGCGAGGCCGTGCTGGACGCTGTCGCGTTCTCCGCAGAGCGGTTGCTCCGCGGGGAGGGCGGGACCGCCAGCAGGTTGCGGGAGGTGCTGGCGCACCTCGGCACCGCCGCGGGCACCGACCGGGCCTATCTGTTCCAGAACGTCCGTGATCCTCAAGGGCGCTTGTGGATGGATCTTCGGGCGGAGTGGGTCGCGCACGGGATCGCGCCGATCTTCGACGATGCCGCCAACCACCTGCACCCCTACGCACCGGCGTTCACCCGGCGCATCGATCTCTACTGGCGTGGCGACGTGCTCGCCGAGCCGGTGCGTACGATGCCGGACCTCGAGCGGGCGGTGCTCGAGGGCGAAGGGGTGCGCTCGACGCTGACGGTGCCGGTGTTCGTGCGCGACGAGTGGTGGGGCTTCGTGGGGCTCGACGATTGCACCCACGAACGTGCGTGGAGCGAGGCCGAGATCGATGCCCTGAGGGCAGTGGCCGGCAACTTGAGCGCCTTCTTCGATCGGGAGCTCGCCGATCGCACCCAGGCGTTGGAAGAGGATCGGTACCGTTCGATGATCGAGCACGGACCTGCCGTGAGCTACATCGACGCCACCGACGACAACGCTTCGACGATCTTCATCAGCCCACAGATCGAGTCTGTGCTGGGCTACTCACCCGCGGAGTGGGTCGAGGACGAGGAACTGTGGCCGAAGCTGCTGCACCCCGACGATCGGGCCCGGGCGATCGCCGAGAACGAGCGGCACAACGAGACCGGCGAGCCCTTCCGCATGGAGTACCGGCTGTTCCACCGGGACGGTCACATCGTGTGGGTGCACGACGAGGCCAGGATGGTCCGCGATGACCGCGGCGTGCCCCGGTTCTCCCACGGCGTGATGATGGATATCTCCGACCGCAAGCGGGGCGAGGAGAACGTCGCCTTCCTCGCCTACCACGACGAGTTGACGGGGCTCCCAAGCCGGTCGATGTTCGACGAGCTGCTCGAGCTCTCGATCTCCCGGGCTCGCCGCCATGAGGCGGCGGTCGCCGTGATCGCGGTCGACGTCGACGACTTCCGTCTGGTGAACGACTCGCTCGGACACACGGGCGGCGACGAGATCCTGCGCGTGGTCGCCGATCGACTCCGCGAAGCATCACGTGAGACCGACCTGGTCGCGCGCCGGGGCGGCGACCAGTTCCTCATGCTGATCGCCGACCTCGAGCGCGACGCCGGCGGAGAGATGGAGGGCGCGGTCGTGCGAGCCGAGGCCGCCGCCCAACGCGTGCAGGACGCGATGGTCGCGCCGATCACGATCGACGGCACGGAGCTCTACGTGTCGGTAAGCATGGGCATCAGCCTGTTCCCGCAGGATGCCGACGACGCCAACGGTCTGCAGCGCAACGCCGAGGCCGCGATGTACGAATCGAAGAAGAGCGGTCCGGCCGGGTACGCCGTCTCGTCGAACGGCGCCTTCGACTCGAGTGCGAAGCTTCAGTTCGTCACGCGGTTGCGCAAGGCGGTCGACACGCAGCGCTGGACCCTGCACTACCAGCCCGTGATCGAGCTCGCGACCGGCCGCATGATCGGGGTGGAGGCGTTGATCCGGTGGATCGAGCCCGACGGCACGATGGTGCCGCCGAACGAGTTCATCCCGCTGGCCGAGGAGCTCGGCTTGATCGAGCTGATCGGCGACTGGGTCGTGCGTGAGCTCGTCTACCAGTCGCAGGCCTGGCGTGAGCTCGACATCGGTCTCGAGATCGGGTTCAACCTGTCGCCCCGCCAGTTCTGGCAACCCGATCTCTCCGATCGCATCCTCGCCCGCATCGTCGACGGTGGGCTCGATCCGGCGCAGGTGCTGGTCGAGATCACCGAAAGCTCCGCGATGATGGATCCCGATCGCGCCCAGGAGATCCTCTGGGATCTGCACCGGGGCGGGTTGCGGATCGCGATCGACGACTTCGGCACCGGGTACTCGTCCCTGTCGAGGCTCCGAGAGATGCCGGTCGATGTGCTGAAGATCGACCGCGCGTTCGTGAGCAACGTGGGCGCAGACGAGCAGTCGGCCAGCATCGTCGGAGCGTTCCTCGAGCTCGCGCGTGGCCTCGGCATGACGACCCTGGCCGAGGGCATCGAGACCCCCGAGGAGCTTGCGTTCCTGCGGGAGCGTGAGTGCATGCTCGGGCAGGGCTTCCTGTTCTCGAAGCCTGTGCCGCCCGAAGAGATCATCGCGTACGCCTTCGGGGGCGTGCCCGGCGCCGCGACGAAGGTCACGAGCGCCGACCGCGCCTGATCGCCGCCCGCTCGCCGACGCTGCCGAGGCTCAGGCGACGCCGTGGCGCACGCGGGCCGCGATCGACGCCGCGTCGATGCCCGCCCAGGCCCGCATCTCGTCCGGCGTTCCGGAGCCCGGCATGTCGCGGACGCCGACCTTCACCACCCGGCCCGAGAGCGGACCGGTCTCGGCCAACGCCTCGAGCACCGCATCGCCGAGCCCGCCCTCGACCCGGTGGTCCTCGACGACGACGACGACGCCGGTCTGCTCGAGGGCCCGCCGCAACGTCGCCGCATCGATCGGCTTCACGCTGTACGCGTCGATCACGCGCACCGTGATGCCGTCAGCGGCGAGCGCGTCGGCGGCCGCCAGGCTCTCTCGCACGGTGACCCCCGCGCCCACGAGCGTCGCCACGTCGCCGTCGGTGCTTCGGAGCGTCTTCGACCCACCGATCGGGAAGTCCTCGTCGGAGCCGTAGAGCGCCGGCGTGGCCTCACGGGTCGTCCGAATGTAGGAGATGCCCGGCAGGTCGCACATCGCGGCGACGAGCTCGACCGTCGCGGCGCCGTCGGCGGGGTACAGCACGGTCGAGCCGTGGAGGGCACGGAACATGGCGAGGTCCTCGAGAGCCATCTGCGAAGGCCCGTCCTCGCCGATCGACACACCCGCGTGCGAGCCACACAGCCGCAGGTCGGCGCGGCTGATCGCGCCCATGCGCACCTGGTCAAAGGCACGGGTGAGGAACGCGCCGAACGTCGCGGCGAACGCCGTCTTGCCGAGCGCCTGCAGCCCCGTCTGGGCGCCGATCAACGCCTGCTCCGCGATGTACATCTCCACGAACCGCTCCGGCGCCACGGCCTGGAAGTCCTCGGTGTGCGTGGAGTTGCCCACCTCACCGTCGAGCACCACGAGGTCGGGACGATGGCCTGCCAGCCACGCGAGCGCCTCGCCGAAGGCCTTCCTGGTGGGGATCGGCTCGGTGTAGGTGGGCTCTGGCTCCGCCTGTAGCTCCCCGAGGGTGAGCGGCTTGATGTCGGGCGGCGAGGGTGGCGTGATCGTCAGGGACCGGATGCCGCCGAGTTCCTCGATCGCCTGCGCAGCCTGCTCCGGCGACATCGCCTTGCCGTGCCAGCCTTCGTGGTTGGCGACGAAAGACACCCCGTGGCCCTTCTCGGTGCGCGCCACGATCATCGTGGGCCCGTCGGTCGCGATCGCTTCGGAGTAGGCCGCATCGATCGCCGCGACGTCGTGCCCGTCGATCTCGATCGTGCGCCAGCCGTAGGCTTGCGCACGCCGGGCGAACAGGTCGCCGTTCCGGCCATGCATCGTGGGGCCTCGCTGCCCGAGGCCGTTCATGTCGAGGATCGCCACCAGATCGTCGACCTCGTGGAACGCGGCGGCCTCCATCGCTTCCCAGACCGAGCCCTCGGCCACCTCGGAGTCGCCGAGCAGTACGAACGTGCGGCCACCGGTGCCGTCGATCCGCATCGCGAGCGCCATGCCGAGCCCGACCGCGAGGCCCTGGCCCAGCGATCCGGTCGCGACATCGACCCACGGAAGCTCGGGCACGGGAGCGGGGTGACCTTGGATCGGTGACCCGAACCGCCGGAGCGACAGCAGCTCGTCGTCGGAGATCGCGCCGATCGCCTTGAGCGTCGCGTAGAGGGCAGGAGCGGCGTGGCCCTTCGACATCACGAACCGGTCGTTCGCGGGCGACTTCGGGTCCTCCACGTCGAAGCGGAGGTGGCTCGTGTACAGCACGGAGAGCAGGTGAGCGCAGGACAGCGATGACGTCGGGTGGCCCGATCCCGCCTCGGTCGTGCAGCGGATGCTGTCGACGCCGATCTGCGCGGCGAGGTCGTTCCAGAGCTGGATGCGGTCGTCCATCGTTTCCCCCTGTGACTGGTGGACGAAGGGTACCCGCGCGTGCATGTTCCTGGATCCGAGGATGACCTTCGACGCCGCCGCATGCTCACCCTAGGCTGCCGTCCTGTTCGGCGCGCGCGACGGTTCCCTTCGGGCCCTAGCGGAACCGTTAATCTTCACGATAGATGAGCGCTTCCATCCCCTCGTTCCGCGACCTCGGAGTCTCCGACGCCGTCATCGACACCCTGGCGAGCTTGGGCATCGATGAGCCGTTCCCGATACAGGTGATGGTGATCGAGGACGCGACGTCGGGACGCGACACCCTGGCGAAGTCGAAGACCGGGTCCGGCAAGACCCTCGGGTTCGCGATCCCGATCGTCGAGCAGTTGGACCCCGAGGCCGCGAGCCATCCCGAGGCGCTGGTGCTCGTGCCGACGAGAGAGCTCGCGACCCAGGTGCGCGACGAGTTCGCCGACATCGCCAAGGCCAAGCACCTGAAGGTGAAGGCGGTGTACGGCGGCACCCGGGTGAGCGAACAATCCAAGGGTGTCGGCGATGTGCACATCCTGATCGCCACTCCCGGCCGGCTCGACGATCTCGCCCAGCGGAAGATGGTCCGACTCGACGGTGTCCGGATCTTCGTGCTCGACGAGGCCGACCGCATGCTCGACATGGGGTTCCAGCCCCAGGTCGACCGCATCGTTCGACGGCTCCCCAAGGATCGACAGACGATGTTCTTCTCGGCAACCCTCGACGGGGCCGTCGGACGCATCGCCGACGTGTACACGCGGAACCCGGTCCGCCACGAGATCGAGTCCGAGGGCAAGACCGTCGAGGAGGCCGATCATCGTTTCGTGCCGATCGGCTCGCACGAGAAGCTCACGAAGCTGATCGAGCTCGCCAGGGGCGAGGAGCCCGACGGCCTGACGCTGGTATTCGTGAACACGAAGCGGGCGGTCGATTCGCTGGCGCGGCAGCTGCGCGCCCAGGGGCTGCCGGCGGTCGCGATGCATGGCGACATGACCCAGCAGGCGCGAGAGAAGGCGCTGCACCGGTTCGAGGAGAAGCACGTCGGGGTCCTGATCGCGACGGACGTCGCCGCGAGGGGTCTCGACCTCGACGACATCACGCTCGTCGTGAACTACGACCCGCCGCAGGACGACAAGGGGTACGTCCATCGGGTCGGCCGCACCGCGAGGGCGGGCCGCACCGGCACGAGCGTCACGTTCGTGACCCCCGAGCAGCTCGGCGACGTGAGCCGCATGGCCGCCCGCCTCGACCTGCATGCGGAGTTCGAGCAGGAAGGCATGAAGGTCGCGCCGCCGCGGACCGTGTTCAGCGGCAGCACCCGCGGTCGCCGTTCGGGCCTGCGCGGGCCGAAACGTCGTCGCTAGTCCATGGTGGACTAGTTGGCGCCGCCCTCCACCAAGGTGAGCCCTGCCCGGCGGTGGAGCGCGAGGATCTCATCGGCCGGCACCGGTCGCGAGAAGAAGTAGCCCTGCCCGAGGGCGCACCCTCGGTCGGTGAGGAACCGCCACTCGCCCTCGGTCTCGATGCCTTCGGCGAGCGGCGTCATGCCGAGGTTCTCCGCGAGGGAGATCATGGCCGAGACCATGCTTCCCGCGTCGCGATCGAGGTCGACCTCACGCACGAAGGAACGATCGATCTTGAGGATGTCGACCGGCATGTGCTTGAGCCTCGCGAGCGAGGAGTATCCTGTGCCGAAGTCGTCGATCGCGAGCTTCAAGCCGCGCTCGTGCATCTCGGCCAGCAGGCCCACGGTACGGTCGGGGTCGGTCATCGCCGTCGACTCGGTGATCTCGATCGTCACGCGCGACGGGTCCACCCCCGCGATCACGATCGGCGCCACCATCTTGCCAACGAGATCGGGCTGCCAGAGCTGGCGCGGTGAGAGGTTGAAGCCCAGCTCCAGCTCGAGGCCCTCAGCGCGCCACTGCGCGTCCTGCCGGCAGATCTCCTCGACCACCCAGTCGCCGATCGCCTCGATCAGGCCCATCTCCTCGGCGAGCGGGATGAAGTCGCCGGGGGGCACGAGCCCGCCATTCGGTTCCGGCCAGCGGATCAGCGCCTCGACGCCGTACATGCGGCCCGTGCCGAGCTCGATCAGCGGCTGGTAGTGCAGCATCCACTGCTTCTGTTCGACGGCCTTGCGCAGCCGGGTCGACATCGACAGCCGGTTCATCGCGTCGCCGGTCTTCCTCGTGTGAACGACGAAACCGCCCGGCCCGATCTTCTTGGACTCGAACATCGCCGTCTCGGAGTTCTTGAGCAGCGTCACCGCGTCCTCGGCGTCGTGAGGGAAGACGCCGATGCCCTGGCTGGCTGTGAGGTAGAGCTCCGTGCCGGCGATCTCGAACGGGGCCCGCATCGCTTCCTGGATGCGGACCGACACCGCCTCCGCTGCGATCGAGCCGCCGTCCTGGCCGCCCGGTACGGGCGGGGTCATGTCGAGGTCGGCGAGAAGCACGAGGAACTCGTCACCGCCGGGCCGCGCCACCAGGTCGGTGTCGCGGGTCGCCTCACGGATGCGGTCGGCCAGCACCCTGATCAGCTCATCGCCCATCTCGTGGCCGAGGGAGTCGTTCACGAGCTTGAAATCGTCGAGGTCGACCGAGATCACGGCGACTCCGAGTCCGTTGCGACGAGCTCGGGACAGCGAGAGGTCGAGCAGCTCGTCGAACATCGCCCGGTTCGGCATGTCCGTCAGCTTGTCGTGGTACGCGAGGTAGGCGATGTGTTCCTCGGCGGCCTTGCCCTCGGTGATGTCCAGCATCACGCCCTGCACCATCGCGGGCCTGCCCTCCGCGTCGTTCAGGACGACCGCGGAGTCGCGGAACCACACGACGCGACCGTCGCGGCCGATCATGCGGTACTCCACCGAGTACGGTTCGCCGGCCTCGATGCCTCGCTCGACGGCCTCGATCGTGCGCCCGCGGTCGTCGGGGTGCATCAGGTCGACCCACAAGGTGCTGTCGCCGACGTACTCGGCAGGGTCGACGCCGAGGATCGTGCTGATCTGGGGGCTCACGTAGACGGTCGTCCAGTTCTCGTCGGCGAGGTCCTGGTAGACGATCGCGGGGATCTGCTCGACGAGGGCTCCGTACTTGGTGCGAGCCTCGAAGAGCTGCCCCCTCGTCGCGACGTCGTCGGTGACGTCGCGCATCATGCCGAGCCAGTACATCGGCGTACCGTGCTCGTCACGGATCAGCACGCTGTCTTCCTTGACCCAGACCACCCGTCCGTCTCGGTGGATCGCCCGATATTCGTGGTGGAAGGGCTCTCCGGTCGTGGTGGCGTGGTCGCTCGCGGTCACCACCCGTTCACGGTCGTCCGGATGCACCACGTCCATCCAGCTGGACCTGCGGGTGAGCCATTCCTCCCGCGACACCCCGAAGAGGCCCTCGATGCCGGGACTCACGTCGATCATCGGATCGTCGATCCCGATGCCGTCGATGTAGACGATCGCCGGCAGCCGATCGATGAGGCCTCGATACCGGACCTCCAGATCCCGCAGCTGCGATTGGAGGTCGGAGAGGCCGCCGTCCACGCCCGGGGCAGCGATGGTGGCGGGGGGGAAGAAGCCCTGCTGGGCCGTCACCGCATCGTGCATCGTCTGCATCGTCTCGTTGTCGAAGCTCACGCCGCCTGCCTGTTCATGCGCGTCGATCGCCGGGTCCATGCCGACAATCGAGTACATCGGCGTGCGGCGAAGCCAGCTTGAACGCTTTGCCAACCCCGTGAGACGGGTCGTCAGCAGGTGGTCTCGTCGGGCAGGAGCGGGCGGAAGGCGATCGCGTATCGTCGGCCACCGCTCGTCCACGGTGTCAGTTGGTTGGCCTGCGCGGCCGCGGGGGCGAGGCGGTCGGTCCAGTCCGCGCCCGTCACGATCACGCACCGGAAACCCGCACCAGCGTCTTCCCCGATGCCCCGCAGCGCTGCTTCGAGCGGCCACTCGATCTCGGGCTGCGGCAGATCGGCCTGGCCTCGATACCTCGAGACGAAGGCGCGGACGCCGGCGGCCTCGTACGTCGTGCCCTCGTCGATCGAGCCCTCGGGCAACCAGGTGTCCAGCGACCCGAGCGCATCGGTGAGCTCGAGCAGCGCCTGCCGCGCCTCGTATTCCTCATCGGGCATGCCGGGAGGCTGACCGCCCAACTCGCCGAGGGCGTACACGCGAACGGTGCGATCGACGCCTCCGGCTCGGAGCGTGAACACGGTGTCGGGGGCATCGGCGATGCCGACCGAGCCCATGTCGGTCAGGTCCCCCACCGTGTCGAGGTCGGCATCGAACGCCGCGTCGAGGATCGAGCCCACGGCCTCCTCGTCGACGTGGACGGTCTCGAGGGCGGGCATCGCCGGCCCGGGATAGATCTCGATCTGGGGGCCCGGTCGCACGATCGTGCCATCGCCGTACAGCGAGAACGAGGGCAGGTTCGTGAGCTGGAACTCCGGTGGCGTGAACCCTCCCTCGTATCCCCATCGCAGCAGCAGCTCGTCGGGGCCTGTCCCGTGGGCGATGGACGGTGAGGAGGAGCCGCCGCCGGTCGACGCGTCGGCACATGCGGCACCCACCAGAGCGAGGATCAGCGCGAGGGAAGCGATCGCTCGGAGGTTCACGGGTCGTCCTTCCACGTCGGGTCAGGGTCAGACGTTTCTGGGTCCGGATCGGTTCCCGGCGCAGGGTACCCTTCGGGCGTGAGCGGAACGATGCGGGCGCTGCGCAAGACCGCCCGGGGGCCAGGCGCGGAGCTCGTGGAGATCGCCATCCCCCAACCGGGCGACGACGAGGTGCTGGTTCGGGTGCACGGGGCGTCGATCTGCGGCACGGACCTGCACATGCTCGAGTGGAACGAGTGGGCCGACCGCCGCGTCGGCGCCGTGCCCATGACCTTCGGCCACGAGGTCGCCGGCACCGTTCACGCCGTCGGCGACGAGGTGCACCACCTGCAGCCGGGTGCGTTCGTCGCCGCCGAGACCCACATCGCATGCGGGCACTGCGCGACGTGCCAGACGGGCCGCGCGCACATCTGCGAGAACCTGCGCATCCTCGGGGTCGACACGGAGGGCGCGTTCGCGGAGTACGTCGTCCTCCCTGCGCAGAACGCATGGGTCGTCGGCGAGGGCATCGACCCCGACGTCGCGTCGATCATGGAGCCGTTCGGGAATGCGGTGCACGCGGCGTTCGGCACGGGTGGGGGTGAGGACATCGCCACGAATTCGGTGGCGGTGATCGGATGCGGTCCGATCGGCATGTTCGCCGTCGGCGTGGTCCGGGCCCTAGGAGCGTTCGAGGTGATCGCGATCGAGCCCAACGAATACCGACGCGGAAAGGCCGCCGAGATGGGCGCCGACGTGCTGCTCGATCCGGGCGACGTCGATCCCGTGGCAGCGGTGCTCGAGCAGACGAAGGGGGCGGGGGTCGAGGTCGTGCTGGAAATGAGCGGGAACGCGCGTGCGATCGATCAGGGCACCCGCATGCTCGCTCGCGGTGGGCGCATGTCGCTGCTGGGCCTGCCCGACGCGTCGGTCACGCTCGACCTGAACGATCAGGTGATCTTCAAGGAGGCCAGGCTGCAGGGCATCACCGGCCGGGAGATGTTCCGCACGTGGCAACAGACGACGACGCTGCTCTCGACGGGGCGGGTCGACGTCTCGCCCGTGATCACGCATCGGTTCGGCCTGGATCTCTGGCAGGGGGCGTTCGACATGACGGCATCGGGCGCGTCGGGCAAGGTCATCCTCGTGCCCGGCTCGGGGGAGCGCGCCTAGAGGTATCCGGCCTCGGTCGCGGCGCGCACCGACGTGGACCCTCCCTCGGGAAGGCCGGCGCCATCTCGCTCGAGCGCCAGGTCGACCTTGAACGACAGTCGTTCCGGATCGCCCTCGTCGACACGGAGCTCGAAGGCATAGATGCCGGGTTCCTTGAAGACGAGTCCGTCGAGGTTCAGGGCCAGCGGCACGATCGTCTCGTCCAGTCCGTCGGTCGCCTCGTTCGCGCCGAAGCCGAGGCGGATCGCCTGCCTCGCCGCGCCGCCGCCGTCGGTCGCGAGCGTGGCCGGGGCGCCGTTCGGGTCGAGCAGGCGCAGGTCGAGCGAGTGCCGGCCGGCATCGCCTTCCTCGAGCACGATCAGAGCGCCGATGCCGACGCGATCGTGTCGGATCGGGAACCTGCGCGTCGCGAGCCGGTTCCAGCCGGCTCCGAGTACGTAGAGCTTGCCCTCGACCGCCTGCACGCCGTCGGCGAGGAAGGCCCTGATCCTCATGAAGTCATCCTACGCAGGACCCGTGCCGGGTAGGGTTCGCCACACGAGAGCCGGGATGGGCCGGCGCGAGGACCGGAGGAGGCGAGGGGATCCCCATGTCCGGCACGCTCGACTACCTGAAGGAAGAACTGGCGGCGCTCGACCGCGATGGGCTTTTGCTGCACCCGCGCACCCTGGAAGGACCGCAAGGGGCTCGGGCACGCTACGACGGGCGTGACGTGATCAACCTCGCCTCGAACAACTACCTCGGCCTCGCGAGTCACCCGAGGATGAACGAGGCCGCCGCGGGGGCCGCGATGGAGTTCGGCGCCGGATCCGGCGCGGTGCGCACGATCGCTGGGCAGATGACGATGCACCGTGAGCTCGAGGCGCGTTTCGCGACGTTCAAGCATGCGGAGGCCGCCCTGATGTTCCAGTCGGGGTTCACCGCGAACGCGGGCACGGTCGCGGCGATCCTCTCCAAGGAGGACGTGATCGTCTCTGACCGGCTGAACCACGCGTCGATCATCGACGGGGCACGGTTGTCGCGCGCCGAGATCGCGGTGTTCGACCATCGCGACGCCGATCACGCCGATCGGCTGCTCGATGAGACGGCACGACCGGGGCGGCGGCAGCTGCTCATCACCGACGGCGTCTTCTCGATGGACGGCGACATCGCCCCGCTGCCCGATCTGGTCGAGGTGGCCGAGCGCCACGACGCGATCATGATGGTCGACGACGCGCACGCCTCGGGGGTGCTCGGGACCGGGGGCGCTGGCACCGTGGACCACTTCGGGCTGCACGGGCGCGTCGACATCCAGGTCGGCACGCTCTCGAAGGCGATCGGCGTGCTCGGTGGGTTCATCGCCGGCCCCGCGCACCTGATCGAGTGGCTGCAGAACCGAGGACGTCCGTACCTGTTCTCGACGAGCGCGCCGCCCCCGGTCGTCGTCGCCTGCATCACCGCGCTCGACGTGATCGCCGACGAACCCGAGCGGCTCGCTCGGCTCTGGTCGAACACCGAGCTCCTCAAGGCCGGGTTGCACGACCTGGGGTACGACACGGGCGCGAGCGAGACCCCGATCACCCCGGTGATCACCGGCGACGAGGAGCGGACGCAGGCGTTCGCCGTTCGCCTGTTCGAGGAAGGCGTGTTCTGTCCCGCCATCGTGTTCCCGACGGTCGGCAAGGGCCTCGCGCGGGTGCGGACGATCGTTACCGCCGACCACACCGAGGACGATCTGCGCGAAGCGCTCGAGGTGTTCGCCCGGGTCGGCTCGGAGCTCGGGCTGCGATGAGGTTCAGGCGGGCGCGACGACCTTCGACTGGATTCCCGCGAGCAGCAGGTCGAGCCCGAACTCGAACTGCTCGTCGGGATCGCACTCTGCGAGGTGTGGCAACGCCGCGACGATGCACGGCAACGTCTCGGCCGGGATGAACGGCGCGGCCTCATCGGGCAGCTTCGAGTGCACCGCGTTGAGGTCGACGGCCTTCCCGCCTCGCGAGGTGCCCGCTGAGAACATCGCGCCGACCTCCATCATCACGACGCCCATGATGTATCCGCCGAGCACGTTGAAGATGAGCACGCCTTCTCGCTCGTCGATGCCGGCGCGGGTGATCACGCGGAGCGCGAACTCCATCGGCATCAGCGCATCGAGGTCGGTCATCGGGCGCTGTCGATCCGCCCACAACGCGATCACGTTGGGGTGGTCGCGCAAGACCCGGCGCCACTCACGGGCGCCGTCGCGGGCGACCTCGATCCACGGCCGATCCTCGTCGGGATAACGGAAGTCGCACATGACCATGGCGCACATGCCGTCGAGCAAGTCTTCCTTGTCGTGCACGTAGTGGTAGAGCGACATCGCCTCGACGCCGACCTCGCGGGCCACGCGACGCATCGAGACCGCGTCCAAGCCCTCTTCGTCCATGATGCGGAGCGCGGCCGCGACGATGCGATCACGGGTGAGGCGCTCCCGTGCAGGAGCCTCTGCCTCTGCCTTCTTGCGGGTTCTTGCGGGCATCTGGTCGTTCTCCGGAGGGTCCTCAGCTGTCGGGGTTGACAGGCTTACGCTGTATGCCTATGCTCCCATACGCTGTAAGCATACATCGTACGTCAAGCGTCGGCCGGAGCCGGCGGAGAAGGGGGGAAACGCGGGATGCGCATCAATCCAGAATCGCTCGCGAGGGCGAGCAGTCGCCACCCCGGCAGGACCGTGGCGATCTGGCTCCTGATCCTCGTGGCAGGCATCGCCTCGGCGGCGACGCTGCTGGGTCCGGCGCTCACGACGGACTTCGACTTCACCAACGTCCCCGAGGCCAAGCGCGCCCAGCAGCTGCTGGAGGAGCGCCAGCTCGAGGAAGACATCGTCACCGAGACGTTCGTGATGACGACAGAGTCGGACGCGGGCATCGAGGACCCAGCGTTCGCCGAGTCGGTCAACGGGCTGCTCGGTGATCTCGACGCGCTCGGTCCTGACGTGGTCACGACCGTGCCCGCATCGTTCCCGCTGACCGAGGAGGCGGCCGCCGATCCACGCGTGGCAGCGTTGGGACCGATCCCGTCCGAGGACGGGCAAGCCGTGCTGTTCACCGTCGTGCTGGCGGGTGACTCCGACCAGGCCACGGGGCACGCCCTCGAGGTCGAGGAGGTGCGCGAAGCCCGTTCGGGCGATGGAATCGAGGCCTATCAGCTCGGACTGGTGAGCTCGTCCGAGGACTTCAAGCGCATCTCCGAGGAGGACCTGCGCTTCGGCGAGAGCGTCGGTGTGCTCGCTGCGATCATCGTGTTGATCATCGTGTTCGGAGCGGTCGTCGCCGGCCTCACCCCGATCGTGATGGGCATCTTCGCGATCGCGGTCACGCTCGGCGTCGTCGGAACGTTCGGCCTGCTCTGGGACTTCAGCTTCTTCACGCCGAACCTGATCTCGATGATGGGCCTGGCGGTCGGCATCGACTACTCGCTTGTTCATCGTCTCCCGGTACCGGGAGGAGCGCTCCAAGGGTCGTGAGAAGCTCGACGCGATCGCGATGTCGGGCGCGACCGCGAACCGAGCCGTGTTCTTCAGCGGCCTGACCGTGGTGCTCGCCCTCGCCGGCATGCTGCTCGTGCCGACGACGATCTTCCGCAGCCTCGCGGGTGGTGCGATCATCGTGGTGGTCGTGTCGGTCGCGGCGTCGATGACGCTGTTGCCGGCGATCCTGTCGCTGCTGGGAGACAAGATCAACGCCGGTCGCATCTTCGGACGCAACCGCACGATCGAGCATGGCCGTCCCGGCGGGTTCTGGGACCGCGTCTCGCGCGGCGTCATGGGTCGTCCGGTCGTGTGGCTCGTGCTGGCGGGTGGGTTCATGATCCTGTTGTCGTTGCCGTACTGGCTGCAAGGGCACCCCGAGGACGACGGCCAGGGCATCAAGACCGGCCTCGCCGGCATCGAGACGCTGCCCGACGACGCCCAGTCCAAGCAGGCCTTCGAGGCGGTCGTGGAGCGGTTCCCGGAGGCGGGGGCCCAGGCCTCGGTGAAGATCGTCGTCGTCGGTGATGGTGCCGTCGGCACTCCGGGTGCGGAGCCGGGCGCCGCCGGCGAGCTCGAGCCCGAGATCGCCTCGTCGGTCGAGGCCTTCACCGCGTCGATCGCCGACGATGCCGAGCTCGGCGAGCCGCTGCCGACGCAAGTGAGTCAGGACGGCTCGCTGGCCGTGATCGAGGTGCCGCTCACCGGTGCCGCGACCGATGGACAGAGCGAGCCCGCCGTCGCAACGGTGACGCGGCTCCGTGAGACCTACGTGCCGGAGGCCTTCGGCGACAGCGGTGCGCAGGAGGTGCTCGTCGGAGGCGACACAGCCTTCGTGAAGGACTTCTTCGACATCAGCGACAGCTACACGCCGTTGATCGTGCTGCTCGTGCTGGCGCTGTCGTTCGTGCTGCTCACGGTCGTGTTCCGCTCGCTCGTCGTGCCGGCGAAGGCCATCGTGATGAACCTGCTATCGGTCGGTGCCGCGTACGGGCTGATCGTGCTCGTCTTCCAGAAGGGTGGACCGGCGATCGGTGAATCGATCGCGAACCTGTTCGGCTTCGAACAGGTCGACGCGATCGAGGCGTGGCTGCCCCTGTTCCTGTTCTCGATCCTGTTCGGGCTGTCGATGGACTACCACGTGTTCCTGCTGACCCGGATCCGTGAGGAGTACGACAAGACCGGCGACAACGCGGAGGCGGTGGCGTACGGCCTGCGCACGACCGGCGGCATCATCACCGGCGCGGCGATCATCATGGTCGCGGTGTTCGCCGGGTTCGCGGCTGGGCGTCTGACGTCGCTCGAGCAGATGGGATTCGGGCTGGCGGTGGCGGTCCTCATGGACGCCACGATCGTGCGGTCGATCCTGGTGCCGTCGACGATGCGGCTGCTCGGTGACCGCAACTGGTACCTGCCGGGCTGGCTGCAGTGGCTGCCGAAGATCGATGTGGAAGGCCACACCGCCACCGAGGCCGCGATCGTGGTGCCCGACACGCCGGCCGAGCTCGTGGAGGCCGACGCGAAGGAGTGATCCGGGGCGGACCGGTACGGCCAGAGGAGGGGGCGTCGTGCCCCCTCCTCGTCGCGTCTCGGGTGTGAACACCCACTGCCTGGGTACGCTGTCGGTACGCCCATCCTCAAGGAGGCAACCATGACCGACCGTGTGCCGACCCTCGACCCGAAGGTGGCCGACGAACTCCAGGCGACCCTCGTCGACCTGATCGACCTGGCCCTGCAGGCCAAGCAGGCCCATTGGAACGTGACCGGCGGGAACTTCCGCTCGGTCCACCTGCAGCTCGACGAGATGATGACGGAGTACCGGGCCTGGTCCGACGTGGTCGCCGAGCGCATCGTGGCGATCGGAGTTGCGGCCGACGGCCGTGCCCGCACCGTGGCCGACGCCAGCGTGCTGCCCGCGTTCCCCGACGGCACCGTCGGCGATCGGGCCGTGGTGGAACTGTTCGTCGAGCGCCTCGAGACGACGGCGGGCGCGTTCCGCGGGCGGATGGATCGCCTCGGCGACACCGACCCGGTGAGCCAGGACATCCTGATCGAGATCGTCGCGGGCATCGAGAAGCAGCTCTGGATGGTGCGGACCCAGCTCGCGTGAGCGGAGAACACGACGCCGTCCGGGCCGCCCTCGGCGCCATCGGCGCCTGGACGTTCGCGTTCGACTCCCGTTCGGTGACGCAGATCGGGGTCGATGTTCGTGCCCTCGGATCGCTCGGGTATCGGGCGGTCTGGGTGCCGGAGGGGTCGAGCTCGCGGGACATCTTCGCCCACCTGTCACTGCTCGGGGCCGTGACGGAACGCATCACCGTCTGCTCGGGTATCGCGAACATCACGGCGCGCGCGCCCGAGGTGATGGCGGCCGGCGCCCGCACGCTCGCCGACGCCTTCGGAGAGCGGGTGGTGCTCGGCGTCGGCGTGGGCCACGAGTACTCGACCGAGGCTCGTGGATACGCGTGGGAGCGGCCGCTCGCTCGCATGCGTGCCTACCTCGATCGCATGGACGAAGCGCCGTGGTACGCGCCAGGGTCCGAGGTGGGCGTTCGGCGGCTACTCGCGGCGCTCGGCGACGGCATGCTGCGACTGTCAGCCGAACGGGCGCTTGGTGCCCATACCTACTTCGTGCCCGTCGCGCATACGGCTCGCGCGCGCGAGGTGCTCGGCGCCGAGCCGGTGCTCGCGGTGGAGCTCACCGCGGTGCTCGAAACCGACCCCCAGCGGGCCCGGGCGGTCGCGCGCGACTGGACGAGCGGGTACCTCGAGCTGCCGAACTACGCGAGGAACCTCGAGCGGATGGGGTTCGAGCAGGCCGAGCTCGCCGACGGCGGGAGCGATCGCCTCGTCGACGCCACGGTCGCATGGGGCGACGAGCAGGCGATCGCCGCGCTGGTGCGCGAACACCGCGAGGCAGGTGCCGACCACGTGTGCGTGCAGTTCGTGAACGGCGATGACGCCGACGTATGCATGCCCGCGTATCGTGCCCTCGCGCCGCTCGTGACCGGCTGACTCGATCGCGACGACCTCAACGCCTCGGTCGGGCGGTGAGTCGCTCGGCAACGGCGTGGCTCTGCAGTTCCCGCAAGGCGTCGCGCGCGATCCATCGAGCGCTGCGGCCGTCGAGTTGGAGCAACGCTTCGGCCTCGGAGATCGCGGCGTCTCGCAGGGCGAGGTTCCGTTTGCCGATCTGTCGCAGGGCCCAGTTCACCGCCTTCTTCACGGCGTTGCGCTCATCGCTCGCCGCCCGCCGGATCCTTGGGAACCACGCGGTGAAGTAGTCGTCGCCACGGTCGCGATCGTGCACGGCCTGCGCAGCGACGATGGCGAACGCGGCGCGCTTCACGTACTCCTCGTCGCGCCGGCACCAGGCCCTGGCGGCGGCATCCGCCGACCGCGTGGCGCCGAAGAGGTTGCTGCAGACCTGATCGCACAGGTCCCACGAGTCGAAGTCGGCCGCCCAAGCATCCATCTGGTGTCGGGTGACCTGATGCGGGTCGTCGACCATCGACGCGAGGATGCGGGCCTCGTGGATCTCTGTCGCCCACAGGCCGAGCGCGAGGTCGTGATCGCCTCGGTGCGCGCGCGCGATGCGCCGCAGCTGTGGGATCGACACTCCAAGCGCGCGGTCGACCGTGATGCCGACCCGGGCCATGCCGGGCTTCCTCGAGGGGTCGGCCACCGAGCGAAGCTCGTCGACCACCGCACGCGTGTCGGCGTTCATGGCGGGACCGCACTCAGCAGGCGATCCGCCTCAGGGTCGTGCAGGGTGACGAACAGGCAGAAGCCGCAATCCTGGTCGTGGGACTCGATCGTTCGGTGCATGCCGACAGGCTAGCGACGCCGGTACCGGTCGAGGGTCACCAGCTCGAGGTCCATCTTCCTGATGCCGCGGATGATCTTCGGGAGCGCTGCGATCGTGTCGGCGGCGTCGCCGCCCCCGTCGTGCAGCAGCACGATCGAGCCGGCTCGCACGCGGCGCAGCACGTCCTTCGCGATCTGCTTCGGCGTGCGAGATGCGTCCCAGTCGTGTGGGTCGACGCTCCACATCACGACCCGTTCCCGTTGGCGCCATGCCTCGAGCACCACGGCGGCGTCGTAGCTGCCGCCGGGTGGGCGGAAGAGCGTCGGCTTCGCTCCGGCTCCGCGGAGCGCATCGGCGGTCTGGGCGATCTCGGCGTCGACCCGGCGGTCGGGTAGCTCGGCGAGTGCCGGGGTCACGGGGTGCGTGAATGAGTGGTTCGCCACGACGTTGCCCGAGTCGAGTACCGCGCGCACGAGGTCCGGGTGGTCGGCTGCGAGTGAACCCACCATGAAGAAGGTCGCCCTCGCGCGTTCCCGGCGCAACACGCGCAGCACCGCCTCGGTGTGTTCGGGCCAAGGGCCGTCATCGAAGGTGAGCGCCACCGCGTCGGGGATCCGGGGCCGACCCCGCGTGTCGATCCGCACATCGCTCACCTCGCCCGAGACGCGGCCCACGGTCGTGATCTCCCGTACGCGGAACGTTGCGAGCGTCCGCTGCACGAACGCGTTGGTGCGGCCGGGGAGCTCGTGTCCTCACTCGCGTCGTGCCTTCCGTTCGGTCCTCACCGACGACGACCACGACGCGGTCGCCGGTGGCGAGCAGGTGCAGCGGGTCAGGTGTGACGCCGTTGAGCTCGACGCTGCCCCGGGACACGTGACGTTCGAGGATCTCACCCGTGACCGAGAGGAGCCGTCCGTCTCGCGCTCTCACCCCCTCCCGGTCGGCGAAGGCCTCGTACGTCGTGCCTTGGGGCACGGTCACGACCTCGTGACCGAGGCGGATGCGAACGTCCGGTGGCGGCGCCGGCGTCGCGCCGAGGGTCGTCGTGCACGCGGACGTGGCGAGGGCGATCACCGCGGCGAGCGCGATGAAGGGTGACTGCCGAGGGAAGGGTCGACGCGGCATGGGGTGTTCCATCATGGCACGGCGGCCCTGGGAACATGACGGCATGCCCCAGTCCACACGGTCGACGGCCGCCGAGAGCCGGCCGATCCATGCCGGACAACGCCCGACCGGCGTGACGCTGGCCGTGGTCGATGCGCTTGCCTTGCTCGCGTTCGTCGCGGTGGGCTTGCGGTCGCACCGCGTCGGGGCGATCGTCGAGGTCGCCGCCCGCAACGCCGTGCCGCTGGTGGTGACCTGGATCGTGGTGAGCGTCGCCATCGGCACCTACCGTCGCCGTGACCTCTCCTCGCTCGTGAGCACGTGGGCGATCGCGGTTCCCGCGGCCCTCCTCGTTCGCACATGGTGGGTCGGCTCGCCGCAGGGTGGCCGCATCGCGGTCTTCGTGGCCGTAGGGCTCTCGTTCACGCTGCTGTTCGTGATGATCGGCCGCGCGGCGGTCGCGGTGCTCGGCCGGACACGGCCGGTCTGGCGCCGCCACGCCGAGACGGGCGATCAGTAGCGGTCGTCGCGCATCGGCGGCAGGTGCTCGGGGTCGCGCTGCGCCTCGTTCACGCGGTACCGGGTGACCCGTTGCTGGGTGATCTGGCGGTCGTACTCGGCCTGGAACTCCCGAGCTTTCCGCTTGAAGCCCCACCAAGCGAGCGCTGCCAACACCGTGACCGTGAGCAGGGCGGTGATCACGAGGAACGCCACCGCCTTGAGCACGGCGCCGAGCACACCGAAGACCGCGGCGAGCAACAGCAGGATCAGCACGAGCACGAACATCCTGTCTCTAGCCTACGGCGGTTCGCGCGAAGCGTTCGATGCGCCGTGCGAGGGCCTCGGGGTGCTGCAAGGGGAGGTCGTGGATGCCTCGCATCCACGCGATCGTCGCGGGTCGGTCGCGCGTGAGCTTCCGCAGATGGGCGACCGCCCGCCGCGCGCGCGCGTCGCGGCCGGCATCGGTGCCGTGGGCGACGATCGCGAGCGTCGGCACCCGGTTCCGGGCCCAGAGGTCGAGCGGATCCTGTTCCCAGATCGCCCGCAAGATGCGGAAGTGGTTCGAGCGAGCCAGCCGCGGCGCGATCGTGCCGTCGGGGCGCACGCGCATCACCGAGAGCACCTGTGTCTCGATGTCGGGGGTCACATCGACGGCATCGGCCATGAACGCGCGCATCAACGCCCGGAACTCCTCGACCGGCATGCCCGCGAGATGCGGCGGGGCGAGCAGCTCCTTGGCCGATGCCCAGTCGAGCTCGTCGCGCATCCGGAGCAGGCCGCCGTCGACGAGCACCGCGCCCGCGATCGACCGGCGATGCCGGGCCGCGAGCTCGAGCGCCACCATCGCGCCCCACGAGTGACCGACCACGATCGGACGGTGGATCCCGGTGCCGCGCACGACCGCCAGCGCGTCGGCCGTCACGTGGTCGAACCCGTAGCCGCGGTTCGGCTTGGCGCTCATCCCATGCCCCCGGGCGTCGAACGTCACCACGCGGAACCGCTTCGTGAGCAGCGGCAGCAGCTGATCCCAGATGCGCTGCGAGGAGGCGAGTCCGTGGTGCAGCAGCAGGTCACGGGCGCCCGGCGCCGGCGGGTGGTGGACGCGCACGGAGAGCATGATGCCGTCGTCGCCGGCGACCGCAGTGCTCGTCTGCTCGGGCATACTGCGCAGCATGGTAGATGGGTTCCGCTCTCCTCTCACCCGCGACGCCAACGACGGGAAGGTCGCGATCGTCACCGGTGGCGGCACCGGCATCGGCCGGGCGACCGCATTCGAGCTCGCGCGAACCGGCGCCCGTCTCGCGATCTGCGGCCGGCGCCCCGAACCGATCGAGACCGTCCGCGACGAGCTCGAGGCCGGTGGGCACGAAGTGCTCGCGGCGACGTGCGACGTGCGCGAGCCCGACCAGGTCGCCGCGTTCCTCGCGGGCGTCGACGAGCGGTTCGGCCGGGTCGACGTGCTCGTGAACAACGCGGGCGGGCAGTTCGCCGCGCCCGCCGAGGACATCTCGCTCAAGGGGCTCCGGGCCGTACACCGGCTGAACGTCGATGCCGTGTGGCACCTCACGCACGAGGTGGCCACGCGGTGGATGATCCCGCAACGGGGCGGGGTGGTCTTCTTCCTCGGGTTCAGCCCTCGCCGGGGCATCCCGATGATGGCGCACGCCTCGATGGCGCGATCCTCCCTGGAGACGATGGCCGCGTCGCTGTCGAACGAGTGGTCGCGATACGGGATCCGCGCGATCTGCATCGCCGCCGGGTTGATCGAGACGGAGGGGCTGCAGCAGTACGGGGGCGACGAGGTGATCGCCGGGTACGCGGCGCAGGTGCCGATGCGCCGCGCGGGATCGCCCGAGGAGGTCGCCGCGACGATCGCGTTCCTCGCCTCCGCGGGCGGCGGCTACATCACCGGATCGTCGGTGCTCGTCGACGGTGGCGCCGACGCGTGGGGGCAGGGAACGGAGCCTCCCGAGTTCGAACCGCCTCGCACCTAGGGGTCGCGTTCCTTGCGACTGGCGGGCCGGTTCCCGCAAGATGCGCGGGGTGGACCCTCGACGAGATGTTTTCGAGCTCGACCGACGGGCGTTCCTGCGGCGGCTCGCCGCCGCCGGCGTCACGTTCCCAGCGGTCGTGGCTGCCTGCGACCGCACGCAGGCGCCGAGACCGGAGAGCATCGTGTCGAGCCCGAAGGGGCCGACGTTCGAGAGCGGCAGGCCGGACGAGCGCCCGGCCGCGCTCAAGGTCTACGAATGGCGGGACTACCTGTCGAGGGGCACGCTCTCCTCGTTCGAACGGTCGTTCCCGAAGGGCGACGTGCGGGTCGAGGTCGAGAGTTTCACGCACATGGACGAGGCGGTGGCACGCCTGCAGGACCCTGCGACCCGGTTCGACGTGTTCTTCCCGACGATCGACGCGTTACCGGGATTGACCGATGCCGGGTTGCTGCGGCCGCTCGACCACGACCGGCTCCCCAACGTGCGCAACCTCTGGCCGTGGTTCCGTGAGGGCGACGGGCCGTTCTACGACCCCGGGCAGCGCCACTCGCTGCCGTACACGGTGTACGTGAGCGGCGTGGCGTGGCGCGCCGACATGGTCGAGGCGAACGACGCGCCCGATTCGGCGCTCGACCCGTGGAGCGTGTTCTGGAACCCCGACTACCGTGACCGGGTCGGCATGTACGACGGCTACCTCGAGGCGCTCTCGCTCGCACTCCTGCGCGACGGGGTGGTCGACGTGCGCGCGGCGACCGATGCGCAGCTGGACGCCGCCGCGAGCGCGCTCGCCGACGCCATCGCGATCACCGGAGTGCGCTTCACGAACGACGGCGTGGAGGAAGGGTTGCCTGAGGGCGCGTTCGCCGCCCACCAGGCCTGGTCGGGCGACGTGCTGTCGGCCCCGGGCTACGCGGCGGCCGAGGGTGACTTCGACCTCGGGAAGAAGCTCCGATTCTGGTCGCCGCCGGGCTCGGAGAAGATCGTGGGGTGCGACCTGATGGCGGTCTGCGCGGGCGGCCGTCACCCCGACCTCGCCCACGCGTTCTTGGATCACCTGCTGGACACGCGGGTCGGCGTTGAGAACTTCTGCTGGAACGGCTATCAGCCGCCCCTCGAAGGGGTGACCCCCGAGGCCTTCTCGGCGCCCGACTCGCCGTGGCACATGGAGGTGCCGCCGAACCTGCTCGGCACGCTCCTCGACAACGACGCCTTCGCCGATGCGCAGATGCTCGTGGGGTTCGGCCCGAGCGAGCGGGCCCGCTGGCTCGACTACTGGAAGCGCGTCGCCCCGGGCACCTGAGCGGGCGTGCCCTCCCGCTGGGGGAGCCAGTCGAGCTCGGCGTCGTAGGCCTCGAACACGGCCACGAACTCGCCCGTCGAGGCATCGACCACCTGGACGAGCACGTTGCGCGGCGTGCAGCCGTCGCCGTCACCGAAGCGCGACGGGGAGACGAAGTCCCCCTTCGCCGTGAAGTAGCAGAGGTCGCGCGTGAAGAACACCCACGACGGTCCCCATCCGTCGTCGGCAGGAGCCTCGACCGCGGCGAGGGTGACGGAGACGTGGGTTCCGCCGGTCGCCCCGGTGAGGCCACGCCAGGCCCGGAGCGGGTCGATCCCGACGTCGAAGCCGTCGACCGGGACCAGGTCGTAGCCGAACGTGCCGGGGATCTCCTGGCGGGCTGATTGGCGTAGGGGCGCGTACGGTCCCGAGTCGTCGACCAGGCCGCACGAGGCGACCAGCGACACGACCGTCACCAGGGAAGCCCACCGCACAGATCGAGCGTACCCTGAGCGTCGACGCGGCGGGCACTCGAAGGGGTTCACCCCCGTGCTGCAGGCGTAGCATCGACGCGACCACCCGATCGATCGTGCCCGCGGGAAGGGAGAGCCCATGTACGGCACCGTGGCGCGCACCCGTGTCAAGCCGGAGAACCGTGAGCAGCTCCGGACTATCACCGAGCGGCAGGGGTACGACGAGGTTGCCGGATTCGTGACCTCCTACGTCCTCTACGAGAACGACGGCGATACCGCATGGATGTTCGCCGTCTTCACCGATCGTGAGGCGTACGAGCGCAACGCCGACGACCCGGCCCAGCACGAGCGCTACGTCGAGTACCGGGCGCTGCTCGAGGACGAGCCCGAGTGGCACGACGGGGAGATCGACCAGGACACGGCGTAACGCTCACACGCACGATCACACGTGAGGCCCCGGCGCATGCCGGGGCCTCCTCGTTCCTGGGGTGCGCGGTAGGCTGCCGACGAACGTTCGGAACGACGAAGAAGTGGCATCTGCGGGAAGTAGGTTCGCATGGCTGAGGCGCTGCAGAACTACATCGACGGCAAGTGGGTCGACGTCGACGACGTCGTCGCGATGGCCAACGACAACGACTACGGCCTGGCGGCGGCGATCTGGACGAAGGACGTGAAGAAGGCGATGCGCACGGCGCAGGCGATCCGTGCGGGCATCGTGTGGATCAACGACACGCAACCGGCGCCGACCGAGATGCCGTGGGGCGGCTACAAGCAGTCGGGCATCGGTCGTGAGCTCGGCAAGCACGGGCTCGACGATTTCCTCGAGGAGAACGCTGTCTACCTCAACCTCGCCGACTGAACGCCGATCCGTGGAGAGCGCGTTGTTCCACCTCGCGCAGGTGAACGTCGCTCGCATGCGCGAGCCGCTCGACCGGCCGTCGATGCAAGCGTTCGTCGAGGGGCTCGAGCCGATCAACGCCCTCGCCGATGCGAGCCCGGGGTTCGTGTGGCGGCTGCAGACAGACGATGGCGACGCGACGGCGCTCCGCGTCTTCGACGACGACATGATGATCGTGAACATGTCGGTGTGGGACTCGATCGAGTCGCTCGGCGCGTTCGTGTTCCGTTCGGATCATGCGAGCTACCTGCGACGGCGGTCCGAGTGGTTCGAGAAGCTCGCCGAGGCATCGACGGCGCTGTGGTGGATCCCGGCGGGTGAGGTCCCGACGATCGAGGATGCGAAGACGAAGCTCGAGTCGCTGCGTGCGCGAGGCTCGACACACGAGGCGTTCGCGCCGCGCGACGCGTTCCCGCCGCCGACGCCATCAGGTTCCTGATCGTGGGGCCATGAGCCCCGCGACGATGATGCCGACCGTGGCGATCACGATCACGGCCATCGCCGCCCGCAGGTCGATCGTCTGCGCGACGTAGCCGAGCAAGGGCGGGCTCCATACGAAGCCGGTGTACCCGACGGTGGTGACGGCGGCGATCGCGCTCGTCGGGTCCTCGTCGATGTCCTCCGTGAGGCTGAACCCCGCCGGCGCGGCGGCACTGATCATGAAGCCGAGGATCAGGTAGGCGACGCCCACGACGGCGAGGTTCTCCGTGAGGACGGCGAGCAGGCCTCCCGCCAACGAGCCGAGCCCCGCGACGATGATCGTGGTGCGGGCGCCGAGCCCGAACAGCACCTTCCCGGCGAACAGCCGGCCGATGAAGATCGCCCCCGAGAACGCGATGAACGCCATCGCGGCGACGCCGGCCGACGCCCCCAACTCATCGCGCAGGTAGAGGCCGGACCACGCGTCCATCGATCCCTCCACGAGGAACGCGAACAGCACGACGAGCGCAGGTACCCACAGGGCCGGCGTGCGGAACAGCGCCGAGATCGAGAAGACCGTCTGCGCGCCCTCGGGGCTGCGTTCGGGCGGTGCGGTCCGCACGTTCCACGTCGCGGCGGCTGCGAGTGCGAGCCCGGCGAGCGCGAGGCCCCATCGGAAGTCCACGTCGGCCACGAGCAGCAGACCCGCGATCGCCGCGCCGGTGACCCCACCGAGCGCGTACGAGGCGTGGAGCCATTGCAGCACCGGTCGCCTCGTCGCCACCTCCACTCGCTGCGCGGCGACGTTGAGGTACACGTCGATCAGGCCGTTGCCGGCTCCGACGAGCAGGAACCCGACCACGACGACCGCCGTCGGCTGATACGCGATCACGAGCGAGCCGCCGGCGAGCATGAGCAACGACAACGGGACGGTGGTCGATAGCGGCAGCCGCTGCAATCGCGGGGCGCCCACGAGCATCACCGCGATCGCCGTGAGGGACAGCATCGTGTAGAGAGCTCCGAGCCGGCTCGACGACAGCCCGTGGAACCTCTGGAAGTCGAAGACGAGGATCACCCAGACGCCCCAGTACTGACCGAACGCGAGGTAGCCGACGAGCAGGGGAAGCATCGCGCGCCGGGCTGTCTCGGGATCGAGCGAACGGTCGAGCCGGCGTCCGGTCGGTGCGGGCGGGCGGGCGAGCTCGTCCATCGACGCATGATGCCACGCCGACCGATCGAGCCCCGGTCCGATTGACCGGTCACGGCTCGCCTGGACTAGACTCCGCGTCCATGGCAGGTGGAGAGGTCCAACTCGTCGATCTCGTCAAGCGGTTCGGGGACTTCACGGCGGTCGGCGGCATCAACCTCGAGATGCCATCGGGTGAGTTCTTCTCGTTGCTCGGACCATCGGGCTGCGGCAAGACCACGACCTTGCGCATGATCGCCGGCTTCGAGCGCCCGAGCGAGGGGCAGATCCTGCTCGACGGCGTCGACATGGCGCAGACCCCGCCCCACAAGCGCAACGTGAACACCGTGTTCCAGAACTACGCCCTGTTCCCGCACCTCACCGTCGAGGAGAACGTCGCGTTCGGCCTGAAGTACAAGGACGTCTCCAAGCAGGAGATGCGCGATCGCGTCGGGAAGTCGCTCGAGCTCGTGGCGCTCACCGGGTTCGGCGGCCGTCGACCCTCGCAGCTCTCCGGTGGCCAGCAGCAGCGCGTCGCACTGGCGCGCGCGCTGATCCTCAACCCGGCCGTGCTGCTGCTCGACGAGCCGCTCGGCGCCCTCGACGCCAAGCTCCGCAAGCGCCTGCAGATCGAGCTGAAAGCCCTGCAGGAAGAGGTCGGCATCACGTTCATCTATGTGACGCACGACCAGGAGGAGGCCCTCACGATGTCGGATCGCATCGCGGTGATGTCGCAGGGCCGCGTGGAGCAGGTCGGTCCGCCGAAGGAGATCTACGAGGAACCGGCGACCGCCTACGTCGCCGACTTCCTCGGGGTGTCGAACCTGATGGACGCGACGGCTGCGGGGCAGACCGCGGGCGGCTGCGCGGTCTCGATCGGCGAGTTCTCGTTCGTCGCCGGACAGGGCGACGAAGACACCCGAGGCCAGGCGAAGGTCACGATCCGTCCCGAGCGGGTGAGCCTCGAGGCGCATGGTGCGGCCGGTCTGAACCGGGTGCCCGCCATGGTGGAGCGTGTCGTCTACGTCGGGTCGGTGCTCCAGGTCATCCTGAACCTTGCGCCCGGTCAACGCATCCAGGCCTGGGTCCAGAACGAGGGTGGCGCGGTACCGTTCGACTCCGGCGCCCCGGTGACCGTGCACTTCCCGCCCGAGGCGCTGCGGGTGTTGCCCGAGGCGGGCGCGGCGATCATGGAGACCGGCGAGCTCGAGGAGCAGTGACCCGGCGGCTCGGCGAACGCGTCGCTACAGCTGCATGAAGTCCGTCGTGGCGATGTCGCTGTGTCCCCGGCTCAA
>CAVSLG010000002.1:0-50647 GCA_963728665.1 uncultured Actinomycetes bacterium | reverse complement strand
GGGCCTTCACCCCCGCAGCCCGGGCGCCGATAGGAAGCGCGGGGGATGGATCAGACCTTCAACTTCCGTGCGGCCCCCGTGCCGCTGCATCGCCGCCTGAACCCGCGGGCCGTCGCGCTCGCGGTGGCGGCCTGTCCTCGTGCTGTCCGGGCTCGTCTCGTTCTCGCGATGGGTGATCGACAGCGAACGCCGCAGCATGGATCGGGCCGAGCGGGTCGAGAGGACGGGCCTCGATCGTCGGCACGATCTCGGGAAGCGACGATGCGCTCGCCGGCTCGGGTTCCCTCGCCGACCGGCTGACGATCGACGCCGCCGCACGGGCGGATGCCCGCACCGCGTTGAACGCCGCTCGGCGGGCGGCCGGCGGACGGGCGACGTTCCTCGATGCCGGGCCCGGCCACCTGGCGCTGCTCGCGGCCTCCCAGCTGATCTTCGTCGACGGCCCGTCGAGAGCCCCCGGCGTGGTGAGCGTCGCCTCGACCCCCGACACGTGGGCCGCCGCGGTCATGGGACCGTCGGGCACGTGCTACCTGGTGCGCTTCGCTCCCGGCGACGGCGTGACCTACGGCACCGGCCTGGCGTGCACCGGCGACGCCGCGCTCGCGGCCCGCGGAGACTCCTGGTAGTCGCCGTCGCGGAGGCGTTCTGCCGTCGCGGCTCACGCCCCGACGGGCGCCGCGCTCCGCGCGCCGACCGCGAGGCCGCTCTCACGATCGAAGAAGTGGAACCGAGCCGGGTCAACCGACAGCCGCACGGTGTCGCCCGGCCGGCAGTGCGTGCGGGCGTCCACGCGCGCACAGAAGCGGCACACTTGCTGCTCGTCGGCGATCAGCGGGATGTTGTCGTGGTCCGATTCGTCACTGGCCGCCGCGATCACGTCCTCGGTTAGCACGGGCGGGGCATCGACGGGGAAGATGATGTTCACCTCCGAGCCCAATTCCTCCGTCACCTCGGCGCGCACCTCGAGGGTGGGGAGGTCCTCGGTGTGCCAGACGTCGCAGTCCTCCAGGTCCGAGGGGCGGATACCCAGTATTACCCGGCCTCCAACGCGGTCCTGGAGCCCGTCGGGGTCCTGGCGCGGCAGCGAGAAGCCGCCGAAGGAGATCGTCGTCTCGCTCACGTCGGCTTCGACCAGGTTCATGGGCGGTGAGCCGATGAAGGCGGCGACGAAGAGATTCGCCGGGTGGTTGTAGAGGTTCTGCGGCGTGTCGACCTGCTGCAGGACACCGTCCTTCATCACCGAGACTCGCTGGCCGAGCGTCATCGCCTCGACCTGGTCATGGGTCACGTACACCGTGGTCGTGCCGAGACGCTCGTGGAGGCGGGAGAGCTCCGCTCGCATCTGGACGCGCAGCTTCGCGTCGAGGTTGGACAGCGGCTCGTCCATGAGGAAGGCGCGAGGCTCTCGGACCATCGCCCGGCCCATCGCGACACGCTGCCGCTGGCCGCCCGAGAGTTCCGCGGGCTTTCGGCCCATGAGCGGGACCAGGCCCAGGATCCTCGCGGCGTCGGCGACCCGCGTGCGTTGTTCATCCTTCGGGGTCTTTCGCAGCCGCAGGCCGAAGCCGAGATTCTGCTCGACCGTCATGTGCGGGTAGAGCGCGTAGTTCTGGAACACCATCGCGATGTCGCGGTCTTTCGGCGGCAGGTCGGTCACCTGCGTTCCCCCGATGGAGATCTCGCCGGCGGTGACCTCCTCGAGACCGGCGAGGATGCGCAGGATCGTGGACTTGCCGCACCCCGACGGTCCGACGAGGACCATGAACTCCCCGTCACCGATTTCGAGCGATACGTCGTTCACGGCGACGACGTCGGTGCCGAAGACCTTCGAGACGCGGTCCAGGACGATGTCGGCCATCAGCGGTGCTCCTTCCGTCGGGGATGAGTGTGTGCGGCCAGCCGAGCGTGGGTCAAGGCACGGCGCGCGCGGGCGTAGGCGGCCGCAGGCGCGCCGAGCCTGTCGAGACCCAGCCACGCGGCGCCGATCACGGGGGGGTCGGTCAAGACGCTGAACCCCGCGGCCGGCGCGATCTCGTGCACGCCGTCGCGGATGCGACGGAAGAACGCGTCGTCGTCGGTGCGGAAGATGCCCCCGCCGAGCACGACGTCGACATCCAGCTTCTGCATGCGCAGCCGCTTGATCGCGGTGGTGACCATCGCGACGATCTCATCGGCTTGCCGATCCACGACGCTCCGGGCGACGGGGTCACCCGCCGATGCGGCACTGAACACGAGCGGCGCGAGCTCGACGAGGCGGTCCTCCTCCACCCGTCCGTAGTACACGGCCTCGAGCACCTGACGAGGCCGTCGGAGCCCGAAGTGCGCCGGGACGAGTTCGGCGAGGGCGGTCTTCGCACCACGGCCGTCCTCGGACCGGATCGCGTACCAGAGCGCCGCCTCGCCCACGTCGGAACCGCCTCCCCAGTCACCGGAGATCGGACCAACCGCGGGGAACCGGGTGATCCTCCCGTCGGGGGCTACGGCGGAGCAGTTCGTGCCGAAGCCGCACACGACGCCGACACCCCAGTGCCGCTCGGTGCCGGCCCGCAAGACGGCGAACGTGTCGTTGCGCAGGACGCTCTCTTGGGTAAGGCCCTGCGCGCGCAGCCACCGCAGGATCTTCCGGTCGTCTGCCGGAAGGTCGGCGCCGGCGAGGCAGTACACGCCGAGATCGGCGACGGGGAAGGCGAGATCGATCTGCGCGTCTCTGCACGCGCCGTACACGGCATCGAGCACCTGGCCCATGTGCTGCGGGCCACCGTTCTCCTCGAACTCTCGCGTTCGGATCCTGGAGGCTCCCAGCACGGTACCGTCCCGCCGCAGCAGCGCGGCGTCGATCTTCGAACCGCCTCCGTCGACCGCAAGGAGCGCCGGGTGGCGGCTCACGGGAGCTCCTCGAGCTCGTCGACGGTCACGAACGATGCGCCGGCGTCGCGGAGCCCATCGACGATCGGTCGCACGGCCTCGGCCGTGCCGCCCGGCCAGCTGTGGAGAAGCACGACGGCCCCGTCGCCGTGTCGTGTGACCCGCTCGAGCGCGTCGTCGGCGATCGCGTTACCGGTGCGCCACGGCTCCCAGTCGTCGAGCTCGACGTGCCAGTGAACGTTGCGGTAGCCGAGGGAAGCCAGCATCGCCAGCACGCGGGGATCGTCGTGCCCGGCACCGAAGGGACACCGGAACCATGGCCGCGGGTCGGTGCCCGTCGCGGCGACGATCGCCTCGGTGGCATCGGCCATGTCGGAGGCGAAGCCCGGGTCGGTCAGCAGGGGCATCCGCGCGTGGTAGTGCGAGTGGTGCCCGACGAGGTGCCCCTCGTGGGCGATGCGCGTGGCGATCGAGGGGTGCGCTTGCGCCCATCGGCCCTGCACGAACACGGTGGCGCGGACCTCCAGGTCACGCAGGGTGTCGAAGATGCGTTCGGCGGCGTCGGGAGGACACCACGGCCGATCGGGATGCTCCGCGTCGAAGGTCAGCGCGACCCGGAACCCGGAGCGCCCTGCCGAGCCGACCGCACCCTCTCCGCGCTCATTCATGGGTGGTCACCTTGGCCGCGCGGTAGTAGGCCCCTGGGTCACGGCCGCGGAGTCCCGCGAGCCGCCAGGCGAGCAGCTGGCAGGGGAGGATCGACACCGCGGGAGCGAGGGCGCGCTCGAGCGGGCCCGTCGCGATCCTCATCGCTCCCGATCCTGGTCGGTCGTCGGTCGTGACCAGGAGGACTCCCGTCCCTGTCGCGAGCAGTTCGTCGGCCAGCGTCAGGTCGAGCGCGAGTGTCTCGGGCTCGGTCGCGATCACGACGGCGGCCAGACCCGGTCCCGCGAGCTCCAGCGGGCCGTGACGGAACTGGCCGGTCTGGAGGGACTCCACCGGCATGCCCACGGCCTCCTTGATCGTGAGTGCGCCCATCTCCGCTGCGGCCCGGCCCGGTCCTCGGCCGAGGATCACCACCGTCTCGCGATCGCCCAGCCACGACACCAGCCGCTCCGGCAGATCGGCGTCGCCCAGCAGGCCTTCGATCGCCACGGCGGCCAGCTCGGCGTCGGTCGCGAGGCGCTCGAGCGCCGCGCCGGGCGGGGTTCCCCCGAGCATCCGGGCGAGCGCGCCGAGGACGACGAGGGAGCCTGCGAAGGTCATCGTCGAGGGGCCTGTCTCCTCGCCAGCTCCGGTGTCGACCGAGAGATCGGCCAGCGACGTGAGGGTGTTCGCGGTGCCGTTCGTGATCGCGACCACCACTGGGCGTTCTGCCTGTCTGGCGAGTCCTGCGGCCACCCGCACCACCTCGACGCTCTCGCCCGACTGGCTCACCGCGACGAGCATCGTCGAAGGGCGGAGCATCCCCGTCCGGAAGTGCAGGAGCTCGGCGGCGTCGAGCATGACCGCCGCGATGCCCGCGCGGGCCAGCTCGGCCACGGCCGGGTAGCACGCGTCGTAGGAGCTCCCCATGCCTGTGAAGACGAGGGTCCGCCCGGCCGATGCGCGGGCGATATCGTCGAGGACGGAGCGCTGGACGTCGAGCCCGGACGCCGCTCGCCGCAAGGCGTTCGGCTGGCCGGCGATCTCGGCGATGAATGGGTCAGGAAAGTTTCCTAACGATTTCATCGCCGCGAGTGTACGATGCCGGCACCATGGGTGTGAAGGTGGCGGTGGTCGGCGGCGGGAGCACCTACACCCCTGAGCTCGTGGAGGGGTTCGTGCGACGCGACGACCGTCTCCCGGTCGACGAGCTGGTGCTGCTCGACATCGATCGGGAGCGGCTCGACGTCGTCGGTGCGCTCGCCGACCGCATGATGCGCAAGGTCGGCTGGACCGGGCGGCTGGGTCTCAGCACCGACCGGCTCGAAGCGATCGAGGGGGCCGACTTCGTGATCGTGCAGCTCCGGGTCGGGGGGAATCAGGCGCGCTACCTCGACGAGACGATCCCGCTCGATTTCGGGTACATCGGACAGGAGACGACCGGCCCTGGGGGGTTCGCGAAGGCGTTGCGCACGGTGCCGGTCGTGCTCGAGCTCGCGCAGCTCACGGCGGAACGAGGCGCGCCTGGAGCGTGGTTCGTCGATTTCACGAACCCGACCGGACTCGTGTCGCAGGCGCTGCTCGACGAGGGGCACCGGGCGATCGGGTTGTGCAACGTTGCGATCGGGTTCCAGCGTGACTTCGCCGAGATCTTCGACGTGGACCCAGGTCACGTGCGGCTTGACCACGTGGGCCTGAATCACCTCACGTGGGAACGCAAGGTGCTCGTCGACGGCGTCGATCGCCTCCCGGAGCTGCTGGATCCGTCCGCCGACCCCAGCGCCGCGGTTCGCGGGTACCTGGACGAGCTCGACGAGGAGATCCCGCTGGAGATCGCCCGGACCTTGGGCGCGATCCCCTCGTACTACCTGCGGTACTACTACCTGACCGACCGGGTGATGCGGGAGCTGCGGGGTGGGCGCAACCGGGCCAAGGAGGTCATGGAGATCGAGGCCGGGCTGCTCGAGCTCTATAAGGATCCAACCCTCGACACGAAGCCGAAACTGCTCGAGGAGCGCGGAGGCGCTTTCTACAGCGACGCTGCTGCGGCACTGGTGGCGTCGCTGCATGCGGGCACCGGCGACATGCAGGTCGTGAACCTGCCGAACGCCGGTGCGATCCCGAACCTGCCCGACGACGACGTCGTGGAGATCGCGGCTCGCATCGACGCCTCCGGTGCACACGCCATCGCCACCGACCCGCTCGCACCTGAGATGGCCGGTCTGGTCCAGCACGCGAAGGCCTACGAGCGCCTCACGATCGATGCCGCCACGCTCGGGCAGCCGGGCCACCGCCCTGAAAGCGCTGCTGGCGAACCCCCTTGTCGGGGACTACGAACGAGCCCGGCCCCTGCTTGATGCGCTTCTTGCCGCGAACGAGCGCCACCTGCCCAGGTTCTTCCCGGCCTGACAGCTGCTCGATCAGTCCCTCGGCAGCTCCCCCGCGTGGCGCTGCACCTTCGCGAGGGCGTCGACCGCGTCCTGCACCCCGCGCTCCCCGTCGCGGAACACCGCCTCCATGAGGTAGACGGATTCGCGGAGCCCTGCGGCCTCGGCGACGGGGAACGACATCCCCCGTGGGTCGAGGCGGTCGGCGTGCTCGACGGCCACGGGTAGACGTGACAGCGACGGCTGGAACAGCTCGTAGCGGCTCATCGGCGGGTACTGCACCTCGGCCGGGATGCCCTCAGCCTCGAGGGCGGCGCAGACGATCTCGTTCGTGGCGCCGCCGAACGCACCTGGGTCGATCGCCAGGATGTAGTTGTAGAAGCTCCATCGCGTGATGCGCCCGTCGCGGGGCATGACCCGCACGCCTGGGATGTCGGCCGCCAACCGCTCGAAGCGAAGGCCGTTGGTCGCGCGCTCTTCCTGCTGTCCCGGGAACCGCCGCATCGCGACCACGAGCAGCGCGGCGTTCAGCTCGGAGAGCCGGTAGTTCGCTCCGAACGTGAACTCCTTCTCCTCGGCGTCCTTCGCGCGTCCGCAGTCGATGATCGAGTGTGCGCGCCGTGCCAGCGTGTCGTCGTTCGTCAGGAGCGTGCCGCCCTCGCCGGAGGTGAGGATCTTCGACGATTGGTGGCTGAACGAGCCGAAGTCGCCGATGCATCCGGCGCCGCGGCCACGCCACTCCTGCCCGTGGGCATGTGCGCAGTCCTCGATCACGGCCAATCCGTGCCGGTCGGCGATCTCGGTCAGCCGGTCCATGTCGGCCATCTGGTGACCGAGGTGCACCGGGATGATCGCCCGCGTGCGCGGCGTGATCGCCGCCTCCACGCGATCGGGGTCGATGCACCACGTCTCGGGGGTGACGTCCACGATCACGGGCAGGGCGCCCGCGGCCATCGGTGCGTAGGCGGTGGCGGCGAACGTCAGGGCCGGCACGATCACCTCGTCGCCCCATCCGACGTCGAGCGCCTTGCACGCGACCTCCATCGTCACGGTGCCGTTCATCATCAAGACCCCATGGCGAGCGCCCTGGTACGCGGCGAAGGCCTCCTCGAACGCCGCCGCGTTCACGCCGGGCTCGGGGAAGCCCTCCCCACTCGCCGCCTCGCACGACCTCGGACACGGCCGCGACGTACTCATCGTCGGGCGCGGGCCACGCAGGGTACGGCGTCGAGCGCACGGGGGTCCCTCCGTTCACTGCGAGTTCAGCCATCGTCGTGCTCTCCTCTCTCAGTGCTCTCTCGGGTATCGGTCAGGTCTCCGTCAGCTCCGCACCCGACGTCTCGTGCTGGCCAACATCTCGGCGGCTCCCGCTCATGACCCGGCTGTTAGCGTGGCCCCGATGGGCGCACGCGTCGTCGTGATCGGCGGGGGATCGGCCTACATGCCGGGGATCGCGTTCGCCTTCGCCAATCATGCCGAAGCGTTCGGGGACGCGACCCTGGTGCTGCAGGACATCGACGCCGGCGTGCTCGACCTGCAACGGCGTCTGACGGGCAGCATCCTGCGTTCGAGGGGAGCTGGAGGCGTTCGGGTGGAGGCTCATGCCGATCGGTCCCCGGCGCTGGAGGGCGCCGACGTCGTGCTCGCGGCCTTCCGGCCGGGTGGTCTGGAGGCCCGGCACCTCGACGAGCGCATCGCGATCGACCACGGCGTGATCGGACAGGAGACCGCCGGACCCGGGGGGTTCGCCATGGCCCTCAGATCGGTGCCGATCGTGCTCGAGATCGCCGAAGAGATGAGGAGGCTCGCGGCCTCGGAGGCCGTCCTCCTGGACTACACGAACCCGGTGCAGGTCGTGAGCGAGGCGATGCGCCGGTTCGGCCCGGCGCTGCCGTTCCTCGGCCTCTGCGATCAGACCGCCGGCGAAGCCCGGTTCCTCGCGAGGCTGCTGGGCGTCGACGCTGATGTGATCGCGCTCGACACGTGCGGCACGAACCACATGACGTTCACGAGAGGGGTGCGGGTCGCGAGCGAGGACGTCACCCGCGAGCTGTGGACGCTGCTCGACTCCCTGCCGTTGGAACGCCTGACGTCCGACGCCGAGCGGCGCATCGTGCAGCTGTTCCGCACGCTGCATCACGTGCCGAGCGAGTACATGCAGTACTTCTTCTTCCACGACGAGGTGCTGGCCGAGCAACGAGCGCGGGGTCGCACGCGCGCGCAGGAGGTGATGGCGATCCTCCCCTCGGTGCTCGAGAGCTACCGACGGGAGGCCGACGCCGAGGATCCGCGACCGTCGATGGCACGTGCGAGCGAGGAGCACGGCGACTTCGCCGTCTCCGTCATGGCCGCGATGCTGACCGACACGCACCGGCGAGCGATCCTGAACCTCCCGAACGCCGGACAGGTCGACGACCTCCCCGACGCCACGATCGTCGAGACCCCTGCGACGATCGACGGCCGAACCGTCTCGCCTGTCCCGCAGGGAGCGCTCCCCGTGGAGGTGAGCGGGCTGGTCCGACAGGTCGCGGTGCACGCTGCGATGACCGCCGAGGCCGCGGTCACGGGAGATCGCGAGCTGGCCGTGACGGCCCTGGCCGTGCACCCCCTCGTTCGGAGCGTGAACCTGGCGGATGCGCTCGTGGGCGCCTACCTCGATGCGCACGCCGCGCACCTCCCCGCGGGCTGGGGGGGCCGATGACCGGCGGCAGGAGATTGGACCTGCGAGCGGTGCTCGCCGTCCGGGTCGAGGAGACGACGACGGGGTTCCCGGCCGGCGCCGATCTCGCGGTCGCCGACGTCGGATCGCGGGGGTGGAACCTGTTCGAAGACCTCGTGCCGCCGGTCGTGGTACTGCGAGAGCGCGCTCTCGAGCACAACCTCGAGCTGATGTCGGCTTACTGCCGGGCGAACGGTGTCGAGCTCGCTCCGCACGGGAAGACGTCGATGGCCCCGCAGCTGTGGGCCCGCCAGCTCGATGCGGGTGCGTGGGGCGTCACGGCAGCCACCCCCGTCCAGGCTCGTGCGATGCGCTCGGCCGGGGTGCCTCGCATCCTGCTCGCGGACGAGCTGGTCGACGCGGGGTCGATCGGGTGGGTCGCCCGCGAGCTCGCCGACGAGGCGTTCGGCTTCGCCTGCTGGGTCGACTCGACGCGAGGAGTGGAACTGTTGCGCGAGGGACTCGTGGCCGGCGGGGCGCCGCGGCCGCTGTCGGTGCTGGTCGAGCTCGGGCATGCGCGGGGCCGATCCGGATGCCGGAGCGTCGCGGAGGCGCTCGACCTCGCCGCCCTGGTCGACGACGCGCCGGAGCTGGCGCTCGTCGGGGTCGCGGGCTACGAGGGCACGGTCTGCGGCGACCGTGGACCGGTGTGTGTCGACGCGGTCGATGCGTTCCTCCACGACCTCCGTGAGCTCACGAGCGAGCTGCTGGCTCGCGGCGCCTTCGATACCGCCGGTGAGGCGATTGTCAGCGCCGGAGGGAGCGCGTTCTTCGACCGTGTGGTGGCGGTGCTCGGGAAGGGCTGGGCCGCGGGGGCCGCGGTACGGCTCGTGCTGCGGTCTGGGTGCTACCTCACCCACGATCACGGCGTGTACGAGCGCAACTCTCCGTTGTCCGCGGCGACCGATCCCGGCGGCCGCTTCCTGCCGGCGTTCGAGGCGTGGGGCGCCGTGTTGTCGCGTCCCGAGACGCGTGTCGTCGTCGTCGGTCTGGGCAAGCGCGATGTGCCGTCGGACATCGATCTGCCCGTGCCGCTCCGCATCCGGAGGTCGACCGGATCGTTCACCGACGCCGCCGGGATCGTGGTGCGGCGGCTGATGGACCAGCATGCGATCTGCGACGTGGGCGGCAGCGGTGCGCCACCGGACGTGGGCGACCTCGTGGCGTTCGGTGTCTCCCATCCCTGCACGGCCTTCGATCGTCGCCGGGTGATCCCCGTCGTCGATGATGACGATCGCGTCGTGGATGCCGTGGCCACGCTGTTCTGATCGCGGCGTCGACGCCCGATCTCGTGCGACGAGGGCTGGGTCACACATCGACGTCCTGCGTGCGCGCACCGACATCGCCGAGGACGCCCGCGGCCGCCGCTCCTGCCGCCGCTCCCGCTCGCAGCGACTCGAGGCATGATGCCCCGTCGAGCCGGGCAGCCAGATAGCCAGCGTTGAACGCGTCGCCGGCGCCGACGGGGTCGACGTCGTCGGAGGCCGACGGACTGAGCTCGCGCCAGGCGCCGTCGGGCTCCAGGACCGCGGCGCCGTCGGCGCCGCGCTTCACGACGACCTCGCTGGGCCCCAGCTCCGCGCAGCGCCTGGCCGACCCCGCGCCCGAGCCGCCCACGAGCGACGCGAGCTCTCGCTCGCCGCCGAGCACCACGTCGCAGCGTTCCAGCAGCGGCATCACGAGCTCGTGTGCGCGATCGGATCCCCAGAGGCCCGGACGAAGGTTCGGGTCCACGGCGCGGAGCCCGCCGGCACGGTCGAGGAGCGCGATCGCCGCGGCCTGCGGTCCCGCCCCGAGCATCGCCGTGATCCCCGTCACGAGCACGGCGCGGGCGTCGGCGATCGGCACCCCGTCCAGCGCGGCCGGGTCGAGCGCGCTCGCGGCCGATCCGGTCCGCCAGTAGCGCACCCCTCCCCGGGTATCGCGGAGCATCAGGCCGGTGGATCGCGCCGGGTCGGTTCGGACCCATCGGAGATCGACCCCTTCCACCTCGAGGGCCTCGCGCACGCGCGTTCCGGCAGGGTCGTCCCCGAGCCGGCTGATCCACGCCGTACGAAACCCCAGACGGGAGAGGGCGACGAGTGCGTTGCTCTCGGCGCCGCCGTGGGTCGCGGCGAACGCCGACGCGCTCTCGAGCGGCCCGTCGCGAGCGACGAGGGAGAGCATCGTCTCGCCGAGCCCGATCACGTCGTAGGTCGTGCCGCTCATCTCCTCGCCGCCTCGAGCGCGGCAGCGGCGCGGGCTCGCAGCGCGTCGAGCTCGGCGGGTGTCTCGGGCGGACGGTGTCCGGTGAGTGCCGACCCGAGCCCGACCGCCGTCGACCCGGCGGCGAGATAGGCGCCGACATCGTCGACGGCGATGCCGCCCGTGGCCAGCAGCCCGACCTCGGGGAACGGCGAGCGCAGGGCACGGATCAGCTCCGGCCCGCCACACGGACCGGCGGGGAAGATCTTCACGGCCGAGGCCCCCAGGCGACGAGCTCGCAGCAGCTCGGTCGGCGTGAGCACACCGGGGATCGGCTCGACGCCGAGGGCGAGCGCCTGCTCGACCACCGCGTCGACGAGTCCGGGCGACACGACGAAGCCGGCTCCGGCGTCGGCGCTCGCCCGCACCTGATCGCCGTCGAGCACGGTGCCCGCGCCGATTGTGGTGCCGGTCCCCGCGATCGATGCGATCGCGTCCAAGGCCCCGGGCGTGTCGAGCGTGACCTCCAGGAGCGGGATCCCACCGTCGGCCAGTGCCTCCAGGACCGGGATGAGGTCGGCCGTCGCCCGATAGCGGACGATCCCGACCAGCGGTCCTGACTCGATGATCGTCATCGTTGCCCGCGGCCCTCCGTGCGCCGGTCGGGGCGGTTCCGCCGATTGTCTTGACTCGGGTCCGAGAGCGAGCGTAGCATCCGCCCGAATAGTTAGGAAAGTTTCCTTTGCACTGAGGGGAGGCGCAACGAACCTCGACCGGAAGACTCCGGCCGCGGGCACGCCAAGCCTGCTTCGCGCGATCAACGAACGCACCGTGCTGGATTGCGTGCTGCGCATCGGTCCGATCTCTCGAGCCCAGATCGCACGCGAGACCGCCTTGTCCAAGCCGACGGTTTCGCAGGCACTCGCCGGGCTCGAGCTTGCGGGCCTCGTCCACGAGGCAGGCCGGTCGAAGGGCGGGAAGGGACCCACGGCCATCCTGTACGAGCTGAACCACCGGGCCGGCTGGGTCGTCGGTATCGACGTGGGACGGGACTGGGTCCGGGCCGCGATCGCCGACGTCACCGGCGAGTTCGTCGCACGCCGGGACGAGCGGGCGCGAGTGAAGAGCGCGCCGACGTTGATCACGCAGATCGGCGCGATCGCCCACGGGCTCGCGGCCGACGCCGGCATCAGGTGGCGACAGGTGACGTTCGCCACGGTCGGGAGTCCCGGCGTGTTCGAGCCAGAGCGTGGTCAGGTGGCGCTCGCCTACAGCCTGCCGGGGTGGGGGCGAGAGGGCCTGGTCGAGATGGTGCAGGCCGAGCTCGGCACCAAGACCGCCTTCGAGAACGACGTGAACCTGGCGGCGCTCGGCGAGCAGTGGCACGGTCTCGGCAAGGGCGTGGGCAACTTCGTCTACCTGCACCTGGGCACGGGCGTGGGCATGGGGCTGGTGCTCGACGGCGAGCTGTTCCGCGGCAGCACCGGGGCTGCCGGCGAGGTGGGGTACATGCCGCTGGCGGGCACCGATCTGAAGGACCCGACGAGCCGCCGCCGGGGTCCGCTCGACGCTGCCGCGAGCGCCGCAGGGGTCGTCGCGGCCGCGCGGAAGCTGGGCATGTCGCCGCCGCTGACCGCCAAGCGCGTGTTCAACGCTGCTCGCGCGGGTGACGCGAAAGCCAGGCGGGTCGTGCGCATGGAGGCCGAGCGCATCGCGCTCGCGGTCGCGGCGGTCGCCTCGGTCGTCGATCCGGAGCTCGTGATCCTGGGCGGCGGCATCGGCGGCAACGGCGATCTGCTGCTCGATCCGGTGCGAACGGGAGCTGCGTTCGATCTCGCCGTTCCGACCACGGGTCGAAGCATCGGTGCTTCGCGAGGAAGCCACGCTGTACGGCTCGGTGTTCATGGCGCTGCAGGCGGCGCAGGACCAGTTGTTCGCCAGGGGCAAGGTGCCGGCCTGATGCACGGAAGATCGCTCACGAACGTACAACCGATCACAGGCAGCTCGGAAGAGATCCCGGGTCGACCGGGGGAGGGAGGCGCACGATGAGGCGTTTGGTGGTGGCGACGGCCGTGCTCGCGTTCGTGGCCGCGGCGTGTACGGCCGGTGGCGGGGACGAGCCCGCTCCCACCGTGGACACCGCCGCGTCGAACGAGCCGGTGACCGTCACGCTCACGGGGGAGTGGACCTCGAAGCGTGAGTGCGACGAGTGGCAGAACTCGTTCAAGGACGGCTTCGAGGCCGAGTACCCGTGGATCACGGTCGACGCGAAGTGCGGCGTGACCGAGGAGAAGCAGATCGCGGCGATCAACGCGGGCAACCCGCCCGACGCGTTCCTGTCCTTCGGGGTCGACAACGTCGGACGCTTCTGTGATTCGGGCGCATGGGTGGACCTGAACCCCTACATCGACGGGGAGGCCGGGTTCGATCGCAGCATCTTCCCCGAGACCGCGCTCACGTACACGAGCTTCGAAGGAACGCAGTGCTCGCTGCCGTTCCTCACGGACACGACCGCGCTCTACTACAACCTCGACCTGTTCCAGAAGGCCGGTCTGACCGATCCGCCGAAGACCACGGACGAGCTGACCGAGGACGCGAAGGCGCTCACCGAGTTCAACGCCGACGGGTCGATCAAGGTCGCCGGGTTCGTGCCGGTGACCGACTACTACTGCTGCAGCAGCAACCTCTTGAACCTGGGTCACATGTTCGGCGCGCAGTACCTCGACGAGGCAGGCAATCCCGCGTACGCGTCCGACGCCGCATGGGCCGAGATGTTCCAGTGGCAGCACGACTTCATCGCCGAGGTCTATGGTGACGGCGACTTCCAGGTCGGTGCCGACAAGCTGCGGAAGTTCGTGGCCGGCGCCGGGAACGAGTGGGGCAAGCCACAGGACTTCCAGCAGGGCAGGGTCGCGATGCAGATCGACGGTGAATGGCGGAACGCCTTCCTGGCCGACTTCGCACCCGACCTCAACTACGACACGGCCCCGCTGCCGACCGCTCCGGACAAGACCGATCAGTACGGGTCGGGCGTCGCCGGTGGCACGATCATCGGCATCCCGAACGGGGCCGAGCATCCGGCGGAGGCGTGGCTGCTGGTGAAGTACCTGGCGACGAACACTGACACGCTCGTCTACATGGCGAACTACGTGAACAACGTGCCGACGACGATCGAAGCGATCAACTCGCCGGACCTCGATCTGCCGGAGCAGTTCGGCACCTTCATGGATGCCTTCAACCACCCGGACTCGGCGTACCGGCCGACGACGGTGATCGGCGAGGAGTTGGAGCAGTACCTGGTCAACTTCGCGGCCGACTGGCAAGCGGGTGATGCGACCGACCTGCAGGCCGGGCTCGAGAAGGCCACCCAGGAGACGCAGGACGCCCTCGATCAGGCGCAACTCTAAGGAGCGGAACCACGGCGCAGGCGACGACCACGGCACCGATCGAGCGGGGGGCGCGACGAACGTCCCCCGCTCGCCGGCGCCAGGCCCGGAAGCGGTACCTGCTGGTGCTGCTGTTCATGTCGCCGTGGATCGTGGGGTTCCTCGCGTTCACGCTGTACCCGATGATCTCCAGCCTGTACTTCTCCTTCACCAGCTACGACCTGCTCTCCACCCCTCACTGGATCGGGCTCGAGAACTACCGCTTCATGTTCACGAAGGACCCGCTGTTCTGGACGGCGATCAAGAACACGGCGTGGATCATCGTGATCGGTGTGCCCGCTTCGCATCCTGGCGGCGATCGTCACCGCCTCGTTGCTCGTCCGCCCCAAGCGCGGGGTCAAGGCCTATCGCACGCTCGTTCTTCGTGCCGACCCTGGCCCCGGCCGTCGCCGCCGCGCTGGCGTTCCTCTACCTGTTCAACCCAGCGACAGGCCCCGTGAACCAGATCCTCGGGGCGATCGGCATCAAGGATCCGCCGCTGTGGCTCTACGACGCACAGTGGTCCAAGCCCACCCTGGTGCTGCTGATCCTGTGGGGCGTCGGCGACGCGATGATCATCTTCCTCGCGGGCATGCTCGACGTGCCGCGTCAGCTCTACGAGGCGGCCGACATCGAAGGCGCCAGCGGCTGGCAGAAGTTCCGCTCGGTGACCCTGCCGTTGATCTCGCCGGTCATCTTCTTCTCGCTCGTGATCGGCGTGATCTACGGCTTCCAGTACTTCACGCAACCGTACGTGATCAGCTTCTGGCTCACCGGTGACGCTGCCCAGATCGGCCACCCGCAGAACTCGCTGCTCTTCTTCACCTCGCGGCTCTACCAGATGGGGTTCCAGAACTTCAAGATGGGGTACGCCTCGGCGCTCGCGTGGGTGCTGCTCGTGGTGACGATGATCTGCACCCTCGTGATCCTGCGGAACTCGAGGCGCTGGGTGCACTACGGAGGGGGGCTCCGATAGCCACGCCGACCGTCTCCGTCGCACGAGGGCCGTCAACGGTGCCCGCCGCTCCGTTGGTGCCGCGGCCGGTGCCGCCCGAGATCCGCCGGCGCCGGTTCCTGATGTCGGTCGCGAACCACTCGATACTGATCGCGGTCGCCGCGATGTTCACCCTGCCGTTCCTGTTCGTGATCCTGACGTCGCTGATGACGACCGACCAGGCGCTGACCACCGAGCTGTGGCCGCGGCCGTTCCAGTGGAGCAACTACGCCGAGGTGTTCGAACGGCTGCCGGTGATCCGCTACGCGTTCAACACGATGACGATCGCGACGCTGTCGACCGTCGGCGTGCTGGTCTCGAGCATCCCGGTCGCGTACGCCCTGGCGCGCATGCGGTGGCGCGGCCGGAACGCAGCGTTCGTCGTGATCCTCGCGACGATCATGCTGCCCTACCAGGTCACGATCGTGCCGCTGTACGTCGTGTTCGCGCGCTATGGGTGGATCCCCTCGTTCAAGCCGCTGATCGTGCCGCTGTTCTTCGGCGACGCGTTCTCGATCTTCCTGATGCGGCAGTTCTTCATGACGATCCCCGAGGAGTTGTCCGACGCGGCGCGGGTCGACGGCGGAAGCGAGTGGCAGATCATGACGCGCGTGGTCGTGCCGCTCGCGAAGCCGGCGATCGCGGCGGTGGCGCTGTTCCAGTTCCTCTACTCGTGGAACGACTTCTTCGCACCCCTGCTGTTCCTGAGCGACAACCCGAACCTGTGGACGCTCGCGATCGGGCTGAACGAGTTCCGAGGGCTCCACCAGGTCGAGTACAACCTGATGCTGGCAGCCTCGGTGTTGTTCATGCTCCCGGTGATCGTGTTGTTCTTCCTGGCTCAGCGGGTGTTCATCGAGGGCGTCACGTTGACCGGCGTCAAGGGCTAGTCGGGTTCGACGCGTCGAACGGAGGTCGCGGGGTGCGTGTGGCGTTGTTCGGATGCGGGTGGGTGCAGGACTTCCACGCCCGCGGCGTGCTGGCCCACGGGGACGAGCTGGTCGCCGTCGCGAACCATCGGGAGGAGAGCGCCGTCGTCTTCGCTGAGCGGCACGGCGTGCCACGCGTGACCACCGACTGGCAGGAGCTCGCCAGCGATCCTGAGGTCGATGCCGCCATCGTGGCCACACCGAACGCCCTGCACGCGCCCCAGTCGATCGCGCTGCTCGAGGCGGATACGCACGTGATGGTCGAGAAGCCGATGGCGGTGTCGGTCGCCGAGTGCGACGCGATGATCGAGGCGCGCGCGTTCCGCGACGGCGTCGCTGATGGTGGCGCATTGCTGGCGGTTCCGGGACGAGGTGATCGCGCTCCGCGATCGCATCGTGGCTGGCGATCTCGGCGAGGTCGTGAAGACCAGGGGCTACGGCGTGCACGCGAACTGGGGACCGAGCGGGTGGTTCACCGACCCAGATCTCTCGGGAGGCGGGGCGCTGGTCGACATGGGCGTGCACGCGATCGACACGGCGCGGTTCCTGCTCGGCGACCCGGCGCCCGCGCCGCGTGTGCGCGACGATCGGCACCCGGTACGGCGCGTACGACGTCGACGACGACGCGATCCTGTTGATCACGTGGTCGCAGGGCACGAACTCGATCGTCGAGAGCGGTTGGTGGCATCCGCACAAGGAAGGCATGGAAGCCGACACCGAGGTCTACGGCACGAAGGGCTACGCGCGCATCTTCCCGAGGCAGGAGCCGAGCGAGGACTACGAGCACTGCACGCAGCCGATGTACACGGCGCAAGTGGCGGAGTTCCTCGACGCGATCGCCGAGGGCCGGCAACCGCGGCCGAGCGGCGATGACGGGCGAGCGGTGATCCGGGTGGTCGAGGACGCGGTCGAGTCGGCCACCTGAAGTCGAACGGCCCTCGCCTGCAGCGGGTTCGCGCGTTTTCCACACCTGCCCTACACTCCGGTGCCCTAGCCAGGTTCCGACCACGCCGGCTGAGGCTGGCACGCACCGCCGCGGGAAGGGGGATCCGTCCGTGACGAACGTGTCCGTGACCGTGAACGGGCAGTCGCGCGAGGCCGACGTCGAGCCACGCACGCTGCTCGTGTACTTCCTGAGGGAACACCTCGGACTGACCGGGACCAACGTGGGGTGCGACACCTCGACGTGCGGTTCGTGCACCGTGCTCGTCGACGGCGAGTCGGTGAAGAGCTGCACGATGCTCACCGCCCAGGCCGACGGCCGTGAGGTCACCACGATCGAGTCGATGGCCGACGGCGACACGCTGCACCCGATCCAGGACGCCTTCCACCGCAACCATGGTCTGCAGTGCGGCTACTGCACGCCGGGCATGGTGATGGCCGCCGCGAGCTACCTGAAGGAGAACCCGACGCCGACCGAGGAAGAGGTCCGCGAGGCGCTCGAGGGCAACCTCTGCCGGTGCACGGGCTACCAGAACATCGTGAAGTCGATCCTCGACGCCGCCGGCTCGATGAGCGGCGCGCAGAGGACCTGAGGAGGAGCCGACATGGTCGCGACCGAGAACTACGTCGGCAGCCCGGTCCTGCGCAAGGAGGACGCCAAGCTCCTGACGGGCCAGGCCACGTACGTCGACAACCAGACGATGGCGGGCATGGTGTGGATGTCGCTCGTGCGTCCGCCCGCACGTGCACGCCACGATCGACTCGATCGACACGTCGGACGCCGCTGCGATGCCCGGCGTGGTCGGCGTCTACACCGCCGCCGACCTCGAGGACGCGTTCCCGTCGAGCCTGCCGATGGTGTGGCCGATCACCGAGGACATCAAGATCCCGACGCACTGGCCGCTCACGAAGGACAAGATCCGGTTCGCCGGCGACGCCGTCGCCGTGGTCCTGGCGGAGACGCGGGAGCAGGCCGAGGACGCCGCCGAGGCCGTCGTCGTGAGCGCGACCGACCTGCCGGTCGTCACCGACCTCGAGGAAGCGGCGAAGGACGAGGTCGTGCTCCACGAAGACCTCGGCACGAACGTCGTGGTGCACTGGTCGCACGGCGGTGGCGGCGACCAGTCGGTGTTCGATTCGGCGCCGGTGATCCTGCAGGAGCGCTACACGCAGCCCCGGCTGATCCCGAACGCGATCGAGACGCGCGGGTGCCTCGCATACGGCATCCCCGCGGCCGGCGAGTTCACGCTCGTGACGGCGTCGCAGATCCCCCACATCGCGCGGGTCGGCCTCTCGATCGCGACCGGCATCCCGCAGTCGAAGCTGCGCATCATCGCGCCCGACGTGGGCGGCGGGTTCGGCTCGAAGCTGAACGTCTACGCCGAGGAAGCGCTCGCCCTCGCGCTCGCCCGGAAGACGGGCCGTCCGGTGAAGTGGATCGAGACGCGCCAGGAGAACTACCTCGCCACGATCCACGGCCGCGGCGTGCTGCACGACTGCACGCTCGCCGGCACCGACGACGGCGACATCCTCGGCATGAAGTTCGTCGAGCTCGCCGACATGGGCGCCTACTTCCAGCTGCTGACGCCGGGCATCCCCGAGCTCGGCGGCTGGGTGTACATGGGGCCCGTACGACACGAAGGCGTACTGGTACGAGTTCAGGGGCATCATGACGAACGCCACGCCGACCGACGCGTACCGCGGCGCCGGCCGGCCCGAGGCGACGTTCGTGATCGAGCGACTCGTCGACGCGTACGCGCGGAAGATCGGCATGGACCCGGCCGAGGTGCGCCGGAAGAACTTCCTGCCGCCGTCGGCGGAGGCGTTCGCCTCGATCATGGGCCTCAGCATCGACTCGGCGAACTACGAGCCCACGTTCGACCGGGCACTGGAGCTCGCCGAGTACGACGCGGCTGCGGAAGGAGCAGCAGGCGCGGCGCGACCGCGGCGACGTGAAGCAGCTCGGCATCGGCCTCTCCAGCTACATCGAGATGTGCGGGCTGGCCCCGTCGGAGATCCTCGGTGCGCTGCGCTACGTCGCCGGCGGCTGGGATGCCGCCGAGGTCGAGTGCCGACCCGACGGCAAGGTCGTCGTGCGCACGGGCACGTCGCCGCACGGACAAGGGCACGAGACCTCGTGGTCGCAGATCGTGGCCGACGGTCTCGGGGTCACGCCCGACGACGTCGAGGTCCTGCACGGCGACACGTCGGTCTCGCGCCTGGGCATGGACACCTACGGCTCGCGGTCGGCGAGCGTCGGCGCCGAGGCGGTCGCGCGGGCGCTCGAGAAGGTCCGCGACGAAGGCCCGCACGATCGCGGCCCACGAGCTCGAGGTCAGCGAGGACGACCTGGAGTGGGCCGACGGCGCCTTCCGGGTCTCGGGCGCGCCCGACAAGGCGCGCACGATCCCCGAGCTGGCGGCCTCGGCGTGGCACGCGCACTCGCTGCCCGAAGGACATGGAGCCGATGCTGGAAGGCACGGCCGTCTGGGACCCGCCCAACTTCACCTGGCCGGGCGGCACGCACGTCTGCGTGGTGGAGGTCGACACCGAGACCGGCAAGACCGACATCCTGAAGTACGTGGCGGTCGACGACTGCGGCAACGTGATCAACCCGATGATCGTCGAGGGCCAGGTGCACGGGGGCGTCGCGCAAGGCGTCGCCGAAGCGCTGTACGAGGAGGCGATCTACGACGAGTCGGGCAACCTGACGACGTCGTCGATGACCCAGTACCTCGTGCCGACCGCGGTCGAGGTGCCGACGATCACCCAGGACCGCACGGTCACGCCGTCGACCACGAACTCGCTCGGCGTGAAGGGCATCGGGGAAGCCGGCACGATCGCGTCGCCGCCGGCCGTCGTGAACGCCGTGATCGACGCGGTCTCGCACCTCGGTGTGAACCACATCGACAAGCCCGCCTCTCCCGAACGGGTGTGGCGAGCGATCCAGGACGCGAAGACCGAAGGAGGTGCGGCATGATCCCGGCCCCCTTCGAGTACGCGAGGGCCGAGTCGGTCGACCACGCGATCGAGCTGCTCGGCGGCGCCGACGACGCGAAGATCCTGGCGGGCGGGCACTCGCTGCTCCCATTGATGAAGACGCGGCTGGCGCAGCCGTCGATGCTCGTCGACATCACGCGCATCGGCGACCTGTCGTACATCCGCGAGGACGACGACCAGATCGCGATCGGGGCGCTCACGCGCCATCACGACGTCGCGAACAGCGAGCTGCTGCAGCAGGCGGTGCCGATCGTGGCCGACACGGCCGAGCAGATCGGCGACCCGCAGGTGCGCCACGTCGGCACGATCGGCGGCTCGATCGCGCACGCCGACCCGGCGGGCGACATGGGCACCGTGATGCTGGCGCTCGGCGCGTCGTTCGTGGTCCGCGGCGCCGGCGGGGCGTCGCGCACCGTCGCGGCGGGTGACTTCTTCAAGGGGCTGTTCCACGCCGACCTCGCGGCGAACGAGGTGCTCACCGAGATCCGCGTGCCGAAGACGACCGGCGGCTGGAGCTACCTGAAGTTCCATCGACGGGCGATCGACTGGGCGATGGTCGGGGTGGCTGCGGTGCAGCGGAACGGCTCGGCGAGCGTGGCCCTCACGAACATGGGCGAGACGCCGATCCGAGCCGCCGGTGTCGAGGAGGCGCTCGCCGGCGGCGCCGATCCGGCCGCCGCGTCGCAGCGCGCCGACGAGGGCACCGCGCCGCCCTCCGATGCGTTCGGCAGCGCCGAGTACCGCAAGGAAGTCTCCAAGGTGCTGGTGCGCCGAGCCCTCGAGGAGGCGCTCGCGTAACGACGAGCGCTGGGTTCGCGACGATCTGGCGGTACGAGGTCGACCCCGAGCGGGCCGAGGCGTTCGAGCAGGCGTACGGCTCTTCCGGCGCCTGGGCGAGGCTCTTCACGCGTGGCGTGGGCTACCTCGGGACGGAACTGCTCCTCGAGGCCGGGCGACATGGTCACTACCTCACCATCGATCGCTGGTCCTCGAGGGAGGACTACGAACGCTTCCTCACCGAGCACCGGGAGGCGTACGAGGCGTTGGATATGGCGAACGACGACCTGACCCGCAGAGAGGTGCACATCGGGTCGTTCGAGGCGTTCGAAGGGGGCTGAGCACGGTGATCCCCGAGGCCGAGGACGCCTTCGGCGCCGCGATGCACGCACGCTGGAAGGGCGACGACGCCCGACTGGTGATCGAGCGCGACGACGGACTGGTGGATCTCGACTCCTACGACTACGTCGCACCGTACCGGCGCTGGTCGTCACACGAGCGTGCGGCGATGCGACGGGTGCGAGGGCGGGTGCTGGACGTCGGGTGCGGTGCCGGTCGTGTGGCGATCCACCTGGAACCTCGTGGGCACGAGGTCGTCTCCATCGACGTCTCGCCCGGCGCGATCCGCACGGCCAGGGAGCGGGGAGTCCGCGACGTCCGGCTGCTCTCGGCGTCTGGCGTCCGCCGCGCCGACGGGCCGTTCGACACGATCGTGATGTTCGGCAACAACTCCGGTTTGCTCCGCGACGCTCGTCACGCTCCTTGGCTGCTTCGACGGTTCGCCGGCGTGACCGGGAGCGACGCGGTCGTGCTCGCGAGCACCCTGGACCCGTACGACACGGCCGACCCGGCGCACATCGACTATCACCGATGGAACCGGCGGCGGGGACGCATGGGTGGCCAGGTCAGGATCCGGGCGCGCTTCCAGCGGCTCGCGACGCCGTGGTTCGACTACCTCTTCACGTCGGTGCGTGAGCTCGATCGACTGATCGAGAACACCGGCTGGACGCTCGACGACGTGATCGAGGGAGCCGGCCCGACCTACGCATTCGTGCTCCGCAAGGGCTGATCGACCGCGGGCGAACGGCTCCCCGCACACGGGTCCTTCGTCGTTCCTCACCGGCCGTGTACCTGCCACGATGGCGGCAGAGCGAAGGAGCGCCGGTGATGACGTCCCGGGCACGAAGCCGAAGGGGTCGACCCACCCTCATACTGGCGCTCGTCGCCGCCGTGGTGTGGGCGACCGCTGCCGAGGGTGCGCCCGGTGACCTCGATCGCACGTTCCGTCACGACGGCACGGTCATCACGAACCTCACCCCGTGGAACGAGAACGTCGGCGACGTCGCGATCCAGGCGAACGGGAAGATCGTCGTCGTGGGCCGAGTGAGCTCCCACGGCGGGTACGGGTCCGTCGCCGTCGTGCGGTACCGCACCGATGGGCGGCTCGACGACCGGTTCGGCGACGACGGGGTCGTCACCACGAACATCGCGAGGCGAGAAGACGCTGCGTCGGCGGTCGCGATCCAGTCCGACGGCAAGATCGTCGTCGCCGGCACCGCGACGGTGGCGGGGTGGGACGCGATCGTGGCCGCGCGCTACCGACGTGGCGGCGGGCTCGATCGCAGCTTCGGAGACGCCGGCACCGTGACCGTCGACGTCGCCGCGGGTGACGGCCACGAGGTCGCGAACGACGTGGCGATCCAGACCGATGGGAAGATCGTGATCGTCGGGACGACGTCCGCCGCCCATGACTTCGCACTCGCCCGACTCGATCCGGGCGGCACCCTCGACCCGACGTTCCACGGCGACGGCACCGTGACCACCGGGTTCGGCGGTGCGCTCGCCGCGGCGTCGGCGGTCGCGATCCAGCCCGACGGGAAGATCGTCGTCGGGGGACAGTCGTGGACCCTGACAGGATTCGACGGGATCGACGTGGTCCGATACGAGTCGGACGGGAGATGTCGACCAGGGATTCGGGATCGACGGCGTCGCGGCCGCCGAGTTCACCGAGGGGACCGACGGGGGAGGCGACAGCGTCGGCGCCATCGCGATCCAACCGGACGGCGCGATCGTGGTCGCCGGTGACGCGGGCGGCGCCGCGGAGTACACGAGCAGGTTCGGCCTCGCTCGCTTCGACGAGCATGGTTCGCTGGACCCGTCGTTCCGCGGCGACGGCACGGCCGTCACGAACTTCACGAGGTGGGACGACAGCGCGAGCGATCTCGCGATCCAGGCCGACGGGATGATCGTGGCCGTCGGTGTGGCGGGGTTCGGTTGGGGGCGCCAGGCGACGTTCGCGCTCGCGCGGTACCGCACCGACGGCATGCTGGACACCTCGTTCGGCGATGACGGAAAGCTGCGCACCCGTGTCGGAGGCGTCCAGCCCGGTCAGCAGATCGAGATCGTGGGGTCGTGGGCCAGCTCGGTCGCGCTGCAGACCGACGGTCGGATCGTGGTCGCCGGAGACGTCGACGGGGTGGCCGCCGATCGCATCGACGGCCGGTTCGCGGTGGCCCGCTACCGGACTGTTTAGCGCGATCACGTCGGATCGGACGGACGGCTTTGACGCTGCCGGTCGCTGTCTGTTGGAGTGGGCCGATGCTCGCCCAGGTTCTCGCCCAAGCTTCTGGCGACGCCGCCCGCTACTCGGCCGACTGGTGGCGCGACTTCGGCATCAGGCTCGGTCTCGCGGTGGTGCTCGCGCTCATCGCGACGCTGCTGCTCCGTGCGTGGGTCCGGCGCTGCGAGCGCCGCGCGGAGGCGGAAGCCGACGACTCGATGGAGGGGCCGCGCCGACGACGCCTCGCCACGATCGCCGGGCTCATCTCGGCGACCCTGCAGGTGATCATCTGGATCACGATCGGCTTCTTCCTGCTCGCGGAGTTCGGGGTGCCGCTCGGACCGCTGTTCGCCAGCGCCGGCATCGCCGGGGTCGCGCTCGGCTTCGGTGCGCAGACGCTCGTGAAGGACACGCTCGCCGGACTCTTCATCGCGTTAGAGGGTCAGTTCGACATCGGCGACGTGGTCGACCTGCAGACCGAGGGGGGTCCGGTGAGCGGCACGATCGAAGGGCTCACGCTGCGGATCACCTCGGTGCGCCAGTACGACGGCACGCTGAGCATCGTGCCGAACGGCTCGATCCAGGTGACGAGCAACAAGACCCGCGGGTGGGGACGGGCGATCGTCGACGTCCGGGTCGCGCTCTCCGAGGACCCCGACCGCGTTCGGCAGGCGTTGGACGACCTGCTGGCGGAGCTCGCGAACGAGGAGCCGCTGCGGTCGTGGCTCCGCGAGGCTCCTTCGGTGCTGGGCGTCGTGCAGCTCACCGACGTCGCTCAGGTCGTCCGTGTCGTCGCGCAGACGCGGCCCGGGAACCGACTCGAGACGGAGCGGTTCCTGCGGGAGCGGATCACGGCGCGCATCACGGAGCAGGGCATCAAGGTGCCGCCGGTTGCCGGCGCCATGACCCAGCCCGGCGGCTCAGGCATCGGCCTGTAGGCGCTGCGCGGCCCTCGCCTCGCCGGTACCCTGTGCGCATGCCCGGCTTCCCGTTCGATTCGGTGGACGAGCTGCAGACTGCGCTGGGCGAGCATTCCTACCTGGCCGACCGCGGGCTCGCGACCGCGATCTACCTGTCGCTCTCGCTCGGCAAGCCGCTGCTGCTCGAGGGCGAGGCCGGCGTCGGCAAGACCGAGGTCGCGAAGACGCTGTCGCACCTGCTCGGGCGCGACCTGATCCGCCTGCAGTGCTACGAGGGCATCGACGCCTCGCAGGCCCTGTACGAGTGGAACTACTCTCGCCAGCTGATCGCGGTGCGCGCCATGGATGCCGCCGACGCCGCCACCCACGTCGAGGACCTGTTCGGCGAGGACTTCCTGGTCGAGCGGCCGTTGTTGGCGGCGATCAGAGCCGGGGACCGCGCGGTGCTGCTGGTCGACGAGCTCGATCGGGCGGACGACGAGTTCGAGGCGTTCCTGCTCGAGATCCTGAGCGAGTTCGCGGTCACGGTGCCCGAGGTGGGGCGCATGGCGGCGGAGACGCCGCCTGCCGTGGTGGTCACGTCGAACCGCACGCGAGAGCTGCACGACGCGCTGAAGCGGCGCTGCCTCTACCACTGGATCGACCATCCGCACCTGGACCGCGAGGTCGCGATCGTGCGGGCACGGGCGCCGCACGTGAGCGAGTCGCTCGCTCGCGACGTGGCCGAGGCGGTCGCCCGGCTCCGTGAGCTCGATCTCGCGAAGTTGCCCGGTGTGGCCGAGACGATCGACTGGGCGAACGCGCTCGCCTTCCTCGGGGCCGACGGGCTCACGGAGCCGCTCGCCTCCGACACGTTGGGCGCCGTCGTGAAGGATCACGAGGACCAACAGCTCGTGGCCGCACGCCTCGCCGAGGTCGTCGGCGAGGATGGTTGATCGAGCGACGTTCCCGGGCGCCGGCGGGGGAGGAGGCCCACTTCCGCCGCTGATCGTGCTCGGTCGCGACCTGCGGGCGCGCGGGCTGCCGGTCGGCACCGGGCGCATCCTGACGTTCGTGCCGGCGGTCGCGGCCCTCGGCCTCACCGACCGCGATTCGCTCTACTGGGCCGGCCGCACGACGATGATCGCGCGCCGCGACGACCTCGAGTCGCCTACGACGAGGTGTTCGACGATTGGTACCGGTCGCTGCGGACCACCGACGACCTGCGCGTCGAGCTGAACCTGCCCATGCCCCGCGCCCGAGGGCGACGACGAGCCGATCGACTGGGGACCGGAGCCCGACGATCTCGAGGTGCAGGTCGCCGCGGCGTCGGAGTGGCACGGCGTCGACGACGACGAGGAGGTCGAGCCGGGAGACGAGTCGTCGATCCGCATCGTCGCGAGCGGCGCCGAGGTGCTGCGATCGAAGTCGTTCGGCGAGCTCACCGAGGAGGAGCGGGAACGTGTCGCGGCGTTGATCCGGTCGCTGCGTCTGCGGGTGCCGGTCGAGCGCACGCGCCGGACCCGCCCTGCGTCCAAAGGGGAGCGGTTCGACCTGCGACGGACGTTGCGGCGGTCCCTGCGCACCCAGGGCGAGCCGTTCGACCGCGCCTGGCGGGGCCGGACCGCGCGCCGCCGCCCGCTCGTGCTGATCCTCGACATCAGCGGCTCGATGGCGCCTTACTCGCGGGCGCTGATGCAGTTCGCCTACGCGGCGATGGCGGCAGGCAGGCGGGTCGAGACGTTCGTGTTCGGCACGAGGCTCACGCGAGTGACGCGCACGCTCCGCACGAAGGACCCCGATCGAGCCCTGCACGAGATCGGGCGCCAGGTCGAGGACTGGGAGGGAGGCACGCGCATCGGCGAGTCGCTGAAGACGCTGCTCGACGGTTGGAGCCAACGCGCCGCGCTGCGCGGCGCGGTGGTCGTGTTCTGCTCCGACGGGCTCGAGCGCGGCGACCCGGAGCTGTTGCGGGTCCAGATGGCGCGACTGCGTCGGCTGGCCCACCGGGTGATCTGGGTGAACCCGCTGAAGGGCTCGCCCCGGTACGAGCCGCTCGCCCGGGGCATGGCGGCGGCGCTGCCGAGCGTCGATGTGTTCCTGTCGGGGCACAACCTGGAGAGCCTCGAGCATCTGGCCGCCACCCTGGGCGGCTGAGCCGGGGCCTGCGCCTCGAGGCGGCTAGGCTGGTGGACGACGATGCGCGACGACGACGAGATCATCGAAGCCTACGAGCGGGAGATCGGTGACGCGCCGCACTCGCCTGCCGAGCCGCGGCGCTCGAACCGGGGGTTCTGGCTCGTGCTGGGCGCGATCGTCGCGGCGAGCGCCATCCTCATGGTGGAGATCTTCGCGAACCGCCCGATCGCCGAGACGATCGGTCGAGCGCAGTACGACCTGCGGACCGCAGAGACCGAAGCCAGGTCGGTGCTCGACGCGACCGGCGCGTTCGACGGCGCCGATGCCGAGGCGCTCGATGCTGCGAGCCTCGACGGCGGCGCGCTGCGCGTGGTCGGGCCCGACGAGACCTCATCGGGGCTCGGCGAGGTGAGCGTGTACGCCGACGCCACCACGTGGGCGGCGGCTGTGAGCGCGCGGCCCAACGCGTGCTTCTACCTGAAGCTCGTCGTCGGTCGCGACGATCCGCTCTACGGCGTGGGCACCGAGTGCACCGCGCGTGAGGCGCTCGACGCGCGCGACCCTCGCTGGTAGCTACGTCTCGCGGGGCGGCGGGGGAAGCGTGCCCGCATCGGGGTCGACCGGCGGCGCACCGGGTGGCGGCGATGGCAGCCCGAACGGGTCGGGCGCCGCGGCCATCGCGGGGGGCTCGGCCGTGAGGTTCGCGTCGGTTCCCACCAGGATCACGACGGTCTCCCCCCACCGATCGCCGAACCGTTGCTTCGTGTCCGATCGGTTCACGGCGATGCCCCCGACGAGGTAGGGGATCACGTACGGGAACGCGTCGACGACCCGGGCCAGGTTGCGGATCACGGCAGGACCGAACCCGATGCGGGAACCGTCGGGTCGCCGCACCCTGATGCCGAGCACGACCTTCCCGATCGTGGCCCCGAACGCGCCTTCCAGGATCACGAAGTAGGCCAGGGTGATCGCCAGGGGGATCACGAAGTCCATGCCCTCCCAGCGGATGGAATAGACTCCGTCCACGGACGACGTTTCGGCGAACGGCACCCACGCGAGTCCGGTGATCAGGCCGTCGATGAGGAGGGCGACGAACCGTCTTCCCACCCCGATGTATCGCATGTGTCGTCCCTCGTCCGGCGGGGGTTCTCCCCACGGGCGACCCGACGCTAGGGCCGCGGGTCAGCCCGGTCAAGCATGGCCCGGAGCAGCGGGCCGCGCGCTCCGCTTCAGGATGACGGCACCGCGCTCCGATGTCCGGACCATGGGCGGAGCCTCGAGGGCAGGTGCGGCCGTGAGTACGGCGGCGGCGATCGTGATGACGTCGGTGCTCACGGTGACGACGGTCGTGCCGGCGCGCGCCGCGTCGCGCCCCGCTTCCTCGCCCGTGCGGCTCGGCGCCGGGCTCACCTACGAGCGCATCACGGACCGAACGGGACCGGTGGTCGTGCACGTCGTACGTCTCGATCCGCTGCAGGCGACGACCGTCGACCTCGGCGCCGGCGGCCCGACGATGGGCTCGTTCTCACGGCCGAGCGTGATCGGCCGGGCGCACGGTGCGTTGATCGCGATCAACGGGGACTTCGGGCTCTTGGAGGGGTACCCGATCCACCCGTTCCTGATGGACGGGACCCTGATGGGCCGGGGCGTGCAGAACGGGACGAGCTTCGCGGTCGCCCACGACGAGACCACGGCGTTCGTCGGTCCACCACATCCGGTCGTGGACGGGCTGCTCGAGACGGGGAACGTCGGCTTCCCGGTCTCCGGGTGGAACTCACATCGTCCCGCTGAGGATGGGATCGCGGCGTTCACGCGGTACGGGGGAGGCATCCACCGGCCTCCCGACAGCGGGTGCGCGGCGCGGCTCGATGCGGACGGACCGTTGGGGTGGGCCGCGCTCGAGGCAGGGGTGTCGAGGCGCTACACGGTCGACGTCGTCCGATGCGTCTCCCCGCCCAGGCGGGTGGGATCTCGGGGGGTCGTCCTCGCGTCGAGGCGCTGGGGGGAAGGGGCCGACGCGATCGAGGCGATGCAACCCGGCGATCGCGTCCGCCTCTCGTGGTCGGTCGGGTGGCCGCGAGTGCTCGACACGATCGGCGGCATGCCCCAGCTCGTCGACCACGGTAGGTCCGTTGCTCCGAGGTGCAGGTCGTCGTTCTGCCGGCGCAATCCACGAACGGGCATCGGGGTCACGAGCGACGGCAGGCTGCTGCTCGTCGTCGTCGACGGCCGGTCGCGACGGTCGGTCGGCATGACCCTGCGGCGGTTCGCCCGCACCTTCCTCGACCTCGGAGCCGTCGAGGCCGTGAACCTCGACGGCGGCGGCAGCTCGGCGATGTGGATCAAGGGCAGGGGCATCGTGAACTCGCCCTCCGACCCCGGGGGCGAGCGATCCGTGGTGAACGCGGTGATGATCCTCCCCGGGGCCGATGCGGGCGAGGAACCGATGACGGGCATCGACGTCGACGGGGTCATCGCCCGGGCGTCGATCGCGGGAGCGTGGTCCGCGACGGCGGGGTCGCTGGCCGCGAGCGATGCCGGGTCGACCGGAGGACTCGCCGCCGCATGGCTCGAAGGCGCGCTGGGCCTGGAACCGGTGTCACCGGCCCTTCGCCGGCTCGGGCTGTCGTTCCGAGCCGGGCGCTAAGTCGTCCCGCGCCGCGGCCGCGGGTGTCGTCCTGTCGCCGCTCCGGGTTGCCAGACCAACGCTGTCGCAAGGGCGGGAGCGAGGCTCCCACATCCTGTGCTGGCGTGATAGACAGGGCGGACCGTGGAGTCGGCACATATCCGGGACGAGATGAAGGGGAGCACGCCCCCGGACGACGAGCGGATCCGAGCCGCTGAGGTGGTCGCGGCACTTTCCCTGGCAACCGATCTCGGGATCGGCGTGCCCATGGAGCACGGCCTTCAGAGCACACTGATCGCCATGAGGCTGATCGAGCGAGCGGGGATCGACGCGGATGTCGCGTCACATACCTATTTCGCTTGTCTGCTGTTCTACGTGGGCTGCACGGCCAACGCCGACCTCGCCGATGAACTCTTCGGCGGCCACGACGTGCTCACGAAGTACGGCGGCCCGGTCCGGTTCGGTTCCCGGCCCCAGATGGTCGCCGGCGTGCTGGGCGCGATGGCCCCGCAGGAGGGCTTGTGGCCCGTTCGAACGGCGAAGGCGATGTCGCGCCTTCCGAGGTTCGCGCGAGTCATCGGGGCGCAGACGGCCGCCATGTGCGAGGTCGCGATGATGCTGACGGAGCGCCTCGGCCTTCCGTCAGAGATGGGCACGTTGTTCGCCTGTATCGATGAGCGGTGGGATGGGAAGGGCCAACCCGGGCATGCGAAGCGCGACGAGATACCGCTCGCGGTGCGGATCGCACAGGTAGCCCGCGACGCAGCCTTCCAACGGATGCTTGGCGGTGTCGATTACGCCGCTCAGGTCGTCCGCGAGCGAGCGGGTAGGGCGTTCGATCCCGGGATCGTCGGAGGGCTGGTAGACGACGCAGACGAGATCCTCGGGCTCGATGATCCCGGCTCGGCATGGAGCGCGACCCTTGCCTGTGAGCCGAGCCCGCATGTAACTCTCGGCGGCGACGCGATCGAACGCGCACTGACTGCGATGGGGGACTTCGCGGACCTGGTGTCGAAGTACCTGGTCGGTCACTCGCGAGGGGTGGCGGAGCTCGCTTCGATCGCCGCGACCCGGTGCGGCCTTGATGCGTCAGAGGCCGGGACGGTCAGGCGCGCCGCCGCCGTTCACGACATCGGGCGCGTCGCCATCCCGGTTCGGGTCTGGCAGAAGCCCGGCGGGCTGACGTCAGACGAGTGGGAGCAGGTCAGGCTCCACGCCTACCATTCGGAGCGCATCCTCAGCCGATCTCCGCTCCTCGCGGCGCTCGCGCCGGTGGCCACGACCCATCACGAACGGGTGGACGGCTCCGGTTACCACCGGGGATCGGCTGGTCCCGCACTCACGCCGGCTGCCCGTCTGGTGGCCGCCGCGGACGCCTTCCATGCGATGACCGAACCGCGGCCGCATCGAAAGGCGCTCACGCGCCAGGAAGCCGCCGAAGCCCTCGGGGGAGAGGCTCATGCCGGCCGACTGGACCCCGACGCGGTCGCTGGTGTCGTCCAGGTCTCAGGGTTCCCCGCGCCCCGGATCGAACGGCCTGCTGGCATCACGGACCGCGAGGCACAGGTGGTGGGACTCCTCGCCAGGGGTCTGCAGACCAAACAGATCGCCCGCGTGCTCGGCATCTCCGTCAAGACGGCCGACCGTCATATCCAGAACGCGTACGGGAAGATCGGTGTCTCGACACGAGCGGCGGCGGCTCTGTTCGCCATGCAACACGGACTCGCAGCATGGGGAGAACTCCCGATCGCGGCGAGGAAGGGTCGTTCGTAGCGTCGTCCTGTGTAGCCGTCGGGAGAGGAGGACGCACGATGTCCGGCGAGAGGATCATGAGCACCGACGCGACCGGGGCTCGCAACCTCGATCGCGACATGTCGTTGACGGTCCGAGAACGGTCCCGAGCGGCCATCGTTGCGGTGGCCCCGGGCGTCCTCCTCGTGGCGTTCGTCGCTCACCCCTACATCGGCTTGGGCCCGCCAGATGAGGCTGCGGTCGCGAGGGCGGCGGCATCCAACCCGTTCCGCTGGGGGATCTCGCATCTCATGGTGGGGGTCGCGTCCGCCCTCCTGCTCCTGGCGTTCCTTGCGATCCGTAGCTACCTGCGTGAAGCGGGCGATGACCGTTGGAGCGCTCTCGCGCTCCCCTTCGTCATCGTCGGTGGAACGCTGTACGCGATCTTGCCCGGGATGGAGTTCGCGGCCCTAGCGGCGGCGGAGACCGGGGGCGACGTTCGGGCGGCGCAAGCAGCGGTCGAGCCATGGTTCATCCCCGTCATCGTGACGAGTGGGGTTGCCTCCGCGATCGGCATCATGGGCTTCGCGAAGGGCGTGTCGACCGTCGGAGTCGGCGCGTTGGGTGTTCCCAGGTTCGTCATCGTCGCGTTCGGCGCGATGGCGGTCGCTCGAATCGTTCCCCTCACGGGTGTCCAGTTCTACGTTCAGCCGGTCGCAGCGGTGGTCGCGATGTGGCCACTCGCCCACACGATGTGGAGGTACCCGAATGCGAGCCGTGTGGAACGCGGCTGACGTCATCGCTACGTGCGTCAGTGATCAGCGCGAGCTCCGGTGCGAGAGGGGAGACTCCAACTCCCACGGCCACTCGGCCACCGGAACCTAGGGCTGGCGTCGCACGGATCCGGCCTCGATCGCGGCGTCGAGCAGCTCGACGGGATGGACGACGCGGGCATCGACCCCGAGCGACGCGAGACCCGCACGGAGCTGCATCGTGCAGCCGGGGTTCGCGCTCGCGATCACCCGCGCCCCCGTCGATCGGACGGCCTCGGCCTTGTCGCGTTGGAGCCGTTCGGCGAGCTCGGGTTCCGTGACGTTGTAGAGGCCGGCGGCGCCGCAGCATCGGTCGCCCTGGGGGATCTCGACGACCTGCAGGCCCGGGATCGCGCCTAGCAGCGCCCGCGGCTGGGCGTGGATCCCCTGCGCGCGCAGCGCGTGACAGGCATCGTGGTAGGCGACGCGCTCGACGCCGGCCGGCCCGAACTCGACCGTGCCCAGGCCCTCGTCGTGCAGGAACGCGATCACGTCGCGCACGGGCAGCTCCGCGCCGTCCGCGAGCTCGCCGTACGTCTGCATGTGCGCGCCGCAGCCGGCCGCGTTCGCGATCACGTGATCGACGCCCGAGAACGCGCGCGCGTTGCGCCGGGCGAGCCGGCGTGCCGTCTCGAGCCTCCCGTTGTGCGCCTGCAGGGCGCCGCAGCACCGCTGGTCCCGCGGCACCGCCACGCGCCACCCCGCGCGCGCGAGCACCCGGATCGTGGCGAGGTTCACGTCGTGGAACCACCGGTCCTGCACGCAGCCCGCGAGCAGCGCGACCGTGCCGCGCGACCTCGACGCCCGCCGGTGGTTCGGTGAGCGCCGGCAGCCGTCGCAGCGGCGCCGCCCGGCGCGGCACGAGTGCTCGCATGCGGCGCGGCATCAGCGGACGAGCGATCGGCTGCAGCACGGCGGCGGCCCTGATCAACGACGGATGCGGCAGCACGACGTCGAGCCCGAGCCATCGCACCAGCCGGGCGCCGGCGCTCCGGCGCGGTTCCAGCTCGGTGCGGGCGTGCTCCATCATGCGGCCGAACGGCACGTGCGACGGGCAGACGTCCTCGCACGCGCGACAGACGAGGCATCGATCCATGAACGCCGCGAACGTGTCGTCGACCTCGGCGAGGCCGTCCGCGACCGCCCGCATCGCCGCGATGCGCCCCCGCGGCGACGCCGTCTCCTCGCCGGTGAGCCGGTAGGTGGGGCAGTGCGGCAGGCACAGGCCGCACGCCACGCACGCATCGAGATCGGCGTCGGCGGGGTGGTCGTCGCCGAGCCAGTTCGGCGTGACGACGCCCTCGCGTCCCACGAACCGCACCCCCTCGGGCATCTCGGTCCCCAGCGGCGTCGGCTCGGCGGCGCGATCGGTCACGCGCCCATCCTCACACGCCCTGGTGGTTTGACCGAGGTGCGTCGCCTGCCTACCGTGCCGCCATGACCGAGGGGGAGCGGCAGGAGCGACGGTTCGGGCGCCTCACCGAGCAGGCGGAGCAGGGACTGCTGACGTACGGCTCGTACCTGAAGATCCCCGAGCTGCTCTCGCTGCAGCAGCTGCGGTCGGATCCGCCGGTCCACGACGAGCTGCTCTTCATCGTCGTGCACCAGGCGTACGAGCTCTGGTTCAAGCAGGTGCTCTTCGAGCTGGAAGCCGCGCGCGACGCGATGGTCGCCGACCGCCCCGAGCGCGCGCGTCACCTGCTCGTGCGGGTGCAGGCGATCGAGCGCGTGCTGATCGAGCACATCCAGGTGCTGCAGACGATGACCCCGCAGGACTTCCTCGAGTTCCGGGCGGTGCTCACGCCCGCGAGCGGCTTCCAGTCGGCGCAGTTCCGCGAGCTCGAGTTCGTGAGCGGCCTGAAGGACGAGCGGTTCCTCGACGACCTCGCCGCGGAGTCCGAGGAGCGAGAACGCCTCGCGCGGCGACTCGCCGAGCCCACGCTCTGGGACGGGTTCCTGACCTTGATGCGCACGCACGGCTACCCGATGCCCGAGGACGACGCCGAGGGGCGCGCGACGTCGCTCGTCGCGATGGCGCGCGAGCAGGGCGAGGTGTTCGCCGTGAGCGAGGGACTCGTCGACCACGACGAGGCGCTCGCGCAGTGGCGATACCTGCACGTGCTGATGGTGGAACGCGAGATCGGAGCCAAGCGCGGCACCGGCGGCTCGAGCGGCGTGGGCTACCTGCGGTCGACCCTCGACAAGCGCTGCTTCCCCGAGCTGTGGGGACTGCGGAGCCGGTTGTAGCGCCGCTCTAGCCCTCGGTGACGCCGAGGGTGGCGCGGAGCTGGTCGAGCATGTCCTGCTCGCCCTTGCTCACCTGCTCGGCGCCGAAGCCCATGAAGCCGCCTTCCTTCGCGGCGTTCGCGGCGTCCTGCGCGACCTCGACCATCCAGCGCGCGAACGCCGACGCCTCGTCGGGGGTCGCCTTGGCCTCCACGAGGTCCTGCGTCTCGCGGAGCTCCTGCAGCACCGATGCCCCGACCTGGCTCTTGTCGGCGACCGTGAAGCCCTTCATCGGGTTCTCGCGCTGCTGGCCCATCGCCATGACCTCCTGCGAGACGGTGATCAGCAGCTCGTCCTGCGTGGGCGGTGCGCCGATGCCGCGGAGGGTCGCCATCGTCTCCTTCGAGAGCTCGATCGGGCCGCCCGGATCGGCGAGCGAGATCGCCATGCCGGCCACGGTGGGCGCTCGCCGCACCCGGACCCATTCCTCGTCGGTGAACGCTGCCTTGCCGGTCATCGCGATCCCTCCTGCCGGTCGATTGCCCCGAGGATAGGCTGCTCGCTCATGAGCGACTCGAGGCTGCACGCGTCGGCGAAGGCCTCGTCGTTCACGGAGTCGGTGATCCGCGACATGACGCGCCTCGCGAACCAGCACGGCGCGATCAACCTCGGGCAGGGGTTCCCCGACTTCCCGGCGCCCGAGGAGCTGAAGGACGCCGCCGCGCGCGCGATCGCCGAGGACCACAACCAGTACCCGATCACGTGGGGCGTGCCGGCGTTCCGGGAGGCGATCGCGGCCGCGTACGCTGCGCGACCACGGCATGACGGTCGACCCCGAGACCGAGATCTGCGTCACGTGCGGATCGACCGAGGCGATGATCGCGTCGATGCTCGGCGTGCTCGACCCCGGCGACGAGATCGTCGTGTTCGAGCCGTTCTACGAGAACTACGGGCCCGACTCGATCATCGCCGGCGCGGTGCCGAGGCTCGTGTCGCTGCGCCCGCCCGACTGGACGTTCGACGAGGCCGAGCTGCGCGCCGCGTTCGGACCGCGCACCCGCGCGATCGTGATCAACACCCCGAACAACCCGACGGGCAAGGTGTTCACGCGTGAGGAGCTGGCCGCGATCGCCGAGCTCTGCGTCGAGCACGATGCGATCGCGATCACCGACGAGATCTACGAGCACATCACGTACGACGAGGCCGAGCATGTGCCGATCGCGACGCTCCCCGGCATGGCGGAGCGCACGATCACGATCAGCGCCCTCTCGAAGACCTACTCGGTCACCGGCTGGCGCGTGGGGTGGGCGATCGCGGCGGCGCCGTTGATGGCGGGCATCCGGCCGGTGCACGACTTCCTCACCGTGGCGGCGGCGGCCCCGCTGCAGGTCGCGGGCATCACCGCCCTGCAGCTGCCGCCGAGCTACTTCGAGCGGATGCGCGCCGACTACGCGGAACGGCGTGAGCGTGATGCTCCGGGTGCTGGCCGAGAGCGGCTTCGAGGTGGCGTCGCCGCCCCGTGGCGCGTACTACGTGATGGCCGACTGCTCCCACCTCGGGCTCGGCGACGACGTGGCGACCGCGCGCCACCTCGTGGAGCACGTCGGCGTGGCGACCGTGCCCGGCTCGTCGTTCGTCTCCGATCCCGCCGACGGGGCGCACCTGCTGCGGTTCGCGTTCTGCAAGCGCGTCGAGACGCTGGAGGCGGCGGGGGAGCGGCTCAGCCGACGGTGAGCGATGCCGCCATGTCGTCGGGCCCCGGATCGTCGGGGTTCATCGTGTGCGGGCGGCAATACAGGACGTAGGTGCCCGAGTCGCTCGGGATGTCGACCAGCGCCGATCCGTTGGGTCCGAGCTCGACGTCGATGCCGAGCTCGTCGACCGTGAACGTGTGCAGGAAGGGATCGTCGTTGCGGACCACCACCTGCGACCCCCCCGCCAGTTCGTACTCGGATCGGTCGTACTCGAAGTTGCCCAGGGCGACCGTCGTCGCGCCCTCGGGTGTGTCGACCGTCGATCGGCCCACGACGGTGAGGACGGCCGAGACCGCCGCCAGCACGCCGACGACGGCGACCACCGCCGTGATGGCTCGGCGCTCGCCCCCTTCACTGGTCGGAGTGCGGTGGCCGCGCCGGTTCGCCACGATCGCGCCGATCGACGCCACGATGGCGATGAGCGCGCCGGGCACCACGAGCAACCCCGGGACGAAGTCGAAGAAGCTCGCGGGCACGGCGAGCCCGAACGCCGTCCAGAACATCGCGCCGATGCTCGCGAGTCCGACGACGATGCCGACGACCTTGGCCCAGGTGCCGAAGCTCCAGACCAGGAAGGCGACGACCCACGGCACGATCACGAGCGAGAGGAAGAACGGCAGGTCATCGGCGACGTCGACGCCCCAGATGAGCGATGCAGCGATCATCAGGAAGGCAGCGAGCCCGACCATGAAGAGCCCGAGAGTGGCCAGCCGCGTCCACCGGGCTTTCACCGTGGCATCGTTCGCCGTCGTGTCAGGGTCGGCCATCGTGCGTCCTCCTCGCGAGGGGTCTCTCGACGTCGTGCTTAATACCCCATGCGGGCGATGCCGTCGACCTCGATGCGCACGATCACTCGTTGCTGGTCGGGGCGGTGTCCCGCGTAGACGTCGGCGCCCGTGTACTTCTTCGCGAGGAAGTCGATGTGGGCGTCGGCGCCGTCGTGCGTGAACCCGGTGACGTGGCCGCGGACCATCAGTTGACGGTACGGGTCGTTCCGATCGAACAGGCAGACCGCGACGCGCGGATCGCGCCGCATGTTCTCGGTCTTCGTGCGTCCCTCGGCCGTGTTCACGAGGATCTCGTCGTCTTCGATGTCGATCCAGACGACGGACGCCTGCGGCGAGCCGTCGGCCATCGTCGTGGCGAGGCTCGCGAAGTTCGGTGCGTCGAGCATCGCTCGGTCGGCATCGTTCAGCATCGTGTTCATCTCCTCGGAGCGGGTCTCGACAGCGTCCAACACCGGGCTGGTGCTCGCACCTTCCCACACGGCTGTGGTCAGCGACCCTCGCGCTGCTCGCCCACCCTTGCGTCGGGCGCGAAGCCGTGCGTGGCGATGTCGGCGAGCGTGACGGACCCCATCGCGTCCTGGATGTCGGGTTTCAACTCGGTCCAACGGAAGTGCAATGGGCACGGGTGCTCCGTGTCGCATTCCTCGCGCCAGAAGATGCACGTCTCCCAGATGACCTCCTCGCCCTCGACGGCGCGCAGAACATCGCCGAGCAGGATCCGATCCGGCGCACGCGCGAGGACGTACCCCTTCCCCCGCTGGGACCGCAGCACCCCGCCGAGGGCGAGCAGGCGCAGGATCTTCGACAGGTAGGGCGCCGGCAGGTGGGCCAGCTCGGCGACCTCGCGCGCCTCCATCATCTCGCCGGGCGGCGCGCCGGCGAGCACGACCAGGGCTTCGATCGCGTACCGGCTCTCGCGGACGAGTCGCATCGGGCGTTCCTCCAGGCGGTCGGGGTCACAGGTCCTTGCGTGGCAGCGCCCATCGTGCCACGCCGAGCGGCACCAGCGTCCATGCCACCAGGTCCCCGACGAGCACGGCGATCGTCCCCCAGCGGCCGAACGTGCCGATCAGGTAGGCGCCGAACGGCCCGAGGGCGGTGCCCTCGAGGTTCGTGCCGAGCAGCGCCAGGATGCGTCCTGCTTCCAACGGGTTCGCGAGGATCGCGGCGAGCAGCCCGGTGGGGCCGAGGTGCACGCTCGGGGCGAGGGCGGCGAGCGCGAGGTCGACGCCGAGCGAGAGCACGATCCACAGGCCGACCGCGATCGAGACCGCCTGCACCCTGCTCGAGACCAGGGAGCTGATCGCCACGCCGATCGCCACGCTCGCCGCACCGACGCCGAGCGTCGCGACGATCAGCGTCACCAGGGCCGGCACATCTTCCGTCGTGGCGACGCCCGCGATGATCAGCATCGCAACGCCGAACCCTATGCCGAGCGTCGTGCAGAGCGACGCGGTGAGCCCGAGGAAGGCGCCCGTCGCCACCTGCGAACGGCGGAGGGGTTGGGCGCAGACCATCGCGAGCATGCCCTGCTCACGGGCACCCACGAGCGAACCTGCGCCGAGCAGCAGTCCCATCAGCGACGGCAGCAGCACCCCGAGGTTGACCAGGGTCGCCGAGGCTGGGCCGATGCCCGACAGGCCCAGCTCGCGGACCGTGCGGAACGCGAGCAGCGTGACCATCACGCAGAGCAGGCCGAACACGACGGCCATCGTGAGCACCCACTTCGCGCGGACGGCGGTTCGATACTCCCACGCGGCGATCACGGAGACGGGGCTGGCGCTCACGAGCACGCCTCCGCGTCGTCTCGGCCGAAGGGATGCACGACCGTCGCGCTCCGGCCGCTGAAGTCCTCCTCGCGCACGAGCCGGCCGTCGTCGAGGTAGAGCCCGACATCCGCGACGTCACGCAGCTCCGACGGCGATGGGCTCGACACGATCGCGGTCACGCCGTTACGGTCGCGGAGCGTGCCGAGTACGTCCCAGAACGCCTCACGGCCTTCCTCGTCGAGGTTCGCGACCGGCTCGTCGAGCAACAGCAGCAACGGGGCGCCGAGCAGTGCGACCGCGAGCGCCACGCGGTGCCGCTGGCCACCCGAGAGCTCACCGATCAGGTCGTCGTCGGGACGGACGAATCCGGGCGGCAGCGGGATCCGTCGCGGGTCCGCGCCGCGCAGGCGCGCGAACAGGTCGATCACCTCGCCGATCGTGGCCTGCTCGGGAAGGGTCACGGTCTGTGCGAGGAACCCCACCCGCTCTCGGACCGCGGGTCCGTCGCCCGAGCCGCTCTCCGAGTAGCCGCGCCTCGCCTTCGTGCCGGGCGAGTCCGGCGAGGCAGCGCAGCAGCGTGGACTTCCCGCTGCCGTTGGGGCCGCCGAGCGCGGCGATCACGCCGGCCGGAAGCGTGAGCGAGACGTCGTGCAGCCCCCATCCTCCGCGGTAGACCTTCGTGAGGTTCGTGATCTCGAGGAAGGGCGTAGTCATCGGATCGACGCCGCCCGTCGCGGCCGGCGCGCGCGCAGCAGCAGCCAGCCGCATCCGAAGGTGAGGGCGATTCCCGGCAACCACAATGGCACGGGGGCGCCGCGGCGGTCACCGCGCAGCGCCGGGCCGGGCGCGGCGACGAGCGGAGCCTCGTCCCGAACGAGGGGCTCCGACGGGGACCACTTGCCCTCCACCGATGAGAGCAGCCTGAACGCGGGACCCGATGCGAGCGCGAGCAGCAGCGGTTCCGACGCCAGGAGCTCGCTCATCCTGCCGCTCTCGACGTAAGCGAGGTCGCCCGTTCCGTCGCCCTCGGCATCGAACCCTCCGTAGTCGCTCCAGTAGTTGCCGACCCCTTCGCGGCTCCAGATCGCCTGCGTGCCGCCCTGCCCGCCCATCGTGACCTGGGTGGAGTTCTCGATGAACCCGTTCCCGGCGACCACCGTGTCGGCCGACGGCATCAGCAGCAGCCCGATCTGGTTCATCGCGATCGTGTTGCCGAGCACGAGCGTCGGCTCGCCGCCGGTGCGGCCGGCATCGTCGACCTGTACGCCGACGCGGTTGTCGGCGACGACGTTGCCCTCGACCGTTACACCTCCGACGTCCTTGACGAGCACGCCGAAGCCGGTCGACGGGCTCCCGGATTCCATGATCGTGTTGTCGACCACGTGCACCGGACCGCCGTACATCAGCACGAGCCCCGAGAGGTTCGCCTCGAGCACGCCGGCTCGGACCGTCAGGTCCTCGGCGTACATGTCGTGCACCGCGTAGCGGCTGTCGGTGATGCGGACGCGTTCGAGCAGGTTGCCGGCGCCGTAGGAGACGTAGATGCCGTCGCGCGCCTCGTCGATCGTGGTGTCGCGCACGATCGCGTCGGTCGCGTTCCAGAGCCAGATGCCGTCACCTCGAACCTGCGCGTCGGTGTGCATCTGCTCGCCTTGGTCGGCGGCGGCGTGCTGTCGATGCTCGCCCTCGTCGTCGGTCTCGACGACGTGTTCCTCGCCGGTGATGACTCCCTGACCTTGGATCGAGACATGGTCGATCGTCACGTCGTCGGAGAGCCGGACCGTGATGCCGATGTAGCTCTGTTCGATCGTGACGTCCTCGATCGTCGCCCGGTCCGCCTGCTCGAGCATGAGGCCCGACGGCGATTCGAACGGTCCGATCGCCGAGCGCCGCAGCGTGAGTCCCCGGACCGTCACGTCGGGAGCGATGATCGTCACGATCGAGCCCTCGAGGTTCCCGTCGATCACGGGGCGGCCCTGCCCCTCGAGGGTCACGGGCTCATCGATCGTGACGATCCCGACGTAGACGGCCTCAGGCACGAGCAGCGTGCCCCCGGGCGGGGTCTCGTCGATCATCACCTGCAGGTGCTCGGCGGGCATCGAGACCATGCCGTCGGACGTGGTGACGTGCGCTCTCTCGTCGTGACCCGAGTGGTCCGTCTCCTGCGAGGAGGCGGGGGGCGTCGACACAGCGAGCACCACCAGCGATGCCGCGAGCGCCGGCGCGACCCTCATACCCGACCAGTTCGCTCGAGCGCCTCGAACTCCTCGTCGGAGACGTACACGGGCCGGTGCTGCCATCGGTCCCGCACGCGGCGAACGAGCCCCGGTGCGAACGTGACCAGGAACGCCGCCCCGAACAGGCACCAGATCGCGGCACCCGGATAGGCCCAAGTCGTGAAGTTCAGCACCTTCGTCGGGCCGACGACGAGCGGGGTGAACGGGTCCAAGCGGATCGGCGCGTCGTCCTGGACCCCGTGGCCGTACTGGTACAGCCGGTACTGAACGTCGAGCAGCGCGCCGATCGGGATCGCCCACAGCGCGAGCTTCGCCAGGCGCCCGACGAGGTGCCGAGGGAGCGCGACGGCCACGGCCACGGCGATGAGGGCGAGCACGATCGCCGGCGTCCACAAGGCCATCTCGGGCGCGTCGGAGGTCTCGAACGCCTTCATGCCGACGTAGTGGTTGAGCTCGTTCACCTCGTCGATGTCGCCGGTGACCCCGGTCGCGCTCGCGGTGAGCGAAAGCCCCTGCGGGTACTGGGGCGCGGTCAGGCGGGCTTCCCACACGGGGAGACGCCACGCGAGGACGACGAGGACGGCGGCTGCGAGGCCCAGGACGATCCGCAGGCCGCGCTGCTCGCGGGTCGTCGCCGCCGCTGCCGCCATCCTCGTCACCTCCTTCTCGGGCTCCTTCTGCCCCGCGTCACTCCACGGTCAGCGTGCCGACCATCGTGGTGGGGTGCGATAGGCAGTTGTAGGTGTAGGTGCCTGCCGGCAGGGCCGGAACCTCGTACACGGCGGTGTCCGGTCCGGTGATCAGCTCGTTGCCCTCGGGTGCGAAGACCGGGGTGGCAGCCGTGTCGTCACCCTCGAAGATCTGGACGTTGTGCGGGATGCCCTCGTCGTCGTTGGTGAACGTGATCGTGAACGGCGTGTCCGCGGGCGCGGTCAGGGTCGTCTCGGAGAAGCCCGAGTTCGAGGCACCCACGGGAGCGGTGACCGTGAGCTCGGTGCTCGCGCCACCGTCGTCGGGCGCTTCGGTCTCGCGTCTCGGTCTCGGTGGTCGTGTCGGTCGCGCCGTCGCCTCCACCGTCGTCTCCGCCGCCGCAGGCCGCCAAGGTCACGGCCAGCACCAGCGCGAGCACCAGCGTCATCCACTTCTTCTGCATCCGTCCGTTCCTTCCTTCCGACGTGTCGTGCGTTCTCTTCACGGAGCCACCTCGAGCCAGCCCTGCATCTCCAGGTGCAGGGCCGAGCAGAACTCCGAGCAGTACATGCCGAACGTGCCGGCCCTCGTGAGCGGCAGGTCGATGTTCACGACCTCACCCGGGTCGATCGAGGCCTCGATGTTGTAGGCCGGGATCGCGAACCCGTGCGTTGCGTCGGGCGTCTGCTCCACGTTCGTCAGGTGCAGGCGGAGCGTGTCGCCGAGCTTCGCCTCGACCACGTCGGGGGTGAAGTGCGAGCGTTGAGCGCTCATGTACACGTGCAGGTCGCCGCCCTGCCGCTCCACGCGCTCCTCGCCGGCCGCGATCGCGAACTCGGACCTGGACCAGGTGAGCGGGTCGGTGCCCGGCTCGTACACCTGGATCACGCTCTTCAGCTTGTCGCGGCGGATCATCTGCACGTAGTGCGGCTCGCCCATGCCGATCGGCATGTCGGCGAGCACCGTCAGCTGCGGCGAGTCGAGGTCGATCAGCTGGAAGTTCTGCGGGTGCAGCGTGCCCGACCGGTGGGAACCGGTCGATCGACCACTTGTTCAGCGCCACCATGTACTTCCCGGCGGGAGTCACGGTGTCGCCCTCGGCCGTGACGAGGTGGCCGATGTTGTACTGCACCGGCAGCTTCTCCACGAGCTTGAAGGCGTCCTCGCCCTCGTGGCCCGCCTTCGGACCGAGCGACCACTTCGCGATCGCCGTGTCGACGAACAGCGACGTGTAGGCGTAGCCCTCGTCGTCGAACTGCGAGTGCAGGGGCCCGGCGCCGAGCTCGACCTGGGCTTCGAGCACCGAGTCGAGCTTCAGGATCGGCACGCCGAACGGGTCGGTGCCGTCGTAGTCCTGGTTCGCGATCGCGTCCTTGATGCGCTCGGCGGAGTACACGTTGCCGTTCGGGTCGAGCTTGCCGGCGACGACGATGTAGTCGCCGGTGGGGCTCACGTCGACGCCGTGCGGGTTCCTCGGCTCGGGGGCGAAGTGCAGGATGCCCTCGGCCGCGGCGGCCTCGAGCGGGATCACCCGCATGCCGTTGAGCGTCTTCACCCCGGCTGCCGGCCTTGACGAACTCCTCGGCCTTCTGCCAGTCGATGATGTTCATCAGGTCGTAGTCGTTCATCGTCGCCGCCGCCTCGAGCGATGCGGCCGGGTCGCTGTGGCCGTTGTGCAGGTTGCCGCCCGTGGCCATCTCGGTGTTGTAGGTGTTGATGAACCCGAACCCGAAGCTCGCGAGCTTCCCGGCGTCGGCAAGGTCCTGCGTGTAGGGCGGCAGCTCGATCTGGAAGCTCTCGTCCATCACGAACCGGCCGGTGTCCTGGTCGATGCGCAGCCAGGTCGAGAACCCGCGGAAGTCCTCCTTGTACCGCGACAGCGGCGCGTACCCGCTCTCGGTGACCGGGCACGGCGTCATCGACGAGATGTGCACGTACTCGGTGTTCGGGGTGACGAAGCACCCGCCGTGGGACGTCTGCAGGTTCGCGATGTCGAGGATCTGCTTCGTCTTGAAGTCGCGCAGGTCGACCATCGCGATGCGGCCGTTGGCCCGGTCGTTGATGTAGAGGAACCGGCCGTCGTAGGTGCCCTCGGTCTCCGAGATCGCCGGGTGGTGCGTGTCGCCCCACCGGAGGTCCTCGCTCTTCGCGGGGTCGGCGCCCTCGGCCAAGCACCGTGTCGCCTTGGTCGGTGCCGTAGCCGTAGCCCTGCCAGGCGTTCGGCGTGAAGACGGGGATCTCCTTCAGCATGCGCATCGACGGCACGCCGATCACGTAGACGTTCCCCGAGTGACCGCCCGACGACATGATGAAGAACTCGTCGAACTCGCCGCCGGGCACGTACGTCTTCAGCGCTGCCTCCGCTTGTGCGCCATCGAGTCCACGCGCATTCGCGATGCCGCTGAGGTCGCCACCGCTCGACGACCCGAAGCCCACGCGAGCGCCGACCACGCCCACCGCGGCGCCGCCGACCATCATGCCGAGTGCAGCACGACGTGAGACCACCGGGCCGCGGCGCTTGATCGGCCGCTCGCCGGGGGGCGGGAGCTCGACGTGATCGTCTCCGCTGTCGATCCGCTCTCCGTCCTCACCCATCGTGAACCCCCTTGCTCCGGGCCGGGTCTCATCCGCCTGGCCTCACGATTAACGGACTAGTTCACTCCGTTGATGGGGCGACCGTAGCGCTCCTCGGGGTCGCGGTGTGCTGCCGGAGGTCCCTGTCCGGTCGGGACCAATGGCCCATAGCCGTCCGTTGGATGGCTCGCCGATCTCAGGGATGCCGCGACATCGGGGGTGCGGTTCGACGCTTCACCTGCACGGTGGTAGGAACGTGCTCATGGGGCGCCCCATGAACCGGTTGATGTCGGCCGGGGCCGTGTTCCTCGCCGCCGTCCTCCTCATCGTGGGGATCGTCGCGGTCAGCCCCGGCGAAGGCAGCACGGCGAGCGATGCGACCACCGGTGACTTCAGGGTCGACGAACCCAACGGCAACGTCGTGGAGGTCGACCTCGTGGCCCGAGAGACCACGCAGGAGGTCGCGCCGGACGTGAAGTACCAGGTGTGGACGTTCAACGGCACGGCGCCCGGGCCGGTCATCAGGGTGCAGCTGGGCGATACGGTCAGGTTCACCCTCACGAACGACACGTCGATCGGCATGCAGCACTCGATCGACTTCCACGCGGCGCTCACGCCGTGGGACAAGAACTACCAGCCGGTCGACCCGGGAGAGACGCTGACGTTCGACTGGGTCGCGATGTACCCGGGCGTCTTCATGTACCACTGCGGCGTCGACCCGGTGCTGCAGCACATCGGCAACGGCATGTACGGAGCGATCATCGTCGAGACCGACGCGCTTCCCGCCGAGCGCGAGTTCGTGCTCGTCGCGAGCGAGTTCTACCCGGGGGCGAAGCCGATCGACGGCGTCTACGTCGGCGATCTCGATCGCATGAAGGCCGTCGAACCCGAGTACGTGGTCTTCGACGGCCTCGCGAACCGCTACCTCGAATCACCGCTCGCAGGTCCGTCCCGACGAGCCCTTCCGGATATGGGTGGTGAACGCCGGGCCGACGCTCACGAACGCCTTCCACGTGATCGGCACGCTCTTCCCGCACGTGTATCCGTCGGGGAACCCGACGAGCCAGATGAACGGGCTGCAGACGTGGAACATCCCGCCAGGCGACGGCGCGATGTTCGAGCTGCAGATCCCCGACGAAGGGGTGTATCCCTTCGTGACCCACGCCTTCGCCTACACGGGCCTCGGTTCGGTTGGCGCGATCCAGGTCAGCGACGAAGCCCCATCGGCGCCCGACTCGTACCCGACGTTCGCGGATCCGTTCTCCGCAGGCGTGCTGCCGGTCGACGACGCCGGGTTGACGCCTGAGCCGAGCCCGGAGCCGAGCCGGAGCCGAGCCCGAGCCGAGCCCGGAGCCGAGCCCGGAGCCGGCGGCGTGCACACCCAAGGGCACCGCGATCGACGTGATGGCGATGGATTCGGTCTTCGACGCCCAATGTCTGGCTGCACCGGCCGGGAAGTCGTTCGAGATCGTCTTCGACAACATGGACGCCGGCATCCCCCACAACGTCGCGATCTACACCGACGAGAGCGCGGGCACCCCATTGTTCGTGGGCGAGGTCTTCAATGGGCCTGAGGTCGTGACGTACGAGGTTCCGGCCCTCGACGCCGGCTCCTATTGGTTCAGGTGCGACGTGCATCCCACGACGATGACCGGCACGTTCGTGGTCGCATAGGGCGGGTCCCGTCCGCTCGGTTCCGGCGAGCGCCGAAGGACGATCAGCCGAGGATGCGTACCTCGCCGAACCCGGCATCGAGGCCGTGGCCCGTCTCGAACCTCGCCGGCGAGAACGCCTCCAGGCCGGGGTCGACCCGCCGCCCCATGACCAGATCGGCGACATGGGCTCCGAGCGCAGGAGCGAGCTTGAAGCCATGCCCGCTCGTTCCGGCGTCGACGAAGATGCCGGGCGCGATCGCGCCGATCACCGGCTGCCAGTCTGGGCTCACGTCGTAGAGGCTTGCCCACCCGCCCTGCACCTCGGCGGTCTCCAGCGAAGGGACCCTCGCGACGAGGAGGCGGGCGAGATGTTCCACCTCGTCGGGGGCGATCGTGGTGCGGAAGTCGTCGGGGTCGACCTGGGGTGCGGGCGTGAGCGAGCCCAGGAGGAAGAGCTCGTTGCCCTCCGGACGCGCGTAGAAGCCGCCCGGCACGTCGCCGAACCCGGGCACCGGCTCGGCGGGTCCCCACCGGAACGTGGCCACTGCGTGCCGCTCGACGGTGAGCGGAAGGTCCACGCCGACGGCTCTGGCCAGCGGGCGGGTCCATGGGCCGGCGGCCAACAGGATGCGCTCGCAGGTGATGCGGTCGCCGCCGTCGGTCACGAGCGTGCCGCCGCCCGGCGAACTCGGTTCGATGTCGGACACCCGGGTGTGCAGGCGCACCTCGGCACCGCGATCGATCGCCGCGCGGATCAGCCCCTCGGTCGTGGCGTGGGGATCGGCGTATCCGGCGTGTCGCTCGAACGCCCCGATCGCGACGCCGGTCAGATCGAACCCCGGCAGCCGCTCCGCGAGCGCCGCCGGCTCGAAGAGGTCCGTCTCGATGCCCAGCTCGTTCAGTCGCGCGACCGATGCCCGCACGATGGGTACGTCCTCCTTGGGGTGGAGCAGGTACAGGCCGGTCCGGCGGTGTCCCGCCTCGGCGCCGACGACCTCGTCGAACCGTTCGAACATCTCGATCGCGTCGCGAGCCACCCGGGCCAGGAACTCGTTGGTGTAGTAGGCGCGGCAGATGCCGCTCGAGAGTCCGGTCGGACCACCGGCCGGGGTCGTGCGTTCCACGACGATCGTGCGGACCCCGCGGTCGGCGAGGTGGAACGCGGCCGCGGCGCCGTGGACCCCTGCACCCACGATGCCGACCTCGTACGTGTCCATCGAGCCTCCTCTCACACGGTCGCGACGCCCCCGGATCGGGGTTGCCGTGGAAGCATGCTGTGGACCTTCATCGTTGCCAACCCCGTCCGGGCGCGAGGATGTTCGCCGGGTCGAACGAGGCTCGGAGCCGCCGGTGCACCTCTGCGCCGGGCGTGGGCGCCTCGCCGAGCCCTCCGGTTCCGCGGACCGCCGGAGCGATCCCGCCCGCCTCGGCGGCTCGGGCGCGGACGGCCCGGGTCTCTTCACCCGACGACGCGATCCAGGCGAGGCCGACGCCCGCGAGCGCGGCGAACGTCGAGGCGGGGTCGACCACCGCCTCGAGCCGGGAGGGGGCGACCGCGACCTCCACGATCGTGTCCACCTCTGGCCACGTCCACCATGGTTCTCGAGGGAAGGGTGAGGCCTCCATGGACGCCGCGTCCGGGGCCAGGCGCAAGACCGCCGCCGCGAGCTCGTCGACCTCGTCCGCCCACCCTTCGAGTCGCACCTCGACGCCGCCCGGCGTCGCGAGCACGCCCGCCGTAAGCGGCACGTCTGCCGCGATCGACGTCGCGACACCGAGATCGCCGGGCGCGATCAGCGTGTGGCGGCGCTCCGGCAGCGGCCGCAGCTTCAGGGCGACCTGCGTGATCACGCCCAGGGTGCCCAGCGAGCCGGTCATCAGGCGGTGCAGGTCGTAGCCGGTCACGTTCTTCACGGTGCGGGCGCCGCTGTGCACGGTGCGACCGTCGCCGGTGACGAGCTCCATCTCGACGACGGTGTCGCGCAGCGCGCCGACGCGCAGTCGCCGCGCCGACGTCGAACCCGACGCGATCACGCCGCCGACCGTCGCATCGGCCGGGGCGTCGGCCGGCCATTCCTGCCCGTGCTCGGCGAGCAGCTCGGCGAGGGCTCCGCAGCGCATGCCCGACTGGACGACGACGAGCATCTCGTCAGGCTCGTAGGCCACGACCTGGTCGAGCTGGGTGGTCCACAGCTCCACGTCGACCTCGGTCGGGTTCCCCTTGTCGAGGTGGCGTCGCCCGCCGACGACCAGCACCCTGATGCCGTCCCGCGACGCGGTGCCGAGCGCCTCGGCCACGTCGGCCACGGTGCGCGGATGGATCAGATCCACGAGCCCTCCGGCAGGTCGGCCGCGTCGGACGCCGCATCTCCCGATCCGGCCGCGGCCAGCGCGAACTCGCCGCACCGCGCGCCGTCGGGGAGCACCTTCCGCGGGTTCATGCGCCCGTCGGGATCGAACGCCGCTCGCACGCAGGCCTGGGCGGCCAGGTCCTCGGCCGAGAACACGAGGGGCATGAAGTCGCGCTTCTCGAGCCCGATGCCGTGCTCGCCGCTGAGCGCCCCGCCGGCGTCGACGCAGAGGCGCACGACCTCGTCGCTCGCCTGCAGCACCCGCTCGAGCGTGCCGGGCACCGACCGGTCGAACGAGAAGAGCGGGTGCAGGTTGCCGTCGCCGGCATGGAAGACGTTCGTGACGATCAGGCCGTGGCGCTCGGCGATCGCGTAGACGCCGCGCATCACCTCGACGAGCTTCGTGCGCGGCACCACGCAGTCGTGCAGGTGGTAGTGGGGGGCGATCTGGGCGATCGCGCCGAACGCGGACTTGCGACCCTTCCACAGCAGCGCCCGCTCGGTCTCGTCGCTCGCGACCCGCACGCTCGAGGCCCCGTTCGCGTGCGGCCGCCGCCTCCACCTCGTGCGTCTGTGCCGCCACGCCCGCCGCGGTGCCGTCGACCTCGACCAGCAGCACGGCGGCCGCGTCGACCGGGTAGCCGGCGTGGGCGAACGTCTCGACCGCGCGCACGATGCCCTGGTCCATCATCTCCACCGCCGCCGGCACGACCCCGCGGGCGATGATCGCCGAGACGGTGGCGGCGCACGCCTCGACCGTGTCGAAGCCGAACAGCATCGTCCGCACGGCGGGGGGCGCCGGCAGGATGCGCACGCACACCCGGGTCACGACGCCGAGGGTGCCCTCGCTCCCCACGACCACGCCGCGCAGGTCGTACCCGGCGGCCTCGGGCCCCTCGGCACCGAGGCGCTCGATCGATCCGTCGGCCATCACGACGTCGAGCGCGAGCACGTGCGCGCTCGTGACGCCGTAGGCGAGGCAGTGCGGGCCACCCGCGTTCGTGTTCACGTTCCCGCCGATCGACGACGTCTGCTGGCTCGACGGGTCGGGCGCGTAGCTCCAGCCCATCGGACGCAGATGGTTCGCGAGATCGAGGTTCGGCACGCCCGGCTCGACCCACGCGAGGCGGTCCTCGGGTCGGACCTCGAGGATGCCGGTCATGCGCGCGGTCGTGACCACGAGGGAGTCGCCGATCGGTGTGGCGGCGCCCGCGAGGCCCGTGCCGCTTCCCCGGGGCACGATCGGGAGTCCGTGGGTGGCGGCGGCTCGCACGCACGCCTGCACCTGCTCGGTCGTCGTCGGCAACGCGACGAGCGCGCATCCGCCCTCGACCATCGACGCGTCGCGGGCGTACAGGCGGCGGGCGAGGGGGTCGGAGAGCACCGCCTCGGGGCCGAGCGCGGCTTCCAGCTCGCGGCGGGCGGCGTCGACGTCGGCCATGACCGCAGGCTACCGTTCGAGCCGTGGGTGCATGGGCGGAGCTCGAGGTCGGCGACCCGGAGCTCGCGGCGTTCGGGCGCGAGCGGTTCGAGGGCAGGGTCGTCTTCCACGCGACGCTGCGCCGCGACGGCGCGCCCCGCCTGCACCCGGTCTCACCGTGGTTCGGCGCCGGCCTGCTGCTCGTGGGCTTCCGGGCTCGCAGCCCGAAGAACGAGGAGGTCGCGCTCGACGGGCGCTACGCGATGCACTCGGCGATCGACCCCGAGAACCACGAGGGCGAGGGCGGCGAGTTCCTCGTGCGCGGGTGGATGGAGCAGGTCTCGCCGGACCATCCGGGCGCGGTCGCGGTGCCCTACGAGGCCGAGTACGAGCTCGCGATCTACGCCTGCTCGGTCGAGGAGGCGGTCGGCACGACGTACCCCGGTGGCGGCTCGCCCGTGTACAGGCGGTGGAAGGGCTGAGCGATCAGGCGACGCGGCCGGGGGACCCGTCGCCGGCGCTGAACGGCAGGCCCTCGGCGGCCCAGGCTTCCATGCCGCCCTCGACGTTGTAGGCCTCGAAGCCCCGGGCCTGCAGCATCATCGTGGCGAGCTCGCTGCGGTTGCCGCTGCGGCAGATCACGGCGATCGGCGTGTCCGGTCGAGGTCGGAGCCCGCGCCCGCCATGATCGAGTTCAGGGGCAGGTACACGGCGCCGTCGATGCGGCCCGCCTCCCACTCGTACAGCTCCCGGCAGTCGACGAGCTGGATCTCCGCCAGCCGGTCGTGGACCGTGCGGACGTCGGTGAGGGCCTCGTTCGTGGTCTGGTCGCTCATTGCAGGTGCAAATGCTACCAGCGAGGTGGACTTCGATCGGACCGGTCCCCGGCGCTCTCGAGCGCGTCGCGGAAGACGCCGAGGTCGTGCTCGGAGAAGAGCACGAAGCGGACCTGCTCGACCGCGGTCACGGCGTCCATGACCGCGGCGATCGCGATCGGGGCCGCCCGGTCGACGGGGTAGCCGTAGATGCCGGTCGAGATCGCCGGGAACGCGACCGAGCGGGCGCCGAGCCCGTCGGCCACGCGCAGGACCGAGCGGTGACAGCTGGCGAGCAGCTCGGCGTCGCGCGCCGAGCCCGAGTAGATCGGGCCCGCCGTGTGGATGATCCATCGGGCGTCGAGGTCGCCGGCGATCGTCGCGACGGCCTCGCCCGTGGGCAGCGGGGTCGGCCCGCGCTCGCGGATCACCCGCTCGCGGTCGGCGAGCGCCTCGGGACCTGCCGCTCGCGTGATCGCGCCGTCGACGCCGCCACCCGGGCGCAGCGCCGTGTTCGCCGCGTTCACGATCGCGTCGACCGACTGCGCGGTGATGTCGCCGTGCACGAGCTCGATGAGGGCCGTCACGTCGTCCATCGTACGGAGCGCTGGCGGAGGTTCGAGACCATCGCCCGACGCGCGGGCCGGGTGCCGTCGGTAGGCTCACGTCGTGGATCTCGACCTGGTCGTGCTCGGCGATGCCAACCCCGATCTCGTGATGCGGGGCGACGACGT
>CAVSLG010000001.1:0-152382 GCA_963728665.1 uncultured Actinomycetes bacterium | reverse complement strand
CGCCCTGTGCGGCCTGGGTGTGATCGCGTCGGGAGGCCGGGGGAAATACGTCTGGGCGACGTTCGGTCTGCTCCTCGCCGGCGTCGTCGTCGCGGGCGCCGTCTGGGGCATCGTGGACGCCGACGGTCTCGCGGCGCAGTTCGCCGAGGTGGAGGCGATGTCGACCGTCGTGAGTACGACCCCGGATATCCCGCAGGTCGAGGCCGCGGAGCAGGCGTTCGCCGACGGGACGCTGAGTGCCCGCGTCGCATTCGGGCTCTTCATCGGGCTGGCCGGCGGTCTGCTCGCGATGCTCGGCGCGCTGATGTCCTACCGTTTCACACCGCCCGGGGCAGACTGACCCCGGGGGTTGCCGGGAAGGGGACGACGGATGAGCGACTGGATCGAACAGGCGGCGGCTGCGCTCGGCGTCGACCCGATCGACGACGACTCGCAGGAGCGCCTGCTGGGCGCGGCCCGCGATGTCGCGCACGGCGTGGAACGCAAGCTCACGCCGATCGCGACCTATCTGCTGGGCGCCGCCGTGCAGCGTCGGGTCGCCGCGGGCGAGGATCGCTCGGCCGCCTTCGCGGCCGCGGTTGCCGACCTCGAACGCGCGATCGACGCCGATCACGACGGGTAGCGCCGGCCCCCTCACGACACGTCGGTGGCGAGGGATAGAATCGGTGTTTCCGCCCGCCACGCTGCGGGAACGCTGACATCCGGAGGGACTTCCATGCCGAGAGCGATGTGGAAAGGGGCCATCTCGTTCGGCCTCGTGACGATCCCGGTGGCCGTCTACCCGGCGACCGAGGAGAAGACGCTGCGCTTCAACCAGCTCCACGACGAGGACATGGGGCGCATCCGGTACAAGCGCATGTGCGAGAAGGACGGTGAGATCGTCGACTTCGAGCACATCGTGAAGGGCTACGAGTACGAGAAGGACCGCTACGTCGTGCTGACCGACGACGACTTCGACGCCGTACCGGTCGAGTCGAGCCGCGCGATCGACATCCAGCAGTTCGTCGACCTCGACGAGATCGACCCGATGATGTTCAAGAAGTCCTACTACCTCACGCCCGACGAGACCGGCGCGAAGGCGTACGCGCTCCTGCGCGAGGCGATGAGCCAGGACAACAAGGTCGGCATCGCGAAGGTCAGCTTCCGTGACAAGGAACACCTCGCGGCGCTCCGCTTCAAGGACGACGCGTTCGTGCTCGAGACGATGTACTGGCCCGACGAGATCCGCGAGGCGGAGTTCGGCGACGTCGACATGAGCTCGAAGGCGCGAGGGCAGGAGGTCGAGATGGCCCGCCAGCTGATCGAGAACCTCACCGCCGAGTGGAACCCCGACGAGTTCACCGACGAGTACCGCGAGGCGATGCTGAAGATCGTCGAGGCGAAGATCAACGGCGAGGAGATCGAGGTCGTCGAGGCCGAGCCGACGGCCAAGGTCGTCGACCTGATGGAGGCCCTGAAGGCGAGCGTCGCCGCCGCGAAGAAGCAGGCCGACGACGAGCCCGAGCCCGCGCGGAAGCGACCTGCGGCCAAGAAGTCGACCTCGAAGAAGACCACCGCCAAGAAGACCACGGCGAAGAAGTCGACCGCGAAGAAGTCGACGGCTCGCAAGAAGGCCGTCGGGGAGTGACGTTCCCCGGGCCGTACCGGGCTCGCCCGGCGCGGCGCGATGATCTCGACGCCCTGGTCGCACTCTTCGAAGCCCGCGATCGGGTCGACGTTGGTTTCATCGACCCCTCCCGCAACGAGATCGTCGCCGACTGGGCGGCCGCCCGGTTCGAATTCGAGCGCGATACGGTTATCGCCGAGACTCCCGACGGCGCGATCGCAGGGTACGGCCTCGTGCTCTCGCTCGATGCCTCCGTGCAGATCTTCGGGATGGGCACGGTGCATCCCGAGCACGCGGGCCGTGGACTGGGCTCGGCGCTGCTGCTCGAGGCCGAGCGCCGCGCCGCGCTCCGACTTCCACCGGAGGTGAGCGCGCCGTTCCGCACGAGTGCGGCCTCGACCGACGCCGCCGCCCTCGAGCTCTTCGTCGGACGTGGCTACCGTCACGTCCGGTCCTTCTGGCACATGCAACGTGGGCTGCCGGCCGACGGTGCGCCCGTCGACGTTCCCGATGGCATCACGATGAGGCTCGGCGCGCCCGAGGGAGACGAGGTCATCGCGTACCAGGTGCTCGACGAGGCGTTCCGCGATCACTTCGGCTACGAGCCTTCGGAGCAGCAGGAGTGGCTCCAGGAGTTTCGGGGCATGCCCGGGTACGACCCGTCGCTCATCGTGCTCGCGTTCGAGGGTGATGAACCGGTCGGTGTCTCGGTCAGCATGGCGGCCGACGACGGCGTGGGGTGGGTCGGGGACCTCGGGGTGCTCGGACCCTGGCGTCGCCGGGGCGTGGGGCGGGCACTGCTCACCCGCTCGTTCGCGGAGCTCGCCGCGCGCGGGCACCACGAGGTGCGTTTGGGCGTCGACACGGAGAACACGACGGGGGCGACCCATCTGTACGAAAGGGTCGGCATGACGGTCCGGCGACGCTATGACCTGTACGAGAAGCTGCTGACGGGCGCGTAAGCTGATGTTCCCGTCCTAAAGGACCATCCATGAAGCTCGTGACCGCCATCGTGAAGCCGCACCGCGTCGACGAGGTGAAGGAAGCCCTGCGTGACCTCGGCGTGAACGGCCTCACCACGACCGACGTCGAGGGGTTCGGTCGCCAGCGCGGCCACACCGAGGTCTACCGGGGGGCGGAGTACCAGGTCGACTTCGTACCCAAGGTGAAGCTCGAGGTGCTCGTGCCCGACGGCGAGGTGCAGGGCGTGGTCGATGCGATCGTGAAGGCGGCACGCACCGGGAAGATCGGCGACGGCAAGCTCTGGGTCACCGAGGCCGAACAGGTGATCCGCATCCGCACGGGTGAGATGGGCCCCGACGCGGTCTGACCGACGGCGCCCCGACGAGATGGAATCCGCACCCCTGGGCGCGAGCATCGAGCGCCTGCGCGAGGAGCTCGGAGCGCTCGATCGCGCCTACTCGCCCGGTCACCACGGTCTGTGGTCGGCCAGGCGCCGGGCGGAGCTGCTCGACGGTGTCCTGGGGGAGATGTTCGGCGCGGCGGAGCCGCTGCGCGGCGTCGGGCTCGCCGCGGTCGGAGGCTACGGCCGCCTCCAGCAGCTGCCGCGGTCCGACATCGACCTGCTGATCGTGCACGACGGCCGATCGCCACAGGAGGTGGCGGCGCTCGCCGAACGCCTCCTCTACCCGTTGTGGGACGGCGGGTTCGAGGTCGGACACGCGGTGCGCACGCCCCTCGAGTGCGAGCAGGTGGCCCGGGATCATCTCGATGCGCTGACGTCGATGCTCGACCTGCGCCCCGTCGCCGGCGACCTGGCGATCGCCGGCGAGGCCGCCGATCGCGTGCGCGCTATCGCGACCGACGACGTGGCGCCGTTCGCCCGCGCCCTGAGCGAGGACGCCCTCGTGCGGGCGGAGCGGTTCGGCGTCTCGGCCCATCTGCTCGAGCCGGACCTCAAGAACGGAGCCGGAGGGCTCCGCGACGTCCAGGCGGTGCGCTGGACGACGGCGGTCGCCGGTGATGCCCTGCTGCGTACGGCCGAACGAGCGAGGACCGACGCTGCCGAGGAGTTCCTGACGAGGGTGCGTAGCGCCTTGCAGTTCGAGACCGGGACGCACGGCGACCGCCTGCCTCTCGAGCTGCAGCCTCCGATCGCCCGGGCGATGGGGTTCAGCGACGAGCCACGCCTGATCGCGGCAGACGGTTTGATGCGTGCGGTCTTCGAGCACGCCCGGGCCGTCCGCTGGATCGCCGAGAACGTCCTGGCCCGTGCCGCCGAGGGCGCATCGATGCCGACGGGACCGCCCGAGCCGTTCCCCGGACCGGACGAGGCGCTGGAGGCGCTGGCCACGGTGGCGGAGTCGGGCGATCGGCCCGACGCCAGGCTCCTCGACTCGCTCGAGGTCACCGCGCTCGCCGACACGATCGCGTGGACCGACCGCACGCGGGGGGCGTTCATGCGGATCCTCAGGGCGGGCGAGCCGGGGGTCGCGGCCCTCGACGCCCTCGACCGTCTCGGGGTGATGGGCCGGCTGCTGCCCGCCTGGGTCGACGTGCGATGCCGCCCGCAACGCGACCCATACCATCGCTTCACCGTCGACACGCATCTCACGAGGGCGCTGGGCGAGATGAGCCGTCTTATCGAGGAAGGCGACGAGGACCCGCTCACGACAGGTGCTCTCGCGCAGGGACCCGATCGGGACGGCCTCGTGCTCGGCGCCCTGCTGCACGACATCGGCAAGGTCGGGGAGGGTGGCCACGTCCCCGCGGGCGCTCGGATCGCGACCGAGACGCTCGAACACATGGGGGTGCCGAGGCCGGCGCGCGACCTCGCGGCCTTCATGGTCGCCGAGCACCTCCTCATCCCCGACACGGCCACCCGCCGGGACCTCACCGACGAGAACCTGATCCTCGACGTGGCCGCCCGCATCGGTTCGCCCGATCGCCTCGGCGCCCTCACGTTGCTGGCGAAGGCAGATGCGATCGCGACGGGCCCTGCGGCATGGACCCCGTGGCGCCAGACCCTGGTGCGGGAGCTCGTGAGCCGGGTGCAGCGGGTCTTCGACCGCGGACATATGGGGACCGAGCTCGCCCAGCAACTCACCGACCGGATCGATGCCGTTCGGGACCTGCTGGACGCCGAGCCCGACGACGCCGTCGAGCGGTTCGTCCTCCGCATGCCGCGCGGCTACTTCCTCTCGGTCGACCCAGAACGCATCGCCGCGCACTACCCGACGATCGCGCCCGACGTGGGGTCGACCGAGGTGCGGGCGACCTCGCGACCGGGGATGAAAGCGAACACGTACGAGCTGTTGGTCGTCGCCGCGGACCGGCCGGGCCTGCTCTCGTGGATCGCGGGCGCGGTCGCGCTCGCGGGGCTCTCGATCCTCTCCGCACAGGCGTTCACGACCGACGACGGCGTCGCCGCCGACGTGTTCGAGGTCGAAGGGGTGTTCGAGGACGAGATCGACGACGCGCGGTGGCGCGAGTTCCGTGGCGTGTTGCGCAAGGCCGTGGAGGGACGGCTCTCGCTGGAGCATCTGGTGGCGGAGAAGCGGTCTCGGTACCCGGGGTCTCGCTCGAACGCCCCGATCACGGTCGTCGTCGACAACGAGGTCTCGGACTACTCGACCGTGATCGAGGTGGGGGCCCCCGACCGCATCGGCCTCCTGTACGACATCACGAGCGCGCTCGCGGAGCTCACGCTCGACGTGCACCTCGCGAAGGTCGCCACCTACACCGATCGGGTGATCGACTCGTTCTACGTGCGTGACGCGCTGGGCCGCAAGGTCACCGACGCTCGACAGGTCGACGAGATCGGGTCGGTCGTGCGGGAGCGCCTCTCCGGCTAGCACCCGATCGCCCGATCCGGGACCCTCGCCCCTTGCGGTCCCAGAGGCGACCGGCGATGCTCGAGGCGGAGCGGCGATCCGGTCTGGAGGCGGTGACCATGACGTTCCGCGATCGTGTGGATGCCGGACGGCAGCTGGCGGCGCGCCTGGCTGCCTATCGCAACGAGCCGGTCGTCGTCGTGGCGCTGCCCCGTGGCGGGGTGCCGGTCGCCGCCGAGGTGGCGAGGGCGCTGCGCGCCCCCCTCGACGTCCTCGTCGTCCGCAAGCTCGGGTGCCCGTGGCAGCCCGAGCTCGGCATGGGGGCGATCGCGGAGGGCGATATCACGGTGCTCAACGAAGAGCTGATCGCGCGCGTCGGCGTCGACGACGCGGCGATCCGCAATGTCGCCGATCGAGAGCGGGCAGAACTCGAGCGCCGCATCCGTCGGTACCGCGGCGAGCGCCCACCGGTGCCGGTCGAAGGGCGAACCGTGATCTTGGTGGACGACGGCATCGCGACCGGTTCGACGGCGCGGGCCGCGGTCGACGTGCTGCGTCGACGTGGCGCCTCTCGTGTCGTGCTGGCGGCCCCGGTCGCACCTCGCGAGGCGGTGGTGACCCTCGGCCAGGCCGCGGACGAGGTCGTGACGGTCGAGACCCCGCGCCTGTTCATGGCGATCGGGCAGTTCTACGACGACTTCTCCCAGACCACCGACGACGAGGTCGCCGACCTTCTCACCGAGCGATCGGAGGGATCCGCGGACGTCTCCTGACGGCTGCGTCTACTCGGCCAGGAGATCGGTCCTCTCCATCGTGTCCAGGCTGTCGTCCAGATCCTGTCGGATCGCTGCCTCGAGCTCACGGTCGAGGGCCGGCAGGCAGATCTCCTCTTCCTTGGTCATGTGCAGGTCGACCAGCATCTCGAGGCCGTGCAACGTGCGAACGAGCTGACGCCGGTCCTCCGGTGCGAGGTCGCCGTGCGAGAGCGCGGCCTCCGCCAGCGCCACCTCGCGCTCGAGACCCGCGATCGCTCGGTGGTCGATCGCCAGCAGATCGACGCTCATCTGGCCCTCCGCGCGGGCGAGGGCCGGGTAGAGCACGCGGTCCTCGACGTCCATGTGCCGCAGCATCCCGTGTGCCAGCAGTCCGTGGAGCTCCACCAACTCACGGTGCAGCGATGGTTCATCCAACGACGCGGAGTCGGCCGTGGCTCGGCACGCCGATGCGATGCGGCCTCGGAGCGCGGCATGCGCCTGCAGGAACGATGCCCATGGTTGCGACATAGCTTCCTCCTCCATCGATCATCGGATCCGCCACGGCTCGACGCATCGGACCGCGCAGACCTCGCAAGGCCACCGTAGGCGCGGTGTGGGCCGGCGTCCCGAGGCAAGGACCTCTCGTCGGGGGGCCCTTCGCCCTGGACCCGGGGCCGCCACCGGGTGCACGCTGGCGTCGATCGGAGGTGGTCGCGATGGTGGTGCCGCGAGGGACCGTCCCGCACGCGTGTACCGCATGTGGCTCCTCGATCCTCCTGCCGAGCAGGCTCGAGCCGGGGGTCGCGATGTGTGGGGTCTGTGGCGCGCAGATGCAGAGGGCGCACGGTCACGTCCGTATGACGTGGACGGCTCACCCGCCCTTCGCGGGGCGACCTCCACACGAGCACCTGGTCGGATCAGCGACCGCTGCGGTCTAAGGGAGCATCGCTTCGAGGCGCTTGGCCATCTTCGGGCCGAAGCCGTCGTCCTCGTGCTTGAAGTAACAGAAGATGTCGGCGCCGGCGTCGAGTGCCGGCCGGATCCGTCCTGCCCACGCCTCGAGCTCGTCGTCGCCGTACTCCGTCTTGCGCAGCCGCAGGTAGCCGACCGGCTCCCAGGAGAGCTCCTCGGGCGTGGGGTCGCGTTCGTCGGTCTCGGCGACGCACCATGCGATGCCTTGATCGCGCAGCAGGTCCTTCGCCTCGTTCCACGAGGCGTGACGGAACTCCATCGCGAACGCCGGAGGGCCCGGCGGCAGGTAGCCCACGAACCGCTCGATCAGCTCGCGGTCGTAGTGCAGGCTCGGCGGGCACTGGAACAGCACGCACCCGAGCCGGTCGCCGAGCAGCTTCGCCCGATCGAGGAAGTCGCGCACGTCGTCGTCGGTATCGCGCAAGCGTTTGAAGTGCGTGATGCGCTGGTTGGCCTTGAGGGTGAACACGAACCCTTCGGCCGCCTGCTCGCGCCAGGTCGTGAGCGACTTCTCCGTCGGGAACCTGCGGAACGTGTAGTTGATCTCGACCGAGCTCAGCTGGGTCGTGTAGTAGTGCAGCATCTCTCGGTTCTTCAGGCCCTCCGGGTAGAAGACGCCGTGCTTCCAGCCGTCGAACGACCACCCGGAAGTGCCCAGATGCAACGTGCCCTTCGCCGTCATGGCATGCATGATGGCACGCGTGCCGACGCCCGAGGAACGGTTCGCGATCGACGTGCCCGAGAAGGGCTCGGTGAGCGCCGCGTCCGTGCGGCCCCGCGATGCGTTCGCCTCGCTCGCGCTGTTCCACGGCGCCGGCGCCGGTATGGACCATCCGTTCATGTCGGGATTCGCGCGCGCGATCGCCGACGAGGGCGTGGCGACGGTGCGATGCAACTTCCCGTACATGGAAGCCGGCAAGCGTTCGCCGGACCGCGAACCGGTCGCGATCGCCACCGTGCGGGCGGCCTTCGCGGAGGCGGCCGATCGTGCGAGCGGCGACGAGCCGGTCTGGGTCGGCGGGAAGTCGTTCGGCGGGCGCATGGCGTCGGTCGCGGTCGCCGAGGGCACGCCCGCCGCCGGACTCGTCTTCCTCGGGTATCCGCTGCATCCCCCGGGCAAGCCGGAGCGGGTGCGGGACGAGCATCTGTACGGCGTCGAGGTGCCGATGTTGTTCCTGCAGGGCACGAAGGATCCGTTCGCCACGCCCGACGTGCTGCACCCGGTGCTCGCGCGGTTGCCGGGTGCCAGCCTGCACGCGGTCGACGGCGGCGGGCATTCGCTCGAGCGATCGCGAAAGGACGACGCGCGAGAGGTTGCGGCCTCGTTCGCCCCGCTCGTGGCGGCGTTCATGCGGGGGGAGCGGATCTGATGCCGAGGAAGAACCGCCGCAACCCCGAGTACTTCCAGGCGCCGGCGCCGGTCGACGCTGCGCGCACCACACCGGACGCTCCCGGGTGGGCTCAGGCGCCGGGCTACGAGGTACGGGCTGTCGGGGGCCAGAAGGCGTATCGCTGCCCGGGATGCGACCACGAGGTCCGAGCCGGCGTCGCCCACCTGGTGGTCGTGCCCGTCGGCGACGCCGACGCCCGCCGGCACTGGCACACGGAGTGCTGGCGCAGGGAACTGCGTCGCCAGGGCCTCTATCGCCCGCCGGCTTCCGAGGAGTAGTCGGCGCCGCGGGCTACGATGGCCCCGATGGAACCGTCGACGGCCACCGACCTCGGCGCCTGCATCGTGGTGAACGAGTCCAAGCGCCTGCCGTGCGATCTGTGCGGCCACCCGATGGAACCCGAGCACGCGCACTACAGGTGCCCGGCGTGCCACTACATCCTTCCCTGTTGCGGCTGGTGAGCGTGGCCGACGAGGCTCGCGCCCGCATGTGGCAGACCGGCGGTCGCTACGTGGCCCAGGTGCTCGACGTGCCCGCCTACATCGAGGTCACCGGCATCAGCAAGCGGGAATGCGTCGCCGAGCTCCGCCGCCTCACGGGCGACGATGTCGCGCTCACGATCGAGCTCGTGCCCGACGTCGTCGGGGTCGCCGAGGCCGCCGAGATCATGGGTTGGGACAAGCGCCGCGTGGTGACCTACATCGACCGCGGATCGTTCCCCGAGCCGATCACCGCGCTCGCATCGGGTCGCATCTGGCTGCGGGAGGACGTGCAAGCCTTCGCCGACGAGTGGCGCTCGCGGCGCGCCGCCAAGGCGACCGACCCCGAGGCGTCGCGATGAGCGATCGGCGCCTGTACCTGATCCGTCACGCGCGGCCCGACTACACCTCGACCGCGCACGTGCAGACCCCGCGGGGCCGTCAGTACGATCCACCGCTCGGCGAGGTGGGCATGTCGCAGGCCGAGCGGCTGGCGGACCGGCTCGCGCTGCTGCCCCGCCCGGCGGCGATCTACTCGTCGACCCTCGCCCGGGCCGGTCAGACCGCACGGGTATACGCCGACCGCGTCGCGATGCCGGTCAACGAACGCGACGACCTGTGCGAATGGTTCGGCGGCGAGTGGGAGGCCAAGGATTTCGAGCAGATCTTCCAGGAGCACCCCGAGGCGATCGACCTGTTCCGCAACCAGAACCCGGCATGGCATCTGGCTCCCGGCAGCGAACGAGCCGACGACTTCCAGCGTCGGTGCGTCGGCGCGGTGGAGTCGATCATCGGGTCCGAGCCCGAAGGCGATGTCGTGGTCGTCGCGCACGGTGGCGTGATCAACGCGTACTTCAGCCACATCCTCGGGATCCACGATCAGGACATGTTCTTCCTGCCGGAGAACACGAGCCTCAACACCGTCGTGATCCGAGGCGAGGAGCGACTGGCATGGTTCCTCTCCGATGCGTCGCATCTCACCGACCCCGGCTGGTTCGAGCCGCGGGAGTGGGAGCGCGACCTCGCCGAGGGAAGCTGAACCGCCCGCCTATACTCGCCTGCGACCGATCGCAGACGCCCGCGACCCGAGGAGACGATCGCCGTGACCGTGAGGTTCCTGTCCACCGAGTGGGCCGAGGCCGTGAAGACGCAGCTGAACGGGAACGACGAGTTCCGCCAGGCTTCGGCCGGCCAGCACGCGACGATCCAGCAGGTCATCACGTCGGGTGAGGGCGACACTCATTACTGGATCGAGATCGCCGAGGGCACGATCGACATGGGTGTCGGCGACGCCGAGGGCCCCGACGCCACGATCACCCAGAGCTACGAGACCGCCGTCAAGCTCGCGAAGAGCGAGCTCTCGGTGGTGACGGCCTTCATGACAGGGAAGGTGAAGGTCGCCGGGAACATGGGGCTGCTGATGGGCCTGCAGGGCGCCCTGTCGCAGCTGCCGGCGGCCATGCAGGCCGTCGAGACCGACTACTGAGGCGCCGGGTCCCGGCCTTCGGGCGGCAGCGATACCGCTACCGTCACCTGAGCTCGTGCGAGCGTCGCGCCGCCGGTGTCGGTGACCTCGGCCTCCGCGAACGCGAGTCGGCGGCCCAGGCGAACGACCCTCCCTGTCGCGTGCAGCGTGCCGGCCCTCGCCGGCGCCAGGTACTGCACGTCGAGGTTCACGCTCACGTGACCGCTCCCCGGAACGATGGCGGAGCGGACCGCGAGCCCGGCTGCCGTGTCGGCGAGGGTCGCGAGCACGCCCCCGTGCACCGTGCCGTGCAGGTTCGTGTGATCGGGGCGGGCATCGAGCCTGAGGTGGACCCTTCCCTCACGCACGGACGCGACCGAGATGCCCATCGACGCATGGAACGGCGACGCCGCGACCCGCTCCTTGATGTCGTCCTCGATCGATCGGTCGCGGTGCTCAGGCATCCCGTTCTCCTTCCGGCTGCGTAGTCTCCCACGGGGTACTCGTTTGACGGGCCAGTGGCCCGAAGGGAGAATCCACGCGGACCGCCTCGCGCGGTTCCGGGGATCCAGATACGAAGAACGGGAGGGAAGCATGCCGAAATGGCTCCGCATGTTCGCCTTGCCGCTCGTCGCGCTCTCGCTCGTCGCCGCCGCGTGCGGTGGCGACGATGAGCCGAGCGACGGCGGCAGCGAACCGACCGACGGCGCAGCCGCCGAGTGCAACTCCGATCTCACGGTCGGGGTGGCGCTCGACGTGGGAGGTCTCGGCGACAACGGGTTCAACGACCTGTCGCAGATCGGCCTCAACAAGGCGATCGAGGACGGCATCGTCTGCGAGGAGAACACCGAGTTCATCGAGGCGAACTCCGAGGGCACGAACCTCGACGAGAACACGCAGTCGTTGGCCGAGGCGGGCTACGACGTCGTGATCGGTACCGGATTCGCGTTCACGCCCGGTATCAACGCGATCGCGCCCGACTACCCCGACACGTCGTTCGGCATCATCGACGGGTATGCAACCTGCGGCACCGCCTGCGGCCTCGACAACGAAGCCGATGCGATCCCCAACGTCGCCGACCTGGCGTTCCAGGAGGAGCAGGGCTCCTACCTCGTCGGGGTGGCGGCAGGCCTGAAAGCCCAAGAGCTCAACTGTGACACCGTCGGCTTCCTCGGCGGGCAGATCGGACCGCTGATCGCGAAGTTCGAGGCCGGGTTCGTCGCGGGTGTGGCAGAAGTCGCGCCCGACGTCGAGGTGCTCGTGGAGTACATCGGCGACACGACGAAGGCCTTCGACGACCCGACCCAGGGCGAGGCGCTCTCGAACAAGATCTACGACGACGGCGCCTGCATCATCTATCACGCGGCGGGCGACTCCGGGAACGGCCTGTTCAAGGCCGCGGCCGCGCAGCAGAAGATCGCGATCGGGGTCGACTCCGACCAGCACGAGATCGTCTCCGCCGAGCAGGCGGAGTGGATCATGACCTCGATGATCAAGCGCGTCGACACGGCCGTGTACGACGCGATCGTGTCCGTGAGCGACGGCACGTTCGAGGGCGGCGTCGGGCAGGTCTTCGGCCTCTCCGACGAGGGCATCTCGTACGCCACGTCGAACCCCGACCTGATGGGACAGGACATCGTCGACCAGGTCGAGGAGTACAAGCAGCAGATCCTCGACGGTGACGTCAAGGTTCCGACCGAGCCGTAACGGGCGGTCGAACACGCTCATGGCATCGAACGACGCAGGGGCGAGGCGCGAGAGCGCCTCGCCCCTCGTCGTGATGGAGGGCGTCAGCAAGCGCTTCCCCGGCGTGCTCGCCAACGACGACGTCACGATCGACCTCCGCAAGGGTGAGGTCCATGCGCTCATCGGCGAGAACGGTGCGGGCAAGTCCACCCTGATGCGGGTCCTGTACGGCCTCTACCCGCCCGACGGAGGCACGATCCGGGTGAAGGGCGAGGTGGTGAAGATCGCGTCGCCTCGCGACGCGATCTCGCTGGGTATCGGCATGGTCCACCAGCACTTCGTGCTGGTGGACCCGTTCACCGTCGCCGAGAACATCATCCTCGGCGACGAGGGCGGTCCGATCCTGCACACCGAGGCCGCGGAGCTACAGGTCGCTCAGCTGGCCGATGCCTACGGCTTCCACATCGAGCCCGCGGCCCCGGTGGAGGACCTCTCCGTCGGCGAGGAGCAGCGGGTAGAGATCCTCAAGGCGCTGTACCGCGGGGTCGACATCCTGATCCTCGACGAGCCCACCGCGGTGCTCACACCGGCCGAGACGCAGGAACTGTTCGAGAACCTGCGGAAGCTGCGCGAGGACGGCAAGACGATCGTGTTCATCAGCCACAAGCTCGACGAGGTGCTCGCGATCGCCGACCGCATCACGGTGCTGCGCCGCGGCGCGGTGGTGGGCGAGACCACGCCGGCCGAGACGAACAAGGCCAAGCTCGCCGAGATGATGGTCGGGCGTCCAGTGCTCTTCCGCCTCGAGAAGCCGCAGGTCGAGGTGGGGGAGGCCGTGCTGCGGCTCGACGACCTGCGTGGCGGGCGGCTCCAGGGGCTCTCGCTCGAGGTGCGGGCGGGGGAGATCGTCGGGGTCGCGGGGGTCGAGGGCAACGGGCAGAAGGAGCTCGCCGACTCGATCATGGGATTGCGACCCCTCGAGGGGGGTGAGGTGGCGCTCGACGGACACGACCTGCGGGCGATGAGCACGCAGGAGATCCGCAACAGTGGGGTGGCCTTCGTTCCCGAGGATCGCCACGATCAGGGTCTCGTGCTCGACATGACGATCTGGGAGAACACCGTGATCGGCCGGCATGACGACTCCGACTTCTCCAGCCGCCGGGGCGTGCTCTTCATCAAGAGGATGAAGGAGCTCGCCCGGCGACTGATCGCCGCAGTTCGACGTACGCACCCGCAGTATCGAGTCGACGGCCCGCACGCTGTCGGGCGGCAACCAACAGAAGCTGATCCTCGCACGCGAGCTCGAGACCGATCCGAAGCTGCTGCTCGCCGCCCAACCCACTCGAGGACTCGACGTCGGGGCGATCGAGTTCGTGTGGAGCCAGATCCTGGAGCAGAAGGCCGCAGGTCGAGCGGTGCTGTTGATCTCGGCGGAGCTCGACGAGATCTACGCGCTCTCTGATCGGATCCTCACGCTCTACGAAGGACGGATCACCGGCGAGTACCCGCCCGACGCTCCTGCCGACGAGGTCGGACGCGGCATGCTCGGTGGCAAAGCTACGTCGGAGGCCCGCTGATGGCGACCGTCGAAGCGACGACCGTGCGCGACGCGCATCGGCCCGAGTGGGTGGAGAACATCGGCGGGCAGCTGCTCGCCTTGCTGACCGCGCTCGGCATCGCCGTCCTGCTGGGATCGGTGATCGTCGATCGCCTACGGCGAGAGCCCGTTGGTCGTCTACAGCGCGATCCTCTCGGGATCGTTCGGCGACGCGACCGGGCTTCGGGTACGTGCTCGCGAACGCGGGCCCGTTGATCTTCTCCGCGCTCGCGGTCTCCGTGTGCTTCAAGGGCGGCATGTTCAACATCGGCGTCGAGGGCCAGTTCATCGTCGGCATGGCGTCGGCCTCGTTCGCAGCCCTGACGTTCACGTTCCTGCCAGCGCCGCTGCTCGTGCTCACGGTGCTCGTCTTCGGCGTCCTCGGCGGCATGGTCTGGGCGGCCGTCCCGGCGATCCTCAAGGTGAAGACCGGGGCCCACGAGGTCGTGACGACGATCATGATGAACGGCATCGCGGCGAGCTTCGTGGCCTGGGTGATCCGTGGCCCGCTGCGGTACGAGGACGTCGGTGGCGGATTCAACGTGAACCTGCGCACCGACCCGTTCCCCGACGCGGCGATGATCCCGGACCTCGGGCACCTGTTCGGCATCCGATCGAGCGCGAGGCTGTCGTGGGTTCTGCCGATGGCGATCGTCGCCGCCGCGATCGTGTGGTTCATCCTGCGTCGTATGCGACTGGGGTACGAGGCCCGTGCGGTCGGAGCCTCGCCGGGATCGGCTCGCGCAGCCGGCATCTCGATCGGCGCGGTGCAGGTCAAGCTGTTCCTCCTGTCGGGCGCGCTCGCCGGGCTCGTCGGGCATCCAGCAGCTCTTCGCCGACCAGGGCTTCCTGCCGGCCGGGTACGAGGCCGGCATCGGCTTCACCGGCATCGCCGTGGCCTTCCTCGGGCAGAACAGCCCGGTCGGCATCATCTTCGCGGCGCTGCTGTGGGGTGTGCTCGCCCGAGGCGAGACCTCGCTCCAGCTCGAGACCGACGTGCCGCGTGAGTTCATCATCATCCTGCAGGGTCTGTTGATCATGTCCGTGGTCGTGACCTACCAGGTCGCGAAGCGCAGGCTGTTCTCCCGCCAACTCCGCCGGGCCGCGGAGGTCGAGGACATGCACGACGCCGAGGCGGGTGTCGACATCGAGGAATCCGGCGAGCCGGCCCGAGGAGTCGATCGCTGATGCCGCTCGGCGACTTCGGCGCGGCGATCGGCATCGCCCTCACGTACTTCACGATCATCTACCTCACCGGCCTGGGCGGCCTGTTCAGCGAGCGGTCGGGCATCGTGAACATCGGCCTCGAAGGCATGATGATCGTCGGCACCGTGACGGGCTCGTGGGGCACGGCGGAGCTTCACGCCCGAGCTCGGTCTGCCGTGGGGCCCGCTGGCCGGCATCCTGGTCGGCTGCCGCGGCGGGCGCCATCTTCGCATCGATCCACGCCCTCGCGACCGTGACGTTCAAGGTCGACCAGATCGTGTCCGGCGTCGTGATCAACCTGGTGGCGATCGGCGTGGCCCGCTTCCTGTCGACGATCGTCTTCGGTCAGGCGACGCAGTCCGACTCGGGACAGCCGCATGTGAACCCGATCGACATCCCGTTGCTCTCGAGCCTCCCGTGGGGTCTCGGGAAGGCGTTCGAGGCCTCTCGCCGATGGTGATCGTGGCGTTCCTGATGGTGATCCCGGTCTGGTACTCGCTTGTACCGCACGCGCTGGGGTCTGCGGCTCCGATCGTGCGGGGAGAACCCCGAGGCCGCGCGCTCGCTCGGTGTGCGGGTGTCCCCGTACCGGTACGAGGCCGTGCTGCTCTCGGGAGCGCTCGCCGGGCATGGCGGGCGCGTTCCTCGCGGTCGAGGTGAACCTCAGCTGGAACGAAGGACAGACCCAGGGACTGGGGTTCATCGCCCTCGCCGCGCTGATCCTGTCGAACTGGAACCCGATCCGGCTGATGGGAGCTGCGTTCATCTTCGGGTTCGCGCAGGCGATCCCGCTCCGACTCGCCGACGCGCCGATCATCGGCGCGATCCCGCCGGAGTTCATCCGCATGACGCCGTACGTCGTCACGATCGTCGTGCTCGCCGGCTTCGTCGGGAAGGTGCGCCCGCCGGCCGCCGCGGGTCAGGCGTACGAGGGCTAGCACGGCGGCATCTAGTCCAGCGTGGACTAGAACGTGCCGTACAGCCGGTCGCCGAAGTCCCCGAGTCCCGGCAGGATGTACGCGTTCTCGTTCAGCTCCCGGTCGAGCGCCGCCGCCACGACCGGCACGTCGGGGTGATCGGCCTGCAGGCGCGCGAGGCCCTCGGGGGCGGCGACCACGCACACGAACGTGATGTCGTCGGCGCCGGCATCCTTGACGTAGCCGACGGCCGCGCTGCCGCTGCCACCGGTGGCCAGCATCGGGTCGACCACGAGGGCCTTGCGGCCGCGGAGGTCGGGCAGCTTCGCGTAGTAGTCGCGGGGCTCGTGCGTCTCCTCGTCGCGTTCCATGCCGAGGTAGCCGACGACCGCGTCGGGGTAGAGGTCGGTGACCGCCTCGAGGAGTCCGAGGCCCGCCCGCAGCACCGGGATCGCGACGACGCGCTTGGCGACCTGGGTGCCCTCGAACGGCTCCAGCGGGGTGTCGACCTTCCGAGGCTCGGTCGCGAGGTCGCGTGTGGCCTCGGTGACGAGCAGGAGTCCGAGGCGGCGGGTCAAGGCCCGGTACTCGGCGGGCCCGGTGTCGCGGTCGCGGAGCCGGGTGAGCAGATCGCCGGCGAGCGGGTGGTCGAGGGCTGTGAACGAGGCGGCCATCGCGGCGAATCCTACGCGAGCGCCGTCACGGTCGCTTGTCATGCCTGCGCGCGTCGGGCATCATGTCGCCGTCATGCAGGGCTACTTCGGCTTCTGGTTCACCTACTTCGGGCGCGACCCGGGGTAGTCGCCGGCAGCCATCCAGCGACAGCGGCCCCGGGTCGGTACCCGGGGCTTTCTCGTCCCGGCGTGCCGCAACCGGGCGAGGACGAAGGGAACGCGAGCGCCATGGTCGTGGTCATGAAGCAGGACGCGACGGACTCGGACATCGAGATCGTCTGCGAGAAGGTCCGTCACCTCGGCGGGGAGGCGTTCGTCTCGCGCGGGGCGGTGCACACGGTGATCGGCCTGGTCGGTGACACCGCGCGCTTCCAGGCGATCCCGTTCGCTCAGCTCACCGGTGTCGATCACGTGATCCAGATCGGCAAGCCATACAAGATGGTCGCGCGGGACCTGCATCCCGAGGCCACGACGGTGATGGTGGGCTCGACCCCGGTGGGACGCGGCACGTTCACGATCATCGCCGGTCCGTGCGCGGTCGAGAGCGAGGAGCAGGCGATGATCGCGACCCGTGCCGCGAAGGCTGCGGGCGCCACGGTGCTGCGGGGCGACATCTACAAGCCGAGGACGTCGCCCTACTCGTTCCAGGGGCTGGGGGAGCGTGGGCTTGAGATCCTCGTGGAGTGCCGGCGCGACACCGGCCTGCCGATCATCATCGAGGTCGTCGACGTCTCGCAGGTGGGCCGCGTGGCGGAGATCGCCGACTGCATCCGGGTGGGCACGCGCAACGCGCAGAACTTCGAGCTCTTGAAGGAAGTCGGGCTCACGGCGAAGCCGGTGATGCTGAAGCGCGGCCTGGCGATGACGATCGACGAGTGGCTCCAGGCCGCGGAGTACGTCGCGCAGCGCGGGAACTCCGAGGTGATCCTGTGCGAGCGTGGCATCCGCACGTTCGAGCCGGCCACGCGGAACACGCTCGATCTCGCCGGCATGGCGGTGGCCCAGCACGAGTCCCACCTTCCGGTGATCGTGGACCCGTCGCACGCGGTGGGGAAGAAGCACCTGGTTGCGCCGATGGCTCGAGCCGCTGTGGCGGCCGGTGCCGACGCGGTGATGATCGACGTGCACCACGACCCCGAGGCCGCGCTCTGCGACGGCCCGCAGGCGCTGCTGCCCGAGGAGATGGAAGCGCTCGGCAAGGAGCTGATGGCGCTCGCCGAGGCGATGGGTCGCCCGGTCAACCGTCCGAGCTAGCCGTTCAGGCCGAGACGTTGGGCGTCAGCTCGACGATGTCACACGAGCCACGCCACTTGGCGATGTTCTCGGCGGGCGAGCCCACCCGGCTCTTGCGCTTGTCGGCGAGCACGGCGGCGGCCGCTTCCCACTCCGCGCCCTCGAGCGTGCGCTGCGCGGCCCAGAACTCCTCGAGCGACGTGTCGCGACCCTTCCGACGGGTGACCACCACGAGCTGCTGCGAGTCGGGCACTCCGGGCACCGTCTGCTCCTCGGGCCCCGGCTCCCGCTTCGAGATCACGAAGATCTTGCCGTCCTTGTAGGCGAACCACACCGGGGCCGTGCGCCGTTTCCCGGCTCGCTCAGTGCCCACCCAGATCACGTCGGACTTCTTCAACCCGTCCTCGGTCTCCTTCGCGAGCTTCGACGGGGCGCTCTGCACGAACACCGGGAACTCGATCTCGCCCACGATCGCATCGTCGATGATGAACGACGCGACGTACGTGCCCGTCTCGTCGAAGACGGCGTCATCGATGCGGTCGAGCTCGGTCGTCAGGTCCATCGCGCCCGCCATGCGGCGCGGCTCGGGACCCCATCTCAAGAGCGTGCGCCCCGACGGCCCGATCAGGCGGATCTCCTCGCTGACGACCCCGATGGGCACCTTCCATGCGCGGAAGATCACGAAGGGAAGCGCCGGGCCCGGTTGGCCGACGAGGTAGACGCCGTCGTTCGCTTGGGCGCCGTAGGCCTCCCAGACGCGGTCGTCGACGACGGCGGCTGCGACGAGCTCTCCGACCGGATCCATCGAGCGGAGAGGATACCCGAAGGACCCAGCGTCGAGAGCGCTCCAAAGCCACCCGGCGGGGCCTCCGAGCGCTCATCGATGTCTAGCCGCGCACGCGGTGCGAGCGCTTGCCCAGCTTGTCGATGTGGATGTACGCCGGGGTCTCGCCGACCGCGACATCGGGTTTCACCGGCGACAGCACGAACCAGCCCGCGCGGCTCGCCTGCACCTGGACGCCCGACCGGTGCGCCGCCGACTTCGCGAATCCGAGCGCTGCCTGTGCCCGGTCGAACGCCTCGGCGTAGTCGTGAGCCCCGAAGGCTGCCGCGGCGAGCCCGGCCTGTTCATCGGCCCTCAGGAGGGCGGCCATCCCGGCGGCCGCGTTGGGACTCGCGAGCACGTCGGCGGCGACCACGTTGGCGTTGTTCAGGTACGCGGCGGCGGTGGTCCGCCAATGGTTGTCCAGGTCGAACTGGCTGAAGTCCCAGTTCAGGTCGATGTAGCTCATGATCGAGTTCGACTCGTCGCCCGACCACGCGAAGTAGAAGCGGTCGGCCGGGTTGAAGTCGATCCCACTCTCGTAGTCGAAGCCGTCGTGAGGATGGCTCATGCCCACGTGGTGACCGACCTCGTGGATCGTCGTCGTGGACAAGCCGTACCCGAACTCGACGATCGTTGGATCGACGAATGCGACCACGAGGCTCTGCGTGCCGTCGAGCCAGTTGTCGTCGGCGTAGCCGAGCAGGCCGCCCCCGGCGTCGAAGTCGGTGGCGTAGTTGAAGGTCATCGCCTCGTACTGGCCGCCGCCGTCCTTGAACCGATTCCGATGGATCGAGTTGTACAGGAACAGGTTCGCGAAGGGGTCCGGGTACTGCGGTCGATTGCGATAGCAGATCAGGCCGTTGACCCACTTGTTGAAGCACCGCCTCGCCGGCCCTGCCAGGGCTTCCTGCTGCCGATCCAGCGTCGTCTCCACGCGCAGCAGCTCGGCCTCTTCCTTCCGCACGAGACCCGGGTCGATGTACCGCTGCGATGCGTTCACGCCCGGCCATCCCTCGTAGGTGTTGATGTCGAGGTTGACGGGGTCGGGCATCCGTTGCGGCGTGAGGTCGGGCGGATAGGCGGGGGAGGTGGTGAACAACAGGTCGATGCCGACGAACCGCGCGATCTTCGCGAGGTCACCTGTGAGCTTGCCGGGGGAGCGGAAGCCTCCGTTCGCGTACTCCCAGATCGGGGGCATGCGGTAGTCGACCTCGCCGTTGCCGTCCAGGTCGGGGTCGTCGACGTTCCAGTTGTCCGTCCACGACTCCGGACCCGCCGAGAGGTCGTAGAACCACACGCGGTGTTCGCCGGGCAGACCGTCTTCCTCGTCGACCGACGGGGTGCCGCCCCACGCGATCATCTTGCGGCTCTCACGTTCCACGCCGAAGTTGTAGCCGGTGTCCGGATCGGGCTCGTTCGTCTTGGTGTAGAGGTGGAACTCGAAGTCGTTCCGGTCGTACCAATTGATGAAGAACAGCGTGTCCTGGGTGGTGTCGACCCGAGCCGGAGCATGATCGATCAGCCACCGCTCGACGCTCGGCCCATCGATGAAGTTGTTGTTCGCGACGTCCAGCACGTTCGAGGTCTGGTCGTTGTAGGCCTGCTGGAACTCCGTGAGCGGCGCGGGCTTCGACAGGCCTGCCAAGGCACCGAAGAACTGGTCCTCGAAGGCAGCGTCGGTGTACGTGACGTCATAGTCGTACGTGTACCTGATGCCCATGTCGGACGGCAGCCCGTAGAACATGCGTGAGCGGACCTGCGGACGATACGCCTCGGGCAGTGCCGAGCGGAACGCGTTCTCGTCGACGCGGCTCGGTTCGTATCCGACGAAGACGATGTTCACCGGAACCTGTTCACGCAGCCGCGTCAGGCCTCCCGGGTTCAGGGTGTCGAAGCTCGCCCTCGCGCCGGCTGTCGTCGGCGCCAACGCAAGCATGAACAGGATCGCGACCGAGGCAACGAGGGCGCGGATGCTCATGTGTTCCCCTCCCGATCTTGCCGGCGAGGCGGGGAGCCGCACCGTGGCGTCGGCGACGCTAACACGGCCTCGGAACACGCGCGAGGTGCACCCGGCGTGCCGATCGTCGCGGTCTTCAGACGGTGCGCGCGAGCCACAGACGTGGCTCGGCCACCTCGGGCAGCGACGGCATCGCCTCCGCCGACTCCCACATGCGCGACAACGTCGCCTCGTCGGTGAGCGAGACCACCGTGTCGCAGAACGCCCGGCCTGCCTCGTACTGCTCGCGCTTCATCTCGACGCCGAGCAGCCGCTCGAAGACCGGATCGCCGGCCTCGCCCTCGCGGTAGCGTCGCATCGCCTCATCGATGCGGCCGTACGAGGGCAGCAGCTCGGCCCCGAGGGCGTGCATCACGTGGTCGCCGTAGCCCTCTGCCGCCGACATGAAGGCCTGGATGCGCCCGAGCTTCAGCCGCTGCTCGTCGTCGAGCTCGGCGCCGAACAGGCCCTCCTCGCCCTCGAGCATGCGCTGCAGCGCCTCCGGGTCGCTCGCGTCGATCGTCGCCATCCGCGACTGCAGGCCTTCCATGTCGATGCGCAGCGTCGACAGGAAGTCGTCGAGCAGCTCGGCGAACCGTGTCCGCGCCCAGGGCTGCGCGAACTCGAAGCGGTGTGTCACCTCGTGCAACGCCACGAACGTGCGGAAGTCGGTCGCGTCGAGCGACCAGTCGGTCTCGAACCGGCGCACGTTCGGCACCACGAACATCACCGCGCCCGGCCCCGACCGAGGCACCGCCACGTCGTACTGGCCGAGCACGCGTTGGGCGAGGAAGCCGAGCACCTGACCGACCTGCGCGCCCATCAGCAGGGGCGAGATCTGCGCCAGCATGCCGCTCATCGCCTGCATCTCGGACGGCAGTGCATCGCGCTGCGCGAGGTTCATCGAGTCGCCGATGCGCTTGGCCGCCGGCTCCAGCAGTCCGGCGAGGTTCTCCGTGTTCGCCCCGATCCACTCTGCCCGGCGCACCGCGCGCACCTCGGCGACGTCGGTCGGAGGCTCGAGGCCCGTGAACCGCGCCACGTGCAGTTCGGCGACGCGCACGGCTTCGTCGAACCCGTGGCGCTCGTCGTCGGTCGCGTCGCGGTCGTCGCCGGCCTCCGCGGCACTCGCGACCGCGACCTGGCGAGCGAGCTCCCAGTTCACCGGCCCCGACGAGGCCGACATCACCCGCTGCATCTCGCGGAACAGCGGCGCGTCCTTCAACGACTCGGGATCCATGCCGAAGGGGAACCCCAACCCGCCGCTTCCCTGGTCGCTCATCCGGTCATCGTACGACGACCCCTCGGTTCTCCGGCCTTGGTTACGATGGCCGCGTGTCCGAGCTCCCGAACCGCTCCGACGGCGACACGAGCGTGCTGACGCGCGTACAGGAGGCTCCGCTCTCGCTCGACGAGGCAGCCCGGGCGGTCGCCGATCCGGCGGCAGGAGCCGTCTGCATCTTCTCGGGAACCGTGCGCGACCATTCCGATGCCGGCGACGTCACCGGCCTCACCTACGAGGCGTGGCACGAGCTTGCGGAGCAGCGCCTGCGAGCGCTCGCCGACGAGATCTTCGAACGTTGGTCGATCCGCCGTGTCGCGATCGTGCACAGGGTGGGGGAGTTGCAGGTCGGCGAGACGAGCGTGATCGTAGCCGTCTCGGCGCCGCATCGAGCCGAGGCATTCGAGGCCTGCCGCCACGGCATCGAGCGCCTGAAGGAAGACGTGCCCATCTGGAAGAAGGAAGGCCTCGTCTCGGGCGAGGCCCACTGGGTGATTGGCAGCTAACGTGATGGACGCCGAGATGACGACCCTCCACCCCCGGGAGCACCGATAGGCATGGGACGTGACCTCGCGATCGACCTCGGCACCGCGAACACCCTCGTCTACCGCCAGGGCGAGGGCGTGGTCTTCAGCGAGCCCGCCGTCGTGGCCGCGCGGGCGGACACCGGCGAGGTGCTCGCGATGGGCGAAGATGCCTGGCGGCTGCTCGGCGGTGATTCCGGCAACGTGCTCGCGGTGCGGCCGCTCAAGCAGGGCACGATGACCGAGTTCGACGTCACGCAGGCCATGATCGAGGTCGTGATCCGCCGCACGATGACGGTGCGCTTCCCGCGCCCGCGAGTGCTGGTGGCGGTGCCCTCGATGAGCTCCGAGGTCGAACGACGAGCGATCGAGGACGCGATCCGTTCGGCCGGGGTGCGTCAGGTGACGCTGGTCGAGGAACCGCTCGCGGCCGCGATCGGCGCGGGCCTGCCCGTGCACGAGCCGGTGGGACACCTCGTGGTCGACATCGGCGGCGGCCGCTCGGAGATGGCGGTCGTCTCCATGGGAGGGGTCGTGAGCGGACGTTCGGCCACGCTCGGCGGGTTCGACATCGACGCCGCCGTGCAACAGCACATCCGGGACGAGTACGGGGTCGCGATCGGCGAGAAGGCGGCCGAGGAGATCAAGATCGCGATCGGATCCGCGTTCCCGACACCCGGCGGCAAGGCGGCGGTGGTGATCGGACGAGAGCTCGCCTCCGGGAACACGGTGGAGGTGAAGGTCACCGAGGACGAGATCCGCAAGGCGATCGGCGAGCCGGTTCGCGGCATCGTCGAAGCGGCGCGCCTGACCCTGGCCGAGGCGCCGCCGGAGCTCACGCACGACGTGCTCGAGACCGGCATGTTCCTCACCGGCGGTGGAGCGCTGCTGCGGGGCTTCGACATGCTGCTGGCCCAGGCGTGTGAGGTGCCGGTGCACGTCGTCGAGCGGCCCCTCGAGACGGTGGTGGTCGGCACGGGCCGAATGCTCGAGCACCTCGAGGACTACCGGTCGGCCTTCCAGCTCGTCCGGCGCCGCTGACGCCGCTCAGGCGCCGGCGTCGGAGACGAGGCGGGACACGATCGACACGAGGGCCCAGAGCGAGAACGCCAGCAGGATCGCACCGATCGCCACCGCGATCACGAGACCCATCGCGCCGCCGAGCCGCGCATGCCACGACGCCCCGCCCGACGCCACCGGGATGTAGCCCTCCGGCACCTCGGCTCGGCGCTCGGGCGGCGCCATCGTCCCGGTCGAGCGCGTCGCGCCTGTCTCGCCGCCGCCCCACCCGCCGACCTCCTCGTCGGCACCGGGGGTGGTGGGCTCGACCGTGCCGGTCGGTTCCCCGCCTCCGGCCGTCAGCCGGTAGACGAGCACGCCGACGGCGACGGCGATGGCCAGCACCAGCACGGTTCCCACGGGGCTCGTCCTCCTCTCGGCGAGCCACGAGCGTACTTCGCCTGCAGTGGTTCCGTGAAGGAGCATTCCGCGCACCCGCCCGTACTATCGAGGCCGATCCATGAGACGCATCGCCCGTGTGGCCGCCCTCGTTGCCGTGTTCGTGCTCGCGTTCGCCGCCGCCTGGATCAGGCTGCCGTACTACGCGGTCGGACCCGGTCCCGCGAACGACGTGGCGCCCCTGATCGACGTGCAGGGCGTGCCCCGGTACGCATCGGAAGGCAGGCTGATCATGACGACGGTGCGTTGGCAGCAGGTCACCGCGCTGCAGTCGCTCGTCGCCTGGATCGACGAGTCCCGCTTCATCGTCAGCGAGGACGTGATCTATCCACCTGGAGCCGATCGAGAGCAGGAGGAGGAACGCGCGATCTCCCAGATGGACCAGAGCAAGATCCACGCGTCGATCGTGGTGCTGTCCGAGCTGTTCGACTATCCCGAGGAACACGGCAAGGGAGCCCTGATCCAGGCCACCGGCCCAGACTGCCCCGCCGACGGCGAACTGTTCGTCGGTGACGTCGTCCTGGCGATCGACGGCCGGCGCGTCGATTCCCTTCGCGACGCGCAGCGGACGATCGACCGCGTGCCGCTCGATGAGCCAGTGGCCTTCCGCGTCCGTGCGGGTGGCGAGGTCCACGACATCGAGCTGGTGCGGGAGCCCTGCGGCCCCGACCGCGAGGAGCCGCTGGTCGGCATCAGCATGGTCAACGCGTTCCCGTTCCCGATCGAGATCTCGAGCGGCGACGTGGGCGGTCCCTCGGGAGGCCTGATGTTCTCGCTCGGCCTGTACGACACGCTCACCCCCGAGGACCTCACGGAGGGGCGGACGATAGCTGGCACCGGCACGATCGACCCCGATGGCGTCGTCGGCCCGATCGGCGGCATCGCCGACAAGGTGATCGGCGCCGAGCGCGCGGGGGCGACCGTCTTCCTCGTGCCCGCCCGGAACATGAAGGAGCTCGTCGACATCGACACGGGCGACATGCGGCTGATCTCCGTGGCCACGTTCGACGACGCCGTCGAGGCGCTCGAGGCGCTCCCGGCGCGCTGACCCCCGACGCTCATCACGGCATGCGTTAGGCTCGCCGTGGGTGCTCCCGCCGCCCGTCCGAGGAGGAACGACCCGTACCCATGTCGACCGTCCGCATCCCCACGCGCCAGCGACGCTGGCCCGCGTTCGTGATCGGGGGGATCGTCGTGCTCGCCGTGCTGTTCACGGTGATGTCGACGTTCTACATCGACCTGCTGTGGTACCGCGAGGTCGGCCAGTCCGGGGTGTTCTGGACGGAGCTGCGCACGAAGGTCGCCCTCGGTACCGTGTTCGGCCTGCTGTTCTTCGGGCTGCTCTACGCGAACCTGCTCGTCACGCGCCGCCTGGCCCCGCCACCCCTCCGGTTCCTGACTCCGGAGCAGGAGGCGATCGAGCGCCTGCGCATGGCGTTCGAGCCCTTCCTCGGGTGGGCTCTGCCGGTCGCCGCGGCGGTGCTCGCGTTGCTGGTGGGCATCGGGGTCTCGCGGCAGTGGGAGGTGTTCCTGCTCTGGCGGCACTCGAGCGGCATCGAGTTCGGCGATCCAGAGCCGTTGTTCGGGCGCGACCCCGCCTTCTACATCTTCTCGCTCCCGTGGTTGAAGTTCCTGCAGGGGTGGTTGTTCTCGGCGCTGGTCGGGATCACGTTCCTCACGGCGATCGCGCATTTCTTCTGGGGCGGTATCCGGCCACAGGCGCGCACGTGGGGAGAGCGTGTGGCCCCCGCCACGCGGGCCCACCTCTCGGTGCTCCTCGGGATGATCATGCTGGTCAAGGCCTGGGGGTACTACCTCGGGCGCTTCGACCTGCTGACCTCGCGGCGTGGCGTCGTGCAGGGGGCCTCGTATACCGACGTGAACGCCCAGTTGCCCGCCTTGAACTTCCTGATCATCGCGGCGGTCATCTGCGCGGTGCTCTTCTTCGCGAACATCTGGCGGCAGCGGTGGGCGCTGCCGATCATCGCCGTGATCGTGCTCGGCGCGGTGTCCGTGCTGCTCGGCACGGCCTACCCGGCGTTCGTGCAGCGGTTCCGGGTGACCCCGCAGGAGTTCCAGAAGGAGGAGGAGTACATCGTCGACAACATCGCGGGAACGACGAGAGCCTTCGACATCGAGCCGGGTGGCATCGAGGCTCCTCCGGAGCAGACGTATGAGCCGCAGGTGACCGCCGCGGAGTTGCGGGCCAACGAGGCGACGAAGAACAACATCCGCCTCTGGCGTCCCTCGATCATCGGCCAGAACTTCCAGTCGCTGCAGCGGTTCCGGTCGTTCTATGAGTTCCGCGACGTCGACGTGGACCGCTACGACATCGACGGCGAGCGCAACGTGCTCATGGTCTCGGGCCGGGAGGTGTCGCAGTCGGGCATCCAGGCCGAGGCCCGCACGTGGCAGAACGAGCACCTCGTCTACACGCACGGGTTCGGTGCGGTCGCCGCCAGGGTGAACACCGCGAACGCCGAGGGCGCACCGATCTTCACCCTCTCCGACCTTCCACCGCCGGAGACCGATCAGCCGACGCTCGAACAGCCGCGCATCTACTATGGGGAAGGCGACCCTGGCGACTCCGCGTTCGTGATCACGAATTCGAAGACGCCGGAGCTCGACTACGAGGGAGCCCCGCCGGGCTACGTGTACTCGGGGGATGGCGGCATCCCGATCGGCAACGTGCTCCAGCGTGCGTTGTTCGCGTGGCGTTTCCGCGACGTGAACCTGCTGATCTCCGGGCAGATCGAGCCGACCAGCCGCGTCATGATCTACCGCGACATCTACGCGCGGGCGCCGAGGCCGGTGCCGTTCCTCACGTTCGATCTCGATCCCTACCTCACGATCGTCGACGGCCGGCTCGTGTGGGTCTGGGACGCGTACACGACGACGAACGAGTACCCGTACTCGGAGTCGATCAACCTGCAGGACGCCACCGAGGGCGACCTGCCAGCGGTGCTCGCGAACTACATGCGGAACTCGGTGAAGGTGACGGTCGATGCTTACGAAGGGTCGATGACCTACTACGCCGACCTGAGCGAGCCGATCGTCGAGGTGTGGTCTCGCGCGTATCCCGGCCTGTTCACCGACGTCGCGGACGCGCCCGAGGAGATCCGAGCCCACTTCCGGTACCCGGAGAACCTCTTCCAGGTGCAGGCGACGCAGTACGCGAACTACCACGTGACCGACCCGGAGGTCTTCTACCAGAAGCAGGACCGATGGGAGATCGCAGCCGACCCCACGCAACAACCGCTCGACGTCGCGGCGGGCACGACGTCCACCTCGTCCCTCGAGGCAGCGCCGAGGTTGCGCCCCTACTACCTGTTGATGCGCGCGCCGGGAGAAGCTGAGGAATCGTTCCAGCTCGTGTTGCCGTTCGTGCCGGAGGGACGCCAGAACATGGTGGCCTGGCTGGCAGCGGGGTCCGACCCCGAGACCTACGGTCGGCTCCTCTCCCTTGAGTTGCCGGCATCGGAGAACGTGCCGGGACCATCGATCGTGTTCTCGCGCATCAACCAGGATCCGCAGTTCTCGGCCGAACGGACTCTGCTCGGCCAGGGTGGCTCGACGGTGCTCTTCGGCGACCTGCTCGTGATCCCCATGGCGAACTCTTTCCTCTACGTGCAGCCCGTCTACGTGCAGGCGAACCAATCGGCCGCGGTCCCGGAGCTGAAGCGGGTCGTGGTGGCCAACGGAGATGTGGTCGGAGTCGGGCAGACGCTCGACGAGGCGCTCGCGGAGTCGGTGGCGGGTCAGGTGGTGGACCCCGACGAGGGTGAGGGAGGCGGTGGCGGGGTCGATCGCACGGTCGCCGAGCTGCTGGCCGAGGCGGCGCAGCACTTCGAGGCGGCCGACGTCGCGCTGCGCGAGGGCGACCTCGCCACGTACCAGGAGGAGATCGGGGCTGCGGAGGACCTCGTGGCGCAGGCGCTCGAGCTTTCCGGCGTGACACCGCCCGCAGACGGCGACGCCGCCGCGTCACCCTCCCCATCCTCCTCCCCATCCCCTTAGGGGCACCGGGGCACGTCCGGATCATTCGGGCAGACGGAACCCCAGGTCGGCGTCGACGTCCGTCCGGTTCTCAGTCCATATCCGGCCAGGAAGCGACGTCCACCTCGTTGCCCTCGGGATCGGCGAGGGTCCACCACAACGGCGCGCGGTCCTCGTAGACGATGCGGCCACCCGCGGCGATCGCCGCGTCGACGCGGGCCCTCGCCTGATCCTCGGGGACGTAGAGGTCGATGTGGATCCGGTTGCGCTGCGGGCGCGGCGCGTCCATCTGCTGGAACCAGAACGTCGGCCCCTCGGAGTGCGGGTCGATCAGCGCGTCGCCGAAGCGCGCGTACCCGAGGACCGTCTCCCAGAAGGGCAGCACGTCGGGGATGACGAGCGCGTCGATCGCGACCTGGTAGCTCTGCAAGCCGGTGAAGTCGACGGTTGCGCCGAGTTCGCTCGCCTTGCTCGAGATCGCACCTGCGAGCGCGAGGTCGGCCTCGGTCAGCTCTCCGCTCTCATCGCGCTGGAGTCGGACCGTCACGCCCTTCGGCCGCAGATCGATGTCCGGCTGCCGGCTCGCGGTGCGTGCGACCTCGCAGATCGCCTCCGCCAGCGCCGCCCCCTCCGCGAGCGATCCGGTCCGGAAGTGCGTGGCTTCGGTGTACGCCAGGACCCGCCATCCCACCTCGTGGAAGCGGGCGGATTCGATCGGTTCGCTCATGGCATCCCCTCGCTCGTCGTCTCCGCGACCCAGCCTAGACAAACGTCCCGGAGGGAGCCGGATATGACCGATGACCAGCGCGAACCCGACCCGCTGCCGTCCTGGCTCGCGGACCAGCTCGACGCCCTCGCCCGCGACGAGGCGGAGGCGGTCGCAGCTGCGTGGCAGCGGATCGAGCGGCACGTCCCGCCCGACGTCGTCGAGGCGCTGCCCGACGCCGTCCTCGTCGGACCGGCCCGGAGCGGGGCGCGTGGCACGCGGATCCCGAGCCCGTAGGAAGGACCTCGCACTCGACGTGTTCCGGGCCCTCGCCGAGCGCGACCTGTCGGCGCGAGCGACGGCGACCGCCGGGCTCTACTGGCATCAACACCGGGCGACGTGGCGGAGGCTCGACGACGTCCTCCGGCTCCATCGGTGCGAGGCGCTCCGCCGGGCGGTCGTCGTCGGGCTCGCGGCGCGGTTCGGCGTCGAGACGCCGCGGCACGTCGAGACGGATCGGGAGTGGGCGAGGCGCCGGACCCGCGAGGGTGTGATGCGGCGGTCGGCGCGGCAGTTCGGCGACGCGCCGGGCGCGGGAGGGCGACCGACCCACCGCGCGAACGGTCAATCCTCGACGAAGGTCCCGTCCGCTGAAAGCCGTCCCCAACGCGCCTCGACGTCGGTCACGTCCATCTGCGCCTTCTGCAGGTGGCCCGAGTAGTCCCAGTTCATCGCCTGCCAGCGCGTGAACTGGTCGAGCACCCAGACGCCCGACTGCCGCGAGCCGTTCCCGCTGCGTCCGTTCCCGCCGAAGGGAAGGTGTGCTTCGGCGCCCGACGTCGAGTTGTTCACGCTCACCATGCCTGCCGAGACGCGCTCGCGGAATCGGAAGACGCTGAGCGGATCGCTCGTGTAGATGCTGCTCGAGAGGCCGTAGCCGTGACCGTTCGCGAGCGCGATCGCCTCGTCGAAGGACTCGAACGTGGCCACCCCCACGAGCGGGCCGAACGTCTCGGTCGAGTACAGGTCGTCGTCGGGACGCACACCGTCGACGATCGTCGGGTGGTAGAAGAGGCCGGACCCCGGGTCGCCGACGAATCCGTCGCGGGGGTTCGAGCCGGTGATGCGTCCGATTCCCGTCGACCCGAGCACGGCGTGGTGAGGCTGCACGAGCTCGAGCCAGGTCTCGAACCGGTCGCAGAATCGTGACGAGATCATCGGACCGTAGAGCACGTCGGCTGTCGGGTCGCCGATCGGGGCCTGGGCCGTCGCCTTCGAGAACCGCTCGAGGAAGTCGTCGTGCACGTCGGCGTGCACGATCACGGTGCCCAACGAGGTGCAGCGCTGCCCCGCGGTGCCGAACCCGCTGAACAGGGCTCCCTCCGCGGCGAGGTCGAGGTCGGCGTCGGGCATCACGACGAGCGGGTTCTTGCCGCCGAGCTCGAGGCAGGGCGTCTGCAGGTGGCGCCCTGCGAGTTCGCCGATGCGTCGTCCGATCTCGGTCGAGCCCGTGAACCCGATCTTGTGGACGAGCCCCCCGACGAGCGTCTGCTCGAGCCCGGCGAACGTCGAGGGTCCGTCGGCGAGCACCATCGAGAAGACTCCGGTGGGCACCCCCGCGTGCAGCAGGAGTTGCGAGAACGCCTCGGCCGTCGCCGGCGTGTACTCGGCGGGCTTCCAGACGACCGCGTTGCCGCAGACGAGCGCAGGCACGATGTACCAGCTCGGTACCGCCACCGGGAAGTTCCCGGCCGTCACGATCGCGGCCACACCCACAGGCACCCGGAACGTGAACAACTGCTTGTCGGGCATCTCGCTCGGCACGGTCTGGCCGTAGAGCCGCCGCCCTTCCGAAAGGAAGAAGTTGCAGGTGTCGACGACCTCCTGCACCTCGCCGCGCGACTCCCGGATCGGCTTGCCGATCTCCCGAGTGATCAGCCGGGCGAGGGCTTCGGCGTTGGCCTCCACGAGCCGCCCGAACTGCTGGACGACGCGGCCGCGGGTCGGGGCGGGCGTGGCGGCCCATGTGCCCTGCGCCGCGCGGGCCGCCCGGCTCGCGTCGACGACCGTCGCCGCATCGCCCAACGCTGCTTCGCTCAGGATGTCGTCGAGTCGCGCGGGGTTCGAGATCGTGAGCGCGCCGCCGGGGGCGCCGTCGGCGGGCACGCCGCCGACGAGGGATCGGATCGTTCGCATGCGGCGATGCTACGACGCGCGGTCGACCCGCGCGCGCGAGCGTCGACCCGACCGCTACGGGGTCAGATCGGCGCAGAGCACCTCGATCTGTGCCGAGACCGTCATCCCCGACGTGGGGAAGATGGTGAACGTGAAGACCAGGTCCCACGGCCGGTTGGGTGGACTCGTCACCGCGGAGCGCACGTGGAGCAACTGGCCCTGGCTGTAGAACGTCTCCGAGCCGAGCGGGCCCATGGCGCGATCGTCGCGGTCGCAGGAAAGGCCGGCCTGGGTCGTCGTCGGTGAAGCCGTGGGGGTGGTGTAGGTGAGGAAGCCCGTCCGCGTGTAGAAACGGAGCGACCCGCCCGTTCCCGGCTCACCCTTCGGCCCCCGCTCGCCTTGTAGCCCCTGCTCACCCTGGATGCCCTGCTCGCCCCTCGGCCCGCGATCACCCTGGATGCCCTGTTCGCCCCTCGGCCCGCGCTCGCCCGCGACCCCGGGTTCACCTTGCTCTCCTTGCGGTCCCTGCTCACCCTGCGGTCCCTGTTCTCCCGCCGGGCCGGACGGGCCGGTCTGGTTCCACTGCACCAACACGCTGCCGCCGGAGCACACCGGGGCGTCGTTCACCGACATGCTTCCGGGGATCACCTTGCCGCTCTTCGCACAGGCGAAGAAGACGTCGTTGCCATCGGAACCGGCGAGCGCGAACCCTCCGGCCAGGGATGTGACTGCGATCGCCGACGAGGCGAGGGCGATGGCGATGATCCGTCGGATGGACATTGGAACCCTCCCGGGGGGATGTGATCCTTCCCACGAAGCATCGGCAGCGAGGGGTCTGCGCCTGCATCGACCTCTGGTGCCCAGTGCCCCGATGCCCGGCCTACGACCTCGGTATCAGGAGGATGCCAATTCGGAGATACGATGGCCGTCATGGACCTCAGACTCGAACTCGTCATCGTGCCCGTCTCCGACGTCGACCGGGCGAAGGCCTTCTATTCCGAGCAGGTGGGGTTCCACCTCGACCACGATCACATCGTGAACGAGCAGGTCCGGTTCGTGCAGCTCACGCCACCCGGTTCCGCGTGCTCGATCGCGATCGGTAGTGGTCTCACCGAAGCCGCGCCGGGTTCGGTGGCCGGCCTGCAGCTCGTGGTCGACGACATCGAGGAGGCGCGCGCCGACCTCATGAGCCGCGGTGTCGAGGTGAGCGAGGTGAGCGACTTCCCGTGGGGCCGCTTCGTGTTCTTCTCCGACCCCGACGGCAACGCCTGGAACGTGCAGGCGGTCCAGGTCGGAAGCTGAACCGTCGCCGACCGGTGGAGCGGCCGCATGTGGGGCGGGATCGTGACTCGGTGACCCGTGTGCTCGCTGCGGCGGGGTCCGTCGCTGCCCCTGAGGAAGCCGACGAGCTCATCCAGGCCGCGGCCGGCGACCCCGACGTGCTCGACGACCTCGTGTCTCGTCGCACCGACGGCGAGCCGATCGCCTGGCTCACGGGTGCGACCGAGTTCTGCGAACTTCGGTTGGTCGTGACGCCGGGCGTCTACGTGCCGCGGGCGCAGACCGAGCCGATGGCCAGGCGGGCGGCGACGTTCCTCCCTTCGGCGGGAGTGGCCGCGGATCTCTGCACTGGTATCGGTGCGATCGCTGCCGTGTTGGCCGCCGCCGTGCCGACGGCGCGTGTCGTCGCGACCGACCTCGACGTCAACGCGGTGCGATGTGCCCGACGCAACGGCGTCGAGGTCTTCGAAGGGTTCCTCGACGATCCGCTCCCGCTGGAGTGCGAGCACCGAGTCGACGTGATGACGGCCGTCGTGCCCTACGTGCCGACGGACTCGCTTCGCCTGCTCCCGCGTGATGTCCAGACGTTCGAGCCGCGGCGCGCGCTCGACGGCGGGGTCGATGGCACGGACCTACTGGTCGAGGTCGCGCGACGGAGCACGAGGTGGTTGAAGTCCGGCGGCAGGCTCCTGCTCGAGCTGGGCGGAGACCAAGCCGACCCGATCGGACGACTGCTCCGCGACGTCGGGTTCGACGGGGCCGACATCATGGCCGACGACGACGGCGACCCCCGCGCGATCTGCGCCCGCCTCGACTAGTCCTTTCTCGGGCTCCGGATAGTCGATCGCCCGGTTGACATATACCGATATAGACATATGATGTCCACATGGCACGAGCCTCGACGACGACGGATGCGTTCAACGCGGTCGCGGAGCCCCGACGACGGCAGATCCTGGACCTCCTCGTCGGCGGGGAACGACCCGTGAACGACCTCGTCGTGCAGCTCGGGTTGGCGCAGCCGCTGGTGTCCAAGCACTTGCGGGTGCTGAGAGAGGTCGGTCTGGTGGATGCGCGTGACGAGGGCCGGCAACGGATCTACCGGCTCAACGGCCACTCGCTCAAGCCCATCCACGATTGGGTGAAGAACTACGAACGGACGTGGGACGAGCGTTTCGACCGGATGGACGTCGTGTTGGAGGAGCTCAAGGCAGCCGAGGAAGGAGCTGATCGACGGTGACGAGCAATGGCACAGCGGTGGTGACGCTTCCGGCGGACACGCAGATCTTGATCACGCGGGAGTTCGATGCACCCAGGCACCTGGTCTACGAGGCGTACACCTCGCCCGAACTCATCGAGCGCTGGTGGAGCGGGGAGCGCGGTGAGGTCACGAGCGTCGAGGTCGATCTGCGGGTCGGTGGCAGGTGGCGATACGTGATGGTGGCGCACGGCGGATTCGAGGTCGCCTTCCACGGCGAGTATCGGGAGATCGTGCCGAACGAGCGCATCGTGTCGACCGAGGTCTACGAAGGCGCACCCGACGCCAGCGACGATGGTGCGCCGGTCGTCACGGTGACGTTCACCGAGGTCGATGGACGCACGATCCTCACGCAACTCGTGGACTGCCCGAGCCCCGAGGTCCGTGACCTCATCGTCGACTCCGGCATGGAAGGCGGCATGCAGGAAGCGATGGATCGCCTCGAGCAGGTCGCGATCTCGCTCCGCTGAGCAGGCGCCCGGGCATCTGGTGTTGCCCGTCCCCCACCCTGTCCCGCCCCCGAGCTTGGGCGTTCATCGGGCGTTTGCTAGCATCGTCGTGCGGGGTGGAGCAGTCCGGTAGCTCGCTGGGCTCATAACCCAGAGGTCACAGGTTCAAATCCTGTCCCCGCGACGAGATCGAAGGGCGCCGGTGAGCACCGGCGCCCTTCTGCGTCTCTCCGCCTAGACTCCCGAGATGCCTCGCACGCGCTCCTGGGTCGCGCTCGCGCTCTCGATCCTCGCGGTGTCGTCGATGTCGGTGGCCTCGCTCGCGGTCCACGCTGTCTCCGGTTCACCGGCCGTGCGTACGCCGGCCCGGGCGAGCTACGACGTCCACCTCCGATCGGGAGCCGCCGGGAAGACCTGGCGGGGGCGTGGCTCGGTCACGTTCACCAACGTCGCCAGCGAGTCGCTTCCCGAGGTGTACCTGCGGGTGTGGTCCAACGGCGTGCTCGGTTGCGATCCTCGCTCGATCACGATCTCGGACGTGCAGGGCGGTGAGGTCACCGACGAGCGACTGGGGTGCACGGAGCTCGAGGTCACCCTCGACGAGCCGCTCGATCCCTCGTCGACCGCGACGATCTCGTACGGGATCGACATCCGGCTGCCCGACGAGGACGACCGGTTCGGCTTCCACCGCGGACTGGCGCTCGCGGGCTCGGCGCTCCCCATCCTCGCGGTGAACGACGACGACGGCTGGCATCGCGTGCCCTTCGAGAACGTGGGGGAGAGCTTCTACTCGGTGGTCGCCGACCACGAAGTCACGTTCGTGACACCGCCCGGCCTCGACACCGCCACCACCGGGGTTGTGACCGAGCGGGCCCAGGCGCCGAACGGCCGGACGCGCACCACGTACACGGCCGGTCGGGTGCGCGATTTCGCATGGGCCGCGGGTCGCTTCCGAACCGTCGTGCGCTCGGTGGAGGAAACCGACGTCAAGGTCTCGTATCAGCCCGACGGCGTCGACCGTGCGACGGCCCGCGCCGCAGCGGCCGACGCCGTGCGGGTGATGGAGTCGCTCGGGCGCGCCTTCGGCGCGTACCCATACCCCGAGATCGACGTCGTGCTCACGGGGTTCGGCGGCTTCGGCGGCATGGAGTACCCGACGATCGTGTTCTCCGAACCTACGCGCGGCACCATCGCCCACGAGCTCGCCCATCAGTGGTTCTACGGCACGGTCGGCAACGACCAGTACCACGACCCGTGGCTCGACGAGTCGTTCGCGACGTGGGCGGCGCGGGTGCCCCTCGGTTCGCGGCGGGCATGCAGCGGTATCGCATGGCCGAGCGCAGGGGCGGCGCTCACGAACGACATGGGCTACTGGGCAGACCATCCCAGCCAATACTGGCTGATCTACGAAGGCGGTGCATGCATGCTGGCGAACCTGTCGAAGCGGTTCGGGCAGGAGAGATTCCTCCGCATCATCGCCCGGTACGCTGGTCGGCATCACCTGGGAGTCGCTCGTACCGAGGACTTCATGGCGGCGATCGAGTCCGCCGCGGCCAGGCACCTCGATGGCTTCGACGCCGCGGCGTACTGGGATCGGTGGCGCGTCCTTCCGTCCTGACCAGCCCGTTCCGGGGCACAAGGGAGGAGAACGCGACTAGGATGACCTGGTCGCATCCGAGCGAAGGGGGAAACCGGCGTGGCCAAGAGTGACGTGGTGGGGCAGCTCTCGCATGTACCCCTGTTCTCGGGCTGCTCCCGCAAGGACCTGCAGACGATCGCTCGGGTCGTGAAGGACATCGATCACGCGGCCGGCACCGTGATCGCACGCGAAGGCGAGCCGGGGGTGGGCCTGTTCGTCATCGTCGACGGCACCGCCGAGGTCACGATCGGTGGCGCGAAGAAGGCCTCGCTCGGCCCCGGCGACTTCTTCGGCGAGATCGCGCTGCTCGACGGCGGGCCGCGCACCGCCACGGTCACGGCGACTTCCGACATCGCGATGCTGGGTCTGACCGAGTGGGTGTTCAGGGGTCTGATGCAGGAGCATCCGTCGATCGCCGTGAAGACCTTGCAGCAGATGGCGAGCCGGCTGCGCAACGCCACCAAGGCCTCGACCGCCTGATCGCGCACCGGCACACACAGCGCGCCTCGTGGCGTACCTGACCCGCCCCGACGGCGCCCGGCTCTACCACGAGGAGCACGGCGATCCGAGCGCCGAGACCCTCATGCTGCTCGAGGGTATGGGCGGCGATATCCCCGGCTGGCGTCGGAACATCCCACACCTCTCCGGCGAGCTCCATGTGATCGCCTACGACCTGCGGGGGAACGGGAAGTCCAGTGAACCTGCCGGTCCGGTCTCGATGACGACGTTCGTCGACGACACGCTGGCCCTGCTGGACGACCTCGACGTCGGTCGCGTCCACGTGTACGGGCAGTCGTTCGGTGGCATGGTGGCGCAGGAACTCGTGTTGGCGCATCCCGAGCGCGTGCGCACGCTCGTGCTGGCGGCAACCCACTGTGGCGGATCGCACGTCATCGCCTCGCCGCGAGACGCCATGCCCAAGGGCGAGCCTTGGAGATCGCTCTACGCTCCCGGCTTCCCGGACGCGCATCCCGAACACGTCGCCGAGGACCTCCGCGTCGGCGCGGAGCAGCCGCGACATCCGGAGGGGGGTCGCCGACAATGGGAGGCGATGCAGGCCTTCGACGTCTCCGAGAGGTTGGCCTCGATCGACGTGCCCACCCTCGTGCTGCACGGTACCGAGGATCGACTGATCGACCCGAGGAACGCCGCGGTGCTGGCGTCGCGCATCCCGAACGCCGAGCTCGTCCTGCTGCACGGTGCCGGCCACCTCTACCATTCCGAGCGCGCCGAGGAGGCCGACGCCGCGGTGCTCGACTTCGTCCGTCGGCATCGGTCATGAACGAAGGTCCCACCCCCGACGTGCTCGCGCTCGCCGAACGGCGAGCCGCGGCCCGCGTCGACCGGGACTTCGCTTCGGCGGATGTGATGCGCGACGAGCTCGCCGAAGCCGGATGGACCGTGGTCGACGAACCGCACGGCACGTGGCACCTCGAGCCGGCGGCCGCTCCGGCGCCGGCTCGCCCCCGGCCTGCCGCCGACGTGCCATCGGCGCTCGGGGAGCCGCCGGCCGACGACGTCAGCGTGCACTGGGTGGTCGAGGGGTGGCCCGACGACGTCGCGAGATCGATCGCCTCGTTCCGGACGCATCAAGAGAGCCGGAGCGTGAGGTACGTGGTTGCAGACGTGACCGGCGCCGACCCGGTCTCGTTCGGCGACGACGTCGAGGTGATCTCGCTGGAGGCCGGCACGGGCTGGGGGGCCGCGGTCAACGCGGCGTTGCGACGCGCCACGGGCCGCATCGTGGTGTCGATGGACGGCTCGATCGAGATCGTGGGCGACGTGTTCGGTCCGCTCGAGCGAGCGCTCGCCGACCCGGAGATCGGCGTCGTCGGCCCGTTCGGCATCGTGACGCACGATCTGCGGGAGTTCGAAGAGGCGCGGGGGCCGGGGCCGTGCGACGCGATCGAGGGCTACTGCATGGCGATGCGTCGCGAGGTCGTGGCAGAGGTCGGGGGGTTCGACGAGCGGTTCCGCTGGTACCGCACCGCCGACATCGAGCTGTCGTTCCGGGTCAAGGATCGGGGGTTGCGCACCGAGGTCGTGCCGCTCCCGGTCGTGAAGCACGAGCACCGTATGTGGTTCGAGACCGACCCTGCCGAGCGCGCGAAGTGGTCGAAGCGGAACTTCAACCGGTTCCTCGACCGGTGGCGCGATCGATGGGACCTCGTGCTCGACCCGCGACCGCCGAGCGAACGACCCTAACGCTCGGCGGTCGTCAGTCGACCGTGGGCATCGGCGGGGCCGGTGGCATCGCGATCTGCGGACGCTGCCGTTCCCGGTCGCGCTCGGTGGCCACCGCAGCGGCGGCGGCGGACTCGCGCTCCTTGGTCTCTTCGTGCTCCCGGAGCTGCTCCGCGTTCGGGATCGGTTTGATGCCGCCCGTGTAGGCCTCGAGATCTTCTCCGTCGATCGTCTCGGTCACGAGCAGCAGGGCCGAGAGTCGGTCGAGCATGTCGCGGTGCTCGATGAGGATGCGTTCGGCCTCGTCGTGGGCCTCGTTCAACAGGCGCAAGACCTCTTCGTCGATCTTCTCGGCGGTCCCCGCCGAGATCCTCGGACCGGAGAAGATCGCGTTCGGGTCGTCCTGGCCGAGCGAGAGAGGCCCGACCTTCTCGCTCATGCCGAACTGTGACACCATCGCGCGCGCGATCTGGGTCGCCTTCTCGAGGTCGTTCTGGGCGCCGGTCGAGATCTCGCCGTAGACGATCTCCTCGGCGACGCGTCCGCCCATCGCGTAGGCGAGCGTCTCCTTGAGCTCCGGCTCGGTGCTCAGGAACCGGTCCTCGAGCGGCCGGGTCATCGTGAGGCCGAGCGCGGCGGTGCCCCGTGGGATGATCGTGATGCGGTGCACGGGGTCGAGGTTCTCCGAGTAGTGGGCGACGAGGGCGTGCCCCATCTCGTGCGACGCGACCCGCGACTTCTCCTTCTCGTTCATCACACGGGACTTGCGCTCCAGGCCCATCGACGCGCGGTCGATCGCCTCTTCGAGCTCGTCCATCGTGACGGCGTTCTTCTCGCGCCGGGCGGCGAGCAATGCCGCTTCGTTCACGACGTTCTCGAGGTCGGCGCCGGTGAACCCGGGGGTGCGGGCCGCGATCGTACGGAGCTCGACGTTGGGGGAGAGCGCCACGCCGCGCGCGTGCACCCGCAGGATCTCCTCTCGGCCCCTCAGGTCGGGCCGGTCGACGACGACCTGGCGGTCGAACCGTCCGGGACGCACGAGCGCGGGGTCGAGCACGTCGGGCCGGTTCGTGGCGGCCATGATGATGACGCCCTTCGATGCGTCGAACCCGTCCATCTCGACCAACAGCTGGTTCAGCGTCTGCTCCCGCTCGTCGTGTGCGCCGAGCCCTGCGCCGCCCACGCCACCGCGGCCCTTGCCGATCGTGTCGATCTCGTCGAGGAAGACTAGGGCCGGCGCCTTCTCCTTCGCCTGCTGGAACAGCTCGCGCACTCGCGCGGCGCCGAGGCCCACGAACATCTCGACGAACTCCGAGCCGCTCATGAAGAAGAACGGCACGTTGGCCTCACCGGCGACCGCGCGGGCGAGCAGCGTCTTGCCGCACCCCGGAGGCCCCAGGAGCAGCACGCCCTTGGGGATGCGCCCCCCGAGCCGCTGGTACTTCTTCGGGTTCGACAGGAACTCGACGATCTCTCGCAGTTCGTCCTTGGCCTCGTCGACGCCGGCGACGTCGGCGAACGTGGTCTTCATCTCCTTGCGGTCGTAGATCTTGACCTTGTTCTTACCCATGTTCAGGGCACCGGAGGCGCCAGCTCCCATGCGCCGAAACACGAACCAGTAGATGCCGATCATGATCAGCGCGAACGGCAGGATGTTCACGAGGAGCGACAGGAACACGCTCGGCTGCTCGAACTCGTACGTCACCCCGTTGTCGTCGAGGAAGTTCGTGAACTCCTTGTCGATCGTCACGTTGGGCGACAGCGTCGTCGTGAACTCCTGCGTGCCCTCGTCCGTCGTCAGCGCGCCCGTGATTCCGGAATCCGAGATCTTGACGGTGGTCTCGGGGTCGATACGGTCTTCCTCGACAGCGTTCACGAATTCGCTGTAGGCGATCGGCTCCCGTTGTGCGCTCGACAGCACGTTGTTGAACACGAGCAGGGCGACCAGCAGGATCGGCACGACCAGCCACGGCGCGAACCGAGGCCGTGGCGTGCCGCTGCCGCCGCCGGTGTTGTCGCCACCACCGCGGCGTGAGAACGGATTACGGTCGTTGTCGTCGGGCATCGTGCTCTTATCCTCCCATCGTCACCGAGATATGCCAGGCCTCTCCGCGACGAGGTGGTGAGTGCCACGGTTCCTCCACACCCATCGGCAGGGTCGGCCCGGGTCTGGATGCGCGATACTGACCGCCCATGGCCCAGACCGCTGCTGCCGAGGATCCGGCTCTGCGCGAACGCTTCGAACGCGATGTGCTGCCGCTCCTGCCCAGCCTGTACGCGGCGGCACTGCGCATGACGAGGAACCCCGCCGACGCCGAGGACGTGGTGCAGGACACCTACCTGCGGGCGTACCGGGGGTTCGCGTCCTTCCAGGAAGGCACGAACCTCAAAGCATGGCTCTATCGCATCCTCACGAACAGCTACATCAACACGTACCGGAAGAAGCAGCGCGAGCCTCAGACCGTTGAGGGTCCCGACGACATCGACGAGTGGTACCTCTACGACCGGCTGGGGGGGCGAAACGTCGAGCTGTCCGCGGAGACCGAAGTGCTCGACCGCATCCCCGACCAGGCGGTGAAGGAAGCGCTCGAGTCGCTGCCCGAGAACTTCCGGTTGCCCGTGCTGCTCGCCGACGTCGAGGGATTCAGCTACAAGGAGATCGCCGACATCATGGACACCCCGATCGGCACCGTGATGTCCCGACTGCATCGGGGAAGGAAAGCGCTGCAGAAGGCGTTGTGGGACACGGCGAAGGAACGAGGACTGGTCGACGATGACGACGCCTGATTGCGGGCCCAACTGCGAAGAGACGCTCCGTGAGATCGAGTCGTTCCTCGACGGCGAGCTCGACGTCACGGTGGAGCAGCAGATCGAGGTGCACCTGTCCGACTGCAACCCGTGTATGCAACGAGCGGAGTTCCGACGGCACGTGAAGGTCATGATCGGCTCCAAATGCACGGGCGACAAAGTGCCGTCCGCGCTCGAGCAGCGCATCCGGTCCCTGCTCGACGAGCCGCCCGTCGTGCAGTAGACAAGAGCCATGCAGGAGCTCGGCACGATCCTTGGGGTGTGGGCGCATCCGGACGACGACATCTACCTGTCGTCGGGACTCATGGCCGTGGCTGCCGCGGCGGGGAACCGGGTGGTCGACGTGACCGCGACCCGTGGTGAGGGCGGCTCGATGGACGAGGACCGGTGGCCGTCCGAGCGCATGGCCGAGACCCGCACGATCGAGATGCGTCGGAGCCTCGACGTCCTCGGCGTCGAGGAGCACCGATTCCTCGCAGGGCCGGTCGACGTCGACATGCAGACCCCACTCGACCCGGCGGGGGGGCCACAGGTGCTCGAGATCATGCGTGAGGTGCAGCCCGACACGGTGCTGACCTTCGGGCCCGACGGCATGACCGGACACGAGGGGCACAAGAGCGTGTCGTCGTGGGTCGATGCCGCGTTCGCGGAGGCCGCGAAGCCCGGGGCGCGCCTGTACCACGCCACCGCCACGCCCGAGTGGGCCGAGACGTGGCTGCCCAGGCTCGAGCCGTTCAACATCTTCCTGCCCGGCACCCCGCAGGTCGTGCCGCGCGACGCGCTCGGGATCGACTTCTCCCTGCCCGACGACGTGCTCGACCTCAAGTGGCAGGCGATCCAAGCGCACGAGAGTCAGGTCGAAGGTCTCGTCGAGGTGTTCGGGGACCACATGCGCGAGTGGATGGCGGTGGAGTACTTCCGCCTGGCGGCCGAGAAGGAAGCGTGATGGCCGAGCGGCCCGAGCCCGTCCGCGACCTGGACTGGGAGCCGCAGCGGGCCCGGGCGTTCGTCGACGCGGTCGCCGACATCTATGAGGAGTTGCTTACGCGGCTACCGGACCTGCCGGTGATCGTGGATGAAGGGCTCGACCAGGTGCGCGCAGGTGTCGTGGTCGATGTGCCCGACGAGCCGACGCCCGAAGCCGAGCTCGTCGACTACCTGCGGCGCATGACGTTCGAGCATTCTGCGTTCCTCGGGCACCCGCGCTTCTACGCGTACGTCTCGGGAGCGGGCACGGTACCGGGGGCGGCGGCCGAGCTGCTCGCCGCAGGGATCAACATGAACGCGGGTGGCTGGCGACTCGCGCCCTCCGCCGTCGAGATCGAGATGGCGCTCACCCGATGGTTCGCCCAACAGATGTTCGGCATGCCCGAGGGTGCCGCTGGCGCGCTCACGTCGGGCGGGGCGATGGCGAACCTGATCGCCCTGAAGGTCGCACGGGACACCCGTGCCGGTTGGGACATCAGGGCCGAGGGTGTCGCGGCGGGTCCACCGCTCGGCTTCTACCTCTCGAGCGAGACGCACGTCGTGTCCGATCGGGCCGCCGACATGCTCGGCGTCGGCGCTGCCAACGTGCGGCACGTGCCGGTCGACGACGCCTACCGGATGCGGGTCGACCTCCTCCGCGACTTGGTCGTTCGAGACCGCGCGGCAGGGGTAGGCCCGATCGCGGTCGTCGCCAACGCGGGCACGGTCTCGACCGGCGCCGTCGACGATCTCGCCGCGATCGCCGACGTCTGCCGCGACGAAGGACTCTGGTTGCACGTCGATGCCGCGTACGGCGGGCCGGCCGTGCTCGCCGGCGATCTGCGGCCGCTCTTCGCGGGCATCGAGCGGGCCGATTCGATCGCGTTCGATCCTCACAAATGGCTGTACACGCCGCACTCGGGAGGATGCGTGCTGGTCCGCGATCTGGAGGTGATGCGCCGCTCCTTCGACCTCGAGTACGTGTCCTACATCGTGAAGGACGAAGAGCACACCGATTGGGGGATCGATCTCGGCAGGCACTCGCCGAACTTCAGCAGGGGGTTCTGGGCGCTCAAGGTCTGGATCTCTCTCCTCGCTCACGGTCGCGACGCCTATGCCCGTCGCATCTCGCACGACGCAGCCCTGGCGCGCTACTTGGGAGCCCTCGTCGAGGAACGAGATGACTTCGAGCTGATGACCCCTGTGGGCCTGTCGATCACCTGCTTCCGGTACGTGCCCGTCGGCCTGCCGGCGCCGGGGTTCGAGGGCCGCGAGGAGTACCTCGATCGCCTGAACGAGCGGATCATGACCGACATCCAGCTCGGGGGGCAGGTCTACTGTTCGAACGCCGTGCTCAGAGACCGGTTCTGCTTGCGGGCGTGCATCGTGAACTACCGAACCGAGGCCGACGATGTGGAAGCGCTGGTGGACATCGCGGCCGAGGTCGGCGCGAGGCTCGACAAGGATCTGCGGCCCGCGACGCTGCGGGCGGAGGCGCTCGCGTGAGCTCCTGGGCCCTGCTCGGATCGGGTGAGTTCGAACCCTGGTCGGAGGTGGCCGACCGATGGCTGCTCGAGCGAGCCACCGGCGACGGCCGCGTCGTGATCGCGCCTACCGCGTCGTCCCGCGAGGGCCACGAGGTGTTCGAGGAGTGGGGACGCAGGGGTTTGGAGCACTTCGCGTCGCTCGGCGTCGAGGCCGAGGTGCTGCAGGTGCGCACGCGCGACGATGCCGAACGGGGCGAGTTCGCGGCACGACTCGAGGGTGCATCGGTCGTCTACTTCTCAGGAGGCAACCCCGCACACCTCTCCGAGGTGCTGCGCGACACGGCGGTATGCGCTGCGCTGCTGCGCGGCATCGCCCGAGGCATGGGGTACGCGGGCTGCAGTGCGGGGGTGGCGTGCCTGACCGAGACGACGTTCGACAGCGACAGCGACGACTTCGAAGCGATCTTCAAGCCTGGCCTCGGCATCGTTCGCGAAACCCTGTTCGGACCGCACTGGGACATGATCGACACGTGGGTGCCTGGCGCGACCGACTTCATCGTCTCGTCGGTGAGCGACGGGCAGGTGTTCGTCGGCATCGACGAGCAGACGGCGTTACTCGGCGACGGTGAGCGCTGGCAGGTGCGCGGGCGCGGATGCGTGCACGTCCGCCGCGACGGCGTGTTCGCGCGGTACGGCGACGGTGATCAGTTCGACCTGCCGCTCCCCATCGAGGATCGGGGAAGCGGCGCCCCTCACGTGCAGGAAGCGACGCCGTGAGCGACGTGTACTGGCCGGAGCACCGGGCGATCCAGGAGCGCTTCGACACCATGCGTCTTGCCGATCGGCTGGAGGAGGCACTCGTCACCGACACGATCGACGTGCACGCGAAGTCGTTCATCGAGGCGAGGGACATGTTCTTCCTGTCGACGGTGGACCCGCAGGGGCGACCGACGGTCTCCTATCGCGGCGGCGATCCCGGCTTCGTGCGGGTCATCGACGAGCGCACGATCGCGTTCCCGAACTACAACGGCAACGGCATGTACGTGTCGATCGGGAACGTCGGCCACAACCCCAACGTGGGACTGCTGTTCGTCGACTGGCGGAAAGGGAATCGGCTGCGGTTCCATGGCACGGCGACCGTCGCGTTCGACGATCCGCTGCTCGCCGACTTCCACGAGGCGCAGTTCGTCGTGCGCGTGCGCGCCGAACGCCTGTTCAGCAACTGCCCCCGGTACGTGCACCGCATGGAGCCGATCGCCCGCTCGGAGTTCGTCCCCCGCGAGGATTGCGTCACGCCGGTGCCCGCCTGGAAGTCGGAGGAGTGGGTCGCCGACGCGCTTCCCGAGGCCGATCCGGCGCGCGACCCGAACCGCCCGGTCGCCTGAGACACGGCAGGGCCGGTCGACCTGGGCGCGCCCGGCCCCAGCCCGTAGGGTGACGGGGTCGATGGCCTCCCGCGCCCAGCTCACCCGCACGTCGCCGATCGAGGATCGGGCACCGGTGCTGATCCGGCGACTCTCGAAGGCCTATCCCGACGCGCACGTCGCCCTCAACTTCTCCAACCCGCTCGAGTGCCTGGTCGCGACGATCCTGTCGGCCCAGTGCACCGACGAGAAGGTGAACGAGGTCACCGCGACGCTCTTCCGCAAGTACGGCAGCGCTGCCGACTACCTGGCCGTGCCCGAGGACGAATTGAAGGCGGACATCCGGCCCACGGGGTTCTTCAACCAGAAGGCCGCGTCGCTCCGCGCCGCGTGCGAGCGCATCGTGACGGTCTATGGCGGCGAGGTGCCCGACACGATGGAGGACCTGATCACCCTGCGGGGCGTGGCGCGCAAGACCGCCAACATCGTGCTCGGCAACTCCTTCGGGAAGGTCGAGGGCATCGCCGTCGATACCCACGTCCGTCGGCTCGCGAACCGACTCGGATTCAGCGAGCAGTCCGACGCCGACAAGATCGAGCTGGACCTGATGCGATCGATCCCGCGGAGGCGATGGTTCGGGTTCAGCTACGTGCTGATCGACCACGGACGGGCGATCTGCCAGGCCAAGAAGCCCCGCTGCGGCGACTGCCCCGTGGAGGACCTGTGTCCGTCGAGCCGGGTGTGACAGGGGTTCACCCGACCCCGATGAGCTCGTCGTCGGACCGGATCGACTCCGTCAGGGCAGCGGCGGCGGCCGCGCGCCGTCGTGCTCGTCTGACCTCTCGCCGATCTTCCTCGCCGAGCCCACCCCACACACCGGCGTCCTGGCAGGTGTCGAGCGCCCACGCCAGGCACTCGTTGCGCACCGGGCACTCCTCGCACACCTCGATCGCTCGAGCGGTCTGCTCGATCGCCGGACCCGTGGTGCCGATCGGGAAGAAGAGCTCGGGGTCCTCGCCGATGCAGCGCGCGTGCTCGATCCACCACGTCTCGCGCGGATCTTGCTTGAACGTCGGTTCAATCATCGAGCACCCTTTTCACGTGCGTGGACGGCGATCTCCCGGGGTGGCGGGGAGCTTAGTATCTGAACCATCGTTCAGTCAAGGAGGGAAGACCGCGTGATGGTCTTCCGTCGCAAGCGGCTTCCCGCGGACCTGGCGCCTGCCTACGAGGCGTTCGAGCACGTGCTCGGCGATCTGGAACCGGCCAAGCAGGCGCTCACCGAGGTGATGCCGACCACGCGCCTTCCGGGGCGCCCGCTGCCCGACGCTCTCGCGGAGTTCGAGGAACGGCTCGCCGCGGCCCGAGCGGCCATGCCTGCGTGGCGTCGTCCCGAGATGGATCCCGAGTGGACGGCGTGCGCCAACGGCATCGACGAAGCGTTGGGTCGCGCTCGGCGCCTGCGCGAGGACGCACCCGACCTCGGTGGGTTCGAGGGGCTGATCTGGACCGTGGAGAACCTGCTCGATCCGCTCGAACCGTTCGAGGCGGCGGCCGAGCGCTTCCGGTCCCTGCGGGTGGTGGTTCGATGACCGAGGTGCGCCGCTCGGTCGGCGATCCCGTGGAGGGCGGCCCCGCGAGCCGTCCGCTCGCCCGCGCGATCGAGGGCAGGTTCGTCCGGCTCGAGCCCCTCGATCCCGAGGCGCATGCGCTCGGCCTCTACCAGCGGTCACACACGACGACCGAGGACGAGGAGATCTGGACGTACATGACCTACGGCCCGTTCGACGGGCTCGAGGAGATGCGCTCCTGGCTCGTCGCCGGTGCAGCCTCGACGGATCCACTGTTCTTCACCGTGGTGGATCGAGACACGGCCGAGCCGATCGGGGTCGTGAGCCTGATGAGCATCGATCCCGCGATGCGCCGGCTCGAGCTCGGGAACATCTGGTACGTGCGATCGGCCCAGCGGGGCCGGGCCAACACCGAGGCGGCCTACCTGCTGCTCCGCGAGGCCTTCGGCGCGTGGGGATATCGGCGTGCCGAGTGGAAGTGCGACGCGTTGAACGCGCGGTCGCGCGCGGCAGCCGAGCGGCTCGGTTTCACGTTCGAGGGCATCTTCCGATCGCACATGATCGTGAAGGGCCGCAACCGCGACACCGCGTGGTTCTCGATGCTGGCCGAGGAGTGGCCCGCCCGACGGGCGGCGATGGAACGCTGGCTCGACGCCGAGCCGGGCACCGTCTCGCTCCGCGACCTCATGGTCGCCTCGGAGCGGGACTGACCGCACGACCGCGTCGCTTCCGTATCGTGGAGCGGTGACCGTCGTCAGCCTGGTGAACGTCGAGAAGTCCTACGGCTCCTGGCCCGTGCTGCAGGGAGCCGACCTCGAGGTGCCAGACGGGGCCCGGATCGGCATCGTCGGTCCGAACGGGGCCGGCAAGTCGACGCTCCTCCGCATCCTGCAGGGCACCGAGGCGCCGACGGCCGGCGAGGTGGTTCGGCGCAAGGACCTGGTGATCGCCACCCTGCCGCAGCACGCGGACGGCGACGAGCGAACCTCGGAGCAGGCGGTGTTGGCCGCACGACCCGACATCGCGGCGCTCGACGCCGAGATGCGCGCCGTGGAAGCGGAGCTCGGCCGGCCCGAGGTGGTGGCCGACCTCGCCCGCATGGGCCGGGTGCTCACGCGCCAACAGGATCTGCTCGATCGGTGGGTCGCCGCGGGCGGGGCCGGCCTCGCCGGCGAGGCGCGTGCGACGCTCGTCTCGCTCGGTCTCGACGACGACGACCTGGTGGTGCCGACGTCCGCGCTCTCGGGAGGTCAACGCAAGCTCGTTGCGCTCGCGGCCTGTCTGATCCGCCAGCCGGACCTGCTCCTCCTCGACGAACCCGAGACCCACCTCGACGCCGACCGCCGCGCTCGCCTCGAGTCGATCGTCGCCGAGTTCCCCGGCGCCGTCGTGACCGTGTCGCACGACCGGTACCTGCTCGACGAGACGGTCTCTCGCATCGCCGAGCTCGACGGGGGGCGCATCACGATGTGGCCGGGGAACTACTCGGGGTACGCCGTCGCGAAGGAGATCGCGCTCAAGCGGCAGCAGCAGCTCTACGTGACGCAGCAGAAGGAGATCGAACGGCTCGAGGAGGCGGTGAAGCGGTTCGAGCACTGGGCGCGCATCGTGGTGAACAAGCGCCACATCACCCAGGCGCGGAACAAGCAGCGCCAGATCGACCGTATGGACAAGATCGACAAGCCGGTCTTCGAGCGTCGCAAGATCGCGCTCGAGATGCGGGCGGCCGAGCGAGGCGGCGCCAAGGTCGTCGAGCTCCGCGACGTCACCGTCGCGTTCGACGGTGACCCCGTGCTGCTCGGGTGCGACGTCCAGGTCCACCGAGGCGAGCGTATCGGGATGATCGGGGCGAACGGGGCCGGGAAGTCCGTGCTGGGCACCGTGCTGGCAGGACTGCGCGAGCCCGACGAGGGCTCGAGGTGGGTGGGGCCGTCGGTGCAGATCGGCTACCTGGCGCAGGGTCACGAGACGGAGCCCCCCGACCGAACGCCGATCGAGTTCGTCCGCGACGTGAAGCCGATGTACGAGGAAGATGCCGTCGCCCTGCTCGGCCGGTTCCTGTTCCGCTACGACCAGATGCGTCAACCGGTCGGCACCCTCTCCGGCGGTGAGCGCACGCGGCTCCAGCTCTGCCTGTTGATGCTCTCGGGCGTCAACTGCCTGCTGCTCGACGAGCCCACGAACCATCTCGACATCGATTCGATGGAGGTGCTCGAGTCCGCGCTCGAGTCCTACGACGGCACCGTGATCGTGATCAGCCACGACCGTTACCTGCTCGATCGCATCCCCGACCGCATCGTCGAGGTACGCGACGGTCAAGCGTTCTCGTCGCCGGGCGGATACGACGACTGGCTCGAAGCCCAGGGCCGGATCCTCGCGTGAGCGCGGACGCGCTCGCCACGATCGAGCGCGAGGTCGGCGCCTGTCGCGCCTGTCCGCGACTCGTCGAGTGGCGGGAGCGGACCGCGCGCGAGAAGGTCGCCAGGTTCGCCGACCAGACCTATTGGGGGAGACCGGTCCCGGGGTTCGGCGACCCCGATGCCGGCGTACTCGTGCTGGGGCTCGCTCCCGCAGCCCACGGCGGGAACCGGACCGGTCGGATCTTCACGGGGGACCGATCGGGGGACTTCCTTTACGCGTCGATGTTCCGGGCCGGGCTCGCCAACCAGCCCGCGAGCGAGTCGCTCGACGACGGACTGCGACTGCGGGGGGCCTACGTGACCGCGGTGAACCGTTGCGCGCCTCCTGCGAACAAGCCGACGCCACTCGAGCGCGACCGGTGCCTGCCATTCCTCGTGCGTGAGATCGAGGCCTTGGAACGGCTGCGGGTCGTCGTGGCGCTCGGCGCGTTCGGCTGGGACGGGGCGCTGCGGGCGTTCGCCGCGAGCGGACACACGATCCGTCCGAAGCCCCGGTTCGGTCACGGTGTGGAGGTGGCCGTCGGCCCCTACTCGCTGCTCGGGTGCTTCCACCCGTCGCAGCAGAACACCTTCACCGGAAAGCTCACCGTGGCGATGATGGATGCGGTGATGGCGCGCGCCGCGGCGCTGCGCACACCCCAGGGTCGGGAATAGTCGTCGCACCCGCGACGTATCCTCGAACACATGGGGCGACACAGGGGATTCTTCGCCGCGCCGCCCGTCGACGCGGACCAGAGGCCGGTCGATCGGGCCACCGTGCGACGCGTGATCGACACCTTCAAGCCGTACAAGCGAACGGTCGGGCTCGTCGCGATCGCGATCGTGATCACGTCGGGCCTCGGCGTGATCAACCCGCTCTTGATAGCCGAGATCTTCAACAACGCGCTCTTCGGCAAGCAGGGGTCGTGCGCCGGCGAGGCCTGTCCCAACCTCTCGCTGCTCTACCGTCTCGTGGCGTTGATGATCGCAGTGCCGATCGTGACCAGCCTGATCGGGATCGCGCAGACGTACTGGGCGAACCAGGTCGGGCTCAAGGTGATGCAGGACCTGCGCAACGCGCTCTACACCCACCTGCAGCACATGCCCCTGCGGTTCTTCACCGCGACGAGGACGGGTGAGATCCAGTCGCGGCTCTCGAACGATGTCGGGGGCGTGCAGTCGGTCGTCACCGACACCGCCTCGAACGTGCTCGCCAACGTCGTCACGATCATCAGCACGCTGATCGCGATGCTCGTGCTCTCGGTGCCGCTCACGCTGCTGTCGCTCGCGCTCCTCCCGCTCTTCCTGTGGCTGACGGTCAAGGTGGGTCGAGCCCGCCGTGAGGTCGCGACCAGCACCCAGAAGACCCTCGCCGATCTCACCGCGATCACCGAGGAGACCCTTTCGGTCAGCGGCATCCTGCTCTCGAAGTCGTTCGGCCGTCAGCGCCACGAGATCGGCCGGTTCCGTGAAGAGAACCAACGGCTCACGGGCTTCCAGATACGGCAAACGATGATCGGCCGATCGTTCTTCGCCGTCGTCGGCACGTTCTTCTCGATCACACCTGCGCTCGTGTACCTGGTGGCTGGGTGGCAGCTGTCGACCGACCCGACGGCGATCGACGCGGGCACGATCGTCGCGTTCACGACCCTGCAATCGAGGCTGTTCTTCCCGATCGGCTCGATGCTGCAGGTCTCGACCGAGGTGCACTCCTCGCTCGCCCTCTTCGACCGCATCTTCGAGTACCTCGACCTCCGCAACGACATCCACGACGATCCGAACGCCGTCACCCTCGACCCCGCCGAGGTGCGTGGCGCGGTCGAGCTGCGCGACGTACGGTTCCGCTACGACGAGCCCGAGGAGCGGGCGACGCCGACGTCTCCGACCGACCTCGACGCCGCGAACGAGTCACCGAGGGAATGGACCCTCGACGACGTGTCGATGCGCATCGAGCCGGGCCAGCTCGCCGCGCTCGTCGGCCCGAGCGGCGCCGGCAAGACCACGATCACCTACCTCGTGCCCCGCCTGTACGACGTGCAGCAGGGTTCGGTCACGATCGACGGACGCGACGTGCGCGGCGTCACGCTCGAGTCGCTGGGAGAGAACATCGGGGTGGTGACGCAGGAGACGTACCTGTTCCACACGACGATCCGCCGCAACCTGGAGTACGGACGACCCGACGCGACGCAGGAGGAGCTGGAAGCGGCCGCTCGCGCCGCCTACATCCACGACCGCATCGCGGAGCTGCCCGACGGCTACGACACGATCGTCGGCGAGCGCGGGTACAAGCTCTCGGGCGGCGAGAAACAGCGGCTGGCGATCGCCCGGGTGATCCTCAAGGATCCGCGCATCCTGATCCTCGACGAGGCGACGTCGTCGCTCGACACGACGAGCGAGCGGCTCGTGCAGGCGGCGCTGGAGCCCCTGATGCAGGGGCGGACGACGCTCGCGATCGCGCACCGTCTCTCCACGATCCTGAAGGCCGATGTGATCTTCGTGCTCGACCGTGGCCGTGTGGTGGAGCAGGGAACCCACGATGAGCTGCTGGAACGGGGTGGGCTGTATGCGCAGCTCTACGAGCAGCAGTTCCGCGGCGGCCTGGTGCAGGCCGAGTGCGAGGACGGCGTGGTCCTTGCGAGCGGCGAGGTCGTGCGCTCCGGCTCCTAGTCGATCGGGCGCCGGTACGTGAGCAGCACGAACCCGTCGGGGAACACCCGGTCGTCGAGGCGCTCGAACCCCAGCGCTTCGTACATGCGCTGGGCGTCACGCATCCGCTCGGTCGTGTGCAGGCTCATGAACGTCTTGCCCTCGTTCCGCGCTCGCTCGAAGCAGGCGTCCATCAGCGCCCGGGCGACCCCTCGACGGCGGGCGTCGGGGTGCACGCCCAGCATCCGGATGTGCGATTCCTCCGGGTGCAGGGTCGGATCGTCCTCGCGCTCGACGCGGTCGAACAGCTCCAAGGTTGCGCTCCCGACGATGCGATCGCCGTCGAGGGCGATGAAGATCGTGGTGCGATCGGCTCGCCCCTCGACGTCGGCGATCGCCTCGAGGTACTCGTGCCAGTCGTCGTCGTCGCCGTCGGCGGCGAACTGGCGGTATGCCTCGGCCGTGACGCGGCCGGCCTCCGCGTACTCACGCGGGCTTGCCTCCCGCACGATGACGGGCGACGCCGATCCGGTCATCCGACGACACTCACCCCGAGGGCGAGGCCGATCAGGTAGGTCACGGCCGCCGCCGAGCCACCGATCGCGAGCATGCGCAACCCGGCGAGCATCGGCGAGCGCCCCGTGAGCCGGGCGGTCAAGGTGCCGACGCAGAGCAGCGCCAAGGCGGTGACCAGGGCTGATGCGATCACGGCGGGCGTGCCCCCGAGGAACAGGAACGGCACCAGCGGCACCAGCGCGCCGATCGAGAACGTGAGGAACGACGACGATGCGGCTCCCCAGGGCGAACCGAGTCCCTCGTCGGGGTCGATGCCGAGCTCCTCGCGGGCGTGCGTGTCGAGGGCGGTCGCCGGGTCCTTCGAGAGCTCGGTCGCCAGGGCGTCGGCCAGCTCGGCCGGCACGCCCTTCCGCTCGTACATCTCGGCGAGCTCGGCCCGCTCGCCCTCGGGATCGCTGCCCAGCTCGTGCGCCTCGAGGTGGAGCATGCGTTCGAGCACCTCGCGCTGGACGCGCATCGATACGTACTCGCCCGCTCCCATCGAGAACGCACCCGCGAGCAGCCCGGAGATGCCGGCGAGCAGGATCACGGTGCGAGGTTGGTCGGCGCCGGCGAAGCCCATGATCAGCGCCGCGTTGGACACCAACCCGTCGTTCACGCCGAAGATCGCGGCGCGGAGCGTGCCGGTCTTCCCCGCGCCGGTGCGCTGTTCCGCGTCGACAGGGCCCGAGTGTGGGAGCAACGGCGCGCTGCGACGGCGCATGCGGCGCTGCGTCGCCAGCAGCTCGGGGAGCAAGCTCTTCGTGCGTGCGTCCTCGGGTGGCAACGACGGCTCGGTCATGCAGTCGAGCATAATCGGGCGTGACCCCGGATCCCGACCTCACGTCGATGCTGCTGGCGGCGCAGCGCGCGCTCGCGACGGCCCTCGCCGTCTCGATGTCCGAGCGCGGGTTCGACGACGTGCGGCCAGGACACGGCGCGGTGCTCCTGCACGTCGACCGGCGCGCCGGCTCGAGGCTCGGCGAGCTCGCGGGCCGAGCGGGCATCACGAAGCAGTCGATGATGCAGGTGATCGATGACCTCGAGGCTCGCGGATACGTGCGGAGGACCCCCGATCCCGACGATGCACGCGCCAAGCTCGTCACGTTGACCCCGCAGGGAAGACGATGCGCCACCGAGTTCCGCCGCGCGGTGCGGGTGCTGGAGACCCGCACGCGCCGACGTCTCGGCGACAGGACCGACGAGGCGCTCCGGTCGGCCCTGGCCGTGCTCGCCGACGAGGGCTAGCGACGCACGAGCCCGGCCCGATCGGCGCGGAACGCCGATCGGTCGAACAGTGGCTCCGTGCCGGTCGCGAGGTCGGCGAGGGCGCGCCCGAACAACGGCACGAACTTGAACCCGTGCCCGCTGCACGGCGAGGCCACCACGATCGGCCCCGCCCGGTCGAGCACGAAGTCCTCGTCGGGGGTGATCGTGTACAGGCACGTGTCGGTTCGACCCGTCGCCTCGGCCGCGGGCAGGTGCGACGCCACGTACCCGATCACCCGCTCCACGCGCTCCGGGTCGGCATGGAAGGTTCGCGTGTCGGGATCGGTGGCGGTACCGGCCATGTGCAGGCCGACCTTGAACGATCCGGCTTCCCATGGATCGGGAACGAGGTACGGCGGGTGATCGGCGTCCTCGAGCCAGTCGATCATCGTCGGCAGCGCCGTGCCGGGACCCTCGAGCCGGAAGTAGGTCGACTGCTCGAGGTTCGGGCGCAGGGTGAGGTGGATGCCTGCCTGTGCGAGCAGGGGGCCGGCCCACGCCCCCGCGGCGACGACCGTGACAGGAGCGCCGTAGGCCTTGCCGTCGGCGGTCCTGACCTCGACCGCGTCGACGCCCGTCACGATCTCGGTCACCGTGGTCTCCGTGCGCAGGATCGCGCCGGCGCGCTCGGCGAGCCTGGCCTGGGCGATCACCGTGGGTGCGGCGTGGAGCACCCCGCCGTCGGGCTGGAAGACGACGTCGGCATCGGCGCGCAGCCGAAGCGACGGCCAGCGTTCCTGTGCTTCGGCGCCGCGGAGGCGCTCGACCGGCAGGCCGGCGGCCTCGAGCAGGTCGGCGCGGTGTATGGCCGCCGGCCCGACGTCGATGCCGCCGGTCACGCGCAGGAGCTGCTCGCCGGTGGCTGACTCGAGTTCTTGCCAGGCCTCGCGGGCCGACATCGCGAGTCGGACGTAGTCGGGGCGGTGGTATGCGTACCGGAAGATGCGCGTCGGGCCTCCGGAGCTGCCGTTGGCGTGCCCGACCGTGAAGCGCTCGAGCACCAGCGTCTCGCGGCCGCGCCGAGCGAGCTCGCGTGCCGCGGCCGTGCCCATCGCGCCGCCGCCGATCACGATCGCGTCGAACCGTTCCACGGCGGGAACGGTAGCGCAGGAGCCGCCCCGGGCTCGTGACCGGCACAGGGTCGCCGAAGGGCGGGTAGCATGGCTCGATGCGTGATCTCCCCGAAGCGACCGGCAAGACGGGCGTGCCGAGCCCCGTGCGCCAGAAGCCCGAACGCCCTCGCGACCGGCTCGGGCGCCCGCTCGATTGGGATGCCGAGAACGAGCTGGTGCTCGAGGACTACGACTCGATGACCCTCGAGCAGAACCACGAGATCGCGCGCGAGCACATGCGCGAGGGGCGCTACTTCCCTGCGCACGAGGCCTGGGAAACGGCATGGAAGCAGGCGCGGGGCACCGACGACGCCGAGTTCTTCAAGGGCCTGTCGCAGATGGGTGCGGGCTACGTGCACCTGCTCCGCGGGAACGCCCACGGCGCGATGACCCTGATGCGCCGCGCCTCCCGCCGGGTGAAGGAGTATCCCGACGGTCATCACGCCATCGCAACCGGCGCCCTGCACGACAAGCTCGAGGCCGACGCCGCCGCCGTCGAGCGTGGGGACCTGGTGCCCGGAGAAGACGTGTCCTTCGACCCCCCGGTCGTCTAGCGGCGCCTTGTGGCGCCGTGTAGCCTGTGCGACCAGGATGACCCAGGTCGAGACCAGCGAGATCGAGTGGAAGGGGCGGACAGGCCCTTTCTCGTTGCTGGTGAGACCTGGGGTCTTCAGCCCAACGAGCACGAGCAGGACGCTCGCCGACGCGCTCGAGATCGGGCCCGACGACACGGTGATCGACGTCGGCTGCGGCAGCGGTGTGTTGGCGTTCGTGGCAGCCAAGCTCGGCGCGAAGAAGGTGTACGGATGCGACCTGTCCGGCCCGGCGGTGGAGATGGCCGCCCGCAACGCTGAGCGCCTGGGCCTCAGCGAGGTCTGCGAGTTCAGACAGGGCGACCTGTTGGAGCCGATGCGCGACGTGCACGCGACCGTGTTGATCGGCGACGTGTCGGGTATCCCCGACGACCTCGCCGCCGTCACCGGGTGGTTCCAGGACGTGCCGGCCGGCGGCCCCACCGGTGCCGAACTCCCGCGCAAGCTGTTGGAGACGATCGGCGACACCTTGGCACCCGGCGGCCGCCTCTACCTGCCGACCGGCACGCTGCAGGACGAGAACGCGATCCTGGCCGCCGCGCGCCGCGTGTTCGGCGACAACATCGAGCCGGTGCTCGAGCGCACGTTCCCACTGCCCGACCTCGTGGCGAAGGCGACCGCAACAGCGCGCCTCATGAAGGACGGATTGCTGAAGCTGCATCAGCGCGGCAGTCGGTTGCTCTGGGAGCTCCGCGTCTGGCGCTGCGTGCGCGTCTGACGCGGCCACCAGCCCAGCGCCGTTACCCGCGGCTCTCTCGGGCGAGCCCCACGATCGACCACACGAGCAACGCCGCGCCGGCGGGCAGCAGCAGCAGCCCGTACACGAGCGAGGCGCCGGTGACGATCACCCCCAACACGAGGAAGAGGGGCCAGGCCGTCGCCGTAGGGAAGGATCCCAGCGACTCACCTGCCGACGCCGCGGGATCCCCATCGGGATCGTCGGCGGCGTGGACCGCGCTCGAGGGTCCGTGGCGGACCCACCACACCGCCACGATGAGCGGCATCAACCCCAGGAACCAGAGGGCGACCGCCCCCACCCATTCCTGGGTGAGGATGAAGTACACGGAGCCGAGCACGAGCCCGAACGCCGAGTACGCCCAGAGGTATCGCAGCGCGATCCTCATGTGGGTTCCTCGACGGTGGTCCCGCTCGAGCCCGGCGCAAGCTCGGGGTGGCGCATGTCGAACGCCGGACGCTCCGAGCGGATGCGCGGCAGCGACGTGAAGTTGTGCTCGGGCGGCGGCGACGTCGTCGCCCACTCGAGCGAGTACCCGCCCCACGGGTCGTCGCCAGCCGGGGTCCGGCGACGTCGCGACGTGAACGCGTCGACCAGGAACAGCAGCACGCCCGACGACAGCACGACGACGCCGAGCGAGGAGACCAGGTTCGGTGTGTCCCAGCCCAGGCCGGGGGCGTAGTCGACGATGCGCCGTGGCATACCGCGCAGGCCCACCACGAACTGCGGCCAGAACGTGAGGTTGAAGCCGACGAACATCAGGGCGAAGACGCCACGGCCGAGCCGCTCCGAGAGCCGGTACCCGAACGCCTTCGGCCACCAGAAGTAGATCGCGGCGAAGATGCCGAAGACCGATCCTCCCATCATCGTGTAATGGAAGTGCGACACGAGGAAGTACGAGTCCGACAGCTGGAAGTCGAGCGGGGCGCTCGCGAGCATCACGCCCGTCACCCCGCCGATCAGGAAGTTGAGCAGGAAGCCGATCGAGAAGAGCATCGGCACTCGGAACGACAGCTTGCCGCCCCACATCGTGCCGATCCAGTTGAAGAACTTCACCCCCGTCGGCACCGCGATCGTGAACGTCATCGCCGAGAAGAACGGGTTGTCGACGACCCCGGTCGTGAACATGTGATGCGCCCACACGCCCGTCGAGAGCGCTCCGATCGCGAGGGTCGCGAGGATGAACCCCGTGTATCCGAACAACCGTTTGCGACTGAAGACGGGGATGATCTCGGTGATCACGCCGAAGAACGGCAGGATCAGGATGTAGACCTCGGGGTGGCCGAGGAACCAGAACAGGTGCTGGTAGACGATCGGGTCACCCCCGCCGAGGGGGTCGAAGGCCTGGCCGCCGAGCCGTCGGTCGAACAGCAGCAACACGAACGCCGCGACCGCTGGCGGGAACGCCACGAGGCCGAGGATCGCGGTGACGACCACGTTCCAGGTGAACACGGGTAGGCGCCACATCGTCATGCCGGGGGCGCGCATCAGGAACGTCGTCGTGATGACGTTCACGCCCGACATCACGGTGGAGATCGCCACGAGCGCGAGCCCGAGGATCAGCAGATCCGGGCCGACGCCGGGAGAGTACCGAGGTCCCGACAGCGGCGGGTAGAGGTACCACCCGGTCGCGACGCCGCCCGCATCGGTCGCGAACGAGCTCAGCAGCACGAGCAGGCCTCCGCCCGCGAAGAACCAGTACCCCATCGCGTTCAGGCGCGGGAACGCCATGTCGGGGGCGCCGATCTGCAGCGGGACGAGGTAGTTCGCGAGTCCCACGCCGAAGGGCGCCACGAACAGGAAGATCATGATGATGCCGTGGACCGTGAAGAGGGTGTTGTACGCCTGCGGCCCGATCAGCTGGCCGCCGGTGTCGGCGAGCTCGGCCCGCATCGCGCCGGCCAGCGCGCCTCCGATCAGGAAGAAGGAGAACGCCGTGACGCAGTACATCACCCCGAGCTTCTTGTGATCGGTGGTGGTGATCCATGCCACCGGCCCGTCGTGCGGCCCTTCGGCCGGGGCCGGCGCAGAAGCGGAACGCTCGGCCGTGAGGCTCATGAGGCGACCTCCTGCTCGATCGCGGCGGTGCCCGTGAGCCATGCGTCGAACTTGCTCGGTTCCACCACGCGCACCGTGAACGTCATGTACGCGTGATGGATGCCGCAGAACTCCGAACACACCCCGTGGTAGGTGCCGAGCTCGGTCGGCGTCACGTCGAACTCGTTCACGTGACCGGGGATCGCGTCGCGCTTGTAGAGGAAGTCGGCCACCCAGAACGCGTGGATCACGTCGTTCGACGTGAGCTCGATGCGGGTCGTGCGACCGAGGGGAAGCAGGATCTCCGGTCCGGGCACACCCTCGGCGCTGGGCTCGCTCACGATCTCGACGCCCTCGTCGGGGAACCCGAACCGCCATCCCCACGAGAAGGCCTCGGCGCGCAGGACCACGTCGGGCGTGGGCGAGACCGACGAGGCGCGGTCCTCGGTGCCGAACGACAGGGTGAACAGCACGATCACGATCACGATCGGGATCACCGTGTAGACGATCTCCAGGGGCACGTTCGCGTGGAACTGCCGTCCGATCTCGCCGTCGGGCTCCCGGCGGCGCCGCCGATACCGGATCAGCGACCACGCGATCAATCCATAGACCAGGGCTGCCACGACGATGCCGGCCCAGAAGAAGATCTGCCACAGGTCGAAGATCTCCTCGCCCTGTTCGGTGCTTCCTCGCGGCATGCCGAACGATGACGAGCACGACGTCACCGAGACCGCGAGGGCGACGAGGGTTCCGACCGCCCCCGCAGGCTTCCTCATGGTTCCTCCCCGTCGGCCCCAGTCGTGGCGACGGGTTCCCCGGGCCCGCCGCCGTCGGCATGCGACTCGTCGAAGCCGCCGGCGGCGTTGCGGCGGAACTCGACCCGCGCCGGACTCGCGATCGGCGCGGTCCCGCGCGCCCGCAGGTCGCGGCAGATCCACCACGTGATCGCGAACACGAGCGCCGGCACCACGAACAGCAGCACCCTCAGCACGCCGTTCAGCGTGTCGACCTCGACCTGCAGGTACTTCGCGAGCACGTCGTTGGACCCGGCGAGCATCAGGAGCACGAAGAAGGCGATGCCGGCCGCGCCGATGCCCGCTCGAACCGGCACGTCGCGGGGGCGCTGCGCGTCGTGATGCATCGCCGCGTCGTGGGTTGCCCGAGCCTCGATGAACGGCCAGAGCGCCAGCACGGTGAAGATGATGCCGGGGATCACGACCGCCGGCAGAAACAGCTCGCCGATCGTGTGCCCGAAGACGTGGAACTCCCAGTTCGGCCAGAGCCGAAGGATGCCCTCGAGCCATCCCGCGTAGAAGTCGGGCTGGGCGGGCGAGGGCGCCGAGTACGGCACGAACGGGCCGTAGAGCCAGACCGGGTTGATCTGCACGAGGCCCCCGAGCGCCGTCAGCACCGCGAACGTCATGAAGGCCAGGCCGACGGACTTCAGCGCGAACTTCGGCCACACGGGGGTGCCGGTGACCGACTCCTCCGGGGTGCCCTTCGGGCGGAACTGGGTGTGGGTCTGGTGCCACACGAGGGCGAGGTGGGCCGAGAGCGCGCCGACGATCAGCGCCGGGATCAGCAGGATGTGCATGACGAACAACCGTGGGATCAGCTCCGCCGACGGGAACTCGCCCCCGAAGAACAGGTAGGCGAGCCAGGTGCCGATCAGCGGGACCGAGAGCACGGCCGAGTAGATGATGCGCAGGCCCGTGCCGGAGAGCAGGTCGTCGGGGAGCGAGTACCCGGTGAACCCGGCGCCGATGCCGAGCACGAGCAGCGTCACGCCGATGATCCAGCTGAGCTCGCGAGGCTTGCGGAACGCGCCCGTGAAGAAGACGCGCACGAGGTGGGCCGTCATCGAGGCGACGAACACGAGCGCCGCCCAGTGGTGCGTCTGGCGCATCACCAGTCCGGCCCGGACCTCGAACGAGATGCGCAGGACCGATTCGTAGGCGAGCGAGACGTCGCTGCCCTGCAGGGGCGCGTACGGCCCGCGGTACACCGTCTCGGCGGGCGAGGCGACGAAGAACAGGCTGAGGAACGTGCCCGTGAGCAGCAGCATCGCGAAGCTGTAGAGGGCGAGCTCGCCGAGCATGAACGACCAGTGGTCGGGGAAGACCTTCCGCAGGTTGCGCTTGATGAACGACGTGCCGTCGAGCCGTTCGTCGACCCCGTCGACCAGGCGGCGGACGATCACGCCTCCTCCCAGAAGCTCGGACCGACAGGATCGGTGAAGTCGCCCGTTGCCCGCAGCCCTCCGGCGCCGTCGATCTCGATCGGGAGCTGAGGGAGCGGCTTGGGCGCCGGCCCGTAGACGGGTCGGGCGCCGTCGAGCACGTCGAACGTCGACTGGTGGCAGGGGCAGCGGAGCTCGTGCGTGGCCGCGAGATAGAGCCCCAGTGGGCACCCGGCGTGCGTGCAGATCTTCGAGTACGCCACGAGGCCGTCGGGGGCGCCGGCGAGGCGATCCGGTGGCAGCTGCAGCTGGTCGGGCTCGACCCGGATCAGCACCGCCTGCGAGTCCGACGAGCCCTCGTGTCCCTGCGGGAAGACGGTCGTGAACGATCCCACCTCGAGGGTCGACGAGGTCACGGGGGTGCCGTCGACCGTGACGAGACGAGCCCCCGGCGTCCACTTCGTCTTGAACAACGAGTCACCGGGTGAGCGCCCGAGCGATCGGATCGGGATCAGCGCGGCGAGTCCCAGCGCCCCCGCGGCCCCGACCAGCAGGCGTGACAGGAACCGTCGACGCTTGATCTCTTCGACGCCGGCCTCCACCGTCTCGACGGCCGACTCGCGCTCGGCCTCGGTCGTGGGCACGGTCGCCTTCCGGGGGTGCGTCTCGTCGTGGATGTGCGGCATCAGGCGCGTGGCCCACACGAGCAGGCCCACGCCCACGCCGCCGAGCGCCAGGGCAAGCAGGACCCCCTCGGCCTGCGGTCCGTCGCCGCGGACATAGACGACGAACAGCGCCAGCGCTGCCACGATCGCGACCACGAACGCCGTCGCGGCGATACGTGCGGCGCGCTTCACCGCTTGGCTCCGGTGAGTCGCAGCACGAGGACGAGGATGCCGAGGCCGACGACGACGGCGACGAGGCCCTCGGCGACCGCCCCGACGCGGCCGAGCGGCAGGCCGCCCTCGTTGCCGTTGTCGCGGAGCCAGAGCAGGTAGGCGGCGAGCGAGTCGAGCTCCTGCTGATCGATCGTCTCGGGTCCGAACCTCGGCATCACGCCCGGCCCGACCCGGACCGCCTCGCCGATCTCGGTGGCGTCGGCGGGGTAGAGCGACGGGGCGATCTGTCCGCCGCCGACGGAATCGCCCGAGGCCCCGGCCCCGTGACACCCGGCGCAGTTGTTCAGGAAGACCTGGGCGCCGAGCGCGAGGTCACCGGCGGACGCGTCCACGGTGGGGATCGGTTCCCCGCCCGGCGCGATCGAGGCGACGTAGGCGATCAACGCGTCGATCTGGTCCGGCGTGAACTTCGGCTCGCCGCGCTGGGGCTGATCGTTCGGGTTCGCGAGCGGCATCCTCCCAGTGCGCAGCATGAAGTCGACCGACGCAGGGCCCACGTTCTGCAGTGAGGGACCGTTGACGGTGCCGGTGGCATCGAGGGCGTGGCACGTGGAGCAGTTGGCCTCGTAGAGCGCCCGGCCCTCGACCTCGAGGTCGGCCTGGGCGTTCGAGGGCTCAGGCCTGAACGACCACGCGATCTGTGCGAGCACGGCGAGCGCCAGGCCGACGCGGAGGACCCTCGAGAGCAGTCGGGCTTCTGCCTGAACCGTCGCCCCCACCTCAGCGCACCAGGAACAGGGTCGCGAACAGGCCGATCCACACGATGTCGACGAAGTGCCAGTAGTAGCCCACGGCATGCAGACCGTCGATGTCGCCACCGCGATACGCGCCCTGCGAGATCCGGCCGAGCACGACGGTCATCAGCACGAGCCCGGCGGCCACGTGCAGCCAGTGGAGCCCGGTCATCGCGTAGTACATCGTGCCGTATGCGTGGCTCGAGACCTCGAACGACAGCCGCGAGTAGTCGAGCACCTGGAGCGAGAGGAAGAGTGCCCCCAACAGCAACGTGACCCCGATCCAGACCGTGAGCCCACCGATCCGCTCCCGCCGGGCGGCGACGAGCCCGAGGTGGAACGTGCCGCTCGACAGCACCAGCAGCATGGTGGCGATCGCGGCCAGGACGGTCTCGAGCTCCACCCCTTCGGGCGGCCACGGCGAGGTTTCCCCCCGCAACGCGTAATAGGCGCCGAATAGCCCGCCGAAGAACAGCAGCTCCGAGGCCAGGAACAGGATCGTCCCGAACAGGATGGGCGAGGCACCGGGTCGATGTTGCGCGGCGGACGTCGACACCTGGGCCATCTGAGCCAGTGTTGTATCGGTCAGGCGGGGGGTCGGTCAACGTGGACCCGGCGAGAGCGCAGGCAGCGCGGTGTCCTGAGCGTCCAGACCTTCAGGAGCGGGTGCCGGGCGTGCGATGCGCCGACCGCGACGGGCTGCCACGATGTCGCCATGATGGCGGCGACGACCCTGCCGGGGGATCCGTGGACAGCGCTGGGCCGATGGGTATTCGATCCGGTGACGGTCGCGATGCTCCTCGGCATCGGCTCCGCCTACCTCGCCGGCTGCGTGCGCGCCCGCCGGCTCGGTCGCCCGTTCCCGGCACACCGGCCGGCTGCGTTCGCGGCGGGGTGGGTCGCGCTGACGCTCGCTCTGGTCTCGCCGGTCGACGCGTACGCGGACGTGTCGTTCACGGTGCACATGCTGCAGCACCTGCTGCTCACGCTCGTGGCCCCACCCCTGCTCGCCCTCGGTGCCCCGATCACGCTCGCCCTCGCCACCATGCGGGTGGGGGCGGCTCGCGCCCTCGCGAGGGCGATGCGGTCGCGAGGCGCGCGCGCGCTGGGCAACCCCGTCATCGGCTGGAGCCTGTTCGTCGGGGTGCCCGTCGCCGTGCACGCGAGCCGACTCTTCGACGCCGCGCTCACCTCCACAGGATGGCATGCCTTCGAGCACGCGGCGTGGGTGGGGGCGGCGCTCGTCTACTGGTGGCCGATCGTCGGCGTCGATCCGAGCCCGCACCCCGTGGGGTACGGGGCCCGCCTGCTGTCACTCCTGCTGGCGATGCCCGCGATGTCGTTCCTCGCCTTGGCCATCTTCACCGCCGATGCCCCGCTGTATCAAACGTACGGGTCCCTCCCGTCGCCGTGGGGCCCTCGTGCGCTCGCCGACCAGCGCAACGCGGCGGTCTTGATGTGGGTGGCGGGCAACATCGCCCTCGTCGTCGCGATGCTGCTCGTTGCGGCATCGTGGAAGCGGCATGACGACGAGGCGCAGCGCCGGCTCGAGGCTCGCGAAGACGCGGCGATGGCCGCCGCCGGTACGGCGTTCGGCTAGCCCACGGCCTCGTCGTGCCCCGGGGCGGCTTCCAGGGGGTGGAGCACGGCGACCGCCGCGACGTCGTAGCCCGCTTCCCGCAGATGATCGGCGCCGCCCCGGTCGATCGCGAGCACGATGCGCTCGATCGAGACGCCGGCGTCGGCGAGCACCTCCGCTGCCCGGCGTACCTGGTGACCCGTCGTGCTCACGTCCTCGATCAGGCAGACCCGGGAGCCTTCGGGTGCGTGCCCCTCGACCTGCGACATGGTGCCGTAGGGCTTCGGTTCCTTGCGAACGACGGCGACCGGCAGCCCGCTCTCGAGCGAGACGGCGGCCACGAGCAGCATCGCGGCGCCTTCTGGAGCCGCGAGATGGTCGACCCCATCCGGCAGCAGCGTGGTCACCGCACGGGCGAGCTCGCTGAGCAGGTCGGGCCGAGTGAGGAACAGGAACTTGTCGAAGTAGACGGTCGAGCGCTTGCCGGACGACAGCACGAAGTCACCGTGCAGTTCCGAAGCCTCGACCAGGCGCGCCACCAGGTCGTCGGACATGACCGGCATGATGGCATGATGGGATCGATGGTGACGCGGCACGCGGGGTGGTATCGAGCGATCGGCCGTCCGCTCTTCCTCTCGTTGCCGCCCGAGGCATCGCATCGCGTCGCGACGGCCCTCCTCGGGCTCCCGCTCCCGTGGCGACGCATCGGCGAGGCGGTGTCCGACCCGTCGCTCGAGATCGATCTCTGCGGCGTGAGGCTCCGCAACCCGATCGGGCTCGCCGCCGGATTCGACAAGACCTGTCGGCACCTCGACGCCCTCGGGGAGATCGGATTCGGATACGTGGTCGGAGGCACGGTCACCCGCGCGGCCCGGGCCGGCAATCCATCCCCCCGCATCGTGCGGTCTCGCCGCCGCCGGTCCATGGTCAACGCGATGGGGCTGCCGAACCCCGGGGCCGAGGCCGTCGCGGCCACCTTGCGCCAGCGCGATCGAGGACCTTCCCCACGCTTCGTCAGCCTTGCCGACGAGGACGTCGCCGACGCCGTCTCGTCGCTCGAGCTCCTGGAGCCGCTCGTGGACGGGGTCGAGCTCAATGCCAGTTGCCCGAACGTCTCCTGGGGCCGTGACCGCGACAACGAGGCGCATCTCCGCGAGTTGGTCGAGGCGTTCCGGGCGCGGACGTCCAGGCCCCTGTTCGTGAAGCTCCCCCCGTTCGTCACCGACATCGAGCGCGAGGTCGTCCTGTCGCTCGCGACCATCGCATGTGACGCCGGCGCCGACGGGCTGACCTGCTCGAACACGAGGTTGGTCGAGGACGCGCGCCTCGCGGTCGGTCGCGGCGGATTGTCCGGGCGCGCACTCTGGCCCCACACGCCGCGTATCGTCGGCGACGTCCGGGCCGCCGTCGGCGACGAGGTCACGATCAACGCGTGCGGTGGCATCGCATCGGCCGGCGACGTCGACACGTGTTTCGAGGCGGGCGCCACCACCGTGCAGATCTACAGCGCGTTGATCTACGAGGGCCCTGGGGTGCTCGGCCGGCTCACGTCGGGACTCTCTCGGCATCCCTCGGTGTTGCGGGGCCGCTGATCCGCGGTCAAGATGTGCGAGTTCCGGAGGGGTCCACATTGGGGAGGTGCGTGTGAGCGACGCTGCCGTGGCCGCGCGCAGCGCGGAGGCGGGCGAGGGGGAGCTCGCGGTCCGGCTCGAGGGCGTCGTGAAGCGCTTCGGCGACGTCGTGGCGGTCGATGGGGTCGATCTCGACGTGCGCGAGGGCGAGTTCTTCTCGATGCTCGGTCCCTCGGGATCGGGCAAGACCACGTGCCTTCGCATGATCGCCGGGTTCGAACGCCCGACCGCCGGTCGCGTGCTGCTCGGCGGTGTCGATGTCGGCGACATGCCGCCGTTCGAACGCGACGTGAACACCGTCTTCCAGGACTATGCCCTCTTCCCCCACATGACCGTGGCGGAGAACGTGGGCTACGGGCTGATGGTGCGCAAGGCGCCCAAGGCCGAACGAGCCGCGCGCGCCGATGAAGCGCTCGGGATGGTACGGCTCACCGGGTTCGGGGCCCGCAAGCCCGCCCAGCTGTCGGGGGGACAACGTCAGCGCGTGGCACTCGCCAGGGCGCTCGTGATGCGGCCCCGAGTGCTGCTGCTCGACGAGCCTCTCGGGGCGCTCGACCTGAAGCTCCGCCAAGCGATGCAGGTCGAGCTGAAGGAGATCCAGCAGGCCGTGGGGCTGACGTTCATCTACGTCACGCACGACCAGGAGGAGGCGCTTACGATGAGCGACCGCCTCGCGGTCTTCAACCGCGGTCGTGTCGAGCAGGTCGGCACGCCCGCCGAGGTCTACGAGCGTCCGGCCACCGGTTTCGTGGCGGGGTTCGTCGGGGTGTCGAACGTGCTCGAAGGCGATGCCGCCGCGGCGATCGTGGGGTCGCCGGGGGCGATCACGATCCGTCCCGAGAAGATCCACCTGGCCCTCGACGTGGATTCGGCCGTCGCCGAGGGCGAGTGCACGGCAACCGGGGTGGTCACGAAGGTCGTATACCTGGGTGCCGTGACCAGGTACACGGTCACGTTGGACGAGGGGGGCGAGCTGGTCGTTATGCAGCAGAACCTGCGGACATCGTCGATGGAGGCTCTGCAGGTGCAGGGGCGCCGGGTGCGGCTCACGTGGGAACGACAGCACAGCCGTCCGGTGGAACCCGGAGACGGACCCGGTGGGGCTCCGGCCGAGGGAACGACGGGGTCGGCCGACCCCGGGGAGGAGGATGCATGACGAAGTGGATGCGCCTGCTGGCGCTCGTCGCCGTGCTCTCGCTCGTGGCCGCGGCATGCGGCGACGACGGGGGAGACTCGGGTGGCGGCGGTGGCGGCGACGGAGGCACCACGACGTCCGGTGATCCGGACGAGCCCACGATCACCGAGGTCGGTGCGGGCGAGGGCGAGGTCAGCATCATCGCGTGGGCCGGCTATATCGAAGACGGCTCCACCGATGAGGCCTACGACTGGGTCACCACCTTCGAGGAGGAGACCGGGTGCGAGGTCAACGTGACCACCGCGGCCACCTCTGACGAGATGGTCGCCTTGATGCAGGAGGGCGGGGGCCAGTACGACCTGGTGACGGCGTCCGGCGATGCGAGCCTCAGGCTCGTGGCCGGCGGCACCGTGCAACCGGTCAACCTCGACCTGATCGAGAGCTACTCGACGGTCGACCCGAACCTGCAGGACGCTCCGTGGTTCACCGTCGACACCGACGGCGACGGCACGACCGAGCACTACGGCGTGCCTTACCAGTGGGGCTCGAACGTCCTGATGTACTCGACGTCGGCGTTCAAAGGCAAGGCGCCCGACAGCTGGTCGGTCGTGTTCGAGGAGCAGACCCTGCCTGACGGCGAGTCGAACAAGGGTCGGGTGCAGGCCTACGACGGCGCGATCTACATCGCCGACGCAGCGCTGTACCTGCGGGCGACGCAGCCCGACCTCGGCATCGAGGACCCGTACGCGTTGACCCAGGAGCAGTTCGACGCCGCGCTGGACCTGCTGCGACAGCAGCGCCAGCTCATCGGCCGGTACTGGCACGACGCGTACGTGCAGATGGACGACTTCGTCAACGGCGAGGCCGTCGCGAGCGGCTCGTGGCCGTTCCAGGTCAACTTCATCGAGGGCGCCGGCAAGGACTTCTCGTCGGTGATCCCGAAGGAGGGCGCCACCGGTTGGGCCGACACCACGATGATGCATACCGAGGCGCCACACCCGAACTGCGCCTATCTGTGGATGGAGCACTCGATCGATCCGAAGGTGCAGGGCGACCTGGCCTCGTGGTTCGGGTCGGTGCCGTCGGTGCCGGCAGCGTGCGACGGCAATGAACTGCTCGGGCCCGACGGATGCGTCGTGAACGGCATCGAGAACTTCGACCAGATCGAGTTCTGGAAGACCCCGCAGTCTGACTGCTTCGCGCCGGACTCGGGTGCCGTATGTGTGCCGTATCAGGCGTGGGTGACGAACTACGTCGCGGTGATCGGCGGGCGTTGATCCGCCGCACCACGATCGATGCGCGGAGGTGGGGCCCGCACGGGCCCCACCTCTCGTCGTTGCGGGGGGCACGGCCGTGGCGGTGAACCAGCAGGAACGTCGCAGCGGGGCGACGGCCGCGGTGTCGGGGTTCTTCTACCGCCACCCGTGGGCGAAGCTGTTGCTCCTGCTGTTGCCTGCCGCGCTCTGGTTGGTGGTGCTGTACTTGGGCTCGATCGCCGGGCTCCTCGTGAACAGCTTCTGGAGCATCGAGGAGTTCACCGGGCTTATCGACCGCACGTTCACGCTGAGCACCTACCAAGACCTCTTCGAGCCCTACAACCGCGACATCGTGCTGCGCACGCTCTTCATGGCTGCCGCGGTCACGGTCGCGTGTGCGTTCCTCGCTTTTCCGTTGGCCTACTACATGGCTCGGTACGCGACACGCCGCGGTCGGTTCGTGCTGTACCTGGCGGTCCTGATGCCGCTGTGGTCGAGCTACCTGGTGCGTGCGCTCGCCTGGCGGCAGATCTTCGCTCGGGAAGGCGTGCTGTACTGGACGCTCGGCAAGCTCGGGCTCGACGGCGTGCTCGACACCCTGGTCAAGACCCCGATGGTCGGGGGCTCGTCGTTGATCGCCTCGAAGATCAGCCTGTTCGTCGTCTACACGTACCTGTGGCTGCCCTTCATGATCCTGCCGCTGGAGGCGGCGCTCGAGCGGGTTCCTGGCTCGTTCCTCGAGGCCTCGAGTGACCTCGGTGCCCGCCCCGGGATGACGTTCCGGCGCATCGTGCTGCCGCTCGCGAAGCCGGGGTTGATCGCTGGCTCGATCTTCACGTTCTCGCTCACCCTCGGCGACTTCATCCTGCCGACGATGTTCGGCAGCTCGGAGTTCTACCTGGGTCAGCAGGTGTACACGCAGATCGGCGTCGTGGGGAACACGCCGCTCGCGGCGGCGTTCACGTTCGTCGCGATGGCGATCATGATCGTGTACCTGATGATCGCGAAGCGCGGGGGGGCGTTCGAATCGCTATGAGCGCGAACGAGCGTACCGGCGCCGGCCTCGGCCTGAAACTGACGTCGATCTTCGTGGTGATGTTCCTGTACTTTCCGCTCGCGATCATCGTGCTGTACGCGTTCACGACGCAGTCGTCGTCGTTCACCTTCCCGCCGCCCGGCCTCACGCTCGAGTGGTTCCGGGTCGCGTTCGGCCGCGAGGACATGTGGGAGGCGTTCCGGCTGTCGCTGCTCGTGGCGGCGGTGAGCGCGGGGGTGGCGATCGTGTTGGGGAGCCTGCTCGCCGGCGCGGTGTACCGATCCCGATTCTTCGGACGTGAGGCCCTGGCGTTTCTCATCGTGCTGCCGATCGCCCTTCCGGGCATCGTGACGGGCATCGCGCTCCGCTCGACGATCTCGGGCGTGCTCGACGTGCCGCTCGGGGTGTACACGATCGTGCTCGGGCACACGACGTTCTGCATCGTGATCGTCTACAACAACGTGGTGGCCCGCCTGCGGCGCATGTCGCCGAACGTGGTCGAGGCCTCCGCGGACCTGGGTGCGTCGGGATGGCAGACGTTCCGGCACGTGATCCTGCCGAATCTCGCCACCGCGTTGCTCGCGGGCGGCGTGCTCGCGTTCGCCCTGTCGTTCGACGAGATCATCGTCACGACGTTCACCAGGGGGAGCGATCCGACACTGCCGATCTGGATCTTCCAGGTGCTGTTCCGTCCGCGGAACCGGCCGGTCACGAACGTCGTCGCGTTGATCGCGGTCACGGTCACGATCGTGCCGGTGCTGCTCGCCCAGATGTTGGCCCGCAGCTCCGACGACGCGGGCACCGGCATGGGCGCCGGCGGCGCGACCGCTCGCCCGCGCGCCACGATCCCGGCGGAATAGCGAGGGCGGCGTCGCTACAGGTACGTGCCGCCCCGGGGGCCGCCTTCGACCTTCCCGTCGGGTGCCTGCGGGTTCTGACTCAGCAGACCGCGGCGCCGGAGCTCCTCGAACTGCTGGCGCGCCGCCGCCTGCTGGGCGAACATCGCCGCCTGGATGCCGTGGAACAGCCCCTCGAGCCAGCCCACGAGCTGTGCCTGAGCCACGCGGATCTCGGACTCCGTGGGCACCCCGGCGAGCGGGGGAGCGAGGTCGGCGAGCTCCTCCTGCAGGTCGGGGGAGAGGACCTCCCTGAGCTCGCCGACGGCCCGTTGGTACACCTCGGCGAGGCGTGAGCGCCCCGCCTCGTCGAGCGATGCCTGTCTGGTCTCGTCGAGCAGCTCACGCACCATGCTCGCGATGCGAAGCAGCTTCGCGGGTTCGGTGATCGTCTCCGCCGGCGGGCCCGCCTCGTCGCCCTCGGGTGCGTCGCGATGGCCAGGCTCCTCGACGGGCACGGCCTCGACAACGGTGGATTCAGGGCTCGGCTCGGTTGTGGTTGGATCGTCGCTCATGCGACCAACCTAGCAGCGCACGTCGACAGGTCGTCGGCGCACGGGCCGTGTCCGCCGGGCCGTCAGGAACGTATGTCCTCGCCGAGGTTCCGGATGAACAGCGCCTCGGCGAGCACGAGCCGCTCCAGGTCGGCGAGGTCGACGCTCTCGTCGAGCGAGTGGTAGTTCGACCGCTCGTCGCCCGCGCCCCAGATCAGCACCGCCATGCCGGGGAAGGTCTCGGCGAGCATCGGGACGATCGGCACCGAGCCACCACTGCCCATTTCAACGACCACGTGCTCGAACGCCTGGGCGAGGGCCAGCTTGGCCGCCGTGTAGGCCGGGGTCGTGGTGTCGACCAGATATCCCATGCCCGCCTCGTCGGCCTCGATCTCGACCTGCACCCCCCAAGGGGCCGCCGCTCGCAGGTGCGCGACGAGGGCGTCGCGCGCGCGGTCGGGGTCGTCACCGGGCGCCAGCCGCAGCGACACCCGAGCCGAGGCCTCGGGCACGATCTGGTTCGACGAGCCTGCGACGCCGGGCGCGTCGAAGCCGAGCACGGCCACGGCGGGTTTCGCGAAGAGCCGGTCTGCGATCGAGCCCGAACCGATCATCTCGACGGAGTCGAAGACGCGGGACTCCTCGCGGAGCGACTCCTCGGTGACGGGTGCGCCCGTCCACGCGAACCGGTGGAGGCCGTCGATCACGACCTCGCCCTTGTCGTCGTGGAGGGTGGCGATCATGCGACACAACGCCGTGATGGCGTCGGGGATCGGGCCGCCGTACGCGCCGCTGTGCTGGGCGATCGGCAGCACCCTGACCGTCACGCGGCAGTCGGTGACCCCGCGCACGCTGGTGCCGATCGTGGGCACGCCGGTGCGCTCGTTCCCGCCGTCGGCGATCACCGCCACGTCGGCCCGCAGCAGGTCGGCGTGGCCGTGCACGAGCGCCGGCAGGTGTTCGGTGGAGCACTCCTCCTCGCCTTCGACGACGATCCGCACCGTGGCGGGGAGCGTCGTGCCCCCGGGCACGCCGAGCGCCCTGAGGGCGGCCGCGTGCACGACGACGCCGCTCTTGTCGTCGGCGGCACCGCGCCCGTAAAGACGGCCGTCCCGCACGATCGGGTCGAAGGGGGGACTCTGCCACTCGTCGGCCGCTCCCTCGGGTTGCACGTCGTGATGCGCGTACAGCAGCACGGTTGGCGCACCGCTCGGCCCCTGGATCGCTCCGTACACGGCCGGATGGCCGCCGTCGAGCTCGAGGAGCCGGGCGTCGCTCACGCCGGCCGACCGCAGGATCTCGGCGGTCGCCTCGGCGCTCTCCCGGACGGCGGCGGGGTCGTAGCCGGGGTGGCCGATCGAGGGGATGCGCACGAGTCGCTCGAGGTCGGCGATCGTCTGGGGCATGCCGTCGGCGACGGTGCGGCGAAGGGCGTCGGTTCCATGGGCGGCGAGCCTATCGCTCGACGGGCAACATGCGTCTCAGGCGTGGAGCTCGCCCTCGGGTTCGGCCATGCGCCAGTCGTAGGGGCTCACGAAGCTCGTCACCAGGTGTGCGTAGTTCGCCCGCGCGAACGCCACGGGGTTGGGGACGTGCTCCTGGCTCATGGCGCCCCGCATCTGCGCGACGCTCTCGTACCCGTGCTCGCCGAGCCATCCGTCGAGGTCGCGGAGCACGGTGCCGAGGTGCTCGGGGCCCCGGCGCAGCAGCGCGCTCGCCATCATCGCGACGTCGGCGCCGGCGAAGAGCACCTTCAGGACGTCGGTCGCGGAGTGCACGCCGGTGGTGGCAGCGATCGAGCAGTCCACCCGCCCGTGCAGGATCGCGATCCATCGAAGCGGCATGCGCAGCTCGTCGGGTTCGGACAGGTGCAGCGTCGGGTCGACCGTCATCGCGTCGAGGTCGAAGTCGGGCTGCATGAACCTGTTGAACAGCACGAGGCCGTCGGCGCCCGCGTCGACGAGTCGTCGCGCGATGTCGCCGACGGAGCTGAAGAACGGACCGATCTTCACCGCGAGCGGGATCGTGCAGCGCGCTCGCACGGCTTCCACCAGCTCGACGTAGCGATGTTCGACCGCTGCACCGCTCTCGTCGGGGTCTGCGGCGATGAAGTAGACGTTCAACTCCAAGGCGGCGGCGCCGGCGTCCTCGATGCGTCGCGCGTACTCGATCCACCCACCCAGGGAGATGCCGTTGAGGCTCCCGATCACGGGGATATCGAGCTCTCGGACGGTGGCCTCCAGGTGCCGGAGGTAGGCATCGGTGTCGGTCGTGTAGTCGGCGAACTCGGGCAGGTAGGTGAGCGCTTCGGCGTAGCTCTCGGCGCCGGCCTCGAGCGCGCCGGTGAACTGGATCTCATCGTGCTCGATCTGCTCCTCGAACAGCGACGGCAACACCACGGCGGCGGCACCTGCATCCTGGAGTGCTCGGAGCGTCTCGATGCGTTGGCCCAACGGTGAGGCGCTCGGGACCAGCGGGTTCGCGAGCTCGAGGCCGAGGTAGGTGGTGCGCAGGTCAGGGCTCACGGATTCTCCACCTCCTGCTGGTCGGCGGTCGTTGACGGGTCGGTCGGTTCGGCGGTTCCCCGGTCGACCTCCGCGAGCTGCTCGTAGAGGCGCCACCGGGCGTCGACGTCGTCCTGCGCGAGCCGTTGCAGCTCCTCGGCTCGAGCCGGGTCGGAGCGGGCGAGCATCGCGAACCGGGCCTCCTTCGACGCGAACGCCGACAGGGGGAGCGACGGCCGCTTCGAGTCGAGGTGGAACGGGTGCTCCCCCCGCCCGACCGCCTCCGGCTCGTAGCGCCACAGCGGCCAGTACCCGGTGGCGACCGCATCGCGCTGATGCGTCATCGCCGTCGACATGTCGATGCCATGCGCGATGCAATGGCTGTAGGCGATCACGAGCGACGGGCCACGGTGGGCCTCGGCCTCGGCCAGCACCTTCACGGTGTGGGGCATGTCGGCGCCCATCGCGATCTGGCCGACGTACACGTCGCCGTACGCGGTCGCGATCATGCCGAGGTCCTTCTTGCCCTGTCCCTTGCCGGCCGCGGCGAACTTCGCGACCGCGCCACGGGGCGTCGACTTCGAGGCCTGGCCGCCCGTGTTCGAGTACACCTCGGTGTCGAGCACGAGCACGTTCACGTTGCGACCGCTCGCGAGCACGTGGTCGAGCCCACCGAAGCCGATGTCGTAGGCCCACCCGTCGCCGCCGACGATCCACACGCTCGTGGGCGTCAGGGCGTCGGAGATCGCCTCCAGGTCACGGGCCTCGGGCCGGTGGACGTGCTGCAACCGGGAGTGGAGCTCGTCGACCCGCAGGCGCTGGCGCGCGATCGCACTTCGCTCGTGCGACTCGGTGCCCTCGACGAGCCCACGCACGCACGACTCACCGAGGTCGTCCTCGAGCGTCTCGAGCAGCTCGAGCGCCAGCGTCCGCTGGGCGTCGAGGCCCAAACGCATGCCGAGGCCGAACTCTGCGTTGTCCTCGAACAGCGAGTTCGACCACGCCGGTCCCCGGCCGTCGGCACCGACCGACCACGGCGTGGTGGGCAGGTTGCCGCCGTAGATCGAGGAGCACCCCGTCGCGTTGGCGACCAGCAGGCGGTCGCCGACGAGCTGGGTCAAGAGCTTCAGGTACGGGGTCTCGCCGCAGCCCGCGCAGGCGCCCGAGAACTCGAAGAGCGGTGGCAGCTGCTGGGATCCCTTCACGGTCTCGGCGCGCACCGTCGTCGGGTCGGGGTCGACGATCGATGAGAAGAACTCCCAGTTCGCCCGCTCGTCGTCGAGGTGGTCGAGCTTCGGGCACATGTCGATGGCCTTGTGCTTGATCTGCTCCTTGCTGCGCGCGGGGCAGACGTCGACGCAGATCCCGCATCCGGTGCAGTCGTCGGGAGCCACCTGGATCGTCATGAGGCGTCCGGGCCGTTCGCGATCCTTCCACTCCTTGTGCTGGAACGTCGCCGGCGCGCCGTCGGCCTCCCCCGGATCGAACACCTTCATGCGGATCGCGGCGTGTGGGCACACGAGCGCGCACTTCGCGCAGTCGATGCAGATCGCCGGATCCCAGATCGGGATCTCGCGAGCGATCGAGCGCTTCTCCCACCGGGCGGTGTCGGTCGGGAACGTGCCGTCGACCGGCAGGGCGCTCACGGGCAACAGGTCGCCCTCACCTGCGATCATGCGGGCGGTCACGCGCTGCACGAAATCGGGTGCCGCCGCAGGCACCGGCGGCAGCATCGACGGACCCTCGTCGGCCTCGACCTCGGCCGGCACCGCCACCTCGTGCAGGGCGTCGAGGGCGGCATCGACCGCGGCGAAGTTACGGGTCAGCACCGTCTCCCCGCGTCGTCCGTACGTCTTCACGATCGCGTCCTTGATCGCCGGGATCGCCTCGTCGAGGGGCATCACGTCGGCGAGCGCGAAGAAGCACGTCTGCAGCACCGTGTTCACCCGCTGTCCGAGGCCGGCCTCCTTCGCGACCGCGTAGCCGTCGACCACGAAGAACCGGATGCCGAGCTCCACCATGCGCCGCCGGGTCTCCAGCGGCAGATGCCCCCAGACCTCCTCGGGCCCGTACGGGCTGTTCAACAGGAACGTCGCGCCGGGGGCGGCGACCTCGAGCACGTCGGTACGCTCCAACCGTTCGAACTGATGGCACGCCACGAAGCTCGCTCGCCGGATCTGGTAGCTCGAGCGGATCGGCGTGGGTCCGAACCGAAGGTGCGAGACCGTGATCGCGCCAGCCTTCTTGGAGTCGTACACGAAGTATCCCTGCGCGTGCAGGTCGGTGCGCTCGCCGATGATCTTGATCGAGTTCTTGTTGGCGCTCACCGTGCCGTCACTGCCGAGCCCGTAGAAGACCGCGCGCACCGTCTCCTCGTGCTCTGTGTCGAACCCCGGTTCGACGGGCAGGCTCGCGTTCGTCACGTCGTCGACGATGCCGACGGTGCTGTGCTGGGGGGCCCCGGGGTCGTCCAACGCGTCGAGCGCGGCCTTCGCCATCGCCGGGGTGAACTCCTTCGACGCCAGGCCGTAGCGCGCGCCGAGCACGCGGGGCATGCCGCCACGAAGCTGTGACCGGCCGGCGCCGACCTCCTCGGCGATCGCGGTGACGACGTCCTGGTAGAGGGGCTCGCCGATCGCGCCGGGTTCCTTCGTGCGGTCGAGCACCATCAGCGAGCGCGTGGTCTCGGGCAACGCCGCGAGCAAGGCACCGGTGGAGAACGGGCGGAACAGCCGCACCTTCACGACGCCGACACGTTCACCACGGGCCACGAGGGCGTCCACGGCCTCCTCGGCGGCACCGCAGCCCGAACCCATCATCACGAGCACGCGCTCGGCATCGGGATGCCCAGCGTAGTCGAACAAATGGTAGGCGCGCCCGGTGCGCTCGGCGAGCCGATCCATCGTGGCCTGCACCGCGTCGGGCGCCGCCAGGTAGAAGGGGTTCGACGCCTCCCTCGCCTGGAAGAAGACGTCGGGGTTCTGCGCCGAGCCGCGGAGCACCGGGTGCTCGGGGGACAGCGCCCGTGCACGATGGGCCCGCACCAACCGGTCGTCGATCAGCGCTCGCAGGTCCGCGTCGGCGAGCGCTTCGATCTTCGCCACCTCGTGCGAGGTGCGGAACCCGTCGAAGAAGTGCAGGAACGGCACCCTCGTCTCGAGGGTCGCCGCGTGGGCGACGAGCGCGAGATCCTGCGCTTCCTGCACCGACGAGCTGCACAGCAGTGCGAACCCGGTCGTCCGCACGGCCATCACGTCGGACTGGTCGCCGAAGATCGAGAGCGCGTGGGTGGCCACGGTGCGAGCCGCCACGTGCATCACGAACGGCGTGAGCTCACCCGCGATCTTGAACATGTTCGGGATCATCAAGAGCAGGCCCTGCGAGGCGGTGAACGTCGTGCAGAGGGCGCCCGATTGCAGCGCGCCGTGCAGGGCGCCCGCGGCGCCCCCTTCGCTCTGCATCTCCACGACGTCGGGCACCGCGCCCCACAGGTTGGGCCGGTCCAAGGACGACCACTCGTCGGCCAGCTCGCCCATCGCAGACGACGGAGTGATCGGATAGATCGCGATGACCTCGCTCAACCGGTGCGCGACGGCGGCGACGGCCTCGTTGCCGTCGACCGTCTGCATCCGACGCAGGTCGGCATGCTGCGGCTGTACATCGGTATCCATGCCCGACATCGTGACTGGCGGAAAGACCCGCTCGTAGAGGCGAACGACCCTCGCGGGCAGGGCCGGTCCGGACGTCAGGGGGCGAGGCGTTCCACGCGCCAGCCCTCCGACTGCGTCGTGAACAAGAAGCGGTCGTGGAGGCGGTGCCGGCGCCCCTGCCAGAACTCGATCCTCTCCGGACGCACGGTGTAACCGCCCCAGTACGGCGGGCGGGGCACCTCGGAGGGGAACCGCTCGGCCATCTCGGTCATGCGAGCCTCGAGCTCTCCTCGGCCCTCGATCACCCTGCTCTGCGTCGACGCCCAGGCACCGAGCTGGGCGTCGCGTGGCCGGGTCGCGAAGTACGCGTCGGATTCCTCGTCGGGAACCAGGTTCACGGGGCCCGCCACGTGGACCTGCCGGTCGAGCTCCTTCCACAGGAAGACGAGCCCAGCCCAGGGATTCTCGGCGAGCTGGCGGCCTTTGCGACTCTCCCGGTTCGTGAAGAACTGGAAGCCGTGCTCGTCGACCCCGCGCAGGAGCACGTGGCGCACCGACGGCCGGCCCTTCGCGTCGGCGGTCGCGACGGCCATCGCGTTGGGCAGGGGCACCCCGGCGCCCAGCGCGTCGTCGAGCCACCGGCGGAACAAATCGATCGGATCGTCGAGCAGATCGTCACGCTCGAGCGGGCGATCCTCGTGGAAGCCCGTCGGAGCGTGCATCTGCCGGGGATCGCTCATCGCCGCCATCGTACGGGCCGTCGGTGCCCCCGGCAGGATTCGAACCTGCGCACCCGGCTCCGGAGGCCGGCGCTCTATCCCCTGAGCTACGGGGGCGACCCGGCGAGTCTAGCAACCGCCGGTTTCCCCCTTTCCGCCCCTTTCCGCGACGTGGCCGGACGGCGACGAGGGGGCGGCGAGCATGCTCGGTATCCTCCCCCGATGGAGGAGTCCCGGCCGCATGTGCTCGTCGTCGACGACGATCCGGTGATCGTGCGGCTGCTCGAGCTCAACTTCCGGCTCGGAGGGTTCCAGGTGTCGAGCGCCACGCGAGGCGACCGGGCGGTGGAGCGCGCGATCGAGGTCACGCCCGATGCCATCGTGCTCGACGTGACGATGCCGGGCATCGACGGCTATGAGGTGTGCCGGCGCCTGCGCGAAGACCACGGCTTGGAGCACGTGCCCGTCGTGCTGCTGACCGCCCACAGCCAGGAGGACGGCGAGGCCCGGGGCGACGTTCCCGGCATCGTGGCCTACGTGACGAAGCCGTTCGACCCGCAGGCATTGGTCGCGACCGTTCGCGAGGCGCTCCCAGGGGGCGCGGCGTGATCGAGGACAGGCTCGTGGCGCTGCTCTCGGAGGCCCTCGAGGCTGCGGCGCCGAGCCTCGGCATCGATGGCGACCTGCCGACGCCGGAGCTGCTCGCGCCGAAGCAGCGCGACCACGGCGACTTCGCGACCAACGTCGCGTTGGGCCTCGCGAAGCGCGCCGGGAAGCCACCTCGGGAGGTCGCCCAGGCGATCGCCGACGCGCTGCGGCCGGCATCGTTCCTGGAGAAGGTGGAGGTGGCCGGTCCCGGCTTCCTGAACCTGTTCACCACCGATGAGTGGCTGCACGACGCGCTGCGAGCCGTGGTCGCGAGCGGCGCCTCGCACGGCCGGGTCGAGCCTCATGGGGGCCGGGCGCAGGTGGAGTTCGTGAGCGCGAACCCGACGGGGCCACTCACGGTCGCCCACGCGAGGAACGCGGCGATCGGTGACGCCCTCGCGCGCCTGCTCGAAGCGACAGGCTGGGTGGTCGAGCGCGAGTACTACTTCAACGACGCCGGTGGCCAGATGGATCGGTTCGGAGCGTCGATCGAGGCGCGGTTCCTGCAGCTCACCGGGCGCAAGGCGCAGGTGCCCGACGACGGCTACCACGGCGCGTACATCGAGGATCTCGCCGGCGACATCCTGGAGATGGAAGGACCGGGGCTCGCCGACCTGCCCGATCAAGAGCGGTTCCTTCGGATACGTGCCGAAGGCGTTTCGCGGGTGCTCCGCTGGATCGAGGCGACCCTCGATCGTTTCAGGGTGCGGTTCGACGTGTACTTCCGTGAATCGGAGCTCGCCGCGAAGGGCGAGATCGATGCCGCCGTCGAGCGGCTGCGCGAGGCGGGCGCCGTCTTCGACGCCGAGGGCGCGGCGTGGTTCCGCTCGACCGCTTACGGCGACGACAAGGATCGGGTCGTGGTCCGCTCCAACGGTCAGCACACCTACTTCGGGGCGGACTGTGCGTATCTCGTTGACAAGTTCTCACGTGGGTTCGACCGCCTGGTCTACGTCTGGGGAGCCGACCATCACGGCGATGTCGTACGGGTCAAGGGGGCTGCCGAGGCGATGGGGTACGACCCCGATGCCGTGGAGCCGGTGATCTATCAATGGGTGGCGTTCCTGCGCGACGGCGAGCCGGTGCCCATGGGCAAGCGTTCGGGCAACTTCATCACGCTCGATCAGCTGCTCGACGAGGTCGGCGCCGATGCGGCCCGGTTCCAGCTCCTGCTGTTCTCGAACGACGCGTCCATGAACTTCGACATCGAGGCCGTGAAGCGCCAGTCGATGGACAATCCCGTGTACTACGTGCAGTACGGCCACGCCCGCATCGCGTCGATCCTCCGCAAGGCCGAGGCTAGCGGGGTCGTCCTGCATCCGATCGAGGACGCCGACCTCTCGTTGCTCGTCGCCGAGGCGGAGGTCGATCTGCTGCGCGGGCTCGCCGACGTGCCAGGCCAGATCGCCTACGCCGCCGAGCTCCGAGCGCCGCATCGCATCGCGCACGCCGCGCAGGACTTGGCCGGGCGATTCCATCGCTTCTACACGGACTGCCGGGTCGTCTCCGACGACGAGTCGCTGACCCAGGCGAGGTTGTGGCTCGCTGCCGGCACGAAGCAGGTGCTCGCGAACCTGCTCGGACTGCTCGGGGTGAGCGCGCCGGCGTCGATGGAACGCGTCGAGGACGATGGCTGAGGCCGCCTCGACCGGCCCCTGGCCCCAGCACGCGACGTTCGACGCCCGGGGATTGGTGGTCGCGGGCGTGCCCGCGACCGAGCTCGCGGACCGGTTCAGGACTCCGCTGCTCGTCGTCGATGAACTGGAACTGCGGGCGCGCTGTCGTCGCGCGCGCGACGTGTTCCCGAGGGTCTGCTATGCGGTCAAGGCGTTCACCGCCCACGCGGTGCTGCGTATCGCGCTCGACGAGTCGCTCGACCTGCTCGCAGCGACCGGGGGCGAGGTAGAGGCCTGCCTTCGGGCTGGCGCCCCTGCATCCCGGGTCGTGTTCCACGGGAACGCGAAGACGGAGGCCGAGATCGAGCTCGCCGTCGAGACCGGCGTCGGGCTCGTGATCGCCGACGGGCTCGACGAGATGCGCCGGATCGACGCCGTCGCGAGGCGCCACGGGCGGGTGCAGCGGGTGCTGCTCCGGGTCGTGCCGGAGATCGAGGTCGAGACCCATGAGGCGATCGCGACCGGTCACGACGCGTCCAAGTTCGGCACGTCGCTGACGGCCGCTCCGGGTGTGCTCCGGGCCGCCGCCGGCCTGTCGGGCGTGGCGGTCGAGGGCCTCCACGCCCATGTCGGTTCGCAGCTGTTGGAACCCGAGCCGCACCTGCGCACGATCGACGCGCTCGTCGCCCTCGCCGCCGAGGTGCACCGGGAGACCGGGCTGGAGCTGGGCACGATCGATGTCGGCGGTGGCTTCGGCGTTCGCTACGTCGAGGAGCAGGCCCTCGATCTCGAGGCGATCGCCGGCTCGATGCGCGACCGACTCGCCGCCCAGGTGGAACGGCACGGGCTCGAGCCCCCCACCCTGGTCGTCGAGCCGGGCCGGTGGCTCGTGGCCAACGCAGGCGTCACGCTCTATCGGATCGTCGCCGACAAGACGGTCGCCGGCGAGCGTCGGCTGCTCGCGGTCGACGGCGGCATGAGCGACAACGTCCGTCCGGCGCTGTACGACGCGGCGTACACGGTCGCGGTGGCCTCGCCACCCGTCACCACCGAGGTGGACGCGCCCGAGACGACGTTCACGGTGGTCGGTCGACACTGCGAATCGGGCGACACGCTCGCCGAAGACATCTGCCTGCCCTCGACCACCGGGCCCGGCGACTTGCTCGCCTTCGCCGCGACCGGCGCCTACACGTACTCCCTCGCGAGCACCTACAACCGGGTCGGACGGGCCGCGGTCGTCGCGGTGCGCGACGAGGTGGCCACGCCGTGGCTCCGACGCGAGGACGCCGCCGATCTCGATCGCCTGGAGATCGGCGGCTTCCGTGCCCCGGGCACGCCTCCCTCGATCGAGGGCATCACCGTGCGACCGGCGCGGCCGCGAGATGCTCGCTCGTACCTCGCGTTCTGGACCGCGATCGTCGAGGAAGGCCGCCACGTGCGCACCGAGCGCGTGAGCGGCACGGCGCGCACGTACCGGCGCCGGTTCCGCCGATCGTGGACCGGCCGGGAGGCGCAGATCGTGGCGGTCGACCTCGACGAACGGGTCGTCGGGCACATCTACATCCAACGCGAGGCGCACCCAGTGACCCGTCACGTCGCCACGCTCGGCATCGCCGTGTCGGCGGGCGCCCGCGGCCGGGGGGTGGGCACGGCCCTGATGGTCGAGGCGCTTCGATGGTCGCGCTCGGTGGGTGTCGACAAGATCGTGTTGTCGGTCTATCCGCACAACCGTGGTGCGATCGCGCTCTACCGCAAGTTCGGATTCGTCGAGGAGGGGAGGCTCGCGCGGCACTCGCGCAAGTCCTACGGTGACGAGGACGAGATACTGATGGCGGCCTGGATCGACGGAGAGCGCGACGGTTCCAGCGACGACCCCGGGCGGGGAGACGAGGCATGAGCGAACGCACGATCCGGATCGGCATGCTGGGTTGCGGCACCGTCGGCGGCGCGACGATCAGGCTGCTGCACGAGCACGCCGACGACATCGCGATGCGGGCCGGGTGCCGTCTCGCGGTGACGAGGGTGGCCGTGCGCGATCCCGACCGCGCCCGCGACGTGCCGCTGTCATCCGACGCCTTCACCACCGACGGGGCATCGATCGTCGACGACCCCGAGATCGACGTCGTCTGTGAGGTGCTTGGCGGGGTCGAACCCGCCAGGGTCCTGCTCCTGCGGGCCCTCGCGAACGGGAAGGCGGTAGTCACGGCCAACAAGGAGCTCCTCGCCACCGAGGGCAAGGATCTCTTCGACGCCGCCGACGCCGCCGGCCTCGACCTGTTGTTCGAGGCGTCGGTCGCGGGCGGCGTCCCGCTGATCCGACCGCTCAAGGAATCGCTCGCCGGCGAGCGCGTGGGCCGCATGCTCGGCATCGTGAACGGCACCACGAACCACATCCTCACGCAGATGAGCGAGCATGGTTCGTCGTTCGACGAGGCGCTCGCCGAGGCCCAGCGCCTCGGGTACGCCGAGGCCGACCCGACCGCCGACGTCGAGGGATTCGATGCCGCAGCGAAGTGCGCGATCCTCGCCTCGATCGCCTTCAACTCACGCGTAGTGGCCGGCGACGTCTACCGCGAGGGCATCACTGGCATCACGTCGCTCGACATCGCCGACGCACGGCGCATGGGCTACGTCGTCAAGCTGCTCGCGATCGCCGAGCTCGACGAGGGCGAGATCTCCGCCCGGGTGCACCCGGCGATGATTCCCGCGGCGCACCCGCTCGCGTCGGTCCGCGACGCGTTCAACGCCGTGTTCGTGGAAGGCGAGAAGGTCGGTCAGCTGATGTTCTACGGGCGCGGAGCCGGCGGCGATCCCACGGCGACCGCCGTCGTCGGCGACCTCGTGACGGCTGCCCGCAACCGCATGACCGGCGGCCGCGCGATGGGATGCACGTGCGTGCTCGAGCGCCGCCTCCGGCCGATGGACGACACCCGGGGCCAGTACTACCTGAACCTCCACGTCGCCGACCGTCCGGGCGTGCTCGCCGAGATCGCGGGCGACTTCGGACACAACGGTGTCTCGATCGAGCGCGTATGGCAGGAAGGTGCCGGCGACGAGGCGACCCTCGTGTTCATCACCCACCGGGCGCAGGAGGGTGCGTTGCAGAAGACGCTGCAGGAGCTGCGCGAGTCGCCTGCCGTCCGCTCGGTGGCGAGCGTTTTGCGGGTCGAGGGAGAGGAGCCGTGAGCGCCGAACCCCCGATGACCGGGTCGAGCCGGGGTGCCCATCAGTGGCGTGGGCTGATCGAGGAGTACCGCGACCGGCTCCCCGTCACCGACGACACGCCGGTGGTCACGCTCCGAGAGGGTGGCACTCCGCTCGTGCGTTCGGGGCCGTTGAGCGACGAGACCGGATGCGAGGTCTGGCTCAAGTACGACGGCGCGAACCCGACCGGCTCGTTCAAGGACCGAGGCATGACTCTTGCGATCTCGAAGGCCCTCGAGGAGGGTGCCAAGGCCGTCGTCTGCGCCTCGACCGGCAACACGAGCGCGTCGGCCGCCGCCTACGCTGCCAAGGCGGGGCTGACGTGTGCCGTGCTCGTACCCAAGGGCAAGGTCGCGGTCGGGAAGATGGCCCAGACGCTCGTCCACGGCGCTCGGGTGCTCGAGGTCGAGGGGAACTTCGACGATTCGCTCGAGCTCGCGAAGGACCTCGCGGAGCGCTTCCCGGTCACGCTCGTGAATAGCGTCAACCCCTACCGTCTGCAGGGGCAGAAGACCTGCGCGTTCGAGATCGTCGACGCGATCGGCCGGGCGCCCGATCTGCATTGCGTGCCGGTCGGCAACGCGGGGAACATCTCCAGCCACTGGATCGGCTACTCCGAGTACCTGGCCGACGGCGTGATCGCCGAGCCGCCACGGTTGATGGGGTTCCAGGCGCAGGGCGCCGCGCCGATCGTACGAGGCGAACCGGTGCGCGATCCGCAGACGATCGCGACGGCGATCCGCATCGGCAATCCCGCGTCGTGGGACAAGGCCGTCGCCGCCGCGAGGGAGTCCGAGGGCGCGATCGGTGCCGTCACCGACCGGGAGATCCTGGCCGCTTACCGCCGGGTCGCGCGCGAGGGCCTGTTCGCCGAGCCCGCGAGCGCCGCGAGCGTCGCCGGGCTCCTGCATCTGCACGCCGAGGGCGAGCTCCCGCGCGATGCGACCGTCGTCTGCATCCTGACTGGCCACGGCCTGAAGGATCCGGAGTGGGCGATCGCGGGTGCCGCGCACCCCGCCGCGGTGCCGCCCGACGCGGTCGCGGTCGCGGCCGAGCTTGGTCTGTAGCGCGCCCGGGCCGCGATAGTCTCCGGCGATGCGTGTCACGGTTCGCGTTCCGGCGACCTCGGCCAACCTCGGCCCCGGTTTCGACTGCCTCGGGTTGGCGCTCGAGTCGTGCAACGAGGTCACCGTCGACACCGACGCCGAGCCTCGGGTCGTGTGGGACGGTGAGGGGGCCGACGAGCTCGCGATCGACGGGTCCGACCTCATCCGCGCCACGATGCGACGGGTTGCCGGTGACCGCGAGCTCCCTTCGTTCGGGATGCGTGCGGTCAATCGTGTGCCGCTCGCCCGGGGGCTCGGTTCCTCGTCGGCCGCGGTGGTTGCGGGGGTCGCGGCGGCGCTCGCGCTGCTCGGCGACGAGCCGTCACCGCGGCGGGTGTTCACACACGCGGCGTCGATCGAGGGTCATCCCGACAACGCGGCGCCGGCCTGCTTCGGCGGCTTCACGATCGCGATGCCACATGGGCTCGTGCGGCGCCTCGACCCTCACACCGACCTCAGGCCGGTGCTGCTGGTGCCCGAGCGCGTGCGTCTGCCGACCGACGAGGCGCGGTCGGTGCTGCCCGATACGGTGCCTCGCGCCGACGCCGTCTTCAACATCGCGCACGCAGCGCTCGCCGTGGAGGCGTTCACGCACGACCCCTCGCTGCTCGGCGAGGCGATGCGCGACCGCCTGCATCAGGACGCCAGGCTGGCATTGGTGCCCGCGGTCCGAGAGGTCTTCGACGCGGTGCGTGACATGGGGGTGCCCGTGTGCGTCTCCGGTGCAGGGCCCACGCTGCTCGCGTTCCCGGGTGACGCCCACATGCACGATCCGGGGGCGGGATGGCGGGTGGTGTCGATCGGGGTCCGGGCGACCGGATTCGACGTCGAACGAGGCTGAGCTGGTCGTCAGCTCGCGCAGAGCCCGGTCGCCACCGAGGCGGTCAGGGAATCCGGATCCGCGAGCATCGGCAGGAACTCGCTCGAGACGATCGCGTATCCCACGTGGTCGTCGGTGGCCGAGCTCGCGAACACCAGCCCGGCCACCCGGCCGCTCGAGAGCACGAACGGCCCACCGCTGTTCCCGCGCCGGATCGATGCCTGCACTTCGTACACTCGTCGACGCACCTGGCCACCGCCGTAGATGTTCCGTCCCACTGGCTCGATCACGGCCCGGACGGCCGCATCCTCGGCCATCAGGGAGCCGCCCCCCGGGTAACCGAGCACGGCGCCAACGTCGCCCCGCTCGGCTTCGCCGTGCAACAGGGGGAGCGGCGCGAGGTCCAACCCCGGCGCCCGAAGCACCGCGACGTCGAGCTCGGGATCGAAAGCGACCACCGTCGCGATGGTGCGAACCCCGGCGAACTGCACCGATTGCTCGCTCGTGCCCGCGACGACGTGAGCGTTCGTGACCACGAGCTCGTCATCGACGACGAACCCGCTGCCTTGATTCACGAACCCACGGTTGCAGCCGCCGCCCAGCACCTCCACGGTCGAACCCTGCGCCGCGGTGGTCGCCGCCGCGGCTTGCGGCCCGTTCGGCGGGTCGACGGGCGCCGCGGGCTCCTGCGGGAGACCGGAGAACAGGTCGGGGAACCCGAGAAGCGACAGGAGCTGTCGCGCCTCGCCCACCAGCGACGGCGGCGGCGGCAAGGCGGAGTCGAGGGTGCGCACGATCTCTGAATCGCGGAGCCCTCTCGACAGCAGGGGGAACGGGCCCTGCGCGAAGTTGAGTGCCAGGAACCAGATCGCGAGCACGAGCGCGATACCCGAGATCAGCGAGCCGCCGACGGCGTCGACACGGCGGAGCGGCGTCTCCTGCGTCCGGCGCCGCAGGCGGCTCCCCGCCGCCCAGCCCAGCATGTTGCCGACCGCGCCCGCGACCAACACGGTGCCGAGCACGAGCGCGACGGCGGAGGCGGCGGAGCCCGCGAGCTGGGCGACCCGCGGCGCGAGCATCGCACCCGCGAGCACCCCGGCGAGGAGACCGGCGATGCCGATCACCTGTAGTACGGCGCCCCGCCGGTACCCCGAGTACAGGCTTCCCGCGAGCAGCGCCACCACCAGCACGTCCAGCCACGTCATGAGGCGGGTATCGTCCCACGGCGCCGATGAAGATGGGAGGACGGTGCTCGAACTGCGAGGGCGCGCCGCGCTGGTGACCGGCGGCCGTTCACGAACGAGGCGCGGTCGCTCGCCAGATACACGGCAGCCTCGGCGACGTCGTCGGAGCCTTCATCGTGTCAGGGTGCTGCTCGTCGACGGCGGAGCTCCTGCCGGCTTCCGCGCGAGCGTCCCGCCGCGCTACTAGACTGGCACCACCCGTGGTCACCATCGCCCACATCTCGGATCCGCACGTCGGTTCGCAGTTCTTCGTGCCCAACCTGATGAACCGCGTGATCGCCGAGCTCAACGAGATGCATCCCGACGTCGTCGTCGTCAGCGGCGATCTCACGGCCGAGGGCTATCGGCAGGAGTACAAGAACTGGGTCGCCTATGCCGAGCGCATCCAGGCTCCGATGCTCACCGTGCCAGGCAATCACGACTCCCGCAACGTGGGCTACCTGCACTTCGAGGACCTGATCGGTCCCCGCATGTGGTCGCACGATGTCGAGGGCGTGCGCATCGTCGGCGTGGATTCCAGCGAGCCCGACCTCAACGAGGGCAAGGTGGGCAGGGTGCACTACGACTGGATCCGCCGGCAGTTCGAGGAGCCCGCCCAGCTCAAGGTGTTCGTGCTGCATCACCACCTGCTGCCGATCCCCGGCACCGGCCGCGAACGCAGCACGGTGATGGACGCCGGCGACCTGCTCGAGGTGCTGATCCATGCCGGCGCGCAGGTGGTGCTCTCGGGCCACAAGCACGTGCCGTACGTCTGGCGCCTCGAGGACATGTACGTCGCGAATGCCGGCACGGTCTCATCGCTGCGGGTTCGCGGTTACACGAAACCCTGTTACAACGTGTTGGAATTCGACGACGGGCAGGTGCGCATCCTGCGGCGCTTCCCGTTCGGCGAGAGCCACGTGATGGCCCACTTCTCGCTGGCCGGCGACCAGTTCCACCGGGAGCACGAGCAGTCGATCGAGGACCGCACGGTGCCGGTCGGCGACTAGCGGCCGGTCCGGCTCCCCTCACGATCCTCAGGTCCCGAAGGAGGCGATCCCACCGATGCGAACCGTCGTGCTCGTGGACGGCGAGCACTACCCCCCCGTGACTCGATGGGGCATCGAGATCGCCTCCGAGCGCGGTCATGACGTCGTGGGCGCCGTGTTCGTGGGCGGCATCGAGAAGATCGACCCGGGTTCCCTGCCCGACGTCGGCGTCCCGACCAGGGCGGCCGGCCACGATCGTATGGCGGCGCTCGCCGACGCGATCGACGTCTGGCGGCCCGAGGTCGTGCTCGACCTCTCCGACGAGCCGGTGCTCGGCTACCGCGAGCGCATGGAGCTCGCGGCCGTGGCCTTGACGCGTGGGGTGCGCTACGCGGGCGCCGACTTCGAGCTCGCGCCGCCGGAAGACGGACCTCCGCTCTCCGCGCCGGCCCTCGCCGTGATCGGTACCGGCAAGCGCACGGGGAAGACCGCGATCAGCGGCGAGGTGGCGCGGCTGGCGGCGAGGCGGGGCGACGATCCGGTCGTGGTGGCGATGGGTCGAGGCGGTCCTGCGGAACCCCAGGTCGCCGAGGCAGGCAGCGTGCATCTGGATCGCCTGGTCGAGCTCGTGCGGGCTGGACAGCATGCCGCCTCGGACTACCTCGAGGATGCCCTCACGACCGGCGTGACCACGATCGGGGCGCGCCGGGCCGGGGGCGGCCTCGCCGGGGCCCCGTACGCGTCGAACCTCCGACAGGCCGCGGAGCTCGCCGCCTCACGACACCCCGGCGTGATCGTGCTCGAGGGCAGCGGCGCTGCCGTCCCACCCGTGCCGTGGGATGCCGGTGTGCTCGTCGTGCCCGCCGGCGCGCCGCCCGAGTACCTGGGTGGATACCTCGGCCCCTACCGGCTGTTGCGGTCCGACCTGGTGGTTGTTACCATGGTTGCCGGTCCGCATGCCGGGCCCGAGAATCTCTCCGCGCTGCGATCCCACGTCTTCCGGTTCCTCGATGAGTCGCAGTTGTTGATCACCGACTTCGTCCCGGTTCCGCTGGCCGATGTCAGGGATGCGCGGGTGTTCTTCGCCACCACCGCCTCCGGCGGTATCGCCGCTCGGCAGGTCGAGCACCTCCGAGAGGCTTCCCGATGTGAGGTGGTGGGGTGGAGCGCACGGTTGGCCGATCGGGCCGGCCTCGCGGAGGACCTCGACGCAGCCCAAGGGTACGACGTCCTCCTCACGGAGCTGAAGGCCGCCGCCGTCGACATCGGCGTCGAGCGGGCCCTCGCTCGGGGGGCGGAGGTCGTGTTCGTGGACAACCGCGCCATGGTCGTCGAGGGGTCGATAGACCTCGATACGGCCCTGGGCGAAGTGATCGACCTCGCCCGAGGGCGCAGCGCACATCGGGGGGTCCGTTGAGTCAGCCGATGGAACCGAGGGAGCCCAAGACGCCACACATCGTCATCACCGACCGTGAGCCCGGACTGCCCTTCTCCAAGGGGCTGATGGCATCGCAGGTGATGGTCACGGGGCTGTCCCCATACCGGGCCTACCAGGTCGCCGAGGCGATCGAGGACCGGCTGCGCGACCAGGGACTCGCCTCGGTCACGTCGGACGAGCTCTCGGAGCTCGCACTCACCGTCATCGGCGAGATCGCGGGTGAGCGCTACGCGAAGAACTTCGTCCGCTGGCGCGAAGTCGAACGCCTCGACGTGCCGCTCGTGATCCTGATCGGCGGCACCACGGGGGTCGGCAAGTCGACGATCGCCACGCAGCTCGCGGCGCGCCTCGGCATCGTTCGGGTGGTGGCGACCGACGCGATCCGTGAGGTGATGCGCTCGATGCTCTCGTCGGAGCTGATGCCGACCTTGCACACGTCGTCGTTCCACGCCGATCAGGCGCTCCGCGAGCCGCCGGGCACGTCCTCCGACGCGTTGCTCCTGGGGTTCCGGGAGCAGACGGCGGCCGTGGCGGTGGGCATCAACGCGCTGATCGAACGGGCGGCCTTGGAGGGCACGAGCATCGTGATCGAGGGCGCTCACATCGTGCCCGGGTTCGTCGACCTCGAATCCCACCAGGACCGTATCCTGGCGGTACCGTTCGTCCTCGGCGTCGAGGACGAAGGGCGTCACCTCTCCCACTTCGCCACCCGCGAGGACGCCGTCGCCTCGCGACCGGCCGAACGCTATGCGGCCGGATTCGACAACATCCGGCGGCTGCAGCGGTACGTGAAGAGCCAGGCGCTCTCGCACGGCGTGCCGATGCTGCCCAACTACAGCTTCGACCAGGCGATCGCCGCGGTGATGGACCTCGTGATGGAGCGCACCACGCAGCGAGCGGCCGAGATCCGTGAGGTCTCGGAGGCGATCACCGATGACCCGCTCCCCGTCGACGAACGAGCCGAACATCCAGCCGTAGGAGGACAGACCACATGAAGTTGTTCCTCGACACCGCGAACATCGAGGAGATCCGAGAGATCAACCGATGGGGCGTGCTCTCGGGCGTGACGACGAACCCCTCGCTCGTGGCCCGTGAGGGCCAGGATCCCGACGCCGTATGGAAGGAGATCCTCGAGACGGTTCAAGGCGACATCTCCCTCGAGACGACGTCGACCGAGGCCGATGCCATGTACGAGGAAGGGCTCGTGCTCGCCCAGAAGGCGCCCAACGCCGTCGTCAAGGTGCCGATGACGGCCGAGGGGTTGGCGGCCGGCAAGCGGCTCGTCACCGACGGCATCAGGATCAACGTGACGCTGGTGTTCTCGCCTGCTCAGGCGATCCTCGCCGCGGAGGTCGGCGCCTACATCGTGTCCCCGTTCCTCGGTCGTCTCGACGACGTGGCGAGCGACGGTATGGGCGTGCTGCGCGCGATCACCGAGATCTACGCCGTGCAGGGCTACGACACGAACGTGCTCGCCGCCTCGCTTCGACACCCGATGCACATCGTGGAATCGGCCATGGCCGGGGCCGACATCGCCACGATGCCGTACGACGTCTTCACGAAGCTCGTGAAGCACCCGCTCACCGACCTCGGCCTGGAGAAGTTCCTGGCCGATTGGCAGACGCTCCAGAACGATCTGAAGGGAGAGGCATAGCCTCATGGACACCACCACCGAACGAAGCGCCCTCGAACAGAAGCTCATCCCCGAGCTGCAGCGCATCGCCCAGGAGATGGGCATCGAGGGCACCCAGCGCCTGCGGAAGGCCGGCCTGATCGACGCGATCGTGGCCCAGGGCGGCAACGGCGCCGGAAAGGGCGGCACGAGCCAGGCGCCGGCCGCGATCGCCGTCGCCGAGCGCACCTCAGATGACGAGCCGGTCGCCCCGTCAGACAAGCCCGCGGACGGCGAGGCCGAGATGTCCGACGACGCCGATCAGAACCGTGCGGGCGCCGGGGATGTCGACCGCGACGAGGACCGGGGCCGCAACCGCGACCGCGATCGGAACGCGGGCGGTGACCGCGGTCGGAATCAAGATCGAAATCAGAACCAGGGCGCCGACCGAAACCAGAACCAGGGCGCCGACCGGAACCAGAACCAGGGCGGCAGCCAGGACCGGAACCGACGCCAGCGTCCATCGCGAGAGGACCGACGCCGCATGCGCGAGGAGCGTCGTCTCCGCGAGGAGCAGGAGCGCGCCGAGGAGATGAAGAGCGCCCCGACGCAGACGGGCATCCTCGACCTGCTGCCCGACGGGTACGGGTTCCTGCGCACCTCGGGCTACGCGCCCGGGTCCGAGGACATCTATGTCTCGGTCTCCCAGGTGCGGAAGGCCTCGTTGCGCAAGGGCGACGTCGTCGCGGGCAAGGTCCGGCGCCCACGCGACAACGAGAAGTACCTCGCCCTGCTCGACGTCGAGACCGTGAACGGCCTCGATCCCGAACAGGCGAAGGATCGCGTGAACTTCGACAAGCTCACCCCGCTGTTCCCCGACGAGCGGTTCCGACTCGAGTCGGGCCCCCTGGCCGTCACCGAGCGGATCATCGACATGATCGCGCCGATCGGCAAGGGTCAGCGAGGCATGGTGGTGTCGCCCCCGAAGGCCGGTAAGACCACGATCCTGAAGCAGATCGCGAACGGCATCATCACCTCGACCCCCGACGTGCACCTGATCGTGCTGCTCGTCGACGAGCGACCGGAGGAGGTCACCGACTGGCAGCGCACGGTGACGGCCGCCGAGGTCGTCTACTCCACGTTCGACAAGCCGACCGACCAGCACATCCAGATCACCGAGCTCGTGCTCGAACGGGCCAAGCGCCTCGCCGAGTCGAAGCAGGACGTCGTGATCATGCTCGACAACCTCACGAGGCTTGCCCGCGCGTACAACCTGTCGATGCCGGCCAGCGGCAAGATCCTCTCCGGTGGCATCGACGCCTCGGCCCTGTACCCGCCGCGACGGTTCTTCGGCGCGGCGCGCAACATCGAGGAGGGCGGCTCGATCACGATCATCGCGAGCGCGCTCGTCGAGACCGGCTCGCGCATGGATGACGGCATCTTCGAGGAGTTCAAGGGCACCGGGAACATGGAGCTCCGACTCGATCGCCAGCTCGCCGAGAAGCGGATCTTCCCCGCGATCAACGTCGATGCCTCGAGCACCCGGAAGGAGGAGCTGCTGCTACCGCCGGAGGAGCTGGCGCTCGTCATCAAGCTGCGTCGTGTGCTGCACGCCTTGGATTCGGGAGCGGCGCTCGAGCTGCTCACCGACAAGATCCGTGCCACGAAGTCGAACGAGCAGTTCCTGAAGGAGATCGCGAAGAGCGGCAGCTGAGCCGGTCCGGCCCCGCCGGCGGAATAGCCGGGCGTTGGAACCGGTGCGAGGTACCCTCAGGCGGTCAGCGAAGGAGACGCATACACATGAAGCAGGGCATCCACCCCGACTACCAGATCGCGAACGTCCATTGCTCGTGCGGGAACACGTTCCAGACCCGCTCGACCGTGGGTGAGATCCGCGCCGAGATCTGCTCGAACTGCCACCCCTTCTACACGGGGAAGCAGAAGCTCGTCGACACCGGTGGCCGGGTCGAGCGGTTCCAGCGACGCTACGCGAAGACCCAGGCCGCTCAGCAGGCAGCGCAGAAGAGCTAGCCGAGCGTGGCCGACGATCCGGCGGCCTCGCCGTCGCCCGCACCGCACCTCTACGGCGGCCAGGCGGTCGTCGAGGGCGTCATGATGCGTGGCGCTCGCCACTGGGCGGTCGCGGTGCGGCGGCCGGCGGGCGATATCCACCTGGAATCGCACGACATCCACTCGGTGGCCGATCGTCATCCGATCCTGCGCAAGCCGTTGCTCCGCGGCGTGATCGTGCTGGGGCAGTCGCTCGCGATCGGTATGCGGGCGTTGATGATCGCCGCGAATCAGTCGGTCGACGACGACGAACAGCTCACCTCGAAGCAGATCGGCGTGTCGCTCGCGATCGCGATGCTGCTGTTCATCGGGGTGTTCATCCTCGGCCCGACCACCCTCTTCACGTGGGTCGAGGGCAAGCTGGGCGGCGGCGTGCCCTTGCTGATCGGCGAGGGCGTATTCCGGGTGCTGCTCTTCGTCGGCTACCTCTGGCTGATCGGTCGCACGAAGGACATCCACCGGGTCTTCGAGTACCACGGCGCCGAGCACAAGACGATCGCCGCCTTCGAGCACGGCGACGAGCTCGTGCCCGACAAGGTCGACCGCTACCCGAAGGAGCACGTGCGCTGCGGCACGAACTTCCTGATCATCGTGATGATCATCACGATCTTCGTCTTCACGCTGTTCGGCACTCCGGGGTTGGTGTGGCGGATCGTGTCGCGCATCGTCGCGATCCCGATCATCGCCGGCGTCGCCTACGAGGCCCTTCGGCTCGGGGCAAGGTTCCACGACTCGATCGTGATGCGTGCGTTGATGGCGCCTGGCATCTGGCTGCAGAAGATAACCACCCAGCAGCCCGACGACTCGCAGATCGAGGTCGCGATCGCGTCGTTCGACGAAGTGTTGCGCCGCGAAGACGAAGCCGCCGGCGCGACAGGATGAAGCGCGACAGGATGACGATTGCAACGGTGGTCACGGTTCCGCAAGATGCAGGGGTGGCCCTGGTGGCCACCCGACAGGAGGTGTGATCCGAGGTGTCCACGGGTGACGCGGGAGCCCCGCTCATGGCGAGCGGTGAGCAGATCCGACAGCGGGAGTTCGCGACGGTCCGTCGCGGGTACGACCCTGATCAGGTCCGCGCCTACCTCGTGACGCTCTCCGCTCACGTCGAGGCGCTCGAGCGCTCGCTCGCCGACGCCCGCGCTCGCATCACCGAGCTCGAGGACTCGCAGCCCGCCCCCGCCGCCGATCCGTACGAGCGGCTGTCGAAGCGGTTCGCCGGCGTGCTGGTCACGGCCGACGCCGAGGCCGAGCAGATCGTCGAGCAGGCGCGCGACGAGGCGTCCCGCATCACGGCGGAGGCGCAGTCGCGGGCCGAGGAGGCCCGCCTCCGCAGCTCGGAGTCGCTGGTCGCGGCTCAGCAGGAATCCGATCGCATGCTCGCGAACCTGTCGGAGAGACGGGAGGCGATGCTGCGCCAGCTGCACGACATGCAGTCGCGTCTGCTCTCGGTCGCCGACGACCTCGAGGTCGCGATCCAGCCCTCGGCCTCGCCGCCCTCGCAGCCCCCGGGCCCTCCGGCGGGTGCGCCCGACGCGCCTCAGGAGCCGCCGCGGCGGCCTCCGACTCCGGAGCCTCAGGTCGAGTCCCAGTCGTTGCCCATCGAGGAGCTCTGGGTGGCCAGCGGGTCGACGCCCCGGTCCGACGCCGGGCTCGCCGGCTTGTTCGACGAACCGGCACCTGACGACGTGGACCTCCCCGACCTGAGCGACATCGATCTCGACCTCGACGACGAGCGGGGCGACGGGGGCTGACCCGACCCGGGCCACCGTTCACCCGAGTCTCGGCGGCGGGCGATCGGAACACCCCCCTGGGATGATCGACAGCGTGAATGACGATCTCGATTCTCGACTCGGGGAGATCCAGGCCCGTCATGACCGGGTCTCCGCCGAGATGGCCGAGCCCGGCGTCGTCACCGATCCCGAACGGCTCCGCTCGCTCGGGAGGGCGTTCGCCGAGCTCGAGGAGATAGTGGTGCCGTATCGAGAGTACCGTGAGGCGGTGCAGCAGGCGACCGACGCTCGCGAGCTGGCCGCGCTCGAGAGCGATCCGGAGATGGTCGCCTTCCTCGAGGACGAAGCCGTCCGGGCCGAGGCGCGCGCCCAACAGATCCGCGCCCGGCTCGAATCGCTCCTCGTGCCCAAGGATCCGAACGACGGGAAGGATGTGATCGTCGAGATCAGGGCCGGAGCCGGCGGACAGGAAGCGGCGCTGTGGGCCGGGGAGCTCTACGAGATGTACCGGCGGCTCGCGGAGCGTCATCGGTGGAAGACCGACACGCTCTCGAGCTCGCCGAGCGACATCGGCGGGTTCAAGGACGCCGTGCTCGAGGTGCGCGGTCGCGATGCGTACGGGCGGCTCAAGCACGAGTCGGGCGTGCATCGTGTGCAACGGGTGCCCGTCACCGAGTCGTCGGGGCGCATCCATACCTCGACCGCGACGATCGCCGTGCTGCCCGAGGCCGAGGAGATCGAGGTCGACATCCGCCCCGAGGATCTGGTGATCGACGTCTACCGATCGAGCGGACCAGGGGGGCAGTCGGTCAACACCACCGACTCGGCGGTGCGTGTCGTGCACGTGCCGACCGGCATCAAGATCGAGTGCCAGGAAGAGCGATCGCAGCTCCAGAACCGCGAGAAGGCGATGCGCTACCTGCGAGCCCGGTTGCTGCAGCGGGCGCAGGACGAGGCGGCGGCGAAGGAGGCCGCCGCCCGCAGGTCCCAACTCGGGTCCGGCGACCGCGCGGAGAAGATCCGCACCTACAACTTCCCCGACGGCCGGGTGACCGATCACCGCATCAAGCACACCTCTCATCAGCTGGCCGACGTGCTCGCGGGCGGCGAGGAGCTCGACGGATTCATCGATCGCCTCAACGCGGCGGAGCGCTCCCAGCAGCTCGCAGAGGGAGGCGAGGGGGAGCCGGCATGAGGCCCTCGCTGGTCGTGCGACGGGGCGCCGACTACCTGGAACGGCATGACGTCGATGCGCCGTTGTCGACCGCCGAACAGCTCCTCGCGAGCGTGCTCGGCACCGACCGCACCGGGGTGTACGCGCGCGACGAGCCCTTGCGTGGCGCCGAGGCCAGGGCGTTCGGGCGGGCGCTCTGCCGTCGCTGCTCGGGCGTGCCAACCCAGCACCTCACCGGGGAGACCGGCTTCCGGCATCTGACGTTGATCGTGCGGCCCGGCGTGTTCGTTCCGCGGCCCGAGACCGAGATCGTCGTCGACGCCGCGCTCGACGTCGTGCACGATCGGTCGGCCCCGGTCGTCGTCGACGTGGGCACGGGGAGCGGGGCGATCGCGTTGGCGGTGAAGCAGGAGCGCCTCGACGCGCGCGTGTTCGCCGTCGATCGCGCACCCGAGGCGGTCGCGCTCGCCCGGGAGAACGCAGCCCGTGCCGGGCTCGAGATCGAGGTGCGTGAGGGCGATCTGCTGGCGGGCCTCGACCCGATCGGACCGATCGACCTCGTCGTGAGCAACCCGCCGTACATCGAGGTGCACGAATACGCGGCTCTGCCGGTCGAGGTTCAAGCTGATCCCGTGGAGTCGCTCGTCGGCGGCGTCGGGTTGTACGCGGCGCTGTTCGAACAAGCATCCACCCGTCTGCGTCACGGCGGGGCCGTGGTGGTCGAGATCGGCGAGCGGCAGGCGGCGGCGGTTTCCCGGGCGGCGAAGGAGGCGGGAGCGGCCGGTGTCGCGGTCCGACCCGACCTCGCGGGTCGCGATCGCGTGGTCGTCGCGACGTGGCCGTGACGCGGGATCCGGTCACCGAGGCAGGCGAGGCCGCACTCGCCGGGCACCTCGTGGTGTTCCCGACCGACACGGTCTACGGACTCGCCACCCGCCCGGACGATCCGGATGCGACCAGCCTCCTCTTCGACGCGAAGGGCCGTGCGAGCGATCTGGCGCTGCCCGTGCTCGTGTCGTCGACCGACCTGGTGCGGGTGGTCGCAGAACTCGACGAACGGGCCGAGCGTCTGGCGCGCGCGTTCTGGCCGGGAGCTCTCACCCTGGTGCTGCCGCGATCGCGGCGCAGCGGTGCGTGGAAGCTGGGCGGCGACGGCGAGAGCATCGGTGTCCGAGTGCCGGCGCATCCGCTCGCCCGTGCCGTGCTGACGGCTGCCGGCCCGTTGGCGGTGTCGAGCGCGAACCGTTCCGGGGAACCCCCCGCGACCACGTGCGACGGCCTCCGCGCGGCGTTCGGCGACCTCGTCGCGGTCTACCTCTGCGAGGAACGCCCGCTCGAGGGCGCGTCGTCCACCGTGGTGGACCTGGCGCACGGTCCCCCTCGCCTGCTGCGCCGGGGCGACCTGCATGCTGATGCCCTCGCGCGATTTCTTCCCGCGGGGGAGGCACTGCTAGACTCGCGCCCCTCTCCATGACCTCGATCCTGGTCGTCTGCACCGGCAACATCTGTCGTTCCCCCATCGCGGAGGGGCTGTTGCATGACGCCTTGGCCGCGCGGTTCGGCGGAGGGGCGCCGACGGTCTCGTCGGCCGGCACGTGGGGGGTCGAGGGGTCGGGAGCCACCCCCGAGGCAGTGACCGCGGCGTCGGAGCGGGGTGCCGACATCGCCGGGCACCGGGCCCGTCGCCTCTCGCAGGTCTCGCCCGTCGACGCCGACCTCATCATCGCGATGGCGGGCGAGCACCGCCTGGCCCTCGCCGACGAGCATGCGGTGGGGGATCGTGCGTTCACGTTGAAGGAACTCGTGCGCCTGGTCGAGTCGCTGCCGCCGGTGCCGCCCGGCGCCGGTCCCGACTCGCTCGTCGCACGGGTGGAGCAGGCCGCCGCGGCCAGGCGAGCGGGATTCACGGGCAACCCGCTCGACGAGGATGTCGCCGATCCCCTGGGGCAGCCGCTGCAGAGCTACCGGGCGATCGCGTGGGAGCTCGACGAGTGGATCGCGAGGCTCGTCGACGGCCTCTACGGTGTCGTCACGGTGTCGGCGGCGAACGAGGGCTGACCGATGCGCATCGCGATGGGCAGCGATCATGCGGGGTTCCTCCTGAAGGAGGACATCAAGGCGTTCCTCACCGACCAGGGACACGAGATCGTCGACCACGGCACCGATTCCGAGGAGCCCGTCGACTACCCGAGGTTCATCGCCGCCGCTGCGCATGCCGTCGGCAACGGTGAGTGTGAGCGTGGCATCGTGATGGGCGGCTCGGGCCAGGGCGAGCAGATCGCCGCGAACAAGGTGCACGGGGTCCGGGCGGCCCTGTGCCACGATCTGTTCCTCGCGGAACTGTCGCGTCGGCACAACGACGCGAACGTGCTGAGCATGGGTGGACGCGTGGTCGCGCCCGCCTACGCGCACGAGATCGTGCGGGTGTGGCTGTCCACCGAGTTCGACGGCGGCCGCCACCTGCCGCGACTGGAGCAGATCGCATCGATCGAACGAGGGGAGCTGTAGCCATGGGTCAGGCAGTGAACGAGCGAGAGTATGCGGCCGACTGGGAGGCGTTGAAGGTCACCGACCCCGAGGTCGCCGCGGCGATCGCGGGCGAGCTCGAACGCGAGCGGACGGAGCTGCGTCTGATCGCGTCGGAGAACTACGCGAGCCCCGCCGTGCTCGCGGCGATCGGCTCGACGATGAACAACAAGTACGCCGAGGGGTACCCGGGCCGCCGCTACTACGGGGGGTGCGAGTTCGTCGACGTGACCGAGCAGCTCGCGATCGACAGGGCGAAGGCGCTCTTCGGCGCCGACCACGCCAACGTGCAGCCGCACGCGGGGGCGCAGGCCAACATGGCCGTCTTCGGCGCGTTCCTGACGCCCAACGATCCGAACGAGAAGGTGCTCGGCATGGTGCTGGCGCACGGCGGGCACCTCACGCACGGATCGCCCGTGAACGTCAGCGGCATGTGGTTCAACTTCGTCGGCTACGAGGTCGATCGCGAGACCGAGCAGCTCGACATGGACCGCATCCGCGACCTCGCGAAGGAGCACCGACCGAAGATCGTGCTCGCCGGGTACACCGCCTACCCGCGGGAGATCGACTTCGCGGCGTTCCGCGAGATCGCCGACGAGGTCGGGGCCCTGCTGTGGGTCGACGCGAGCCACTTCATCGGCCTCGTGGCCGGTGGCGCGTACCCGTCGCCCGTGCCGTACGCCGACGTCGTGACGTTCACCACGCACAAGGCGCTCCGCGGGCCACGAGGAGCGATGATCGTGTGCAGGGAAGAGCACGCCAAGGCGATCGACAAGGCCGTGTTCCCGATGATGCAGGGTGGACCGCTCGAGCACTGCATCGCCGGCAAGGCCGTGGCGCTCAAGGAAGCGTCGACGCCCGAGTTCCGCGACTACGCCGAACGGACCGTGCGGGATGCCCGCGCGCTCGCCGCGGGGCTCACCGACGAGGGTCTTCGCATCGTCTCCGGCGGCACGGACTCTCACCTGCTGCTCGCCGACCTGCGGCCCCTGGGCATCGACGGCAAGGTCGCCGAGACGGCCTGCGACGAAGTGGGCATCGCCCTCAACAAGAACCAGATCCCGTTCGATCCGAACCCGCCTTCGACGCCGTCGGGCATACGGGTCGGAACGCCCGGCCCGTCGACGCTCGGCATGGACGAGCCGGAGATGCGCGAGATCGCGAGCATCATGGCTGACGTGCTGAAGTCGCCCGACGACTCGGTGGTGAAGGAGAAGACCCGCGGGCGTGTTCGGGACCTGATGCAGCGGTTCCCGGTCTACCCCTAGCGGTGGCGCAAGGCCCCGGCGGGTGCGGTTGCCGGCCGGCCGGCCGGGCCCGCACACTGGCGCCAGCGTGAGCGCCTACCTGATCATCTTCCTCGCGGCAGCGGGGACGACGTTCGGGGCCACGCCCATCGTCCGGCGCCTCGTCGTGCGCATGGGTGCGATCTCCGAGCCCAATGACCGCACGGTGCACGCCGTCCCCACGCCGACGATGGGGGGGCTCGCGATGTACGCGGGGTTCCTGGTGAGCATGGGCCTCGCGTTCATGCTGCCGTTCTTCGCCGAGGTGCGACGCGGAAGCCCGATCCCGCTGGCGGCGGTCGTGACGTGCTCGCTCATGGTCGGGCTGGGTGCGATCGACGACCGGAGGGGAACGAGCGCGCTCGCGAAGTTCACGGCCCAGGTCTTCATCGCGGGCGTGCTCGTGTTGATGGGCGCAGCGCTTGCGTTCTTCTGGATCCCCGGTCTCGGCGTGGTGGTGCTCGATCCCGACCTCGCCGTTCCCCTCACGATCCTGTGGGTCGTGGCCGTCGCCAACGCCGTGAACCTCGTCGACGGTCTCGACGGCCTCGCCGCCGGCATGATCGCGATCGCCGCGGCGGCGTTCTTCGTGTACGTGATCCGCACGGAGAACATGTTCGGCGACGCGTCGGCGGCTGCGATGCTGTCGGCGATCACGGTCGGCATCTGCCTCGGCTTCCTGCCGTGGAACTTCTATCCGGCAAAGATCTTCATGGGTGACTCCGGCTCGTTGCTGCTCGGCATGCTCCTGTCGATCGCCACGATCAGCGGCATCGGCCGGAACCCGTTCCCGCCGAGCGCCGGCGACATCGCCGCGATCACCGGGGCCGTGCTCGTGCCCCTGCTCGTGCTGTTCATCCCGTTCCTCGACGTGGTCCTGGCCGTCGCGCGACGCACCTGGCGCGGGCAGGGCATCGGCCACGCCGACAAGGAGCACATCCACCATCGATTGATGGACATCGGGCACAGCCACCCTCGAGCGGTGCTGCTGATGTACCTGTGGAGCGCGCTGATCAGCGCGAGCGCCCTGGCGGTCGGCCTGATCGACGGACGCACGACCGTGGGCCTCGTGCTGCTCGCCGCACTCGCGTTGTTCCTCATGACGGCGCTCCCCGCTCTCGATCGCTGGCGGAGCCGGGGCGATGGCCCTCCCACGGCGACCGAAGCCCGAGACCCGGCGCCGACCGGATCGGAGCCATCGGCCTGATGGACCAGCCCGAAGACCGGGCTGAAGACCGAGTTGACGAGGGAGGAGGCTCCCCCTTGTCCCTTCCGTACAAGTGGTCGATGATGCATCTCCGAACCCGCGGGTTCCTGACTACGTACTGACATGTGATGATGCCCGCCGCCCTCGACGTGCTGCGTCCGGGCGGGGGCCGAGGAGGGGAGAGCGCGTGCCGAACGAGATCGACGTTCGCCTGGAACGCGTCACGAAGATGTTCGGTGACGTCGCGGCGGTGGACGACCTTTCGTTGGACATCGAGGTGGGCGAGTTCTTCTCGATGCTCGGGCCCTCCGGTTGCGGCAAGACCACCACGCTCCGCATGGTCGGCGGCTTCGAGGACCCGACCTACGGCACCGTGTACCTGGGCGGGCGCGACGTGACCGACCTTCCGCCCTACAAGCGTGACGTGAACACGGTGTTCCAGTCCTACGCGCTGTTCCCGCACCTCGATGTCAAAGAGAACGTCGCCTTCGGACTGCGCCGGAAGAAGGTCGACAAGTCCGAGATCGAAACCAGGGTCAAGGAGACGATGGCCCTCGTCGACCTGATCGGCTTCGAGAACCGCAAGCCGCCCCAGATGTCGGGCGGTCAGCAGCAGCGCGTCGCGCTCGCCCGCGCCCTGGTGAACCATCCCAAGGTCCTGCTGCTCGACGAGCCGCTCGGCGCCCTCGACCTGAAGCTGCGCAAGCAGATGCAGCTCGAGCTCAAGCGCATCCAGCAGGAGGTCGGCATCACGTTCATCTACGTGACGCACGACCAGGAAGAGGCGATGACGATGTCGAACCGCCTCGCCGTCATGCGCCTGGGCAAGATCGAGCAGCTCGGCGACCCCGAGACCGTGTACGAGAACCCCGCCACGGAGTTCGTCGCCGGGTTCCTGGGCTCCGCCAACATGCTCGAGGGTGAGCTCAAGGAAGGCGCGAACGGCGTCGCCACCGTCTCGCTGCGTGACGGCGGCACCGTCCAGCTTCCGTCGAGCCGGGTGCCGAGCGATGTGCACGGCTCAGTGAAGGTGGGCGTGCGACCGGAGAAGCTCACGATCTCCAAAGGTGAGGGCGGCGCTGTCGGGAGCGATCTCAACCACGTCTCCGGACGTGTCACGATGACCACCTACATCGGCGTGAGCCACCAATACAAAGTCGAAGCGGTCGGCGGCACGATCATGACCGCATACGTGCAGAACCTGGGCAACGAGGAAGCTCCCCGGCAGGGAGAGGCCGTCACGGTCTCGTGGAAGCCCGAGCACACGTTCGCCGTGGCGCCCCAGGAGGGCTTGATCATGGAGGAGGACGAAGTATGACCGAGGACCCAAGGCTGCACGACCCGGCGTTCGCTGCGTCGCTTATGCGAGGCATGACCCAGCGCCGGCTCTCGCGCCGCGACCTCATCAAGTACGGCGGCGCCACCGTCGGCACGTTGAGCTTCGCCTCGATCCTCGCGGCATGCAGCGGCGACACCGCCCCCTCGGGCGGAGGCGAGCCCGCCGGCCAGTCCGTGGACTTCACCACCGAGCCGGGCGCCGAGATCAACTTCGCGAACTGGCCCCTCTATATCGACTCCGCGAAGGATCCGGACTCGGGGGAGCGCATCCATCCCTCACTGGTGTCCTTCGCCGAGGAGACCGGCATCGCGGTCAACTACAACGACGAGATCCAGTCCAACGCCTCGTTCTTCGGACAGCTCCTGCCTCAGCTGCAGGCGGGTCAGGACACCGGCCGTGACATCATCGTGATCACCAACGGCCGCGAGTTCACGGCGCTGACCGTCAACGGCTGGATCACCGAGCTCGACGCGTCGCTGCGCCCGAACTTCGACGCGAACGCGGCCACCTGGGCCAAGGATCCCGACTACGACCCCGGGAACAAGTACTCGATGGCCTGGCAGTCGGGCCTGACGGGGATCGGATGGAATACGGAGAAGGTGAGCCAGCCGATCACCACGCTGGACGACCTGATGAACCCCGACATCGTGGGCACATCGTCGGTCGGCATGATCACGGGTGACATGCCCGATGTCGTGATGATCAACCTCGGCATCGACCCCGCCACCTCGGGTCCCGCGGAGTGGCAGGAAGCCGCGGACTGGATCCAGATGCTGAAGGACTCCGGCACGTTGCGGAAGTTCTACGACCAGGGCTACATCGACGACTTCACCGCTGGGAACCTCGCGGCCTCGATGGCCTGGTCAGGCGACGTCCTCTACTACCAGATCTGGGAGAACAAGCCATACGAGTACATCGTGCCCGAGGGCGGGGCGCTCCTGTGGATCGACAACATGATGATCCCGGCGAACTCGACCAACCCGCAGGGCGCGTACCAGTTGATGGACTACGTGTACAAGCCCGAGATCGCCCAGATGATCACCGAGTGGGTGGCCTACATGTCGCCCGTCCCTGCCGTGCAGGACCTGATCGCCCAGCACGCCAAGGAGGAGAGCGGCGAATACGCGACCGACCTGCAGGACATGGCGGAGAACCCACTGCTGTGGCCCGACGACGCGCTCCTCGCCCAAACCCCGTTCGGTCGCAACCTCACGACCGACGAGGAGCGCGAGGAGTGGGACGCGATCTTCATCCCGATCACGGAGACGTAGGTGCCCCAGGATCAAGCCAAAGACCTCGAGCTCCTGACGGCAGCCGTCGCCGGGCAGACCGGCGACGGCCCGCCGGAGCGGGCCGACCAGGCTCTGGCGCGGCGACAGCGACGCGTGGCGTACGGCATCTTGGCGCCCGGCGGCATCTACCTCGTGATCGCGTTCATCGTGCCGCTGATCCTCGTCGTGTACACGTCGCTGCAGAGTGGAGGCCTGCTCTCGGGCGGGTACACCTTCAATTGGGCGTTCGAGAACTACGCCGACGCGTTCTCATCGTCGAAGATCTTCATCGCGCGAGCGCTGGTGTATGCGGCCCTGGCGACGCTCTTCAGCATCCTGCTGGCCTACCCGATGGCCTATTGGATCGCGTTCTACGCCGGGAGATGGAAGTCGACGCTCTTCTTCATGATCCTGGTGCCGTTCTTCGTCTCGTTCGTGATCCGCACCGTGCAGTGGAACTTCATCCTCGCCGACGACGGCGTGCTCTTCGGACCGCTGAAGAGCATCGGACTCCTTCCTGACGATTTCCGGGTGCTGGCAGGCCCGGTCGCGGTCGTGGCGGGTATCACGTACAACTTCCTGCCCTTCACGGCCTTGCCCCTGTACGTCGCGCTCGACCGCATCGATAAACGCCTCGTCGAAGCGGCGAAGGACCTCTACGCGTCGAAGTTCCAGGCCTTCCGAAAGGTCGTGCTGCCCCTGTCGTTCCCCGGGTTGTTCGCCGCGCTCGTCCTGACGTTCGTGCCTGCCACGGGTGACTACGTGAACTCCAGCGTGCTCGGATCCAACAAGACGACGATGGTCGGGCAGGTGATCCAGACGAAGTTCGTGACCGAGGCCGACTACCCTGAGGCGGCGGCGCTCTCGGTGATCCTGATGGCGGGCATGCTCGTCATCGCGCTCGCCTACGCGAAGGTCTTGGGCACCGAGGACTCGGCGCTCGCTGCGGGGGCGGCATGAACGCGGTCGCCGCCGAGCGCACCGAGGCGGTCGGCCGCCCGCCGCTGCGCTCGAAGCGCAAGCGCTGGACCGCCTACATCCTGCCGGTGTTCACCGTCGGCATGATCGTCTACCTCGCGAGCCCGGTCTTCATCATGATCTTGTTCTCGTTCAACGATCTCCTCGGTGAGCGCCAGATCGCGGAGTTCACCTGCTGCACCCTGAAGTGGTGGCAGGAGCTGCTCGCGATCCCGGCGCTGAACGAGGCCCTGAGGACGTCGATCCTCGTGGCCATACCGGCCTCGCTCATCGCCACCGCGCTTGGAGCGCTGATCGGACTGGTGCTGGGCCGGTATCGATTCAGCGGGCGAGGGCTCACGAACTTCGTGATCTTCCTCGCGATCGCGATTCCTGAGATCGTGCTGGCCTCGTCGCTGCTCTCGATGTTCGTGCTCGGGAAGACGCCGATCGGGTACGGATCGATCCTGTTCAGCCACATCGGTTTCGCGATCGCGTTCGTGGCGATCACGGTCAGAGCGAGGGTGCAGGGCTTGGACCGGTCGCTCGAGAACGCCGCCCAGGACTTGTTCGCAACGCCGTTCCAGGCGTTCATGAAGGTCACGATGCCGCTGATCCTGCCCGGCGTCGTCGCCGGATTCCTGCTGGCGTTCGTGCTCTCGCTCGACGACTTCGTGATCACCGACTTCGTCGGCGGCGCCGTGAACACGTTCCCAACCTGGGTGTACGGCGCGACCCGCATCGGCGTGCCGCCACAGGTGAACGTCTGGGGCACGATCCTCTTCATGGCGGGTCTGCTCACCGCGGGGCTGAACCTTGTCGCGAGCTTCCGTTCCAGCCGCAAGGCCGCCGAGGGCGAGGTGGTCGGCGCCAAAGCCGCGGTGGGTGCCGGTCGCTGAGCGTTCCCACGTCGACGTGCGGTCGAGCCCACACCCCACGCCGACTTCGTGAAAGATTTCACAAGCTCACGAGGAAACCGCCTCTGACCTGCGGAAACGAGTGTTGCGTTCCTTTGACGGGCTTCCGGCCGCGCCCCTATACTTGCCGCGCCCATGCCGGGACGCGACCCAGGGGAAGCGTGGAAGGGAGCCAACCAGGCGTGGAGCGTGATCGGCACCTTGCTCGCCGGCATCGTGGTGTGGGGGGGTGTCGGCTGGCTCCTCGACCGGTGGCTCGGCTTCGACGGATTGTTCCTCCCGATCGGGATGTTGCTCGGCGTCGGCGCCTCGATCTACGTGATCTACGTGCGATACGGGAGACACCCTGACTGAGCGGCCGGAACGCGAGTTGGTGCGGAGGGCGATCGTGCCCTCGGTGTTCGCGCTCGTGATCGCGACCATCGTCGCCTGGGCCCTCGGGGGTTCCGGCGCCGCGATCTCAGCCGCGATCGGGGTGGTCGTCGTCTTCGCGAACTTCGCCGTCCATGGGTGGTCGCTCGGCCGTGCCTCGACGATCTCGATCACCGCGGTGCACGCGGTCGCACTCGTCGGCCCGGTCGTGCGCATCGGCATCATCGTCGGGCTCATGTTCCTGTTGGATACGTTCGCCTGGTTCTCGCCGGTCGCCTTCGGGCTGACCGTCGTGCCCGCCACGATCGCGCTGCTCGTCTACGAGGCTCGCCTCACGATGCGCGGTGTGGGCGGTCAGCTCCAGATCCCCGCAGACCCGTCGGCCGCGCGAGCCAACGACTCGCTCGCCGCGAAGGAGAACGCCTAGATGCTCTCGACCATCACCTCGGCCATGACGTCAGCGGTCCTGGCTTTCGTCCCGCCGAGCGAGGGCGGATTCAGCGACAACGAGCTCGGACCCGAGATCTTCGACACGCCGTGCCTGATCGGCAGCGGCGAGCACTGTTTCAACAGAGCGTCGGGGCTCATGCTCCTTGCCGCCGTCATCGTGATCGTGCTGTTCGTCGCGGGGGCGCGGGGCGGCAGGCTCGTGCCCAAGGGCCTACAAAACATCGTGGAGTCGCTGGTCGACTTCATCCGCAACGGCATCGTGATGGAGGTCATGGGACCCGACGGCCTGGTCTACGTGCCGTTCCTCACGTCGATGTTCGCGTTCCTCTTCGTCGCGAACATCTTCGGCATCATCCCGTTCCTGAACTTCCCGGCGACCTCGCGCATCGCGATCCCGGCCTTCCTCGCGATCCTGGTCTGGTTCATCTTCAACATCGCCGGCATCGCGAAACAGGGAGCCGGCGGGTACTTCAGGAGCCAGCTGTTCCCGCCCGGCGTGCCGACCGCGCTCTACATCCTCGTGACGCCGATCGAGTTCGTGTCGACGTTCCTCGTGCGGCCGTTCTCGCTGGCGGTCCGACTCTTCGGCAACATGTTCGCGGGTCACCTGATCCTCACGATCTTCGCCCTGGGCACCGCGTACCTGCTGCTCGAGCCCGTCACGATCGTCTTCGCGCCGTTCGCGTTCCTGCTGATGGTGTTCATGACGGCCTTCGAGGTGCTCGTGGCGGCGCTGCAGGCCTACATCTTCACGATCCTGACGGCCGTCTACATCGGCCTGGCGATGCACCCCGAGCACTGACCGAGACTTCAACGGAAGAAACGAGAAGGAGGAAACACATGTTCCACGTTCTCGCGCAGGCGGCCGAAGGCGGCCTCACCGGCGACATCGGCGCGATCGGCAAGGGCCTGGTCTACGGTCTCGCCGCGATCGGCCCCGGCATCGGCATCGGCTTCCTCGTCGGCAAGTCCGTCGAGGCGATGGCCCGCCAGCCCGAGGCGGCCGGCATGGTGCGCACGACGATGTTCCTGGGCATCGCGTTCGTCGAGGCGCTCGCGCTCTTCGGCTTCGTGCTGTCGTTCATCGTCTGAGACAACGAGCGAGCCAGAGAGGAACGCCCCGATGCTGAACACGTTGATCCTGGCCGCGGAGGCGGCAGGTGAGGAGGAGGCCGGTGGCATCAGCGTGCTGATCCCGCCGCTCGTCGAGCTGATCGTCGGCGGGCTCGCCTTCCTCATCGTCTTCTTCGTGCTGTGGAAGTTCGCCTTCCCGGCGCTGAACAAGACCCTCGCCGACCGCGCCGACAAGATCCAGGGTGAGATGGAGCGAGCCGAGTCCACGCGGTCGGAGGCCGACACGCTGCTCGCGGAGTACCGCCAGCAGCTGGCCGGCGCCCGCGACGAGGCCAACCGCATCATCGAGGAATCACGCAAGACCGCCGACCAGCTCCGCCGCGACGTGCAGGCCAAGGCCGAGCAAGAGTCCCAGGCCACGGTGGCCCGTGCACAGGAGGAGATCCGCGCCGAGCGTGACCGCGTCTTCCAGGAGTTGCGGGCGCAGGTCGGCGAGATCGCCGTCGAGCTCGCCGGCCGCGTGGTGGGCGAGTCCCTCGACCCGAGCGCCCACGAGCGCCTGATCGACGAGTACATCGACCAGGTCGCGGGCGGGAACGCGACGAACTGACATGACGCGCGACGAGGATCTGATCCAGGGCTACGCGAAGGCGCTGTTCTCGGTCGCGCGCGCCGAAGGCGTGCTGCCCACCGTCGAGGACGAGCTCTACGGCTTCGCGAAGGGGCTCGAGCAGCACACGTCGCTACGCGAGGCGCTGACCGATGCCGCGCTGCCCGCCGAGAACAAGAAGGCCGTGATCGCCGACCTCGTGGGCGAGCGGGCCAACCCAGTCACCGTGTCGTTGCTCGGCTTCGTCGTCGACGCCGGACGGGCGCGGGAGCTGCCGAAGATCGTCGAGCACCTGGCGCAGGTGGCGGCCGCCGAGCGCGACCACGCCCTCGCCGAGGTGCGGAGCGCGGTGGAGCTGACCGAGGCCCAGCGCGATCGCATCGCCCGCGCCCTCTCGCAGGCCACCGGCCGTTCGGTCGACGTGAAGGTCGTCGTCGACCCCTCGGTGGTCGGGGGCATCGTGGCGAGGGTGGGCGACGAGGTCTTCGACGGGTCGGTGTCGAGCCGGCTCGAGTCCGCGAAGCAACACCTAGGTACCTAAGGAGCAGGATCCACCATGGCACTCAACCTTGACCCCGCGAGCATCGCGGACGCCCTCAGGAAGAACGTCGAGAGCTATACGCCGGAGGTCTCGCGCGAAGAGGTCGGTCGCGTGATCGAGTCCGGCGACGGCATCGCGCGGGTGGCCGGCCTGCCGCGCACGATGGCGAACGAGCTCCTCGAGTTCCCTGGCGGTCTGCTGGGCATGGCCTTCAACCTCGACGAGGACGAGATCGGCTGCATCGTCTTCGGCGACGCCGCGCTGATCGAGGAAGGCGACCCGGTCACCCAGACCGGCCGCATCCTGTCGATCCCGGTGGGGGACGCGTTCCTCGGACGCGTCGTCGACGGCCTCGCCCGCCCGATCGACGACAAGGGCCCGATCGCGGCGGAGACGACCAGGAACCTCGAAGTGCAGGCGCCCAACGTCGTCGCGCGCCAGCCCGTGAAGGAGCCGTTGTACACGGGCATCACGGCGATCGACGCGATGACGGCGATCGGTCGAGGCCAACGCCAGCTGATCATCGGGGACCGGCAGACCGGCAAGACCGCGGTCGCCCTCGACACGATCATCTCGCAGAAGCAGTACTGGGGCACCGATCAGGCCGTGAAGTGCATCTACGTGGCGATCGGCCAGAAGGCGTCCACGGTCGCCGAGGTCGTCGAGACGCTCCGCGAGAACGGGGCGCTCGAGTACACGACCGTCGTGAACGCGGCCGCATCCGACCCCGCGCCGTTCCAATACGTGGCGCCGTACTCCGGTGCCGCGCTCGGCGCCCACTGGATGTACAACGGCGACGCCGTGCTGATCGTCTACGACGACCTGTCGAAGCAGGCCGTGGCCTACCGCGAGATCTCGCTGCTGTTGCGTCGCCCGCCGGGCCGTGAGGCCTACCCGGGCGATGTGTTCTACCTGCACTCCCGGCTGCTCGAGCGTTCCGCGAAGCTCTCCGACGAGAACGGAGGCGGATCGATGACGGCGTTGCCGATCATCGAGACCAAGGGCGGCGACATCTCCGCCTACATCCCGACGAACGTGATCTCGATCACCGATGGGCAGCTGTTCCTCGAGTCGGAGCTGTTCTTCTCGGGCGTGCGCCCCGCGATCAACGTCGGCGTGTCGGTCTCGCGCGTGGGTGGCGCGGCGCAGATCAAGGCGATGAAGAAGGTCGCCGGCCGGCTGCGCCTCGACCTCGCCCAGTTCCGTGCGCTCGAGGCGTTCGCGCAGTTCGGGTCCGAGCTCGACAAGGCATCGCAGCAGCAGCTGGCTCGTGGCGCTCGCGTCGTCGAAGTGCTGAAGCAGCCGCAGTACGACCCGCAGCCGGTCGAGCGGCAGGTCGTCGCGATCTACACCGTGACCGGCGGCTTCATGGACGACTATCCGGTCGAGGACGCGAAGCGGTTCGTGCGGGAGTTCGCGACGTTCCTGGAGACCCGCAACCCTGAGGTCTTCACGGCGATCCGCGAGACCGGTGATCTCTCCGAGCAGACCGAGGACACGCTGAAGGCGGCGATCGCGGCGTTCAAGGACGTCTTCGCGCCGACGCAGACGGGCCCCGGCTCCGGGGCGGCCCTGGGCGAGACCACCCCTCCCGACGAGGCGAAGCCCGACGTGGGCTGGGATCGCATGTCCTCGATCGACGAGGACGACGTCGGCGAAGGCGGCGACGAGGCGCCGACCGCGTAGATGGGCGCCCAGCTCCGCGTCGTCCGCCGACGGATCCGATCGGTCCAGTCGACGAAGAAGATCACCCGGGCGATGGAGCTCATCGCGTCCTCGCGCATCGTGAAGGCCCAACAGCGGGTGGAAGCCTCCCGGCCCTACGCCGTCCAGCTCACCGAGGCGATGGAGGACCTGGCGCGCAACTCGGGATCGTTCTCCCACCCGCTGCTCGAGGAGCGAGCCGAGCCGCGAACGGCCGGCGTGCTGGTGTGCACCTCCGACCGCGGGCTCGCCGGCGCGTACACGGCCAACGTGATCAAGGAAGCCGAAGGCGTCCTCGCGTCCGTGCGTCGTCGGGGGCTTGAGCCCGTGCTGTACGTGAGCGGCAAGAAGGGCGTCGGCTACTTCCGCTTTCGCGGCGTGCCGATCCGTGCCGATTGGCAGGGCCACACCGAAGTGCCCGGCTACGACGTAGCCCAGGAGATCGGGGCCCGACTGATCGACGACTTCGCCGAGGGCAGGATCGACGAACTCCACTGCGCCTACACCGACTTCAGGTCGGCGTTCACGCTCCGCGCGACCGCGAAGCGGTTCCTGCCGATCGCGCCGGAGGAGGTCACGGGCACGGGCACGAAGACCGTGCACCCCGAGTACCTGTTCGAGCCGGCGCCCGAGCGCATCCTCGACCACCTGCTGCCGCAGTACCTCGTCACGAAGGTGTATGCGGCGCTGCTCGAATCGGCGGCCTCGGAGAACGCGGCCCGGCGGCGCGCGATGAAGGCCGCGACCGACAACGCTGACGAGCTGATGAAGATCCTCACCCGGCAGGCGAACCGCGCCCGCCAGGACGAGATCACGACCGAGATCATGGAGATCGTCGGCGGGGCGGAAGCCCTCGCCGCGACATCGGAGGAGTGACGATGGCGGAGACGAACGGACACGCGAAGGGTCGCGTGGTACGGGTGATCGGACCGGTGGTGGACGTCGAGTTCCCGCCGTCAGAACTGCCCGAGATCAACACCGCGCTGACGCTCGACGTCGACCTCGGCGGCGAGACGACCACGATCACGTGCGAGGTCGCCCAGCACATCGGCGACGCCACCGTGCGCGCCGTCGCCCTGAAGCCGACCGACGGCGTCGTGAGGGGCTCGCCCGTTACGAACACAGGTTCCCCGATCACCGTGCCCGTCGGCGAGGGCGTGCTCGGGCACGTGTACAACGTGCTGGGCGAGCCCCTCGATACGACGGTCGACCAGATCACCCCCGACACGTACTGGCCGATCCATCGAGACGCGCCGCCGTTCGCCGACCTCGAGCCGAAGAAGGTCATGCTCGAGACCGGGATCAAGGTGATCGACCTGCTCGAGCCCTACGTGCAGGGCGGCAAGATCGGCATGTTCGGCGGCGCCGGCGTGGGCAAGACCGTGATCATCCAGGAGATGATCCGGCGTCAGGCCGAGCAGCACGGCGGTGTGTCGGTGTTCGCTGGCGTCGGCGAGCGCACGCGCGAGGGCAACGACCTGTTCCTGGAGATGACCGAGTCGGGCGTGATCGAGAAGACCGCCCTCGTGTTCGGCCAGATGGACGAGCCGCCCGGCGTGCGCCTTCGCGTGGCGCTCTCGGCCCTCACGATGGCGGAGTACTTCCGCGATGAGAAGCACCTCGACGTGCTGCTGTTCGTCGACAACATCTTCCGGTTCACCCAGGCGGGCTCCGAGGTCTCGACGCTGCTCGGGCGCATGCCATCGTCGGTCGGTTACCAGCCGAACCTCGCGAGCGAGATGGGCGACCTGCAGGAGCGCATCACTTCTGCGGGGGGCCGCTCGATCACGTCGCTGCAGGCGATCTACGTTCCCGCCGACGACATCACCGACCCGGCGCCGCACGCTGCGTTCGCGCACCTCGACGCCACCACCGTGCTCTCGCGCGACATCGCCTCGCTCGGTATCTATCCGGCGGTCGACCCGCTCGACTCGTCGTCGCGCATCCTCGACCCCCGGTACGTAGGCGAGGAGCACTACGCCGTGGCCCGGCGCGTGCAGGAGATCCTGCAGCGCTACAAGGACCTGCAAGACATCATCGCGATCCTCGGCATCGACGAGCTCTCCGAGGAGGACAAGGTCGTCGTGTCGCGGGCCCGCAAGATCCAGCGGTTCCTCTCGCAGCCGTTCTTCGTGGCCGAGCAGTTCACCGGCCTGCCCGGCAAGTACACGCCGGTCGACGAGACGATCGCCTCGTTCAAGGCGCTCACCGAGGGCGAGTATGACCACCTGCCCGAGCAGGCGTTCTTCCTGGTGGGCGGCATCGAGGAAGCCGTCGAGCAGGCCAAGCAGATGGAGGCGGCGTGATTAGCGCTCATGCAGCCGAAGGCGGGAGCGCGATAACGCGCTCGCTCATGCAGCCGAAGGCGGGAGCGCGATGACGCGCTCGCTCGACGTGCACGTCGTCACGCCCGAGCGTGAAGTCTGGGCCGGCGAGGCCGAGACCGTGATCGCACGCGGGGTCGACGGCGAGGTCGGCATCCTCACCGGCCACGCCCCGATGATGGTGCAGCTCGCGATCGGTCCGTTGCGCATCCTCCGCGAGGGTCACGGTGAGCTCGCCGCCGTGATCGACGGGGGCTTCATGCACGTGACGAGCGGCGGCGGCGGCGAGGACGTGGAGAGCGCCACGCGGGTCGACGTGCTCGCCGCCCACGCCGAGCTCGCCGGCGACATCGACGTTGACGCGGCGAAGGCGCGGGCGGCCGAGCTCGAGGAGCGGCTGCAGAACCACGACACGCAGCTGGCCGAGGCCGACGTGGCGGCGATCCGGGGCGAGCTGAAGAAGGCCCTTGCCCGGATCGCGCTCACCACCGTCAGCGGTTGAGAGACGGTCCCACGTCGGGGCCCGGTGCCCCCTACACTGAGAGCCCCATGGAACGACTCCTGGTCACGGGAGGGGCGCGATGCACCGGCACGGTCCGGATCGCGGGCGCCAAGAACTCCGCCCTCAAGCTGATGGCCGCGGCGCTGCTGGCGCCGGGGCGAACGGTGCTGCGCAACGTGCCGCGTATCCGGGACTGCCTGACGATGGGCGAGGTGCTCGATCGCCTCGGCGCGGGCGTCGCCTGGCAGGGTGACGCGGTCACGATCGATGCGACGGAGCTCACGTCGGTGGAGGCGCCCTACGAGCTCGTGCGTCGCATGCGGGCCTCGACGGCGGTACTGGGGTCGTTGCTCGCCCGAGCCGGCCGGGCCAGGGTCGCGATGCCCGGTGGCGACGAGATCGGTTCGCGCCCGATCGACCTGCATATCCAGGGATTGCGCAAGATGGGAGCCGAGATCGGCTCGGAGCACGGCTTCCTCGTCGCCGAGACGCGGGGCCTCCGCGGAGCCGCGATCACCCTCGATTATCCGAGCGTCGGCGCGACCGAGAACCTGATGATGGCGGCCGTGCTCGCCCGCGGCACGACCGTGATCGACAACGCTGCCCGCGAGCCCGAGATCGCCGACATCGCGAGCTTCCTGGCGGCGATGGGCGCGCGCATCGACGGCGCGGGTACGAGCACGATCGAGATCGACGGGGTCGACGTGCTCACGCCCGCCGACCACGTGACGATCCCCGACCGCATCGAGACCGGCACCTGGGCCGCGGCCGCGGTCGCGACCTGTGGTGACGTGACGCTCGAGCTCGCGCGGCCCGATCACCTCGACCTGTACCTGCAGAAGCTGGGCGACGCGGGCGCCGAGGTCGTGATGACCGAGCAGGGGCTCCGGATCCGTCAGCTCGCCCGTGCGCGGGCGATCGACTTCGTCACGCTTCCGTACCCGGGGGTCGCGACCGACTTCCAGCCGATCCTGATGGCGATGCTGGCGACCGCCGATGGCACGAGCATCGCGACCGAGAACGTCTTCGAGAGCCGGTTCCTCTACGTGGACGAGCTGCGGCGCATGGGAGCCGACATCCGCACCGAGGGCCACCACGCGGTGATCCGCGGTGTGGAGCGGCTCTCGGCCGCTCCCGTGCGGGCCCTCGACATCAGGGCCGGCGCCGCCATGACGATCGCAGCGCTCGCCGCCGACGGTGTCACGGAGATCTCCGAGCTGCATCACCTCGACCGCGGCTACGAGGGGTTCGTCGAGAAGCTGCTCGCGCTCGGGGTCGAGGTTCGTCGCGTCGAGGAGCCGGCGATCCGCCTGCCGTAGAACCCGCCGATGATGCCCGGACCTCCCCGACGACCCGATCTTCGCGCCGATGGTTCGCCGATGGGCGCCGCGATCGTTCCCGGCCCGACGATCGCCATACTGCCCGACGGGCGCCCCAAGGTCACCTGGCGATTCCTCCCGACCTTGGGCGTCGCGCTGCTCGGCTTCCTGCTCGGGTCGCTCGCCGCCGTGCCGCTGTTCGCGGCGCTCGGCGACACCACCGATGGCGGCGCGAGCGGCGTCAGCGAGCTGGCGCAAGGCATCGTCGTCGACGTGGTGCTGGTCGGCACGCTGCTCGTGTGGCTCAGGGCCCGGCACCGTGGCTGGCGCGAAGCGCTCAGGCTGGTCCCGGCGTCGCGCGTGGGTCGCGAGGTCGCGATCGGGGCCGGGCTCGGTGTGGCGGTGCGCATCGTTGCGGGTATCGCCGTGGCGATCATCATCGCGATACTCGCCTCCGTGACGAACGAAGAGGTCGCGGTGCCCGAGCAGGTCACCGGTGACCTGCAGGGGTTCCAACTCGTGGTCTTCGCGGTGTTCGCGGTCGTCGTCGCGCCGATCACCGAGGAGTTCCTGTTCCGCGGGCTGATCTACCGCTCGATCCGCGACCGGCACGGGGTCGCGATCGGGGCCCTGGTCTCCGCGATGCTGTTCGGCGCGATCCACTACGTGCCGGGTCCGTGGCCCGACGCGCTCGCGCTGCAGATCACGATGGTGGTCACCGGCTTCGGCCTCGCCCTCGTCTACGAACGAAGGAAGACCCTGCTCTCGCCGATCGTCGGCCACGCCGCGTTCAACCTGATCGCGGTCGCCGTGATCGTCGCCGACGCGCTGCGCTGACCTGTCCGCGCCGCCGGTTCCCTCTCCTCGGACGACGTCCGTATGCTGAGGCCGGGCAGGGAAGGAGGTGCATGTTCGAGTTCCCGCGCGAGGAGTGGTTCCACGCGTTGGCCGATGAGATCAACGCATCGGCTCACTATCGCGAGGCCGCCTCCGACTGGGAGGGCGACATCAGCTTCGTGATCGAGGCGGACCCCGATCGCGGAGTTCCCTCCGACGTCTGGGGCTACCTCGACCTGTGGCACGGCGCCTGCCGATCGGGAACGCTGGTCGCGCCGGACGAGGGCGCGGCCGCGGAGTTCGTGATCTCGGCGACCTATCGCCGCTGGAAGGACGTGGTGCGCGGCGAGCTCGATCCGGTCCGGGCGATGATGCAGGGCAAGCTCCGCGTGCGGGGCGATCTGCCGAAGATCCTGCGCTACGTGCAGGCTGCGCACGAGCTGGTCGTCATCTGCGGAACGGTGCCGACCCGGTTCCCCGACGAGGCCTGATGCGGGCGGTCGTCTTCGTCGAGCCCGGGAAGGTCGAGGTGGCCGACGTGCCCGAACCGACCCTGCGGGAGCCCACCGACGCGCTCGTGCGGGTGACGAAGGCCGGGATCTGCGGCTCGGACCTGCACTTCCTGCACGGGAAGACGCCTACCGTCCCCGGTGAGGTGCTCGGTCACGAGGCCGTCGGCGTGATCGAGGCAATCGGTGCGTCGGTCCGCTCGGTGCGACCCGGTGATCGGGTCGTGCTCTCGTTCGCGGTGGCGTGCGGCGCCTGTTGGTTCTGCGCGCACGGGGAGACGAACCTCTGCGAGCACGCGGCCGTCTTCGGCGCGGGGCCGTTCGGCGGGGACCTGCCGGGCACCCAGGCGGAGTCCGTGCGGGTGCCGTGGGCCGACGTGAATCTGATCCCGGTGCCGTCCGGCGTCGATGACGAGCGAGCGGTGTTCGTCGGCGACGTGCTCACGACCGGTTTCCACGCGGCCTCGCTCACGGGTGCGGACGCCGGCGACGTGGTCGCCGTGTTCGGAGCCGGTCCCGTGGGGTGGTGCGCCGCCGCATCACTGCGTGCCCTCGGGGTCGAGCGCGTGTTCCTGCTCGACCGCGAGCCGACTCGGCTCGCGCTGGCCGAGGCCGCCGGGGCCTTCCCCCTCAACGTGGAGGAGCGGAGCGCAGAGAGCGTGCTGGCCGAGGCCACCGACGATCGAGGAGCCGACGCGGCGATCGACGCGGTTGGTGCGGTCGATGCCTATGCCGCAGCGACCACCGTCGTCCGCCGCGGCGGACGAGTGGTCGTCGCCGGCGTCTACGCTGGCGAGTCGGTAGAACTGCAGCTCGGCGTCGCGTGGGCCAGGGCGCTCGACGTTCGGTTCACGGGCATCTGCCCGGTCCATCGGGACTGGCGCGAGGTGATGCGTCGGGTCGAGTCGGGATCGCTCGATCCCCTGCCGCTCGTCAGCGACCGCCTCCCGCTCGACGATGCGCCGATCGGGTACGAGCGTTTCGACCGCCGGGTCGCGACGAAGGTGCTGATCGAGCTTTGAGCATCGCCTCGGTGGAGCTCGAAGGCACCGAGCCGAGTGGGCTCGCCGAGTTGGTGGCCGGTCTCGTCGAGCAGCATCTGGCGAGGGAGCCGGAACGTGCGGCGCACCTGCAACCCTGCGTCGTGGTGCTCGCGGTGCCTGATGCGGAAGTCGCGGTCACGGTTCGGCTGTCGCCGGGCATCGTCAAGGTTTCGGACGGCGAGGCGCCGAGGGCCCACCTCCGGGTGGTGGCGCCCTCCGACAGGTTGCTCGCCCTCACCGCCGCCCCGCTGCGGGCAGGGTTGCCGGACCCGCTGTCGCGTGGGGGCCGTGCCGCGCTCGCCGACGTGCTGACGGGTCGCGTGCGCGTGCACGGGATGCTGCGGCATCCTCGGCGCCTCGCACGGTTCACATCGCTGCTGTCGGTGCATCAGCCGGCGCGGGAGCGGTCCGGACGGTGACCGGCGAGCCCCCGCCCGCCCGCCCCGACGCGTCGCTCTGGATGCGGCGGGGCGCCCAGGGGCGCAGGTGGCTACCGGCGCTCGCGGTGCTCGGTGTCGTGCTCGCCACCACGTTGGGGGGCTTCCTCGCGGCCGCCGCGCTCGCGGAGCCTGCCGGCCCGCCTGTCTCGATCCCCGGCGCCGTCTCGGTCCAGCCGCTCACCGGATGGGAGCCGGCCGAGCCCGGTTCGGTGGCTGATCGACCGTTCATCCGGGTGACCCGAGGGAGCGGCACGCTGGCTGCCGTCGCCTGGGGCCCGTTCACCGGCGACGCCGAGGCGTTGGCGGTCGAGGTCCGCGACGAGTTGCTCGAAGAGTCCCTCGATCGGCTCTCGGTCTCCGAGGCACTCACCCCGGTCGTGCTCGACCAAGGGCTCGAGGGACAGCGCTTCACGTTCGTGGGCATCGACGCCGAGTCGGGTGCAGCGGTGGAAGGCGAGGTCACGACCGTGGTCTCCTCCGACGGCCAGGGGGTGGTCTTCGTCGGCCTCGCGCCGGAGGGCTTGCTGGCGTTCGTCGACGGAGATCTGCGCACGATGGTGGCCGCCGCGATCGTGGGGCCGGGCGCTTGAGCACGGCCGACACGCGTCTGGGCCGGCGACTGCACCACACCCGGTTCCTGCAGCCTCGACAGCCCGCGTTCTGGCTCTTCGTGTTGATCGTGGGGTTGACCGGTGTCGTGGCGGTTGCCGAGCAGAGCCTGTACCGAAACATCTCGCCCGGTGGGTGGGCGCTGTCGTGGTTCCTGCTGGCGCTCTACGGCCTGCCGGTCGTGCTGGTCGTCTACCTGCTCGACCTGTACGAGCGGGAACCGGTGCCGCTGCTCGCGGCGGCGTTCGTCTGGGGAGCCGTCGCCGCGACGACGCTCTCCGCGATCGGCAACGCCGGGTGGGGCCTCACGGTGGCCCGTCTCGCAGGGCCCGAGTTCGCCGCGCGTTGGACGGCCGCCCTCACCGCGCCGTTCGTTGAGGAGATCCTCAAGGGATGCGGCGTGGTGTTGATCTACCTGATCGCCCGCGACGAGGTCGACGACGTGATGGACGGCTTCGTGTACGGCGCGATCTGTGGGCTCGGCTTCGCGATCGTCGAAGACGTCTTCTACTTCATGGCGGTCTTCGGCGGCCAGCCGCAGGGGGTGTTGCAGGGGTTCTGGCTCCGGGTAGTGGCGAGCGGCCTGTACGGGCACGTGTTGTACACGGGGCTCGTCGGCATGGCGATCGGGGTGGTCGTCTCGCGTCGAGCGACGGAACCCTTGCGGCACCGTCTCTGGGTGGCGGCGGGCCTCTGCGGACTCGCCGTGTCCGCCCACTTCCTGTGGAACTCGCCGTTGCTCACGCTGTTCCCGGCTGAGCCATGGACCGGCTTCGACTACGCGCTCGTCGCGTTCGCGACCGCCGTGAAGGGCCTGCCGCTGCTCGTGTTCGTCGTGATCGCGGTGACGCTGGCCCGTCGCCGTGAGCGCCGCTGGCTCCATCAAGCGCTCGCGGCCGAGATCGGGCTCGACGGCATCTCGGCCGACGAGCTCCACCTGCTCGAAAGCCCCCGGCGACGCCGAGCGGCACGGCGCGCGATGCGCCGACGGGCCGGCACCCGAGCGGCGGGGCTGCTCCACCGACTCCAACGCGAACAGGTGAACCTCGCGATGGTGGCCTCCCGCGTGGGCGACGGCGACGATCCGGCGCTCGCGCGACAGCGCGCCTACTGCCGGTCGCTGCGCGACGCGTTGCGGGCGATCCCGGCCGCGGCGCCCGCGGGTGACGAGGGCCCCAGCGCCCGCGGGTAGGCTGGCGTCATGGACGTCGACGCGTTGGTGTTGGGGGTGCTGGCGGGCGATCGGCGCGCCGTCGCCCGAGCGATCAGCGCCGTCGAGGACGGGGACCCGGGCCTCGAAGCCCTCTCCGAGGGCATCTTCGCGCGCACGGGTCGGGCCGCCACGATCGGCCTCACGGGTGCTCCAGGGGTCGGCAAGTCCACGCTCGCCGCGGGACTCGTCCGCGTGTGCAGGGCGCGCAACCTGCGCGCGGCCGTCCTCGCCGTCGACCCGACCTCCCCGTACACCGGCGGGGCGTTGCTCGGCGACCGCGTCCGCATGCAGGAACACGCGACCGACCCGAGCGTCTTCATCCGGTCCATGGCCACTCGCGGGCACCTCGGCGGCATGGCACTCGCGGCGCCCGAGGCGGTCCGCATCCTCGACGCAGCCGGGTACGAGCGGGTCGTCGTGGAGACGGTCGGCGTGGGCCAGGCCGAGGTCGATGTCGCCGCCGCTACCGACACCGCGGTCGTGGTGCTCGCGCCCGGCATGGGCGACGCGGTGCAGATGGCGAAGGCGGGCATCCTCGAGGTCGCCGACTGCTTCGTCGTGAACAAGGCGGACCGTGACGGGGCTCAGGAGGTGGTGCGCGAGCTGCGCCAGATGCTGCACCTGGGGGCCGCCCGCGACTGGGACCCGCCCGTGCTGACGACCTCGGCGATCGACCACGGGGGGGTGGAGGCGCTCTGGGATGCGATCGAGTCACATCGCACGCACCTGGCGGCAACCGGCGCGCTCGCAGAGAAGCGCAGGGCGCGGCTGCTCCGCGAGGTCGAGGCGCTCGCGGCCGAACGGTTCCGCACGCAGGTCGCGGCTGCCCTTGCCGCCGACCCCGCGCTCGCCGGGGACCTCGCCGAGCGGCGCATCGATCCCTACGTGGCCGCCGCTATGCTGGCCGGCAAGGCCGTGGGGTAGGCGCCCCCGATGCGGACGCCGGCGGCCCGCCACGGCCCGGAGGTCCGATGAGCGACGCGAACGGCGGGGCGAGACCCCCGCGCCAAGACCGATCTCACACATCGCTGTCGGGCGAGCCGGTCCCCGCACTCGTCGGTCCCGGAGACGTCCCCGACAGCGACGACGACGCCGCGCTCGGGCTGCCGGGATCGCCGCCGTACACGCGCGGCGTCTACCCGTCGATGTATCGGGGCCGCGTCTGGACGATGCGCCAGTTCGCCGGCTTCGGCACCCCCGCCGAGACGAACGCCCGGTACCGCTTCCTGCTCGAGCAGGGACAGGGCGGGCTGAGCGTCGCGTTCGACATGCCGACCCTGATGGGCCTGGACTCCGACGACCCGCGCAGCGAGGGCGAGGTCGGGCGGTGCGGCGTCGCGACGGACTCGCTCGACGATTTCGAGACGCTCTTCGACGACATCCCGCTGGGCGACATCACGACCTCGATGACGATCAGCGGGCCCGCGCCGATCGCGTTCGCGTTCTTCCTCGCAACGGCGCAACGGCAGGGGGTGGCGTGGGAGCGCCTGGGCGGCACGCTGCAGACCGACATCCTCAAGGAGTACATCGCCCAGAAGGAGTGGCTGTTCCCGCCGCGCCCTCACCTTCGGCTGATCGGCGACCTGATGACGTTCTGTGCCGCGAGCGCGCCGAGGTTCCATCCGATCAGCGTGAGCGGCTATCACATCAGGGAGGCGGGGGCGACCGCGGCGCAGGAGCTCGCGTTCACGCTGGCCGACGGCTTCGCCTACGTCGAGCTGGGTCTGCAGCGGGGTCTCGACCCGGCCGTCTTCGTGCCGGGGCTGTCGTTCTTCTTCAACAGCCACATCGACCTGCTGGAGGAACTCGGCAAGTTCCGGGCCGCCCGTCGCATCTGGGAACGGTGGCTCCGAGAGCGGTACGGGGTCACCGATGCCGATGCCCGGCGGCTGCGGTTCCACACGCAGACCGCTGGGGTGTCGAACACCGCACAGCAACCGATGAACAACGTCGTGCGAACGGCGCTGGAGGCGCTCACGGCCGTGCTCGGCGGCACGCAGTCGCTGCACACGAACGCGCTCGACGAGGTGCTCGCGCTGCCCACGGAACATGCCGCCCGCCTCGCGCTACGGACCCAGCAGGTGATCGCCTTCGAGAGCGGGGTCTCCGACGTCGCCGATCCCCTCGGTGGTTCGTACGTGGTGGAACGGGCGACCGGCGAGATCGAGGCGAGCGCCGAGGAGCTGTTGGCGCACGTCGATGCGATGGGCGACGGCTCGATGCTCGAGGGCGTGCTCGCCGGCATCGAGCGCGGGTGGTTCCAACAGCTGATCGCTGAGGCCGCCTTCGAGGAGCAGCGACGGCTCGAGTCCGGCGACCTGGTGAAGGTCGGCGTGAACGCGTTCGTCGACGACGGGGCGGCCAGCGTCGACACGCTGGTGATCGGTCCCGAGGCCGAGGAGTTCCAGCGCGATGCGGTGGCCATGACCCGATCGCAACGCGATCCGGCCGCGGCCGACGGGGCGCTCGCCACGCTCGTCTCCGCCGCGGCCGACGACGGCGCCAGCCTGATCGAGCCCCTGATCGCGTGCGCCAGGGCCAGGTGCACGGAGGGAGAGATCGTGCGGGCCCTCGCCGGCGTGTTCGGCGACTACCGAGAGACCCCTCGGTTCTGATCCCGCTCCGAGAAGCTGTGGTGCCCGTCCCGCCTTGACGTACGCGGCGATCGCTCGGTAGCCTCAGGACAGCTTCATGCAGCAAGTTGCAAGTGCAACATGCCGGATGTACACGTTCGTGCGGACGGGAGGGAGCGTCGGTGCACGTCCCTGATGGGTTCCTGAGCGCAGGGGTCTCGGTCGCGACCGGAGTGGCATCGGCCGGCGGCATCGGCTATTCCCTGATGCGGGCCAAGGAGACGCTCTCGGATCGCCTCGCGCCGATGGCGGGGCTCGTCGCAGCCTTCGTCTTCGCGGTGCAGATGCTGAACTTCCCTGTCGCCGCGGGCACGAGTGGACACCTGCTCGGCGGTGCGCTCGCGTGCATCATGGTCGGGCCGTGGGCCGGCACGATCGCGGTCGCCATCGTGCTCGTGGTGCAGGCGCTCCTGTTCGCAGACGGGGGCCTGACGGCGCTGGGCACCAACATCTTGCTGATCTCGATCATCCCCGGATGGAGCGGCCTCGCGATCTTCTTCGGCATCAGGAAGTTCCTGCCGGCCAGTCGAGGATCGGTCGTCGCGGCCTCGTTCGTCGCCGCCCTCCTCTCCGTCGTGATCGCCGCGTTCGCGTTCGTGCTCCTGTACGCGATCGGAGGCAGCGGCAACGCGCCCGTGAGCACGGTGCTGGCCGCGATGCTGAGCGTGCACTTCCTCGTGGGTATCGGCGAGGGGTTGATCACCGCGATGACGGTCGGCGCGGTCGTCGCCGTCCGGCCCGACCTCGTCTACGGGGCGCAGGACCTGATGCCAGAGCTCCAGCTCGGTTCCGACGTGGCAGTGGGAAGGTCGTGACGATGACGGCGACCCGCAAGGGCATCGCGGCGATCGTGATCGGGGGATTGATCGTGGCGCTCGGCCTCGCGTTCCTCCTGAGCCCCATGGCGAGCTCGAGCCCCGACGGCCTGGAGAAGGTCGCCACCGACGAGGGGTTCATCGACACCGCCGAGGACCACGATCTCGCCGACAGCCCGTTGGCGGACTACGGGGTCGACGGTGTGGAGGACGAGTCGCTCAGCACCGGTCTTGCCGGCATCGTCGGCGTCGCCATCACGTTCGGGGTCGCGCTCCTGCTGTTCGGGATCTTCCATGCCCGCCGCCCCAAAGCCGACGGAACGCCGCAGACGCGGGCGTCGGCCTCGGCCGGCTGAGCTCGACACTGTGAGCGGCAGCCACGCGCACGCGCTCTACTTCCACGGCCACAGCGCCGTGCACCGGCTGGCGCCGGAGACGAAGCTCGTCGCGCAGTTCCTCTTCGTGCTCATCGTCGTGGCCACCCCTCGGGAGGCGTTCTGGGCCTTCGGGCTCTACGCGGCCCTGGTGCTCCTCGCCGCCGCGTGGGCGTCGATCCCGGCGACGTTCCTGCTGCGCCGCCTCGCGATCGAGATCCCGTTCGTCGCCTTCGCGTTCTTCCTGCCGTTCGTGGGCCAGGGCGAACGCGTCGACGTGCTCGGCGTCTCGCTCTCGGTCGAGGGGCTCTGGGGGGCGTGGAACATCCTCGCGAAGGCCACGATCGGTGTGCTCGCGAGCTCGTTGCTCGCCGCGACTACGACGATGGCGGAGTTCCTCACCGGGTTCGACCGGTTGCGCGTGCCGAAGGTGTTCACGTCGATCGCCTCGTTCATGGTGCGCTACATGGACGTGATCGCCGACGACATGCGCCGCATGCGGATCGCGCGCCAGTCGCGAGGGTTCGAAGGCCGGTGGATCTGGCAGACGAAGGCGATCGGGCAGAGCGCCGGGGCGCTCTTCATCCGGGCGTACGAGCGCGGCGAGCGGGTCTACCTCGCGATGCTGTCACGCGGTTACTCGGGCTCGATGCCGGAGATGGGTGGGGTGCACGCCACGGCCCACCAGTGGCTCACGGCGTCGATCCTCCCGGTTGCGGCGTTGCCGATCTGTGCGATCGCGTGGGTGCAGGCATGACCGAGACGATGGAACCCGTGACCGGACCGGCGCTCGAGGTCAAGGACCTGGCGTTCGCCTATCCGGGCGGAACCCAGGCGCTGTTCGGTGTGGACCTCGCGATCGGGACCGGTGAGCGGGTGGCGCTGCTCGGCCCCAACGGGGCCGGGAAGACCACGCTCGTGCTGCACCTGAACGGCGTGCACGCGGCGCAGGCCGGGTCGGTGCGCGTGGGCGGGCTCCCCGTCGTCAAGGAGCACCTGCAGGAGGTGCGCCGCCGGGTCGGCATCGTGTTCCAGGATCCGGACGACCAACTCTTCATGCCGACGGTCCGCGACGACGTCGCGTTCGGGCCGGCGAACCTCGGCCTGCGCGGGGATGAGCTCGAGGAGCGGGTCGTGCAGGCGCTCACCGCGGTCGGCATGGAATCGTTCGCCGACCGCGCACCCCATCACCTGAGCTTCGGGCAGCGTCGCCGCGTCTCGGTGGCGACGGTGCTCGCGATGCGCCCCCAGATCCTCGTGCTCGACGAGCCCTCGTCGAACCTCGACCCGGCGAGCCGCCGCGAGCTGGCCGACATCCTGCGCTCGCTCGACATCACGATGCTGATGGTGACCCACGATCTGCCGTACGCCCTGGAGCTCTGCCCTCGGTCGCTCGTGATGAACGGCGGGCGGATCGTGGCCGACGGCCGTACCGCGGAGATCCTCGCCGATGACGCACTGATGGCAGCGAACCGGCTGGAGCTTCCTTTCGGCTTCTTCCCGGCGCAGGCGGAGGCCGAGCGGGCCGCTCGTGCGGCACGCCGGCCTTAACCCGCCGTGCTGGCGCAGGCCTCGCATCGGCCGGTGATCGCGAAGTGGGTCAGGTCTGCCTCGAAGCCGTGGTGGCGATGGATCAGGTCCTGCAGGGCATGGGCCTCGTCCAGAGAGAGCGGGTCGTCCTTCCCGCACCGCCCGCACGTGAGGTGCACGTGCTCGGCCTCTTCGGTCTTGTGGTACTCCGCCCCGGTCTCGAGATGGGAATGGGACAGCACGCCGACCTCTTCGAGCAGGGTGAGCGTGCGGTAAACCGTCGACGCGTTCACCCCCGGCATCTCGCCCTGCACCTTGCGGGCGATCACGCTGGGGGAGATATGTCCCTGAGTGCGCATGACCTCGGTGACGATCGCACGGCGCTGGGGAGTCATGCGGAGTCCCCTGGAGCGCAACTGATCCAACACGTCGGCGTAGTCGTGTCCCGTCCGTTCCACGCGCCGATGGTAGCAGGGCGTTGCAGGTGCAACTGTGAGTTGCAGGTGCCTGAGGTCGCGCAGGGTCAGATCGATGGCGGAGGGAGCCCGAGGGCTCGCGCGGCCCACGGCAGCGCCGTCGACGCCTGCCGTCGTTGTAGCGGGCGGACGTGGGGTGCTTGGGGGATGCCCGGGTGGGCGCCGCGCCAGCCGAAGTACCCGGCGAGCAGCGACGCGATCGCTGCCACCTCGTCGGAGGTCTCCAGCACCTGCTCGGGCGGAGGTCCGCCCTCCGCATGCAGGCTTGGCAGCCACGCTGCAACGTCGAAGACCGGCTCGCCGACGCACGCGAAGTTCCAGTCGATCAACACCGCCCGTCCGTCGCGGAAGCACAGGTTGTCGCTGCGGACGTCGAAGTGCAGCGGGCGGTCGCCGTCGACGTGGGCGCCGGCCGATGCGGCCGAGAGCACGGGTACGTGACGCTCGAGCCACGTCGCCGAGCACAGACCGAGCGACAGGAACGGGGCGGGGTCGGCCGCGACGTGCGGCCACGCGTCGAGCGCGAACCGGCTGTTACGGGCGTCGGGCAGGTCCGGCGGCGGTTCAAGCCGTCGGAGAGCGTGGCCACCCATCGCGAGGCGGCGGTCTGGCCGCCCCGCGTCACGGCTCGCCAGTCGACGGGGGTTGTCCGCAGGGCCGCGGCGCTGTCGATGTCGCCATCGGTGGGGCACTCCATCGGGCGAGGGTAGCGTCGCTCGGTAGCATCGCGCCATGACGGTCATGGTCACCGGCGCGTCGGGACCGGTCGGGCACGCGCTCGTGCCGCTGCTCGCGCGCAAGGACGAGGTACGAGTCGCGATCCGCGACCCCGAGGCTGCGGAACCGCTCCGCGCGCTCGGGGCGAAGGTCACGATCGGCCGCCTCGATGAAGCCGACGACCTCGCCGAAGTGCTCGCAGGGGTGTTCACGCTCGTGCACCTGGTCGGAGGGCCGGGCCAGGTCGACGACCACGAACTGCTCGACGCGAACCGCGGATCGACGGTGCGAGCGGTAGCCGCCGCTCGAAGAGCGGGGGTGCGACGGGTCGTGTTCGTCTCGGTGCCCGGAGCCTCGCCCGAGTCTGCGGTGCCGTTCCTGCGAGCCAAGGGCCTCGCTGAAGAGGTCGTGGTCACGTCGGGCCTGCAACATGCGGTGATCCGCAGCGCTCCGGTCGTGGGCGCCGGGTCGCTCTGGTTCGCCGCGACGGTGGTCGGCGCGCTCCAGGCACCGCCGATCGCGTGGGGACCCGGCCGACGATCGATCGCGCCGGTGGCCGTCGGCGACCTGGCCGCCACCCTCGCGGTTGCCGACGACCTCGACGAGGACCTCGCCGGTACGTGGGCCCTCGAGGGTCCCGACGTCGTGACGACCGACGACGTGCTCGCGTTGCTCGCCGGCCCCGAAGCCACGCCCGAGCATCTGGAGGGCGAGGTCGCACGCTCTCGCCTCGCGTCACTGCTCGAGCGCCCGGTGAGCATGCACGTGGTCGATGCCCTCACCGCGCCCGGGCGGGCAGATGCGCCCGATGCCGCCGATCGATTCGGCCTCTCTACGACGCCGTTCGGGGAGAGCGTGCGGGCGGCGCTCGCCTCGACGACGACGGCCGACGCCCCGGGCCGGTAGCATCGCCGCCACGATGAGCGACCACGTCAGCCTCGAGGTAGACGACGGCGTCGCGGTGATCCGCCTGGACCGCCCGCCGGCGAACGCGATCGATCTGCAGCTCGCGACCGAGCTCAAGGAGGCGATCCGCGAGACCGCGGAGCGCGACGACGTCGGCTCGCTCGTGCTCTCGGGCGGCGAGCGCATCTTCGCCGCAGGCGCCGACATCAAGGCGATGGCGGACTGGGGTCCCGACGAGGTGCGACCGAGCGTGGACGCCCTCGGCGCGGCCTGCGATCTGCTCGAAGCGATCCCCGAGATCTCGATCGCCGCGGTGAACGGCTTCGCGCTCGGCGGGGGGCTCGAGCTCGCGCTCAGCGCCGACCTGCGGTACCTGGCCGACGACGCCACCGTCGGGCAACCAGAGATCAACCTCGGTGTGATCCCCGGTGCCGGGGGAACGCAGCGACTCACCCACCTGATCGGCCCGGCGGGTGCACGCGACCTCGTCTACACGGGCCGCCTCGTGAAGGCCGATGAGGCGCTCGCGTTCGGCGTCGCCGACCGCGTGTTGCCCCCGGCCGAGGTGCTCCCGGCAGCGATCGAGGCCGCGCGGGCGTTCGCCCGCGGACCCCGGCAGGCGCTCGCGGCTGCGAAGGCCGCGATCGGGGCCGCGCTCTCGTCGCCGGGTCCCGACGGCATCGCGCGGGAACGGCGGCTCTTCCTGGAGCTATTCGGCACCGCCGACCAGCGTGAGGGCATGCGGGCCTTCCTCGAGAAGCGCGACCCCAGGTTCGGCTCGGGCTGATCGCCCGCAGCGGTCCTCACCCCTCTGCGAAACCTATGCAGTCACACATCGTTCATGCCGTGGAATGAACCGATGCCGCTCGCCGTTCGAAGAACGTGAAAAGCGGGACCGACAACCCCGACCCGTCTGCCGGTCCCGTCCGAAAGGATGTGAACGACGTGGCAGAGGAGAAGTACCGGGGTGCAGCGGTCCGGACGCTCCCGCGTCCGAACCGGCAGTACGCGGGCGACCGCGTCTGCGCCGAGCGAGGGTGCGGCACCAAGCTCTCGCGTTACAACAAGTGGCAGTACTGCTGGCAGCACGAACCGGTGCACAGCTACGTGCCCCGCGGCAAGCGCAAGAGCCGGAAGGCCGCCTGACGCCCCAACGAAGATCGAACCCGACCACGAGGCCCTTCCGATGGGAGGGCCTCGTTCAGTTCCGGGGGTCGGACGTTCGGGGTGCCCCCCGGCCGGCGTACAGCGCACCGGGGTGGTGAGTGACCCCAGATGCCTTGTCGTGCATATCGTGCGGTCACACCGCCTGCCTGATTCAAGGTAGGCCCGAGGGGTGCCGATGCAGGGTGAGACCGCTCCCCCCGAGCGCGAAACCTCTATGACGAACGAGACCGCCGAACCGCCTGCGATGCGCGAGGGCGCCTGCCCGTACTGCGAGCGAACCGTGCTCGTCTACGAGGAACCGCCCCGCTGTCCGCTGTGTGCCTGCCCCCTGGACGAGCACACGGTGCGCCCCTTCCTCTTCCCGGGCGATCGGGCTCCGGCCGACCCGGAATAGGGCTGGCGCGAGAGCGGCGCTCAGTCGACCAGCAGCACCCGTCGTCGCCCGCGGACGTCGCTCAGCAGTTCGATCGCGTCGGCCCTGCGAAGGTCGTCGGGCCGTACGGTGCCCTCGACCAGCCAGCCTTCCTCGAGGGCGACCTCTCGACCCACGCCCGGCAGCAGTCCGGCATCGAGGGGCGGGGTGACCCACCGCCCGTCGAGCGAGACGGCGACGTTGGCGATCGTCGCCTCGGTGATCTCGCCGCGGTCGTTCACGAGCAGCACCTCGTCGGCATCGGGATGCCGGGCTCTCGCCTCCTCGTAGACCCCGCGCAGGCTGTTCTTGTGGAACATCATCGGGTCGGTGTGGTCGACCGGGTGACCGCGATCGACCGCCACCCGCACGGGTTCGGGCGACGTGACGAAGAGGGTGGCGCCGACGTCGACCCTGCCCTTGCGATCGACCGAGACGCGGAGCCGAGCCGGTCGGTCGGGGAACCGGCTCGCTTCCTGCTGCAGGGCCTTCACGACGGCCGGCTCGTCGATCGCGAATCCGAAGTAGGCGCTCGACTCCCGCAGGCGCCTGAGGTGCCGGTCGAGGTGGCGGAACCCTTCCCCGGGGTCGTGGCGGAGCGTCTCGTAGAGCTCGAACCGCGGGCGCCTGGCCGTGAGCACCCCCGCTTTCGCCACCGTCTCCTCGTACTCTCCCTCGGCGCTCGAGTCCCACGTGATGCCGCCCCCGACCCCGTACTCGGCGGCGTGGGTCTCGGCGTCGAGGACCACCGTGCGGATCGGCACGTTGAACCGAGCGGACGGCGCGTTCGACCCCGGCGGAGCGAGGAACCCGACGGCCCCGCAGTACACGCCACGTGGGGCATCCTCGAGCTCGGCGATGATCTCCATCGTGCGGACCTTGGGGGCCCCGGTGACCGACCCGCACGGGAAGAGCGCGTGGAAGACATCGACCAGCGATGCGGTGGCCTCGAGGTCGGCCGAGACCGTCGACGTGAGCTGCCAGACGGTCTCGTATCGCTCGAGGTCGAACACGTCGCTCCAGGTCACCGTTCCGGTGCGTGCGACCCTGCCCATGTCGTTGCGGAGCAGGTCCACGATCATCGCGTTCTCGGCCCGGTCCTTCACCGAACCACGCAGGCCGGCGGCCACCTCATCGTCCTCGGCCGACCAACGGCCCCTACGGGCCGTGCCCTTCATCGGCCTCGTCGTGACGCAGCCGTCGTCGATGCGGAAGAACAGCTCCGGTGAGGCCGAGAGCACCCGATACCGGCCGAGGTTGAGGTAGCAGGCGTACGCGCCGCGTTGCGCGTAGCAGAGGTCGCGGTAGAGACCCCGTTCGTCACCCTCCAGCCGCGAACGCAACCGGAGGGTGTGGTTGACCTGGTACGTGTCGCCGGCCGCGATGTACTCCCGGATGCGGGCGATCGAGGCGTCGTAGGATGCCCGATCGGCCGAGGGCCGCCACGCGTCGGATCCTCCCCGAACGGCGCCGTCTTGCGGCTCGGGGAGCACGGTTCGCTCACGGTCCTCGAACATCGCGAACCACGCCAACGGCAACCGGGCGAACGGGTCGTCGCTCGCCCGTTCGCGCACCCGCATCGCGGGGTCGAGGCCCGGGGCTGCCTCGTACGCGACGAAGCCCGCGACCCACATGCCTCGAGCCGCGGCTCCCTCAGCGGCCGCGATCGTGCCCGCCACCTCGTCGGTGCGGAGCGCCTCGAGCACGCCGACGGGACCGATGAGGCGGAACGAGTCCGACGCTTCGGTCAGGTCGTCGAACCGCGCCTCGATCATGCCCGGAACGATAGCCCGATGGCATCGACGCACGGCACCGGTTCGTCGGCTGATCGCGGCGTGACGGTAGCCTTGTCGTCATGGCGTCGAAGGGGTCCGTGCTGGTCGCGATGTCGGGCGGGGTCGACTCGTCCGTCGCCGCATGCCTGCTCGTCGAGCAGGGCTACGAGGTGATCGGGTCGCACATGCGGCTCGTGCATCTCGACGGGGTCGAGCACGGATGCTGCGGCCCGGCTGCGCGGGCCGACGCCGAGGAGGTCGCGCGGATCGGCGGGTTCCCGTTCGAGATCGCGGAGATGACGGCCGAGTTCGAGCAGCGCGTGATCGCCGACTTCGTCGCCGAGCACGATGCGGGGCGCACCCCGAACCCGTGCGCACGGTGCAACGGGGAGATCAAGTTCGGCGCGTTCCTCCGGCGGGCCGACGAGCTCGGCGTCGACATGGTGGCGACCGGGCATTACGTGCGGAGCGACCGGGGCGACGGCGGCATGTGGCGGCTACGCCGGGGCAGCGACCCGACGAAGGACCAGTCGTACATGCTCCACATGCTGGGCCAGCGCCAGCTCGCGCGGTCAACGTTCCCTGTGGGGGGCATGCCGAAGCTTGAGACGCGGACGCACGCCGAGCGGTTCGGCCTTCCGGTCGCGACGAAGCCCGACTCCCAGGAGCTCTGCTTCGCCCCGAGCGGCGATGCCGGCGGGTTCGTGCGATCGCAGGCGCCGGCGCTCGTGCATCCCGGCGGTGAGGTCGTCGATCCCGACGGCCGTGTCGTCGGCGAGCACGACGGCACGTTCGGGTTCACGGTCGGGCAGCGGCGCGGCCTCGGGGTTGCGCTGGGCAGGCCGGCCTATGTGCTCGAGGTCGACGCCCCGCACAACCGCGTCGTGGTGGGTCCCCAGGAGCTGCTGTCCCGCCGGGGGCTCGTCGCCGACCGGGCCTCGTGGGTCGCCGGGGGGCCGCCTGCCGACGGTCCGTTCGAGGCCGAGGTTCGCATCCGCTACCGCGGCGACGACGTCCCCTGCGTGGTGGAGCCGACGCCTGCCGGGTTCCGGGTCGAGTTCCGCGAGCCGCAGCGCGCCATCGCCCCGGGTCAGAGCGCCGTCGTCTACCGGGGCGACGAGGTGCTGGGCGGCGGGCGCATCGTCCAGCCTCTGCGCTGATCTCCCCGTGCATCCCCGTCATCGACGGACAGGGGCCCGTCGGCGGCCTCGGCTATCATCGCCTTCCGAGCCGAGAGGAAGGGACCCCACCCTGAGGCTGCTGCGGCGCCGCGCCAAGAGCTTCGACATCCAGGTGCAGGACCTGGTGCTGCACATCTCGGCACCCGAGGACTACGCCGAGGAATCGCGCGCCGCCGCGCTCAGCTTCTGGGAACAGCTGCAGAGCTACGCCCTGCGCTACCCGGTGTTCCGCGAGAGCAAGCGGCCGCTCGATCGCATCACGGCCGACGCGCCCGACATCGTGAAGGAGATGGTGACCGCGGCCACGAGCGCGGGGGTGGGGCCGATGTTCACGTTCCGCGGCGCGGTCGTCGACCAGGTGGGCCGGTTCCTCGCGGAGCAGCTCCACGAGCTGACGGTCGCGTGCGACGGCGACTACTACATCCGGTCGCGCAAGCGCATGAAGCTCGGGGTCAGGCGTCGCGGCGGTGAGCCGATCACGGTGGCGCTGCCGCCGTCGCTGTCCGGGGTGGGGGTCTCGACGACGCTCGGCCGGGGGCGCGGCGGGGTTGGCCCCGACGGCCTCGCGGTGATCGCCGACACGTGCATGCTGGCCGACGCCGCGGCCGCGGGCGTGCAGGCGGTGCTCGGTAAGCCCGGCGGCTTCCACCGGTCGCTGCAGTACCTGCGTCAGGTGCCCGGCGTGCACGGCGGCGTGATCGTCGCCGGCGTCGAGATCGGCGTGGCCGGAGGCGTGGAGATCGCGGCGTGAGCCCTCGGGCGAAGGCGGCCGAGACCGCCAGGGCGCCCGACGAGCGCGAACGCGCCGAGGCGAAGCTGCGCGTCGAGGAGCTCCGTTCCGAGATCGAGCACCATCGCTACCGCTATCACATGCTCGACGACCCCGAGGTCGCCGACGCCGAGTACGACGAGCTGATGCGCGAGCTCCGCGAGCTCGAGGATCGGTTCCCCGAGCTGCAGACGCCCGACTCGCCGACCGTCACGGTGGGGGGCGCGGCGGCGGACCTTTTCGCGCCGGTTCCGCACCGCGCGCCGATGCTCTCGCTCGACAACGCCTTCAGCTTCGAGGAGCTCGACGCGTGGGCGGCGCGCATCGAGAGGGGGGTCGGCGACGAGGCTCGGTACGCGTGCGAGCTGAAGATCGACGGGGTCGCGTGCGCCCTCACGTACGAGCGGGGCAGGCTCGTGAAGGCCGCGACCCGCGGCGACGGACGCATCGGCGAGGACATCTCGTCGAACGTCCGCACCGTGAAAGGAGTCCCGCGCACGCTCACGGTCGACGATCCGCCCGCCGTGGTCGAGATCCGCGGCGAGATGTACTTCCCGGTCGGCGCGTTCGAGCAGCTGAACGCAGATCTGCTCGAGGCGGGTGGCAAGGCGTTCGCGAACCCCCGCAACGCGGCCGCGGGGTCGCTGCGCCAGAAGGACCCGAAGGTGACGGCGTCGAGACCGCTGCAGCTGTGGGTCCACTCGTTCGGATACGCCGACGGCGTCACGTTCGACTCCCACCTCGCGTTCCTCGACTGGGCGGCGAAGGCGGGCCTGCCGGTCGCGCCGACCACCGAGGCGCGCGACTCGATCGACGGCGTCAAGGCGTTCCTGCGGCACTGGGAGGCGAACCGGCACTCGGTCGACTGGGAGATCGACGGCACGGTGATCAAGGTCGACCAGACCGATCTGCAGCGCGAGCTCGGGGCGACGAGCCACGCACCGCGATGGGCGATCGCGTACAAGTTCCCGCCCGAGGAGCGCACCGCGCTGTTGAAGAAGATCGACGTGCACACTGGGCGCACGGGCAAGGTCACACCGTTCGCCGTGCTCGACCCAGTGTTCGTCGGGGGTGTCACGATCACGTACGCCACGCTGCACAACGAGGACGAGGTGCGGCGCAAGGACGTGCGGCAGGGCGACACGGTGATAGTGCGGCGCGCCGGCGACGTGATCCCCGAGATCGTCGGCCCAGTGCTTTCGAAGCGGAAGAAGAGCGCACGCCGATGGAAGATGCCTGCGACCTGCTCGTCGTGCGGCACGCCGCTCGTTCGGGGCGAGGGCGAGGCCGACTACCGCTGTCCCAACAAGCGCGGATGCCCGTCGCAGGGCATCGAATGGTTGTTCCACTTCGCAGGTCGTGGCGCGATGGACATCGAGCACCTCGGTTACATGACCGTGATGCGCCTGCTCGAGGCCGGACTGATCGAGGATCCTGCCGACATCTACGCGCTCGACGCCGAGAAGCTCTCCCAGTTGCCCGGGTTCAAGGACAAGGCGATCACGAACGTGCTCACCCAGATCGAGGCGTCGAAGGATCGCCCGATCTGGCGGCTGCTGGTGGGGCTCAACATCCGGCACGTCGGCTCGCACGTCGCGCAGGTGCTCGCTCGCGCGTTCGGCTCGATCGACGCGATGGCGGCCGCGAGCGAGGACGAGATCGACGGCGTGCCCGAGATCGGCCCCGAGATCGCGGCGACCGTGCGCGAGTGGTTCGACGAGAGCGAGAACCTCGCGCTGATCGAGAAGCTGCGGGCCGCCGGCGTGCGCACGGCCGACGAACGTGCGGCCGACGACGGGCCGAGGCCGCTCGAAGGGCAGTCGATCGTGCTGACCGGCGGGCTCGAGACGATGAGCCGCGAGGAGGCCACCGAGCTCGCGCAGGCCGCCGGGGCCCGCGTGGCCTCGAGCGTGTCGAAGAAGACGTCGTTCGTCGTGGCGGGCGAGGGCCCGGGGTCGAAGCTCGCGAAGGCGGAGACGCTCGGCGTCGATGTGATCGACGAGGCGGAGTTCGCGCGGCGGCTGGGTCGGGGTTGAGGCGTGAGCGTGACGGTGATCGACGGGGTCGCGCTCGCCGCGACGCTCCGGGCGACGATCGACGACGAGCTCCGCGTGCTTCGTATGTCGTCGGTCACCCCCGGCCTCGCGACGATCACGGTGGGTGACGACGCGGGGGCCGCAGCGTACGAACGGCACGTGCGGCACCTCGCCGAGGGGCTCGGCTACCACTACGTATCGGAACGCCTGCCGCCGACCGTGGAGCTGCCGGACGTGCTCGCCACGATCGGCAAGGTCAACGCCGACCCACGCGTCACGGGGGTGCTCGTGTTACGGCCGCTCCCGGCGCACCTGCCGGAGGCGGTCGTGAACGCGACGGTCGACCCGCGCAAGGACGTCGAGGGGCAGCATCCCGAGAACGCGGGGCTGCTGGCCCTGGGCCGGCCACGCTTCGTGCCGTCGACCCCTGCGTCGTGTTTCTTCCTGCTCGATGCCTACGCACGGTCGACCGGCCAGGATCCGGCGGGGTTCTACGAAGGCAAGACCGTGGTCGTGGTTGGTCGTTCGGCGAGCGTGGGCAAGCCGGCGCAGTGGCTCGCGCTCGAACGTCATGCCACGGTGATCGCGGCCCACAGCCGGACAGCTGCATCGGGACGCCTGGCCGAGGCCACGAGCCAGGCCGACATCCTGATCGTCGCCGCCGGACAGCCGGGGCTCGTGACCGGCGGCATGGTCCGTGACGGCGTGATCGCCGTCGACGTCGGCTTCCATGCGGTTCCCGACCCGGCGACGGGCGCGACGCGGTTCACGGGCGACCTCGACTTCGACTCGGTGGCGGCCAAGGCTGAGGCGATCACGCCGGTGCCCGGCGGCGTGGGGCCGATCACCGACGTCTGGCTCGTGGGGAACACCCTGGTGGCCGCCGCGATCGCTGCGCATGTGGAACCGCGCTTCGGGTCGGGGGTCTGACGATGGCGACCGCGTTCGGCACGACGTATCGGTTCCGAGAGCCCGGCACACCCGGGCGGGTCGCCAGATTGGCCTGCCTCGCGAGCGCCGCCATCTTATCGGTCACGGGCATCGTGGCCATCACGCGCGGGGCCTCCGACGCCGAGTGGCAGGTGCGCCTCTTCCTGCCCCCCGAGGGGTCGTCGGCCCAGCCGGCGTTCTCGACCTTCTATCCCGGCGCGATCGGCACGGTGGTATGGATCGGCAGCGTGGCGTTCCTCGTGACCGCCCTGTGCTGGCTCGTCTGGCAGGTGCGGGCCCACGAGAACGTCTGGGCCGTGCCCGGTCTGCCGGCCCCCACCCGCAAGCCCGGCATGGCCGTGATCTGGTGGTTCATCCCGTTCGCGAACCTGGTGATGCCCTACGTGTGTGTGCGTGAGCTCTCGACGATCTCCGCCGCGCGGGCCGGGTCGACGCCTCGGCCTGGGCTGCCCGTGGTCTGGTGGGCGCTGTTCCTGGCGGCCGTCGTCGCGAGCATCGTCGCGGCCGTCTGGCCGTGGGTGCTGATCGTCGCTCGGGTGGCGGAGGCAGGCGACCAGGTCCGCGGCACCACCTTCGTCGTCGATCTCTCGCCGGTCGCGTGGGGGATCGGGGTCTGGCACTTCTTCCTTGCGGCCGCGGCGCTCGCAGGAGCGGGGGTCATCGGTGACATCGAGCGTCACCAGGGTTCGATCGACGCCGGCGTGGCGGGCGGTGCAGCCGGATCCGTGCCGCTCCCCGCCGGTCCGGATGCTCTTGCACCGCCACGCCCGGACCTCGACTGACCTGGCGCGACTAGACTGCCGCCCATGCCGGTGGAGATCGACATCGACCACGTCGCGAAGCTCGCGCGGGTGGAGCTCACCGACGACGAGAAGGCGACGATGCGCGATCAGCTCGCGGTGATCCTCGAGCACGCCGCGAAGGTCGGCCAGGTGGCCGCCGACGACGTGTCGCCGACCGCCTCGCCTATCCCGCATGTGAACGTCTTCCGCGAGGACTCGCCCGAGCCCAGCCTCTCCCACGACGCTGCGCTCGCGAATGCGCCCGCGTCCGCCGGCGAGCGGTTCCTCGTGCCGAAGATCGCGGAGACCGGGTCGTGACCGAGCTCTGCGACCGCACCGGCTCCGACCTGTCCGAGGCCCTGCGCGACGGCGAGATCACCGCGCTCGCCCTGGCCGAGTCGGCGATCGCCCGCCGGGAGGCGCTCGACGGGCAGGTGGCGGCCTTCCTCACGCCGACGCCCGAGGTCGCGCTCGAGCGCGCGGAGGCGTTCGACACGTACCTGGCGACGGGCGCGCCTCAGTCGGGCGTGGCGGGCATCCCGCTCGCGCTGAAAGACGTGCTCACGACGAAAGGCATCCGCACGACGTGCGGGTCGAAGATCCTCGAGACCTACCTGCCGCCGTACGACGCCACCGCGTGGACACGCCTGTCGGGTGCCGGCAGCGTGCTCGTCGGCAAGACGAACTGCGACGAGTTCGCGATGGGCTCCTCGAACGAGAACTCGGCGTTCGGCCCCGTGCACAATCCCTGGGACCTCGATACCGTGCCCGGGGGTTCGAGCGGTGGCAGCGCCGCGGCGGTCGCGAGCGGCATGGCGGTGTGGGCGCTCGGCACCGACACCGGCGGCTCGGTGCGCCAGCCGGCTTCGCTCAGCGGTGTCGTCGGCCTGAAGCCCACGTACGGCCGCATCAGCCGCTACGGGCTGATCGCGTTCGCGTCGTCGCTCGACACGGTCGGCACGTTCACGCGCAGCGTCCGCGATGCCGCGACCCTGCTCGGCGTGATGGCCGGCAAGGACCACCGCGACGCCACGAGCCTCGATGCCGATGTGCCCGACTTCGCGAGGGGCATCGGCGAGGGCGTGGCCGGACTCCGGATAGGGGTGCTCGCCGAGGCCTTCGGGGAAGGTGTGGAATCCGACGTCGCTTCCTCGGTCCGCGCAGGGGTCGACCGCCTGGCCGCGCTCGGGGCCGAGGTGGGGGAGGCGACGCTTCCGCACGCGGAGTTCGCGCTCAGCGCCTACTACCTGATCGCGCCGAGCGAGGCCTCGTCGAACCTGGCCCGATACGACGGCGTGCGCTACGGCCTGCGGGTCGAGGGCGACGACTCGATCGAGATGATGCTCCGCACGCGCGGCGCCGGCTTCGGCCCCGAGGTGAAGCGGCGCATCATGCTCGGCACGTACGCGCTGTCGGCCGGCTACTACGAGGCCTACTACGGCCAGGCGCAGAAGGTGCGCACGCTCATCCTGCAGGACTACGCCGCGGCGTTCGATCGGTTCGACGTGCTCGTGTCGCCGACGTCGCCGACGACCGCGTTCCCGATCGGCGCGAAGGCCGACGACCCGATGGCGATGTACCTGAACGACATCTTCACGATCCCGGCGAACCTGGGTGGCGTGCCGGCGATCAGCGTGCCGTGCGGGCTCGACGCGAACGGCCTGCCGATCGGTCTGCAGCTCACCGCGAAGGCGCTCGACGAGGGCACGCTGTTCCGCGCGGCCGCCGCCCTGGAATCAGACCTCGCGCTCGACCTGCGGCCCCCGCTGCTCGCCGGCGTCTGAGCCCTCGACGATCTCGAGGCAAGCGTCGTGACCAGGGTGACGATCGTTGAGCCGACAGGGAGATGGGCGGCTGAGTACGCGCGGATCGAGGACGATCTCCGATCGGCAGTGGGCGAGCGGGCGTGCGAGATCGACCACGTCGGCTCCACGTCCGTCCTCGGCCTGCCCTCCAAAGATGTGATCGACGTGCAGGTCACCGTGCCCGATGGCGACGGTCTCGAGGACTTCGCTTCGCTCCTCGAGCACGCTGGATGGCGACGAGGCGCGGAAGGCGCACGTGACCACCAGGTGCCGGGGCTCCCGAGCGACCCTCGCGAGTGGCAGAAGATCCTCTTCACCGAGCCGAGCGGTGCCCGCCGCACTCACGTGCACATGCGAGTCCAGGGGTGCGCCAATCAGCGGTACGCCTTGCTGTTCCGAGACTTCCTTCGGACCCACGCCGAGGAAGCAGCTGCATACGCCGCGGCGAAGCGAGCGCTCGCCGCGCTCGCGCCCGACTCCGGAACGTACGCGAGCGCCAAGGACCCGGTCTGTGATCTGGTCTATCTCGCCGCCGAGCGATGGGCCGACGATGTTGGATGGCCGGTCATCGGGCCAGACGGCAACTGAGGAGTCGATGGGGAAGGCTCAGACCTCGCGCTCGACCTGCGTCCCCCGCTGCTCGCCGGCGTCTGAGCCTTCCGGCCGGACGTCGGGCTCGGCGATGCCCGCCTCGACCGCCCCCTCGACCTCGTCGCCGGGCGCTCGCCGCGTGGCGCCTCCCGACGACACGATCAGCGCGACCGAGGCCAGCACGATGGCACCGCTCACGAACAGCCGCGCCGTGAGCTCTTCGTCGAGCACGAACCACCCCAGGGTCACCGCGACGATCGGGTTCACGTAGGCGTAGGTCGACACGAGCGAGGTGCGCACGTTGCGCAGCAGCCACAGGTACGCGCTGAAGCCTACGAACGAGCCGGCCACGATCAACCACACGAGACCCAGCCACGACGAGCTGGAGATCGCGCTCACGTCGAGGTCGGCGCCCTCGCCGATCGCGAGCGCGACGAACAGGATGACCCCGCCTCCGACCAGTTGCTGCATGCCGCTGCCGAGCAGCGGCGCCGTCGGCAGCGGCGCCCCGCGCGCGTACAGCGACCCGGCCGTCCAGCACAGGGTCGCCGCGACCGCGACGAGCATGCCCCCGACCGGCACCCCCGCGCCCGCGCTGCCGCTCACGAGCAACGCGGCGCCCGAGAACCCGCCGATCAGCCCGACGACCACCTTCCAGCCGAGGGGCGCAGCCCGGAACACGACCCGATCGAAGAACGCGAGCCACAGCGGGATCAACGCGATGATGAGCGACACGATGCTCGTGGGCGTGCCCATGTTCTCCGACACCGCCACGAGCGCGTTCCCCCCGAGCAGCAGGAAGACCCCCACGATGCCGGCGGCTCGCCACTGCTTCGAGGTCGTGCGCTCGCCGGTGCGCATCGACGTCCACGCGAACAGCACCGTGCCCGCGAACAGGAAGCGGGCCGCGGCCCCGAGCAGCGTCGGCACGGTCTCGTTGACCTTCTCGATGCCGAGGTAGGTCGTGCCCCACACGAAGTAGAGGGCGCCGAGGATCGTCCAGACCTTGGCGGTCGACGGATGCGGGGTAGCGGACACCGAGGAAGGATAGTGGGAGCGACCGGTTCGCTCTCCTCGGTCCGATGGGTGTCGCTGCCTCGTACCGATGTGCGTGCCCTTGATGGGTGGCGGTGTCAGGATCGCTCGGATGACCAGGCCCACGCTGCACTTGACCGTCGGCCTGCCCGGGGTCGGCAAGACCACCCTCGCTCGAAAGATCTCGCACGAGGACGAGGCGGTCCGGTTCTCATCCGACGAGTGGATGATCGCTCGGCGGCGATTCGTCCCGAGGACAGCATTGGAGAGGTGCTGATGTTGGCGGTTGACCCACGGAGCCAGAATCAATGACTCGGCACCAAGCTGACGGAGGTCGCGACTGGCTGGATCCGTGAGTTGGGGATGCCAGTTGCATTCATCTCGACTGGAGGCGACCCTGGACATGCGCCAGCCCGCCGGACCTACGCCAAGGCTGGATCTCGCGAACTCCCGATCGCCTACTACCTCAAGGCGTTGTGAGGGCGGCCCTCAACTCCAGTGACGAGATAGACCCTCACGCGGAGGGCCTGGCACGATGTGACCTTCGCCGAACGCCGTGGCGCGCGGATGTCACGTCGTGGGTGAGGCCCATTGGTTGATGGTGCGCGCCGCTTCCTCGATGCCGAGAGTGGCAGCATCCACTACCAGATCAGTCTCGGGTCGTCTCCGGATGCTCTCCTCCAGCTGTTCGTAGTGGCGGCGGAGGAAGTCGGGATCTCGGGAGAGGCCCCGACTCGCATCGCCTCGAACGCGCTCGAGCGCGATGGCCACTGGTACTTCCATCGTGACGAAGAGTGGCCGCACGGCTGACGCCAGCGCATCCAGGTACTCCGCGCGCTCCTCGGCGGTGAGGAAATCCCCCTCGGCGATGACGACAGCGACGTCCTCTCTCAGCAGGACATCGGTCAATCCTGCAGCCACGTTTCTTGCCCGGCGCCACGTCGCGGGGCTGGCCTTGGGAGAACCATCGGTCTGCAACATCTCGTAGACGAGATCGAGGTCGATCACCGCCGCGGGCAGACCCTGGCGCCCATACAGCTGAGCCAGCGCCTGGGCGACGGTGGACTTGCCGCTCGCGATGGGTCCGCAGATCACTATCACCATCTCGGCACCGATCATCTCTCTTCCCGGGGGCACGACTTCGTGACGCCTCACTGCCCCGATCGCAGCACGTCGAACTCACAGCCTGGGGACGAGGGGTCGAAGCCATGCTGGATCAGCCAGCGGACCGCCCGCAGGCTGCGTAGCGACCACCACGCGCGGATCACGTCGAGGTCGACGTCGGTGCCGTAGCCGGCGACAACATCGGCAAGGTGCTCCTCGTGTCCCAGCGTCAAGCTGGCGAGGTCGTACAGGGCATCGCCTTGGGCCGCCTCTGACCAGTCGACCACGCCGGTGATCTCGTCATCGTCGACGAATACGTGTGTGCTCTGCAGGTCGCCGTGTGTGAACACTGGCTGCCACGCTCGGAGCGCAGCCTCGGCGATCTGGCGGTTGCGCGTGACCATGTCGGCGGGAAGGACGCCGTTCGTAACGAGCCACTCGCATTCGCTGTCGAGGTGCGATGCGATCTCGTCGAGACTGTGACCTGGCCAGCGCGGCAGAGGCGCATCGTGCAGCATCCGTATTGCGGCACCCGCCGCTTCCCACGCCGTCGACGACGCGGTCGATCGCTCGCCGAGGCGGCCGAGCGCTGTCCCTGGGAGAGCGGCGAGCGCGAGCACGGGCGGCTCCCGCCACAGGACCTCCGGGGTCGGGATGGGCGCCAGGGCCATCGCCTCGACCTCGACGTCGGTGCGCGCCTGATCAGTGTCGATCTTCAGGAACACGTCGCCGACGCGCAAAGTCGCCCTCTCGTGATGCGCAACGACCACCTCGACCTTTTCCACGTCCGCCATTGTCGCGGGGATGACCACCCTCGTCACCGGACGTCGAGGCTTCCAGCAACATTCCCCCGTGTGTTGATAGCCTGCACCGATGTCAGTTCGTCGTGTCGTCGTCGATCACGTGCTCTTCGTCGTGGCCGACGTGAACGCGAGCCGGAGGCTCTACACAGCCGCACTCGCCCCACTCGGCTACGAGGAACTCTTCGTGCAAGAGGACTGTGTCTCCTACGGGCCCGACGATCTCGACGACTTCACCATCTGCCGCGGGGAGCCCGTGACCAAGGCGGCGCACATCGCGTTCTCCGCCGAAGGGCGCGACGCCGTGGATGCGTTCTTCGAGGCCGCCGTCGCGAACGGCGCGACCGTGCGGGGCGAGCCCGGGGTCTGGACGCAGTACTCCGAGCGCTACTACGGGGCGTTCGTCAGCGACCTGCACCAGAACAACGTCGAAGCCGTGTGGCATGCGCCCGAGCCGGTCGTCGACGCGCCCCGCCGTGCCGGCGTTCCCTGATCCGTCGGTGCACGGCGCATCAACGTGGAAGCGGGTTCGGTCCGGTGGCGGTGACCAGCCGCTGTGGCACCCAGTCGTCGACGTGGCTGAAGCCCTCGAAGCGCCCTTCCTCGTCCTCGACGACGTCGAAGAACGAGCGCCGGTAGAACTTCACGTGGGTGAAGTCCTCGAACAACACGTAGATCGGCTCGACGTCGGCGCTCTGGAACTGCTGTCCCGTCAGCACGGCTCGATGCACTCGCGAGAACTCGTCGAAGTCCGCACCGACGACGACGCCGAGGTGTTCGAGGCCCATGCGATAGACGCGCTGGTGCACGGGTGGGATGAGCTCGATGCGCGAGACCGGAGTGCCGTCGAGGACCTCGAGCGGCTCGGCGAGCACGATCAACGAGATCGGACGCCCGTTCCAGACGTTCTCGCGGTTCGATCTCGCATGGCGCTCGAGCAGCGTTCGCTGGTGGACGTACAGATCCCATTCGGCGACGCGGACGGCGAGGTGGCTGAGCGGATACGGCGTGATGTCGATGCCGCGGACGAGGAGACGGTCGCGCTGCATCGCCGCAAAGGCCCGATAGTCCCCGATGATCTCGGAGATCGGATCCAGCGTGGCCACGTGGCACCTCCTTCGCCTTCGTAGGACATGCACGGCCGACTACTCGGTAGGGTCGTCTCGATGTCGAGGGTCATGGTGACTGGGATGTCGGGAACCGGCAAGTCGTCGGCGCTCGCCGAACTTGGCCGACGCGGCTTTCGCGTTGTCGACACCGATGATCCGGGCTGGCGCGAGTATCGCGAGTATGTTGGGTCCTCCGACGAGTTGCACCGAGGGGAGTGGCTCTGGGTCGAGGAACGGATGACCGAGCTGCTGAACTCCGACGAAGGTCGCTCGCTCTTCGTGCAAGGGTGCGTGAGGAACCAGTCGACGTTCTACGATCGCTTCGACGCGGTCGTCCTGCTCAGCGCGCCTGCTGAGGTGATCCTCGACCGGATCGCGCGCAGAACGACGAACGACTACGGGAAGACTCCGCTCGAACGAGCGATGATCTTGGATGACCTCGCGAGGGTCGAGCCGCTCCTCAGGGAGGGCTGCACGCATGAGCTGGATGCCAGTCGACCGATCGACGAGGTCGTCGAGGACCTCGTCGCGATCGCGTCGCGCCCGATGACGACGTCCTAGCGCCTCCCAGCCTTCCGAGCGACATCCTCGAACGCTCGCTCACAGCGGCGTCTATCCTCCGAGCTGCCGCGCTCTTGTGGCGAAAGGAGCTCCCACGATGACCAAGGTGGTCGCGATCATGTCGATGTCGCTCGACGGGTACGTCGCCGACGGGAACGACGGGGTCGACGAAGTGTTCGACTGGTACTTCTCGGGTGATGTCGAGGTCTCCATGCCGAGCACGGGATCGGCCATGACGTTCCACGTCTCGGAGCCGAGCGCTGACCACGTGAGGGGCTTGATGACCGAGGTGGGCGCCTTCCTCACCGGTCGGCGAACGTTCGAGGTCGCCCACGGCTGGGACGGCCAGCACCCTTGGGATGTGCCCGCTTTCGTCGTCACCCACCACGTGCCCGACGGCTGGCCACGGCCCGGCTCGACGGTCCAGTTCGTCACCGACGGCATCGAGAGCGCCGTCGCACGAGCGAAGTCGGCGGCCCGCCCGAAGTCCGTGGCTGTGCACGGGGCCGACACGATCCAGCAGTGCCTGAACGCAGGGCTGCTCGACGAGATCCACATCGATCTGGCTGCCGTGTTGCTCGGTGCAGGAGTGCGGCTGTTCGACCACCTCGCGAACACGCCGGTCGTCCTCGGGGGTCCGACGGTCGTCACCGGTGTGGGTGTCACGCACCTGCGCTATCCCGTGCACACCTCGTCGACCATGGAGCTTTGATCATGCGGAAGCTGATAGCGACGGTGTTCAACTACTCGCTCGACGGCCTTCTCGCCGACGAGGGCACCGAGTTCTGGAAGTTCTGCTTCGACCTGCCCGAAAACAATGAGCCCGACGACCCGGCGCAACTCGAATTCCTCCAGAGCGCGTACGCGCACATCATGGGCCGCACCGCCTACGAGGCCATCTCCCGGTCCATGACAACAACGGCTTCCGACCATCCTTTCGCCGGCATCCTGAACGCCGGGCGCAAGGTCGTCTTCTCCCGGACCCTCAGGACGGCCGACTGGGCCAACACCACCATCGCCGCCGGCGACACGGCAGAAGAGGTCGACGAGCTCAGGGAAGGCGGCGACGGTCACATCGTGGTCTGGGGCGGCGTCACCCTCTGGCGGTCGCTCATGCAGCTCGACCTGATCGACGAGCTCCAGGTGAGCATGTTCCCCTACGTTGCGGGCGAGGGCACGCGGCTGTTCGACGGCGTCCCCAGGTCCTACCGACTCGACCTGGTCTCCACCACCGCCTCCAGCAGCGGGATCGTCGAGCTGCAGTACCGCCGGCACCGCTAGCCCAGCGGCCCTCCTCAGCGAGACCACATCTCGAAGACCGCGGTCAGACGTCGTGTGGCGAACTGGATCGAACCGTCATCGCTCCGATCGTCCAGGTCCGCCATGAAGTACACGAACGACCCAGGACCGTCGTGTGGAGGCAGCGCCCATGTGACGGTGGTCGTCATCGGGCCATCGTGGAACGCGAGGGGCATCGTCCGGCCGGGGATCGGGGTCGGGCACGGGCTCGGGGGGTCGGTGAGCGGGCAGCTGGTACTGATGCCGAGGTGCGCGAGATCGCCGTCGCTGAGTTGGTAGGAGAACGTCAGGGTGATGACGAGCTGGAACTCGCCCGGCCCACGCGGATCCGGGACGGGCCAGACCGCGATGGTTGCGGGTTGGCATGCCGAGGGGTCGGTGCATGTGAACTCGCGGGGGCGATCCTGGGTCCTGACGATGCGCCGGAAACCCTCGGGTGCCGACCGTTGCGCTCCGGAATCGCCAGCCTGCCCGGGCACCTCAGCGCATGAAGCGAGCACGAACACCGCGAGCGCAACGGCAGGGATGCGACGCATGCGCGAACTGTACGCCCCTCTCCGTGCAGCCGCGCGTGTCGTTCGTCGAGATCGTCCCCGAATACTGGCGCAGCCAGGAGGCCCCGGTCCCGAGAGGGACCCTTGCCTCTACAGGCCGGGTCACTTCCCGGACGGCGGGCGAGCCCCCGTGGTGAGCTGTCCCGCGATGGCGTGATCGTGCAGTTCCTCGGTGGCGATGAGACGCCCCGGCCCGCCCGCCTTCACCGGAACGCTCTACTTCCGTCCCGAGAGCGTCGAGCGGCTCTTCGAGTTCTGCGGCGAGCCGCACCCGACCGGTCGGCTAGCATCCCTTCCATGCAGACGGCGGCGAGCCCGAACCTCCCCCGCCCCCGCCCGGTCTTGCGGTTCGCGGTCGCAGCCGCCCTGATCGCCTTCGTGATCCCGCTCCTGCCGTTGTATGGAGGTGACGGCACCGAGTCCGTCTTCTCGTTGGGGGTTCCGTTGCGAGTGGTGATCGAGTTCTTGCTGGGGCATTGGACCCACGCGCTGGTCGTCGCGGCGGGGATCGTGCTCTTGCGCCGTGGCGATGCGGCCGTCGCAGGAGGCGTCTTCGCAGCGGTGTCGCTCGGCCTGACGATCACGATCGCCACGCAGATCATCGTCACGGCACCGCACTTCGGGCGTTGGCAAACCGTCGTGATCTTGATGCTCGAGACCCTGCAGGCGATCCTGCTCGTGATCGCCGGGGCCCGAGCGATCGGCGCGTCCCGCCCGGAACGTGTCGATGGGTGAGGTGTGCTGATCGCGGGTGCACGCTCCCGCACCGCGACAGTCCCGATCTTGACACGACGTTGGGCCCTGAAGGCATCGCGGTTCGCCTGGCCATACTCGGAGGGAGTGGGGACGAAGGTGAGTTGGCCATGTTGAGAGTGATGGCAACGCTCGTCGTCGGCGTGGTGCTCGTGCTCGTGGCGATCGGCATCGTCTTCATGGTCGGGATGCGGACGAAGTCTCCTGCTGTGCTGCATGCCGTCCGCCGCTTCAACCGGGCCTTCACGAACCCGCGAGCGATGAACAACGCCGGGACGCCCGGCGCATACGCATCGGTCGTCCGACACGTCGGCCGCACGACCGGCCGGTCCTACGAGACGCCGGTGGAGACCTTCGCGACGGATGACGGGTTCGTGATCGCGCTGCCCTACGGGTCAGACACGGATTGGCTCAAGAACGTGCTCGCGAGCGGGTCCGCCACCATCGTCGATGAAGGGAACACGTACCGGGTCGACCAACCGGAGCTCGTTCCGACCGCCGTGGCCGCGCCCCATCTCCCGGCCAAGGAGCAGCGGAACCTTCGCTTGTTCGCCGTCGACCGGTGCCTACGGGTTCGCAAGGTGGAACCTGAGGACGCGGTCTCAGGAACCGGTCGCGTGGTCGCCGAGGTCCAGGCGCAGTAGCACCTCGTCGTCGAACACGATCTCGCCCGTGCGGACGAAGCCGTAGGAAGTGAGGGATGCAGTTAGAGCTGTCGACCTCGTCGGCGATCATCACGAAGCCCACCGGAGCCTCGCCGTCGTAGTCGCCCCAGGCGATCGCTTGGCATTCCGCAGCCTCGATCGCTCGAGCAGGGAGTCGGCGACGGTGCTGACGAACCGCTCCTGGGCGGGCGAGGTAACGCCGACATGCAGGGGGCGATCCCTAGATTCCTGGGGGCCCCGACGAGCAGCGGAGCGTGACCGACCCGTCGCGAGCCACGAAGATCGAGAATCCGCTCGTACTGCTGACTCCTCGTCCTGGCTCCGGCGTTTCCTTGACCCCGCCCCTGCCACGACACTTCCACGCATCATCCGGGTGGACCTCGTCCGCAGCGACATGGAGGGTTTCCCCGGGTTGGATGGTCCACGTCTTCGGCGCACGATCGCTACCACCGGCCATGAGGACAACGGCGACGATGATGACGACGGCGAGTCCAGCAGCGACGGCTATCCACCGGATCCGACCGCTCACTCGGGCATCGTAGACCTCGCACCGACTCACCCCTGGGACACGGTACCCGGGTGGTCATGGCTGCCATCTCGGGAAGGAGCGAGCGCGACCGACTGCCCGGGGCTACGCTCAGCTGGTGCGTGAAGGCAACTCGTCCCGAGGCTGGCTCGTGTACGCCATCCCAACCGTCATCGCCGCAGGAGCGATTGCACGGGCAGTGATGATCCCAACGGTGGAGTGCACCTCAGGGTTTGACACGTCCGAATGCACGGACAACACAGTGATGAAGTGGTTCATCGCCCTCGTTGGCATCGCCTTTGCCCTCGTCGTGTTGGGGGCAACCCGACTGGTCGGATGGGTCATGCGGAGCAGGGCCGTCCGTCTGCCGACCCGGGACGGATAAGGTCTCGCCGGCAGGTCGAAGGGGCGAGGGTTGAGTGATGATCGAGCTTGTGGGGCACGATCCTGCGTGGGCCAACGCCTACGCGTCCGCGGCGGACGAGATACGCGCCGCGCTCGGGGCTACGGCCGTGAGTGTCGAGCACGTGGGGTCGACCGCGATCGCGGGCATCGTCGCGAAGCCGAGGATCGATGTGCTCATCGTCGTGGGGACATACGACCCGGAGGCCGTCTACCAGGAGCCTCTCGCCTCGCTCGGGTATGCCTACGACCATCGAGACGAACTGCACGTCCTCTTCACGGGCTCTCGTGACGGGACGCCGTTCAACCTGCACGTCGTCGAACGCGACGCTGAAGAAGCGACGAGGATGATCGTCTTCCGCGACTACCTACGATCGCATCCCGACGAGGCGCGCCGGTACGAGGACCTCAAGAAGGATCTCGCCGAGCGACACAGCGACGGTGATGTCTACGCCGAAGCGAAGTCCTCGTACGTGCAGGAAGTCCTCCGCCGAGCGAGATCATGACGGGGAGATGGAACCCATCTCCGGGGAAGGTTCGACGCGGCGGGTGACAGGGCAGGCCGGTAGTCTGGGCCGCATGACCGAGTACGAGGCCGTGATCGGGCTCGAGTGCCACGTCGAGCTCAGCACCGAGACGAAGATGTTCTGCGGGTGCCGCAACACGTTCGGTGCGCCGCCCAACACGAACGTCTGCCCGGTGTGCCTCGGGCATCCGGGTTCCCTGCCGGTGCCGAACCGGGAGGCGATCAGGCGCATCATCACGATCGGGCTCGCGCTCGGCAGCGACATCGCGCCGCATTCGCTCTTCCACCGGAAGAACTACTTCTATCCGGACATGCCGAAGAACTTCCAGATCAGCCAGTACGACCTGCCGATCTGCGTCGGCGGGCACCTCGACGTGGAGTTGCCCGACGGCACGACGAGCCGCGTAGGCATCACGCGCGTGCACATGGAGGAGGACACGGGCAAGACGACCCACGGCAGCCCGAGCGGACGCATCCACGACGCCGACGCCGCGCTCGTGGACTTCAACCGAGCCGGCGTGCCGCTCGTGGAGTGCGTGAGCGAGCCCGACATCCGCTCGCCCGAGGAGGCCGCCGCGTACCTGCGCGAGCTGCGCGTCACGCTCGAGTCGCTCGACGTCAGCGACGTGCGCATGGAGGAGGGGTCGCTGCGTTGCGACGCCAACGTCTCGATGCGCCCGGTGGGCGCCGAGGCGTTCGGCACGAAGGTCGAGATCAAGAACATGAACTCGGTCCGCTCGCTCGAGCGTGCGCTCGACTACGAGATCGCACGCCAGACGAAGGCGCTCGAGGCCGGCGAGGCGATCGTGCAGGAGACCCGCCACTGGAACGAGGACGCCGGTGCGACCGCGTCGATGCGCTCGAAGGAGGAAGCGTTCGACTACCGGTACTTCCCCGAGCCCGACATCCCGGCGATCGAGCCTTCGCCCGCGTGGATCGAGGAGCTGCGGGCCGCGCTGCCAGAGCTGCCGCGGGCCCGCCGCGAGCGGTACGTCACCCAGCACGGCCTGAAGTCCGAGGTCGCACGCGTGCTCGTCGCCGACCGTGCCGAATCCTCGCTGTTCGACGAGACGGTCGCCCTCGGCGCCGATCCGATCGCGGCCGCGAACTGGATCACCCAGGATCTCGCCGGGCTCGCGAACAAGCACGGCGCGGATGCTGCGGCTCGTGTGAGCGCCCAGCACCTGTCGGACCTGCTCGTGATGCTCGGTGACGACGCGATCAGCGGCGCCGGCGCCAAGCAGGCGCTCGAGGAAGCGGTCGAGACCGGCGACGCGATCGACGCGATCGTCGAGCGCAAGGGCCTTCGACAGGTCTCCGATACGGGCGAGCTCGGGGCGATCGTCGACGAGGTGCTGGCCGAGAACGCCGATGCCGCGCAGAAGTTCCGCGACGGGAACGAGGGCGTGATCGGCTTCCTCGCGGGACAGGTCATGAAGGCCTCGGGCGGCTCGGCGAACCCGAAGCTCGCGCAGGAGCTGTTGCGCGAGCGCCTGCAGGGCTGAGGTCTCTCGGTGGCCGGGTCTCCGGCGGGCCGCGCCCCGGCGGGCCGCCCGAAGCGCATCCCGCTGTGGCAGCTGGCGCTCTACGGCATCTCGAGCCTGGTGCGGGGCGCCGTGCACCCGTTCGTGCGCATGTGGCGCTCGAGCGATCCGATCGACAGCTACGCGCTGAACCACTTCACGAGCGTTGCGGGCGACGCGATGCTCGCGATCGCGCTCGCCGACTCGGTCTTCTTCTCGTTGCCGGTCGGCGAGGCGAAACTGCGCGTGGCCGCCTATCTCGCCCTGACGATGGTGCCGTTGGCGTTGGCCGGGCCGCTGCTCGTGCCCCTGCTGGACCGGGCGGGACCCCGGCGGCTGTTGGCGTTCGGCTCGGCGGCGGGACGGGCCGCGATCGCGATCTACGCGGCCCCCCGGTTCAGCACGCTGGTGCTCTTCCCGGCGGCCCTCGCCCTGCTGGTGCTCTCGAAGGTGCACGGCATCACGAAGAACGGCCTCACGATCGCGTACGCGGGTCGCGGCGACGGCCTGATGCAAGCCAACGCCCGGCTGGGGCGGATCGGTGCCGTCGGCGCGATCCTCGCGGCGCCGATCGCGTTCGCCGCGATCACGCTCGGGGATTCGCCGGCGGCCCTGTACGCCGCCGCAGTCGTCTACGCCGGCTCCGCCCTGCTCACGCTGCGTCTGCCGCATCCCGGCGCCCCGCCGGCACGGCAGCGGCGGCGTGAGGTCGCGCCGCGAGGCGCCGTGCCGGAGCTCGCCGTGCCCGCGGTGGGCGCTGTCGGGATGCGCGCGGCGAGCGGGTTCCTGCTGTTCTTGCTCGCGTTCTCGCTCCGCGACGACGGCGCTCCGGTCTACTGGTTCGCGGTGCTCGCCGGAGCCGGCGTGATCGGCACGTTCGTCGCCGACGTGGTGGCGCCCCGTGTTCCTCGGACCACCCGCGAGGAGGCGGTGGTGATCGCCTCGGTGAGCGCGGCGTGCATCGGCGCCGTGCTGGCCTTCGAGCTGTTCGGGCTGGGCCTGCTCACCGTGTTCGCGTTCGTGGCGGGCGCAGCGACGGAGTTCGGCCGGCTGGCGTTCCAGAGCCTGATGCAGCGGTACGCGCCGCCGGGGGCGCAGGGGCGCGTGTTCGTTCGGTACGAGGCGATGTTCCAGCTCGCTTGGGTGGCAGGGGCGTTCGCGCCGGCGCTGCTCCCGATCGATTTCCGCACTGGCATCCTGATCCTCGCGGCGTTCTACGCGGTGCTCGGTGTGGGCACGGTGCTGCGCGCCCGGGCGCGCGCGGGCGACGACTCACGGCCTCCTCCGCTGCCTCCCGCGCCGTGAGCTCCACTCGATCGCGAGGTGCGGCGTAAGCTTGCGCGAACCGCGCCCGCCGGGCGCCGCTCGAGCACAGGAGGTTGCACCGTGGCGGAGTGGGTCACCGTCGGCAAGGCCGACGACATCGCCGAAGGAGACGCGACCGCGTTCGACGTCAACGGCGCGCAGATCGCGGTCTCGCGCGTCGAGGGCGAGCTGCGCGCGTTCAGCGACATCTGCACGCACCGGCAGTGCAACCTGTCGCTGGGCGGCGAGATCGAGGGCACCACGATCGAGTGCGAGTGCCACGGCAGCGTGTTCGACATGACGACGGGTGCGGTGGTCGAGGGTCCGGCCGAGGAGCCGATCTCCACGTACGCGGTCTCCGACGAGGGTGGCGACCTGAAGATCGAGGCCTGAGGCGGGGTGGCGGGTGACCGTTCGTTCGTGATCGTCGGCGGCTCCCTCGCCGGCGCCACCGCGGCGGCCACCCTTCGCGACGAGGGATTCGACGGCCGCGTCGTGATCATCGGGGCCGAGCCCCTGCCCCCGTACGAACGTCCGGCGCTCTCCAAGGAGTTCCTGCGCGGCGAGCAGCCGCTCGAGGAGCAGTACGTGCGCGCCGAGGGTTGGTACGGCGACCACGAGGTCGAGACGCGCCTCGGCGCTCGGGCGGTGCAACTCGACGTGCGCGATCGAGAGGTCGTCCTTGCGGGCGGCGAGCGGCTCGCGTTCGACGCCCTGCTCGTCGCCACCGGCAGCCGCAACCGCAAGGTCGACGTGCCCGGGGCGACGCTTCCCGGCGTCTTCGATCTGCGGACGGCGGACGATGCCGAGCGCATCAAGGAAGCGGCCCTCGACGGCGCGCGGGTCGTCTGCGTCGGCATGGGGTTCATCGGGGCCGAGGTCGCGGCGTCGATGCGCATGCTCGGCCACGACGTAACGGTCGTCGAGGTCTTCGAGACCGCCCTCTACAGGGTGCTCGGCCCTGAGATCGGCCGGGCGATCGAGGCGATGCACCGGGACCACGGCGTGCGGATGCTGTTCAACGAGGCGGTCGCGAGCTTCGAGGGCGACGGACGCCTCGAAACGGTCGTCACGAGCGGGGGGAAGCGCATCGACGCCGACCTCGCGATCGTCGGCGTCGGCACCGAGCCGAGCGTGGAGCTGATGGCGGGCACGGGCCTCGACCAGGGCGGCGGCATTCCCGTGGGGCCGGCGCTACAGACGTCGGTGCCCGGCGTGTTCGCCGCCGGCGACGTCGCCCGCCACGACCATCGGGTGTTCGGGCCGATCCGCGTCGAGCACTTCGACAACGCGATCAAGATGGGGGGGACGGCGGCCCGGAACATGCTCGGAGCGGGTGAGACGTTCGACGACCCGCACTGGTTCTGGAGCGACCAGTACGACTCGCAGGTGCAGATGGCGGGCGTCGCCGCGACCTGGGACCGCACCGTCGTGCGCGGCTCGATCGAGGACCGGTCGTTCTGCGCGTTCCTGCTCGACGCCAACGGCATCGTGCGTTCCACCGTGAGCCTGGACTGGAAGCGCGACGTCCGCCGCTCGTTCGGGCTCGTCTCGGGGCAGGTTGCCCCCGACCCGCAGGCGCTCGCCGATCCCGAGGTCGATCTGCGGACCCTCGTGCCGGGGCCAGGAACGGGGCCAGGAACGGGGAGGAGCTGACCGTGCACATCGGTGGACCCGCGGTCGGGCATCCAACCTGAGACCTCGATCTGCAACGCCGCATCCGTGAGACGCGGCGCGATCGCATGGCGACGGCGCTGGCGCGAGCCAGCGGCCGGCGCACGCTGCTCGACCGGGTGCTCAGGCGCGAGCCGGGTGAGCGTCCGCTCCGGATCGAGCTCGACCCCGACGCCGTCGTCGACCGCGGCGACGACGTGTGGAAGTCCCTCCGGTTCTGACCGCCTCTTGGCGAGGACTCTGAACGGGATCAGTCGGTCGTGAGGTGGTCGGCGAGCTCGTCGGGAGAGCCTTCCGCGTCGACCACGCCGTCGCGGAAGAGCACCACCCGGTTGGCGTAGCGCAGCGCCTCGGGGTTGTGTGTGGCGGCGAGCACCGCCCCACCACGGCCGATCACGTCCCACAGAGCAGCGAGGATCAGGTCGGCGTTCTCGGTGTCGACCTCGGCGATCGGCTCGTCGGCGAGCACGACCTCGGGCTCGGCGATCAACGCGCGCGCGACCGCGACGCGCTGCTGCTGGCCGGCGGAGAGCTCGAACGTTCGGTTGTCGAGGCGATCGGCGAGGTCCAGTCGCTCGAGCCAGCCGCTCGCGCGTTCCCGAGCCTCGTCGAGGGGCGCGCCGTTCACTCGCAGCGGCAGCTCCACGTTCTCGACGGCCGAGAGCGTGGGGAGCAGACCGAACGACTGGAAGACCACGCCCATACCGCGTCGGCGGAGCTCGCTGCGCTCGGCGCGCGACATCAGATGGATCGGCTCGCCCTTCCAGCGCACCTCGCCCTCGTCGGGATCGTCGAGGCCGCTGAGGGCGCCGATGAACGTGGTCTTCCCCGATCCGCTCGGGCCCATCAAGGCCACGAAGTCACGCGGGGCGAGTGAGAGCGACGCGCCACGCACCGCCAGGACCCCCTGGGCCCCCGGATAGGTGCGGACGATGCTCGTGCCCTGGAGCAAGGGGGCCGTGCGGGCCGTCAGCGTGTCGGGACCGGTGGTCGCGGGCTCGGCGCCGCTCTCGCCGACATCGGCGGCTCCCGACGGACCCCACTTCGAGCGCAGATCATCGGTCTCAGGCATGGCCGGTCTCGCTCCGTCGTCGCAGCCGGACCTCGTCGGCGGAGACCTCGGCCTCCAGCTCCCCGTCGCCGAGGGCGGCAACGGCATCGTCGGGAAGGCGTACCCGACCGTCGTCACCCACCGGAGCCACGGTGGTGCCCTCGTGCAGTACGCGCCCGTCCCGCACTCGGATGCGCCGGTCGCCGGCGCGCGCCGCCGTGAGGTCGTGCGTCACCATCACGATCGTGACGCCGAACTCGCGATTCACCGCGCGGAAGGCGTCGAGCACGATGGCCGCGCTCCCGGAGTCGAGCTCGGCGGTCGGTTCGTCGGCGAGCAGGATCGAGGGGGTGTTCGCGAGCGCGACCGCGATCGCTGCCCGCTGCTGCTCGCCACCCGAGAGCATGCCCGGCGTGTGGCGGAGCCGTTCGCCGAGGCCGACGAGGCGCAAGAGCTCGTCGGCGTCGCGTCGCCGTCCGGGATCGTCGTGGCGGTCGATCGCGGCCGGCAGGCTCACGTTCTCGCGCACCGTGAGGTATGGCACGAGGTTGCGCGCGGTGCCCTGCCACACGAAGCCGATGCGGTGGGCGCGGTAGCGCGTGAGCGCGTCGACGTCGAGGAGCCCGAGATCCTGCCCGTCGACCTCGACCGAGCCCGCCGAGGCGCGATCGAGCCCGCCGATCAGGTTGAGGATCGTCGACTTCCCGGCCCCGCTCGGGCCGACGACCGCGAGGAACTCGCCAGGCGCGATGTCGAGGTCGACCCCACCGAGCGCGACCACCCCGGTCTCGGCGATGCGGTACACCTTGTACACGTGGCGGAACCTGATCAGCACTTCGCGATCGGAGGGCGTGAACAGCTCGGGACTGACCATCGTCATTCCGCCTCACCTCGCAACACGCCCGTGACCGACGATCGCATCAGGGTGCGCATGGCCGCGCCGAGCGCGAGAGCGCTCGCGATCACGATCGCGACGATCGCCGCACCGATCGCGGCCCAGTCGAGCACCAAGACCGGCGCCGGGTACGAGACCCCGAGGCTCGTGCCGACGTAGGGCATCACGAGCCGCAGGAGCCAGTAGCCGATCCCGAGTCCGGCGAGGAGCGCGAAGCCGAGCAGGGCGGCCTGTTCCAGCACGAGGGTGGTCCGGATCTGTCGCCGGCCTGTGCCCATCGCCCGCAGGGCCGCGAACTCGTAGTCCCGCCGGCGCATCGTGAAGTACAGGCCCGCAGCGACCCCGATGATCACGAGCCCGACGCCGGCGACCGCGGCCGCGAAGTTCATGCCCACGGCGAGCGACTGCGGGAGCTGCGCGAGCAGTCCCTCGATCGGCGCCGTGGCGTTCACTACGCCCGGCACCCATCCGGCCTCGGTCAGCAGCTGCGACGGGTCCTCGGGGGTGTTGGCCCACACCTCGTTCAGCGTGACGCCGGCTTCCGGGATCGAGAACTGCCGCTCGAGCAGCCCACGGACCGGCACGACCACGAACGGGGCGTTCGGCACGACCCCGGGGAACTGGCTCGCCACGGCGACGGGCTCGACCTGCAGCCGCTGGCCGGCGAGCCCGACCTCCACCATGCCCCCGGTCTGTGTCGCCACGTTGTCGGAGACGAGGGCCGGCAGGGCGGGCGCGGCCGGCACGAGCCCGCCGACCACGTTCCCCGCCCCGGGGCGGAAGGCGTACCGAAGCGACCCGGCGAGGTCGGACTCGAGCGTGCCCGTGCTGCCGCGCCATGTCGTGGGATGCCAGGTCGCAAGGTCCAGCGCCTGATCGCCGAGCTGTGGCGAGCCGATCGTGAGCTCGAGGTCGTCGGGCAGGTCGGTGCCGGTGTCCGCTTGGAACGTGATCGACAGCAGGCGGTCGGCGTCGGGGAGCGACAACGCCACGTCCTGGGAGCCCTCGACGAGCGGCCGCGTCGTCGTGGTGAGCTCGTCGCCAGCCGAGACCGACGTCGCCTGCACCCGCAGGTCGTCGGCGGCCCGGGGGACCTCGATCGCCATCGTGAGCTCCGTCGCGCCCTCGGGCACCGCGACCCCGATCGGTTCCGTGTCGAGGCGCTCGAGGATCTCGTCGAGCGACGTCGAGGAGAA